>CAWJTB010000006.1:0-421763 GCA_963845655.1 uncultured Actinomycetota bacterium | reverse complement strand
GGGGCTGCGCTGGGCCGAGGCTGAGACCCGCCTTTCCGCGGACGTGCCGGACGGCTACGTTGCTCAGACGGCATCGGACTCGGACGACCAGGCGGGAGGGTGACATGCGCGTAGCGCTCATGGTGACCTGCATCAACGACGCGATGTTCCCGGACGCGGGCAAGGCCGTGGTGCGGCTGCTGCGCCGGCTCGGGGTCGACGTCGAGTTCCCGGCCGCGCAGGCCTGCTGCGGGCAGCCGATGGTCAACACCGGCTACCTCGACGAGGCGGTCCCGGTGGTGCGCAACTTCGTGGACGCCTTCGCGGGCTTCGACGCCGTCGTCACGCCGTCCGGGTCCTGCGCGGGCTCGGCGCGGCACCAGCACGCGATCGTCGGGCGTCGGTCGGGAGACGCGGCGCTGCAGTCGGAGATCGCGTCCCTGTCGCCCAAGGTCTACGAGCTCTCGGAGTTCCTGGTCGACGTGCTGGGGGTGGTCGACGTGGGCGCGTCGTTCCCGCACACGGTGACCTATCACCCGACCTGCCACTCGCTGCGGATGCTCGGTGTCGGCGACCGGCCGACCCGGCTGCTGCAGGCGGTGCGCGGGCTGCGGCTGGTCGAGCTGCCGGGTGCGGAGGAGTGCTGCGGCTTCGGCGGGACGTTCGCGGTCAAGAACGCCGACACCTCGGTCGCGATGGGCTCGGACAAGGCTCGCAAGGTGGTCGGCACGGGCGCGGAGGTGCTGGTCGCCGGCGACTCGTCGTGCCTGATGCACGTGGGCGGGCTGCTGTCGCGGCAGCGGGCCGGCGTGCGCACCATGCACCTGGCCGAGGTCCTGGCCGCCACCGAGGGCGCCGACGTCGAGAGCGCCCACCCCGTCGAGTCCACCCAGGAGTCCCGATGAGCGCCACCTTCGTCGGCATGCCGGCGTTCCCGGAGGCGGCGCGCGCGGCGCTGGCCGACACCCAGCTGCGCGGCCAACCTGGCGCACGCGACCTCCACGATCCGCGCCAAGCGGCTCAAGGTCGTCGCCGAGGTCGACGCCTGGGAGCAGCTCCGGGTCGCGGGCGCGGCGATCAAGGACCAGGTGCTGCTGCAACCTCGACGACCACCTGGTGCGCCTGGAGGAGACGCTGACCGCGCGCCGGCGCTGTCGTGCACTGGGCCCGCGACGCGGAGGAGGCCTGCCGGATCGTGGCGGAGGTCGCGCGCAGCCACGGCGTCGACGAGGTCGTCAAGGTCAAGTCGATGGCGACCGCCGAGATCGAGCTCAACGAGCACCTGGCCGCCCAGGGCATCGCAGCCTGGGAGACCGACCTGGCCGAGCTGATCGTGCAGCTCGGCGACGACCTGCCCAGCCACATCCTGGTGCCGGCCATCCACCGCAACCGCGCCGAGATCCGGGAGATCTTCCGGACCCGGATGGCCTCCGCCGGCCGCCCCGCCCCCGACGACCTGACCGACGACCCGCCCCGGCTCGCCGAGGCCGCGCGGCTGCACCTGCGGGAGAAGTTCCTGCGCGCCAAGGTCGGCGTCTCGGGGGCGAACTTCGCGATCGCCGACTCCGGCACCCTGGTCGTCGTCGAGTCCGAGGGCAACGGCCGGATGTGCCTGACGCTGCCGGAGGTGCTCGTCAGCGTCGTCGGGATCGAGAAGGTGCTGCCGTCGTGGTCGGACCTCGAGGTGTTCCTCCAGATCCTGCCGCGCTCCTCGACCGGGGAGCGGATGAACCCCTACACCTCCACGTGGTCCGGGGTCGCCCCCGGCGACGGTCCGCAGGAGGTGCACGTCGTGCTCCTCGACAACGGCCGCACCCGCGCGCTCGCCGACGAGGTCGGCCGGCAGGCGCTGCGCTGCATCCGCTGCTCGGCCTGCCTCAACGTGTGCCCGGTCTACGAGCGCACCGGCGGCCACGCCTACGGCTCGGTCTACCCGGGGCCGATCGGCGCGATCCTCAACCCGCTGCTGCGCGGGCCGGGCACCTCCGACCAGGTCGACTCGCTGCCCTACGCGTCGTCGCTGTGCGGCGCCTGCTTCGAGGCCTGCCCGGTGCGGATCGACATCCCGTCGGTGCTCGTCGACCTGCGGGCGCAGGTGGTCGACGCCCACCGGCCCTCGCGCAAGCCCGAGGCCCTGGCGATGAAGGCGACCGCGGCCGCGTTCACCAGCGGTGCGCGACTCGGCGCCGCGGAGCGGCTCTCCGGCGTGGCGGGCCGGCTGCTCGGTCTGCTGCCGAGCGTGCGGCCCGCACCGGGCGGCCGCTCGGTGCTGTCCCGGCTGCCGTTCGCCGGAGGATGGACCGGCGCCCGCGACCTGCCGGTGCCGCCGGCCGAGTCGTTCCGGGCCTGGTGGAAGCGCACCGACGGCGGCCGGACGGAGGACGACGCATGACGAGCGCCCGCGACCAGATCCTCGGCGACGTACGGAGCGCGATCTCGTCCGCGCGCGGTGACGTCGAGATCCTGCGTGACTACCGGCCGCCGGAGACCCGCAGCCACGCCGAGCTGCTCGACCTGTTCGTCGACCGGGTCACCGACTACCGGGCCGTGGTCGTGCGCTGCGCGGCCGACGAGGTCGAGGCACGGATCGCCGAGGCCCTGCCGCCCGGGGCCAAGGTCGTCGTGCCCGACGGGCTCGCGTGGACGGTGCCGGGCGCCGTACGAGACGGAGACGGGGGGCAGGGGCTGAGCGCCCTGGAGCTCGACGGCCTCGACGCCGTCGTCACCGGCTCCACCGTCGGCGTCGCGACCACCGGCACCATCGTGCTCTCCCACGGTCCGGGAGAGGGACGCCGCGCGGTCACCCTCGTGCCCGACCTGCATGTCTGCGTCATCCGCGAGGACCAGGTCGTGGCCGACGTGCCCGACGCGGTCGCGCTCCTGGACGCCGCCCGTCCCACCACCTGGATCAGCGGCCCGTCGGCGACCAGCGACATCGAGCTCAACCGGGTCGAGGGCGTCCACGGCCCCCGCACCCTGCACGTCATCCTCTGCTCCTGATCCTTGCGCGCCCAGAACTCGGGGCCGGCGGCGGCACATGCAAAGCAAAGCCGCGGGTAATCCACTCCTGAATCGCTGAAGCAGCCCGGCGTCCACCTGGGAGTCACGCAGGGGCGTGAGGGAGCAGAAGGCACACCTGTGAGCACTGTCCATGCCGTCAGTTCGGCGCGCCGCCCGCTGCGCGTCGTGGAGATCGCCGACTCGCGGTTCCCGATCAGCGAGCCGTTCGCCGGTGGCATGCAGTCGCTGACCTGGCACCTGATCGCCGGCCTGCGGGAGCGGGGCGTCGCGGTCGAGGTCTTCGCCGGACCGGGGTCGGACCCGCGGCTGGGTGCGACCATCCTGCCGACCGGGACGGCCGTGCTCAGCGACGCCGCACGCCGCGACGTGTCGATGGTGCCCGAGGAGTGGCTGCAGGCGCACCACGCCCACCTGCAGATGATGCTCGCCCTGTCGCGCCGTCACGACGTCGACGTGGTGCACAACAACAGCCTGCACCACCTGCCGGTCGCGATGGCCGACGCGCTATCGGCGCCGGTCCTCACCACCCTGCACACGCCCCCGACGCCCTGGCTCGAGCCCGCCGTGCAGCTGGCGCCGTCCACCGCCGGGTTCGTCGCCGTCAGCGAGCACACCGCTCGGCGCGTGGTCGCACGTGGCCGCCCCGCACGTGATCCCCAACGGCGTCGACGCCCGGCGCTGGCCGGTCGGGGACGGTGGTCCGGACCTGGTGTGGGTCGGCCGGATGACGCCCGAGAAGGCGCCGCACCTCGCGCTCGACATCGCGCGCGCCGCCGGGCGGCGGATCCGGCTGGCCGGCCCGGTCAGCGACCCGGTCTACTGGCGCGCCGAGGTGGAGCCCCGGCTCGGCGACGACGCCGTGCACGTCGGTCACCTGGCGCAGCAGGACCTCGCCGCGCTGGTCGGCGCCAGTGCCCTGTGCCTGGTGACCCCGATCTGGGACGAGCCCTACGGCCTGGTCGCCGCCGAGGCGCTGGCCTGCGGCACGCCCGTGCTGGCCTTCGCGCGGGGCGGCCTCCCCGAGGTCGTCGACGACTCCTGCTCGCGGCTGCGTGCCCGGCGGAGACGTGGCCGCGGCGGCGGACGCCGTACGGGTCGCGAGCGGGGCTGTCGCGCGCCGCCGCCCGCCACCGCGCCGTCACGCACTGCTCGCTCGACCAGATGGTCGACTCCTACCTCGACCTGCTCGACGGGGCCCGGACGGTGGCGGCGTGATCGGCTGGTACGTCCACCATCACGGCCTGGGTCATCTGCGCCGGTTGGAGTCCGTCCTGCCGCACCTGCGCGAGCCGGTGACGGTGCTCAGCTCCCTGCCCCGGCCCGCGGCCTGGGCCGGTGCCTGGGTGCAGCTGGACCGTGACGACGCCACCGTCTCCCCGCAGGACGTCGACGCGCACGGCGTCCTGCACTGGACGCCGTTGCACGACCCCGGCCTCGCCCGTCGTACGGCGCAGGTGTCCGCGTGGCTCGCGGACGCCGCACCGAGGCTCGTGGTCGTCGACGTGTCCGTCGAGATCTCGCTGCTCGTCCGCCTCGCCGGCGTCCCGGTGGCCGTCGTCGCGCAGCCGGGCGAGCGCACCGACCGCGCCCACCGCACCGCCTACGACCTGGCCGACCGGCTGATCGCGCCCTGGCCCCGAGACGGTCCCGCTGACGTGGCCCGCCGCCTGGCTGGACAAGACCGTGCACTGCGGGTCGATCGGCGGGTTCGACGGGCTGGCCCGCCCGCCCCGCCTGCCCGGGCCCGTACGACGCGGGCTGCTGCTCTGGGGCAGCGGCGGCACCGGCCTGACCGAGTCCGCGGTGCGCGACCTGCAGGGGAGCACGCCCGGCTGGACCTGGACGGTCGCCGGCGGCAGCAGCCGCCTCGGGCGGGACGAGCTGTGGCGGGCCCTCTGCGGCGCGGACGTCGTCGTCACGCACGCCGGGCAGAACGCCGTCGCCGAGGTCGCCGCGGCGCGGGCCCCGGCCGTCGTCGTCGCCGACCCGCGGCCCTTCGACGAGCAGCTCGCGACCGCCCGCGCCGTCGCCCGGCTCGGCCTCGCGGTCGGCCTGCCGGCCTGGCCCGAGCCGTCGCGCTGGCCGCGGCTCCTGGACGACGCCGTGCGCATCGGCGGGTCGGGTTGGGCGCAGTGGTCCTTCGGCGACGGGGCGGCCCGCGCTGCACGCGCCGTCGACCAGACCGTGCAGCGGCTCACGCGCACATGACGCGCACCGTGGTCGTGACGGTCGTGCGCGGGCGTCACGCGCACCTGGCCGCCCAGCACGTCTCCCTCGCCCCCGTCCCCCCGGATCACGTGGTCGTCGTGGCGATGGGCGACCCGCAGGTGCGCGACGTCGTCGCCGCCGGCCCGCTCGCGTCCCGGTCGACGGTGGTGGACGTGCCGAGCGGAGCCCGGCTGCCGTTGGCGAAGGCCCGCAACGTCGGCGTCGCCGCGGCGCTCGAGCTCGGCGACCTGGTCGTGCTCCTCGACGTGGACTGCCTCGCGTCGCCCGGGCTGCTGGCGTCGTACGCCTCGGCCGCGGGCGGGGCATGACGGACTGCTGTGCGGACCGGTGGCCTACCTGGAGCGCGGCCACCCCCTCACCGACCTGGCGTCGGTGGACCCGCACCCGGCGCGACCTGCGCCGCCGGCCGGCGCGGTCGAGCGAGCCACGGACCTGCGGCTGTTCTGGTCGCTGTCGTTCGCCGTGGACGCGGCGACGTGGACGGCGGTGGGCGGCTTCGACGAGGGGTACGAGGGCTACGGCGGCGAGGACACCGACTTCGGGCAGCGCGCGGCCGCCGCGGGCGTGCCGATGTGGTGGGTCGGCGGTGCCACGGCGTACCACCAGTGGCACCCGGTCTCGTCCCCTCCGGTCGAGCACCTGCACGACGTGGTGCGCAACGCCAACCGGTTCCACGACACGTGGGGCTGGTTCCCGATGGAGGGCTGGCTGGCGGCGTTCGAGGCGGACGGGCTGGCCGCGCGCCTCGGCGACCGCTGGGTCGTGACGCGCTGAGCCGGCGACTTTCGGGTACGGCCGCCCTATGAGCGAGAAGAAGCTGAGCAAGGGCGACCGGGTCGAGTGGGACAGCCACGGCGGCACCGCCGTGGGCGAGGTCAAGGACACGATCACCAGCGAGACCGAGGCCGGCGGCCGCAAGGTCAAGGCGTCCCCGGACGAGCCGCAGTACCTCGTCGAGAGCGAGAAGAGCGGCGGCACCGCGGTGCACAAGCCGGAGGCGCTCCGCAAGAAGAGCTGACCCGCCACCTATCGGTTCGTCGGCCGCGCGCAGACGCCTGAGGAGACCCGTGAAGTCCACCCAGATCCGGCTCGCCCGCCGCCCCGTGGGGGAGCCCGCCGACGACACCTACGAGATCGTCGAGCACGACCTTCCGGCACTGTCGGAGGGCCAGGTGCTGCTGCGGGTCGTCCACCTCTCGCTCGACCCCTACATGCGCGGCCGGATGAGCGACGCGAAGTCCTACGCCGCGCCGGTCGGGATCGGCGAGGTGATGGTCGGCGGGACGGTCTGCGTCGTGCAGGAGTCGCGCCACCCGTCGTACGACGTGGGGGACTGGGTCCTGTCCTACTCCGGCTGGCAGACCCACGACATCTCCGACGGCCGCGGCCTGCGCAGGCTCGACCCGGCCGTCGCACCCGTCTCGACGGCCCTCGGCGTCCTCGGCATGCCGGGCTTCACGGCCTACGCCGGTCTGCTCGAGATCGGCCGTCCGCAGCCGGGAGAGACCGTCGTCGTCGCAGCGGCGACCGGCCCGGTCGGCTCGGCCGTGGGTCAGATCGCCCGCCTCAAGGGCGCTCGTGCGGTCGGCATCGCGGGAGGACCCGAGAAGCGGCAGGCCCTGCTCGACGACTTCGGCTTCGACGTCGCCCTGGACCACCGGTCGCCGGACTTCACGTCCGAGCTCGCGGCGGCCGTGCCCGAGGGCATCGACGTCTACTTCGAGAACGTCGGCGGGCCGGTCGCGCGCGCGGTGTTCACCCACCTGAACCTCTACGCGCGCGTGCCGGTGTGCGGGCTGGTCGCCGACTACAACGCGACGTCCGCGCCGGAGGGCCCCGACCGGCTGCCCGGCCTGATGCGGCGCGTGCTGACCCAGAGCCTGACGATCCGCGGCTTCATCCAGAGCGAGTTCACCGCGTCGCACGGCCGCGACTTCGTGCGTGACATGTCGCAGTGGGTCGCCGACGGGTCCGTGCGCTACCGCGAGGACGTCGTCGACGGCCTGCACAACGCTCCGGAGGCGTTTCGGGGCCTGCTCGCCGGGCGCAACTTCGGCAAGTCGATCATCCGCGTCTCCGAGTGACCCGTCGGACATGCACTCGCGGCACCACCGGTCGCTCGTCGCGCTCAGCGGACCGTGACGGTGGCCGCGACTGCAGGTCGGAACGCACCTGTGGACAACGCGGCGCACGGATCTGAGGACTCCTCCAGCATGGAGGGGTGCGAGCAGATCTGGCGTTGCAGCGGTTGGGAGGGGTGGCCGACACCGGCACCCTCCTGACGCTGACCTCGCGGTCCCGGCTCCGACGCGCGCGGCTCGGCGGGGACGTCGTGCGCGACCAGCGCGGCCGCTACTCCCTCCCGGGGGTCGACGAGGCCCTGCGGCGGGCCAACGCGTTGACGGCCGTGCTGGTCGAGGACAGCGCGGCCCAGTACCACGGGTGGGAGATGAAGCACCGCCCGGTGAGCCCCTGCCTGGCGGTGCCGCGCACGCGCAAGGTCGCGCCGGAGCGTCGGCGTGGCATCCGCCTGCGGTGGCTCGACCTGCCGCCCGAAGACGTCTCGCGCGCCGCCACCGTGCCCGGCGAGACGGTGGTGAGGTGCGCGGCCCGGATGCCCTTCGACGAGGCCCTGGCGATCGCCGACTCGGCGCTCCGGCACCGTGACGTCGGGGCGGCGGAGCTGACGCGTCGAGCCGAGGCGATGCCCGAGCGCTACCGAGCCAGGTGTCTGCGCGTGGTCGCGGCGGCGGACGGCCGGGCTGCCAACCCGTTCGAGTCGGTCCTGCGCGCCATCGCGCTCGACGTCGCCGGCCTGTCGGTGGAGCCGCAGGTGCCGATCGAGCGCATCGGACGACCGGACCTCGTCGACGTGCGACGCCGGCTGGTCATCGAGGCCGACTCGTTCGAGTTCCACGGTCGGCGCCGGGCGCTCAAGCGCGACTGCGAGCGCTACAACGCCTTCGTCGTCGCCGGCTGGACCGTCATCCGGTTCTCCTGGGAGCACGTGATGTTCGAGCCGGACTACGTGCGGCGCGTGCTCGTGGCGTTCGTGGACGGCGCGCTCGGACATGCACTCGACGACCTCGACGTCCGACGCCCCGCCTGACGCCGCCTCCAGGCCACCGAGAGTGCAGGTCCGAGCGCACCGAAATGCGCCGAGCCGCCCGGACTGAGGAGTCCGGCGTTTCGGAGGTGTGACGGGGGGCACGGTTGCAAGGACCTCGGGACCGAAGGAGCCAGACATGAGCACGACCCAGCAGGAGAAGGTGCCGCACAAGCTGCCGGTGCGCACGCTGATCGCCGCCAGCGTGGGCAACGCGGTCGAGTGGTACGACTGGACGGTCTACGCGACGTTCTCGATCTACTTCGCCACCCAGATCTTCCCCTCGGACAACGAGTCCGCGGCGTTCATCGGCACCTTCGCCACCTATGCGCTGGCCTTCTTCTTCCGTCCGCTCGGCGGCATGCTGCTCGGCCGGTTCGCCGACCTTCGCGGTCGCAAGTCGGCGATGCTGCTGACGATCTCGCTGATGGCCGGCGGCTCGATGGTCATCGCGTTCCTGCCGACGTTCGGCCAGGTGGGCTGGCTGGCCCCGGTCCTGCTGCTGCTGGCGCGCATCGCCCAGGGCATGTCGCTGGGCGGGGAGGTCTCCAACGCCTCGGCCTACCTCGCGGAGATCGCGCCTCCGGAACGCCGCGGTCGCTACTCGTCGTTCTTCTACATCTCCACCGGCTCCGCGGTGCTGATCGCCTCCGTGCTCGGCGCCATCCTCGCCGACAGCCTCACCGACGACCAGCTCAACAGCTGGGGCTGGCGCGTCCCGTTCGTGATCGGCGGCCTGCTCGGCCTCGTCGGGCTCTGGCTGCGCAGGGACATGGCCGAGACCGAGCAGTTCGAGGAGAACAAGGTCAAGGCGCAGGCGATCAAGAACCCGCTGCATGATGACCCTGCGCGAGCACCCGCGTGCGGTGGCGCAGCTGATCGGCTTCACGCTGCTCAACACGCTCTGCTACTACACGTTCTTCTCCGCGATGACGCCCTTCGCCGTGAAGCAGCAGGGCATCGACGACAGCACGGTGTTCATCGCCCTGTCGATCGGGACCGCGCTCTTCGTGGTCCTGCAGTACCCCTTCGGCTGGACGGCCGACCGCTTCGGCCGCAAGCCGCAGCTGCTGGTGTGGTCGGCGCTGATCGGCCTGCTGGTCGTGCCGCTGTCGACGCTGGTGCGCCCCGGGGCGGGCTTCGGATCGATGCTGGTGGTGTTCTGCGTCGGTCTCGGGCTGTACGCGATGATGGCCTCGATCGCGCCCGCGATCATGTCCGAGCTGTTCCCCACGGAGCTGCGCGGCCTGGGCATCGGCGCCTGGTACAACCTCACGGTGGCGATCTTCGGTGGCACCGCGCCGCTGGTCATCCAGTACCTCGGCGATGCCGGGCACAGCAACTACTTCTTCTTCTACGTCGCCGGCGGTGCCGTGATCGCGTTCCTCTCGATCCTCACGCTGCCCGAGACCAAGAACTCCGTGCTCAAGTGAGCCAGGCGATCGACCTGCTCATCGAGCTGGTGCGAGCGGACACCGTCGCAGCCCGCGAGGGAGATCTGGCGCGCCGGTGCGCCGGACTGCTGGAGGACGCCGGGCTGAACGGCGAGCTGGTCGACTTCGAGTCCGGTCGCGAGCAGTACGTCGCCCGCGTCGGCGGAGACACGCCGCTCACCTTCACCGGTCACCTCGACACCGTCCCGGCGACCCCGTCGGACTGGGCGGTCGACCCGTGGGCGGCCGAGCCCGACGGTGACCGGCTCGTGGGCCGCGGGACCAGTGACATGAAGTCCGGGGTGGCCGCGCTCGTCGTCGCGGTCGCCGAGCACACGCGACGGCCGCACGACTGCCGTGGCGTCCAGGTCGTGCTCACCTCGGGCGAGGAGACCGGCTGCACGGGCGCGTTGACGATCCCGGCGACCGCGCTGGCCGGCGGTGGGCCGCTCGTGGTGGCCGAGCCGACGCAGAACCGGCTCGTCCCCGGGCACAAGGGCGCGCACTGGATGCGGATCTCCGCCCAGGGCAAGGCCGCCCACGGCTCCGCCCCCGAGCTCGGTGACAACGCCGCGGTCAAGGTGGCCCGGGCAGCCGTCGCGCTGCACGACCACTCCGGCTGGCCGACCGACGACCGGTTCGGCCCTGTCACCGCCAACGTCGGCGTGCTCCGCGGCGGGGTGCAGACCAACGTGGTGCCCGACGCAGGGGAGCTGTCCCTCGACATCCGCGCCGTCCCCTCCTTCTCCGGCGACGACGTCCGGGCCCTCGTGCGTGAGATCGTCGGAGACGCCGTACGCGTCGAGGACGCGGTGGTCCTGCCGCCGGTCGACACCGACCTGACCGACGACTTCGTCGCCCTCGTGGGCGGTGCGCTGCAGGAGGTCGGACTGGACGGTGGCCCCGCCGACCCGGCGCGCTACTTCACCGACGCATCCGCCCTGATCCCGCTGCTCGGCGGTGCGGTCCCGACCGTCATCCTCGGCCCGGGCGAGCCGGACCAGTGCCACGTCGCCGACGAGTGGTGCTCGCTGGCGCGGGTCGACGAGGCGGTGGAGGTGTACGCCGCGCTCCTGCGGCACTGGTGCGACGGCCGACCTACGGTAGGGGGATGACCTTCCTCGACGACCTCGCGGCTGCCCTGCCCGCGGACCGGATGCTCACCGACGCCGACCAGACCGCCTCCTACGCGCACGACGAGGCCGAGTGGGCGCCGTACGTCGTCCCCGCGGTGGTCGTCCGGCCGCGCACCGCCGAGGAGGTGCAGGCCGTCGTCCGGGTGTGCCTGGAGCACCGGGTGCCGATCGTCTCCCGCGGGGCCGGCACCGGCCTGTCGGGCGGGGCCAACGCCGTCGACGGCTGCGTGGTGATCTCGCTGGAGAAGATGGACGCGATCGTCGAGATCGACGCCGCCGAGCGGCTGGCCGTCGTGCAGCCGGGCGTCGTCAACGACCACCTGCGGGCGGCGTGCGCGGCCGAGGGTCTCTGGTACCCGCCCGACCCGGCCAGCTCGCCGTGGTCCACCATCGGCGGCAACGTCGCCACCAACGCCGGCGGGCTGTGCTGCGTGAAGTACGGCGTGACCCGCGACTACGTGCTCGAGATCCAGCTCGTCAACGGGCTCGGCGAGCTCGTGCGGGTCGGCCGCCGTACGGCGAAGGGGGTCGCGGGCTACGACCTGGCGTCGCTGATCGTCGGTTCCGAGGGCACGCTCGGCGTCGTCACCGAGGTGACCGTCCGGCTGCGCCCGCTGCGCGAGCCGGAGCGCACGATCGCGGGCTACTTCGACTCCGTGGTCGACGCCGGACGTGCCGTGGCCGCGGTGACCGCCGCGGGCCTCACGCCGTCGGCGCTCGAGCTGGTGGACCGGACCTGCCTGGAGGCCGTCGACCGCTGGAAGAACATGGGGCTCTCCGTCGAGGCCGACGTGGTCCTCCTCGGCCGCGTGGACACACCCGGTGTGGTCGGCGACCAGGAGGCGGAGAAGATGCTCGCCTGCTTCGAGGAGGCCGGCGCGACCTGGGCGACGGTGTCGACCGACCAGGAGGAGGCCGACGCGCTGTTCGCGGCGCGACGGCTGGCCTACCCGGCGCTGGAGCGACTCGGGCCGGTGCTCACCGAGGACGTCTGCGTGCCGCGCGGCAAGGTGGCCGAGATGCTCGGCCGGGTGCAGGAGATCGCGATCAGGCACGACACCGTGATCGCCAACATCGCGCACGCCGGCGACGGCAACCTGCATCCGCTGCTCATCACGCCCGCGGGTGACGACGCCGCGCGGGCCCGCGCGGGGCTCGCCTTCGACGAGATCATGGAGGCCTGTCTCGAGCTCGGAGGGACCGTGACCGGGGAGCACGGCGTCGGTCTGCTCAAGATGGACGGCCTGGTGGCCGAGGTGTCGCCGGCCGTGCTGGAGATGCACCGTGCGGTGAAGCGGGCGCTGGATCCGCACGGCCTGATGAACCCGGGCAAGGTCGTCACCACCTGATCGCGGGAATGCCGAGCCGATCGTGATGGTTGGGCTTGGCAATGTCTCCCTCCGCCACCGCGCGCGATGCGCGACGGGTGTCGATCCTGGTGGGCCTGCTGTTCGGGCTCGCCGGGATGGGCAGCTCGTCGGCCGCCATCGCCCTCCCCGTCATCGGCCGTGACCTCGGTGTCACCACCGGGGTGAGTGCCTGGGCGATCAGCCTCTACGCCCTGATGCTCGCGGTCGCGACGGCGGTCTACGGCCGGGTCTCGGACCTGGTCGGCGTGCGGATCCCCCTGCTCTTCGGTGTCGGCCTGATGACGCTCGGTGCCCTCGCAGGCGCCCTCGCGCCGGATTTCGGGGTGCTGCTGGCCGCCCGGATCCTGCAGGGCGCCGGGGCCGCCGCCGTCCCGACGCTCGGCGTGGCGATCGTGACCGCCCGCTACACCGGCCGGCTGCGCGGCACCGCGCTGGGCCGGGTCGCCGGCGTCGCAGCGGCCGTGAGCTGTCTGGGCCCGCTCGCCGGCGGTGCCGTGGAGGGGCTGCTGGGCTGGCGCGCCGTGATCGCGCTGCCGATGCTGGGCGCCCTGCTGGTGCCCCTGCTGTGGCGCTCGCTGCCGACCGAGGGCAGCGGCGCCCGGCTCGACCTGCTCGGCGCCGCGCTCGTGGCGGGGACCGCCGCCGGCCTGGTCCTGCTCGTGCAGTCGCCCTCGACCGGTCCCGTGGTCGCCGCCGTCGGAGCCACCCTCGTCGTGCTCGGCACCCCCGCAGTCGTGCTGTGGGTCCGGCACCGACCGCACGGCTTCCTGCCGCTCGCCGTGATCCGCAACCCGGCGGTGGTGCGGAGCGCGCTGGCCGCGGCCGCCGTGCCCGCCGCGTGGTTCGCCCTCCTGATCGCTGTCCCGGTCGTGCTCGTCGCGCGCGGCTGGGAGCCCTGGCAGGTGGGGGTCGCGCTGCTGCCCAGCGCCGTCACCGGTCTGCTCGCGCCCCGGGTGGCCGGACCGCTGCTCGCGCGGATCGGCCCGGCCCTCTCGCTCGCGCTCGCCGCCGGCATCGCCTCCGTGGCCCTCCTGGTCTCCGCCCTGGGCGCGACGTCCGGGTCCGCCGTGCTGCTCGTGACCGCGGTCGTCGCCGTCACGCTGGCCTTCGGCCTGGGGCAGCCCGCGCTGATGAAGGCGGTCGGCGACGCGGTCGCCGAGGACGTGCGCGGCGTCGCGCTCGGCGTGGCCACGCTGTTCTTCCTGGTCGGCGGGGGCGTCGGGTCGGCCGTCGTCGGCGGGCTCGGTGATGTGCTCGGCATGCCGTCGGCGCTGCTCCTGCTCGCCGCGCTGCCCCTCCTCGGCCTGGTCGCGCTCGCGCCCCAGCTGCGCCAGCCCCTCGTCGACGTCGACTGAGCGGCCTTTCGGTCGCCTGTGGACAGCAGTGGGCGAGTCCCGCGGCGGCGGCTCCGACTGGCTGGTCAGCCTCGGACGTAGTGCGCGAGCTGAGTCCGCATCAGCTCGCGAGGTGGGGTCCCACGGCTGGCCTCGAGGTACCACCACAGCGACTTGTCCACAGCGGTCCGCCAGTCCCAGCGACCTGCCCAGTCGAGCGCTCGCCGAGCCGAGGAGGGATCAAGAGTGAGGTCGTCGGCCTCGAGCATGGTCGGCTCGGGAAGCGCTCGCCAGGTGGGGGTCGAGCCGGTCAGCCGCCCCCACTGCGCTGCGGCGTGCGCGACCAGGTCACCCACCGGCACGGCCTGGCTGCGGTCGGGTCCGAAGTTCAGGGCCGTCGGCGCCTCCCGTGTGGCGAGGGCCTCGGCGTAGGCCAGATAGCCCGCGAGCGGCTCCACGACGTGCTGCCAGGGGCGTACGGCGCCCGGCCGACGCAGCACTAGTTCGTCGCCGGCGCTCCACGCGCGGACGAGGTCCGGCACGATGCGGTCGATGGACCAGTCCCCGCCCCCGATCACGTTGCCGGCGCGTGCCGTGCCGACCGGAATCGAGCGCGGCCAGGCGTGCGTGACGAGCTCAGCCGCCGCCTTGCTGGCGGAGTACGGGTCAGTGCCGCCGAGGAAGTGCGCCTCCGTGTAGGGGGTCGGTTGGCGGGTGTCGTAGACCTTGTCGGTCGTCACGATCACGGCTGACCGCAGGTCGGGCAGCTCGCTGAGCAGCGTCATCACCTGGACCGTGCCCATCACGTTCGTGGCGAAGGTGCGGGCGGGGTCCCGGTAGCCGATGCCGACCAGCGATTGCGCAGCCAGGTGCATCACGAACTGTGGCGCGAACGCGCGCGCGTCGTCGAGCCAGCCCGACGTAGCCACGTCGGCGCGGGTCTCGGTGATGTCGAGACCCAGCTGGTCCCACAGGCAGGGGTCTCCGTGGCTCCCGGCCAGCGAGACGCCGTGCACCTCGGCGCCGAGCTCGCGCAACCAGCAGGTGAGCCACGACCCCTTGAAACCGGTGTGACCGGTCACCAGGACGCGGCTGCCCGACCAGAACGACCGGTCCGGCCCGTGCAGCATGCGAACCCACCTCGTCGCCGTCGGGAGCGGTCGGGGTCGATTCAACCACGCGGGTCTGTCTGGCCCCGCGTGGATGCGCCACTCCGGCCACCGTCGGCGCGATAGCCTGCCGGGGCAGCGCCGGTCGTGCGTGGCAGCCGGACACGACCGGTCCCGGCGGGCCCCGAGGAGGACGGCACCCCGTGAGCACCCTGGGTCGGGCGCGGCGTCAGCTCGCCGGTGGCACCCTCCTGGTCGCTGTGGGTCTGGGCCTGATGGGCATCGGGACCGTGGGCACGATGGCGCTGACGGCCCGCAGCCTGCCGGCGACCGACTACGCCGCCTTCGCCGTCTGGTGGACCGTCGCCACCGTCCTGGGCACCAGCTTCGGCGTCTTCGAGGCCTACCTCGCTCGCCTGGTCGTGGCCGACCGCGTCGCCGGCCGGCCCGTCACCCCCGTCGTCGGCGCCATGTCAGGGCGGGCGATCGTCGTCATCGTGGCGCTCACGGCCGCGGTGGGTGTCACCGCCCCCACGCTGTCGCGGCTGCTGTTCGACGACCACCTGGGCGCCGCTCTGCTGCTGCCGCTGTTCACGGCCATCGCTGCGGCCCAGGCCATCCAGCGGGGCGTGATGACCGGTCAGCAGAACTTCCGGGCGGTCGCGGCCCAGCTTTCCTGCGACGGGGTCGTGCGGTTGCTGCTCGCCGGACTGGTCGTCGCGGTTGGCCTCGACAGTGTGGTGACCCTCGCCTTGGTCTGCTGTGCGTCGTCCGCGTCGAGCCTGGTCGTCGGCGGACTCCTCTGCCCGCAGTGGGCGGCCCGCCCGCGGCGTGGCCGCGAGGTCGCCACCCGCCCGATCCTCTACCTGCTGGCCGGGTCCGTCGGCCCGCTGCTCGCCAACAGCGGCTCGGTGCCGTGGCTAGCAGGCACGGGAGCCGTCGACGTCTACACGCTGGGCGCCTTCGCCGGGGCGGTGACGTTGAGCCGGATCCCCACCCAGTTCGTCAGCGCGGTCTTCTCCCCGTTGCTGACGCAGCTTGCGCAGACCGTCGAGTCGGGCGACCAGGAGACGTTCACCCTGCTGCGGCGCAGCGCCGCACTGGTGGCGGTGGCGCTGGGCATCGGGTACGTCGCGGCGTTCGCGCTCCTCGGGCCCTGGTTGATCCGGGTCTACCTCGGACCGGGCTACGCGCTCGAGAGGCCCTACCTCGCGGTGCTCGCCGCCGCGAGCAGCTTGATGTTCGTGGCGGTCGTCTCGCAGGCCGGGCTCGCTGCCCTCAACCGCTGGCCCCGGATCGGCGTGTCCTGGGGTCTCGGCACACTCGGCTTCCTCGCGGTGCTCCTGCTGCCGGGCGACCAGCTGTGGCGGGCGTCGACCGCCCCGCTGGTCGGGGTGCTCACCGCCCTGGTCGCGCTGACGGCGCTGAGTCGAGGTGCCTGGGAGCTGCGGACGACCGTCGTCAGCCGACCCGACGGATGATGCCGTCGCGGAACTCGCTGACCAGTGCCCGCCGAGCCCATGCTGGGGCAGGCTCGAACTCGGCGTGCTCCGCCACGAACGCGCGTACGGCGGTCAGCGGGTTGTTCCCGCGGCCCCAGGGGCGGCCCTCGAAGTGGTCGGGTGGGAACTCTTCGACCAGGGTGTCCGCGACGAGCACCAAGGAGCCGACGGGCAGCAAGGGGGCGAGTCGGCGCAGCTCCGAGAGCACGTGCTCGTGGGTGTGGTTGCTGTCCAGGATCAGAACGGCTCGCTCGGCAGCGCCCAGGAAGCGTCGGGCGGCCTCGACGGCCCTGTCCGAGGTGGAGTCGGCCTCGAGCAGCTCCACCCCCTGCGCCAACGGATGTGTCGCGAGGACACTGCTGGTGTGCGGGAAGATCCGGTGGTCGATGCCCAGGACCTTCGCCGGCAGACCGCACAGCCGCATCAGGCTGGCGTCGAGCAGCATGCTGCCTCCGCGGGCGACACCCGTCTCAACGACCCGCTCGGGTCGGTAGGACCAGAAGACCTCCTGCAGCAGCACGATGTCATCGGGCAGCCGGATGATCGGCACGCCGCCCCACTCCCACTGGTAGGTGTAGTTGTGCCGTTCTGCTGCCACCTGGAGGTCGACCGCCTGCGCACGGAGCGTCTCGTCGGCGGCCAGCGAGGCGCGCCAACCGTCGCGGGCGCCGGCGTACTCATCCATGTTCGGGACGTAGTCGCCGTGGGAGGTGCGGTCCGTGCCCTGGTCACCGGTGTCGGTCATGGGCGAAGAACTCCTCTGTCCTCGTGGGTGTCCAGCCGGTCTGCAGCAGCCGGGTGACGTCAGCAGGGCTGTCGCGGTGCGGGCCGCGATGGCCTGGGGCGAGATGGCGTGGGTCCGACGCCTGCCAGCGCAGACCCAGCGCCTCGACGAGCTCACTGACCCGGTGCGTGCGCCCACTGCCGATCGGCACCAGTCCCCGCAGGTCGTGCGCCACCGCGACCTCGACGGCACGTCCGACGTCGCCGGCGTGCACGAAGTCGTGGCCGACGTCGGGGGTCTGCAGCGACACGACCCCTTCCCTCTCGGCGGCGGCCAGCGCGTGCGCCACGACCGCCGGGCTGCGGGACTCTGCGTCGAAGACGTAGGTCGGTCGCAGCCAGCCCACCGACCGGGTGCGGATGTCGTCGTCGAGATGCTCGCGCAGCGACACCTTGGCGGCGGTGTAGGCATCCGCTGGTTCCTGTGCGTCGTCGACGACAGTCCCCGTCACCCACAGCCGTACGTCCTGCGCGCGGCAGGCTTCACGCAGCTCGAGCGTGGCCTCGAGCCAGCGCAGGTTGTCCGATGAGTCGCGGTAGCCGGGCGTGCTGCTGGCGCACCACGCGAGGTGCACGACGGCGTCGGGCCGGTGGTGGGCGAGCAACGCAGTGGACGTGCCGGGCCGCAGGAGGTCGCCGTCCGCCCGTCCCAGGGGGAGAGGCGTCGGCGTACGGTTCCACTGGCGCAGGGCCCACGAGCCGATCAGGCCGGTGGCGCCCGTGATCAGGACACCGGCCACGGCTGGCCCTCGCGGTCCCTGGCCGAGATCCGGGTCACCGGCAGCGGCCACGTGATGGCGATGGTCGGATCGTCCCATCGCAGGGTGCGGGCGTGTTCGGGGCTGTAGGGAGCGCCGATCAGGTAGGTGAGGCGAGTGTCGGGCTCGAGCGTCTGGTAGCCGTGCGCGATGCCCGCCGGGACGTGCAGCGCGACGTCGTCGTCAGCGGTGAGCTCGACCCCGAGCCACTCGCCGTAGGTCGGTTCGTCTCGACGGAGGTCGACGAGCACATCGAACAGCCTTCCGTGGGTGACCCACAGGGTCTTGGTCTCCTCACAGGGGGCCACCTGGACGTGCATCCCGCGCACGGTGCCGGCCTCGACGTTGACGGTCGTGACGACTTCCTCGACCTGCAGGTCGATACCTGCCGCCCGTGCCTCCGCCACGACCACGAGCTTGCTCAGTGAGCCGCGCTCGTCTCGGAAGCGCACCCCGCGCAGCAGGGTGACACCACGGAGCCGGGTTGCCTCGGGGGTCATCCGACCCGGCGCATGCTGGGTACGGCGGTCCACGACGTCGCACCAGGGACGAGCCGCTGCACGAGCGGTGTGATCTCGTGCGCGATGTTCCACGGCAGGATCAGCACGTCGTCGGGTCGATGGGCAGCGAGGTCTGCCGGAGCGGCGATGGGGACGTGCGTGCCGGGCAGGAACGCCCCCTGCTTGGCCCGGCTGCCGTCGACCACCACGACGAGGTCGTCAGATCGCACGCCTGCGGCGTTCATCAGCGTGTTTCCTTTCGCCGCGGCGCCGTAGCCGGCGACCGTCCGCCCGGCTGCGTGTCGTTCGTCGAGCCACACGCGGAGACCGTCGATGGCGGACCGGCTACGTCGTGCGAAGTCGGTCCAGATCGCCTCCTCGAGCAGGCCCCCTGCAAGCTCCTCGGCGACGAGGTCGTGCACGCTCGGGTCGACCGGGCGTGCGCCGGCCCGGGTGATCCAGTAGCGGTTGGAACCTCCGTGGGTGCCCAGTCGGTCGACCTCAACGAGCTGCAGGCCGTGGCGCGACACCAGATCGGCGACCGCATGCGCGGTGAGGTAGGAGAAGTGCTCGTGGTAGATCGTGTCGAACTGCGTCTCCCGCAGCAGTGTCAGAAAGGAGGGGTTCTCCACCGTCACCACCGTCTGTTCGTCGCACAGGTGCGCCAGCCCGGCCACGAAATCCTGCAGGTCGGGGACATGGGCCATCACGTTGTTCGCCGTCACGAGCCGTGGGTGCCCGTGCACTGCGACCAGCCGCCGTGCGGTGGCGAGACCGAAGAACTCCGAGACCGTCGGCACGCCTTGAGCCCGAGCGAGCTCGGCGACGCCGCCCGCGGGTTCGATGCCGAGGACCGGCACGCCGTACTTCTGCATCTGCGCGAGCAGGTAGCCGTCGTTGCTGGCGATCTCGACGACCAGATCGTGCGGTCCCAGGGCGAGCGTCTCGTGCATGTGGGCGACGTAGCGCCCGGCGTGCTCGAGCCACGAGGTGCTGACGCTCGAGAGGTAGGGATAGTCGGCGCCGAAGATCCGCTCCGGCAGGACATACTCGCCGATCTGGCCGAGGCCACAGGCGCGGCAGATCCGCAGGTGCAGGGGGAAGGTGGGATCTGAAGCGGTCTGCGACAGAGCCATCTCGTTGGACAGCGGCTGCGCACCGAGGTCGAGGACCGATACAGGCTCGGCGGCCTCGCAGCCCCGGCAGACCGTGGTCCCGCGCGGGGTCAGCTCGGTCATCGGGCCCATGGAGCCTGGCCCGTCTCCCAGATCCGGTTGAGCTCGTCGCGCTCGCGCAGGGTGTCCATCGGCATCCAGAAGCCGTTGTGCTCGTAGGCCGCGAGCCGACCGCGCTCGGCGACCGCGGCCAGCACGTCGGCCTCGAAGATCGAGGCGTCACC
Source organism: uncultured Actinomycetota bacterium (assembly GCA_963845655.1). GTDB lineage: Bacteria > Actinomycetota > Actinomycetes > Propionibacteriales > Nocardioidaceae > Nocardioides_B. The sequence goes on along the minus strand of CAWJTB010000006.1, from coordinate 402,104 downwards.
GCTCACGAGGTCGAGCACCTCTGGCTCCACGACGAAGTAGCCGCCGTTGATGCGCGCACGAGAGTCGACGGGCTTCTCGTCGAAGCTGGTCACGCGGCCGTCGGTGATCGCGAGCGACCCGAAGCGCGGCGGGGGAAGCACCGCCGTGACGGTAGCCAGGGAGCCTGTGGCCTCGTGGTGGCGAATGACCTCGTCGACGGAGACGTCGGCCAGCCCGTCGCCGTACGTCAGCAGGAAGCGCTCGGTCAGCAGCCCGGAGAGACGCCCGAGTCGCCCGCCGGTCATCGTCTCCGCGCCGGTGTCGATCAGTGTCACCCGCCAGTCCGTCTGGCTGCGGGAGAGGTACTTCACGCTGCCGCTGGCCAGATCCACCGAGATGTCGCACTCGTGCAGCAGCTGGTTGGCGAAGTACTCCTTCAGCACGTAGCCCTTGTAGCCGAGCGCGATCACGAAGTCGACGAAGCCGAATCGCGCGTAGTGGTTCATGATGTGCCAGATGATCGGCCGCCCCCCGATGTCGACCATGGGCTTCGGGATGACGCGCGTCTCCTCCGACAGGCGCGTGCCGCGGCCACCGGCGAGGATGACGGTTTTCACGGGGACTCCCTTCTCAGCGGCCAGAGCCGCTCGGTCCAGGCAAGGCCAGGCACCGTCTGCAGGAACATCCAACCGTCCCACGCCAGGTGCTTGACCCAGTGACGATCCGCGAGGGCGAGCAGCAGCTCCCGGCGGGCCAGCGCGGCGACCTGTGCATCCACGTCCGGGGCGTACGTCGCGCGCCGTAGGTCACGCCACAACCGGGTCATCCGCCACTGCTGAGCCGGCCTGGCCGGATTGAGCCCCGCCTCCACCTCGGCCGCCACCTTGACCGGATAGATGCGGTACTCGTAGAGCGGCTCGTCGAGGAACATCAGCGGGCCGCGCAGCATGAACCACCACGTGAGCAGCACGTCTGCGCCCCACGCGTCGGTGAAGAGGGGCGACGCCAGCAGCGCCTCCCGCCGGTAGAGGCAGTAGGACTCCGTCCAACGGGGCCGCCGCAGGAACGAACGCAACCGGATCCCGGCGTCGTCCGACGCCAGATCGGCGTCGCGCTGCTGCCCCTTCGGCCTTCCGTCGGGGTCGATGAACTGGATGGCAGGCAGGCACGCCGATGCCTGCGGGTTGCGCGCCAGGGCCTCGGCGGTGCGCTCGAGGAAGCGCGCACTGAATCGGTCGTCGGCAGCCAGCCAGGCGAAGTACTCGCCGCTCGACTCGCGCACTGCCCGGTTGAAGTTGCCGACGGCACCCTGGTTCACCGACGACGTGCGGATCGCGTCCGGTGAGAGCACGCCGCCCGCGATGTCGCGGGTCCGGTCGGTCGAGGCGTTGTCGAAGACGAGAGTCTCGTCGGGTGGTGCGGACTGGGCGGCGACGGAGGCGAGCGCCTCGGCGAGGAAAGACTCGCCGTTGTAGACCGGAATAGCGACGGAGACCGTCGCGCGCGCGTTCGACTCCATGTTCCCCCTTCGCTTCGCCCGGTCCGGGACCGCCAGCCTAGTGGCGCTCGTCAGTCCGGCGGGCGATCGGGTGGGGTGCGTCAGCCCTTGCGCGCCCGGGCCGCGCTGCGGCCGCGCAGGCCGGCGTCGAGCACGAGCTTGCGGATCCGGGCGGTGTCGGGGGTGACCTCGACGCACTCGTCCTCGCGGCAGAACTCCAGGCACTGCTCGAGGGAGAGCTTCCGCGGCGGGATCAGCTTCTCGAAGTTGTCCGAGGTCGCCGAGCGGATGTTGGTCTGCTTCTTCTCCTTGGTGATGTTGACGTCCATGTCGTCCTCGCGGGAGTTCTCGCCGACGATCATGCCCTCGTAGACCTCGGTGGTCGGCTCGATGAACATGATCCCGCGCTCCTGCAGGTTGGTCATGGCGTACGCCGTGGCGGCACCCGACCGGTCGGCGACGAGCGAGCCCGACGCACGCGAGCGGATCTCGCCGGCCCACGGCTCGTAGCCCTCGAAGACGTGGTGCGCGATGCCGGTGCCGCGGGTGTCGGTGAGGAACTCGGTCCGGAAGCCGATCAGGCCTCGGGCCGGGACCAGGAACTCCATCCGCACCCAGCCGGTGCCGTGGTTGGTCATCTGCTCCATGCGGCCCTTGCGGACGGCGAGCAGCTGGGTGATCGTGCCGAGGTACTCCTCGGGGGCGTCGATCGTCAGCCGCTCCACGGGCTCGTGGCGCTTGCCGTCGATCTCGCGCGTGACCACCTGGGGCTTGCCGACCGTGAGCTCGAAGCCCTCGCGTCGCATCTGCTCGACCAGGATCGCCAGGGCGAGCTCGCCTCGGCCCTGGACCTCCCAGGCGTCGGGTCGCTCGGTCGGGAGCACCTTGATCGACACGTTGCCGATGAGCTCGGCGTCCAGCCGGTCCTTGACCAGGCGCGCGGTGACCTTGGTGTTCTTGGTCTGGCCGCGGCCGGCGAGGGGGGAGGTGTTGGTGCCGATCGTCATCGAGATGGCGGGCTCGTCGACGGTGATCAGCGGCAGCGCGACGGGGTTGTCGGGGTCGGCCAGCGTCTCGCCGATCATGATCTGCGGGATCCCGGCGATCGCGACGATGTCGCCCGGACCGGCAGACTCGCCGGGCTTGCGCTCGAGGGCCTCGGTGACGAGCAGCTCGGTGATCTTCACGCGGGTCGTGGTGCCGTCGCGCTTCATCCACGCGACCTGCTGACCCTTGTTGAGCGTGCCCTGCTTGACCCGCACGAGCGCGAGACGGCCGAGGAACGGCGAGCTGTCGAGGTTGGTCACGTGTGCCTGGAGCGGCGCGCCCTCGTCGTACGTCGGGGCGGGGATGGTGTCGATGATCGTCTTGAACAGCGGCTCGAGGTTCTCGCTGTCGGGCAGGGAGCCGTTCTCGGGCATCGTGGTGCTCGCGCGGCCCGCCTTGGCGGAGGCGTAGACCACGGGGAAGTCGAGCGCGTCCTGGCTGTGGGAGTCGTCGAGCAGGTCCATGAACAGCTCGTAGGTCTCGTCCACCACCTCGCTGATCCGCGAGTCGGGGCGGTCGACCTTGTTGACGACGAGGACGACCGGCAGGTCGGCGTTGAGCGCCTTGCGGAGCACGAAGCGGGTCTGGGGGAGCGGGCCCTCGGAGGCGTCGACGAGCAGCACGATGCCGTCGACCATGGACAGGCCGCGCTCGACCTCGCCACCGAAGTCGGCGTGCCCGGGGGTGTCGATGATGTTGATCGTCATCGCGCCGCCCTCGACGCCCGCGGCGGCCTCGCCGGTGTAGCGGATGGCGGTGTTCTTCGCGAGGATCGTGATGCCCTTCTCGCGCTCGAGGTCCCCGGAGTCCATCGCGCGCTCGTCGACGTGCTGGTGCTCGCCGAACGCACCGCCCTGCCAGAGCATCTTGTCGACCAGGGTGGTCTTGCCGTGGTCGACGTGCGCGACGATCGCGACGTTGCGGAGGTCGGAGCGGGAGGCAGGCATGACTGAACGGTGTCGCTTTCGTCGGTGGAGTCGGGGGGTTCCGTCATGCGCATCGGTCGCGAGCGGCGACCAGGAGGGATGACGTCCGGGGGCCAGTCTACCGGGGGAGCGGGCTGAGCACGGCATCGGCAAGGTGGGACGCACCTTCGTGCGCGCCGGGACTCAGCCGATCGCGGCGTCGAGCGCGGCCTCGACGTGCAGGGTCGTGCAGGGGAACACCGGGATGTTGGCGTCGGCCTGCTTGACCAGCAGCTCGAGCTCGGTGCAGCCGAGGATGACGCCCTGCGCGCCCGCGTCCCACAGGTCGTCGATGACGCCGACGATGCGGTCGCGGGAGGAGTCGAGGACCTTCCCGTGCACGAGCTCGCCGTAGATGATCTCGTTGATCCCGGCGTGGCTCGCCGTGGGGGGCACGACGACCGCGAGGCCGTGCGAGGCGAGCCGGTCGAGGAAGAACGGCTCCTCCATCGTGAACGACGTGCCGACCAGCCCGACCGTGCTCAGCCCCCGGGCCTTGACGGCCGTGGCGACGACGTCGGCGAGGTGCAGGAACGGCAGGTCGACCGCGCCCGCCACCTGGTCGGCCACCTTGTGGAACGCGGTCGTGCACATCAGCAGGACGTCGGCGCCGGCGGACTCGAGCCCCTTCGCCGCGGTGGACAGCAGCGTGGCGACGTCGTCCCAGCGCTCCGCGCGCTGCAGCTCGGTGAGCTCGGCGAAGTCGACGCTGGCCATGACCGTGCGAGCGGAGTGCAGACCGCCCAGCCGCTGCTCCACGCCGAGGTTGAGCAGCTTGTAGTACTGCAGGCTGCTCTCCCAGCTCATGCCGCCCACGAGTCCGATGCTCAACACGGGAGGGAGTCTGTCACAGGGCCGTTGCTTCTGTCGGTGCTCTCGCATAGACCTGGGTGCATGACCTCGTGCTCCTTCGTGCCGCCGTTCCTCCTCGAGCGGATCGCCTCGCTGCGTGCGGAGGACTCCGCCGGCGCGTGCTCCGCACGCACCCTGCGGGTCGACGCCTCGATGCGGCACCGGCGCCGGGTGACCGGTGCGCTCCCGCTCGACGCGGACACCCATGCCTTCACCGTGCACGACGCCCACCACGGCACGGTCCTGCCCGGTGACCCGGTCCGAGCGGCCGGCGACCCGGAGTCCGGTGACGTCGCCGTCGACGAGGCCTACGCCGGCGTCGAGGCGTCGTTGGCGCTGTTCTCCGAGGTCTACGGTCGCGACTCCTTCGACGGTCGCGGAGCGCCCGTGGTCGTGACCGTGCACTACGAGCGCGACTACGACAACGCCTTCTGGGACGGCACCCAGCTGGTCTTCGGCGACGGCGACGGCACCGTCTTCGACCGGTTCACCAAGCCCGTCGACGTGCTCGCCCACGAGCTCGCGCACGCGGTCATCCAGTACACCGCCGACCTGACCTACGAAGGCCAGTCCGGCGCGCTCAACGAGTCGGTGGCCGACGTCTTCGGGTCGTGCCTCAAGCAGCGGCTGCTGGGCGAGAGCGTCGAGGAGGCCGACTGGCTGATCGGCGAGGGCATCTTCCTGCCCGCGGTCAACGGTCGGGCGCTGCGCTCGATGAGCGCGCCCGGCACCGCCTACGACGACCCGGCCCTCGGCCGGGACCCGCAGGTCGCGACGATGGCCGACTACGTCGACACCACCGAGGACAACGGCGGCGTGCACACCAACTCCGGCATCCCCAACAAGGCGTTCCACCTCGCGGCCGTCGCGATGGGCGGGCAGTCCTGGGACGGCGCCGGCCGGATCTGGTACGCCGCGCTCACCTCCGGCATCTCGGCCGACATCGACTTCGCCGGCTTCGCCGCCGCGACGGTGCGGGCCGCCGAGGACGTCTCGTCCGACGCCGCCGCTGCGGTGCGGGCGGCGTGGGAGCAGGTGGGCGTCGGCGGTGCCACGCCCACCCCGGCGCCGGCACCCGTGGGCGAGCGGGTGGTGACCGTGACGCGCTCGGGCGGCTTCGCCGGCATCACGCAGCGCGGCGAGGCACGTCTCGGCGACGACCCGCTGACCCCCGAGCTGGAGACCCTGCTCGACCGGATCGACTTCCGCGCGGTGGCACCCACCCGGCCCTCCCCGGACCGCTTCGTCTACACGTTCCGCGTCGACGGGCAGCACGTCGTCGTCGGCGAGCGCGACCTCACCCCCGAGCTGCAGCGGCTCGCGTCCCTGGTGATCTCGCCGCCCCCTGTTCGAGGGGGTGACTGACCCGTCGAGTGGTCAGTTGTGCTCCGTCGAGTAGGCGGTTCTGCCCCTACGAGCGGCGCTCAGAGCGTCCCGGATCTCGCTGGTCCACCTGTCGATCGCGGCCGGGCTGAAGTCGTCCTTGGTGACCACGATGACGGTCCAGCCGTGCTCGCGCAGCCAGGTGCGGCGCGCCAGGTCGTGGGCCCGCTGCTCGGCCGACTCGTGGAACTGCCGACCGTCGTACTCGATGGCGATGCGGTGCCGGGGATAGGCCAGGTCCAGACGGAACAGGTCGCGTCCCTCATGTTGCACCCAGCACTGCAGCTCGGGCACGGGCAGGCCGGCGTCGACGACCACCAGCCGGGTCCACGACTCGCCCGGTGACTCCGCGCGTGCGTCCGCGAGCGCCACGAGTCGGCGGGCCTGGACGACTCCGCGGCGTCTGAAGTAGCGCACCAGCTCGTGTCGCAGCTGAGGCCGGGTCACGTCGTGGTGGCGCATGAAGGCATCCAGTGCCGCCAGGGCGTCACGCGGCGACAGGTGGCAGGCCAGGTCCAGCGCGGTCCGCAGCGGCGTGGTCACGCTGACGTCGCCCACCCGCATGACGTCCTCCGGCGCCAGGTCGCGGACCCCGGGTCTGCATCCGGTACGGCGGGTGCGGCTGCAGCCGCGCAACGCCGAGGTCTCGAGCGACGGCAGGATCTCGAGCTCGTGGAAGTCGAAGGTGTCCACGCCGTGCAGCCACGCCGCCGTCCGGTCGCACACCACGACGAACGGGCGCAGCACCAGTGCGGCGGCGGCCGCCCTCATCGCCGTCGTGTCGGGAACGACGCCGGCGACATAGACCCCGCGCAGCACCCGACGCACCTCGCCCGCGTCGACGAGGCCGTCGAGCCGCTTGCGCGAGATCCCGGCCGCGCGGGCCATGGCCGGGGTGAACGGGGTCGTGGGGACGACGGGCGGTCTGTGCATGGCGACCACGCTGGCCGCTGCGCCCGGGGACGCGGGCGGTCGCCGTACGAACTGGGGAGGGTGGGCGGATCCGCGGGGCTGTGGACGATAGCCGGCTATCCGGCCACGGGCCCGCGACCACGGAGCACGAGCGCCTACTCAACGGAGCACGAGCGCCTACTCAACGGAGCACGAGCGCCTACTCAACGGAGCACGAGCGCCTACTCAACGGTCGCTGGGGTCACCGCGGCGGGACGCGGTGCACCTTGTGCTGTGCGGCCTGCGCGCGCGGGCGGATCACGAGCTCGTCGATGTTCACGTGCGACGGCCGGGTCACCATCCAGGTGATCGCCTCGGCCACGTCGTCGGCGGTGAGCGGCTCGGCCACCCCGTCGTACACCGCGTCGGCCTTGGCCTGGTCCCCGTCGAAGCGCACCAGGGCGAACTCGTCGGTCTTGACCATGCCGGGCGCGATCTCGCAGACCCGGACCGGCTGGTCCCAGAGCTCCAGGCGCAGCGTCTCGCTGACCACCTGGGTGCCGTGCTTGGAGGCGGTGTAGCCGCCACCGCCCTCGTAGGCGATCCGGCCGGCGGTCGACCCCACGTTGAGGATCACCCCGGCGCCGCTCGCGACGAGCGCGGGCAGCAGGGCCCGGGTGACCTGCATCAGGCCGATCACGTTGACCTCGAACATCGCGCGCCAGTCGTCGCTGGAGGCCTCGGCGACCGGGGCGGCCCCGAAGGCGCCGCCGGCGTTGTTGACGAGCACGTCGAGCGTGCCGCCGACCTGCTCGGCCAGCGCCTGCACCGACTCCTCGGAGGTGACGTCGCAGTCGACGGCGGTCCCCCCGAGCTCGTCGGCCAGGGCCCGGACCCGGTCGAGACGGCGGGCGGCGCAGAAGACGTGGAAGCCCTCGGAGGCGAGGTGGCGGGCGGTCGCGGCGCCGATGCCGCTGCTGGCGCCGGTCACGACGGCGGTGCGTGTGGTCATGCCTCCATCTAAGCGCGGTCGCCCCGGGGGGAGGAACCGGTGCGGACCTGACAACTCGCTCGTGACGCGGCACACTCGCGGAATGAACACGACCCGTGCGGGCGCTCTGGCAGCCGTGCTCGGCGGCCTGGTCTGGCTCGTCGGGGCGCTGGTCGGCTGGGGAGGGGACGTCCCCGTGGCGGTTCTCGCGATCGGGCTGGTGTGCTTCGTGATCGCCTTCGCGGCGCTGGGCTACTCCCTGGTCGACCGCGCTCCTCGCTGGCTGCGTGCGGTGGTCTGCGTGGCGACCCCCGCGCTGGCTCTCACGGTGTGGGTGGCGGTCAGCGATGCCTTCGCCGCGGACCACCTGCCGGTGCTCGTCGCCGGGCTGCTCGCCCTGGCCGTCGCGCTGCCGGTGCTGCGGCGGGAGCGTCGCCAGAGCCAGAAGGGCGGCGCTGGTCACCGACCGCCGGTCCACGGCCGCCGCGCGGCCCGCTGACGCACCGCAGCGGGGGCGCACGGGAGATCGTCCGGAATAGGTGTGGCCTTCCCGAGGTTGGGGGACCTGGAGGTGTGCCGCCGTTGACCCCTGAGCCATTCGCTGGGCCGAGCCCGCGCACCCGCCATGGGCGGGTCGCGATGATCAGCGTCCACACGTCCCCGCTCGACCAGCCGGGGACCGGCGACGCCGGCGGCATGAACGTCTACGTCGTGGAGCTGGCCAAGCGCCTCGCCGCGCGCGACCTGGGCGTCGAGATCTACACGCGGGCGACGTCCAGCGCGCTGCCGCCGACCGTGGAGGCCTTCCCCGGCGTCACCGTCCACCACGTCCCGGCCGGCCCCTTCGAGGGCCTGCCCAAGGGCGAGCTGCCCGGCCAGCTGTGCGTCTTCGCCCGCGAGGTGCTGCGCGCCGAGGCCCGGCACGACCAGGGCTGGTACGACGTCGTGCACTCGCACTACTGGCTCTCCGGCCAGGTCGGCGCCCTGGTCCGCGACCGGTGGAGCGTGCCGCTGGTGCACTCGATGCACACGATGGCCAAGGTCAAGAACGCCTCCCTCGCGGCCGGCGACACCCCGGAGCCGAGCGCCCGCGTGATCGGGGAGGAGCAGGTCGTGGACGCCGCGGACATGCTGATCGCCAACACCGACATCGAGGCCAAGCAGCTGCTCGAGCTGTACGACGCCGACCCGGCCCGCGTGGAGGTCGTGCATCCCGGCGTGGACCTGAGCGTCTTCCGGCCCGCGACGGGCGCACGGCACCGCCTCGGCATCGCGCCGGACGCGGTCGTGCTGATGTTCGCCGGGCGCATCCAGCCGCTCAAGGCGCCGGACGTGCTGCTGCACGCCGTACGCCTGCTGCTCGATCGCGACCCCGGCCTGCGCGACCGCCTGGTGGTGCCGGTCGTCGGCGGCCCGTCGGGCAGCGGACTCGAGCACCCGGAGTCGCTCGCGCAGCTCGCCGACGCACTCGGCATCGCCGACGTGGTGCGCTTCGTGCCGCCGGTCGCGCAGTCCGTGCTGGCCGACTGGTACGCCGCCGCCACGCTGGTCTGCGTGCCGTCCTACAACGAGTCCTTCGGCCTGGTCGCCGTCGAGGCGCAGGCCGCCGGTACGCCGGTCGTGGCGGCTGCCGTGGGCGGGCTGACCACCGTCGTGCGCGACGGGGTCTCCGGTCTGCTCGTCGAGGGGCACGACCCGCTGGACTACGCCCACGCCATGCAGCGGATCGTCGACGCGCCGTCCCTGCGTGCCGAGCTCTCGGCCGGCGCCGTGCGCCAGGCGGCGGACTTCGCGTGGGAGCGCACCGCCGACCGCACGCTCGAGGTCTACCGCGCCGCGGCCCGCTCGATGCGCCTGGACCTGGCGGAGACCCGGGCGTGACCGAGCGCCGGGCAGCGATCGAGACGGTGCGCACGACGCTCGGTGACTCCGACCTGGCCTGGCAGGAGATCGCGGAGGGTCGCTTCACCGTCGACCTCCCCGGCGAGAAGAAGCTGCAGACGCCGTGCCGGCTCGACGTCGGCGAGCACGCGTTCGGGGTGCACGCCTTCGTGGCCCGCCAACCCGACGAGAACCACGAGCGGGTCTACCGGTGGCTGCTGGAGAAGAACCTGAAGATGTTCGGGGTGTCCTTCGCCGTGGACGCCGTGGGCGACATCTACCTCGACGGGCGGCTGCCGCTGGCCGCCGTGACGCCGGACGAGCTGGACCGGCTGCTCGGCGCCGTGCTGACCTACGCCGACGAGTCGTTCAACACGATCCTGGAGCTCGGCTTCGCCACGTCCATCCGCAAGGAGTGGGAGTGGCGCACCAGCCGGGGGGAGTCGACGAAGAACCTCGAGGCGTTCCGGGGCTGGCTCGAGAAGGGCTGAGCACGCTCAGACGGCGGCGGCCCGATCGCGTCGACGGGTGCGCGGCCTGCGGCGGGTCAGCGCGACGCCCACGAGGCACAGCGCCCCGCCGACGTACGCCATCGGGGGCGGCACCTCCGAGAGGAACAGCCAGCTGAGCAGCACCGTGATCGGCGGCACCAGGTAGGTCGTCACGCCCAGGTTGCCCGCACTCATGTGCGAGAGCGCGAAGGCGAACGTCGAGAACGCGACCGCCGTCGGGAACAGCCCGAGGTAGAGCACCCACAGCAGGTCCGAGGTGCTGGCCGCCGCGATGTCCCCGACGAGCTGACCCGCGAACGGCAGGCAGGCCGCGAGGCCGACCGTGCAGGCGATCCAGGTCACCTGGATGCCGGAGAGCCTCGAGACCAGCGGCTTCTGGATGATCAGGCTCACGGCGTACGCCGCGGCGGAGACCAGGCACAGCAGGACGCCGAGCGGGTCGCGGTCACCGGCCCCGGACGTGGACGTCGCGATCACCACGACACCGCCGAAGGCGACGAGCAGCCCCACCCCGAGGGCGGGGGTGGCCCGCTCCTTGAGGAACACCGCGGCGAGGACGGCCACGATCACCGGCGAGAGCTGGATCAGCATCGCGGCGGTGCCGGCGTCGACGCGTCGCTCGCCCGCGTTGAGCGCCACGTTGTAGACCCCGAACCACAGCACGCCGATCGTGACCAGCCCGGGCCAGTCGCGCCGGCGGGGCGGCTGCCAGCCGCGCAGCACGACCAGCACACCGAGCGCCAGAGATCCCACCGTCAGCCTGCCGAGCGAGAGCGCTCCGGGCGTGAACGAGTCGCCCAGGTGCCGGATCGCCACGAAGGCGGACGCCCAGAGCAGCAGCGTCAGCGCGATCGCCGCGATCGGCAGCGCGCTGGGACGAGACGTGGTCATGGCGTCACGCTAGAGGTGGCGGTCAGGTCTCGAGCTTGTAGCCCAGCCCGCGCACGGTGACCAGGTAGCTCGGCGTCGCCGGGTCGGTCTCGATCTTGGCGCGCAGCCGCTTCACGTGCACGTCGAGGGTCTTGGTGTCGCCGACGTAGTCCGAGCCCCACACCCGGTCGATCAGCTGCCCGCGGGTGAGCACCCGACCGGGGTTGCGCAGGAACATCTCGAGCAGCTCGAACTCCTTGAGCGGCAGCTTGGTGTCGGAGCCGTGCACGGTCACGACGTGCCGCTCGACGTCCATCCGGACCGGACCGGCCTCGAGGGTCGCAGGTGCGAGCTCGACGTCGGCGCCGCGACGCAGCACCGCCCGGATCCGGGCCACCAGCTCGCGGGGGGAGTAGGGCTTGGTGACGTAGTCGTCCGCGCCGAGCTCGAGCCCCACCACCTTGTCCACCTCGGCGTCCTTGGCGCTGACCATGATGATCGGGACCGTCGAGGTCTGCCGGATCTGGCGGCACACCTCGGTGCCGGGCAGGCCGGGCAGCATCAGGTCGAGCAGCACGATGTCGGCGCCGGTCTTGTCGAACTCGGCGAGGGCGTCCGGCCCGGTCGCGGCGACGGAGACGTCGAAGCCCTCCTTGCGCAGCATGTAGGCCAGCGCGTCGCTGTAGCTCTCCTCGTCCTCGACCACGAGCACTCGGGTCACGGGCTTGCCTCCTGGGCGGGCTGGGGTGCCGACGACGTCGACGCCTCCTGGGTGGGTGCGGGGGGCGGTGTGGTGCCGGTGTCGGAGAGCCGGCGCGGCAGCGACAGGGTGAACGTCGACCCCTGCCCCTCCACGGACCACACGCGGATCTCGCCGCCGTGCGAGGCGGCGACGTGCTTGACGATCGAGAGGCCCAGGCCGGTGCCGCCGGTGGAGCGGTGCCGCGCGGGGTCGACGCGGTAGAACCGCTCGAAGATCCGGTCGATCTCGTGCGGCGGGATGCCGATCCCCTGGTCGGTGACCGTGAGGTCGACCATCAGCTCGTTGGCCTTGGCGGCCACCACGACGCGGCTGTGGGTGGGGGAGTAGGCGACCGCGTTGGCGACCAGGTTGCCCAGCGCCAGGGAGATCTCGTCGCCGTTGCCCAGGATCTGCAGGCCACGCTCGCCGTTGTGCAGCACGGAGATGGCGCGGCTCTGGGCGTCGATCGTGGACTGGTCGATGGAGCGGGCGACGGTGGCGTCGACGTCCACGGACTGCGGGTCCTCGAGCGGGTCGTCGCCCTGGAGGCGGGACAGCTCGATGATCTGCTGCACCAGTCGCGACAGGCGCGCGCTCTCCTTCTGCATCCGGCCCGCGAAGCGGGTCACCGCCTCCGGGTCGTCGGCGGCCTCCTCGACGGCCTCGGCGAGCAGGTTGAGCGCGCCGACCGGGGTCTTGAGCTCGTGGGAGACGTTGGCCACGAAGTCGCGCCGGATCGCCTCGACCCGGCGCTCGCGGGTGCGGTCCTCGACCAGGGCGAGCACCAGCCGGCTGCTCAGCGGCGCCACGCGGGCGGTGACGTGCAGGGGGGCGACGGCGTGCCCGCGCTGCACGACCAGCTCGGTCTCGCGGATCTGCCCGTCGCGGCGCACCTGCCGGACCAGGTCGGCGAGCTCCTCGACGGCGACCCGGTTGCCGCGGACCAGCCCGAAGGTGTACGCCGGCGCCGAGGCCTTGAGCACCTCGTCCTGCTCGTCGACGACGAGCGCGGAGGAGCGGAGCACGCTCAGCACGGACGCGATCGCCGGGGGCACGGCGGGCTCCTCGGGGGCATCGGCCCGGTGCAGCTGCGCCTCGCTGACGCGCCAGGCGAGGATCACGCCGGCCCCGAGCACCGCGCCGATGAGCGCGAACACGAGGGCCTGCGTCGTACTGTCCACTCCCCGATCGTACGCACGCCGACACCGCCCACTCGTCCGGTGGACCGGTCCTGACCTGCGCTTTCGGCGACTGTTCACCTGGCGTTCACGCCCTGTCGTCGTCGGGTCGCCGGGGCTTCACCTACGGCTTCTAGCGTTCACCGCATGCGTGATGCCTACTTCGACCAGCTCGATACGATCGTGGACGACCTGGTCGCCATGACCTACGAGGTCCAGACGGCCGTCTCCCGTGCCACCGTGGCGCTGTTGACGGCGGACGCCGAGATCGCCGAGCAGGTCATCTCCGACGACGCCGCCATCGACGCCGCCCGCGAGCGCATCGAGCGCAAGTCCTTCGACCTGCTTGCCCTGCAGCAGCCGGTCGCCAGCGACCTGCGGACGATCGTCGCCGGCCTGCGGATGGTCGCCGACCTCGAGCGGATGGGCGACCTGTCGGTGCACGTCGCCAAGGTCGCGCGCCTGCGGGTGCCGCAGGTCGCGGTGCCGCACGAGATCGTCCCCACGATCGAGCGGATGGCCACGGTCGCGGAGAAGATGGTCGGCACGGTCGCCGGGATCATCGACCAGCGCGACGTCGACGGGGCGATCCGGCTCGAGGAGGACGACGAGGAGATGGACCAGCTGCGTCGCTCGTCGTTCCAGGTGATGCTGGACGACTCCTGGCCGCACGGCGTGGAGCCGGCCGTCGACATCGCGCTGCTCGGCCGCTACTACGAGCGGATCGCCGACCACGCCGTCTCGCTGGCCCGCCGCGTGGTCTACCTGGTGACCGGCGAGACCCTGACGGCCGTCGACCACCTGTAGCCGGCCGGCTCAGCGACCCTGGTTGGCCACCGCGGCGATCGCGTCCTTGGCGGCCTCGGGGTCGAGGTACTCCCCGCCGCGCTGCGTCGGCCGCAGGTGCTCGTCGAGCCGGTAGACCAGCGGGATGCCGGTCGGGATGTTGAGCCCGACGACGGCCTCCTCGGACATGCCGTCGAGGTGCTTGACCAGGGCGCGCAGCGAGTTGCCGTGCGCGGCGACGCAGACGGTCCGCCCGGCCCGCAGGTCGGGCACGATCGCGTCGTACCAGTAGGGCAGCATGCGGTCCACGACGTCGGCGAGGCACTCGGTGCGCGGCACGATCTCGTCGGCGAGGTCGGCGTAGCGGGCGTCGCCGGTCTGCGCCCACTCGTCGTCGTCCTCGATGCGCGGCGGCGGGGTGTCGTAGGAGCGGCGCCAGAGCATGAACTGCTCCTCGCCGTACTCCTCGAGCGTGGCCTTCTTGTCCTTGCCCTGCAGGGCGCCGTAGTGCCGCTCGTTGAGCCGCCACGAGCGCTTCACCGGGATCCAGTGCCGGTCGGCGGCGTCCAGCGCGAGCTGCGCGGTGGAGATCGCGCGCCGCAGCACCGAGGTGTGCAGCACGTCCGGCAGCACACCGGCCTCCGCGATCAGGGAGCCGCCGCGCGCGGCCTCCTCGCGGCCCTTCTCGGTCAACGCCACGTCCACCCATCCGGTGAACAGGTTCTTGGCGTTCCACTCGCTCTCGCCGTGGCGGAGCAGGACCAGGGTGTAGGTCATGGCGACCAGCCTAGGGCGTCGGCTCAGGAGCCGGACGGCAGCGGCACGTCGGCGTAGACCGGGTTGTCGGCGCTGACCACCGGGACGTCGAGCGTCGACCGGTCCGGCCCGGTCGAAGGTGAAGGTGACCTCGACGAAGTTGCCGGGCGGCGACCCGCTCGCCGGTGGCGAAGTTGGTGCCGTCCTCGGCGAGGTTGAGCAGCCCGCCGGCCGGGACGGTCGTCTCGCCCCCGGCCTGCACCTCGAGATCCGGGTCGCGACCCCCGCCGGCGATGCCGATGAGCCGGTCGTCCTCGACCTGGTCGTTGTTGACCAGGCGTGGCCACGACGGTGCCGCTGCCGGCGGTGTCGGACGACGATCAGGGCGTTGAGCACGTCGACCTGGCTGCGAGCGGTCGTCCACCCCGACGGTGGGGTTGTAGACCTGGTCGGTCGGGGCCCCGAAGCTCACCCCGCACGACGAGAGCGCGGGCGCGGCGAGGACGGCGGCTGCGGCGGCGATGCTGCGACGAACGTTCACGACTCGGTCCTCGGGGCTGGCGGGCGGCAGGCGGATCGCGCAGCAGTCTAGTGGGACGGCTCGACGCTACTGGCGCAGGCCGACGGTGAAGGCGGTGACGACGATCCCGAGGGCGGCGGCCGCGGTCAGCGGCGGTGGCGATCCAGAGCAGTCGGGCCGCTCCGATCCGCAGCGCGATCCGCAGCGGCAGGTGCCGCGCCCCGGTCTCGTTGTCCCCGACGAGCCCGGGCAGCACGGCCAGGACGTGCAGCCCGACGCCGAGGAGCGCGGTCAGCAGGGTCATCGCGATCGTCGGAGGTCCGCCGTGCAGTCCGCCGCCGAGACCCCCGTAGGACAGGAAGGCGGGGAGCAGGCCGAAGCTCACCGCCCAGGGGAGCGGGGAGAGCACGGTGCGCGCGAGCGCGAGGTGGTAGAGCCACAGGCTCAGCACCGCGGCCAGGAAGGCCAGCCCGGCGGCGGTGCCGTTGGCCATCGAGAGCGGCACCAGCAGCAGCACGGCGCAGGCGGTGGCGAACGTGACGGTCCCGGGCTCCACCCGGCCCATCGCGACGGGTCGGTCGGTGCGCCCCGCCCTGCGGTCTCGCTCACGGTCGACGACCGCGCCCACCCAGCCCACCGTCGCCGCTCCGGTGAGCACCGTGGCCGCGACCAGCAGGCACTCCAGGCCGGTCCGGCCCGAGAGCGCCGCCGCCGCTGAGAGCCGCCGCCGCCGACGCCGCCACCCGCAGCGGACGGGCTGCGAGCACCAGCGAGAGCAGCGGGTCCGCGCTGCTTGTCGAACCTCATGTGTCGCAGTATCGACCAGGAAGCGCCAGAGGCACCGCACTTCGACCGCATCGGCCCTGTCCGAACCCCTCGGATCGGGCCGGTGCGACCTCGCGCAGGCACACGGATCCACGCTGTGTCAAGCCCTGATTCGGCCTCTGACCTGCGCAAACGCGGATCGGGTGGGTCGGGGACGTGTTATACTAGTCACCTAGGAAGGGGTACTTAGCACATGACATTTACCGTCGGCGAAACGGTTGTTTACCCAAATCACGGCGCAGCGGTCATCGAGGACATCGAGACGCGGCAGATCAAGGGCGAGGACAAGCGAGTACCTCGTACTCCGCATCGTCGCACAGCAGGATCTCGTCGTTCGAGTTCCCGCCTGCAACCTGGACCTGGTCGGGGTCCGCGACGTGGTGGACAAGGAAGGGCCTGGACCGCGTCTTCGACGTGCTGCGCGCCGCGCACACCGAGGAGCCGACCAACTGGTCCCGCCGCTACAAGGCGAACCTCGAGAAGCTGCACTCCGGTGACGTCATGAAGGTGGCGGAGGTCGTGCGCGACCTGTGGCGCCGCGAGCGTGACCGGGGCCTCTCGGCCGGCGAGAAGCGGATGCTGGCGAAGGCACGGCAGATCCTGGTCTCCGAGCTGGCCCTGGCCGAGCACACCAACGAGGACAAGGCCGAGACGCTCCTCGACGAGGTGCTCGCTTCCTGAGGCAGCACCGCACGCTCGACACCGCAGAAGCCCCCGGCACCTCGTGCCGGGGGCTTCTGCGTTCCCCGGCACCCGCCGGGGTCCGTCGGCCGAGCCTGCCCCGTGCCGGCCCAGTGCGGGGCTGGACCTCCGTGAGCTGCCGACCGATGCCGCCGTGAGCTCCGCGGACGACACCTGGGACGGCGACGGGTCGTACGACGGTCGGGCTGGTCCCGCTCGGCGGGCGCGGCCGCGCTGCCGTTCCAGCTGCTGCACGGCGAGTCGCTGGTCGCGGTGGCGTCCTGGGCGCTGGGCGACACCGGCGCCCGGCTGCTGGACCTGCGGGACCACGTGGGCAGGCCGTGCAGGCGACGCGAGGCCGACGCTGGTCGTGCACGACCCGCTGTGCCCCGGGACGCCCGTCGACTTCCTGCGCACGGTCCTCGCCGAGGCGGTGCCGGCACGGCGAGGTCGCCGTCGGCGTGCCGGCCGGTCACCGACACGGTCCGGGCCCTCGTGGCGGGTCCGACGCGACGGGGAGCCGTCCAGCTGGGAAGACCGTCGAGCGCTCTGACGCTGGTCGCGGTCACCTCACCGGTGGTGGTGCCGGCCGGGGTGCTGGCCGGCGCTGGTGCCCACCGGCGTCGACTCGACGGCGACCTGGGCGAGGTCGGCGGCGTCACGGACCTGGTCGCCTGGTTCGCCGAGCGGGTCCCCGTGCGGCACGCTGGCCGCGCCCGCCACCGCCCGGCGCGTGCGTGGACCCCTCCGACCTGCGGCTGCTCGAGGCGCTGGCGCCGGTCTGAGATCGGCTAGCCTCCGACCGGCTCGCAGCCGCGCCCAGCAGCCGCGCGGCGAGCTCGGCAGGTCCTCGGGGAAGGTGACCTTGAGGTTCGTCGCCGGTGCGCGGCACGCACGACGCACCGGCGAGGTCGGTGTAGGCCGCTGACGCAGCCGCGGTGTCGGTGCCCGCGAAGCCGTCGCGCGGCGCGGGCGTAGGCCGCGAGCAGCGGCCCGGCCCGGAACGCCTGCGGGGTCTGCACGCCGACCAGCCCGGCGCACGTGCCGGCCGGAGGCCCGGTCGCGAGCCAGCGCCGGGCTGCGGACGGACCGGGAACGGCGCCGCCGTGCACGAGCGGCCGCGTCGACGACCCGCGTCGAACAGGGCCGCGTCGGCCAGCGGGCGGGCCGCGTCGTGGACGGCACGACCTCGACCTGCCGCCGCGCTCGACCGTCGTCCCGCAGCGGCGGCCAGGCCCCGCCACTCCGAGGCGTGCCGGGTCGGCCCCGCCGGTCACCACGGCTGCACCTGCCGGTCGTGCGGGAGGTGCCGCCGCGACGAGCCTCCGCACCGCGGCCTCGGTCCTCGCGCGGACCACGACGACGATCTGGTCGACGTACGGCAGCGACAGGCGGCTGCCGCAGCGCCCAGGCACAGCACCGGACGGCCGGCCAGCGGGAGCAGCACCTTGTTGACCTCGGCGCCGACCCGGGCGCCCGGCGCCGGCGGCCGACCACCACGACGGCGGTGGGGGAGGGTCCGGGTCGGGGCTGCACGGGCCGAGCCTAGCCGGGACGGCGGCGCCGAGGGTTTTCCCGGCCGTAACACGGCCGCACACGCGCCGACAACGTCCGGTCCCTACGCGTCGGCGGGCGACCGAGGAGACCGATGCCATCACCGCCGAGCCGGTCGGCGACGGCGCCTGGACGACGGTCTGCGAGCTCGACGAGCTGCCGGTCGAGCGTGGCGTCACCGCCCTGGTCCGCGGGCACGCGGTCGCGGTGTTCCGGACGTAGGACGGACAGGTCTACGCCGTCGGCAACCACGACCCGTTCAGCCGCGTGACCGGTGCTCGGCCGCGGGATCGTCGGGCTGGCGCGGCGACGTGCCCGTTCGTGGCCTCCCCGGCGCGCCGGCAGGCGTTCGACCTGCGCACCGGCGTCGTGCCTCGACGACCCGGCGGTCAGCGTGCCGTCGTACGCGGTGCGGGTCGTCGACGGGGTCGTGCACGTCGGCCGCGGTCTGCAGCCGTAGGCGGTCCGAGGCCGCAGGCCGGGGATCGACGCGGATCGGCCGCTCAGCAGCCGGGACGACCAGCGCCGTCGCGACCGCCGCGACTCCCTCGCCGCGGCCGGTGAGGCCCAGGCCGTCGGTGGTCGTGGCCGAGACCGTCACCGGTGCCCCGGCCGCCGCGGACAGCGCCGCCTCCGCCTCCGCCCGGCGGGGGCCGATCCGCGGGCCGGTCGCCGATGACCTGCACGGCGACGTTGCCGATCTCGAAGCCGGCGTCGCGGACCCGTCGGGCCGCCTCCGCGAGCAGGGCGACGCCCGCGGCCCCCGCCCACTGCGGCTCGGCGGTGCCGAAGTTGCTGCCGAGGTCCCCGAGCCCGGCCGCCGAGAACAGCGCGTCGCAGCACGCGTGCGCGGCCACGTCGCCGTCGGAGTGCCCGGCCAGGCCCTGCGGCTCGTCCGGGAAGTGCAGCCCGGCCAGGTGCATGCGGCACCGCCGTCCGCGAGCGGGTGCACGTCGGTGCCGATGCCGACGCGGCGGGAGCCTGGGTGCTCACCGGGCCGATCATGCCGCATCGGCGTGCGGCGGCCCATCCGGTCAGGGTCGGCTGCGCGAACATGGAGACGTGAGCATCGAGCAGCCGACGGACCCGCCTACCCCGACCGCTCGGCGGGGCGACTGGCCGTCGCGGGAGCCGTGGCCGGTCTCGCGGGCGTGGCAGCGAGCCTGCCCTGACCGCCTGCTGCACGCGCGGGCGACCCCGGTGCAGGCGGTCGCCGAGACGGTCATCGCGCTCACGCCCGGGCCGGTCGCCGAGGCGCTGATCCGGCTGGTCGGCCGCAACGACAAGCCGATCCTGATCGCCGGGGTGACCGCGTCGCGATCGCCGCGCTCGGTGCCCTGGCCGGGGTGCTGGCCGCGCGGCGCACGGTCTGGCGGCCACCTGGTGTTCTGGGCGATGGCCGCGATCGCGCTGCTCGGCCGCCGCTGACCGGCCCGGCTTCACGCCGCGTCTCGCTGCTGCCGTTGGCTGTCGGCGTGGTCGTCTGGGTCGTGGCTCCTGGACTTCCTCGGCCGGGGCCGCGAGGCCGCGGGCTCGGCGACCGCCGCGCGGCCAGCCCCGGGACCGCGCCGGGACCTCGGCGGCGACCCGTCGCGTCGGCGGTTCCTGCTCAGCGCCGGCGGCGTCGCCGTGGCGTGCGCTGGTCGTGGCCGGCAGGCAGTCGCCTGCTGGGCCGGGCCCGTCGGGCCGTCGAGACGGCCCGCGCTCTGGCTGCGGCTGCCCGTGAGCCGCGGCGACGGTCCCGGCGGGCGCCGACGCTCGACGTCGCCGGGCTCGCGCCCTGGCGGGTGCCCAACGACGACTTCTACCGGATCGACACCGCGCTCGTGGTGCCGACCGTCGACCCCGACGAGTGGCGCTGCGCATCCACGGCCTGGTGGACCAGGAGCTCACGACTCACCTACCGACGAGCTGGTCGGCCGCAAGCTGACCGAGGACTGGGTGACGCTGTGCTGCGTGTCGAACGAGGTCGGCGGCGACCTGATCGGCAACGCCTGGTGGAGCGGCGTCCGGGTCGCCGACCTGCTCGCGCGAGGCCGGCGTCCAGCCGGAGGCCGACGCGGTGAAGCAGACCTCCGCAGGACGGCTGGACCTGCGGCACCCCGCTCGAGGCGCTCACGCGACGACCGCAACGCGATGCTCGCGGTGGCGATGAACGGTGAGCCGCTGCCCGTCGAGCACGGCTTCCCGGTGCGGATGGTCGTGCCGGGGCTCTACGGCTTCGTGTCCGCCACCAAGTGGCTGGTCGACCTCGAGGTGACCCGCTTCGACCGGTTCTCGCGCCTTCTGGACCGACCGCGGCTGGTCGGCGAAGGGGCCGGTGAAGACGCAGTCGCGGGTCGAGGTGCCCCGCGACGGCGACCAGGTGAGGACGGGCGCGGTCCGGGTCGGCGGCCACGCCTGGGCGCAGCACACCGGGGTCGAGAAGGTGGAGTACCGCCTCGACGGCGGACGCCTGGCAGGAGGCCGAGCTCGGCCGGGTGCCCGGCGACGACACCTGGGTGCAGTGGGCCGGCACTCTCGACGTGCCCCGTCGGCGCGCACACGCTCGCGGTCCGCGCCACGGACCGGTCCGGCTACACCCAGACCGCCGTCGCGCGCCGACGTGGTGCCCGACGGGGCGACCGGCTGGCACACCGTGTCCTTCACCGCCGGCTGAGTCACCAGTTGCGGCTCCGGCTCGGGCACGCGGGGTCCGGCAGGCGTACGTCGTCCGGCTGCACGACGTAGACGATGCCGCCCGACGATCCCAGCCAGGCCCGCTCGAACTCGGTCGCGGTCGCAGCACCACCCGCACGTCGTCGTTGCTGGGGAGCTGGTGCGAGGCCGGGTCGTTGCAGATCACGTCACCGTCGCGGGTGAAGCCGACCACCGCGAGCAGGTGGCCGCTCGGTGCCGTAGCCCGCGCCGTGCAAGGTGTCCGCGGTGAACGCCACGCTCGGCCACCAGCGGCAGCCCGGCCACGAGGAACCGCTCGGCCTCGGTCAGCGACCGCAGCCGGGTGACGAACGACTCGCACGCCCGGCCGGGCCGCGAAGGCGGTGTTGAACGCCCAGTTCCCCGCCCCGTGGTAGGCGTGGTCGAAGACCCGACGGGCCGCCAGCTCGACGAACGGCTGCGGGACGGAGTCCTCGACCCAGGCATGCTCCGCCGGAGGGGGAAGCCGGTCGTGGAAGGCGAGCAGCATCGCCACCGACGTGGGCGAGCACCAGCTCTGGCCGCCATCGGTCCCAGCGCCGGTGGTCGCCGCGGTCCAGCTGCTGGGAGAAGGCCGGCACCGGCAGCTCCACCCCCCAGCCCTCGCCGCCGGGGGAGGCATCGCTCCGGAGCGTCGGACGGCACCTGCGACACCATCAGGGAGGCCATCCGCAGGCGGGGCGCGGGACTCGCTCCCGACGGGCCGGACCAAGGTCACCCGCAGCTGGGCCGATGACCAGGTCGTCTCCCCGACCGCATCGAGCACGTCGGTGCTGACCCGCGTGAAGGCATCGTCCTGGCCGGGCACCGACGTCGGGTGGATCGTGCGGTCGTCGTCGGCCCAGTTGGCCAGCGTGAACCACGGCGACCAGACGCGCTCGGCGCCGACCCGCGGCCGTCGGGCCTCCACGCGCAGCCACCCGTCGTCGGGGGTCGTGGCGTTCCACGAGGGCAGCACGGCGGTGGCCTGGAAGCCCGGATCGACCGCGGGCGACGTCCAGTCGGCCCATTCGTACGACGTCGGGCCCGCCGCCGCGTCTCCGGCGTACGGGTCGGCATAGGTCAGCAGCCCGGCCGGCTCGCCGAACCGCAGCTCGCCGTCCTCGACGACCGTGCCACGGTGCGTGCCCAGCGCGAGGTCGTCACCACGCCACGCCGTCAGCAGGACGTGGCGGGGAGGCGCGGCGAGCAGCGGCGCCCGCACCCACGCGCGCACGGCGCAACGTCTCGTCCTCCCATCGCAATCCCCGGTGACCTGCGCCGATACGATAGCCCCGTGACGATCAGGCTCTACGACACCGCGACGCGCGAGATCCGCGACTTCGCCCCGCTGCGCGCGGGGCACGTCGGGATCTACCTGTGCGGGCTCACGGTGCAGTCCGAGCCGCACGTCGGCCACGTCCGGTCGGCGGTGAACTTCGACGTGCTGCGCCGCTGGCTCACCGCACGTGGCTACGAGGTCACGTTCATCCGCAACATCACCGACATCGACGACAAGATCCTCCTCAAGGCGGCCGAGCAGGGCCGCCCCTGGTACAACCTCGCCTACGCGATGGAGCGCCAGCTCGACGCCGCCTACGACGCGCTCCACGTGCTGCCGCCGACCTACGAGCCCTCCGCGACCGGCCACATCCCGGAGATGGTCGAGCTGATCGAGCGGCTGATCTCACGTGGGCACGCCTACGCGGCCGAGGACGGTTCCGGCGACGTGTACTTCGACGTGCGGTCCTGGCCGGCGTACGGCGAGCTGACCCACCAGGGCATCGACGACATGGAGGCCGCGGCCGACGCCGACCCGCGCGGCAAGCGCGAGCCGCGCGACTTCGCGCTCTGGAAGGGCCAGAAGGCCGGCGAGCCCGACACCGCCGCGTGGCCCTCGCCGTGGGGCCGCGGCCGGCCGGGCTGGCACATCGAGTGCTCGGCGATGGCGCTGAAGTACCTCGGCGCCGACTTCGACATCCACGGCGGCGGCGTCGACCTGCGCTTCCCGCACCACGAGAACGAGCAGGCACAGTCGCGGGCCGCCGGGTTCGGCTTCGCGTCGTACTGGATGCACAACGCGTGGATCACCACCGCCGGCGAGAAGATGAGCAAGTCGCTCGGCAACTCCCTCGTCGTGCCCGCGGTGCTCGAGCGGGTGCGCGCGATCGACCTGCGGTTCTACATGGTCGCCGCGCACTACCGCTCCCACGTGGAGTTCTCCTTCGAGGCGCTCGACGAGGCCGCGGCCGGCTTCGCGCGCGTCGAGTCCTTCCTGACCCGCGCGGCGTCCGTCGTCGGCGAGGTCACGCTCGGCACCCGGTGCGCGGACTTCGAGGCCGCGATGGACGACGACTTCGGCACCCCGGCTGCGGTCGCCGCGATCTTCGAGGTCACCCGCGAGGGCAACAAGCTGCTCGCCGGCGGGGACACTCCTGCGCTGCGCGGCGCCGCGTCCTCGGTGCGCGCCATGCTGGCCGTGCTCGGCGTCGACCCGCTCGACCCGTCCTGGTCCCCGGGCGGCTCCGGCCCCTCCTCGACCAAGCAGGCCGCCGCGATCGACGTACTCGTCGAAGGCGCTGCTGGAGCAGCGCGCCGAGGCCCGCGCCGCCAAGGACTTCGCCACCGCCGACGCCATCCGCGACCGCCTGAAGGCCGCCGGGATCGAGCTCGAGGACACCGCGCAGGGCCCCACGTGGTCGCTGTGAAGCACCACCCGACTGCAGCAACCGAAGGAATCTGATGGCTGGCAACTCCTCACGCCGTGGGGCGATCAAGAAGACCGGCAAGGGCAATCCCACCGCCGGGTCCGGCGGCCGGGTCAAGCGCGGTCTCGAGGGGCGGGGTCCGACGCCCAAGGCCAAGGACCGCCCCAACCACGTCGCCTTCAAGAAGACCAAGCGGGCCGAGAAGTCCACGAGCGCCCGACCGCGCAAGGCCAAGCAGAGCGGCGAGGCCGAGTGGATCGCCGGGCGCAACTCGGTCGTGGAGGCGCTGCGTGCGGCGATGCCGGTGACCGCGGTGTACGTCGCCGAGGGCGCCGAGCGCGACGGGCGGCTGCGCGAGGCGTTCCGCACGGCGGCCGACCGCGGCATCTCGCTGATGGAGGTCACCCGCAACGAGCTCGACCGACTGACCGATGGCGCCGTGCACCAGGGGCTGGCCGCGCGCGTCCCGGCCTACGTGTACGCCCATCCCGACGACCTGCTCGACCGGGCCGCCGAGCTCGGCGAGCCGCCGTTGATCGTCGCGCTCGACTCCGTGACCGACCCGCGCAACCTCGGGGCCGTCGTCCGGTCGGCCGCCGGCTTCGGCGCCCACGGCGTCGTCGTCCCCGAGCGCCGGTCGGCCGGCATGACCGCCTCGGCGTGGAAGACCTCCGCCGGCGCGGCCGCGCGGGTGCCGGTGGCGCACGCCACCAACCTGGTGCGGCAGCTGAAGGCCTACCAGGAGGCCGGGCTGATGGTCGTCGGTCTCGCCGCCGACGGCGACGTCTCCCTGCCCGACCTCGACCTCGCCGCCGGCCCGCTCGTGGTGGTGGTCGGCTCCGAGGGCGGCGGCCTCTCGCGGCTGGTGGCCGAGACCTGCGACCAGCTGGTGAGCATCCCGATGGTGAACAGCCTGGAGTCCCTGAACGCCGGCGTCGCGGCCTCGGTGACGCTCTACGCGATCGCCCAGGCGCGCGCCTGACCCGGGTCTTGTCCCCCGTTGACCCGGGTCTTGTCTCGGGTTGACCCGGGTGTTGTCTCGGGTTGACCCGGGTCTTGTCTCGGGTTGACCCGGGTCTTGTCTCGGGTTGACCCGGGTCTTGTCCACAGCCGGCCTTGGGGAGCGGTTGTCCACAAGGGGCGAGGTCGAGCCTGCGCCACTGCGCCCATGCGCCGACGGTCGTGCCATGACCACCTCCCTGCCGCACGGACCGTTCACCTCCGCCGCCGCGCTCGAGTGCGGCGTGCCGGCACGCATGCTCGACCGGCTGACGAAGGAGCTCGTCGTCCGGCGGGTGATGCGCAACGTCTACCAGCGGAACGACGAGCCCGACACCATCGAGCATCGCGTCGCCGCCGCCCGGCTCGTGGTCACGCCGGGCAGTGTGCTGTGTGACCGGACTGCGGCCTGGCTGCACGGCGTCGACATCTTCGACTACCACGAGCTCGAGGTGCTCCCTCCCGTCGAGACCGTGGTGCTGCGTGGTCGTTCCCGCATCGACCGTCCCGAGTGCCGCGGCGGAGAACGCGACCTGGCGCCGTACGACGTGATGCGGATCGGCGGCGTCCCGGTCACGACGCCGTTGCGCACCGCCCTCGACCTCGGCTGCCTCCTGCCGCGCGGCGACGGACTCGCGGCTCTCGACATGTTCATGAGGCTGCACGGCGTCACCCGCGGCGAGCTCGTGGCCTCTCTGCCTCGGTATCGGCGCCGGCGGGGCGTCGTACGGCTGCGTCCGCTCGTCATGCTCGCCGACCCCCGCTCGGAGTCACCGGGGGAGAGTCGGATGCGGCTGGTGCTGCATGACGAGGGT
This sequence comes from uncultured Actinomycetota bacterium, assembly GCA_963845655.1. Classification (GTDB taxonomy): domain Bacteria; phylum Actinomycetota; class Actinomycetes; order Propionibacteriales; family Nocardioidaceae; genus Nocardioides_B. Next base: position 376,994 of record CAWJTB010000006.1, on the reverse strand, counting down.
TTCCCGCCGCCACAGCCGCAGTACTGGGTCCAGCACGAGGGCGTCGCCCTCTTCCGCCTGGACTTCGCCTACCCGAAGCACCGGATCGCCGTCGAGTATGACGGGGAGTGGCACCGTCGGACCGAGGGACAGCGCGAGGCGGATCGGCGTCGTCGCCAGTGGCTGCGTGACCACGGGTGGACGGTGGTCGTCGTCCAGGTCGGTGAGCTGTCACGCGCCGGACGGCAGCGCTGGATCGGGGACCTGAGGGACGCCTTCGCTGCGCGCTGAGTCTGCGAGTCCCGGGTCAACAGGGGACGAGCCCCGGGTCAACGGGGGACGAGTCCCGGGTCAACGGGAGATGAGTCACGACTCGAGGGCCTCGACCTCGTCGAGCTCCTCCGCGGCCGAGAGCAGGCCGGAGCTGCCGGGGCCGGCGATCGCCTCCTCGGGACGCTGGGAGAGCACCGTGTCGATGTAGGACTGCGCGGCCTCGACGGTGGGCACCGGACCACCGCTCCGCTCCGAGAGGAACCACCGGTGCTCGAGAATCTCGTGGAACACCTCGGCCGGCTCGAGCTTGCCGCGCAGTGCGGGCGGCACCATCGCGGTGATCGGCTCGTACACCGTGGTCAGCCATCGGTGCGAGACGATCGAGCGGGATTCGCCGCCGAGGTCGTGATGGGCGGTGAACGACGCCAGGTCGTTGAGCAGCCGTCGGGCCTGGTTGTCCTCGACGTCGAGCCCGGTCAGCCGTTGCAGGTCGCGCGCATGGTGATCGGCCTCCACCACCTTGGGCTGCACCTGCACGGTGGCGCCGTCCCAGTCGGTGACGATGTCGAGCTCGTCGACGTCGAAGCCGAGCTCGTTGAGGCGTTCGATGCGCTGCTCGATCCGCCACATGTCGTCGGTGGTGAACTGCTCGGTCTCCGTGAGCTCGCGCCACAGCCCGTCGTACCTCTGCTCGACGCGCTCCACGATGTCGTCGGCCTCGAAGTCCTCACCGAGCAGCCCGCCCGCCTGCAGGTCGAGCAGCTCGCCGTAGATGTTGGTCAGCGCTACTTCGAGGTCGTGCATCCGCTGGCCGTCGGAGAGCACCTCGTGCAGCTCGCCGGTCTCGGCGTCGACGAGGTAGGCCGCGAACTCGCCGGCGCTGCGGCGGAACAGCACGTTGGACAGCGAGACGTCGCCCCAGAAGAAGCCGGCCAGGTGCAGCCGCACCAGGAGTACGACGAGTGCGTCGACGATCTTGGGCAGGCTCTCCTGGGGGAGGCCGTGGCTGAACAGCGACCGGTAGGGCAGGGAGTACTGCAGGTGCCGCGTCACGAGCGCCGGCTCGACGAACTCGCCGTCGTCGGCCTCGCGGCCGCTGACCACCCCGACCGGCTCCACGGCCGGCAGCCCGAGGCGGCGCAGGTCGCGCAGCAGCCGATACTCCCGGAAGGCCCACACCTCGCGCGTCTGCTTGACGGCGTAGACGTCCCTGCCGAGTCGGACGATCCGCACGATGTGGCGCGAGATGCCGCGCGGGAGCGGGACGACCACGTCGTCCCCCCACTCGTCGAGGGAGAGTCGCCAGGGCAGTGTGACCAGGGCGGGGTTGGGCTTGGTCGCGACGATCCGGAGCGCCATGGCAACAGCCTAGGGGCAGATCCCGTGGTCGCCGAGCCCGTCACCGCGGGGGTGATGAGCGTGAGACACGGCAAGGGCCGGCCGACATGTCCGGTTGCCTGCGTGAGGCGTACCGATGTCGACCGGCCCAGCGCCGGTGCGGTGTCAGGTCAGTTCTTGAAGGCGTCCTTGACCTTCTCGCCGGCCTGCTTCAGGTCGGCCTTGCTCTGGTCCTTCTTGCCCTCGGCCTGCAGGTCCTTGTTGCCCGTGGTGTCGCCGAGCATCTCCTTGCCCTTGCCGAGCATGCCCTCGCCCTTGTTCGCTGCCTTGTCGTCGGTACCCATATCGAATCCTCCTTGGCTGAACAGATGTGCCTGGGGTCGTACCCAGAGACGGCCCCGATGATGCAGGTCACACCCGCCGTTGTGTCGACGAGGAAGGTGACGGCATCTCCTACGATGGTCGCCGCGCCGCTTTAGCTCAGCTGGTAGAGCACTCGCCTTGTAAGCGAAAGGTCGTCAGTTCGAACCTGACAAGCGGCTCCAGCTCTCGACGACCCGCTCAGCCCGGGCCGGGCTCGTCGCCGGCCAGGTCTTTCGGGTCCACTCCGTAGCTCAGCACCTGCTCCTCGTCGCGGGGCAGCTCCAGATCGTCGGGGAGATCGCGCTCCGCCTCGTCCGCGCGGGCGGAGTCGCCGCGTTCGCGGATGAACGAGACAACCTGCTGCTTGCTCACCATCGTGACCTCCAAGATCCGGGATCGGCATCATCGGCATGTGCCTGCACCGGACGGGTACCCCGCTCCAAACGGCTCGAACGCAGCCGCAAGGAGGCACCTCATGTTCCGCCGATCGACCCGCTCCACCGACGAGGCAGCACGCACCGACGATCCCACGCGGCACGACGGCCACGACGAAACCCGCGGCGGCGTACGGCACGACGGTCATCGAGACGTCCGCCGCGACGAGACGGTCGACACCGCCGCCGCCCAGGAGGCCCGCAAGGAGCGGTTCGGCGGGCTCAACGCCGGTGCCGCGTTCTTCGGCTGGCTGGTCGCGATCGCGGTCAGCGTGCTGCTCACCGGCATCATCGGCGCGATCGCGGCCGCGGTCGGCAGCAACGCACAGGTCACCCAGGCGGACGCGACCGCCAACGCAGGCGACATCGGCTTGGTAGCGGCGATCGTGCTCCTCGTGGTGCTGATGATCGGCTACTACTGCGGCGGGTACGTCGCCGGCCGGATGTCGCGCTTCTCCGGCACCAGCCAGGGTCTCGGCGTGTGGCTCACCGGCTTCGTCGTCACCATCTTGATGATCGTGCTGGGTGCGATCTTCGGCCAGCAGTACGACATCCTGTCGCGGGTGAACCTGCCGCGCCTGCCGGTGTCCTCGGACTCGCTGACCACCGGCGGCATCATCGCCGCGGTCGTGGTGCTGGCGGGCACGCTCCTTGCCGCCCTGCTCGGCGGCTCGGTCGGCACCCACTACCACCGGCGCGTGGACAAGGCCGGCTGGAACGCCTGACCCTCAGCGCACCTGCTCGGCGGAGAACTCCATCGCCGGATCGGCCATCGCGTGCTGCGTCTGCACGATGCGCAGCTCGCGGTCGCCAGCCTCCGCGGTCGCGCGCACCACGGCGAACACCGAGGACGTGGTGCGCGCCAGTGCCGTGGACAGGTCGCGCTCGTCGAGCAGGTTCGCCAGGAACACCGCTGCCGTCAGGTCGCCGGCGCCGTTGGGCGCGATCGACAACCGCGGCGTCCGCGTCCGCCAGGCACCGGCCGCCGAGACGGCCACCAGGTCGAGCGCATCGTCGGGCGTGTCCTCGGTGAGCACGCTGGTCACCAGCACCGTTCCCGGTCCCTGGCCGCGTACGACGTCCGCCGCCGCGAGCACCTCGTCCAGGGTGTGCGTCTCGCGCCCGGAGAGGTAGTCGAGCTCGAAGTGGTTGGGCGTCACCACGTCGGCGGCCGGCACCACTCGCTCGCGCATGAGCTCCGGGATCCCCGGCCGCACGAACATGCCGCGTCCGACATCACCCATGACCGGGTCGCAGCAGTAGATCGCGTCCGGGTTCGCCGCCTTCACGCGTGCGACCGCGTCGAGCACCACGGCGCCGACGTCCTCGGCGCCCTGATAGCCCGAGAGCACGGCCTCGCACTGCGCGAACGCCCCTCGGTCCTCCACGCCGGCGATGACCTCGGCGACATCGTGCGCGCTGAGCAGCGGCCCGCGCCAGGCGCCGTACCCGGTGTGGTTGGAGAAGTGCACCGTCATGACCGGCCAGACCTCGCGCCCGAGTCGCTGCAACGGGAACACGGCCGCACTGTTGCCCGCGTGCCCGTAGGCGACCAGGGACTGGATCGACAAGATGCCCATGGGGCCATCCTGCCGCGCGTGGGGCTTGACCGTTTACCAGGGGATGCAGCGAATCTTTCGCTGCCCACGGTGATATCTCCATGGGCAGAGAAAGTTTCGCTGCATCCCCTGGTAATCCGTGGCAGCCCAGGCGCCGCCACGTCGCCGTACGCGACGCACCGGACCCCATGGGGTCGTGAGGTGGGCGATCAGGGCGATGTGTCCGGTGTTGGCGAACCGGCGCGGCGACCTTCCCGGCCCGCCTAGGCTGAGCGTATGACGCGATGGCTGGACGAGGACGAGCAGCGGGCCTGGCTGCGCCTCGCCGGCGTCGTGCTCAAGCTGTCTCCGGCCTTGGACTCGCAGCTGCAGCGCGACTCCGAGCTCACGCACTTCGACTACCTGTGCCTCGCAATGCTCTCCGAGAGCGACGACCGCAGGCTGCCGATGAGCGCGCTCGCCGCCCGGGTCAACGCCAGCCTCTCGCGGCTCTCGCACGTCGTCAGCAAGCTGGAGCGGCGTGGGTTCGTCGCGCGGGCGCCGTCGCCGACCAGCCGCCGGGTGACGCTCGCCGAGCTCACCGAGGACGGCTGGCAGGCGCTGGTCGCGGCGGCTCCGGGGCACGTGGAGACGGTCCGGTCGCTGGTCTTCGAGGACCTGTCGCCCGAGGACCTCGCTGCCCTCGAGCGCATCGCCGGGCACATCGTGGATCGCATCGAGGGCTCGCGGCTCGACTCCACCTGCTGACCCGACGGCTCAGGGCAGGCGCCAGTCCACGGGAGCGCCGCCCTGCTTCTCGAGCAGCGCGTTGACCCGGCTGAACGGCTTGGATCCGAAGAAGCCGCGCCGAGCCGACAACGGGCTCGGGTGCGCCGACTCGACCCAGGGGACGGGTGCGAGGAGCGGCTTCAGCGACTGCGCGTCGCGCCCCCAGAGGACCGCGGCGAGCGGCCCCCCGCGCCGTGCGAGGGCGCCGATGGCCTGCTCGGTGACCTGCTCCCAGCCCCTGCCTCGGTGGGAGGCGGGGGTGCCGGGGCGGACGGTGAGCACCCGGTTGAGCAGCATCACGCCCTGCTCGGACCACGGTCGTAGGTCGCCGCTGTTCGGCGGAGGGCAGCCGAGGTCGGCGGTCAGCTCGGTGAAGATGTTGACCAGGCTGCGGGGGAGGGGGCGGGTGTCGGGCGCTACGGAGAACGACAAGCCCACCGGGTGGCCGGGCGTGGGGTACGGGTCCTGCCCGACGACGAGGACCTTCACCTCCGCCAGGGGTCGCTGGAAGACACGGAGGATCACGTCGCCCTCGGGGAGGTAGTCGCGACCGGCCTCGATCTCGTTGCGCAGGAACCGTCCCATCGCGCCGAGGTGATCGTCCACCGGGGCCAGGGCCTCGGCCCAGTCGGGCGCGACGAGTCCGCGCTCGACGAGGCCTGCGAGTGCGCTCATGCGCCGACCCTATGCAACGCGGGCGGGAGCGGTCGCGGCCCCGGCTTTGCTAGGCGCATGGACGGTTTGCCAGGGGTATGCGCCTGCTTCTGCGTCCATAACCCCGCGTTACAAGGGGGCGAGGGCGGGCTACTGGGTGACCTGGGCGACCACGGCGTCCGCCACGGCCGTCATCCCGGACTCGAAGGGGTGGTAGGCCAGGGCCCTCTCGCGCTGGGTGAGGGCGCCGTTGACCCAGGGGTCCGAGGAGCAGATGTCGTGCCCGGCCGACATCGCGTAGGCATCGACGTAGACGACGCCGGTGCGCCGGGCGGCCTTCTCGAGCGCGCCGTTGAGGGCGAGGGAGATCCGGCGTCCCTGGGCGTAGTCGCCCCGGGCCAGCGGCAGGGTGCGACAGGTACCGCGATCGGGCACCAGCCGCAGGTAGCCGACCAGCACGACCGTCGCGTCGGGGGCGCGCTCCTTGATCTCGCGCAGCGCGCGGGTGACGCGGTCGCCGATCGTGCGGGCGGTGCCGGCGAGCGTGGGCGTCCGGTCGGCCAGGGCGCGGGTGCACGGGTCGCCCGCGGGGTCGGTGTCCCGCAGCCGGGTGCAGGTGGTGACCAGGGTGCCGAACAGGTCCAGGTCGTTGCCGCCGATGCCGATCGTCACCAGGTCGGTGTCGCTGCTGAGCGCGTCGAGCTGCGCCGGGATCGTGGACTCCGGGTAGGGGTGGCTCGCCCGGGTCAGGTCGCGGGTCTTCGCCCCGCTGCACGTCACGTCGGTGACGTCGGCGAGCGCGAGCCGCTCCGCCACCAGCGAGGGGTAGTTGTGGTCCGAGCGGGCGCAGCCGCCGGCCAGGTCGGTCGTGGGGATCAGCGGACCCGCGCTGTAGGAGTCGCCGAGCGCGACGTAGGAGGAGTACGTCGGTCCCGCCGTCGTCGCAGGACCGGACGGCCCGCCGATCGAGGCGTCGGAGGAGCCGGTGCACCCGGACGCGAGGAGCGCGACCCCGAGCAGCAGCGGCAGCAGGCGCCTCATCGGGGGTAGACCCCGGCCAGGTCGCGGCGGACCAGCCGGGCGGTTGCGACCAGGCGCAGCAGCACCGCCGCGGTCACCGCCTGACCGGCCATCAGGCCGATCAGCACCAGGATCTGGGCGGCGCCGGCGTCGAGTGCCGTGCCGCCGCCGAGCAGGACGCCGATGAAGGCGCCGGGGAGCGTCACCAGCCCGACGGTACGGGTCTGGTCCAACCCGGGCGTGAGCGCCTCCTTGGCGGTCGGCCGCACGACCTCCAGCGCGGCCTGCGGACTGGTCAGGCCGAGCGCCAGGCCGGCCTCGTAGCTGCCGGCCTGCGCGGTCAGCTCGTCGAACGCCCGCCGCCCGGTCAGGCTCGCGGCGGTCATCATCCCGCCGACGACGATGCCCGCGATCGGCAGGATCCCCGGTCCGTTGAACGGCACGACGCCCGAGGTCAGCACCAGGGCCAGCACCGGCACCAGACCGGCCGCGATCGCCCCCGCGACCCACGGGACCTGACGTCGGGGCACGCCGAGCCGGCCGCCGCTCGTGATCGTCGCCACCACGAACATCAGCAGCACGAACGCCAACGAGAGCCACACCGAGCGCAGTGCCGCCGCGATCACGAACGACACCACGGACAGCTGCACCACCGCCCGCAGCGCCGCGGTCAGGTGGTCGCGCTCGACGCCCAGGTCACCGAGCCAGGAGGCGGTGACCCCTACCGCCACCAGCAGCACCAGCACGACGGCGAGCCGCCAGTCGGGGCTGATCGTCGCGCCCTCCGGCGTCGCGGCCAGGATCACCCGGGCTTCTTCGCCCCGGCAGCCCCGGCAGCCCCGGCAGCCCTGGCAGCCCCGGCGGCCCCGAGCCCCCGGCTCGAGGCGGAGCCGTAGCGTCGGTCCGGGTTGGAGCCGATGGCGGCGCGCGACGCCGTGCGGGCGGGCGCCTTCTTGGCAGCGGCCGTCTTCCTGGCCGGGGCCTTGCTCCGGGCACCCGGGGCCCTCCGCGCGGCCGCCGCCTTCTTCGCGCCGGCGGCTCGGCGGACCGCGGTCGGGGTCGGCTCCTGGGCCGCGTCCGAGGCGTGCGCGGCGAGCCACTCGTCGAGGATCCGCCACGTCGTACGACGGGCCGCTCGACCGGTCAGCATGCCGAGGTGGCCCCCGGGGACCACCTCGAAGCGCACGTCGTCGACGCCGCTGACCAGGTCGACCACGGGACGCACGCACCCGACCGGCGCGATGCCGTCGTTGGCGCCTCCGAAGGCGAGCAGCGGCGCGGTGAGGTCGGCCAGCCGGATCTCGCGGTCGTCGAGCGTGACCGTGCCGCCGGCGAGCTGGTTGCCGCGCAGCAGCCGGTGGTAGAGCTGCCCGAACGTGCGACCGGGGTAGGCGATCATGTTGGCGGTGAACCGGTCGACCGCCTCGATCTGCGCCAGGAAGTCGGCGTCGTCGAGCTTGGCCGCGATCGCCAGCGGCTTGGTGACCAGCTTGTTGAACGAGGACAGCTGGAAGGCGCGCTTCACCAGCGGCTTGGGGGCGCCGCCCATCAGGCGGTAGGCCTGCGTGATGAGGCCGGCCCGGTCGCCGGCCAGTCCCAGGAACGGGCGGATCGGCGCGACCAGCGGCACCTGCGAGACGTCGATGGGGGCGCCGACGGTCGTGACCGACGCGATCGGCAGGTCGGGGCGGTCGGCGGCCGTCAGCAGCGCGAAGATGCCGCCGAGGCTCCAGCCCACCACGTGCACGGGCCGGTCGCCGGCGTGCCGGCTGACCTCCGCGATGGCGGTGGGCACGACCTCGTCGAGCCAGTGCTCCATGCCGAGGCTGCGGTTGGCGAAGGACACCTCGCCGTACTCCACGAGGTAGGTGGGTCGCCCGGCCTCGACCAGGTGCTCGACCAGAGAGCAGCCGCGCCGCAGGTCGAAGCAGAGGGCGGGAGCCGCCAGCGGCGTCACCAGTAGCACCGGGTCGCCGTGCTCCTGGGCCGAGGCCCGTGGCCGGTAGTGGTAGACCTCGCGCAGCACGCCCTCGTCGATCAGGGTGCGCGGCATCGGGCGCAGGTCGGCCAGGCCGCCGTAGAAGACCTTCTGGGCGACGTTGGCGGCCGCGGCGACGACCTGGTCCGGCTTCGGGATCAGATCCATGTGCAGAAGTTAGCAGCGGACCGGACCGCATCCCGGGGGCCCGTAACGCGTCGCGGCCTCTGCGGAACTCAGCCTGCGCGCGAGGGCCGGGTGCGCTTCTGGTGCGGCGGAGGGGTGTCGTCGAGCACCGAGAGGAACTTGCGCGCCCAGTCCTTGACGTTGTGCTCGGAGACCGTGCGCCGCATCGCCTTCATGCGCCGGGCAAGGTCCTTGGGGTCCGCCTCCATGGCCGTCACGATGGCGTCCTTCATGCCGTTGACGTCGTAGGGGTTGACCATGAACGCCTGTCGCAGCTCGTCGGCGGCACCGGCGAACTCCGAGAGCACGAGCGCGCCACGGTCGTCGTAGCGGCAGGCGACGTACTCCTTGGCGACGAGGTTCATGCCGTCGCGCAGCGGCGTCACCACCATCACGTCGGCGGCGCGGAACAGGGCCGCCATCTCCTCGCGCGGGTAGGAGGTGTGCATGTAGTGGATGGCCGGGTGGCCGATCCGGCCCAGGTCGCCGTTGAGCCGGCCGACCAGTCGGTCGATGTCGTCGCGCAGCACGCGGTACTGCTCGACCCGCTCACGCGAGGGCGTCGCCACCTGCACGAAGACCGCGTCCTCGGGGTCGATCACGCCGTCCTGCACCAGCTCGCCGAAGGCGCGCAGCCGGTCGTAGATGCCCTTGGTGTAGTCGAGCCGGTCCACCCCGAGCAGCACCTTCTTCGGGTTGCCGAGGTCGGCCCGGATCTCCTGCGGCGCGCTTCTCGGTGGCCTCCTCGCGCGCCAGCGCGTCCAGGCCGGGGGTGTCGATCGAGATCGGGTACGCCGCGGCCTGCACCACCCGGCCGTCGGGGAGGTAGACCAGGTCGCGGTGGGTCTTGTGGCCGACCCGCTGACGCACCAGCCGGACGAAGTTCTGGGCCGCTCCCGGGCGCTGGAAGCCGACCAGGTCGGCGCCGAGCAGACCCTCGAGGAGCTGGCGTCGCCAGGGCAGCTGCGAGAACAGCTCGGCCGGCGGGAACGGGATGTGCAGGAAGAAGCCGATCCGCAGGTCCGGGCGCTGGGCGCGCAGCATCGCCGGCACCAGCTGCATCTGGTAGTCGTGCACCCAGACCGTCGCACCCTCCGCGGCCACCTCGGCGGCCCGGTCGGCGAAGCGCTGGTTGACCCGGACGTAGGACTCCCACCACTCGCGGTGGAACTGCGGCTTGGCCACGACGTCGTGGTAGAGCGGCCACAGGGTGGCGTTGGAGAAGCCCTCGTAGAACTCCTCGATCTCCTGGCCGCTCAGCGACACCGGGACCAACGACAGGCCGTCCTCGACGAACGGGTCCATCTGCTCGTCGTCGCTGCCGGACCAGCCGATCCAGGCGCCGTCGTTCGCGCGCATCACGGGAGCGATCGCGGTGACCAGCCCGCCGGGGGACGGTCGCCAGGCGGCCGAGCCGTCGTCGTTGACGACCCGGTCGACAGGCAGTCGGTTGGCGACGATGACGAGGTCCGCCTTGCGCGGCTGGCTTCTTCGTGCGGGTCGGACTCGTCGGGCTCACGCCCTTCAACCTACCCAGACGGACGGGGAGCATCCGCCACCGGCGACTATCGGTCCGCGGCGTAGCGCACTCCCACCTGGCTGCGGATCGTGTCCATCTGCCGCATCAGGGCGACGGTGTCGTCCAACGGCACCATCGGGCTCTCGGTCTCGCCGTTGCGCAGGCACCGGACCACCTCGAGCGCCTCGTTGGCCAGTCCGGTGCCGATCACGTCCTCCCGCAGCAGCTGGGGCTCGGGCGGACCGGCGAAGTCGGGGTCACCGCCGAGCGGCGTCCAGGTGACGGTGGTCGGGTGGTGGAAGGCCTCGGGTACGTCGATCCGCCCGGTGTCCGTGGCGATCGAGGCGGTCCGCGGCGACCAGCCGGTCATCGTCGAGGTGATCGCGGCGACGGCGCCGCTGGCGTAGCCCAGCGAGACCGCGAGGTCGAGGTCGGCGCCCGCCTCGGACAGCGAGGCGACGGCGGCGATCGTCGAGGGCTGGCCCAGGAACAGGCTCGCGAACGTCAGCGGGTAGACCCCCATGTCGAGCAGCGCGCCGCCGCCGAGGGCCGGGTCGAGCAGCCGGTCGGTCGGCGGCTTGTCCACCACGAAGCCGAGGTCGGCCCGGAGCTGACGCGGCTCGCCGAGGTGCCCGGCGGCGAACAGCTGCTGCAGGCGACGCACCAGCGGGTTGCAGCGCATCCACATGGCCTCCATCAAGAAGAGGTTCCGCTCCCGGGCGAGCCCGACCAGGTGCTCGGTGTCGGCCGCGGTGAGGGTCATCGCCTTCTCGCACAGCACCGGCTTGCCGGCCTCGAAGGCCAGCTCGACGTGCTCGCGGTGCAGCGCGTGCGGGGAGGCGACGTAGACCACGTCGACGTCGGGGTCCGCCACGAGCAAGCCGTAGTCGCCGTACGCCCGGGCGACGCCGTGCTCGGCGGCGAAGGCGTCCGCCGACTCCTGGCGCCGTGCTCCGACGGCGGCGATCTCGCACTCGTCGAGCAGCGCGAGGTTCTGCGCGAAGCCGGTGGCGATCTTGCCGGTGGCCAGGATGCCCCACCGGACGGGCCGGTCCGCAGGCAGCGGCTCGGCGCGACGGGGGCCGGGGGTCACGTCCTGGAGCGGCGGCAGGTCTGCGGTGGGGGGCGTGGAGGTCGTCATGGCGCCATCGTGCTGGAAGAGGGGCCGCAGGCGAAACGCCGAGCGGGATCCGGGCGGGAAACTACAACGGTGTCGTTCGTCGCCTATGCTGGGTCCGCAGCCTGCTCGACCCGCCCTCTCCACCCGCGCACAGGAGTCGCCACCCATGCCTGGACCGGACGCCGCCAACGCCCTCCCGCAGGGACAGCCCGCGCACGGCAGCGAGCTGTCCGAGCGCGACCGCGACATCATCGAGTTCGAGCGGCAGTGGTGGAAGTACGCCGGCGCCAAGGAGCAGGCCGTCCGCGACAAGTTCGACATGTCCTCGACCCGCTACTACCAGGTCCTCAACGCGCTGATCGACCGCCCGGAGGCCCTCGCCTTCGACCCGCTGCTGGTCCGTCGCCTGCGTCGCCTGCGCGCGGCCCGTCAGCGCGCCCGGTCCGCACGCCGCCTGGGCTTCGAGGTCTAGTCGTGTCGGGGCACCCGCTGTTCGGCCGCGCTCGTGGCGAGCGCGGCTTCGCGCTGTCCTCACCGCTGGCGCTGCTGTCCGCCGCCGCCGTCGTGCTGGCCGGCGCCACCTTCGTGGTGACCAAGCAGCCGGCGCCGCCCGCCCAGGCCAGTCAGCCCGCCCGGTCCGTCGCGCCCAGCGCGCAGCCCGTCCCGACCACCACGGCGCCCTCGCCGGTCGTGCGGGCCAAGAAGAAGAAGCCCGCGGTCAAGCGCGGCGAGACCTACGTCGAGGTCTACAACAACTCCGGGATCAGCGGCTTGGCCGGCTCGGTCGCCGACCGGGCCCAGGGCGCCGGCTGGCAGGTCGTCGGGTCCGACAACTGGTACGGCACCATCGAGGCCAGCACCGTCTACTACCCCGCCCGGCTCAAGGCCGCCGCCGAGCTGCTCGGACGCGACCTCGGGGTCAAGCGGGTCCGGCCCACCATCGCGCCGATGCGCGGCGACCGGCTGACGGTCATCCTCACCGCCGACTACCGCTGACCGGTCCGCGACAGGCCTCGGACGCCCGTCGCCCGGTCTGTCAGGCTTGCGCCATGGAGTTTCGCACCGAGCAGGGCCGGTCCCGGTACGACGCGCTGGTGGCCGCCGCGCCCGGCGTCGTGGTCGGCGTCGACTTCGACGGCACCCTGTCGCCGATCGTCGACGACCCGGCCCGGGCCGTGATCCACCCCGACGCTCCCGCGACGCTCGGGGCGCTGGCGGACGCCGTACGCGCCGTGGTGGTGATCACCGGCCGGCCTGCGCGGCAGGTGGTGGAGCTCGGCCACCTCGAGCAGGTCGCCGACGAGCTGGTCGACGGGGCCCACCTCGTCGTGCACGGGCAGTACGGCAACGAGCGGTGGGACTCCGCCACCCGGGAGTTCACCTCCCCGCAGCCGCCAGCTGGCCTCGAGGCGTTCCACCACGAGCTGCCGGACCTGCTGGCCCGGCACGACGCGGCGGACGCGCACGTGGAGGAGAAGGGCCTGGCGATCGCCGTGCACACGCGACGGCTCGCCGACCCGCAGGCCGCCTTCGAGCGGCTCGAGCAGGCCCTGGGGGAGGCGGTGGTCCGGCACGGGCTGTCGCTGGAGCCCGGGCGGATGGTCCTGGAGGTCCGGGCGCCCGGCATGCACAAGGGGGTCGCGGTCCGCTCGGCCGTCGCGGAGCACGAAGCGGCTGGCGTGCTGTTCGCCGGCGACGACCTGGGCGACCTGGAGGCCTTCGAGGCCGTCCGCGAGCTGCGCGAGGCGCGGTCTCCCCGCGCTGCTGGTCTGCTCGTCCTCCGACGAGCAGGAGGCGCTCGCCGACCTCGCCGACGTGGTCGTCGACGGGCCGGGGGGCGTGATGGAGCTGCTGGCGGGGTTCGTCGCCGCCGCGGCCGCCCCCGCCTGACCCCGCCAAACCCGCCGAGTCGGCGCGTCGGCTGGCCGCAAACCCGCCGAGTCGGCGCGTCGGCCGGCCGGATCCCCGCCTGGGCGAGACGAACGATCTCGGATGCTGGTCACGGTGTGCACATCGTGAGACGGCGACCTAGGGTTGGAAACGCTCATCGAGAGGGGCAGAGGGACACGGCCCGACGAAGCCCCGGCAACCCGCCGCGCACGACCTCTCCGCACGTCCCAGCTTTTCCTGAGGTCTCCCGACCGCGCGGTCACGGTGCTAAGTCCGTCCCGGGCCGAGAGCCGGCCTCCGGGGAAGATGAGAAGGAGGCCTCCTTGAGCACCCAGACGATCGACTCGACCCCCCGAGCAGCCGGCGCCCCGGCCCTGCGGGACGGCGCCTTCGGCAATGCCCGCGAGCTCGTGTGCCGCGAGTGCGGCGCGACCCAGCCCCTCGGGCCGTCGTACGCCTGCGCGGAGTGCTTCGGGCCCCTCGAGATCGGCTACGACTTCCCGGCCGTCACCCGCGAGCAGATCGAGGCCGGTCCGAAGAACATCTGGCGCTACCAGCCGCTGCTGCCAGTGCCCACCGACATCGCCGAGAGCCCGAACATGGAGCCCGGCTTCACCCGGCTCCTGCGCGCCGGCAACCTCGGTCGCGAGCTCGGGATCGACACCCTGTGGGTCAAGGACGACTCGACCAACCCCACCAACTCCTTCAAGGACCGGGTGGTGGCCTGTGCGCTGAGCGCGGCGCGGGAGTTCGGAAGCAAGGTGTTCGCCTGTCCCTCGACCGGCAACCTCGCCAACGCCGTCGCCGCCGCCGGCGCCCGCGCGGGGATCAAGACCGTGGTCTTCATCCCCTCGAACCTCGAGCAGCCCAAGCAGGTCAACTCCGCGGTCTACACCGACAGCCTGGTCGCCGTGAACGGCAACTACGACGACGTCAACCGGCTCGCCTCGGAGATCGCGGGCGAGGAGGACGGCTGGGCGTTCGTGAACGTCAACGTGCGGCCCTACTACGCCGAGGGCTCCAAGACGCTCGGCTACGAGATCGCCGAGCAGCTCGGCTGGCGGCTGCCCGACCAGATCGTCATCCCGGTGGCGTCCGGATCGCAGCTGACCAAGGTGCACAAGGCGTTCCAGGAGCTGGTCTCCCTCGGCCTGGTCGAGGACAAGCCCTACAAGGTGTACGGCGCCCAGGCGGCGGGCTGCTCGCCGGTGTCGGTGGCCTACAAGGCCGGCGTCGACGCGATCCGCCCGGTGAAGCCGGACACCATCGCCAAGAGCCTGGCGATCGGCAACCCCGCCGACGGCATCTACGTCCTGGACATCTGCCGCGCGACCGGCGGCGCCGTCGAGGACATCACCGACGACGAGGTGCGCGCCGGCATCGTGCTGCTGGCCCGCACCGAGGGCATCTTCACCGAGACCGCGGGCGGCACGACCGTCGGCGTGCTGAAGAAGCTCGTCGAGACCGGCCAGCTCGACCCGACGCTCGAGACCGTGGTGATCAACACCGGCCACGGGCTGAAGACCCTCGACGCCGTCGCCGGCCAGGTCGCCCCCGCGGCCACCATCGAGCCGAGCTACGCCGCCTTCGTCGCCACCGGCATCGCCTGACCCGTCCGCGTGACCAGCAGCAAGGAGACCCGCATGAGCGTCAGCGTCCGCATCCCCACCATCCTGCGCACCTACACCGGGGGAGACTCCGAGGTCGCCGCCCAGGGCGGCACCCTCGCCGAGGTCCTCGACGACCTCGACGGCAGCTATCCCGGCATCAAGGCGCGGATCCTCGACGACCAGGGAGCGCTGCGACGGTTCGTGAACGTCTATGTCGGCAACGACGACGTGCGCTTCCTGCAGTCGCTGGACACCCCGACGCCCGACGGCGCCCAGATCTCGGTGATCCCGGCGGTCGCCGGCGGCTGATCGAGGGCGCTCGGCGCGGCGGCGTCAGGTCAGCGGCGCTTGGCCAGGCCCGGCGGCAGCGGCTTGACGCAGGCCGTGCGCGCGGCCGCGTCGTCGGCGGCCTTCTCGACGCAGTCGGCCCAGGCCTTCATGCCGTCCGCGTGCTGCTGCGCCCGCTTCGCCATCGCGCCGGCGCGGTCCGCGTCGATGCGCGTGCCGCGGTCGCGGCGCCGTTCTGCCTTGGCGGCGTCCTTGTCGGCTCGGGAGCCGGCCTCGGACCTGCCGGGCTTCTTCTCGGCCTTGCGCTGGCCCCAGGCGTGACCGCGGGGCCCTGCCTCGGAACGACCTGAGCGACCTGTCTCGGTCGTCCGAGCCGCCTCCGTGTCGTCGGAGGTGAGTACGACGGCTGCGGCGGGCACGACCCGCGAGCACGAGCGCCGCGATGGCTGCCGCGATCCAGGTCCTCATGGCGTCAGTGTGCGCCCTGGGACGCCGTACGGTGCGGGGAATGTCCGTTTTGGGCCGGCCAACGCGCCGACTCGGCGGGATGGGGGCCAGCCGACGCGCCGACTCGGCGCTCGTAGGGTGGTCGGCATGCCCCGCACCTACGCCACCGCCGACCGGGTCGAGCGCGAGGAGCTGCTCGACTTCGTCCGCCCGCGCCACAACGGCACCCTCGTGACGCACCGTCGCG
The DNA here is from genome assembly GCA_963845655.1 of uncultured Actinomycetota bacterium. Lineage (GTDB taxonomy): Bacteria > Actinomycetota > Actinomycetes > Propionibacteriales > Nocardioidaceae > Nocardioides_B. The sequence goes on along the minus strand of CAWJTB010000006.1, from coordinate 361,321 downwards.
ACGGCAGCCCGCAGATGTCGCCGGTCACCTGCGGCGTCGACGACGAGGGCCGGGTCGTCGTCTCGACCTACCCGCGGCGCGCGAAGGCCGTCAACGCCCGCCGCGACGCCCGGGTCTCGATGCTGATCCACTCCGAGGACTGGAACGGCCCCTACGTCCAGCTCGACGGCACCGCCGAGGTGATCGACATGCCCGACGCGGTCGAGCCGCTGGTCGACTACTTCCGCTGCATCTCCGGGGAGCACCCCGACTGGGACGAGTACCGCGACGCGATGCGTGCGCAGAACAAGTCGCTGATCCGGATCACCGTCGAGCGGTGGGGCCCCATCGCCACGGGCGGCTTCCCGCCGGACCAGGCGGACCCCGACGCCTGAGCGTCACCAGCGGCGCAGCAGGTCCTCGGCGCCGGCCAGCTCCTCGAGCACCTCGGCGGCGGAGCGCTCGGCGGTGAGCAGTCCGGCGCCCTGTCCGGCGTACACGTAGGCGGTGTCGTGGTCGCCGACGGACTGGGCGTGCCGCAGCTCGGCCGCGGCCTCGTCGTCGGTCGCGAGCTCCTCGAGCCTCCCCTGCCAGCGGTCGAAGAAGGCGTTGCGCAGCCCGCGCCCGCCGTACTCCTCGGGCCAGGCCAGCCGCAGCGCCACGTCGAAGACCCGTCCGTACGACGTCGCGTCCACGCCCGCATCGATCAGGAGCCGTCGTACGGCGGCCGAGGTGCCGGCCTCGTGCGCGGTCAGGAACGCCGTGCCGACCCATGCCCCGGCGGCGCCCGCGGCGAGCACGGCGGCGAGTCCGCGCGCGGTGCCGATCCCGCCGGCGGCGAGCACCGGCACCGACACGTGGTCCAGCACCGCCTGGAGCAGCGGCAGCGTGCCGACGTCGTTGCGGCCGTGACCGCCGCCCTCACCGCCGCGGACGACGAGGAGGTCGACCCCGGCGGCCTCGGCGCGCCGTGCCTCCTCGGGGGTGCCCACCTGCGTCGTGACGCTGATCCCCGCCTCGCGCAGCCGGGCCACGAACGGCTCGAAGCGCCCGAAGCTCACCGACACCAGGGCGGGGCGGACCTCCAGTACGGCGTCCAGCTGGGCGTCGTCGGTCTCGAGGGCCCAGGCCATCAGCCCGACGCCGTACGCACCGCCCTGCGCGGCGACGGCGGCCTGCTCGCGCACCCAGGCCGGTGTGCGGGCCGCGCCGACACCGACCATGCCCAGCCCGCCCGCGGCGCTGACTGCCGCGGCGAGCGCTCCGTCGCCGGGGCCGGCCATCGGGGCGCAGACCACGGGGTGCTCGAGGGCGAAGGTGTCGGTGAGCCAGGTGGCGATCATGCCCCCACCCTCCCCGATTCGTCTGCGATCGCGAGGGTCGCCGCCGCGGAGGACTCGCAGACGAATCGGCGTTAAGGGGGAGGCCGGAGAGCGCTTGCGCGCTACTCCGGCCAAAACCCCGTCGCACCCACGAGGTTTTCTCAGATTAGGCCGGGCCGAGAAGGCGGGTCAATGGCCGGACCTGTCCACGTGGGTCGGTCTAGACCTGGCCCTTTCGGAGGGGGTGGGGGCGTTCTTGCACTCGTGGGGGGCGAGTGCTAAACATGAGTTAGCACTCTCAGTCCGAGAGTGACAGCGGATCGGGTAGACGAGGTCCCTGACGCCGGCGGGAAGGGTTCGCCGGGCAGCGGGGGTCGTCCGTCGCGGGCGTCGACCGGTCCATCCGACTTCAGGCGTGAGGAATCGCGAAGTTATGCCGAAGCTGATTGCTTTCAACGAGGAAGCCCGGCGCGGTCTCGAGCGTGGCATGAACACGCTCGCGGACGCAGTCAAGGTGACGCTCGGGCCCAAGGGCCGCAACGTCGTCCTCGAGAAGAAGTGGGGTGCCCCCACGATCACCAACGATGGTGTCTCCATCGCCAAGGAGATCGAGCTCGAGGACCCCTACGAGAAGATCGGTGCCGAGCTCGTCAAGGAGGTCGCCAAGAAGACCGACGACGTCGCGGGCGACGGCACCACCACCGCTACCGTCCTGGCCCAGGCCATGGTGCGCGAGGGTCTGCGCAACGTCGCGGCCGGCGCCAACCCGATGTCGCTCAAGCGCGGCATCGAGCGCGCGGTCGAGGCCATCACCGAGCAGCTGCTCGCGATGGCCAAGGACGTCGAGACCAAGGAGCAGATCGCCTCCACCGCCTCCATCTCCGCCGGTGACACCACCGTCGGCGAGATCATCGCCGAGGCGATGGACAAGGTCGGCAAGGAAGGCGTCATCACGGTCGAGGAGTCGAACACCTTCGGCCTCGACCTCGAGCTCACCGAGGGCATGCGGTTCGACAAGGGCTACATCTCGGCGTACTTCGTCACTGACACGGAGCGCATGGAGACGGTTCTCGACGACCCGTACATCCTGATCGCCAACCAGAAGGTCTCGAACGTCAAGGACCTGCTGCCGATCCTCGAGAAGGTCATGCAGGGCGGCAAGCCGCTGCTGATCCTCTCCGAGGACGTCGACGGCGAGGCGCTGTCCACCCTGGTGGTCAACAAGATCCGTGGCACGTTCAAGTCCGCTGCCGTCAAGGCGCCGGGCTTCGGCGACCGCCGCAAGGCCATGCTGCAGGACATCGCGATCCTGACCGGTGGCCAGGTCATCTCCGAGGAGGTCGGCCTCAAGCTGGAGTCGACCGGCCTCGAGCTGCTCGGCCAGGCCCGCAAGGTGGTCATCACCAAGGACGAGACGACGATCGTCGAGGGTGCGGGTGACCCCGACCAGATCGCGGGTCGCGTCAACCAGATCCGCGCCGAGATCGACAAGTCCGACTCCGACTACGACCGCGAGAAGCTGCAGGAGCGTCTGGCCAAGCTGGCCGGCGGTGTCGCGGTCATCAAGGTCGGCGCGGCCACCGAGGTCGAGCTCAAGGAGCGCAAGCACCGCATCGAGGACGCCGTTCGCAACGCGAAGGCTGCCGTCGAGGAGGGCATCGTCGCCGGAGGCGGCGTCGCGCTCGTCCAGGCGACCGACGCCGCGTTCGAGAAGATCGACCTCGAGGGCGACGAGGCCACGGGGGCGCAGATCGTGCGCTTCGCGGCCGAGGCTCCGCTCAAGCAGATCGCGATCAACGCCGGCCTCGAGGGTGGCGTCGTCGCGGAGAAGGTGCGCAACCTGACGCCGGGCCACGGCCTCAACGCTGCCACCGGCGAGTACGTCGACATGGTCGCCGAGGGCATCCTCGACCCGGCCAAGGTCACGCGCTCGGCCCTGCAGAACGCCGCGTCCATCGCGGCGCTGTTCCTCACGACCGAGGCGGTCGTGGCGGACAAGCCCGAGAAGGCCGGCGCCATGCCGGACCCGTCGGGCGGCATGGGCGGCATGGACTTCTGAGTCCAGCCCCACCGCACAGCACGTTCACGAAGGGCCCCGGCACTGCGCCGGGGCCCTTCGTGCGTGTGGCGCGCGGCGTGGGTCGCGCGGTCGGCCGACTGTCGTCGTACGGCGGGCGCGGGCGCGGCCGCGAGGTCGCCGAGTCGGCCGGCGGTCGTCGTACGGCGCGCGCGCTCTGCCCACGGAGAACTCTCGCTGCCCATGGGAAGATCACCGTGGGCAGCGAAAGATTCGCTGCATCCCCTGGTAAACGGTCACCGCACGCCGCGCGGGCGGAACTGGATGCTGATCCGCGGGCCGACCGGGCGGGCGGTCTTGAGCACGGCGTGCTCCCAGGTGCGCTGGCAGGAGCCGCCCATCACGAGCAGGTCGCCGTGGCCGACGGGGAAGGCGATCGAGGCGCCACCGGCGCGCGGGCGCAGCGAGAGCCGGCGGGCCTCGCCGAGCGAGACGATCGCGACCAGGGTGTCCTCGAGCGAGCTGCGGCCGTGGGTGTCGCCGTGCCACGCGACGCTGTCGCGCCCGTCGCGGTAGAAGCACAGGCCGGCGGTGGTGAACGGCTCGCCGAGCTCGTCGGCGTAGTGCGCGGAGAGCGCCTCACGGGCCTCGGTCAGCAGCGGGTCGGGCAGCGTGTCGCGCGCGCCGTAGAACCGCAGCAGTCGGGGCACGTCGACGACCGCGTCCCACATCGTGCGCCGCTCGGCCTGCCACGGGACGTCGTGGACCAGGCGCGCGAACAGGTCCTCGGACCCCGTCACCCAGCCGGGGCGGACGTCGACCCAGGCCCCGCGGGTGAGCGGGTGCCGCTCCACGGTGGTGCCGAGGGGGCCGAGCGTCGCGCCGGGGGGATCGAGGGCCTCGAACAGCGAGGTCTGGAACTCCAGGCTCATGCCGCCCAGCGTACGACGATTCGAACGCGTGTTCTAGGCGCCGGTGCGCCGTGCGCCGGATCCGGATCGGGCCGGTGGCCGTGCTCAGGTCGACGACCTCGCCGCGCTGGGTGACCTCGACCCGTCCGGCGCGGACCAGTCGGCCGGCGGCCGCGCGCACCGGCTCCATCAGGTCGCGCCACTCCTCGCCGCCGACGGCGCGGGCCGCGTCGGACGGACAGATCGTCGCGCCGTCGCTGCGCTGGTCGAGCAGGTCCAGGATGGTGCGCTCGAGGTCGTCGGGGCCGGGGCTCATGGCTCCAGCATGCCCAGCACCAGGTCGACCTGGTCGCCGGTGGGCAGCTGGGCGTCGACGGCGAGGTGCTCGATCGCGGGGGGCACCGGCTCGCGCGCGTAGGCGGCTCGGTCGCGAGACTCGCGCCGGGCGCGCTTGCGCGCGTCGATGACCTCGCTCGGGGCGGACAGCCAGAGCGCGATGGGCCGGGCCGGCTGGACCGCGTCGACGAGGGCGCGCCACTCCGTCCCACCCGCGAGCTCCAGCGTCCAGGGGGCCACCAGCACCACGTCGTGGCCGAGGTCGACCTGCGCGCGGGCGAGATCGCGCAGCACGGCGTAGCGGGCCGGTCGCACGACCGCCCGGTGCACGTCGTCGTTCCAGTGACCCGGACGCTCGGCGAAGAGCACGTCGAGCAGCGGGTTGGTCGCGGTGTCGAGGTCCAGCAGCACCGCCCCGGTGCGCTGGGCGATCGCTCGGCCGAGCGTGGACTTGCCGACCCCGGCCGGGCCTGCGACGAGGAGGGCTCGCACGTCAGCCGCGCTCGTACCAGCCCCGCGGGAACGCCGCGACGGTGTCCGCGGGTGCGACCGGCTGCTGCCAGCCCCGACCGTGCGCGCGCAGCACCTCGTGCAGCTCGTGCAGCCGGGCGGCCGCCGTCCGGGCGCCCTCGCGGCGCCGCTCCTCCTCGAAGCGCCCGACGCCGTCGCCCCAGATCGCGCGACCCGCCATGAAGCCGCACGCGCCCGCGTCCGCCGCGATCCGCAGCTGCTCGCGGAACTGCTCGAAGGTGGCCGAGGCCGACAGCAGCACCCAGGGCACAGCGACGGCCTCGCCCAGCCGGCGGCAGGCGTCGGCGGCCGCGGCCCGGTCCTCCTCGGTGTCGAGATAGCCCGGGAACTCGACCTTCATGACGTCGACGCCGAGGGCCGCGAAGGTGCCGGCGGCGCTCACGATCGCCTCGGTCCGGGCCGCCCGGACGGTCGGGTCGTCGAGCGACTCGCCCTCGAGGGGGTACCACAGCGGCTCGACCACCAGCGGCAGCTGGGCCGCGGCGCACTGCGCCACGACGTCGCGCACCAGGTCGAGCTGCGTGGCGCTCACCTCGGCCAGCTCGGCCCGGTAGAAGACCACGAGCTTGGCTGCGTCGGCACCGAGACGGGCCAGCTCGGCGGCGTCCCAGTGCGGGCGTACGACGGTCTCGGTGCCGAACCCCTCGGGGGAGTAGGCCAGCAGCTCGAGACCGCTGATCACGCCCACGCCCGACGGCACGGAGGCGGCGAGCACGGCGTGCCCGAACGACCACACCGGGTCGAGCAGGACGGCGGTCGACTCCGGGGCCATCGCCTCGATCAGCTCCAGCTTGGAGCGCACCACCTCGGCGTCGCTCACCCGGCTCAGGTCGGTGTCGAACAGCGCCAGGTAGTTCTCGGGGTGGTCGATCGCGGCGACGCGGACGAACCCGTCTGCGTCGCTGATCCGCTGCAGCCGGCGCAGCTTGCCGAGGTCGGCGGGGCCGGGGGTGCGCAGGGAGACAGGGGCGGGTGCGGACGTGGCCTGCGGGGTGGAGGAGGTCATCTCAGCTCATTCTGGAAAGTTCGGCCAGGGGGGTAGACAACGTTGTCATCTGCTGTCCATCATAGAGCCCGCTGTGGTGGTCATCACAACCCCCGCGGCCGAATCCGCTCCCAGACCGGCTCCGCCAGAACCGCCAGGACCGTCCGAAACCCGAGGAGGTGCCCATGCTCGTCGTCACTCCGAACCTCTGCTTCGACCGCACGCTGTGGGTCGACGTCTTCGAGGCCGGCACCGTCTCCCGCCCCCACCGGGTCGAGGTCACCGCCGGCGGCAAGGGCGTCAACGTGGCCCGCACCCTGCGCGACCTGGGCCGGACCGCGACGCTGCTGGGACTGCTCCCGCAGGGGCAGGGCCCCGAGCTGGTCCGGCTGCTGGAGGCCGAGGGGGCCGACCTCCTGTCGGTGCCGGTCGGTGGCTCCGTGCGCAGCGCCGCGATCATCCTGGAGTCGTCCGGTCGCGCCACCGTGCTCAACGAGCCCGGTCCCGTGCTCGGCGACACCGAGGCCGACGACCTGCTCCGCGCGCTGGACTCCGCGCTGGTCGCCGCGGGCCGCCCGTCGGTGGTGGCGTGCTCGGGCAGCCTGCCGCCCGGGCTGCCCGACGACACCTACGGCCGGGTCTGCGAGATCGTGCACGCACACGGCGGGACGGTGGTCGTGGACGCGGCCCGCGCCGCTCTCGCCGCCTCCCTGCCCTTCGGCCCGGACGCGGTGACCCCCAACCTCGCCGAGGCCCTGAGCCTGCTCGACGGCGTCACCACCGAGCACTCCCACCACGACGACGACCCCGAGACCAGCCGCGAGCAGGCCGCCGACGCGGCCCGGCGGCTGGTCGAGCGCGGTGCCCGCCGCGCTGTGGTCACGGTCGGCGAGCACGGTGTCGCCTGGGTGGACGTCGACGGCTCCGCGCACTGGACGCCCGCGCACGCCGTCCACCTGGTCAACCCGATCGGGGCCGGCGACTCCTTCGTGGGCGGGCTGCTCGCCGCGCTCGACGCGAGCGACGACTGGGCCGCCGCGGTCGGGCACGCCGTGGCCGTGGCCGGCGCGGCCGTCGAGCAGTCCCGTGCGGGCCGGGTCGACGCTGCTCGCGTCGAGGAGCTGCTCGGTGCCGAGGTGTCGGCATGAAGCGGCCCACGCTGCACGACGTCGCCGCCGAGGCGGGGGTCAGCATCAAGACCGTCTCGCGGGTCGTCAACGCCGAGGGCAACGTCAGCGACGGCGTCCGTGAGCGGGTGCAGGCCGCGGTGGACCGGCTGCAGTACGTCCCCAACACGCTGGCCCGGTCGCTCAAGGTCGGGCTCGGCGACACGATCGGCGTGGTGATGGACGCCATCGCCGACCCGTTCTTCGCCTCGCTCACCAGCGCGGTCGAGTCCGTCGCTCTGGAGGCGGGACTCAACGTGGTGTTCGGCAGCACCGGCTACGACCTCGAGCGCGAGCGTCGCCAGGTCGACCGGATGGTCATGCAGCAGGTGCGCGGGCTGGTGCTCGCCCCGACCCGCGGCGACCACGCCTACCTGACCCGCTACCGCGAGACCGTCCCGGTGGTCTGCGTCGACCGCGACCTCGAGCTCGAGGGCTACGACACCGTGGTGGTCGACGACTACGGGTCCGGCCGCAACGGCGTCGAGCACCTGCTCGCCCACGGCCACCGGCGGATCGCCTTCATCGGGGGCGACGACCGCTACGCGACGATCGTGGACCGGTTGCGCGGCTACCGCGACTGCCTGGCCGACGCCGGCGTCGAGGCCGACGAGCGGCTGATCTCCCGCGGCGACGCCGAGACGCAGCAGGCCGAGTCCGCCGTGCTGCGGATGCTCGAGGACAACCCCGACGTGACCGCGGTCTTCTCCGCCAACGCCCGGGCCTCGCTCGGTGTCGTGCACGGCCTGCACCTGGTCGGACGCACCGACGTGGCCCTCGTGAGCTTCGGCGACTTCGCGCTCGCCGAGACCCTGCAGCCCGGGGTCACCGCCATCGACCACGACCCCACGGTCATCGGCGAGGTCGCGACGGCCCACCTGCTGGCCCGCCTGGGCCTGGCCGAGGGCGCTGTGCGGCAGGCCGGCCAGCGCGTCGTCATCCCCACCAAGCTGATCGAGCGCGGCTCCGGCGAGATCGAGGCACCCCGATGACCGAGTCCCCCCGCTGGTCCGCCCAGCCGTCGCAGCCGGCGCTCCCGGCGCTGCTCGCGCCCAACCCGATCGAGCACTTCTACCGCGGTGGCGCCCGGATCGCGGCGCTGCGCGGCATCGAGCAGGTCTCCGACCACCAGCCCGAGGAGTGGGTGGGCGCGACGGTGGCCCGCTTCGGCGAGCCCCACGTCGGGCCGGCCCGCACCCAGGACGGTGCCCTGCTGCGCGACCTGGTCGCGGCCGACCCGGAGCACTGGCTCGGATCCGGTCACGTGGCCGGCCGGGTCGACGACGGCGACACCGGCCTCCTGGTCAAGCTCCTCGACGCCGGTCAGCGACTGCCGGTCCACGTCCACCCCGACCGCGGCTTCGCCGGCTCCCACCTCGCCTGCCCCTACGGCAAGACCGAGGCCTGGTACGTCGTGGCGGCCGACGCCGACGCGGCCGTGCACCTGGGCTGGACCGAGGACGTCGACCCCGACGAGCTGGCGCGTCGCCGGGACGCACAGGACTCGGTGTGGATGCTCGAGCGGATGCACCGGCTTCCGGTCCGCCCCGGCGACGGCATCCTGGTGCCGGCCGGTCAGCCGCACGCGATCGGCGAGGGCGTCTTCCTCGTCGAGGTGCAGGAGCCCACCGACTTCTCCATCGTGCTCGAGTGGTCGGTCACCACGACGGGTCGCGAGGACTCCCACCTCGAGCTCGGCTTCGAGACCGCGATGGCCGCGGTGACCCACGCGGCTCTGGCTGCTCCCGCCGACCTTCAGGTCCACGTCGCGGACGAGCTCACGGCCGACCAGCCGCTGCGGGCCCTGCCCGAGGCGGCCGACCCGTTCTTCCGGCTCGACGTCCTGGCGCCCGCGGGTGCGGCGGTCGGCCTTCCGGCCGGCTTCGCCGTCGGCGTGGTGCTGGACGGCCACGGTGAGCTGGTCGGCGCCGACGGCGCGGTCGCGGTGACGCGCGGCAGCACCTTCGTCGTACCCGCCGCCACCGGCGACTGGGCCCTGCGTGGCCCGGCGCGCGTCGCGGTCGCCCGGCCGGGTGCGGGCTGGCCCGCCGCCCTCAGCGGCGGAGGTGCGTCATGACGCACCTCGTCGGACTCGACGTCGGCTCGACCTACATCAAGGGCGTGCTGCTCACCGCGGGCGGTGCCGAGGTGGCCACCGCGCGTCGCTCGACGCCCTGGCAGAGCCTGCCGCACGGTTGCGCGCAGATGCCCCCCGACCTCCTGCTCGACGCGATCACCGGCGTCCTGGCCGACCTCGGAGCCGAGGGCCGCGAGGTCGCCGCGGTCGGCGTCTCGGGCATGGCCGAGGCCGGCGCACTCGTGGACGTCTCGGACCGGGTGGTCGGTCCGGTCATCGCGTGGTTCGACCCCCGGGGCGCCGACGACATCGCGGACCTCCCGGCCGACCTCCAGGCGGACTTCGCCGGGGTCACCGGGCTCCCGCTCGGCCCGCTGGCGACCTTCGGCAAGCTCTGGCACCGCAGCCGCCGCGAGGGTCTCGTGCTCGAGGGCAGGCAGTGGCTCAACGTGCCCGAGCTCGTGGCCTGGTGGCTCGGCGGCGTCCGGCGCAGCGAGCTCTCCCTGGTGGCCCGCACCGGTCTGATCGACCAGGACACGGCCGAGCCGTGGGACCGTGCGCTCGAGGTGCTCGGCACCGACCGCTCGCTGCTGCCGCCCCTCACCACGGCGGGTGCGGAGTGGGGCGTCGCGCAGCGACACGTCCCGCGCACGATGATCGGCGCGACGCTGAGCGTCGCGGGCCACGACCACCTGGTGTCCTCGGCGGCGGCCGGCGTCCTGGACCTGGACACGCTGTACGACTCCATGGGCACCGCCGAGGCCCTGGTCCGGATGCTCGACGGCGTGCTGGACCGCGGGGCCCGCGCCCGCCTCGCGGCGCACGGCATCAACGTCGTCCGACACTTCCTGCCCGGGCACGGCGTGATGCTCGCCGGCACCAAGTCCGGCCTGCTGATGCGCCGGGTGCTCCAGCTCGTCGGCGTCAACGACCTGGCCGGCCGCACCGCCCTGGACGAGCGGGTGATGGCGCTGCCCGCGCCCGCCGGCGACCCGGACACCGGCATCCTCGTCCGCGGCGCCGCCAACGACGACGGCGTGCTGACGGTGCGCACCGACAACGACGGCCTCAGCCCGGCCCTGCTCTTCGACGCCACGCTGCGCGACGGCAGCGCCGTGCTCCGCGAGGTGCTCGCGCGCATGGACGCCGAGAACGCGCCCGCCGCCCGCTCGGTCGTCGCCGGCGGCTGGTCCCGCATGGACAGCGTCCGCCGGGCCCGTCAAGACCTGCTTCCCTCGCCGCGGTTCTCCGACCGCGACGAGGACACGGCGTACGGCGCGGCGCTGGTCGCCGCATTCGCCGCCGACCCAGGCGAGACCGATCTCGCCGCGTTCCTCGCCCGGACCCTCGCAGGGAGCGATGCAAGACCCCCCGCCACCACCCCCGAAGGAACCGCCCGATGAGTAGTCCTGCCTCCACCGCCCGCAGCTCCACCACGCTGGCCGACATCGCCAACCCGGACGGCACCTTCGCGGTCGTCGCCATGGACCAGCGCAACACCCTGAAGCGGATGTTCCACGCGGTCGGCAACCCCGACCCCAGCACCGAGGAGCTCCAGGGCGTGAAGGAGGACGTGATCACCGCGCTCTCCCCGCTCGCCAGCGCGTTCCTCCTCGACCCGACCTACGGCATGCCCGCGCTGCACGCGGTCTCCGGGCGCCTCGACCGGGTGCCCGGCGTGCTCGTCGCGGCCGAGCCCGAGGTGCGTCCGAAGTACGGCGACGAGCCGCGTGCCGCGATCGACCCGGCCCAGAACGGCCGCTGGGTCCTGGACCAGGGCGGGGCAGCCGTGAAGTTCCTGATCCAGGTGCGCGCGGACCGCAAGGCCGCCGACGGCGAGCCCGACCTGGCCGCGGAGGCGGTCGAGGTGATCCGCCAGGTCGTCGACGACTGCCGCGAGGCCGGGGTGCCCTCGGTCATCGAGAACCTCATCTACCCGCTGCCCGGCGAGACGCTGAGCCCCCAGGCGCGAGCCGACGCGATCATCGACGCCGCCGTCGCGCTCGACGCGCTCAACCCCGACCTGCTCAAGCTGGAGTACCCGGGGAGCCCGGAGGCCTGCCGACGGCTCGCCAGCTCCATCAAGGCGCCCTGGGCCGTGCTCTCGGCCGGAGTCGGCTTCGACGAGTTCGCCGACGTGCTGAAGGTCTCGTGCGACGAGGGTGGCGCCTCCGGCTTCATCGCCGGTCGCGCGGTCTGGAAGGACGCCGTCGGGATGCCCGCCGGCCCGCGTCTGGAGCACCTGCAGAGCGAGGGCCTGCGCCGGCTCGAGGGGTGCCTCGCGGCGATCTCGGGTCGCGCCCGGCCGTGGACGGAGGTGGCGTCATGACCGACACGACGCAGCCGGTCCTGGAGGCGCGCGGTCTCACCCGCAGCTTCGGGCACGTCACCGCGCTCGACGGTGCGAACTTCGACATCTACGCCGGCGAGGTGGTCGCGCTCATCGGCGACAACGGCGCCGGCAAGTCCACCCTGGTCAAGGCCCTGTCGGGCAACCTCGAGGTCGACTCGGGCCAGGTGCTGTTCAAGAACGTCGTCCGGGTGATCGACAACCCGATGACGGCCAGTGCGATGGGCATCGAGACGGTCTACCAGGACCTCGCGCTGGCCCCGCACCTCGACCCGGTCCAGAACATGTTCCTGGGACGGGAGACCATGCGCGCCGGCCTGCCCGGCCGGCTCGGGTTCATGGACAACCGGGCAATGCGCAAGGAGGCCCGCACGGCGTTCGACCGGCTCGGTGCCACCGTGCGCAGCCTCGACGCCCCCGTGGGGGCGATGTCCGGCGGACAGCGCCAGGCGATCGCCATCGCCCGGGCCGTGCACTGGGCCAGCGACGTGGTGTTCCTCGATGAGCCCACGGCCGCCCTCGGCGTCCGCCAGACGGCCAACGTGCTCGACACCATCCGCCGGGTGGCCTCCCAGGGGGTCGCGGTGGTCTTCATCAGCCACTCGATGCCCCACGTCATGGAGGTCTCCGACCGGATCCAGGTGCTCCGGATGGGCAGCCGCGTGGCGACGTACAAGACCGAGGACACGTCGATGGAAGAGCTCGTCGGCGCCATGACAGGAGCCCGGGGGGCAGCAGCATGAGCAGCACCGGTACGACGACCCCGGCCGCCTCGGGGGGCATCCCCGACCCGGCCGGCAGCGACACCCCGATCTACCAGCGGGTGCTGCGGATGCAGGCCTTCCAGATCCTGCTCGTCCTGCTCGTGATCATCACGGTGTTCGCGACGCTGGCGCCGAACAACTTCGCCAACCTCGGCAACGCCCGGCAGATCGTGCAGAACGCCTCGATCCTGGCGATCCTCGGCGTCGGCATGACGTTCGTGATCGTCACCTCCGGCATCGACCTGTCGATCGGCTCGGTGATGGTCTTCTCCGGCGTCATCGCGGCCAAGCTGATGATCGCGGTCGGCGGCGACGGGTGGTCCACGGCCCTGCTCGGCATCGCGGTGTCGGCGGGGACCGGCCTGGCCTGGGGCGTCCTGAACGGCACCCTGATCGCCAAGGCCAAGATCCCACCGCTGATCGTCACGCTGGGCTCGCTCGGCATGGCGCTCGGCCTCGCCCAGATCCTCACCCGGGGCGTGGACATCCGTCAGGTCCCGCAGGTGATGCAGGACAAGATCGGCTACGGCAACGTGTTCGGCCAGGTGCCGGTGCTCAGCATCATCGCGCTGGTCGTCATCGGTCTCGGCATCGTGCTGCTGCACGGCACCCGCTTCGGCCGCTACACCTACGCGATCGGCTCCAACGAGGAGTCGGCTCGTCGGGTCGGCGTCAAGGTCGACGCCCACCTGATCAAGGTCTACGCGCTGTCCGGGATGCTCGCCGGCCTCGCGGGCGTGCTGTCGCTCGCGCAGTTCGGCACCACTGCGATCGCCGGCCAGTCGCAGACCAACCTGAACGTCATCGCCGCCGTCGTGATCGGCGGGACGTCGCTGTTCGGTGGCGCCGGCACCATCTTCGGCACCGTCGTCGGCCTGTTCATCCCGGCGGTCCTGCAGAACGGCTTCGTGATCGTCGGCATCCAGCCGTTCTGGCAGCAGGTCGCCGTCGGCGCCGTGCTCATCGTCGCCGTGTACGTCGACCAGGTCCGCCGTGCCTCGGCGGCCCGAGGCAACAAGACCCGGACCGGCGTGCTCTCCCGGCGCCGACCGAAGGGGCCGGACGCCCCCGCTCCACCCGCACCATCCACGCCCCCGCAGCCTGCGGGAGCCGACGCACACGCAGCACCCGCGTCGTCCACCGAGGAACCAGCCCGGCACACAGCCACTCACTCAGGAAAGCAAGGAGACGCATGATGAAGTCCCACAAGAAGTTGCTCGCGGCCGGGGCGGTCGCCGTGGTCGGGAGCCTGGCCCTGTCGTCCTGCGGCGCGGCCGAGGACAGCTCGTCCTCGTCGTCGGGCGAGGACACCAAGAAGATCGCCTTCATCCAGGGTGTCGCGGGCGACCAGTTCTACATCACCATGCAGTGCGGCATTCAGGACGCTGCCAAGGAGGCCGGGGCCACGGTCGACGTGCAGGGTCCGGAGAAGTTCGACCCGACGCTGCAGAAGCCGATCGTCGACTCCGTGGTGGCGAGCAAGCCCGACGCCATCCTGGTCGCGCCGACCGACGTCTCGGCGATGGAGGCACCCCTGAAGGCCGCGGCCGACGCGGGCATCAAGGTGGTCCTCGTCGACACGACCGTCGAGGACCCGTCCTTCGCCGTCTCGCAGGTCTCCTCCGACAACGTGGGCGGCGGCAAGGCTGCGTTCGACGCCATCAAGGAGCTGAACCCCGACGGCGGCAAGCTGCTGGTCATCTCCACCGACCCGGGTGTGTCGACCGTGGACGCGCGGGTCGAGGGCTTCAAGGAGGCGGCGGACGCCGACTCGGCCTTCGAGTACCTCGGCGTGCAGTACAGCCGCAACGAGCCGGCGACGGCGGCCCGCCTCGTGACGGCCGCGCTGCAGAAGGACCCCGACATCGTCGGTGTCTTCGCCACCAACCTGTTCTCGGCCGAGGGCAGCGCCACCGGCGTCCGCCAGGCCGGCAAGGGCGGTCAGGTCAAGATCGTCAGCTTCGACGCCGGACCCGACCAGGTGAAGGCCCTCGAGGACGGCACCATCCAGGCCCTCGTCGCCCAGCAGCCGGGCACCATCGGCCAGGACGGCGTCGAGCAGGCCCTCGCGGCGCTCGAGGGTGAGGAGACCGAGGCCAAGATCCAGACCGGCTTCACGATCATCACCAAGGAGAACATGGACGGCGAGGGCAAGGACGCCATCTACAAGAGCAGCTGCTGATCGCTCCTTGCCGCATCTGACCCACCGGCCCGTTCCCGTCGCTCGCGGGGGCGGGCCGGTGTCACGATCGGGTGGCGGCAGGCACGCGCACGCCCCGCGAGCCGATGCGCCAACTAGGTTGGGTGCGAGCGTGGCTCGCCGACGGGGCGGGTCGCTCGCCGGGACCCAGGGAGAGGCCACCACCGTGACCGTCACCGACCAGCAGGGCCACCAGGGGCAGCACGCCGCCCGTCGTACGGCGGCGCGCACCGTCGCGCTGACCAAGACCTACGGCACCGGCGACGCCACCGTCACGGCCCTCGACGCCGTCGACGTCGAGCTCTTCGCGGGCGAGTTCACCGCGGTGATGGGCCCGTCGGGGTCGGGCAAGTCCACGCTGATGCACTGCTGCGCGGCGCTCGACACGGCCGACAGCGGCCAGGTCTTCGTCGGCGAGACCGAGCTGAGCGGGCTCAAGGACAAGGAGCTGACCCGGCTGCGCCGCGACGAGATCGGCTTCGTCTTCCAGTCCTTCAACCTGGTGCCGACGCTCAGCGCGGAGGAGAACATCCTGCTCCCGCTCTCGATCGCCGGCCGGCGCCCGGACCAGGAGTGGTACCGCACCGTCATCGACGCCGTCGGCCTCGGCGACCGCCTGGCGCACCGCCCCAACCAGCTCTCGGGCGGCCAGCAGCAGCGGGTGGCGGTCGCGCGGGCCCTGGCGAGCCGGCCCTCGATCGTCTTCGCCGACGAGCCGACGGGCAACCTCGACTCCCGCTCCGGGGCCGAGGTGCTCGCGCTGCTGCGCCGCTCGGTCGACGAGTTCGGGCAGACCGTCGTGATGGTCACCCACGACCCCGTGGCGGCGGCGTTCAGCGACCGGGTGCTGTTCCTCGCCGACGGCCGGGTGGTCGACGAGGTCCGGGAGCCGACGCGCGAGCGGGTGCTCGACCTGATGACCCGGATGGACGCCCGCCAGCTCGACGAGGTCGCCGCCGGCAGGGGCGGTCGGGACGCGGGCGACGCGGGCGACGCGACCGATCCGGTCTGACCGGCCCCACTGAGCCGCCAGGGCCGCCCGGGGCCGCCCGGGGCCGCCAGGGGCAGCCCCAGTTGACCATCGTCGCCGAGACGGCGAAGGGCTAGGGTGGCCATGGCTGGAACAACGGCCGAGGGAGGTGACATGGGCGACGTGATCACGCCCGACCGATCCGGACCCGTCGTGCACAAGCACGTCCAGGTCAGGGAGTACGTCCGTGGACTGATCGACGGAGCCGACCCGGGCAGTCCGGCCCCCTCCGAGCGCGAGCTCGTGCAGCACTTCGGCGTCGCGCGGATGACCGTGCGTCAGGCCCTCGACGCCCTCGTCGGCGAGGGACTGCTCGAGCGCGTTCCCGGACGCGGCACGTTCGTGGCCCGTGCTCGCGCGGACGCGCCGGTGCGCCTCTCGAGCTTCACCGAGGAGATGGCCCGGCGCGGGATGAAGCCCGATGCCCGCACGCTGCTCGCCCGGATGGAGGCGGCCGGCCCCGGGGTGGCGCGGGCGCTCGAGATCGGGGAGGGCGACCGGGTGGTGCACTGGCAGCGGCTCCGGCTGGCCGACGGCACCCCGATGTGCATCGAGGACGCCTACCTCGCCGACAGCATCGTGCCGCAGTTCCTGGACCAGGCGCTGCCGGCGAGCCTCTACGCCGAGCTGCAGCGGCGCGACCTGCTGCCGACCCGCGGCGAGGACTCCGTCGACGCGGCGCTCGCCCGCCCCGAGGAGGGGGAGCTGCTCGGCATCCACACCGGCGACCCGGTGCTGCGCGTGGCGCGGCGGGCGTTCGCGGGGAACATCGCGGTCGAGGTGTCCCGATCGACCTACCGGGCCGACCGGTTCTCGTTGTGGGTGGGACTGACCCGGCCCCACGCCCCTGTTCCGCGCTCGCACTGACACTCCGCCGGACACCGGGGCGGCACAATGCGGGCATGACCCGAACCGTGCCGGTCGTCGACGGCCACAACGACCTGCCCTGGGCGGTGCGCGAGCACTGCGGCTACGACCTGAGCGGGGTCGACCTCGCCGGCGGCGAGCCGGCGTTCGACACCGACCTGCCACGGCTGCGGGCCGGTGGGGTGGCGGCGCAGTTCTGGTCGGTCTTCGTGCCGTGCTCGCTCAGCGGCGACGCCGCTGTCACCGCGACGCTCGAGCAGGTCGACTTCGTGCACCGGCTCGTCGAGACCTTCCCGTCCGACCTCGCGCTCTGTCGCACCGCGGCCGAGGTCGAGTCGGCGATGACGGGCGGCCGGATCGCGTCACTGATCGGGATGGAGGGCGGTCACTCGATCAACTCCTCGCTCGGCACCCTGCGCGCGATGCACGCGCTGGGGGTCCGCTACCTGACCCTGACGCACAACGAGAACACCCCGTGGGCCGACAGCGCCACCGACGCAGCCGGTGCTCGGCGGCCTGTCCGACTTCGGCCGCGACGTGGTGCGCGAGATGAACCGGATCGGCATGTTCGTGGACCTCTCCCACGTGTCGGCCGACGTCATGCGGGACGCGCTCGAGGTCACCACTGCCCCCGTGATCTTCAGCCACAGCTCGGCGTACGCCGTCTGCCCGCACCCGCGCAACGTGCCCGACGACGTGCTCGTCACGCTGCGCGGCAACGGCGGCGTGTGCATGGTGACCTTCGTGCCGCCGTTCCTCAGCCCGGCGATGGCCGACTGGTACTTCGAGAGCCTCGAGGTCCTGCGGGAGCGCGGCGGCGACCCGCGGCGGTTCGAGGAGCTCGACCCGGTGCTCGCGGAGCGGTTGCCGCTCGCGCCGCCGATGCCCGGGGTGGACCTCGTGGCCGACCACGTCGAGCACGTGCGGGAGGTCGCGGGCCTCGAGCACGTCGGGGTCGGTGGCGACTTCGACGGGTCGGCGAGCTTCCCGGTCGGGCTCGAGGACGTGTCCGGCTACCCCCGGCTCTTCGACGAGCTGCGGACCCGGGGCTGGTCCGAGGACGAGCTCGATGCGCTCGGCTCGCGCAACCTGCTGCGCGCGATGCACGACATGGAAGGCGCGGCCGGGCGATGACCGGTCCGGTGACGGTGTGCGGCCTGCTGCTCGCGGCAGGCGCAGGTCGCCGGATGGGCGGGCCCAAGGCGCTGCTGCGGGACCGGGACGGCGTGGCGTTCGTGGACCGTGCCGTCGGCGTCCTGTTCGACGGGGGCTGCGACGCGGTCACCGTGGTGCTCGGGGCGTCGGCGGACGACGCGCGCACTGTGCTGGACGAGACCGGCTGGACCGCGCACGCGGCGGTGGACGTGGTGGTCGCCGAGGACTGGGGCGAGGGCATGGGCGCCTCGCTGCGCGCCGGGCTGGACGCGGTCGCCGGCAGCGCGGCGGACGCGGTGCTGGTGAGCCTGGTCGACCTGCCGGACGTCGGGGCGTCGGTGGTGCGGCGCTTTGCCGAGCGGGCCGGCGCGCCCGACGTACTCCTGCGGGCGACGTACGACGGGGAGCCCGGCCATCCGGTTCTCCTCGGCCGCGCCCACTGGGCCGGCGTGGCACGGGCCGCGCGCGGCGACCGGGGCGCCCGTGACTACCTCGGCCGGCACGCCGCGGCCCCTGTGGAGTGCGGCGATCTCGCGACCGGCCGGGACGTGGACCGCCCCCAGGACCTCTAGTGTGTGACGTTCCGCAGGTTTCCGGGCGCCAGAACCTGCGGAACGTCACAAACTATCCGGGCAGGCGGGGCCGGGCCCTGGGGCCGTGGGACATGCTGGGGGGCATGCAGGACACGCACCCCTGGCACCCCGGCTCACCCGACGACCTCGCCAAGCGTCTCGGCGAGACCGGCTACCTCGCCGACGAGTCGCTGGCCACCATCGGCTACCTCGCGCTCACGATGCAGCGACCTCTGCTGCTCGAGGGGGAGCCCGGCACCGGCAAGACGGCGCTGGCGGAGGCCTTCGCCCAGGCGCTCGGCGTCCCGCTGATCCGGCTGCAGTGCTACGAGGGGATCGACGCGGCCCAGGCGCTCTACGACTGGGACTTCCCGCGCCAGATCCTGCACCTGCGCGCCCTCGAGGCCGCCGGAGGCGGCGGCCGTGCAGGACGCGGCCGCCGCGGAGCAGTCGCTGTTCGACGAGCGCTTCCTGCTCGCCCGGCCGGTGCTGCGTGCGCTGCGGGAGAGCCCGGCCGTGCTGCTGGTCGACGAGATCGACCGCGCCGACGACGAGTTCGAGGCGTTCCTGCTCGAGGTGCTCTCGACCTACCAGGTCACGATCCCCGAGCTCGGCACCGTGAGCGCGGTCCGGCCCCCGGTCGTGGTGCTGACCTCGAACCGCACCCGCGAGGTGCACGACGCCCTCAAGCGGCGCTGCCTCTACCACTGGGTCGAGCACCCCGGCCTCGAGCGCGAGGTCGAGATCGTGCGCAGCCGTGCGCCCGAGGTGTCCGACGCCCTCGCCCGCCAGGTCGTCACGCTGGTGCAGCGGCTGCGCAGTGCCGAGGGCCTGCTCAAGCCGCCGGGAGTCTCGGAGACCCTCGACTGGGCCCGCGCCCTCGACGCGCTCGGCGCCGGTGCGCTCGACGTCGAGAACGCCGCGGCGACCCTCGGTGCCGTCGTGAAGTACCGCGAGGACGCCCAGCGCGTGCGCCAGGCGCTCGACCGGATGCTGGCGGGCTGACCGTGCCCGCACCCCTGGGCTCCGCCACCCCGGTGCTGCACGAGGCCGACGAGCTGCTGCTCGGCTTCGCGCGGGCGCTGCGCGCCGCCGGCGTGCCCGTCACCCAGGACCGCACCCGGGCCTACCTCGAGGCGACCGCGCTGGTCGGCCTCGACGACCAGCGGGCGACCTACTGGGCCGGCCGCGCCACGCTCTGCTCCGCACCCGACGACCTGGACCGCTACGACCAGGTCTTCACGGCGTGGTTCATGGCCGAGGACCACGCCGTCTCCCGTCCGCCCCAGGAGCAGCGCGAGATCGTGCACGCCTCGCTCGAGACCGACGAGGGCGAGGGCGAGGGGCAGGACGTCGACGAGGACACCATCAACGCGATGGCCAGCGAGACCGAGGTGCTGCGGCACCGCGACATCGCCGAGGTGCCGATGGCGCAGAAGGCCCGGCTCAACGCGATGTTCGCGACGCTGCGCCCTCGCTCGCCGCTGCGCACCGCCCAGCGCCGTACGGCGTGGCACCGGGGGGAGGTCGACGCCGGTCGCACGCTGCGCTCGTCGCTGCGCCCGGATGGGCGAGCCCGGCGAGATCGCCCACCGTCGGCACGCCAGCAAGGCGCGCCGGGTCGTGCTGCTGGTCGACGTGTCCGGGTCGATGAGCTCGTACGCCGACGCGCTGCTGCGCCTCGCGCACCGGATGAGCCACCCGGTGCCCACCCGGGGCGTCACGCCGCGCGTCGAGGTGTTCACGATCGGCACCCGGCTGACCCACGTCACCCGCGCGATGCGGATGCGCGACCCCGAGCGTGCCATCGTCGCGGCCGGCGAGACCGTGCCCGACTGGTCCGGCGGCACCCGGCTCGGGGAGACGCTGCGGATCTTCATGGACCGGTGGGGGCAGCGCGGCATGGCCCGCGGCGCCGTCGTCGTGGTCTTCAGCGACGGGTGGGAGCGCGGCGAGGTCGACCTGCTGGCCGAGCAGATGCAGCGACTGGCCCGCAGCGCCCGGCGGGTGGTGTGGGTCAACCCGCACGTGGGCAAGGACGGCTATCTCCCCGTGCAGTCGGGGATCGTCGCGGCCCTGCCGTTCGTCGACGACCTGGTGGCGGGTCACTCGCTCGCCACCTTCTCCGACCTGATCGAGGTGGTCGCCCGTGCGTGAGGTGCTTCCCGAGCTGATGCGGTGGTGGCGCGAC
Organism: uncultured Actinomycetota bacterium; assembly: GCA_963845655.1. Taxonomy (GTDB): domain Bacteria; phylum Actinomycetota; class Actinomycetes; order Propionibacteriales; family Nocardioidaceae; genus Nocardioides_B. The sequence continues at coordinate 340,868 of CAWJTB010000006.1, read as the reverse complement.
GGCCGGACCGTCGGCGTCGGCACGGTGATCGCGACGTTCCGCTCGGCCCCGCGACCCGCCGGGCGCCTCGATGCTCGTCGGCCCCTCCGGCGAGGCGGTCGGGTCGGTGTCCGGCGGCTGCGTCGAGGGCGCGGTCTACGAGCTCGCGCAGACGGTCGTCGCCTCCGGCGATCCGGTGCTGCACCGCTACGGCGTCAGCGACGACGACGCCTTCGCGGTCGGGCTGACCTGCGGCGGCATCCTGGACGTGTTCGTCGAGAAGGTCGACCAGACCACCTTCCCCGAGCTCGGCGAGATCGCCGACGACGTCGAGGCCGGCCGACCGGTGGCCGTCGCGACCGTCGTCGAGCACCCGGACCCGTCGCGGGTCGGCCGACGGCTCGTCGTACGCCCGGAGGACGCCGACCAGCGGGTCGGGGTCGCGCTCTCCGGCTCCATCGGCTCCGCCCGTGCCGACGACGCGGTCGCCGACGACGCACGCGGGCTGCTGGCCGCGGGCACAACGAGACGCTGACCTACGGTCCCGACGGCGAGCGGCGCGGCGAGGGCATGCGGGTCTTCGTCTGGTCGTTCGCGCCCAAGCCGCGGATGCTGGTCTTCGGCGCGATCGACTTCGCCGCGGCGGTCGCGCGGATGGGCAACTTCCTCGGCTACCAGGTCACCGTCTGCGACGCGCGACCCGTCTTCGCGACCGACTCCCGCTTCCCCTACGCGGACGAGGTCGTCGTGAAGTGGCCGCACAAGTACCTGGCCGAGACGAGATCGAGGCCGGCCGCATCGACGAGCGCACCGTGCTCTGCGTGCTCACCCACGACCCGAAGTTCGACGTGCCGCTGCTCGAGGTCGCGCTGCGCGTCGCCGACGTGGCGTACGTCGGCGCGATGGGGTCGCGCCGCACCCACGACGACCGGATGACGCGGCTGCAAGGAGGTCGGTCTCACCGACGACGAGCTCGCCCGGCTGTCCTCGCCGATCGGTCTCGACCTCGGGCGCGCGCACGCCCGAGGAGACCGCGGTCAGCATCGCCGCCGAGGTCATCGCGCTGCGGTGGGGCGGCCGCGGTGAGCGCCTCGCGGAGCGCGAGGGCCGGATCCACCACTGATCCCTGGCCGTTCGGGCAGGTCGGGCGCCTGCCCGGAACGACCTTTTCTCGTCACCCGGCGCGTGCTGCGGAGAGTGACCCTTGTCTCAGGTCCGCAAACCGGCGACGATCGGCCCTGTCCGCACTCGCGAGCCCCAGGAGGGGTCGATGACCCGAATCAGTGTCACGGTCGACGGCGCAAGCTATTCCGACGACGTCGAACCACGCATGCTGCTCGTCCACTATCTGCGCGAACGTCTCGGGAAGACGGGGACCGTCGTCGGGTGCGACACCAGCAACTGCGGGGCGTGCACCGTGCACCTCGACGGCACCAGCGTGAAGTCCTGCAACGTGCTGGCCGTGCAGGTCGACGGGGCCGAGGTGACCACGATCGAGGGTCTCGCCCAGGACGGCGAGCTGCACCCGATGCAGGCCGCGTTCCACGAGTGCCACGCGCTCCAGTGCGGCTACTGCACCCCCGGCATGATCATGCAGGCGATCGACGTACTCAACGACAACCCGAAGCCGAGCGAGGCGGAGATCCGCGAGGGCATCGAGGGCAACCTCTGCCGGTGCACCGGCTACCACAACATCGTCCGCGCGGTGCAGACCGCGTCCGGCCAGGAGAGCCTCCCGGCCTCCATCGAGGAGACCGCATCGTGACCGTCACCGAAGACGCACCCGCAGCCGTCGCCGACAAGGAGATCGGGCGCGACCGTCGCCGCAAGGAGGACCAGCGGCTGATCACCGGGCGCACGAAGTGGACCGACAACATCCAGATCACCGGGATGCTGCACCTCGCGATGGTCCGCAGCCCCCACGCGCACGCCACCATCACCAACATCGAGACCGCCGAGGCCAAGGGCGCCCCCAACGTGGTGGCCGTCCTGACCGGCGCCGACCTCGGGGAGTCCCAGGGCGTCAACATCAACGCCTGGCCGATCACGCCGGACCAGGTGACCCCCAACCACGTGCCGATGCCCGCCGACCGGGTGTCGTTCGCCGGCGAGATCGTGGCGGTCGTGGTGGCCCGCAGCGCCGCGGAGGCACGCGACGCCGCCGAGCTGGTGGACGTCGACTACGACGAGCTCCCGGCCGCCGTCGACCTCAAGGAGGCCGCAGCGGACAAGGTGCTGGCGCACCCCGAGCTCGGCACCAACAAGTCCGCGCTGTGGGTCTTCGACTCCGCGCAGGCCGGCACCGGCAGCGACGTCGAGGAGGCCATCGCGACCGCTCGCGCCGACGGTGTCGTGGTCGAGCGGGAGTTCCGCCAGCAGCGCCTGATCCCGGCGTTCATGGAGCCGCGCTCGGTCGTCGTCGACCCGACCGGCGAGCAGCTGACCATGTGGTCCGCGACCCAGATCCCGCACATCCTGCGCTTCGCGCTGGCCGCCACGACCGGCGTGCCGGAGTCGAAGATCCGGGTCATCGCGCCCGACGTGGGCGGCGGGTTCGGCGGCAAGCTGCAGACCACGCCCGAGGAGTGGATCACCTGGGCGGTCGCGCGCCGGCTGGGCAAGCCGATCAAGTACACCGAGACCCGCTCGGAGTCGCTGATGGCGGGCCACCACGGCCGCGACCAGTGGCAGAAGATCACCCTCGCGGCCACCAAGGACGGCTCCGTCACCGGCCTCAAGGTCGAGCTGCTGGCCGACCTCGGTTCCTACGTCGTCGCTCGTCGGCGGCGGCGTCCCGGTGCTGGGCGCCTTCATGTTCAACTCGATCTACAAGTTCCCCGCCTACCACTTCGCCTGCCAGACGGTGCTGACCAACAAGACCTGGACCGATGCCTACCGCGGCGCCGGCCGGCCGGAGGCGACGTTCGGCATCGAGCGGATCATGGACGAGCTCGCCGCCGAGCTCGGCGTGGACGCCCCTCGAGGTCCGCGAGAAGAACTGGATCACCCACGAGGAGTTCCCGTTCACCACGGTCGCCGGCCTGGAGTACGACTCCGGCAACTACGAGAAGGCCACGGCCCGGGCCAAGGAGATGTTCGGCTACGACGAGCTGCGCGCCGAGCAGAAGCAGCGGCGTGAGTCCAACGACCCGGTGCAGCTCGGCATCGGCGTCTCGACCTTCACCGAGATGTGCGGCCTGGCGCCGTCCCGCGTCCTGGGCAGCCTGGACTACGGCGCCGGCGGCTGGGAGCACGCGTCCGTGCGGATGCTCGCGACCGGCACGGTCGAGATCGTCACGGGCTCCTCGGCCCACGGCCAGGGCCACGAGACGGCGTTCTCCCAGATCGTCGCGGACCGGCTCGGCGTGCGCTTCGAGGACGTCGAGGTGCTGCACGGCGACACCCAGGTCTCGCACCGCGGCCTGGACACCTACGGCTCGCGCTCCCTGGTGGTCGGCGGCGAGGCGCTCGTGCGTGCGGCCGACAAGGTCATCGAGAAGGCCAAGCCGATCGCGGCCCACCTGCTGGAGGCCTCCGTCGACGACATCGAGTTCAAGGAGGGTCGCTTCGGGGTCCGGGGCACCGACAAGGGCCTGGCGATCGCGGAGGTCGCGATGGCGACGTTCGCGGCGCACAACCTGCCCGACGGCGCCGAGCCCTCGATCGACGCCGACGCGACGTACGACCCGGTGAACTTCAACTACCCGCACGGCACCCACCTGTGCGCGATGGAGATCGACACCGAGACCGGCGGCGCGAAGATGCGCAAGTACGTCTGCGTCGACGACATCGGCAACGTGGTCAACCCGCTGATCGTCGCGGGCCAGGTCCACGGCGGCCTCGTCCAGGGCATCGCCCAGGCGCTGTGGGAGGAGGCCGTGCACGACGAGGCCGGCACGCTGGTGTCCGCGTCGTTCGTGGACTACCTCGTCCCGACCGCCGCCGACACGATCAACTACGAGATCGCGCACAACTCCACCCCGTCGCTGACCAACACGCTGGGCACCAAGGGCGTCGGCGAGGCGGGCACGATCGCCTCGACGCCGGCCGTGGTCAACGCGGTCGTCGACGCGATCCGGTCCTTCGGCGTCAACGACGTCCGGATGCCGTGCACCCCGGAGCGCATCTACAAGGCGATCCACGCGCGCGACGGCGCCGACACGGGCGGTGCGCCCACCGTGGGCGATGCCGCTCCCCACTTCGACGCGGCCGACACCGCTGACCGCACGGACGGAGCCAACTGATGATCCCCTCCCAGTTCGAGTACGTCGCGCCCACGACCGTCGAGGAGGCGCTCGCGGCGCTCGCCGAGGCCGGCGAGGACGCGAAGATCATCGCCGGCGGCCAGAGCCTGCTCCCGGTGCTCCGGATGCGGCTGAACACCCCCAACGTCGTGGTCGACCTCGGCAAGATCGAGGCGCTGCGCGGGGTGCGCGACGACGGCGACGCGATCGTCGTCGGCGCGATGACGACGCACCACGACGTGCTCAAGCACGAGCTCGTCCGCGACAACGCCTTCCTGATCACCAAGGCGGTCGAGCTGCTCGCGGACCCGCAGATCCGGCACCGGGGCACCTTCGGCGGAGCGCTCGCGCACGCAGATCCGGCCGGCGACCTCGGGGCGCCGTCCCTGGCGCTCGATGCGGAGTTCGTCATCGCGGGCTCCGGCGGCAGCCGCACCGTGCCCGCCGACGAGTTCTTCGTCGACCTGTTCGAGACCGCGATCGGCGAGGGCGAGATCCTCACCGAGATCCGGATCCCGAAGCGGTCCGGCTGGGGGGCGCACTACGAGAAGTTCGTGCGCGTCGCCCACCAGTGGCCGATCGTCGCGGTCGCCGCAGCCGTCAAGGTCGAGGGCGGCACCATCAGCGAGGCGCGCGTCGGCCTGACCAACATGGGCTCCACGCCGCTGCGGGCTCGCGCGGTGGAGCAGGCGCTGGTCGGGGCCGAGGCCACCGACGCGGCCGTCCGCGAGGCCGCCCAGTCCGCAGCCGAGGGCACCAACCCGCCCTCGGACCTCAACGGCGACGCCGACTACCGCCGGCACCTCGCCACGGTGCTGACCCGTCGCGCGGTGCTCGCTGCAGCAGGAGCGTGACTTCCCGGTGCAGCTGAACCACACGTTCACCGTCCCGGCGACGCTCGAGGAGACGTGGGCGGCGTTCGAGGACATCGAGTCCGTCGCCGGCTGCTTCCCGGGAGCCACGGTCACCGAGGTGGCCGGCGAGGACTTCAAGGGGTCCTGCAAGGTCAAGCTCGGCCCGATCGCGCTCGTCTACACCGGCACCGGCCACTTCGTCGAGAAGGACCAGGCCGCCGGCCGGTTCGTGGTCGAGGCCAAGGGCAAGGACAAGCGCGGCAACGGCACGGCGGGCGCGCTGGTCACCGCGACGATGACGGACTCCGGTGGCAACGCCACCGAGGTCAACGTGGCGACCGACCTCAACATCACCGGCAAGCCGGCCCAGTTCGGGCGCGGGGTGATGCAGGACGTCTCCGACAAGCTGCTCAACCAGTTCGTGGACTGTCTGAAGACCAAGGTCGGCGCCGGTCCGGAGGCCGACGCGGAGCCGGCGTCCACCGGACCGGCCGAGCCGGCGGCGGCGGACGACGCGGCGCGTCGGAGCGATGCGGCTGCGGGTGCCTCGACCGCGCCGTCGTCGAGTGCCTCCGGCGCCGGTGCGCGCAAGGCGCCGTCGTCGACGTACTCCGGTGCCTCGACGGGCACCACGGGGTCTGCAGGCTCCTCGGGCTCGTCGGGCGGCCGACGACCAGGCGCTCGACCTGGGTGCCACCGTGCTGCCGATCCTGGCCCGCACCTACGGCAAGCAGGCGGGCCTGGCCCTGCTGCTGATCGTCATCGGCTACCTGCTGGGTCGTCGCGGCCGCTGACCCCCTCGCGTGGTGGGCGATCCGGGGTCACCCGGGTCGCCCACGTCAGCGGGTGAGCTCGCCGAGCGGCGCGACCGTGATGCCGGAGTGCTCGCACACCCAGGTCGGCTCCGGTCCGCCGAGCTCGGGGTGGATGTACAGCGCGTGCGGGTCCAGCTCGTCGCAGACCCGGCACAGCGGCCAGCGGCCGACCTGCTCGAGGATCGCGTCCTGCACGTCCTGGGCGATCAGCCCCGCGACGTAGTGCCGGCCCTCCTCCCACTGCGAGGCCCACCAGCGGCGGGTCGTCACCGACTCCTCGAGCGCCGACACGGTGGTGGGGGTCGCCGCGGACGTGGCCTCGAGGTCGCGCAACACGAGCGCGCGCGCCACCATCAGAGCGTCTCCTGCGGCGTCGTCGGATGTCACGATGTCCATTGTGAGCACGGACCGAAGCGCGGCGCACGCACCCGACCCTCTTCTGGAGGTGGTGGTGCTGCATCCCCGCGACGTCGCAGGGCGCCCACGACGGCGGCGCCGACCGGCTCTTCGTGGTCGGCGACCTCGACGTCCGGCGGACTCTCGGTCGAGCCGGCGGTGGTCTCGGCGGTGTGCAAGGAGACGGCGGTGCCGGTGCGCGCCATGCTGCGGCTCAACGACTCCTACACGACCACCGGAGGCGAGCTCGGCCGCCTGGTGGGGCTCGCCGAGAGCTACCTCGCGGTCGGGGCCGAGGGCGTGGCGTTCGGCTTCCTGGACGGCGACCTCACCGTCGACGTCGAGGTCTGCACGCACCTGGCCGCAGGCGCTCGACGGGCGTGCCGTGGACGTTCCACCGGGCCATCGACGCCTCGCTCGAGACCGACCTCGCCTGGCGCCGGCTGCGCTCGCTGCCCGGTCTGGACGCCGTGCTGTCGGCGGGCTCGTCGCGGGGCATGGAGGCGGGGCACGAGGAGCTCACCGACCGGGCCGTCCGCGGACCCCGACGTGGCGCGGCTGCTGATGGCCGGCGGCGGGCTGCGCGGCGAGCACGTGCCCTGGCTGGTGCGGGCCGGCGTGCGGCAGTTCCAGGTGGGCACCTCCGTGCGCCCGGGCGGGTCGACCGAAGTCCGACGTCGAGGCCGGGCACGTGCGCGCCTGGCGGATGCTGCTCGACGACGCGTCCGACCGGGCCGCGGGACGGCCCACGGGGTGACCCTGCTCATCGACCCCCCGAACTCCCCGGGGCACGGCCGGCTCTGGTCGCACCTGGCCAGCGACGCGTCGTACGACGAGCTGCACCGGTTCGCACAGTCGCTCGGCATCCCGCAGCGCGGCTTCGACCGCGACCACTACGACATCCCGGCCGAGCGCTACGACGCGGTGGTCGCCGCGGGGGCGCACCCGGTCACCTCCCGCGAGCTGATCGCGCGGCTGCTCGAGGCCGGGCTGCGGCGCCGCAAGGCGCAGACGCTGGCGCCGCGGCGTGCGGGCCGGACCGCTGGTGCGAGCCTCGCGCCTGCGAGCCGGGGACACGGTGGCCGTGGTCGCGCCCGCCGGGCCGGTCGTGGGGGAGCGGCTCGACGCCGGGCTGGCGGTGCTCGCCTCGTGGGGGCTGTCGGTGCGGGTGATGCCGCACGCGCGCGGCACGTACGAACGGCTCGGCTACCTCGCCGCGGACGACGCGGCGCGCGCCGAGGACCTGATGAGCGCCTGGTGCGACCCGGAGGTGCGCGCGGTGTTCTGCGCGCGCGGAGGCTACGGCGTGCAGCGGATGGTCGACCTGCTCGACTGGGACTCGCTCGCGGCCGCGGGCCCCAAGGTGCTCGTCGGCTTCTCCGACGTGACCGCGCTGCACCAGGCGTTCGGGTCGCGGCTCGGGGTGTCGACCGTGCACGGTCCCGTCGTCACGTCCCTGGGCGCGGGCGACGACCGGTCGCGCACCCACCTGCACGACCTGCTCCTCGCACCCGCGGCCGGGGTCTCGCTGACGCCGGACGGCTGCGAGACGCTGGTGCCCGGCCGGGCCGAGGGCGTGCTCGTCGGCGGCAACCTCGCGCTGCTCTCCTCCGAGCTCGGCACGCGCAACGTCGTCCGCGCGACGGACTCGATCGCCGTCCTGGAGGAGATCGGCGAGGACCTCTACCGGATCGACCGGATGCTCACCCAGCTGCTGCGCTCGGGCTGGTTCGACGGCGTCCGCGGCATCGTGCTCGGCGACTTCACCGACTGCCCGGCCTCGGTCCGTGAGCTGGTCCAGGACCGCCTGGTGCCGCTCGGCGTGCCGACGCTGTGGGGGGCGCCGGTCGGGCACGAGTCGCGCAACCTGGCGTTCCCCTACGGCGTGCCCGCCGTGCTCGACTGCCGGGGCGCTGACGCTGCGCGAGCCCGCGCTGCACTGACCGGGCCCCACCCTGGCCGTCGCGTGCAGCGCGACGTACAGGTCGGCCCCAGGCGGGCCGTTCGGGCCACGAGACGGCCGAGGTGTACGTCCGTGCGGCCGCTCACCCCGTGAGGCGGGCGAGCTCGGCCTCGACGTTGGCCCGGGCGCGGGCCTCCCAGCGCCGCGCGGCGGCCGTGTGGAACAGGGTCGGCTGGGCCAGCAGGTCGCGCAGGACGGCGGCGCGGCCGCTGGCGAAGTCCCGGTCGGAGACGTGGGCGTACTCCCGGCGGACGCCGGCGGTGTACGACGCGTAGCGGGCCGGCTCGGCCGCGAGGATCGCGAGGTCGGCGTCGCACAGCACCTGCCCCGCCACGTCGGAGGCGGCCGGCCGGTGGTCGGCCGTGACGCGCACGAGGCGCGCGACCTCCGCGCCCAGGGGGCCACCGAGCGCAGACTCCGCCAGCACGGCCGACCGCTCCTCGTCGTCGCGCTGCCCGTCGTAGACCGCGTCGTGGAACCACGCCGCCAGCAGCACCGTGTCGCGGGCCGGGTCGTCCGCGTCGAGCAGGTCCTCGACGTGGTGCAGCACCTCGGTCAGGTGCAGCAGGTCGTGGTAGCCGCGGCCGGGGTCGTCGTAGGCCGTCTCGAGCCGGACGCGCAGCGAGGTCGGCAGGTGCGAGGGCCAGAAGCGGTCGAGGTCGCTCACGACGCCGAGTCTGGCAGGCCGAGCTCGGTCGGGCAGCGGCTCGGCGTGCAGGACCGCGAGCGAGGTCACGGCGCGGGTCAGGCAGACGTAGAGCCGCCGCAGCCCGGTGACCCGGTCGGCCTCGCCGGCGACGATCGCGGCCGGCTCGACCAGCACCACGTGGTCGAACTCCAGACCCTTCGCGAGCGAGGCCGGCACGACGTCGAGCGGCTCGTCGAACTCCACGGCCCCGGGCTCGGGCGTCTGGCCCAGCACGGCGTGCGACACCCCCGCCTCGGACAGGGCGGCGACGGCCGACGGCACGAGCGCGTCCGGGGTGATCAGGCCGACGGAGCCCACCTGTCGCGGCCGGCCGCGCGGACCACGGTGACGAGGGCGCCGTCGCCGAGCGGCAGCACCGACAGCTCGCCGCGGGTCCGACGCACGGACGTCGGCGGCTCGAGGCCGGGCGCGATGACCGGCAGCAGGCGGGCGGCGTACTCGATCACCTCGCCGGGCACCCGGAACCCCTTGGTCAGCTGCTCGACGTGGGCGTCGGCCTTGCCGAGGTGGCCGAGCGCCTCGGTCCCAGGAGCGGGTCGCCCACGGCGTGGTGGCCTGGGCCAGGTCGCCGAGCACGGTGGTCGACCCGGTCGAGCAGCGGCGTCCGACGGCGCGCAGCATCATCGGCGACAGGTCCTGCGCCTCGTCGGCCACGACGTGCCCGAGCGAGGGGGTGCGCTCGACGCAGATCGGCGACCTCGTCGATCAGCACGGCGTCGGCGGCCGACCACCGGCGCCGACGTGGGCGCCTTGAACGGCTTGTCCCACTGCAGCAGCGCCTGCTCGTCGTCGGTGAGCAGGCCGTCGGCCGCGGTCGCGAGGAACGGTCGCGTCGGCGAGCAGCCGCAGCACCAGCCGGGCCGGGTCGACGGCCGGCCACACCTGGTCGACGTACGTGCCGCACCTCGCGGCTGCGCGCCACCGCGTCCTGCACGCGGTCGTCGGGTGAGTCGCCGGACTCCTCCATCTTGACCAGGATCCGGTGCGCGAGCCGCTGCGCGAGCATGCCGCGGGCGGCGCCGTAGCGGACTCCGCGGCGCGCGCAGCTCGACCACCACCTCCTCGACCTCGTACGGCGCGAGGCGCCAGCGTCGCGCGCCGCGGGGCACGACGAGCCCCTCGGCGGGTGCGCCGACGAAGGACCAGAGGGCCCGGTGCAGCACGGCCGCGATCCGGGCGTCGCCCTTGAGCGTGGCGACGTCGGCGGGGTCGGACCCGCGCACGGCGTACCTCGCGTTGAGCCGGGTCAGCGACGCCGCCGACCAGGCCCTCGATCGTGGTCTGCTGGGCGTCGATCTCGCCGAGCGCCGGGAGCACGTCGCCGATGTAGCGCAGGAAGGACGCGTTCGGCCCGACCACCAGCACGCCCTGCCGGGACAGCTGGTCGCGGTGGGCGTAGAGCAGGTAGGCCGCCCGGTGCAGGCCGACCGCGGTCTTGCCGGTGCCCGGCGCGCCCTGCACGCACACCGACTGCTCGAGGTCGGCGCGCACGATGAGGTCCTGCTCGGGCTGGATCGTGGCGACGATGTCGCGCATCGGGCCCACCCGGGGCCGCTCGATCTCGGCCTCGAGGATCTCGCTGAAGGCTGCTCGGCCGGCGCGTCGGCCAGCAGCGCCTCGTCCTCGTAGGCCGTCATCTCGCCCGTGCTGGAAGCCGAACCGCCGGCGCAGCGCGACCCCCATCGGCTCGGCTCGGCTGGCCCGGTAGAACGCGCGGCTGATCCGGGCCCGCCAGTCGACCACCATCGGGTCGCCGGCCTCGTCGCTGACGTGCCGGCGGCCGACGTAGAAGCGCTCGCCGCGGGCGTCCTCGTGCGCGGCGTCGAAGTCGAGCCGCCCGAAGAACAGCGGCACCGTCGGGTCGTCGGCGAGGGCCCGCATCCGCCGCAGGAGCGCCGACTCGAGGAACTGCTGGCTGACCGCGTCACCGGCGGCGGCGGTGTCCAGGCGGGCGGTGCGGTCGCGCATCCGGGATAGGGCGGTGCGGGAGGCGGCGAGGTGGTCGCGCTCGTGCGCGAGGTCGGGAGCGGAAGGAGGGTCGGAGGGGGGCGGGGGAGCGGGCACGCGCGGACCTCGCAGAGGGTGGGGAGCCCGGTGACGCTACACCCGGCCGGACCGGCACGTCACCCGGCTGTACAGCCGCCTCTCGGCGTGGCGTGGGCGCCGCCGAGGCGCCGAGTCGAGCTCAGAACCTGACCCGGGTCACCACGATCGGGTGGTCGCTGACGCCCGTGCGGCGAGGTGAGCGGTCGACGCGGTAGTCCTCGAAGCGGAACTCGCCGCGACCGAAGATCCAGTCGATGCCGGCGTCCGCGGGCAGTCGGCAGCCTGGCGCGGCCTGCCCGCCGTTGGCGGCCACCGTCAGGCCGTCGGCCGTGAGCGCGCAGAAGACGCCCTGCTTGTCGTTCATGTCGCCGGTGAGGAAGACCGGGAGCCCGGTGCCGCCGAGCCGACGCACGAGTGCCGCCTCGCGGTCGACGGCCGCCGTGCGGTTCTCGACCCTGCCGGAGGAACCGGCGGGTGTCGGCCGGGTTGTGCACGTTGACGACGAAGAGCTCCCGGTCCGAGACGCGGTCGCGCAGGCGCACGATCGGCATCTGGCGCTCGCGGCCCTCGAAGTAGGGGACCGCGAACGTGCGGCCGGAGACGAGCGTGAAGCGGTCCCGCCGCCAGGCGACGGCGTTCTCGGTGTCATCGGGGTCGGAGTAGGTGGCGTAGGTGGCACCGGCGAGGTCGCGGAACGCACGGAACTGCGGGCCCTGGAGCTCCTGCAGCCCGACCACGTCGACGTGGTGGCGGCGCAGCAGGTCGACGGTGGCCGGGAGCCGTTCGCTGCCCGACGCGAGCTCGGCGGCCTTGCCGGCAGCGCTCGTGTGGCTGGCCCCCAGCACGTTGAAGGACGCCAGCGTGAAGGTGTCCCCGTCGACGGGCCGCGCCGTGGAGGTGGGTGCCGTGGCAGTGGGCGCCGTCGGGGCCGGGCGGTGGGTGCCGTGGCAGTGGGCGCCGTCGGGGCCGGTGCCGCGGGGGCCGACGACGGGCCGTCGCCCGGGAAGGTTCGCAGGGCCAGGCGGGCCATGGCCGCGAGGCCGAGCACCAGCATCACCACGACCAGCGCGAGGACCGGCACGAACAGCGAGCGACGACGCGACGTCGGAGCGCTCACGCGGCGGCGATGTCGTCGGCGTCGACGATCCGGTAGGCGTAGCCCTGCTCGGCGAGGAACCGCTGGCGGTGCTGGGCGAAGTCGGCGTCCACGGTGTCGCGGGAGACGATCGCGTAGAACCGCGCGGACCGCTTGTCCTGCTTGGGTCGCAGCAGCCGGCCGAGACGCTGGGCCTCCTCCTGGCGCGACCCGAACGAGCCGGACACCTGGATGGCGACCGCGGCCGAGGGCAGGTCGACGGAGAAGTTCGCGACCTTGGAGACCACCAGCAGGTCGATCTCGCCGGTCCGGAACGCCGCGAACAGCCGCTCGCGCTCCTTGACCGGGGTCTCGCCCTTGATCACCGGCGCGCCGAGACGGGCGCCGATCTCGTCGAGCTGGTCGAGGTACTGCCCGATCACCAGGGTCGGCTCGCCGGCGTGCTTGGCGACCAGCTCCTCGACCAGGCGGGTCTTCGCCCCGGTGCAGGCCGCGAGCCGGTAGCGCTCCTCCGGCTCGGCGGTCGCGTAGGCGAACCGCTCGCCCTCGGGCAGGGTGACCCGGACCTCGACGCAGTCGGCGGGCGCGATGTAGCCCTGCGCCTCGATGTCCTTCCACGGCGCGTCGTACCGCTTCGGGCCGATCAGCGAGAAGACGTCGCCCTCGCGGCCGTCCTCGCGGATCAGCGTCGCGGTCAGCCCGATCCGGCGCCGGGCCTGCAGGTCGGCGGTCATCCGGAAGATCGGCGCGGGCAGCAGGTGCACCTCGTCGTAGACGACCAGGCCCCAGTCCTTGGCGTCGAACAGCTCGAGGTGGGCGTAGACGCCCTTCCGGCGGGTCGTCATCACCTGGTAGGTCGCGATGGTGACCGGGCGGATCTCCTTGCGGGTGCCGGAGTACTCCCCGATCTCGTCCTCGGTCAGCGTGGTACGACGCGAGCAGCTCGTCCTTCCACTGCCGGGCCGAGACCGTGTTGGTGACCAGGATCAGCGTCGTCGCCTGGGCCTGCGCCATCGCCGCCGCGCCGACGATCGTCTTGCCGGCGCCGCAGGGCAGCACCACGACCCCGGAGCCGCCGTGCCAGAAGGACTCCGACCGCCTCGCGCTGGTAGGCGCGCAGCGTCCAGCCGTCCTCGGTCGAGCGCGATCGCGTGCGCCTCGCCGTCGACGTAGCCGGCGAAGTCCTCGGCCGGCCAGCCGATCTTGAGCAGTGCCTGCTTGAGGTTGCCGCGCTCGGAGGGGTGCACGACCACGGTCGCGTCGTCGAGCCGCTCGCCGAGCATCGGCCGCGATCTTCTTGGCGCGCAGCACCTCCTCGAGCACGGGCGGTCGGTGGCTGGTGAGCACCAGGCCGTGGACCGGGTGCTTGTCCAGGCGCAGCCGGCCGTAGCGGGCCATCGTCTCGGCGATGTCGACGAGCAGCGCGTGCGGCACGGCGTAGCGGCTGTAGCTCAGCAGCGTGTCGACGACCTGCTCGGCGTCGTGCCCGGCGGCCCGGGCGTTCCAGAGGCCGAGCGGGGTCAGCCGGTAGGTGTGCACGTGCTCGGGAGAGCGCTCGAGCTCGGCGAACGGCGCGATCGCCTTGCGGCAGTCCGCGGCGCGCTCGTGGTCGACCTCGAGGAGCAGGGTCTTGTCGGACTGGACGATCAGGGGCCCGTCAAGGCTCATGCGGTGGCTGCTTTCTGACGGGCCCGGTAGGCCGCCACGTTGGCGCGCGAGGAACAGCGGTCCGAGCAGTAGCGCCGGGACTGGTTGGGGGAGGTGTCGACGAAGACGTCGGTGCAGCCGGAGGCGTCGCAGACCCCGAGGCGGGTCGCGCCGTGCTCGCAGACCAGGTGGGACAGACCCAGCAGAGACTCCGCGACGAGCACCTCGGCGACCGTCGAGTCCGCGTCGGCCACGTGGAGGTGCCAGTCGCGGGAGGCCCCGCGGTCTCCGTGCCCCGAGATGTACGGCGTCACCGGATGCTTCGCGAGGAGGTCGTTGAGCCGGCGCACGACCGTCTCGTCGTCGCCGTCGTTGGAGGCCTCGAACACCGGTCGCAGCTCCTTGACGAACCGCCGCAGCGCGGAGGCGTCGCGGTCGGTCACGGCGTCCCGCAGCCAGGCTCGGCCCTCGACGAGGTGGACCAGGTGCGCGCCGTCGCCGAGGTCGGCGTTGACCAGCCCCGCCGAGCGCTCGGCGTAACGAACAAAGTCCATCCCTACATCTTACGAACCGCCCCAACCCGGTGAGCGGCCGGCTCGAGGTCGCCGACCCGTCGGCCGAACGGACGGAGTTCGGTGCCCGAGAGGGGGTTAATCTCCCCGGGCGGAACGCCGATCATCAGGTGGGGCGCGAGAGACGGACACCGCGATTTCTGGGATTCCGTGGCATCTGGGAGGAGCCGACGGGACGATGGGGTTCGCAGGTGAGTGCGACGCACGAGGGCACGGACGAGGGGGAGACCACGTGACGGGCGGGGAGACGCGCACGGTGTGGCAGCTGGTGGCGGCCATGACCGTGGTGCTGGCGGCCTATGTCGCGGCGCTCACGCTGCCCGGGCTCGACGTCTCCCCGCTGCTGCGCGACGGCGTCCTCGGCGTCGCCGCCCTGCTCGTGCCCGTCCTCCTCATGGTCGTGGCGGCCGCGAAGCGCCCCGCCGCACGGGCCTGGCTGCTGCCGCTCGCCGCGGGGTTCGGCCTCTACCTGACCGGGACCGCCCTGGCCTACCTCGAGGCCGCGGGCACGGCAGCGCCGTTCCCGCCGCTGGTCCACCTCGGCCTCCATCTCGGCAGCTACCCCTTCCTGCTCGCCGCGCTGCTCCTCGGCCTGGGCAACCACCTGCGCCGGATGCGGCTGATCGTGGCGCTGGACGGGCTCACCGGGATGCTGGCCGGCTCCGCCGTGGCCGCGTGGGTCGTCGCTCCTCTGATCGCTCAAGGATGGGAGGGCGGCACCGCGTCCCTCACCCTGGTCTACCCGGCCGCTGCGGGGGTCCTGCTCGCCGCCACGGTGGGGGCCCTCGGGATCGTCGGGCTGCGCTGCGGGCCCGGCTTGCTGGTGTGGGCCGTCGGCCTGCTGCTCTTCGCGGGCGGTGACATCGCCCACTCCTACCGGTTGGCCTTCGACACCCACGATCCGGGCACCCCGCTCGACGCCACCGGGGCCGCGGGCATCGCGCTGATCGCCCTGGGCGCCCTGCACCTGCGCGGGCCGGTCCAGCGGACGCTGCCCGGGGCCCGGTCCCTGATCGTGGTGAGCGTGGCCGCCGTCGCGGCGGTGAGCGTGCTCGCGGCCGCTCCTCCCTGGGCCGAGAACTCCCTGCCCTCGCTGCTGGCGCTGTCGGCGGTGGCGGCCTGCGGACTGCGCTTCCTGCTGGCCTTCCTCCAGCTGCGAGAGCTCGCCGCGATCCGCGAGATGGCCCGCACCGACGAGCTCACCGGGATCGCCAACCGGCGCGCGCTCTACGCCGAGGTCGACCGGCTGTTCGCCCGTGCGCGGCCCGAGAACGGCGACAGCTTCGCGCTGGCGCTGATCGACCTGGACCACTTCAAGGAGGTCAACGACTCCTACGGTCACGGCGTCGGCGACGACCTGCTGCGGGCTGTCGTGGAGCGCTTCTCGGAGACGCTGGAACGACTGCGGACGCCGTACACCTTCGCGCGGCTGGGTGGGGACGAGTTCGCGGTCGTCTTCCCCGAGGCCGGCTCGGAGAACGCCGCGATGGCCTGTGCCCAGGCAATGCAGGAGGGCCTCGCGGACCCGGTGCTGCTGCAGGACCTGGTGCTGCACGTGCAGGCCAGCATCGGCGTCGCCACCGCTCCGCTGCACGCCGAGAACCGCGCCGACATGCTCTTCGCCGCGGACGCCGCGATGTATGCCGCCAAGTCGTCCGGTGAGCCGGTCTGCTTCCACTCGCCCTCGGCCGTGGGCGACCGCCGCAAGCGCCTGGAGATCGCCGAGGACCTGTTCAAGGCCACTCGAGCGGCGCGAGCTCAGCGTGGAGTACCAGCCGATCCTGGAGGCCGGCGGCGAGGTGGTCGGGGCGGAGGCACTGGTGCGCTGGGACCATCCGCGCCGAGGGCGGCTGCTGCCCGGGGAGTTCCTCGACACCGCCGAGCGCTACCGGCTCACTCCGGCGATCGCCGAGCGGGTGCTCGACGTCAGCCTCGGCGACCTGGCCCGCTGGCAGGCGGCCGGACGGGACCTGCGGCTCTCGGTCAACGTGTCCGCGTCCGACCTGCGCGACGAGGGGCTGGTCAAGCTGGTGGCGAGCGCGCTGCTCAAGCATCGGGTGCCGCCGGAGTCGCTGGTCGTCGAGATCACCGAGACCGCCATGATGCGCGATCCCGAGCTGGCCCAGACCGTGATGGTGGCGCTGCACGACCTCGGGGTGCAGCTCGCGGTCGACGACTACGGCACCGGCTACAGCAGCCTGGAGTACCTCCTCAACCTGCCGATCAACGAGATCAAGCTCGACCGGGCGTTCTGCCGCCACGTCGTCACCGAGCTGCGGGCGACCGCGATCGTGCGTTCCACCATCGACCTGACGCACGCGCTGGGGCTGCGGATGGTGGCCGAGGGGGTCGAGGACGAGGGCACCCTGTTCATCCTCAACGAGCTCGGCTGCGACCTCGTCCAGGGCTGGCACTTCGGGCGCCCGATGACGGCACGCGACTTCGAGGCCCAGCTGCATCGCGACGACGAGCGGCCGCGGACGTTCCTGCGCTCGTCGCAGACCGCCGGTCGCCGGGGCGCGGCCGACTGACCCGCTAGCCGGGAGCCGGGTCCAGGCGACGTACGGCGGTGATCCGGTGGATCGCGAACGACCGCACCTCCTCCGAGCGGTGGTCGTAGGCCGAGAGCCAGCCGGCCTCCACGCGCACGGGGTCGACGACCCGCTCGACGGTCGAGCCGTGGTTGTCGACGTAGCCGATCCACACGCTGGAGCCGGTCTCGACCGCTTCGCGCAGCACCGCGAGCGTGGCGGCCGGGCTGGTCGGCTCGCTCGCCCGCGACGCGGGGGCGGGTCGGTGCGCGGCGGCCCGGTCCCCGGCCCGGACCGCGGTCACCGTCGAGGCGACGCGGGCCGCCAGGCGGGCCGCGGACCGGGGGTCCGGGCCTCCCGAGGTCGCGCCGACGTCCGGATGGGACGTACGCCGCGGGGTCCGCGTGCGCAGCACCTCGCGGCGGGTCACCCGCACCGTCCCGTCGGCCGCCTCGACCACCGGGGCGGACCCGAGCTCGCGCAGCCGCGGCGAGCAGCACGTCGACCGGGACGTCGGTGACCACGACCGTCGGGGCGATCCGGCGCAGTCGCAGCGACGCCGCCCGGGAGTCGTGCACCAGCTCGGTGAGTGCGGCCTCGTCGTCGCTGCGCAGGAACGCCTCCGCGGACCCGACCCGCACGGTGCCGAACCGCCGAGACACGTCGTCGACGAGATAGGTCAGGCCCTGGGGGACCGGGGTGCGCGAGGCCGAGGAGACGAAGTCGTGCACCTCCTCCGCCGACCAGCCCGAGTCGAAGGCGCGTCGTACCGACTGCTCGGTGAACCGGTAGACCGTCGCGCCCCCGCGCGACTCGATGTCGGCGACCGTCGCCAGGTGCCGTCCCAGCTCGGGCTCGAGCGGGCCGGGCGCGACGGCGGTCAGGTCGGCCTGGAGCAGCACGTGGTCCACGGGCGCCGGAAGCAGCGGGTCGAGGGCGTCCGGAGCGGCGTGCAACGGGTCGGAGGCGAGCAGGGCGCGGCCGTGGGCGGACAGGCCGCCGAGCGCGACGACGCCGACCACCGCGGCCTCCTCGACCGTCCAGGCGACCGCCTGGGCCCGGGTCGAGGGTCGACGGGGCCGCAGCCAGGTCAGGCGGTCCACGAGCGAGGAGACGCCGGTGCCGGCGGCGAGCACGGTGCCGGGCGCGAGCCCGGCGAGCTCCACCAGGGCCGAGCGGCGGGTCTCGGGCAGCCAGGGCCGCTCGAGGTCGGGGGAGAGCGCGTTCACCGGCTTGCCGCCGTCGCGGGTCCCCACGACCCCGGCAGGACGCGGGGACTCCAGCCAGGCCAGGGCGAGGCGGGTCCAGCGGTGCGAGACGTCGGCGGCGCTCCACAGGTCGAACGCGTCCGTCGGCAGCCAGACGGGCTCCCCGTCCGGTGCGGTGCCGAGCGCGAGCAGATCGGCTGCGTAGGCCACCTCCACGTGCAGGGCCGCGACCCGCTCGTCGACCTGCAGCAGCTCGGCGGTGGCCTTGAGGTCGCGCACCCCGAGGCCGCCCGTGCGCAGCGACGACGGCGGCGACGCACCCCAGTGCTCCAGCAGCAGCTCGACGTGGCGCACCAGCTCGAAGGCCGCGCCGGCCGCAGCGCGGTCGACCAGGCCCTGGTCCCGCTCGGACGTCGCGAGGTCGGGTACGGCGTCGGCGGGCTCGCGCGTGGTGCGGCCGCCGCGCAGCGCGATCGCGACCTCGCGCGGGACCGCCACGTGACGGCGGTCGCGGGCGAGGCAGCAGGCCGCGTGCCAGCAGCGCCTGGACCGGGGCGTTGGTGGTGGTCGCCTCGACGGCGCCGTCGCGACCCTCCTGCTCCAGGTGTCCCAGGATCGCGCGCGGCCTGCTCGTCGACCTCGTCGGCCAGGGCGCGGACCCGCACCGGGTCGGCCAGCCCCGTCAGCACCGCGGCCAGGTCCTCGCGCTGGTCGCCGCTGCGGCTCGAGGCCCAGCACCCGCGCCAGCTCGGCCACCCGCGCCGGCCCCGCCCCCGCGAGCAGCAGCTCGGCCGACGAGCCGAGGCGTGAGAGCCGGGTGCCGAGCACCTCGGCGACCACGCTGAGGCACCGGAGCGCGTCGTCCTCGCCCCACAGCAGTGCCCGGGCCCGGAGCAGGTCGAGCGAGCGGGTGACCGCCTCCGGTGCGGCGTTGACCACCGCGCGCAGGGCGTCCGCGGACGCCGTACCTCCCAGGGCGACGACGGCGTCGAGCACGGTCAGGTCGAGCAGGGAGAGTCCGTCGACCGCCCGCAGCACCGACGCCCGGGTGCCGGCCCGCGAGGCCAGCTGCGAGGTGTCCTGAGGTGTCGGAGTGGCCAGGTCCGGGCGCGCGCCGAGCAGCTCCGCCAGTCGCTCGTCGGACCAGCCACGCAGCTGGTCGGCGAGCGTGCGGGGTCCGGGGCCGGACGGCTGCGTGCTCATCCGACCCAACCTACCGACCGGGCACGAGCATGGCCGCGGGACGGCCCGTCGGGAGCACCTAGTCTTCGTCTCGTGAGCGACGCCTTCCTCGACCTGCTGTACGGCGAGGCGCCGCGCGAGGCCTTCGACGCCGTCGTCACGGCCGCGGAGGAGGCCGGGCTGTCCGGCCCGGCGCTGGAGCGGCTGCGCGAGCACCGCCGGATGGCGCTGCGGCTGCGCGAGCAGATGGAGCGGCAGCGGCAGCGCGAGGCCGAGCTGTCCGCGCTCTACGAGACCGCCAACGACCTGACGGCGATCCGCGACGTGGACGCGATCCTGGCCGCCATCACGCGACGGGCCCGTCAGCTGCTGCACGCGGACATGACCTACCTCTCGCTCAACGACGAGGCCGACGGGGCGTCGTACATGCGGGTCACCGACGGGGCGCTCACCGCCGAGTTCCGCAGGCTGCGGCTGCCGCTCGGCACCGGGCTGCTCGGGCCTGGTGGCGCAGACGGGGGCGCCGTACTTCACCGAGGACTACCAGAACGACGAGCGCTTCCTGCACCGCGACTTCATCGACAGCGCGGTCGCCGGCGAGAACATCCGGGCCATCCTCGGCGTCCCGCTCGTCGTCGAGGGGACCGTGATCGGCGCGCTGCTCGCCGTGCACCGGACGGTCCGGCCATTCCCCGCGGGCGAGGTGTCGCTGCTGATGTCGTTCGCCGCGCATGCCGCGATCGCGCTGGAGAACGCCCGGCTCTTCGAGCGCATCGACCGCGCCAACCAGCAGGTGCAGCGCGCAGGCCGACGCGGTCTCGGTCGCCGCCGACGCCCACGACCGGCTGACCGACGTGCTGCTGCACGGCGGCGGGGTGTCGCGACGTCGCCGGCGTGCTGGCCGTCGGTGCTGCGCGGCTCGGTCGTCCGTGTTCGACCCCGACGGGCGGCTGCTGCTCGGGTGCCGACGACGTCGCCGACGGGCTGCCCGCCTCGCTCGCGGCGCCGGTCGCCGAGGCGCGGGCGTCGGGCCGCAGCGTCGCCGTCGACGCTGCGCCGGGACGGTCCGTCGTACGTCGCGGTGGCGCTCGCCGGCACCGAGCACCTCGGCACGCTGCTGCTCCGCGGCGACGACGAGCTCGGGCTGGCCGACCGCCGCACCCTCGAGCGCGGCGCCCTCGTCACCGCCCTGGTGCTGCTCTTCCGGCGCTCGGTCGCGCAGGCCGAGGAGCGGGTGCGCGGCGAGCTGCTCGCCGACCTGCTGGACGGTCGCGAGGTCGACGAGCACCGGTTGGGCGAGCGCGCCCGTCGTCAGCACGCCGACCTCGACCGCCCCTCGGTCGTCGCCGTCGCCGAGGTCGTCGGGCTCGAGCGGCACCGCGCCGCCCAGGTGGCCGCCCGGCTGGCGGGCGAGTCCGGGGGGCTGGCCGGCGAGTACGACGGCCGGGTCGTGATGGTCGCGCCGACCGACGACCCCCTGGCCCTGGCGCGCGTGCTGCACGAGCGGATGCGCGCGGCCGGCGGCGACGCCACGGTCGGTGCGGCCGCTGCTCCGCCGGGTGCGAGCGGGGTCGCCGCGACGTACCCCGAGGCCCGGCGCTGCCTGGACACCCTGATCACGCTCGGGCGCGCGGGCGAGGTCAGCGACCCGGCCGGGCTCGGCCTGGCCCGGCTGCTGCTCGGCCAGAACGGCCCCGCCGAGCTCGACGCCTTCATCGAGCGCATGGTCGGGCCGGTCCTGGCCTACGACGCCAAGCGCGGGACCGAGCTCGTCGCCACCCTGGAGGCCTGGTACGCCTCGGGGGCGAGGCCCGCCGAGACCGCGAAGCGCCTGCACGTGCACCCCAACACCGTCGCCCAGCGGCTGGACCGGGTCGCCACGCTGCTCGGCAAGGACTGGCGCGCGCCCGCGCGGGGGCTCGACCTGCAGCTGGCCCTGCGGCTGGTCCGGCTCGTGCGTCTCCGCGCCTGACCCCGAGCGGGCGCACATCGAACCTCCGGGTTTATGTGAAGTGCGCCACATGTGCCTGGCCAGGTCCGCGGACCTACCGTCGGGGGCATGACTCAGACCGCCGTCACCCCTGCGCCCGGGAGCCGCCGGGGTCGCTGCACGGCCGGACCGCGCTGGTGACCGGCGGCGCGAGCGGCATCGGCCGCGCCGTGTCCGAGCGGCTCGCCGGGCTGGGCGCGCACGTCGTGGTGCTGGACCGCGACGAGGCCGGCGCCAGGCAGGTGGCCACCGACCTCGGCGGCGAGCACCTGGTCGCCGACCTGTCCGACGGCGACTCGATCGACGCGCTGCGGCTGGCCGACGCGCCGGGTCGACATCTTGGTGAACAACGCCGGCGTCCAGCACGTCGCGCCGGTCGAGGACTTCGACCCGGAGCGCTTCGCCTTCATCCAGCGGCTGATGCTCGAGGCGCCCTTCCGGCTCGCCCGGGCCGTGCTCCCCGGCATGTACGACGCCGGGCTGGGGGCGCCTGGTGCACGTCTCGTCCGTGCACGGGCACCGGGCCTCGCCGTTCAAGGCGGCCTACGTCTCGGCCAAGCACGGCCTCGAAGGACTCTCCAAGGTGATCGCCCTGGAGGCGGCGGGCAAGGGCGTCACCAGCAACACGGTGTGCCCCGGCTACGTCCGCACCCCGCTGGTCGAGGGACAGATCTCCGACCAGGCCCGCACCCACGGAATCGACGAGGACGAGGTCCTCGACGACGTCCTGCTCGCCAGGACACCGGTGAAGCGTCTCGTCGAGCCTGCCGAGGTGGCCGACCTCGTCGGCTTCCTGTGCGGGCCCGGCACCGACTCCGTCACCGGAAGCTCATTTCTCATGGATGGCGGCTGGACCGCCGCGTGAAAGGAATCAACGACATGTCAGCGCAGACCGACGCAGCCTCGACCCCAGGCGGGTCCGCTCCGCAGTCCCCGACGGGCATCGTCAAGGTGGTGTTCGCCAGCCTGATCGGCACCGCCGTGGAGTGGTACGACTTCTTCCTCTACGGCTCGGCCGCCGCTCTCGTCTTCGGCGTCCTGTTCTTCCCCGAGTCCGATCCGGTGACCGGCACGCTCCTCGCCTTCGGCACCTACGCGCTCGGCTTCGCGGCCCGGCCGCTCGGCGGGGTGGTCTTCGGCCACTTCGGCGACCGGGTGGGGCGCAAGAAGATGCTCGTCACCTCCCTGCTCATGATGGGCATCGCCACCTTCACGATCGGCCTGCTGCCGACGTACGCCAGCATCGGCATCGCGGCGCCGATCCTGCTGCTGGTCTGCCGGCTGCTGCAGGGCTTCGCGGTCGGCGGTGAGTGGGGCGGCGCGGTGCTGATGGCCGCCGAGCACGGCTCCGACAAGAACCGCGGCTTCTGGTCGTCGTGGCCGCAGGCCGGTGTCGCGCTGGGCAACCTGCTCGCGACCGGTGTGCTCTTCGTCCTGGCCGCGTTCCAGAACGAGGCCGACTTCAACGCGTGGGGCTGGCGCATCCCGTTCCTGCTGAGCGCCGTGCTCGTGCTGATCGGCCTCTGGGTCCGGCTCTCGATCGAGGAGTCGCCGGTCTTCAAGGAGGCGCACGCCGAGATCGTGGAGAAGAAGCAGGAGGCCTCGCACATCCCGATCATCGAGGTCTTCAAGAACTACCCGCGCGAGGTCTTCTCCGCGATGGGCATGCGCCTGGCGGAGAACACGTCGTACTACATCTTCACGATCATCGTGATCACCTTCGTGACGACCTACGAGGAGCAGGACAAGGGCCCGATCCTCCAGGCCCTGCTGATCGGCTCGGTCGTGCACTTCGTCTGGATCCCGATCGTGGGCGCCGTCTCCGACCGGGTCGGCCGCAAGCCGCTCTACCTCGCCGGCGCGGTCGGCGTGGGCGTCTGGACGTTCGTCTTCTTCGACCTGATCGAGAAGGGCGGCAGCGGCAACTACATCCTCGCCGTCGTCGTCGGCCTGATGCTGCACGGCCTGATGTACGCCCCGCAGGCGGCCTTCTTCTCCGAGCTGTTCGGCACGTCGGTGCGCTACACCGGGGCGTCGGTGGGCTACCAGCTCGCCTCGATCCTGGCGGGCGCGATCGCGCCGCTCGTGGCGATCAAGCTGCTCGGCTCCGTGGAGGACAAGAACACCACGGCGGTCGGCATCTACGTCGCCGTCACCTCGGTGCTGACGATCATCGCGGTGCTCGCCGCCAAGGAGACCCGCAACACCTCGCTGCGGCACGACCGCGTCGTCCGCAAGGCGCACGTCGACGCCTGACCCGCGCCACGTCGCAGGGCCCCGTCGTGCATCACGACGGGGCCCTGCGCGCGTTGTCGACCAGTCCCGGACGACCGGTCGAGGCCGCTCGGGCTATCGCCTCGGCCCGATTCGGCCCTGCGGCGTCCAAACGGGCGAGGTGATAGCCCGACGGGCCGATCCCCGCCGTTCGAGGGGTAGGCGGGGCGGGGTCGGCTTACTAGCCTGCGGGCATGGAGTCCTACGCGCAGGGCGCGAGCAGCCCCGACCTTCTCGAGGAGACCATCGGGGCCAACCTGGAGCGGATCGTCGCCCAGCACGGCGACCGCGACGCCCTGGTCGAGGTGGCGTCCGGGCGGCGCTGGACCTACACCTCGTTCAACGCCGACGTGGACGCCCTGGCCCGCGGCCTGATCGCCGCGGGCATCGCCAAGGGCGACCGGGTCGGCATCTGGGCGCCGAACTGCGCGGAGTGGACGATCGTGCAGTACGCCACCGCCAAGGTCGGCGCGATCCTGGTCAACGTCAACCCGGCCTATCGCACGCACGAGCTGGCCTACGCCCTGAACCAGTCGGGGCTGCGGCTGCTGTTCAGCGCCGAGTCGCATCGAGACCAGCGACTACCGCGCCATGATCGAGGAGGTGCAGCACGACGTCCGCGCGCTCGAGCGGGTGGTCTTCCTCTCCACCGACGAGTGGACCGACATCGTCGCCGGTGGCACCGACCTGCCCGCAAACGCCGTGAGCGAGCGGATGGCGACCCTCGAGCCCGGTGACGCGATCAACATCCAGTACACCTCCGGGACGACCGGCTACCCCAAGGGCGCGACCCTGTCGCACCGCAACATCTTGAACAACGGCTACTTCACGACCGAGACCATCAACTTCACCGAGCGTGACCGGCTGGCGATCCCGGTGCCCTTCTACCACTGCTTCGGGATGGTGATGGGCAACCTGGGCTGCACCTCCCACGGCGCCTGCATGGTGATCCCGGCGCCGGGGTTCGACCCTGCCCTCACCCTCCAGGCGGTGCAGGACGAGCGATGCACCGGTGTGTACGGCGTCCCGACGATGTTCATCGCGATGCAGAACCTCGACGACTTCGACACCTATGACCTCTCCAGCCTGCGCACCGGCATCATGGCCGGCTCGATCTGCCCGGTGGAGGTGATGAGGCGCTGCGTCAGCGACATGCACATGGCGGAGGCCTCGATCGCCTACGGCATGACCGAGACGTCGCCGGTGTCGTGCCAGACCGGCAGCGACGACGACCTGGCGCACCGCACCGAGACGATCGGGCGCGTGCACCCGCACGTCGAGGTCAAGGTGGTCGACCCGGTGACCGGCGAGACCGTCGAGCGGGAGGAGACCGGCGAGCTGTGCACCCGGGGCTACAGCGTGATGATCGGCTACTGGGACGACCCCGAGAAGACCGACGAGTCGATCGACGCCGACGGCTGGATGCACACCGGCGACCTCGCGGTGATGCGGGAGGACGGCTACTGCAACATCGTCGGCCGGATCAAGGACATGGTGATCCGCGGCGGTGAGAACGTCTACCCGCGCGAGATCGAGGAGTTCCTCTACCAGCACCCCGACATCGAGGACGTGCAGGTGATCGGCGTCCCCGACGAGAGGTACGGCGAGGAGCTGTGCGCGTGGGTCAAGATGCGCAGCGGTGCGGACCCGATCGACGCCGCCGCGGTGCGGGAGTTCGCGACCGGCAGACTGTCGCACTACAAGATCCCTCGCTACGTCATGGTGGTCGAGGAGTTCCCGATGACGGTCACTGGCAAGATCCGCAAGGTGCAGATGCGCGAGGAGTCCGCGGAGAAGCTGGGCCTCGCCTGAGACGAGGGAGAGCGCGTGAGCGAGATCGAGACCCTGGCCGACGACTACTGGGAGCGGACGCTGGCGGCGGAGCCGACCGAGGCGCACCTGCTCGGCCGCTACGACCGCGCCGGTGAGTTCGAGGACGCGAGCCGGGCCGCGGAGGACGCGCGGATCACCGAGCTGCGCGACTTCGTGCGTCGCGCCGACGCGCTGGACGACGGGCTCGACGAGCAGCAGCGGATCACGCGCGACGTGCTCCGCTCCGACGCGACGACCAAGGCCGACCTCCTCGAGCAGCGGCTGGGCGAGATCGCCGCCGACCCGATCTTCGGTCCCCAGGTGTCGATGCCGATCGTGATGGGGCTGCTCGCACTCCCCGACGCAGAGGTCGCCGAGGCCCTGGTCGACAAGCTGCGCGGGGTCGGGCGCTCCTACCGGCAGCTCGCCGACCGGCTCCGCGAGGGCGCTGCCCGCGGTCGCTTCCCGGCGGCCTTCGCGGTGCACCAGACGGTGGCGCAGCTCGATGCGCTGCTCGCGACGCCCCTGGCCGAGGACCCGCTGCTGGGCACCACGCCACCCCCCGACGGCATCGACGCGGACGCCTGGCGGGCCCGGCTGCGCGACGCCGTCGCGTCCGACGTACGTCCGGGGCAGGAGGCCTACCGCGACGTGCTCCGTGACGAGGTGCTCGCGCACGCGCGCTCCGACGAGCAGTGCGGCCTCGGGTTCCTCGACGGCGGCGACGAGGCGTACGCCGCGGCGCTGCGGCTGTTCACGACGACCGGCCGGTCGGCGCAGGAGATCCACGACATCGGCCTGGCCCAGGTGGAGAAGCTCGCCGACGAGTACCGCGCGCTCGGCCCCGAGGTCGTCGGCACCGACGACCTGCCGCAGATCTTCGCGGCGATGCGCAGCGACCCCGCGCTGCACTTCGCGACCGGCGACCA
Organism: uncultured Actinomycetota bacterium; assembly: GCA_963845655.1. Taxonomy (GTDB): domain Bacteria; phylum Actinomycetota; class Actinomycetes; order Propionibacteriales; family Nocardioidaceae; genus Nocardioides_B. Next base: position 314,621 of record CAWJTB010000006.1, on the reverse strand, counting down.
GCTGGTCGCCGCGTCCGAGGGCGCGATGGCCCGCGCCTGGGCGGCGATGCCGGACTGGTTCTCGGTGTTGCCGCAGGCGCCCTGCGTGGTCCAGGCGACGACGACAGGCGCGAAGGCGTTCTACTTCCCGCCCGCCCCCGACGGCAGCCGCGGCGGCACGTTCTTCGTCAACGTCGACGACCCGACGTCGTGGGGCACGTTCGAGATGGAGGCGATGGCCTTCCACGAGGGCATCCCCGGGCACCACCTGCAGCTCGCGATCGCCGGGGAGCTCGACAGCGTCCCGGAGTTCCGCAAGCACATCGTGAACTCCGCCTACGCCGAGGGCTGGGGGCTCTACACCGAGCGGCTCTCCGACGAGATGGGGCTCTACTCCGGCCCGGTCGACCGGATGGGGATGTACGCCGCGGACTCGATGCGCGCCTGCCGGCTGGTCGTCGACACGGGGCTGCACGCGCTGGGCTGGAGCCGCGAGCAGGCGGTGCGCTTCATGGTCGACAACTCGCCGCTCGCCGAGGGCGTGGTGCGCCCGGAGGTCGACCGCTACGTCGTCACGCCCGGCCAGGCGACGTCCTACATGATCGGTCGCATCGAGATCCAGCGGATGCGTGCCGAGGCCGAGCGCCGCCAGGGCGACCGCTTCGACGTGAAGGGCTTCCACGACGCCGTGCTCGGCTCCGGCGGGATGCCGCTGGACCTCCTCGACGCGCACGTCGCGCGCCGACTGGGCTGAGCGACGGTGCACGACGTCGACCGACTGGCCGAGGACTACCAGGACTTCCGGCTCCGCACCGCCCCGACGTGGGGGCATCTGATCGGCGACCACCGCTACGCGGGCCGCTTCGAGGCCGTGGGGCGCGAGGCCGAGCAGGCCGACGCCGCGACGTTCCGCTCGTTCGCGCGGCGGGCCGCCGACCTGGACGGGACCGCCCTCGACGACCAGCAGGAGATCACCCGGGCGATGGTCGCGTGGGATGCCGACGCGCGCGCCGGGATGCTGGAGTCGCGCACCGCGGAGCTCGGCGCCAACCCGATCTTCGGCACGCAGGCCTCCCTCGGGACCTACGTCCCCAAGCTGGCCGTGCCGGACGGCCACGTCGCCGAGGCGATGGTCGCGAAGTTCGCCGCCGTGGCCACGCACTTCGCCGACCTCGCCGAGCGGCACCGGGAGGGCGTCGCGGCCGGCCGCACCCCGGCCGACTTCGCCGTGCGCCAGACCGTCGACCAGCTCGACCGCTGGCTCGCGACGCCGATCCAGCGCGACCCGATGCTCGACGTGCAGGACGCACCGCCGGGCATCGACGGCGCCCGCTGGCACGAGCGGCTGCTGGCCGTCGTGCAGAAGCAGGTGCGGCCGGCCGTGGAGACCTACCGCGACGTGCTGCGCGACGAGGTCGCGCCGGCCGCGCGCCCGGACGCGAAGTGCGGCCTGACCTGGCTGCCCGACGGGGACGAGGTCTACGCCAAGGCGGCGGCGTTCTTCACGACGGTCGCGACGTCGCCGCAGGAGATCCACGAGATCGGGCTGCAGCCAGGTGGCGGCGCTGGAGGAGGAGTACGCCGTGCTCGGGGCCGAGGTCGTGGGCTCGAGCGACGTGCCGACGATCCTCGCCGCGCTGCGCGACGACCCCGCGCTGCACCACACCAGCGGCGAGGAGATCGTGGCCGACGCCATGACGGCGATGGCCAAGGCGCGGGGGGTCATGGCCGAGTGGTTCGGGCGCCTGCCGCAGTCCGAGTGCGACGTCGAGCCCACCACGAGCGGTGCGATCGCCTACTACTTCGCACCGCCCAAGGACGGCTCCCGGGGCGGGGTGTTCTTCATGAACGTCTCCGACCCGGAGGGCTGGGGACGCTATGAGATCGAGAACACCAGCTTCCACGAGGGCATCCCCGGCCATCACCTCCAGCTCGCCATCGCCGCCGAGCTCGACCACGTGCCGGAGTTCCGCAGGCGCGCCTTCATCGCGGCGTACGGCGAGGGCTGGGGGCTCTACACCGAGCGGCTCGCCGACGAGATGGGTCTCTACTCCACGCCGCTCGACCGGGTCGGGATGCTGGCAGCGGACTCGATGCGGGCCTGCCGGCTCGTCGTCGACACGGGCATGCACGCGCTCGGCTGGAGCCACGAGCGGGCCACGAGGTATCTCCTCGACAACTCACCGATGCGCCCGTCGCACGCGGCCGCCGAGATCGACCGCTACGCCGTCACGCCCGGTCAGGCGCTGTCCTACATGATCGGCCGGCTGGAGATCGAGCGGATCCGGGCCGCGGCGCGAGGCACGGCAGGGGGAGGCGTTCGACATCCGGGCCTTCCACGACGCGGTGCTCGACTCGGGTCCGCTGCCGCTCGGCCTGCTCGACCGCGTCGTCGCGGCCCGGCTGCCCTGAGTCGGCCGACCGCCGGTCAGTCGAGCTCGACCAGGGTGCGCACGTCGGTGTCGCCGTAGGACACGACCCCGAGCCACTGCTTGTCGGGGTCGAGGTCGGGCCACGTCGCGGAGTAGCGGAACCGCTGCCCGGGCGTGGACCCGACCGCGTCGGTGGACAGCGACACCTCGGTGCCGCCGCGGTTCGGCACCACCCAGGTGGCCAGCTCGCCGACGGTGCCGGACGTGCGGGCATGGGCGTAGACGGTGTAGTCGCCCGGCTCCGGGTCGGTCAGCGTGACGCCGTCCTCACGGGCGGGCGAGGTCGCGACGAGCTGGTCGTCGCGGTAGACGTAGAGGTCGACGGGCAGCGCGGCCCCCGTCGCGTCGTCGCCGCGGACGCGCAGCACGGCTGTGCCCGTCGGCACGCTCAACGGGCTGGCGAGGGTGTCGGCGTCGACCTGGGGGTCGCCCCGGTCGAAGGCGCCCGGGGTGAGCGACACCGGCGACGTCTCGGCGGCCACCAGCCCGCTGCTGCGGAGCCGAACGGTGCGGCCGTTGCCCGAACGGCCCCGCACGACGACCTCGCCGGCGGCAGCGGGTGCGTCGACGGCCGTCGGCGCGGTGACGGCGGTGGGACGCACGGCCACGGGGATCCGGACCCGGTGCCGGTCGCCCTTCCACACCAGCCAGCCGGTCACGTCGCGGTCGACGGTCGCGGTGGGACGCGCCGAGACGCGCAGCCGGACGTCGGCGCTCTCCCCGGGCGCGAGCAGGACGGTCGCGGGGAAGGCCTGCACGTCCACGTCGTCGAGCCCGCGCACCTTGACCGCGAACGACTCGGTCCTTCGTGAGACGTTGGTGACGGTGCGGGTGACCGTCCTCGGTCCGACCAGGTCGCCGATGGCCAGCGACGGCGCGTTGACGTCGGCGGCGGCACGCCTGCCGGCCGCGACCCGGTCCCAGTCGGTGGCGTCGGTGTCGAAGACCAGGCCGGGATCGAAGAACCGCGAGGGGTCGACGTGTCCGGCGCCCTGCACGAGCGGGTCGGTGTCACCGCGGAGGTCGTAGGCGGTGGTCATCATGGCCGACTTGAGCCGGGCCGGGGACCAGGACGGGCGGGCGCCCGCGAGGAACGCCGCCAGGCCGGCGACGTGCGGCGCGCTGGTCGACGTACCGGAGGCCAGGTCCCAGGAACGGCCGCCGTTCGCGGGTGGGGCCACGGCGCCCAGGACGCCGACGCCGGGGGCGGTGAGGTCGGGCTTGACGGCGTCGCCGGCCTCGGTCGGCCCGCGCGCGGTGAAGCCGGCGGCGGCGGGGACGGGCGCATCGGTGCGACCGGTGGGGTCGATGGCCGCCTGCGCGCGGTCGCCGGCGCGGCGCAGGTAGGACCTCAGCGCGCGGGCCTCGGCCACGTCGAGGTGCACGGTGGGTACGGCGTGCACGTCGGCGTCCGTGCTCGTCCGACGGGTGTTCGTGAGCACCATCGCGACCCCGCCCGCGCTCGCCACGGCAGCCGACTTGTCCACGCGGGGGCCGTCACCGCGCTCACACACCACGATCGCTCCCTGAGCCTTCGCGGCGTCGAGGGCGCCGGTGCGGCACGCCTCGGCGGCGGCGCGCGAGGCCCCGGCGGCGGCGACGTCGGCACCGAGCACCAGCCGGGTGTCGGGCACCGCCCGGTCGGAGACCATCGCCCCGACCAGCTCACGGCGCTCTCCGCCCAGGCGCACCGCGCCCTGGAAGACCCGGTGCGTGCTGGCGCCGACCGTGGTCACCCACGGCGCCGCGTGCTGCACGCTTCCCGGCCGGGCGCCGTTGCCGGCCGAGGTGACCACGAAGACGCCGGCGTCGGAGGCCCCGAGGAAGGCCCGGGCAACGGCGTCGTCGACGCGGCGGCTTCCCGAGATCGAGTAGTTGAGGACGTCGACGCCGTCGGCGACCGCACGGTCCACCGCAGCGACCGTGTCGGCCGTCGTGCACCCGTCGTCGGCAGGGTCGGGAGCGGTCCAGCAGGCCTTGTAGACCGCCAGCCGCGCCGCGGGCGCCATGCCCGACGTGGTGCCGAAGCGCTGACCGTCGACCACGACGCGCACCTCGTCGTCGCCGGCCGCGGTCGAGGCGACGTGCGACCCGTGACCGGTGCCGTCGCGGGGGGAGAGGTGCTCCGCCGACGCGACGTTCTCCTCGCCGAAGCCGCGAACGAACCAGCGCGCGGAGACCACCTTGTCGCGAGCAGTCCTGCGCGCTCCAGTCCTCGGCCGCGGAGCAGTCCCCGTGGAAGCCGGGGAGCGTCGCGGCCGTGCCGGGCGCGCGCTCGGGCAGACCGGTGAAGCTCGGGTTGTCGGGCCAGATGCCGGTGTCCACGACCCCGACCACCACCCCGGCGCCCGCCCGGGCGGTGCCGCCGTGCGCCGCCCAGGCTCCCCGGGGCCCGTCGAGCCCGAGCAGGTCGCGCGAGGAGCTGCCCACCCGGCTCGAGAGCGGGGCCGCCTTCGTGGCGTCCACGCGCTGCTTGGCGCTGCGCTCCACGCGCAGCACTCCCGGCGTACGTCGCAGACCGACGACCTGGTCGGCGGACAGCGACGCGGCGAAGCCGTTGAGCGCGGTCGTGTAGTGGTAGAGCACGGCCGGGTCGCCGACGCCGTCGAGGGCTCGCTGCTGTGCGGCGAGCAGCCGGGCGCTGTAGGCGGCCACGGACGGCCGGGTGCGGTCGAACCGCTCGCCGGCGCGCGGCCGGGTGCCGGCGTGGGTCGCGGCGCCCGGCGCGGACATCGTCACGACGTAGACCCCCGCGGTGGTCGCGGCGGCCGGATCGCCAGCGGCGACGCGCTGCTCCTGGGCCGACGCCGGGACCGCGGCCAGGCAGAGCGCACCCGCGACGAGCACAGCAGCGCACGTCGACGACAGCGGGCGGGGCGACACCGGCGTACCTTCCTCGGCGGGGCGCGAGCGGGGGCGTCTCGCGCGGACCCTCATCGTCACAGAACGGGCGGGACCCTTCAACCGGAACGGTGCGACCTACGCTGGGGGCCATGCCCGCCCCGTCCCTCTCCCCGGTCCCGCCCGGGCCTCCGCTCGTCGTCGGCTTCGACCTCGACCTGACGCTGGTCGACAGCCGGCCGGGCGTGGCCGCGACCCTGCAGGTGCTGGCGGACGAGACCGGGGTCGCGCTCGACATACCCGCCCTGACCGAGCGGCTCGGGCCGCCGCTGGACCACATGCTGGCGCCCTACTACCCGGCCGATCAGCTGCCCGAGCTGGTCGCGCGCTTCCGGGCGCACTACCCCGACCACGCGATCGCGCCGACCGTGGCGCTCCCCGGCGCCTACGCGTCGCTGGACGCCGTACGACGACTGGGTGGGCGCAGCGTCGTGGTGACCGGGAAGTTCACCCCCAACGCCGCCCTGCACCTCGACGCACTCGCGTTCGACGTCGACGCCCTGGCCGGCGAGGTCTGGGGTGCGGGCAAGGGCCCGGCGCTGGTCGAGCACGGGGCGAGCGTCTACGTCGGCGACCACGTGCACGACGTCGAGGGCGCCCGGGCCGCCGGCGCCGTGAGCGTCAGCGTGCTCACCGGCGGCAGCACCGAGCAGGAGCTGGTCGCCGCCGGCACCGACGTGCTGCTGCGTGACCTGACCGAGTTCCCGGCCTGGCTGGAGGAGCACGTCCTGGACGCAGCGGCTGGCCGCGCTCGAGGCGTCGGCTGCGCGACCTGGGGTCGGTGCTGGTCGCCTACAGCGGCGGTGCGGACAGCGCGTTCCTGCTCGCCGCCGCGGTCCGGGCGCTCGGCCCGGAGCGGGTGGGCGCGGCCACCGCCTACTCCGACTCGCTGCCCGCGGCCGAGCGGCCGCCCGCCTTGGCCTTCGCCGAGAGCCTCGGCGTCGGCGTCCTGACGCCGCAGACCCACGAGATGGAGCGCGAGGGCTACCGGGCCAACGCCGGCGACCGCTGCTACTTCTGCAAGGCCGAGCTGCTCGACGTGCTCGCGCCGCTCGCCGCCGAGCACGGCCTCGCCGCCGTCGCCACCGGCACCAACGCCGACGACGCCGTGGCGGGCTTCCGTCCCGGGCATCCGGGCCGCAGCCGAGCGGGGCGCCGTCACGCCGCTGCGCGACGCCGGCCTGACCAAGGCAGCAGATCCGCGAGGCGTCGCGGCGCTGGGACCTGCCGACCTGGGACAAGCCCGCCGCGGCCTGCCTGTCGAGCCGGGTGGCCTTACGGCATCGAGGTGAGCCCGTTCCGGCTCGCCCGGGTCGAGCGGGCCGAGGCCGCGGTCCGCGTGGCCGCTCGTCGCGGCCGGGCTCGCCGTACGCGACCTGCGGGTGCGCGACCTCGGCGACCGCGCGAGTCTCGAGGTCGACGCCGCCGCCGTCGCCGTCGTCCGCCGTACGCCGGGCGTGCTCGCGGCGCTGCTGGCCGCCGGCTTCGAGGACGGCGAGGTCGACCCCCGCGGCTTCCGCTCCGGGTCGATGAACGAGCGGCTGCCCGCACCGGACCTGTTCCGCTGACGCTGGCGACCTATCGCGTGGAAACCGGGGGTCCCCGCCCCGTAGGCTGCGACCTCGCCCGGGGGGTCCCGATCAGATCACACGCGGAAAGAGGTCGAGCCGTGCCGACTGGCAAGGTGAAGTGGTACGACGCCGAGAAGGGCTTCGGCTTCCTGTCCAAGGACGACGGCGGCGACGTCTACGTCCGCACCGACGCCCTGCCCGCGGGCACCACGACGCTCAAGGCCGGCACCCGGGTGGAGTTCGGGCTGGTCCAGGGCCGCCGAGGTGACCAGGCGCTGCAGGTGCGGCTCCTCGAGCCGGCGGCGTCGGTGTCCAAGGCGGTCTCCCGCGCCAGCCGCAAGAAGCCGGCCGACATGGTCAACATCATCGAGGACCTCTACCGCCTGCTGGAGAACGTCGAGGGCTCCTACCGCGACGGCCGGCACCCCGACGCGAAGACCGCCAAGCCGACCGCCAAGGTGCTGCGCGCGCTGGCCGACGAGCTCGAGCTCTAGGCTCGGCGCGCGGACGGCGGGTGCCGGCAGCACCCAGGCGCTCCAGGCGACCAGCATCGCGGCCGCGACGCCGAGCCCGAGCTGGGGGACCAGCGGCAGCGCGATGCCGATGAAGCCGCCGAGCACCCAGGACAGCTGCAGCAGCGTCTCCGAGCGCGCGAAGGTGCTGGCGCGGGTGTGCTCGGGGACGTCGCGCTGGATCAGCGAGTCGAGCGACAGCTTGCCGAGCGACTGGGCGAACCCGGCGGTCAGCCCGAGCAGGATCGCGGTCGGCAGCCCGTAGAACGGCCGCGACGACCACCGCCACGACCGCGTCGGCCGAGCAGCATCGCGACCACGGTGACCTCGGGCTTGACGTGGCGCAGCACCGATCCCAGCGCGATGCCGATCGTGCTGCCGAACCCGGCCGACCCGATCACCAGCCCGAGGAGCAGCTCGGGCCTGTCCTCCCAGCCGGCGAAGGGCCGGTCGCGCAGCAGGAACGCCATGAACATCGTCAGGAAGCCCCTCAGCAGCCGCAGCCCGGCGTTGCACCGCAGTGCGACGACGATCGGGTGGGGCACCGGCGGGCGGCGCCGCTTCTGCCGGCCGAGCGCGTCGACGACGCCTTGCCCTCGCCGACCGAGCTGTCCACCCGCGCGGGCAGCAGGACCGCGAGCACGGTGCCGCCGACGAAGACGACGAACGCGTAGCGCAGCGACCACTGGCCGCCGAACGTCGAGGCGCCGACGGCGAGCGGCGCCGACACCGTGGCGCCGGCCACGGCCGCGAGCGAGATCCGGGAGTTCGCCTTGACCAGGGTCAGCTGCGTCGGGCAGCAGCCGGGGCACGGCGGCCGCCCGGGTGACGGCGTACGCCTTCGAGGCCACCAGGCAGCCCAGCGCGGCCGGGAACAGCGCCACGGAGTCGCCGTCGCTCACCGCGTCCGCGAGCACCCAGCACAGGAAGGCGCGCAGCGCCATCGTCGCGCCGATCGCCCAGCGCCGGCCGTGGCTGAACCGGTCCAGGAACGGTCCGATCAGCGGCGCCACGATCGCGAACGGCAGCATCGTGAGCCCGAGGAACAGCGCCACCTGGCCGCGCGCCTGGTCGGTCGGCACCTGGAAGAACAGCGTGCCCGCCAGCGAGATCGCGACCGCGGCGTCGCCGGCGGCGTTGAAGGTGTGCAGCTCGATCAGCCGGGACAGACCGCTCTGGCCGGCCCCCTCGGCGTGCGTGGCGCGGCGGGCCTGGCGCAGGGTGTAGCCGGCGGCGCGACCGGTCGCCGAGCCGGTGCGCCGCGCCCCGCGGCCGGAGGCGACCGCGGCTCGCACGGCGCCGCGCGCGGTCGCGGTCGCGGCCCGGCGCGCACCCCGCGGCCCGACCCGGGGGGAGTCCGCCTCGGTGGTGTCCTGCTCGCGCGTCTGGTCGGCGCTCGGTCCGGTCCCGCTGGCCCACCGGCGTGGCCGGCCGTGGCGCCGTCGGCTCCGTCGCCCGCTCCGGGGGACGGGGGCAGGTCGGGACGCATGGCCCCATCTTGCCTGGCGGGCGGGACCCGTCCGCGCCCCGACGCGACAAGCGCGTGTCCGTTAGGGAACAATCCACCACTGTGATGACTGCAGCGCGCGCGACCAGCGGCACCGGCAAGCCGGACTCCATCGGGGCCAAGGCCGTCGACGACGCTCGCGACGCGCTGGTGGCCCAGGTCGGCGAGGCCGAGGTCGGCGACCACCTGGGGGTCGAGGCCGAGGACGAGCGCGTCGTCACGCACTACTTCGCCTGCACCAGCACCGGCTACCGCGGCTGGCGCTGGGCGGTCACCGTGGCCCGCGCGCCGCGCCTGAAGACGGTCACGATCGACGAGGTCGTGCTGCTGCCCGGCGACACCTCGATCGTGGCGCCGGTATGGCTGCCCTACAAGGAGCGCCTCCAGCCCGGCGACCTGAGCCCCGGCGACCTGCTGCCCGCCGACGAGGACGACGCCCGCCTCGTTCCCGGCTGGCTGTCCTCGAGCGAGGACAACGAGATCATCGACGAGGCCGAGGGCGGCGACCTGCGCCGCCTCAACGACGAGGTGGGCCTGGGCCGCGAGCGGGTGCTGTCGCTGGAGGGCCGCTACCAGGCCGCCGAGCGCTGGTACGACGGCGACCGGGGCCCCGACTCGCCCCTCGCCCAGTCGGCACCCGCCCCCTGCGGCTCGTGCGGCTTCCTGGTCCGGCTCGCCGGCCCGCTGTCCACGCTCTTCGGCGTGTGCGCCAACGCCTTCGCCAACGACGACGGCGGCGTGGTCTCGCTCGACCACGGCTGCGGCGCGCACTCCGGCGCCCGGCTCGGCAAGAGCAGCCAGCCGCAGCCGCTGCCCGACCCGGTGCTCGACACGCTGACCTGGGACGAGCTCGAGACCTTCTGACCCCCCCGCCCGCCCGGCGCCGCGCCCCCCGCGCCGCTTGTAACGCGGGGTTATGGACGCTCCAGCAGGCGTACGACGCTGGCAGACCGTCCACGCGCCTGGTAGAGGTCTGCCCGGTCGCGGAGCGACGACGCCGGCCGTGCCGGGCCCCCGAGCGGCCGGCCCGCGCCGCCGTACGACCAACGACGCCCGAGCTTTGCCAGGCAGGTGGACGGTTTACCAGGCGCATACGCCTGCTTGAGCGTCCATAACCCCGCGTTACAAGGGGGCGGCAAGGGGGCGGGGCGGGGCGGGGCGTCAGGCGGCGTGGGCCTCGCGCTCGTGGCGCCGGTTGCGCCGGCGGCGGCAGTAGTCCCAGCCGATCACCCCGAGGCCGAAGCCGGCCAGGCAGGTCCACAGCCACCAGGTCTTGTCGTGGGTCTCGAGCTCGCCGTAGAACGGCAGCAGCAGGAAGAAGGCGAGCAGGAACAGCAGCGAGCCGACCGCGACCGTGCGGGTGCCGTCGACGTCGAGCGGGTCGACGTCGGCCACGAGGTAGGTCCGGTTGCCGATCTCGTGGCTGGTGACCGAGTCGACCGGCTGCTCGGGGTAGTCGGGCTGCTGCACCCGACGAATGTAACCCGGGGCCCGGTGCCCACTCCGCGGGCAGGCGGCAACACCGGCGACACACGGCTCTGCCAGGATGCGCGCGTGGATACGTTCTTCAAGATCAGCGAGCGCGGCTCGACCGTCGGCCGAGAGGTCCGTGGTGGCGTCGTCACCTTCGTCACGATGGCCTACATCATCGTGCTCAACCCGCTCATCCTGGGCTTCGTCCAGGATGCCGACGGCCAGTTCCTCGGCGGCGGCGACGCGCCCAACCTGCCGTTGATCGCAGCGGCGACCGCCCTGGTCGCGGGGGTGATGACGATCCTGATGGGCGTCGTGGCCAACTACCCGCTCGCGTTGGCCACCGGTCTGGGGCTGAACGCCTTCGTCGCCTTCACGATCGCCTCCGGGATGTCGTGGGAGGACGCGATGGGCCTGGTGGTGCTCGAGGGCGTCGTCATCCTGGTGCTCGTGCTGACCGGCTTCCGCAAGGCGGTCTTCCACGCCGTCCCCGCCCAGCTGAAGATCGCGATCTCGGTCGGCATCGGCCTGTTCATCGCGCTGATCGGCCTGGTGGATGCCGGCTTCGTGCGCCGGATCCCGGACGCCGCCAACACCACGGTGCCCGTGCAGCTGGGCGCCGGCGGCTTCCTGGACGGCTGGCCGGTGCTGGTGTTCGCGATCGGCCTGGTCCTGATGATCACGCTGTTCGTGCGCAAGGTGCGCGGCGCCCTGCTGATCTCGATCGTCGTCGCGACGGTCCTGGCCATCGTGATCGAGGCGATCGCCAAGGTCGGGCCGTCGGTCGACGGGGACAAGGTCAACCCGAACGGCTGGAACCTCAACGTGCCGGCCCTGCCGGACAAGATCGTCGCGCTGCCCGACTTCAGCCTCCTCGGCCAGGTCTCGCTGTTCGGCTCCTTCGAGCGGGTCGGCGTCATCACGGCCGTGCTGTTCGTCTTCACGCTGCTGCTCGCCGACTTCTTCGACACGATGGGCACGATGACCGCGATCGGCGCCGAGGCCGGCCTGCTGGACGAGGAGGGCGTCCCGCCCCACACCCAGCGGATCCTGATCGTCGACTCGATCGCCGCAGCCGCGGGCGGTGCGGCGGGCGTCTCGAGCAACACCTCCTACATCGAGTCCGCGTCCGGCGTCGGCGAGGGCGCGCGCACCGGTCTGGCCAGCGTGGTGACCGGCGTGCTGTTCCTGCTGGCGACGGTGTTCGCACCGCTCGTGGCCGTCATCCCCAACGAGGCGGCCGTGCCGGCCCTCGTCCTGGTCGGCTTCCTGATGATGCAGCAGGTGAAGAACATCGACTGGGACGACGTGGAGATCGCGATCCCGGCGTTCCTGACGATCGTGCTGATGCCGTTCACCTACTCGATCTCGGTGGGCATCGGAGCCGGCTTCCTGGCCTACGTGCTGGTCAAGGTCGTGCGGGGCAAGGCGGCGGCGGTGCACCCGCTGATGTGGGTGGTCTCCGCGCTGTTCGTCGTGTACTTCGCCATCGACCCGATCAGGCAGCTGATCGGCTGAGGCGTGCCGAAGCCGGCACGTGTGCATTGTGCGGCCACGGGGTACCGACGGAATCGGACGGCGGCGCCGCCGCCACGACCGAGAGGAGCAGGACATGACCACCACTCCTGAAGAGCCGCTGAACGACAGCGACATGGAGACCACGAACCCCGGCCACGGCCCGCAGGACGCCGCTGACGCCGACGGCGCCGACGGCACGGACGCGACCGGCGGCGACGCCGACAGCACGGACGGCGACTCCTCGGACAGCACCGACGGCGACGCCGACGGCACCGACGCCTGAGTCGTGACCTCCACGCCGCTGGACGCGCTCCAGCTGCTGAGCGGCGACGCCCAGACCTTCCTCGCGAAGGTCTGGGCGTCCCGCACGCACCTGCACCACACCGCCCCGCAGGACCTGGTCGGCTTCCTGTCCTTCGACGACGTCGACCACCTGCTGACGGGTACGGCGATCCGCACCCCGGCCGTCCGCATCGCCAAGGACGGCAGCGTCCTGCCGACCTCGGCGTTCACGCGCGCCGCCACCCTCGCCGGGCAGCCCATGACCGGCCTGCTCGACCCCCGCAAGGTCTTCGACCTGTTCGACGACGGCGCGACCGTCGTGCTCCAGGGGCTGCACCGCTACTGGGCGCCGCTCGGTGAGCTGGTCGCCGACCTCGAGCTCGCCCTGGGACACCCCTGCCAGGCCAACGCCTACCTCACGCCGCCCGGTTCGCAGGGCTTCGCGGTGCACTCCGACAGCCACGACGTCTTCGTCTTCCAGACCCACGGCAGCAAGGTCTGGGAGATCTACCCCGACGGTGTGGATGCCTCGGCGCCCGAGTCCGGCCGGCAGAGCGTCGTGCTCGAGCCAGGCGTGAGCATGTACCTCCCCACCGGCACGCCGCACGCCGCTCGCGCCCAGGACACCGTGTCGCTGCACGTCACGATCGGCATCAACCAGGTCACCTGGCAGCACGTCCTGGACCGCGCCCTGGCGGGCGCCGTGGGCGACGCCGGGGGAGAGCACGTGCCCGCCGGCTACCTGGACGACCCGACGCTGCTTGCCGACGGGCTGCGCGACCGGCTGGACGCGGTGGTCACCGCCCTGCAGGGCCTCGACCCCGCCGCGGTCGCCGAGCACGAGGTGCAGCGCTTCCTGACCGGGCGCACGCTGTGGCAGCGCGGCGGCCTGCGGGACCGGATGGCCGCGCGCGACCTCACCGACGACACCCCGCTCGAACGCCGACCCGGCCACCCGTGCGTCGTGCTGCCCGCCGGCGACCGGCTGCGCGTGCTCCTCGGGGACCGCGACCTGGTGGTGCCGGCCCGGCTGGGACCCGCTCTGGACGTCGTACGACGGGCGGGGCGGCTGACGCCGGCCGACCTCGCCGAGCACCTCGACGCGCAGAGCCGGCTGGTGCTGTGCCGGCGGCTCGTCCGCGAGGGCCTGCTGCGCGTGGTCGACTGACCTGTGACGACCGACGCCGCCCCCGACTTCCGCTGTGCCGCCGCGAGCCGTGCCCGCGACGAGCCGCTGGCGGGCAGCGCCTCCACGGTGCGTGCCTTCCTGCTCGTGGAGAACCCCGGACCGTGGGGCACCGAGGCCTTCCAGGACGCCCGGATGGAGGAGACGGTGCGCGACGGGCTCCGCGAGCGCGCTGCCCGGGCCCGGGTCCGGCCGCTGCTGATCCGTCGGCACCGGGGCGTGGGCGGTCAGCCCGGGCTGCGGGTCTTCGCGGCCTACGCCCACCCGGTCGCCCCGTGGCTCGAGACCGCGGTGATGGCGGCCCCCGAGGAGCTGCTCGACCTCGACCTGGACGCGCTCGGGCGCGGCGCGTCCCCCGGTCTCACGCCGACCGACGACCCGGTGTTCCTGGTCTGCACGCACGGTCGCCACGACGCGTGCTGCGCCGAGCTCGGACGCCCGACGGCCTCCGCGCTGTCCCGCTCGCACCCGCAGCAGACCTGGGAGGTCTCCCACATCGGCGGCGACCGCTTCGCGGCCAACCTGCTCGTCCTGCCCGACGGGCTGTACTACGGCCGGGTGGGCGACCTCGACGCCCCGTCCCTCGCCGCCCGGCACCTCGACGGCCACCTCGACCTCGAGCGCCTGCGTGGGCGGTCGGGCTTCGCGATGCCGGTGCAGGTCGCCGAGGTCGCGCTGCGTCGTGAGCTGGGCGAGACGCGCCGGGACGCCGTACGCCTGCGGCACGCGCGGAGCGGCGCCGAGACCGCCGTGTCGTTCGACGTCGACGGCACGGCGTACGACGTCCGGGTGCGCCGCACCTCCGGGGCCGCCGCGCAGCTGACCTGCCGGGCGACCCGGGGCAACCCGACCCCGGTCTACGAGGTGCTCGAGGTCGCTCCCGGCTAGCCGACACAGGGTGGACCACCCTCAGGAATAGTTAGCATAGGTAATGACTTATGCTAACGATATGCCGAATGACGAGAAGGTCGCCCGCACCGACAGCGGGCTCGCGTCCGCGCTGCGGGTCTCCGTGGCGCGGCTGTCGCGCCGGCTGCGCAGCGAGCGCGACCCGGTCAACGAGCTGCTCCCGGTGGGGCAGCTCTCGGTGCTGGGGACGTTGTTCCGCAACGGCGAGTGCACCGTCGGCGAGCTGGCCGCCCACGAGCGCGTGCAGCCGCCGTCGATGACACGCACCGTCACCTGTCTCGACGAGGGTGGCTACGTCGTGCGCCGCAAGCACGAGACCGACGGGCGGCAGGTCGTCGTCGCGCTGTCGGAGAAGGGCGAGCAGACGCTGACCGCCGACCGTCGTCGGCGTGACGCCTGGCTGGCGCAGCGGCTGCGCGAGCTCACCCCCGACGAGCGCGCCCTGCTGCGGCAGGCGGCGCCGCTCATCGAGAGGCTGGCGCACGCTTGAGTCCTACGTTTCGCGCCCTCTCGAACCACAACTACCGGCTCTACGCCGCCGGTGGCGTGGTGTCGAACACCGGGACCTGGATGCAGCGGGTCGCCCAGGACTGGCTGGTCCTGCAGCTCAGCAACAGCCCCAGCGCCCTCGGCATCACGACCGGCCTCCAGTTCCTGCCGATCCTGCTCTTCTCGGCCTACGCCGGCGTGATCGCCGACCGCTTCCCGAAGCGCCGGATGCTCCAGGTCACCCAGGCCGCCATGGCGATCCCCGCGTTCGTGCTCGGAGCGCTCGCGCTGACCGGCACCGCCGAGACCTGGCACGTCTACGTGCTGGCGTTCGTGTTCGGCGTCGGGACGGCGTTCGACGCGCCCGCCCGCCAGTCGTTCGTCTCGGAGATGGTGGCGCCCGACGACCTGACCAACGCGGTCGGGCTCAACAGCGCGTCGTTCAACGCGGCCCGGGTGGTCGGCCCCGCCGTTGCCGGCGGGCTGATCGCGCTGTTCGGCTCAGGGGTGCAGGCGACCGGCACGGTGATCCTGCTCAACGCGGTGTCCTACGGCGCGGTGATCTTCGCGCTGCAGCGGATGCGGGAGAGCGAGCTCGACACGCCTGCCCTGGTGCGTCGTGGCAAGGGAAAGATCCGGGACGGCGTGCGCTACGTGCGGGGCCGACCCGACGTGATGCTGGTGCTGGCGATCGTGTTCTTCGCCGGCACGTTCGGGATGAACTTCCAGATGACCTCGGCGCTGATGGCGACCCAGGTCTTCGACAAGGGCGCGGGCGCCTACGGCCTGCTGGGTACGACGATGGCGGTGGGCTCGCTCTCGGGGGCGCTGCTCGCCGCACGGCGGGTCGGCAAGCCCCGGTTCCGGCTGCTGATCGGGGCCGGGCTGCTGTTCGGCGTGATCGAGATCGCGTCCGGGCTGGTGCCGTCGTACCTCTGGTTCATGCTGCTCACGCCGCTGCTCGGCTTCACCGTGCTGACCATGATCACCGCGGCCAACGCGACCGTGCAGCTCAGCGTCGCCCCGGAGATGCGGGGGCGCGTGATGGCGCTCTACATGATGATCTTCCAGGGCGGCACGCCCCTGGGAGCCCCGATCGTGGGCTGGGTCGGCGACACCTTCGGCGCCCGCTGGACGCTGATCGGCGGCGGGGCGATCACCATCCTCGGCATCCTCGCGGCCTCCGCGGTGTACGGCTGGTCCAAGGGACTCGTGGGTCACCGCCGGGCGGCGACGGACGTCTCCGAGGGCGCTCAGGTGTTGCTGGCGAACCACGGGTCGCGCAGGTCGAGGTAGCGGACGTCGTGCATCGCCGACTCCAGAGTGCGGCGTACGTCGTCGGGCATCGCCACCGCCGACTCGGCGGACCGTGCAGCGGACTCGTCGGTGAAGGCGACCGTCTCGGTGAAGGTGCCGTCCTCGGCGATCGCGAGCGTGGCGCCCAGGATCTCCGGGCGCCGCTCGTGCAGGTCGCGCGTGTCGGTCATCATCGACCGCAGCGCCTCGGCGTCGTCGACCTTGCCCGAGACGATCTGCACGAAGCCGGCGCGGTCCGAGCCGCCCTCCAGCATCACCGTCACGTCCTCGCTGTCGTGGAACTCGACCGGGCCGTCGAACAGCTGCTCGGTCTCCGCCCACCACGCCCCCTGCTCGGGGCGGTCGGCGTTCTGGGTCGCCGTGGCGCGGGACTCGAAGCGGACCACCGCCACGAACGTGCCGTCGTCGGTGAAGCCGTGGGTGCCGCCGAGCCAGCCGGGTGCCGTCGGCCCGAGCTCTCGGTGCCAGCGGTCGATGGCCGACCGCACCTCGTCGGGCCGATCGGTCCGGGCCATGATGATCTGGATGAACATGGGGCCTCCAGGTGTGCAGGCCGCTTCCGGGTGAAGTGGTCGGGTGTCTCGACTCCGACGCTAGGACGACCGCGCCCCCGGTGCCATGGCACGTTCGGGGTGGCCCGACCCGACCGTAGACTTCCCGATCGTGAACCCCCGCTACCGCCGCCTGGTGATCCCCGTCGCGCTGGCGGGTCTGATCCTCATCGTGGTCGTCGCCACGCTGGCCCGGGGCTGAGTCCGTGGCCAGCACCGCCGAGCCCCTGCTCCGCGCTCTCACCCGGCTGCGGGGCCTGGTCCTCGACGACGACACGCTGGTCCGGGCGGTCGCGTCCGGGCGGCGCAAGGGCGAGCAGCCCCGCTGGCGCCGGGTGGAGCTGCGCTACGTCGACCTCAAGGCCGGTCGCCGCCTCCAGGTCACGACGTACGACGAGACGCAGGCGCACACGGCCAACCACGAGCCCGGCGACGCCGCGCGCCAGGCCGTCGAGGACCTGCTCGACGAGCCGTTCGGCAGCTGGCACGTGGAGACCACCACCGAGACCCACCAGCTGCGGGTGACCAAGCGGCTCGAGGCGATGGTGCACACGCGTGCGCGCACCGAGCCCGCCGACGGGGAGGACGCGCCGCGCCAGGCCCACGACCGGGCGAAGCCCCGGCTGCTGCCCGAGGACGACCCGGTGCTGGTCGCCCTGGGCATCAGTGCGGCGAACGGCCGGGTGAAGGCGAGCCGGCAGGCCAAGTACCGCCAGGTGGAGGAGTTCCTCCGCGACCTCGCCCCGGTCGTGGACGACGCGATCGCGTCCGGGCGGGTGCCCCGGCCCACGGAGCAGGCGCCGTTGCAGGTGGTCGACCTGGGGTGCGGCAACGCCTACCTGACCTTCGCCGCCCACCGCTACCTCTCCGCGGTCCGGGGCCTGCCCGTGCACACGACCGGGGTCGACGTGAAGGAGCAGTCGCTGCGGCACAACACCGCGGTCGCGGAGTCGCTCGGTCTGGGGGAGCAGATGAGCTTCGTGCAGGGCGAGATCGGCGACGCCGAGCTGCCGGTGCGACCCCACGTGGTGCTCGCGCTGCATGCCTGCGACACCGCCACCGACGACGCCCTCGCGCAGGCGGTCCGGTGGGAGGCGCCGCTGGTGCTGGCCGCGCCCTGCTGCCACCACGACGTCGCCGCCCAGCTGCGAGCGGCGCCCACCCCGGCGCCGTACGGCATGCTCACGCGCAGCGGCATCCTGCGCGAGCGGTTCGCGGACACGCTGACCGACGCCGTGCGCGCCTCGGTGCTCCGGCTGGTGGGCTACCGGGTCGACGTCATCGAGTTCGTGGACAGCCGGCACACGCCGCGCAACACGCTGCTGCGCGCCGCCCGGACCGGTGCCCCGGCATCGCCCGAGGCGCGTCGCGAGCTCGACGAGGTGGTCGGCACGTGGGGCGTGCGTCCCCGCCTGGCGGAGCTGCTGAGCGACCGGCTGTGATCCGGCTCGTGCTCGCGTCCGCCGCGCTGACCGCTGGTCGCCACGGCGACGCCGGTCGTCGCGGCCGAGGAGGGACCGGTGGGCAGCCGGGTGCTGTTCTCCTTCGCCGACGACGTCTATGAGTCCAGCGGCCTCGCGGACCTCGGCGACGTCGTCTACACCACCAACGACTCCGGTGACGACGCGGTGCTCTACGGGGTCGACCCCGGCTCGGGGGAGACGACCAGCACGACGACGTACGCCGACGAGGTCGAGGACGTCGAGGCGCTCGGCCCGGGCCCCGACGGGACGGTGTGGGCCGGCGACATCGGCGACAACCGGGAACGGCGCGACGCCGTCACCGTGCACCGGGTCACGCCGGGGGAGGAGGCGACCGCACCGGCCTACGACCTGACCTACCCCGACGGCCCGCACGACGCGGAGACGCTGCTGGTGCACCCGCGCACGGGCCGGCTCCTGATCGTGTCCAAGTCGGTGTTCGGGGGCACCGTCTACGCCGCCCCGGTCCGGCTCCGGGCGGACGCTCCCACGCGGCTGCGGACCTTCGCCCAGGTGCCGGGGCTGGTCACCGACGGCGCGTTCCTCCCCGACGGCGAGCACGTCGTGCTGCGCACCTACGGCACCGCGTCGGTCTACACGTTCCCGGCGTTCGAGCGGGTCGGCACCGTGACGCTGCCGCCGCAGAAGCAGGGCGAGGCCATCTCGGTGGCGCCCGACGGCCGGGTGCTGGTCTCCTCGGAGGGGGTGGGCGCGCAGGTGCTGGAGGTCGACCTGCCGGCCGGCCTCACCGAGGCCACCCCCGCCCCGGGCGCGACGCCGAGCGGCCCGATCCCCGAGACCCGGACACCCCCCGCCCCGTCCGCCGCGACCAAGCCGGCCCGCAGCGCCTGGCAGTGGGCCGGTGTCGCCGGGGTCGCGGCCGGCGTCGGGGTCCTCGGCTGGCTCGCGGTGCGGATGTCGCGGGTGCGCGAGCCGCGCTAGCGGTCGCTCAGAGCCGCTCGACGACGTGGTCGACGCACGCGGTCAGCGCCTCGACGTCGTCGGGGTCGATCGCCGGGAACATCGCCACCCGCAGCTGGTTGCGGCCGAGCTTGCGGTAGGGCTCCACGTCGACGATCCCGTTGGCACGCAGGGTTGCGGCGACCACCGAGGCGTCGACGCCGTCGTCGAAGTCGATGGTGCCGATCACCAGCGAGCGCTCCTCGGCGGCGGCGACGTACGGCGTCGTGTAGGAGGTCCGCTCCGCCCAGCCGTACAGCCGCCCGGAGCTGTCGGTGGTGCGGGCGACGGCGAAGTCGAGGCCGCCCTGGCCGTTGAGCCAGTCGGTCTGCTCGGCCATCAGGAACAGCGTCGCGAGCGAGGGGGTGTTGTAGGTCTGGTTCTTCGTCGAGTTGTCGATCGCGGTCGGCAGGTCGAGGAAGGCCGGCACCCAGCGGCCGGTCGCCGCGATCTCGGCGGCGCGCTCCAAGGCGGCCGGCGACAGGATCGCGACGTAGAGCCCGCCGTCCGAGCCGAAGCTCTTCTGCGGTGCGAAGTAGTAGGCGTCGACCTCGCTGATGTCGACCGGCAGGCCGCCCGCGCCCGACGTGGCGTCGACGACCAGCAGCGCGTCGTCGTCGGCGCCCGCCACCCGGCGTACCGGTGCCATCACGCCGGTCGAGGTCTCGTTGTGGGCCCAGGCGTAGACGTCGATCCCGGCCTCGGCCTCCGGCTGCGGCCGGGTGCCCGTCGGGGAGGTGATCACGGTCGGGTCGCCCAGGAACGGAGCGTCCTGGGCCGCCTTGGCGAACTTCGAGGAGAACTCGCCGAACGACAGGTGCTGGCTGCGCTCCCGGATCAGGCCGAAGGTCGCGACGTCCCAGAACGCCGTGGCGCCCCCGTTGCCGAGCACGACCTCGTAGCCCTCGGGCAGGCCGAACAGCGACGAGACACCCTCGCGGACCCGGCCGACGAGGTTCTTCACCGGCGCCTGGCGGTGCGAGGTGCCGAGCAGGGAGTCGCCGGTCGCCGCGAGAGCCGCGAGTGCCTCGAGACGGACCTTCGAGGGGCCGGCGCCGAAGCGGCCGTCGGCGGGCTTGAGGTGGGCGGGGATCTGGATCGCGTCGGTCACGGTGCGGGTTTCCCTCAGGTCGTCATGGGGTCGGGGTGCTCGTCGATCAAGCAGTGCGACCTGACCTCGTTGTCAGCCTGCGAGCCTCTATCCTGTCAGGCGTCATCGAGGCACCACGACGGGGGACACCAGATGGGCGAGGGCCCGCTCGACCTGCGTCCGACGCCGTTCGCGCATCCGGACGTGCAGGCGCTGGTCGAGCTCGTGCAGGCGGAGTACGTCGTGCGCTACGGCAGCCCCGACGACACCCCGTTGGAGGCCGGGGTCTTCGACGGGCCGCGTGGGGCCTTCTTCGTCGGCTACGACGACGGCCGGCCGGTCACGATGGGTGGCTGGCGGATGCGCTCCGACGTACGGCCGTTCGGGCGCACCCGGGCCGCCGAGCTCAAGCGGATGTACGTCGCCCCGTCGGCGCGACGGCGCGGCGTGGCGCGGGTCATGCTCGCGCACCTCGAGCAGACCGCCCGGACGGCCGGCGCCGACGTGATGGTGCTGGAGACGGGGACCGGGCAGCCCGAGGCGCTCGCGCTCTACGAGTCGGGGGGCTACCTGCCGATCGAGAACTACGGGCACTACTCCTGGTCGCCCAAGGCGCGGTGCCTCGCCCGACCGCTGTAGCTCCTGCTCAGCCCGCCAGGGCGGGAGGGCGCGCCGTCGCGTCCTCGAGCGTGTCGTAGATGGCGAAGACCTTGTCCAGGCCGGTGATCCGGAAGATCTTGAGCATCTGCTCCTCGGTGCACACCAGGGTCAGGCCGCCCTTGAGG
This sequence comes from uncultured Actinomycetota bacterium, assembly GCA_963845655.1. GTDB lineage: Bacteria > Actinomycetota > Actinomycetes > Propionibacteriales > Nocardioidaceae > Nocardioides_B. Next base: position 293,678 of record CAWJTB010000006.1, on the reverse strand, counting down.
GCGTGCGCGCGGCGTCGTCCACCGATCAGCGCGCCCAGTCCGGTGCTCTCGATGAAGTCGACCTTGCGCAGGTCGATCACGAGGTGCACGTCGCCGGCCAGCAGGGCCTCGGTGATCGCGTCCTTGAGCTGGGGACCGGTCGCGAAGTCGATCTCGCCCAGCGGCTCCAGGACGGTGTAGGCGTCGTGCCGACGGCTGTCGACCTGCAGGTGCATGTGCTTCCTCCGAGAACGAACCAGGATGACGGCGACGCTTCCTGCTGAACGAGCCCGCACTATGTTCCCAGATCCGGGCAGATCAATCCATCCGGTCGAAGCGGTCCGGTCCGGCCCCCGGTGAGCCGCTCAGGCCCAGGAGTCCTGCCAGCCCTCGACGTCGGACGCCTTGCGCCCGGACGGGCCGGTGTAGATCGCGGAGGGCCGGATCAGCCGCCCGGTGCGCTTCTGCTCCAAGATGTGCGCCGACCAGCCGCCCGTGCGCGCACAGGTGAACATCGAGGTGAACATGTGGGGCGGCACCTCGGCGAAGTCGAGCACGATCGCGGCCCAGAACTCCACGTTGGTCTCCAGCACCCGGTCGGGACGACGCTCCTTGAGCTCGGCGAGCGCCGCCTTCTCGAGGGCCTCGGCCACCTCGTAGCGCGGTGCGGCGAGCTCCTTCGCCGTACGACGCAGCACGCGGGCGCGTGGGTCCTCGGCGCGGTAGACGCGGTGCCCGAAGCCCATCAGCCGCTCCCCGTTGTCGAGCAGGCCCTTGACGTAGGCCGCGGCGTCGCCGCTCTTCTCGACGGCGTCGATCATGCCGAGCACGCGGGAGGGAGCACCGCCGTGCAGCGGTCCGCTCATCGCGCCGATGGCGCCGGAGAACGCCGCGGCGACGTCGGCGCCGGTCGAGGTGATCACGCGGCTGGTGAAGGTGGAGGCGTTCATGCCGTGCTCGGCGGCCGAGCTCCAGTAGGCGTCCACCGCGGCGACGTGCTTGGGGTCCGCCTCGCCCTTCCAGCGGATCAGGAACCGCTCGGCGAGCGTCGAGCCCTCGTCGACCTCGGACTGCGGGACGACCGCCTGGTGCAGCCCGCGGGCGGCCTGCGCGGCGTACGACAGCACCATCACCGCGACCCGGCTCAGGTCGTTGCGCGCCTGCTCGTCGGTGATGTCGTAGGTCTGCTGGAAGCCGAATGCCGGCGCGAGCATCGCGATCGCGGCCTGTACGTCGACGCGCACATCGCCGGTGTGCACCGGGATGTTGTAGGCCTCGGCGGGCGGCAGGCCGGGGGCGTAGCAGCCGTCGACCAGCAGGCCCCAGACGTTCTCGAACGGGACGTGGCCGACGATCTCCTCGATGTCGACGCCGCGGTAGCGAAGGGCCGAGCCCTCCTTGTCCGGCTCCGCGATCTCCGTCTCGAACGCGACGACACCCTCCAGGCCGTGCATCACCTCGGTCATGTGGGCTCCTCCGTCGTGCCTCGACTGCTCTCCCGCGCGCCGGGAGCGGTCACATCATGCCCACTGGCGGGTCCGCCGTCACCTCGCGGCGCGCTCGCGCGGCGGGGCTGGCTAGGTTCGGGGCCATGAGCACTCCCTCCACCGACCTGGCCGCGCTGCGTCGTGAGTACGGCGACCGCGGCCTCGACACCCCCGACCTGAGCCCCGACCCGGTCACCATGTTCGGCCGCTGGCTGGACGAGGCCGCCGACCTGCACGAGCCCAACGCGATGGTCGTCTGCCACCGTCGGCGCGAACGGCCGCCCGTCCTCGCGGATGGTGCTCCTCAAGGGGCTCGACGAGCGCGGCTTCGTGTTCTACACCAACTACGAGTCGCGCAAGGCCGCCGAGATCGACGCCACCGGCGCCGCCTCCCTGCTGTTCCCCTGGCACGACCTCCAGCGGCAGGTGCGCGTCGACGGCACCGTCGAGAAGGTCTCCCGCGAGGAGAGCGAGGCCTACTTCGCCGACCGGCCGCGCGACTCCCAGCTCGGGGCGTGGGCCTCCCCCCAGTCGCAGGTCGTGGCCTCCCGTTCCGCGCTCGACGAGCGGTACGGCGGCGTGCTGGCGCAGTTCGCCGACGTCGCGGACGTCCCGCTGCCGCCGTACTGGGGTGGCTTCCGGGTGGTCCCCGACGAGGTGGAGTTCTGGCAGGGCCGCAAGGGGCGGCTGCACGACCGGCTGGTGTACCGCCGCACCGACCCGTCCGCGCCGTGGGGCGTCGCGCGCTTGGCGCCCTGACCGTTTACCAGGGGATGCAGCGAATCTTTCGCTGCCCACGGAGATATCACCATGGGCAGCGAAAGATTCGCTGCATCCCCTGGGAATCTTGTGCCGACCCCACCTTGTGAGTGAGTGCTCACTCACTTAGGCTGTCCCCATGCCCCCCGAGACCTCCCGTACGGCGACGCGCCGCGGCCGCGCGAAGGCGATGGCGCCCGACGAGCGACGGGCGGCGATCGTCGACGCCGTCGTGCCCCTGCTCATGGCGCACGGGGCGGACGTCTCGACCCGCCAGATCGCGCAGGCGGCGGGGATCGCGGAGGGCACCATCTTCCGGGTCTTCCCCGACAAGGCGTCCCTGCTGCTCGCTGCGGCCGGCGAGGTGATGAACCCGGCCACCGGGCGCGCCGACCTCGAGGCAGCGCTCGCGCCGCTGGACTCGTTGCGCGCCAAGCTGCTCGTCACCACCGAGCGGCTCCACGCCCGCTCCGAGCGGGTGATGGTCGTGATGATGGCCCTGCGCAGGATCTGGATGACGCAGGCGCAGGCGGGGGAGGAGCACGACCACGGTGCGACGGACCCGCAGCAGTTCTTCGCCGAGATGAACGCCTCGCTGCACGAGCAGCTCACCGACGTCTTCGCGCCGCACTCCGAGGAGCTGCGGGTCGACGCAGCCACGGCGGCGGTGCTGCTCCGCACGCTGGTGCTCGGCTCGCGGCATCCGGGCTCCGATCCGGCGCACCGCCTCGGCCCCGAGCAGATCGTCGACGCGCTGCTGCTGGGCGTCACCTGCCGCGACGCGGACGAGGGGCGCTGAGGTGCTGATCCGGATCCTGCGCGAGCACCTGGCGCCGTACCGCACCCAGCTCGGTCTCGTGGTCCTGCTGCAGTTCGTCGGCACCATGGCCGCGCTCTACCTGCCCAGCCTCAACGCCGACATCATCGACAACGGGGTCGCCCGCGGCGACACCGGCTACATCACCCGCACCGGCGCCATGATGCTCGTGGTGTCGCTGGTGCAGATCCTGTGCAGCATCGGCGCGGTGTACGTCGGGGCGCGGACCGCCATGGGCTTCGGTCGTGACATGCGGGCCGCGCTGTTCCACCGGATCGGGTCCTACTCCAGCCGTGAGGTGACGCAGATCGGCGCGCCGTCGCTTGATCACCCGCAACACCAACGACGTGCAACAGGTGCAGATGCTGGTGCTGATGACCTGCACGATGATGGTCGCGGCGCCGATCATGATGGTCGGCGGCGTGCTGATGGCGATGCGCGAGGACCTCGGGCTGTCGTGGCTGCTGGCGGTCTGCGTCCCGCTGCTGTTCGCCGCGGTCGGCTTCATCGTCTCGAGGATGATCCCGGGCTTCCGGGTGATGCAGGTGCGGATCGACGCGGTCAACCGGGTGCTGCGCGAGCAGATCACCGGCATCCGCGTGGTGCGTGCCTTCGTGCGCGAGCCCTACGAGACCCGCCGCTTCCAGACCGCCAACGACGAGCTCACGGCCGTGGCGCTGAGCACCGGTCGCTGGATGGCCACGATGTTCCCGGCGGTGATGCTGATCCTCAACGTCAGCACGGTGGCGGTGCTGTGGTTCGGCGGCCACCGCGTCGACGACGGCAGCATGCAGATCGGCGCGCTGACCGCGTTCATGGCCTACCTCATGCAGATCCTGATGGCCGTGATGATGTCCACCTTCATGCTGATGATGGTGCCGCGTGCCGCGGTCTGCGCCGACCGGATCGCCGAGGTGCTGGACACCGAGTCGTCGGTCGTACCCTCCGCCGATCCGGTCGATGCCCCTTCTGGCACCGGGCTGCTGGAGTTCCGCGACGTCGAGTTCAGCTACCCGGGTGCCGAGGCGCCGGTGCTGCGCGACCTGTCCTTCACCGCCCGACCGGGCGGGACCACGGCGATCATCGGCTCGACGGGTGCCGGCAAGAGCACCGCTGGTCGGCCTGGTGGCGCGACTGTTCGACGTCACCGGCGGGGCGGCGTACGTCGACGGGGTCGACGTACGCGATCTCGACCCGCAGGTGCTCTGGAGCCGCCTCGGGCTGGTGCCGCAGAAGGCGTTCCTGTTCTCCGGCACGGTGGCCAGCAACCTGCGCCACGGCAAGCCGGACGCCACCGAGGCGGAGATGTGGGAGGCCCTCGAGATCGCGCAGGCGCGGGACTTCGTCGAGGCGATGCCGGACGGCCTCGAGGCGACCATCGCGCAGGGCGGCAGCAACGTCTCCGGCGGCCAGCGACAGCGGCTCGCGATCGCACGGGCGCTGATCCGGCGGCCCGAGATCTACCTGTTCGACGACTCGTTCTCCGCACTCGACCTGGCGACCGACGCACGGCTGCGGGCCGCGCTCGCTCCGGTGACCACCGCGTCGACGGTCGTGATCGTCGCGCAGCGCGTGTCCACGATCATCGACGCCGACCAGATCCTGGTGCTCGAGGACGGGGACGTAGTGGGCCGGGGCCGGCACGAGGAGCTGCTCGAGAGCTGCGCGACCTACCAGGAGATCGTCGCCTCGCAGCTGACCGCCGAGGAGGCCGCATGAGTGCGCCGCGGAGCGACCCGAACGGTCCCATGAAGGAGACCGAGCGCGTCGTCGCCGGGCCCGGCCCCGGACGCGGCCCGTTCGGCGGCGGCATGGTCGGCCAGAAGTCGATGAGCTTCGGGCCGTCCGCCCGGCGGCTGGCTCGCCGGCTGTCCCCCGAGCGCGCCAAGGTGCTCGCGGTGCTGCTGCTCGCGCTGGTCAGCGTCTCGCTCAGCGTCATCGGGCCGCGGCTCCTCGGCCAGGCCACCGACCTGATCTTCGCGGGGCTCTTCGGGCGTCGGCTGCCACCGGGGACGACCCGGTCCGAGGCGGTCGCCGAGCTGCGCGCGGACGGTGAGGGCAACCTCGCCGACATGCTGTCCCGGATGGACGTCGTGCCCGGCCGGGGCGTCGACTTCGACGCCGTCGGCGCCGTCCTGCTGATCGTGCTCGCGGTGTACGTCGCGTCGTCGCTGCTCGCGTGGGTGCAGGGCTACGTCCTCAACGGTGTCGTGCAGAACACCGTGCGCCGGATGCGCAGCGACGTCGAGGACAAGATCAACCGGCTGCCGCTGCGCTACTTCGACAAGCAGCCGCGCGGCGAGCTGCTGTCACGGGTGACCAACGACATCGACAACATCAGCCAGACGCTGCAGCAGACGATGAGCCAGCTGCTCATCTCCCTGCTGACGGTGGTCGGTGTGCTCGCGATGATGTTCTCGATCTCGCCGACGCTGGCTCTCGTCGCGCTGGTCACCGTGCCGATCACGATGGTCGTCAGCGGCCAGATCATGAAGCGCTCGCAGGGCTTGTTCGTCGCCCAGTGGCGGCGTACGGGCACGGCTCAACGCGCACGTCGAGGAGACGTTCACCGGACACGCGCTGGTCAAGGTCTTCGGGCGCCAGGCCGAGGTCGAGGACGTCTTCGCCGAGGAGAACGACGCGCTGTTCACGGCCAGCTTCGGAGCGCAGTTCGTCTCCGGCCTGATCATGCCGGTGATGATGTTCATCGGGAACCTCAACTACGTCGTGATCGCCGTCCTCGGCGGGCTGCGCGTCGCCAACGGCACGATGAGCCTGGGCGACGTGCAGGCCTTCATCCAGTACTCCCGCCAGTTCACCCAGCCGCTCACCCAGGTGGCCTCGATGGTCAACCTGCTGCAGTCCGGAGTGGCGTCCGCCGAGCGGGTCTTCGAGCTGCTCGACGCCGACGAGGAGCCGCTCGAGGAGCGCGGCGCCCTGGCGATCGACGGTCGCGGCGAGGTCGCCTTCGAGCACGTCTCCTTCCGGTACGACGAGAGCCAGCCGCTCATCGAGGACCTGTCGCTCGTCGCACGGCCGGGCCAGACCGTCGCCATCGTCGGTCCGACGGGCGCGGGCAAGACGACGCTGGTGAACCTCGTGATGCGCTTCTACGACGTCCGCTCGGGCCGGATCACCCTCGACGGCGTGGACATCGCGTCGATGCCGCGCGCCGAGCTGCGTGGGCGCACCGGCATGGTGCTGCAGGACACCTGGCTGTTCGAGGGCACGATCCGCGACAACATCGCCTACGGCCGACCGGACGCGTCCGAGGAGGAGGTGCGCGAGGCCGCGCGGGCGACGTTCGTCGACCGCTTCGTGCACACGCTGCCCGCGGGCTACGACACCGTGATCGACGAGGACGGCAGCAACATCAGCGCCGGGGAGCGACAGCTGGTCACGATCGCCCGGGCCTTCCTCGCCGACCCGGCGCTGCTGATCCTCGACGAGGCGACCAGCTCGGTCGACACCCGCACCGAGCTGCTGCTGCAGCACGCGATGGCCGCGCTGCGCACCGACCGGACGTCGTTCGTGATCGCCCACCGGCTCTCCACGATCCGCGACGCCGACCTGATCGTGGTGATGGAGGCGGGGGCGATCGTCGAGCAGGGCACGCACGCAGACCTGCTGGCCGCAGCGGGCGCCTACGCGGGGCTGTACGACGCGCAGTTCCGCGCCGCCGCGGTCGCCTGACCCCGAGAGGGGGGTGGACGCAAGCGACCCGTGGGCGGTGCGGAACGAGGTTCCGCGTCTCCGGTCGGATGATGTCCGGAGCGCCCACGGGCCGGGTGACTGCTTGGTAGTGACCAGCGCGCACTGCTCTCAGCGTGGCTGGTTGGTGCGCTGCTAGCGAGCAGCCACCTCACGAATCCGTAAAGAATGCACCTTCGGACCACCTCCCTTCTCGTGTCCCTCAACGGTACGACCGGGCCGGGACGCGGACAAGAGGTTTCCGGGTGGCACAGTTGCCCGGTGCAGACGGGAGGCAGGTGGCGGTCGGTCGTCACCGACATCCGCCCGCTGCAGGTCTCGGCGCCGTACCGTCGGCTCTTCTTCGGCAACACCGTCGCCCAGCTCGGTCAGCAGATGACCAACGTCGCCGTCGCGGTGCAGGTCTACTCGCTGACGCAGTCGTCGTTCTACGTCGGTCTCGTCGGCCTGTTCGCCCTGGTGCCGCTGGTCGTGCTCGGCCTGTACGGCGGCGCGATCGCCGACGCCGTGGACCGCCGTACCCTCGCGCTCGTCGCGTCCGCCGGGCTGTGGGGAGTCTCGATCCTGCTGATGGTGCAGGCGCTGCTCGGCAACGACCAGGTGTGGCCGCTCTACGCGTTGATCGCGGTGCAGTCCGGCTTCTACGCGGTCAACAACCCGGCGCGCAGTGCGATGGTGCCGCGGCTGCTCGACAGGGAGCTCCTCCCCGCGGCGTCGGCGCTCAGCACGGCCTCGTTCAACCTGGGCTTCACCTTCGGCCCCATGATCGGGGCGCTGGCGATCTCGTGGCACGGGTTCGCGACGGCGTACGCCATCGACGTGCTGACCTTCTCGGCCGCCTACTACGCGCTGCTGCGGCTGCCGCGGATGCCGCCGATGGCCAACAGCCCCCGCGCCGGCCTGAGGTCGGTGGTCGACGGGCTGCGCTTCCTGCAGCGCTCGCCGAACCTGCGGATGACCTTCGTCCTGGACCTGTGCGCGATGGTGCTGGCGCAGCCGCGCGCCCTGTTCCCGGCGCTGGCCTACAAGGTGTACGCCGGCGGCGCGGGCACCGTCGGTCTGCTGCAGGCCGCACCGGCCGCGGGGGCCGTGGTGGCGTTCGTGTTCTCCGGCTGGATCAGCAGGGTCCGGCTGCAGGGGGTGGCGATCGTGGTCGCGATCATCGGCTACGGCGCCGTGGTCGGCGGCGTGGGCCTGACCGACGTGCTCTGGGTCGGTGTGTTCTTCCTGGCCCTGTCCGGGGCCGCGGACATGGTGAGCGCGGCGTACCGGTCGACGATCCTGCAGGTCGCCGCTCCCGACGAGCTGCGCGGGCGGCTGCAGGGGGTGTTCATCGTCGTGGTCGCCGGCGGTCCGCGGGCGGGGGACTTCCTGGCGGGGTCGGTGGCCAGCGGCGTGGGGGAGCGGTGGGCCCTCGTGCTCGGCGGCACCGCGTGCGTCGTCGGGGTGCTGGTCTCGGTCGCGGTGTCGCGGCGGTTCCTCGCCTACGACGCCCAGCACCCGACGCCCTGACCGCGCCGCCGGCGGACGCCGTACGCCGTCCGCCGCCCGCCGCCCGCCGCCCGGGCTTTGCCAGGCCCGTGGACGCTTTGCCAGGCGCATGCGCCTGCTTCCGCGTCCATAACCCCGCGTTACAAGGGGGCGGGGCGGGGGTCAGGCGGCGCGGAACCAGGCAGCCGTGTCCGGCGCGAGCAGGCCGTCGACCGGCTCCGGGCCGCTGCTGATCAGCAGGTCGCCGGCCTCCGCGGGCAGCGCGACCGCGGCGGTGCCGCAGTTGACCACGCACACCAGGTCGTCGCGGCGGAAGCCGAACGCCCCGGCCCGGTCTCCAGGACCTCGATGGTCTCGCCCAGCCCCGGCGTGATCTCGCGGCGCAGCCGCAGCATCCGCCGGAACAGGCTGCAGCGTCGAGCCCTCGTCGGCGAGCTGCGCCTCGACGGTGAGGGGGGCCCAGTCGGCGGGCTGCGGCAGCCACGGCTGGCCGGCGCCCGACCCGAAGCCGTACGGCGCGCGCGTCGCCGGACCACGGGATCGGCACCCGGCAGCCGTCCCGGCCCTCCGGCTCGGCGCCGCGGAAGAAGGCCGGGTCCTGACGCAGCTCGACGGGCACGTCGACCTGCTCCAGGCCGAGCTCCTCGCCCTGGTAGACGTAGGCCGAGCCGGGCAGCGCCAGCATCGTGAGCGCGGCGGCGTTGCCGCGGGCGACGCCGGCCGGCCCACCGCCGTACCGGGTGCTCTCGCGGACCACGTCGTGGTTGGCCAGCACCCACGTGGGGGTGCCGCCGACCGGGCGCACCGAGTCGAAGGTGTCGACGACGACGCCCTCGAACTGCTCGGCGGACCAGTCGGCCTCGAGCCAGGTGAAGTTGAACGTCTGCTGCAGCTCGTCGGGACGGATGTAGCGCGCCATCGCCTCGGGGGTGCCGGCGCAGGCCTCGGCGACGGCCATCCGGTCGCCGGGGTACTCGTCGAGGATCGTGCGCCACCGCCGGTAGACGTCGTGCACCTCCGGCTGGTCCCACATCGGCTGCGGGAGCTTGTCGGTCTCCTGGCGGGGCGTCAGGTTGCCCTCCTTGTACAGGCCGTGGGCGACGTCCACCCGGAACCCGTCGACGCCGCGGTCGAGCCAGAAGCGCAGCACCTTCTCGAACTCGTCGTGGATCTCGGGATTCCACCAGTCGAGGTCGGGCTGGGAGGCGTCGAAGAGGTGGAGGTACCACTGGCCGTCCTCGACGCGGGTCCACGCCGGGCCGCCGAACATCGAGACCCAGTTGTTGGGGGGCTCGCGTGCCCTCGGGCCCGGTGCCGTCGCGGAACACGTAACGGGCGCGGGCGCGCGAGCCGGGCCCGTCGGCGAGCGCGGCCTGGAACCACGGGTGCTGGTCGGAGGAGTGGTTGGGGACGACGTCGACGATCACCTTGATGCCGACCTCGTGCGCGGTCGCCAGCATCGCGTCGAAGTCGCCGAGCGTGCCGAACAGCGGGTCGACGTCGCAGTAGTCCGACACGTCGTAGCCGTGGTCGGCCTGCGGCGAGGGGTAGAACGGGGTGAGCCACACGGCGTCCACGCCGAGGTCGGCGAGGTAGGGCAGCCGGGAGGCGATGCCGGTCATGTCGCCGATGCCGTCGCCGTTGCCGTCGGCGAAGCTCCGGACGTAGATCTCGTAGCACACGGAGTGCTGCCACCACGGGCTCGGGGACGCGTCGATTTGCACGATCCAATTCGACGTGCCGCAGGCCCTTCGCGTCAACTCGGACCCAAGGGTCCGCGGCGTGTCGCGGCCACGACGAGGGTCACGCGGTCAGCGCTTGATCTCCTCGTAGCGCGCGAGCGCCTCCACCCGCTCCGCCTTGTGGTCGACGATCGGCGCCGGGTAGCCGTCGGGCAGCCCGTCGGGGTCGGCCGACGGCTCGTGCACGAACTTCGTGGGCACCTCGGCGAGCTCGGGCACCCAGCGACGCACGTAGGCGCCGTCGGGGTCGAACTTGCGGCCCTGGGTCGTCGGGTTGAACACCCGGAAGTACGGCGAGGCGTCCGTGCCGCACCCGGCGGTCCACTGCCAGCCGTGCTGGTTGCTGGCCAGGTCGCCGTCGACGAGCCACTGCATGAAGTGCCGCGCGCCGTGCTGCCACTCCAGGTGCAGGTCCTTGACCAGGAAGGAGGCCACGATCATCCGCACCCGGTTGTGCATCCAGCCGGTGGCGCGCAGCTGCCGCATCCCGGCGTCGACGATCGGGAAGCCGGTGCGGCCCTCCTTCCAGGCGGCGAGGCGCTCGTCCGGCTCGTCGTAGCGCATCCGGCCGAACTCCTGCCGGAGGTACTCCCGGGCGGTCTCGGGCCGCTGGAACAGCACGTCGGCGTAGAACTCCCGCCAGGCCAGCTCCTTGCGGTAGGTCGCCGCGCCCGTGCTGGTGCGGCCCTTGAGGTCGGCCAGCATCGTGCGCGGGTGGATCTCGCCCCACTTGAGGTGCACCGACATGTGCGAGGTGGCGTCGCGGTCGGGGCGGTCGCGCTCGCTGTCGTAGTCGGCGAGCGCCTGCTCGAGGTAGGCCGACCAGCGGGCGGCCGCGGCCCGCTCACCCGCCTCGGGCAGCTCCAGGCCCGCGGGCAGCTCCACCTCCGGGATCTCCACGGTGTCCTCGAGGCGCAGCCAGGTCGCGCCGGTCGGGGCGTCGACGGGGTCCCGCCAGCCGTGCTCCATCCAGCCGCGGGAGAACGGCGTGTAGACCTTGTACGGGTCGCCGGAGCCGTTGCGGACCCGGTCCGGCGCGACGGCGTACGGCGACCCGGTCCGGACCAGCTCGAGGCCGGCGTCGCGCAGGGCCGCCTCGACGTCGAGGTCGCGCTGGTGCCCGTAGGGGCCGTAGTCGGCGCGCGACGTGCACCCGGGTCGCCCCGACCGCCGTGGCCGCGAGCAGCACCTGGCGCACCGGGTCGCCGCGCACCACGGACAGCGAGGCGCGACGCTGCCGCAGGGAGGCGTCCAGGGAGCGCAGCGACGCGGTGAGGTACCACCGCCGGGACGGCCCGGCCGGCCCCCACAGTGCGGGGTCGAGCACGAAGAGCGGCAGCACGCCGCCGGGGGCCTCGCACGCGTCCCGCAGGGCCGGGTTGTCGGCCAGCCGCAGGTCGCGGCGGAACCACATGACCGCCGTCTCGGCCGTGTCGTCGCTCATCTGGACCACTGTGCCAGCGTCGGGCGACGCGCCCAACGTCGCGCGACCGCGGATGGGACAGAATGGCCCGGTGAGCGACCTGATCGACACCACCGAGATGTACCTCCGCACGATCTACGAGCTCGTGGAGGAGGGGATCGTCCCGCTGCGCGCCCGGATCGCCGAGCGCCTGCACCAGAGCGGGCCCACGGTCAGCCAGACCGTCGCCCGGATGGAGCGCGACGGACTGCTCACCGTCGAGGGCGACCGGCACCTGCAGCTCACCGACCAGGGCACCCGGCTCGCGGTCCGGGTGATGCGCAAGCACCGGCTCGCCGAGCGGCTGCTCACCGACGTGATCGGGCTGGAGTGGGAGCTCGTGCACGCGGAGGCCTGCCGGTGGGAGCACGTGATGTCCGAGACCGTCGAGCGGCGTCTGCTCGAGCTGCTGGACCACCCCACCGAGTCGCCCTACGGCAACCCGATCCCCGGGCTCGACGAGCTCGGCGAGACCGGCGACCCGACCACTGTGCACGTCGGCGTCGAGCCGCTCGACCAGGTCGCGACCTCGCCCGAGCAGACCCGGGTGATGGTCCGCCGGATCGGCGAGGAGATGCAGAAGGACGAGCAGGTGATGGCCGCCCTGCGCCGGGTCGGCGCCGTTCCGGACCAGGTGGTCAGCGTCGCTGCCGGCCCGGCCGGGGTGCTGATCGGCAGTGGCGGCGAGACCGCCGAGATCGACGCCGAGATCGCCGCCCACCTGTTCGTGCACCGGCTCTAGGGGTTGCTTGCGGACCCGTCCGTTCCGATAGGTTGGGACGCATGGGGCACGGGGGGCACGCAGGGCTGCCGATCGAGGTCGTCGGCCTGACCAAGGACTTCGGCGCGGTGCGCGCTCTCGACGACCTCAGCTTCACCGTGCGGCCGGGCGTCGTCACCGGCTTCCTGGGCCCCAACGGGGCGGGCAAGACGACCACCCTGCGCTGCCTGCTGGGCCTGGTCGCCCCGTCGGCGGGAACGGCCACGATCGACGGCCGGCCCTACCGCGACCTCGCCGAGCCCCTCACCACGGTGGGTGCCGCCCTCGAGGCCGCGAGCTTCCACCCGGGCCGGACGGCCCGCGCGCACCTGCAGGTGATGGCGCTCGCCGCCGGGCTCCCGGCCGTCCGCGTCGCGGAGGTGCTGGACCTGGTCGGGCTGCAGGAGCACGCGGGCCGCCGGGTGGGCGGCTACTCGCTCGGCATGCGGCAGCGGCTCGCGCTCGGCCAGGCACTGCTCGGCGACCCGCCGGTGCTGATCCTCGACGAGCCCGCCAACGGCCTGGACCCGGCCGGCATCGCCTGGCTGCGGCAGTTCCTGCGGGCGCTCGCCCACGAGGGACGCACGGTGCTGGTCTCGAGCCACGTCCTCTCCGAGGTGCAGCAGACCGTGGACGACATCGTCGTCGTCGCCCATGGCCGGCTGGTGCGGCAGGGTGCCCTGTCCTCGCTGGACACCGGCCCGGCCGCCGTACGACTCCGGACGCCGACGCCCGACGCCCTGCGTGCCGCCCTCGACGGCACGCCGTACGACGTGGAGGTGGGGGAGGCGGGGCTGCGCGTGCTCGGCGGTACGACGGACCAGATCGGCCACCTCGCCCACCGCGCCGGCGTCGAGCTGCACGAGCTCAGCGCCGAGCCGGGCGACCTGGAGCGGGTGTTCCTCGCGCTGACCACCGACGCCCCACCGACGGAGGGGCAGACGCCATGACCGCGCTGGTGCGCTCGGAGCTGCGCAAGATCACCTCGACCCGGCTGTGGTGGGGCCTGCTCATCGGCGCGCTCGTCTACACGCTGATCCAGGCCGCGGCCAGCGCCGCGCTCGCGGGCAGCGACCCGGGTCAGGGACAGCCCGCGCAGCCGGGGCTGGAGACGGCCGAGGCGATCCGCACGGTCTACGCCAGCTCGTCGTTCGGCGGCGCCTACATCTTCGCGATGATCCTCGGCATCACCGGGATGACCGGCGAGGTCCGCTACCAGACGCTGACCCCGACGTTCCTCGCGACACCGCGGCGGGTGCGGGTGGTCGGGGCGAAGATGGTGGCGCACCTCGCGATCGGCCTGGTCTACGGCCTGGTGTCGCTGCTCGGCGCGTTCGCCGTCGGCGGGGCGATCATCGCGGCCCGGGGCTACGACCTCGGCCTCGGCGTCGACCGGCTCTGGTCGTCCGCGCTGCTCGGGGTCGTCGCGGTCGGGCTCTGGACGATGCTCGGCATCGGCATCGGGACGCTGATCCGCAACCAGGTCGCCGCCGTGCTCGTCGCGGTGTTCGTCACGTTCCTGGTCGAGCCGCTGGCCACGTTCGTGCTGGCGGCCAACGACCTCGACGAGATCGTGAAGTGGCTGCCCACCAACGCCTCGCAGGCGCTGACCTCGCCGCCCACGACCCTGCTCGACTACCTGCCGTGGTGGGGCGGCGGGCTCGTCCTGCTGGGCTACGCCGGACTCCTCGCCGGTCTCGGCGTGCTGCTCTCCACCCGCCGCGACGTCACCTAGTCCACTGGGGCACCCCGACGGCGAGCAGGTCGGTGGCGACGTCGGCCTGCTCGAACCGCACCTCGTCGGCCGACGCCCGCAGCACCGTACGGCGGGTGGCGACCACGCGTCGTTCCCGCTTCATGTCCGCCTTCCAGCTGCCCACCGAGAGGTGGTGGCTCCCGTCGACCTCGAGCACCACGACGCGGCCGTCGGGCAGGTCCCACTCGCAGTCCAGGTAGCGACGCCGTCCGCGGCTGTCGCGCCGCACGGCCTGGCGCCGTGGCGGGCAGAGGCCGAAGCGGCGGCACAGGGCGGCGACGTCGAGCTCGCTCAGCGCTTCCGCGCCCCCCGCGACGTCGGCCAGCGTCAACCGCATCCGCTGCTTGTGCCGGACCCGACCCACGTGCGGCAGCTCGTCGTCCAGGTCCCTCACCGTCGTGAGGCGCTGCTGCACCGCCGCCGCCAGCACCCCCGCGGCATAGCGCGGGTGCGGTTGCCAGGCGGCCGCGTCGAGCACCGAGCGCGCCGCCGTGGTGCAGGGCAGCTCGCGATGGAGGACCACGTCGCGCTCGGTGAAGCGTCGCGACTCGTGCACCACGACAGCGGGGAGGCGGTGGTGGCGCGCGCCCCGGGGCACGACGACGTGCAGCTGGCTCATCTCCTCACCGAAGAAGCGAAAACCGCGGACCTCCAGGGCGCTCAGCCCGGCGACGGCGACGAGCCCGCTGGGATCGAGCACCGAGACCCACATCCAAGTCGTCGGGTCAGGACGTAGTTGTGCAGCACCACGCAGCGTGCGCCCACCCGCTGCCAACGCCGCCCGGCGACCGCAGCACGCACCGCCGACTCGCTCACGCCGCCTGCGAGCAGCTGCGACCGGGTGGCGACGAGGTGCTGGCGCACCAGGCGCTCGGACAGGTCCATCGGTCCACGCTGGCGCACCTGATCGACGTACCGCCAGGGGGGAAACGGGATCTGTGGAGGACTTGTCAGGCGCTCACGTCGCCCCGGCGACGTCACCGCCTGACAACTCGGAGAGCGCGGTGAGGAACTGCGAGGTCCCGTGGTGCACGAGGTACGGCGTCAGGTCGTCGGCGCGCGTCGGGCCGCGGTTGACGATCACCACGGGGACGTCGCGCTTCACGGCGTGCCGGACGAAGCGGAGGCCGGACATCACGGTGAGCGACGAGCCCAGCACCAGCAGCGCGTCGCGGGTGGGGTCGAGGGCGTCGACGGCGGCGTAGCAGCGCTCGACGCGGGGCTTGGGGACGTTCTCGCCGAAGAACACCACGTCCGGCTTCAGGATCCCGCCGCACGCGTCGCACGGTGGCACCACGAAGCCGTCGGTCTCGGAGAGCTCGACGTCGCCGTCCGGCCGGACCTCGACCGCCGCGTGCCGCTCGGACCAGCCGGGGTTGAGCGCGAGGAGTCGGGCGTGCAGGGCGGCCCGCGAGGTCTGCTGCCGGCACGACAGGCAGACCACGTCGGCGATCCGGCCGTGCAGGGCGCACAGGGACCGCGATCCGGCGGCTTCGTGGAGGCCGTCGACGTTCTGCGTGATCAGCAGCCGCACGGTCCCGGCCGCCTCGAGCCGGACCAGCGCCCGGTGTCCGTCGTTGGGCAGCGCGCGCCGCATCCGCGACCACCCGAGGTGCGAGCGCGCCCAGTAGCGCTGCTGGGCCTGCGGACCGGACACGAAGTCGCCGTAGGTCATCGGCATCCGGGAGGGGGAGCCGGGTCCGCGGTAGTCGGGGATGCCGGAGTCGGTGCTCATCCCGGCACCGCTCAGCGCGACGACGGGGCGACCGTCGAGCAGGTCGAGGGCGGCCTCGACCCCGGCGGAGACGGCGAGCTCGGGCATCGGCTCCAGCCTACGTGGCCGGGGGATGGCAGCATGGCCGCATGACGTCTCCCGCGCCGCAGCCCCGCCGGCCCGTGCGTGCCTGGTTGTCCGACATGGACGGTGTCCTGGTGCACGAGGAGGAGCCGATCCCCGGTGCCGCCGAGTTCATCGCCAAGCTCACCGAGACCCGTCGGCCGTTCCTGCTGCTGACGAACAACTCGATCTTCACGCCCCGCGACCTCAAGGCCCGGCTGCACCGGTCGGGGATCGACGTACCGGAGGACGCGATCTGGACCTCCGCCCTGGCCACCGCCCAGTTCCTGGACGACCAGCGCCCCGGGGGCACGGCGTACGTCATCGGCGAGGCGGGACTGACCACGGCGCTGCACGAGATCGGCTACGTGATGACCGACCGGGACCCGGAGTACGTCGTCCTGGGCGAGACCCGGACCTACTCCTTCGAGGCGATCACGACGGCGATCCGGCTGATCGCCAAGGGCGCGCGGTTCATCGCCACCAACCCGGACCCGAGCGGCCCGTCCCCGCACGGGCCGATCCCGGCGACCGGGTCGGTCGCGGCGCTGATCACCCGGGCGACCAACGTCGAGCCCTACTTCGTGGGCAAGCCCAACTCGCTGATGATGCGCTCGGCGCTGAACCGGATCGACGCCCACTCCGAGACCACGGTGATGATCGGCGACCGCATGGACACCGACGTGATCTCCGGGCTCGAGGCCGGCCTGCGCACGATCCTGGTGCTGACCGGCTCGACACAGCCGCACCAGGTCGACCGGTTCCCCTACCGTCCCTCGCGGATCGTCGACTCGATCGCGGACGTGGTCGAGCTCGTCGACGCCTGGACCGACGGCGAGCAGGAAGTCGTCGACTTCACCGACTGAGGACCCTCAGGCGTAGCGCACGGCGGCCCGGGCCCGGGCCTTGGCCGCCTCGACCTCCCGGTCCTTGGGCGGCGCGGCGGTGGTCAGCTCCGCGAGGAGCCGCTCCGTCGTGGCGGCGACCTCGGCGACCGCGCGGTCGAACGCCGCCTGGTTGGCCTGGGAGGGCTTCGCCGCTCCGCTGACCTTGCGCACGAACTGCAGCGAGGCGGCGTGCACCTCGTCGTGCGTGGCCGGTGGCTCGAAGTTGTGCAGGGTCCGGATGTTGCGGCACATGGACCTACGGTACGGCGGCTCGGCACCCTTTGACACAGTGGCGCAGGGAGAACCGAGGATGTGCCGACCGATGGAGGACGCCGTGCCGCTAGCAGACGACCGTGAGCTCGACCTGGTGCTGTTCGGGGCGACCGGCTTCACCGGAGGGCTGACCGCGGAGTACCTCGCCGCCCACGTCCCCGCCGGCTGCCGCTGGGCGCTCGCCGGTCGCAGCCAGACCAAGCTGGCCGCCGTGCGCGACCGGCTGGCCGCGGTCGACCCGACGCTCGCGGATCTGCCGCTGCTGCACGCGGACGTCACCGATGCCGCCTCCATCCGGGACGTCGCCGCACGCACCCGCGTCGTGATCACCACGGTCGGCCCCTACGTGGAGTACGGCGAGCCGCTGGTCGCCGCGTGCGCCGCGGCCGGCACCGACTACGTCGACCTCACGGGGGAGCCGGAGTTCATCGACCGGATGTACGTCGCGCACCACGAGCGGGCCGTCGCCAGCGGGGCCCGGATCGTGCACGCGTGCGGCTTCGACTCCGTCCCCCACGACCTCGGCGCGTTCTTCACCGTGCAGCAGCTGCCGGAGGGTGTGCCGGTCACGATGCGCGGTCTGGTGCGCAGCAACGGCACCGCCTCGGGCGGCACCTTCGCCTCCTTCCTCGGCGCCGCGTCGCGGGCCCGGCAGATGAGGGCCGCGCACGCCGCCCGGCGCAAGGTCGAGCCGCGCCCGGACGGGGGCCGTCGGGTCCGCACGGTGGCCAAGCGCCCGCACCACGACGCGGAGACCGGCTTCTGGCTGGTGCCGCTGCCGACCATCGACCCCTTCGTCGTACGCCGCTCCGCCACCGCGCTGCCGCGCTACGGCCCGGACTTCAGCTACGCGCACTACGCCGCGATCAAGAGGCTGCCGACCATGGTGGGGGGTCTCGCCGTCGTGGGAGCGGTCGCCGCCGGCGCCCAGGTGCCGCCGCTGCGCCGGTTCCTGATGAGCCGGCTGCCCCAGGGGCAGGGCCCGAGCGAGGAGCGCCGGGCGAAGACCTGGTTCACCGTGCAGTTCTTCGCCGAGGGCGGCGGCCGCACGGTCGAGACCGTCGTACGGGGTGGCGATCCGGGCTACACCGAGACCGCGAAGATGCTCGCCGAGTCGGCGCTGTCGCTGGCCTTCGACGACAACCCGCCGAGCGCCGGCAGCGTCACCACGGCCGTCGCGATGGGGCAGCACCTGCTCGACCGGCTCGTGCGCGCGGGTCTGGTCTTCGAGGTCGTGCGGTCGTCGTGACGGCGTGCGACCGCGGGCCGTGAGCCGGGTGTTCCACCAGGTGGAACATTCGCCCATTCCGCCGCGAAACAGACATCTGTTCACCTAATCTCGGAGGGTCAGTCCGTCTGGGAGACGTCTCGAGCAAGAAGAAGTGTGCGGATGCGTGTGGGAGTGCGGCTGTCGGCCGCTGTCGTCGTGGTTGCCCTGCCTGTCTCGATGGCGGGTCTGTCCCCGCAGGTCGTGAGTTCCGCCCACGAGACACGGCCCGGGACGGTGCTCAGTGCACCGTTCGACCTCGCGGCGATCCAGAGCGACTACGTCACGGTCCTGAGGCTCGACCCGCCGCAGGACGTCGAGCCGCAGACCGTCATCCGCGGCGGGCTGGCGCTCGGCACCGCCCGCGAGCGCAACCGCAAGATCGCGGTCGAGAGCACGCGCGGGGGCAAGGTCTTCACGGCCAGCTCGCTGCTCGACAACGACCTGCCCTCCGCCGCGATGCGCGCCTACCGGCGTGCCGCGGCGAGCGTCGCGCAGAGCGTCCCCGGCTGCCGCCTGCCCTGGACGCTGCTGGCCGGCATCGGCCGCGTCGAGTCCGACCACGGACGGTACGGCGGCTCGGTGCTCGGCTCCGACGGTGTCCCGCGCCCCGCGATCGTCGGCGTCGCCCTGAACGGCAAGGGACCGGTCGCCGCCATCCGGGACAGCGACGGCGGGGCCTTCGACGGGGACAAGGTGTGGGACCGGGCCGTCGGCCCGATGCAGTTCATCCCGACCACGTGGAAGAGTGCCGGCCGCGACGGCGACGGCGACGGACGCTCGACCCCCAACGACATCGACGACGCCGCGCTGGCCGCGGCCGGCTACCTCTGCAGCGGTGGCCGCGACGTACGCACCGACAGCGGTCGCGCCGCAGCGATCTTCCGCTACAACCCCTCCGACTACTACGTGGACCTGGTCTCCGCCTTCGAGCGTGGCTACCGCACGGGCACCTTCGTGATCCCGTCCCCGGAGGTCCCCCCGGGTGCCGGTGACGGCGTGGTCCCGGTGGCGAACGACCGGGCCGCTGAGCGGGCCGCCCGGAAGACCGCTCAGCAGGCGGCCCAGAAGGCGGCCCAGAAGGCTGCCCGGAGCACAGCCCGGAAGGCAGCCCAGCAGGCGGCCCAACAGGCCCAGGCCGTGGCCGCTCGCCAGGCGAAGGCCCAGGCGCGCGCGGCCGCGCGGGCCAAGGCCGCAGCCCGGCCCACCCCCCGACCGACCGCCCCCAAGCCCTCGGCGACGCCGACGGCGCCGGCCGTCAGGACCGTGCAGGGCGTCGTGACGGTGTCCGGTGGAGGCTGGGAGATCGGCGGCCAGCGGCTGGCTCCGGGAGACCTGGGTCCGATCGGGGCCCGGGACTACGACGGTGACGGTGCCACGGAGTCCGTCGCCGAGGAGCTGACCGGGCTCGCGGAGTCGGGCGGTCGGGCCGCGATGAGCTTCACGAGCAACCCGTTCCGGGTCGTCGGGCTCAGTCGAGCCTGAGCACCGCCCCTCCGCCGCGAGCGCGTTTAAGGCTGCTGGAGGGGCGCGGTCAGACGGAGGCGGCCGGGACGACGTCGCGCCTGCGGACCAGCTTCCAGGTGTTGCGTCCCCCTGTGCGCGCGTAGTGCAGCTCGTCGAGGGTCGCTCGGGCCAGCCAGAGGCCCCGGCCGCTCTCGGCCATCGCGTCGGGCAGCTCGTGGAAGCCGCTCAGCTCCGGTGCGGCTATCCCGGTGTCGGCGAGGATCCCGACGATCCGGTCCGGCTCGAGGGACAGCTCGAAGGCGAAGATCACCGAGCCGGGCGGCCGACCGTGCTCGACCACGTTGCCGTGGATCTCGACGATCGCGGTCTCGAACATCGACAGGTCCCTCTCCGCGACGTCCGGGTGGTCCGCGCGGACCCGCTCGAGCAGGTCGTGCAGCAGGTTCAGCGACGAGGGGACCGCGAACCCGTGCAGGGCGTAGTCACCAGCCATCGGTCGCCGCCTCCACCGTCTCGTGGGACCTCAGCACCCGGTCGAGGTTGGTCAGTGCGAGCACGGTCTCGACCTGCGGGTTGACGCCGCTGATGCGCAGGTCGCCCTCGACCCGGCGGACCGTCCTCAGTCCGGCGATCAGCGTGCCGAGGCCCGAGGAGTCCATGAACGGGACCTCGGTGAGGTCCACGACGATGTGGGGGCGTCCCGCGGCGACGACCTCGTCGATCGACGCCTTCAGGCGCGGAGCGGCCACCATGTTCAGGCGCCCCTCCAGCCGCAGGACGGACACGCCGTCGGCCGGGTCGGTGCGGTCGATCTGCACGGGTCTCCTAGTTGCTCTCGTCCGGGCCGAGCCGTCGTACGACGACGCAGGTGACGTCGTCGGTCGCTCCGTGCCGCCGGGTGTACCTCGCGACGAGGTCGACGATCTCCTGTGCACTCGTGCACGCCACGACTGCCCGACGGGCCGCGTCGCGGGCCTCCTCGATCGTCTCGAACAGGTCGAGGGCGCCGTCGCTGAGCGCGATGAACGTGTCGCCCGGCTGGAGCACGATCTGCTGGGCGCGCCAGGGCTCCCAGGCCGGTGCGCCGAGCGGCAGGCCCTCGGACACGAACTGCTCGGCATCGCCCTGACGGGTCACGAGGCCGGCAAGGCCGTGCCCGGCGTCGACGTAGCTCAACGTGTGCGTCTCGGCGTCGAGCCTGGCGGCGAGCATGGTGACGAAGGTCGAGGTCTCCGCGAGGTCGTCCTCGATGACGTGGGCCGCCCGGTTGACCGCGGTCTCCAGGTCGTTGAACCGCGAGGCGCCGCGCATCAGCGAACGCAGGCTCGCACCGATCAGGGCGGCCGGGATGCCCTTGCCCATCACGTCGGCCAGCACCACCTGGAACCCGTCGCTGACGTGCTGCCAGTCGTAGAAGTCGCCGCCGACCGCGGTGGCCGGAAGGCACACTCCGGCGACGTCGTAGCCGGGCAGTCGCGGCTTGGTGCGCGGCAACAGGCTGCGCTGCAGCTCACCCGCGCGGTCGATCTCGTCCGTGCGGGCCAGCTCGGCCTCGACGAAGTCGGCGAGCTCGCGCAGCAGCAGCACCTGGTCGGGGGTGAGGTCGCGCGGCCGGTCGTCGACGATGCACAGCGCGCCGACGTTGACCCCGGCCGGCGTCGCCAGCGGCTGGCCGGCGTAGAAGCGGATCGGGTGGTCGCCGGTCACGAACGGGTTGTCAGCGAACCGGGGGTCGTGTGCGGGGTCCGTCACGACCATGGCGACGGTGTCTTGGATCGTGTAGTGGCAGAAGGAATCCGAGCGGGGGACCTCGTCGATCCCCACCCCGATCTCGGCCAGGTGGTACTGCCGGTCCTCGTCGATCAGGCTCACGACCGCCATCGGGACGTCGAAGAGCCGCTTGGCCAGCCGCACGATGCGGTCGAACCGCTCCTCTCGGGGCGTGTCGAGCAGCCGCAGGGCCCCGAGGGCCTGCAGGCGGGTCTCCTCGGCCACGGCAGTCATCGTTGTCTCTATCGGCGTCGACACCGCGAGACTTGAGGACCGGCCCGCCCGTCCACAGGGAGCCCTGGCACGCTGGTCGCGTGGAGAGGGTCACCGCGGTCTCGCCGCCCCCGGACCTCGGTGTGGTCCTGGCCACGGCTGTGCTCGCGCTCGTGCTGACCACGACCCCGTCGGTGTGGCGCCACACCCGCCACCTGCTGACGATCGCGCACGAGGGGGCGCACGGGGTGGCGGCACTCGTGAGTGGGAGGCGGCTGGCCGGCATCCGGCTGCACTCGGACACCTCGGGCCTGACCGTCTCCCAGGGCCGCAGCACCGGGCCGGGCATGGTCCTGACGGCGTTCGCGGGCTACGTCGGACCGGCCGTGATCGGCCTGGGGTCGGCCTACCTGCTGGCGGCCGGCCACGCGGTCGGCCTCTTGTGGGTGCTGCTCGTCCTGCTGGCGCTCCTGCTGCTGCAGATCCGCAACTTCTTCGGGCTGTGGTCGGTGCTGGTCGCGGGCGGGGTCCTGGTCGCGGTCACCCGCTGGGCCGGTCCCGATCTGCAGCTCGTCGTGGCCTACGCCGTCACCTGGTTCCTGCTGGTGGGAGCGCCGCGTCCGGTCGTCGAGCTGCAAGGCCACCGCCGCGCGAGCCGCAACAGCGGCTCGGACGCCGACACGCTCGCCCGGCTGACCCGCGTGCCGGCGCTGGTCTGGGTCGGGATCTTCCTGCTCGTGACCGTGGGCTGCCTGCTGCTCGGTGCCCGGGTGCTGGTGCTCGCGGCGGCCTGATCGGCTTGGATGAGCGGCATGTCCCGGTTGCGCGTGGGCGAGACGCTGCACAGTGACACCGGCACGCCGTACCGCGTGTCGGGCCTGCTCGCCGAGGGCGGCTTCGGCGCGACGTACGTCGGGCAACGGCTGTCCGCGCGGGGCCGCCCGACCCGGACCGTCGCGATCAAGGTCTGCCAGAGCCTCGAGGACTGGCACGGCGAGGCCTACTTCGGGCGGCTGCTGCGCGGCGACCCGCGCGTGGTCGAGCTGCTCGACGTCTTCGTGACCGCGACCGGCCGCGGGCAGCGGCAGCGACGGCGGCACATCCTGGTCTTCGAGTACCTCGAGCAGGGCACCGTCTGGGACGCGGTCGAGAGGGACGGGCTGCGCTGGAGCGAGGGCCGGGTGCGGGCCGAGATCCGGGCGCTGCTCAAGGTGCTGCGCCGGATGCACGGCGTGTGGATCATCCATCGCGACATCAAGCCCGACAACGTGTTCCTGCGCGACGGCCGGCTCGTGCTCGGCGACTTCGGCATCACCACCCTGGCCGTCGACCACGAGCGGGGGGCGGCGCCCTCGCGCTTCCAGCCCGACTTCGCGCCGCGCGACCTGGGCTCGCACACGATGTGGGGACCGGCCGAGGACATCTTCCAGGTCGGGCTGCTGGCCGCGACGCTGCTCTCCGGCGAGATCTGGTGGAACGACGTCGTCTCGGCCCGGGCGATCGCGGGCCTCGACGCGAGCGAGGCGTTCAAGAGCTGGATCTGGCACGCCACCGGGGCCCGGTCGAAGCGCTACTGGCACGCCGACGACGCGCTCGACGCCCTGACCTCGCTCCAGCGGGTCGACGTCACGCCGGGCCGGGCGCCGCGCAGCCTGCGGCACCAGCCGATCGTGTTCGCCGGCCGCCTGGGTGCCCTGACCCGGGCCGAGGCCGCCGCCCGGGCCCGCGCGGCCGGCGCGCAGCCGCAGAGCCGGCCGACCGACGCGACCACGGTCGTGGTGCTCGGCGCGGTCGGCGCGTCCGAGGGGGTGACGTTGTTCGGCGTGCGCGAGCGGCTGCGCACCGGCCAGCCGATCAGGGTCATCGACCAGGCGCAGTTCGAGCGGCTGACCCGCTCCGCCGAGTTGTCAGGCGGTGACGTCGCCAGGACGACGTGAGCGCCTGACAACTCGGCGGCGGCCGCGCGCAGATCGAGCAGGTCCGGCCTCCGGTTCAGTCCGAGGCCCGGCGCTGCTCGGGCACGCCCTGGCGCGCCCGGCGGGCCGCCTCCTGGTAGGCGAAGACGCTCTCGAGCGGTGAGTCCGGGGCGGGCCGCTGCGCCGGCACCCCGCGGTCCGGCTGCTCGAGGTCCGGCTCCGGCGTGGGGTCGGGCTCCGGTGCGGCGTCGGGTTCCGGCGGCACCGCGAACGTCTCCAGCGGCGGGGCCGTCGCGGCCAGCTCGGGGTCGGTGGTCAGCGTCAGCGTCACCCGGGGCCACCAGCGGGTGCGGTCCGCCCGCGCCACCACCGTCGTCTCGCCGAGGGCCTCGGTCGCGAACTCCAGCACCGACTCGAACGACCCCCCGGTGACCCGCCAGGTCGGCTCGTGGCCCTCGACCTCGATCCGCACCGGGATCGCCTCGAAGACCTCCACGATGCCTCGCCCGAGAGCCATCTCGACCACCTGCCCGTCCGGGTCTGCGTCCCGTCGCAGCCCCCTCGGCCCTCAGGCTACGGGGACGCGGGCCACGTTCAGCGCAGCGACCAGGTCCGGACGTGGTCGAAACGGCCGGTGAACCCCGAACCCCCCATCGAGACCAGCCCGATCCGGGCGTCGTCGTCGAGGTCGTTGACCCAGGTCCCGCCCCGCACGAACCGCCGACCGTCCTGCGAGGTGTAGGCGGTGAACCGGTCGCCGCGCCGCACGATCCGCAGCCACGTGTCGTCGCCGGGCGGGCCGACCACGGTGTTGCCGTAGCGGGGGTACGACGCCGGGGCGCTGGGCACCTCGGTGGCGAACTCGGTCTGGCGGGTCTCCCAGATCGAGGCGTGGACGAGCTTCACGAACGCGTCGTCGTAGCCGTAGACCACCAGCCCGGCCTGCACGTAGTTGAAGCAGCACCCCTCGGGCGGGACGTCGAGGTCGACCTTCGCCTCGACGACGTAGTCGCCGCGCGGCGCCCTCCTGGTCAGCACGGAGGCGGTGTTGCTGTCGACGTACAGGTCGGCGGGCTGCGTGTCGAAGCGCAGCCGGCCACCCTCCACGGCGTACGTCGCGGGGTCGGGCTGACGCACCCAGGACCAAGCCGGGTCGAGCGTGCCGCCGGAGAAGTCGTCGGAGAACCGGGACAGCCGCTTGCCCAGACGGTCCGGACGGACCGGCGAGGGCCGGTAGGCCGTGCGCTGCCCGGGCTGTGCGGCGGGCGCCGGCATCCGCTGGTCGGAGGCCCACCGGCCGGCCCGCACCGTGGGCCAGCCTCGCACCCAGTCCACGGGGTCGAGCAGGGCGGGCCGCTTGGTGAAGCCTGGACGGTCGGCGAAGTAGGGGTCGGTCTTGTCGACAGCGTGGTAGACCATCCACCACTGGCCGTCGAAGTCCCGGAACGCCGAGCCGTGGCCGGTGCCGACCCAGCGGTTGCCGTTCATGCTCAGGGTCGGGCGTGCCGCCGACCCGGCCGGCCATCAGCGAGTTGCCCTCGCGGTCGCGGAACGGGCCCAGCGGGCTGCGCGAGCGGCCCGAGAAGACGCTGTAGCCGGTGAGCGGACCGGCGCAGCAGTTGGTCGCGGAGGCGAACAGGTAGTACCAGCCGCCGCGCTCGACCACGTTGGTGCCCTCGTAGCGGTTGCCGATCGCCACCTGGGTGCGGGGACTGTCGCCGGGGGACCCGAGGTCAGAGGACCGCTGCGTCGGGCGGCGCTGGTCCACCGGGTCGACCCGTGGCTTGCGCTCCTGGCCCTTCGTGACCTGGGTGGGGGCGCCGCTGAGCCGCATGGAGTCCGGGGTGAGCCGGACGCCCTGCCCGAAGATGCCGCCGTAGTAGCTGCCGAAGTAGAGGGTGCCGGCGTCCCGGATGCTGTCCCCGAGGACGTCGGGGTCGTAGGTCCAGTAGAAGTTGCAGCCCGGGCCGGCCCGGCGTGGCGCAACCACCGGCTCGTCGGAGATCTTCCAGGGGCCGGTCGGCGAGTCGCTGGTCGCGACCCCGATCGCACTGTCGCTGGTGCAGCCCGGCTCGCCACTGACGGCGTCGCTGGTGTCGGTGACGACGAAGGTCAGGTAGTAGCGGTCATAGGTCGTGGAGTGCACGACGTCGGGAGCCCACAGGAACGCCTCGGACCCCGCCCACGACGGCTTGTCCGGCAGGGCGTCGCCGACGTAGGTCCAGTGCGTCAGGTCGGTGCTGCGCATCGTCGGCAGCGGGTGGAACGTCGGCTCGCCGGAGCCGGTGGTCTCGCCGTCGTTGAGCGGGTCGGTGGTGCAGTACATGAACCAGGTGCGGGCGTCCTCGCCGCGACCCCGCAGCACGGTGGGGTCGGCGCACGAGTCGACGGTGGGACCGCCGGCACCATCCGTCCCGGGCGGCACGGCCGGAGCGAGCGGGTTGCGATAGCTCCCCGGTCGGTCCGCAGGCCGGGCCTCGGCGGCCGGC
Organism: uncultured Actinomycetota bacterium; assembly: GCA_963845655.1. Taxonomy (GTDB): domain Bacteria; phylum Actinomycetota; class Actinomycetes; order Propionibacteriales; family Nocardioidaceae; genus Nocardioides_B. Next base: position 267,595 of record CAWJTB010000006.1, on the reverse strand, counting down.
GCGCTCGTTGCGAACGGCATCAGCGGGGCGAGGAGGAGCAGGGCGAGAGCGGCGGCGACCCGAGTCATCCCCCGACCATGCCGCGAGATTTACATCGTTGCAAGAGGGGGAGCGAAGAAACTTCTCAGGCGACCTGCCAGACCCGCACATGGGCGAAGCGGGCCGTCCAGCCGGCGCCGCCCATGGTCACCAGGCCGATGCGGGCGTCCGGGCCGACGTCCTCGTTGACCCACGTGCCGCCACGCACCCAGCGGCTCCCGTCGAGGCTGCTCAGCGCGGTGAAGCGGTCGCCGCGGCGCACGATGCGCAGCCAGGTCAGGTCACCAGGGGGGCCGACGGTGGTGCTGCCGTAGCGCGGGTAGCCCACGGGGCCGGGCGGCACCTTGGAGCCGAACTCCGTGACGCGGATGCCCTGGGTCGCGGTGTGGGTGAGCTTCACGTAGGCGTCGTCGGAGCCGTGGACGATGAGCCCCGCCTGGGTGGTCTGCGGCCCCGCGGCCGGCACGTCGAGCCGGACGGCGGTCTCCGCGATCCACGCGCCGGCCGGTGCGGCCTGGGTCAGGACGGACGCCCGGTCGTCGCCGCTGAGCCCACCGGCCTGCGTGTCCATCCGCAGCTCCCCGTCCTCGAGGGCGTACGACGCGGGGTCGGACGGCTCGCGAATCCAGGACCAGCGGGCGTCGAGCGTGCCGGACCCGCCGGCGTCGGCCGGCTCGAACTCGTCCGTGGCGGCCGCGACGGCCGGGCCGGGCAGGTCGGTGGGGGCGGCGCCGGGCCGGTAGCCCGACCGCTCGCCGGACGTCACCGCCGGCACGGGGGTCGCACCGTCGGAGGGACCGGCGCCGTTGCGCACGATCGGCCAGCCGTCGACCCAGTCGACGGGGTCGAGCATCGCGGGACGGCGGGTGAAGCCGGGACGCCCCGCGAAGAACGGGTCGGCCCGGTCGATCGCGTGGTAGACGGTCCACCACTGACCGCCGGCGTCGGCGAAGACGGTGTTGTGGCCCGGGGCCGACCCAGCGGTTGCCGTTGGTGCTCAACGCCGGCGTCCCGCCCGTCCGGGCCGCGGTCATCGAGGTGCCGTCGCGGTCGACGAACGGTCCGTAGGGGCTGCGTGAGCGGGAGACGAAGACGCCGTACCCGGAGAGCGGGCCGTTGCAGCAGGACCCCGACGAGGTGAAGAGGTAGTAGTAGCCGTCCCGTGCCACGACGTGCGCGGCCTCGTAGCGGACGGGTGCGGTGACCTGGTGGGCCGCTCCGCTCATCCGCATGCCGGTCCGCGTGACGGCGACCGGGCGGGCCAGCAGGCCGCCTCGGAACCCGCCGTAGTACAGCGTGCTGGTGGTGGCGATGCTCGCGCCGAGGACGTCGGGATCGATCGTCGAGGCGAACGAGCAGCCGGAGCCGAGTCGTCGCGGACGCACCAGGGGAGCGGAGCCGGTCGTCCAGGGGCCGTGCGGCGTGCGTGCGACGGCGTAGCCGATGGCCGGGTCCTTCTGGCAGCCGCGCTCGCCGCTGATGCCGTCCTTGACGTCGGTGACGGTGAAGGTCAGGTAGTAGCGCCGGAAGCGGCTGGAGTAGACGACGTCGGGGGCCCAGAGCGTGGCCCGGCTCGACGCCCAGGACGGCTTGCGGGGCAGCGCGGAGTTGACGAAGGTCCAGTGGACGAGGTCGCGGCTGCGCAGCGTGGGCAGCCGGGTGGAGGAGTCCGAGCGGTCGTTGAGGGGGTCGGTGGTGCAGTACATGTACCACCAGGAGGCGTAGCTGCCCCGGCCACGCAGGACGGAGGGATCGGCGCAGTTCTCGACCGCCGCACCCGAGGCGGTGCGCTGCGGCAGCGGGTTGGCGTAGCGACCGCCGCGTTCGGCCGCGCCCGCGACCAGCCCCACGGGCAGCAGGGCGGCGATCAGGGCGAGCAGCAGCGCGGCGCGCGGTCCTCGAGAGAGGTGGGTCACTCGAGCACTATGCACCCGTCGTCGCGCGGTGCACAGCGCTTCGCCGATCCGGGCCCGGTGGGGTGCGCGGTCCGGGGTTCCCTTGAGAGAGTGAGCCCATGAGCAAGCCCCCCACCCCGGTCACCCCGACCGACTACGTCCTCGGCACGCCCGAGCACGACGCCTGGCTCGAGGCCGAGGGCGACCGGCTCCTGGACTTCGGTCGCGCCGCGGTGCATCCGGACGGCGGCTTCGCCTGGCTCGACGACGACGGGGTCCCCGAGCTCGATCGGCCGGTCGAGCTCTGGATCACCTGCCGGATGACCCATGTCTACGCGTTGGCCCATCTGCGCGGCTCCCGGTCCGACGCCGGCGAGCTCGCGGCGCACGGCGTCGCCGCACTGCGGGGCAGGTTCCACGACGACGCCCACGGCGGCTGGTACGCCCGGGTCGACGGGGACGGTCCCGTCACGCGCGGCAAGACGGCCTACGAGCACGCCTTCGTGGTGCTGGCCGGGGCGAGTGCGACGGCCGCCGGGATCGACGGCGGGCATGACCTGCTGGCCGATGCCCTCGACGTCCTGCTGGAGCGGTTCTGGGACGACGAGCACGGCATGGTCGTCGAGGAGTGGGACGAGGCGTTCACGACGCTCGACGGCTACCGCGGCGTCAACGCCAACATGCACACGGTCGAGGCGCTGCTCTCCGCAGCCGACGTCCTGGACTCCGCGGACCTGCGCGACCGCGCCGGCCGGATCGTGGAGCGGGTCGTGCACGACCTCGCGCGTGGCAACCAGTGGCGGATCCCGGAGCACTTCGACGACGCCTGGACGCCGATCCCGGACTACAACCTCGACGAGCCGGCGCACCCGTTCCGCCCGTACGGCGCGACGATCGGTCACTGGCTGGAGTGGGCACGTCTGACGCTGCACCTGCGCGCGTCCCTCGGCGACGCCGCGCCCGCGTGGATGCTCGAGGACGCGGTCGCGCTGTTCGACGCGTCGGTCCGGGAGGGCTGGGCGGTCGACGGTGCGGACGGCTTCGTCTACACCGTCGACTGGTCCGGGCGCCCGGTCGTGCGCGCGCGCATGCACTGGGTCGCGGCGGAGGCGGTCGCCACGGCGGCCGCCCTGCACGCTGCGACGGAGGACCCCGCGGCGGCCGCCCCCTACGCGCAGCACTACGCCCAGTGGTGGGAGTACGTCGCGACGTACCTCATCGACACCGAGCGCGGCTCCTGGCGCCACGAGCTCTCGCCGGCCAACGAGCCGAGCAGCCTCACCTGGGCCGGCAAGCCGGATCTCTACCACGCCTACCAGGCCACGCTGATCCCGCGACTGCCGCTCGCACCCACCCTCGCCGCGGCTCTGCGAGGCTGAGGTCCCCGTGCGGTTCACCGAGCACGAGCTGACCACGGCGCTGACCGGGGCCGCCAAGCAGACCCTGGCCGCGCGGCGCAAGGACGTGCGCAAGGGAAGGACGGACATCGACACGGTGTGGGAGGAGACCGACCGCTACACGCGCTTCCAGGTCCTCGACGCCCTCGGCGACCAGCTGCTGCCGGTGCTGGTGGCCCTCCCCGACGTCGAGGTGCCGCCCGGCGCCCGTCCGAGCTTCACCGCCCGGCAGGTGACGGACGCCGTCGAGCAGTGCCTGGGAGACCAGGGCGGGCGCCTGCGCCGCAAGGCCGTGGTGGCAGCCCGGGTGGCACTGGTGCGGATCGCGCTGGGGCACCTCCCGCCACGCCTCGACCCGACGGTGGGCCCGGCGACCTGAGCCTCGAGGACGCGCGTCAGGGCAGCGTCGGCACCGGGGAGCCGGACAGCAGCAGGTCGATCGACGCGGCGTCGACCGGCCGGGAGCAGAAGTAGCCCTGAGCCTGGTCGGCCCCGATCCGGGTGACCGCCTCCCACTGCGTCGCGGTCTCGACTCCCTCGGTGACCACGAGCAGGTCGAGGGCGTGTGCCAGCTGGATCACCGAGGCGACGATGGCGTCGCCCTTATCCGTGTGGTCGATGTTCGCCACGAAGCTCCGGTCGATCTTCACGATGTCGATGGGCAGCCGGTGCAGGTAGCTCAGCGAGGAGTAGCCGGTGCCGAAGTCGTCGAGGGCGACCCGGACCCCGAGCCCCCGCAGCCGCCCCAGGACCTGCGCCGCGGACTCGCTGTCGGTGATCAGCACGTTCTCGGTCACCTCCAGCACGAGCCGGGCCGGGCTCATGCCGGTCGCCGCCAGCACGCCTGCGACGTCCTCGACGAAGGTCGACGCCGTCATCTGCAGGGCGGACACGTTGACCGCCAGGTCGAGTGGTGTGCCGGGGTGGTCGTGCTGCCACTGGACGGCGCTGCGGCAGGCGCGGTCCAGCACCCACAGCCCCAGACGCGAGATGAGGCGGCTGTGCTCGGCGAGGTCGACGATGACCGTCGCGGGCACGGGTCCCCGCTTGGGATGGTTCCAGCGCACGAGGGCCTCGACGCCCACGACCCTGCCGTCGGCGCACGCGACCAACGGCTGGAACGCGAGGTCGAGGTCACCGCCGTCCGCCGCCTCCAGGCAGGCCCGCAGGTCGCAGCTGAGTCGCCCCGGCTCGCTGTGCTGCACGTCCTCGCGCATGTCGATGCCCCGGTTGCTCATGCCGTGCTGCTTGGCCTCGTACATCGCACTGTCGGCCTCGTCGACCAGGCTCTCGGTGACGTAGTCGCCCGGTCCGGCGAAGGCGACCCCCACGCTGGCGGTCACGAGCACGGGACCGCTGGAGGTGGCGAACGCCGTGTCGAAGGCGGCGTGGACCCGGTCGGTGAGGATCTCCACGTCGTCCCGTCCGGTGAGGTCCTCGCTGAGCAGCACGAACTCGTCGCCGTACACCCGGGCGAGGGTGTCGCCGGGCCGGACCAGGCTCGAGAGTCGCCGCGCGACGGCCCGCAACAGCTCGTCGCCGACGTGGTGGCCGTGCGTGTCGTTCACCCGCTTGAAGCGGTCCAGGTCGACGAACAGGATCGCCGCGTGGGCGCCCGTCCGCTGCGCGCGTCGGCTGGCATGCGCGATCCGCTCCTGCAGCAGCAGCCGGTTGGGGAGTCCGGTCAGGTCGTCGTGCAGGCTGAGGTGCCGGAGGTGATCGGTCTGGCGGGAGGCGTCGTCACGGGCCTGGGCGTTCAGGACGTAGGCGGCGGCGACGTTGGCCAGGGTCTGAGCAGTCTCCATCGCGTGCTGGCTGAGCTCGCCCGACGTCGTGCGGTACAGGTCCAGCGCGCCGAACCGCTCCTCCCCGTGGAACAGCGGGAAGGTGAAGACAGCGCCCATTCCGGCGGCTCGGCCGGCCTCGGTGAAGCGGGGAAAGCGGTGCTCCAGCGCCAGGTCGGGCACGGCCACCGGCACCCCGGACTGGAAGGCCAGCAGGCACGGGCCCTCGCTCAGGTGGGTCTGGAGCTTCTCGAACGCCAGCGCGGAGTCGTCCGAGGCGGCGATGTAGCGCGGATCGGCTCCGGGCTCGATCAGGGTGACGCCGGCGGAGGTGATCGGCAGGACCGTGACGATGCGCTCGACCAGCTGGTCCAGGATCGACTGGATCGGGAAGTCGGTGGCCAGGGTGGAGGCGAACTCGCTCAGCACCGCGGACAGCTTCGTTTCGTCGACCATGCCCCGCCGCCCCGTGCGTGCTGAAAGATGCCACCTTGGCGGGGTCCGGGCCGATGGTTGGTTGCTGTCGATGCTACCCCGCGGGCCGCGGGTGGGTCGGAGAACTCGCGCCCAGGCACACAGTGCCCCCGGCAGGATTCGAACCTGCGACGCACGGTTTAGGAAACCGACGCTCTATCCCCTGAGCTACGAGGGCGGGGGCAGGGCGAGGATGACCGCCTCGACTGCGTCAGCAGCGTACAAGAGCGCGACCTGAGTACTCCTACCGATGTGCGGCCACCCCGGTGCGCCCCACGATGAGGACATGAACCGCGTCGGCAAGGTCCTCCTCCTCGTCACCGGCGTCGTCGTCGGGCTGCCGGTGGCGCTGTACGTCGGCCACGGTCTCCTCGCGACGGTCGAGCTCAGCAGCGCCCGCACGCAGGCCGTGGACGACCTCGAGGTGGGGCTGCCCCGCGCGCGGCAGGACGCCGAGCAGGCACAGAACGCGCTGCGACCCGGGGTGCCGGGCGTCGGCCTCCCGGCGTACTCCTGGCTGGAGCTCGAGTGCGAGCTGGACAGCATCGACGCGGGCTGGATCGCCCAGGACTACGAGCAGGTCTGTCACGTCCGCACCGTGGACGTCCATCCGGCCCCCGCCGGGGTCGCCGCGTCCACCTCCGTCGGGCCCTGCGCCTACGTCCCGCTGGCAACGCCCAGCGGCACCGTCGGGACGGACGGCCGCCAGGTCGTCGAGAGTGCTCACCTCGTGCCGTCCGAGGCCTTGACGCCGGTGGCCGGGGAGCGCGCACCGTGCGCCTACCTCGTCCCCGCGGTGGACCGGGACACGATGCGCGTGCTCGCGGGCCAGCGCCCGGCCGACGTCGCGGCGGGGGAGCAGTGGCTCGTCGTCCAGAGCCGCGCCGTCGCGTCCCGGACCACGGTCGGCTGTCACCCCTGGGCCGTCGTGTTCTGCACCACCCCGCCCGGCTTTCCGGTGCTGGGTGACGCGGTCAGCGAGTGACCCCGCGAGTGACCCCGCGAGTGACCCAGCGACGGCAGGCCAGCCCGAGGAGCGCGGCGACGACGAACTCCTGCGGCAGCCGCCTCGTCGACTCTCGCTGGATCTCGCCATGGAAGCGGTCGAAGCGCTCCGGGAACGGCGAGCGGCCGAAGAACAGGTTGGCCGGCTTGTCGAGGTCGGGGAGCACGGCGCCCGCCATCCCGGCCGCGACGCGGAGCCGCCGGCCTCGCGCCGTACGGAACAGGAGCGCCATCGTGGTCGCGCCGACCAGGCCGTCGGGCACGGCCACCTGGAGGAAGATCGAGTCGTCGCCCCAGTGCGGCACCACGTCCATGGCGAAGTGCGACCCGAAGCCGGCCACGAAGGCGGAGGCCGGGCCGGGGCTGGCGGCGCCGATGAGGGCGCCGGCGAGGACGTGGTTGGTGACCAGCACGTGCGCAGCCTAGCCAGCGACCGGAGCCGTTCGGCGTGCCGTGAGGCGTTCTGAGAGGGTGATCGCCATGAGCTCTCGCATCGCGCACCAGGCCGACTGGTGGAAGTCGGCCGTCGTCTACCAGGTCTATCCCCGCTCGTTCCAGGACAGCGACGGCGACGGCATCGGTGACCTGCCCGGCATCACCTCCCGGCTCGACTACCTCGCCGAGCTCGGCATCGACGTGCTGTGGCTCTCGCCGGTCTACGCGAGCCCGATGGACGACAACGGCTACGACATCAGCGACTACGAGGACGTCGACCCGCTGTTCGGGACCCTGGCCGACCTCGAGGCCCTGATCGAGGGCGCGCACGAGCGTGGCATCAAGGTCGTGATGGACCTGGTCGTCAACCACACCTCCGACGAGCACGCCTGGTTCCAGGAGTCCCGCGACCCGGCGTCGCCGAAGCGCGACTGGTACTGGTGGCGTCCGGCGAAGGACGGCGCCGAGCCGAACAACTGGGCCTCGGTCTTCTCCGGGTCCGCCTGGGAGTACGACGAGCGCAGCGGCGAGTACTTCCTGCACATCTTCAGCCGCAAGCAGCCGGACCTGAACTGGGAGAACCCGGAGGTCCGCGAGGCGGTCTACGCGATGATGCGCCGCTGGGTCGAGCGCGGCGTCGACGGCTTCCGGATGGACGTCATCAACCTGATCTCCAAGGACCCGACCCTCCCGGACGGAGCCCCCGTCCCCGGCAAGCCCTACGCCTCGGGCGAGCGGTCGATCGCCAACGGGCCCCGGCTGCACGAGTTCCTGCAGGAGATGAACCGCGAGGTCGGCCTGACCGCGCAGCACCTGCTCACGGTCGGCGAGATGCCGGGCAGCTCGCTGCAGCTGGCGCGTGACGTCACCGACCCGTCCCGCGACGAGCTCAACATGGTCTTCACCTTCGAGCACGTCGGTCTCGACGAGCAGCCGGGCCGTGGCAAGTGGGCGCTGGCCGACCTGCCGCTGCCGGTGCTCAAGGGCAACCTGGCCACCTGGCAGGAGGGACTCGCGGAGGTCGGCTGGAACAGCCTCTACCTCGACAACCACGACCAGCCGCGGGCGGTGTCGCGCTTCGGCGACGACAGTCCCGAGCACCGGGTCGCCTCGGCCAAGACCCTGGGCACCGTGCTGCACCTGCACCGGGGGACGCCGTACGTCTACCAGGGCGAGGAGCTCGGGATGACGAACAACGACTTCGCCACGATCGAGGACTACCAGGACCTGGAGTCGGTGAACTGGTACCACGAGGAGATCGCCGAGGGCCGGGACCCGGCCGACCTGCTCCGGTCGCTCTCGGTCAAGAGCCGCGACAACGCGCGCACGCCGATGCACTGGGACGACACCGAGCACGCCGGCTTCACGAGCGGTACGCCGTGGCTGCCCGCCACGGCCAACAAGGACGTGATCAACGCGGCCGCCGAGGTGGCCGACCCCGGCTCGGTGTTCCATCACTTCCGCTCGCTGATCGCGCTGCGCCGGGAGCACGCGGTCGTGGTCGACGGCCGCTTCGCGCTGCTGCTGCCCGACCACGAGCAGCTGTGGGCGTTCACCCGCACGCTCGGCGACGAGGTGCTGCTGGTGCTGGCCAACTGCTCCTCCCGTCCCCTGAGCCTCGACCCTGCCGCCGTACCCTCGGTGGAGGGCGCGACGCTGCTGCTCGGCACCCACGACGCTGACGGGCTCGACCTCCAGCCGTGGGAGTCGCGCGTCCTGCGGCTCGCCTGAGCCGCGTGTCCGACGGGGGCCGAACCGACCAGACCGAGATCCGGAGACACCCATGACGAGGCGACTGGCCGCCCTGCTGCTCGCGACCTGCCTGGCCACGGCCGCGTGCGGAGGCGGAGCCGACCACGGCGACGCCGACGTGGCGTTCGCGCAGGACATGATCCCGCACCACGCGCAGGCGATCGCGATGGCCAACCTGACCATCGGCCGCGAGGGCCTCGACCCCGAGATCGCCGACCTCGCCGAGCAGATCCGCACGGAGCAGCAGCCCGAGATCGACACGCTCTCGGGCTGGCTGGAGGACTGGGAGGAGAAGGTCCCGAAGACCGGCTTCGGGTCGGGGGAGGGGCACACCCACTCCGAGGAGGGGATGGACCTGCAGGGCATGGAGGGCATGGAGGGGGAGGGGATGATGTCGGCGGACGACTTCGAGGCCCTCGAGGACGCGCAGGGCGCGGCCTTCTCCCAGAGGTGGCTGGAGATGATGATCGAGCACCACGAGGGTGCGGTGGCGATGGCCCGCACCCAGGTCGAGGACGGCGACTTCCCGGCTGCGATCGACCTGGCCGAGGACATGGTCCGCTCGCAGACCGACGAGATCGAGACGATGAGGACGCTGGCACGCGGCTGAGGCGCAGCCACCCCCGGCTGGGTGGCGTTTTGTAGGCTGATGGGTGACCTGCACCGTGCAGCGCTCTCGGGCAGTCCGCCCCTCGTCGACCGCAGGACCCCTCACTTGTCTCATGTAGCGCGCCACCGCGACCCGGCCTCCCGGCACCGGGTCCTCAAGATCGTCGCCATCTCCCTGGCGGCGGTGCTGGTGGTCGTGCTCACCGGCGGGTTCTTCGTCTACCGGCACCTCGACAACAACATCACCTCGATGGACGTGACGAGTGCACTCGGCACGGACCGTCCCGACGAGGTGGTGCCCGAGGGAGAGCCGAACAAGCCACTCAACATCCTGCTGCTGGGCTCCGACACCCGCGAGGGCCAGACCGGCAACATCGGTGGCGACACGCCCGGCCTGTCGGACACCACGATCCTGCTGCACATCTCCGCCGACCGGAAGCTGGCGTACGGCGTCAGCCTGCCGCGCGACGCGATGGTGGAGCGGCCGGCGTGCCGTCGCAAGGACGGCGAAGGCAGCGATCCGGGCGGTCCGAGCATGTTCAACGCGGCGTACGCCGTGGGCGGGCCGGCCTGCACGATCAAGACCGTCGAGAAGCTCACGAACGTGCGGGTCAACCACTTCGTGGTGATCGACTTCAACGGCTTCCGCAAGATGGTCGACGCCCTCAACGGGGTCGAGGTGTGCGTGCCGCGCGAGGTCAACGACACCACCGGCAACATCTACCTGCCCGCCGGCACCTACAACGTCAAGGGCCAGCGCGCGCTGGACTACGTCCGGGTGCGCCATGCGATCGGGACGACCGAGAACGGCGACATCGGCCGGATGAAGCGCCAGCAGACCTTCTTGGCCTCCATGGCCAACAAGGCGCTCTCCGCCGGCACCCTGGTCAACCCGGTGCGGCTGTACAAGTTCCTGGACGCGGCGACCAAGTCGCTGACCACGGATCCCAAGCTGGCCAGCCTCGCCGAGCTGCGCACCCTGGCCTCCTCGATGAGCGGGATCGGCCTGGACAACGTGCAGTTCCTGACCGTGCCGTTCGAGGTGTACCCCCCCGACCCCAACCGGCTGCAGTGGGCGCCGGGCGCCGACCGGCTGTGGGAGCGCGTCCGCAACGACCTGCCGCTCACCAGGAGACAGGCCAAGGAGGTCACCACCGCGGCGGAGGGCAAGCCCACCGAGAGCCCGAAGCCGAGCGGCGGCCCGTCCGCGTCGGCCTCGCCGAAGGACGCGGCGGCCGAGGAGAAGGCCGCCGAGAACGGCCTGTGCACCTGAGGCGAGCCGCTCACCCGCCGGTCAGCCCGAGGGTTCGGGACGCCTGACCCCGGCGATGCCGGCTGCCGTCGCATGGGTCTCCAAGTAGGCCGACACCAGGGCGATGCCCTCGTCGACGACATGCGGGTCGGCCACGAGGGAGTCTTCGAAGGCGAGCTGGAAGACCCGGTCGGCGACCTCGACGGCGAGCTCGGCGTAGAGCCCGTTGGAGTCCGGGTGGACCATGCCGGCGGCACGCGCCGCCTGGAAGAGACGCTGGGCGGTCTGCTGGTTGTGGGCGCGGCAGAAGGCCGAGATCGCGGGGTTGGTCCGGCTGCGCATCCACAGCACCACGAAGGACGGTCTGCGGTGGTAGACCTTGAGGAACGCCCGCATCACCGTGTCGACCATGGTCTGCACGGTCAGCACCTCGAGGGCCCCCAGGTCGGCGTCGACCTGAGCGTCCATCTCGGCGGCGTCCCGCTCCACCAGGGCGAGCAGGATCTCGTCGCGGTCGGCGAAGTACTGGTACAGCGACGCGACCGGGATGTCGGCGGCGGCCGCGATGGTCCGGGTGCTCATCGCCTCCACGCCGACGTTGACCACGAGCTCGCCGGCCACCTCCAGGACGCGCTGTACCCGGCCCCGGCTGCGACTCTGCTGAGGGACCCGCCGCGTCTGCGGGTGACGGGCCCGGTCAGGGGACGACGTCATACATCGGATCCTAGGCCAGCACCGGGAGGGGCGATCGGTTTCGCCGGGGTGCGAGCGGGTAGGGCTTCACGGTCGGGGAGACAGCTTCTGGGAGGGAGTCACGGTGCCCCAGGTCCGGGCGCGTCTGTGGGCGGAGCTCCGCGACGGAGTCCGGGACCCGCTGGCCTGGTCCGAGGTCATCCAGCTGGTGAAGACGGTGCTGGCGGCCGTGCTCGCCTGGGTGCTCGCCGCCGAGGTCTTCGACCTGCCGCAGTCGTTCCTGGCCCCCTGGTCCGCGCTGCTGGTGGTGCACGCCACCGTGTACCGCACCTTCAGCCGAGGGCTGCGCCAGGTCGGCGGGGCGGTGCTCGGGGTGGTCCTCGCGTGGGGGATCGGTGGAATCCTGGGGCTGAGCACGCTCGCGGTCGCGCTGCTGCTGATCGCCGGCCTCGTGATCGGCAGCCTGCGGTGGTTCCTGAACGAGAGCACCACGGTGGCCGCCACCGGACTGATCGTGCTCACCACCGGGTTCAGTACCGACGACCAGATGCTGCTGACCAGGCTCTACGACACCGGCATCGGGATCGTCGTGGGCTTCGCGGTCAACGCGATCGTGTGGCCGCCGCTGCGTGACTACTCGGCGGTGAAGGCGATCGACGTGGTCGACGACGGCGTCGGGCGGCTGCTCTGCGACATGGCGAGCGAGCTGGGCGGGACCTGCAGCGACGAGCACGTCACGGACTGGGTGGACCGCACCCGCGACCTCGACGGCGAGATTGACCATGCGTGGTCGCTGCTGCGGCAGGCCAAGGAGAGCAGCCGGCTGAACCCGCGACGGGCTGCCCGCGACCTCGCCAAGACCGAGGTCTACGAGTCGCTGCTGCGCCGCAACGAGCAGGCGGTCGCCGAGACCCGGTCCATGGCCCGCACGCTCGGGCACAGCATCGAGAGCATGACCGCCTGGGAGCCGCGCTTCCGCGACACCTGGGTCGCACTGCTGGCCGAGGCGGGTGCGGCGATCAGCGCGCCCGACTCCGTGCGGGTGGTGCAGGTGCGTCGCGACCTGTCCCGACTCGCGGAGGACCTCAGCGCGTCGCACCTGTCGTCGTTGCACTGGCCGGAGTACGGCGCGCTGATCACGAACCTGCGCAACGTGGTGACCGCCATGGACCGGGTCGCCGAGCTCAACCCGGTGGTCCTGCCGCGCTACGCGAAGCGTGACGGCCTGTTCAGGGGACGATGATCTGGTTCTTTCCGAGCACCGTGACGCCGCCCTCGCTGACGGTGAACCCGCGCCGACGGTCCTCGTCGTGGTCCACGCCGATCAGTGTGCCCTCGGGCACGACGACGTTCTTGTCGAGGATCGCGTTGCGCACGACGGCCCCGCGCCCGATCGACACGTTGTCGAACAGCACGCTGCGCTCGACGACCGCGCCGGGCGAGACATAGGTGGCGGTGCCGAGCACCGACGTGCTGATGTTGGCGCCGGACACGATCGAGCCGGCGCAGACGATCGAGTCGCGGGCGTAGCCACCCATCACGAACTTCGCGCCGGGCAGCTGCGGGTGCGAGGTGAAGATCGGCCACTGGCTGTTGTAGAGGTTGAAGATCGGCTCCACGGAGACCAGGTCCTGGTGCGCCTCGTGGTAGGTGTCGACGGTGCCGACGTCTCGCCAGTAGTCGCGGTCGCGGGGCGTCGAGCCCGGCACCACGTTGTCCTTGAAGTCGTAGACCGCGGCGCGGCCCTGCTCGACGAGCATCGGGATGATGTCGCCGCCCATGTCGTGGCGCGACTCCGGGTTCTTGGCGTCCTCCTCGAGTGCCGCGACGAGCACGTCGGCACTGAAGACGTAGTTGCCCATCGAGGCGAACGTCTCGTCGGGCGAGTCCACCAGGCCGGGCGGGTCGGCCGGCTTCTCCAGGAACGACTCGATGGCGACGCCGTCCGCGCCGGTCTTGATGACGCCGAACTGCCAGGCCTCCTTGCGCGGCACCCGGATGCCGGCGACCGTGACACCCGCGCCGGAGTCGATGTGCGCCTGCACCATCTGGGAGGCGTCCATGCGGTAGACGTGGTCGGCGCCGAACACCACGATGATGTCGGGGCGCGCGTCGTTGATGAGGTTCATCGACTGGTAGATGGCGTCGGCGCTGCCGAGGTACCACTGCGGCCCCCGGCGCTGCTGCGCCGGGACCGGGGTGACGTAGTTGCCGAGCATCGTCGACATCCGCCACGTCAGGGAGATGTGCCGGTCCAGCGAGTGCGACTTGTACTGCGTCAGCACGGCGGTCTTGAGGTAGCCGGCATTGACCAGGTTGGACAGGGCGAAGTCGATCAGGCGATAGCTGCCACCGAAGGGCACCGCGGGCTTGGCGCGGTCCTCGGTCAACGGCATGAGGCGCTTGCCCTCACCACCGGCCAGCACGATCCCCAGTACGTTCGGCATGTCTTCGGCTCCCGTCCGTCACGTGTCAACGCCGTGCGACGCTGCTCACGGAACTGACCCTAGGGCCTCGGGCCCGGGAGGCACTACATTCCCACCATGCGTGCAGCCATCCTGACCCGCGAGTTCCCTCCCGACGTGTACGGCGGTGCCGGTGTGCACGTCGACTTCCTGGTGCGTGAGCTGAGCCGGTTGATCGACGTCGACGTGCAGTGCATGGGCGAGCCCCGTGACGGTGCCACCGCCCACACCGAGAAGGAGGACCGCCTCGCCGGTGCCAACGCCGCCCTCCAGGTGCTGTCCACCGACCTCGCGATGACCGCCGCGGTCGCCGGGTGCGACGTCGTGCACTCGCACACGTGGTACGCCAACATGGCCGGTCACTGGGCCAAGCTGCTCTACGACGTGCCCCACGTCGTCACCGCGCACAGCCTCGAGCCGCAACGGCCCTGGAAGGCCGAGCAGCTCGGCGGTGGCTACCGGGTCAGCTCGTGGGCCGAGCGGACGGCGTACGAGGCGGCCGATGCGGTGGTCGCGGTCAGCAACGGGATGCGTGCCGACATCCTGAGCAGCTACCCGGCGCTCGACGAGGCCAAGGTGCACGTCGTCTACAACGGCATCGACACCGACTTCTACCGTCCCGACCCGGACACCACCGTGCTGGAGCGGATCGGGGTCGACCTGAGTCGTCCGTACGTCGCCTTCGTCGGCCGGATCACCCGCCAGAAGGGCGTGCCGCACCTGCTGCGGGCCGCGCAGGCCTTCGACCGCGAGCTGCAGGTCGTGCTGCTGGCCGGAGCGGCCGACACCCCCGAGCTCAAGGCCGAGACCGACGGGCTCATCGCCGAGCTGAGGACGCAGCGCGACGGCGTGTTCGTGGTGTCCGAGATGCTGCCGCGCGACGAGGTCCGCACCGTGCTCACCGGGGCTCTGGCGTTCCTGTGCCCGTCGGTCTACGAGCCGCTGGGCATCGTGAACCTGGAGGCGATGGCCTGCGAGACGGCGGTCGTGGCCAGCGACGTCGGCGGCATCCCCGAGGTGGTGCTCGACGGCGAGACCGGTGTGGTCGTGCCCTACGTCGGCAGTGACGGCGCCGAGGGTGCGGCCTTCGAGGCGGGGATCGCCGAGGGCGTGAACCGGTTGGCGGCCGATCCGGAGCAGGCGGCGCGCTACGGGCGGGCCGGTCGGGAGCGGGCGGTGGCCTCGTTCGCGTGGGACGCGATCGCCACCCAGACCGTCGACCTCTACCGCTCGCTGATCTGAGCCGTCGTTCGGCGCCCTCGCGCCTCGGGCGCCGATCGTCCGCTGACCGGACGGCTGGGCCATAGATTTAACGGCGAAGCCGGGGGTTCGGCTTGCCGTTATCTGCTCGTTATCGGAGACTGGATCGGTCAGCGGCGCCGTACGCCGTCGGCGCGAGGCCTCGAGACCCCGGGCCCCGTCGTCGCCAGCGGCACCGATCCCGGGCCGACACGATGCACAGCGAAGGGGAGTCCCGTGCGGGTCGCACTCACCGGTGCCACGGGCGTCATCGGCACATCAGCCGTGTCCGCCCTCGTCCACGCCGGGCACGACGTCGTCGGCCTGGCCCGCACCGCCGACAAGGCCCGCGCCCTCGAGGCGGCCGGGGCGTCCGCGGTCCGCGGCAGTCTCTTCGACCCGGACACGCTCCTCGCGCTGATGGACGGTGCGGACGCGGTCTGCAGTCTCGCGACGCACGTGCCGGTCGGCCTCGCCGCCGTCCGGCCGAGCGCCTGGCGCACCCACGACCGGTTGCGCACCGAAGGGCGTGCGCCGCGTCGTCGAGGCCGCCCGCGAGGCCCGGGTGCGTCGCGTCGTCCAGGAGAGCGTGTCGTTCCTCTACGCCGACCAGGGTGACAACTGGGTCACCGAGGACGCTCCGCTGGAGATCACCCCGGCCACCGAGCCCGCCTCGGTCGCCGAGTCGCACGTGCAGGGGTTCACCTGCGGGACCCGGGCCGGCGTGGTCCTGCGGTTCGGCACGATCATCGGGGAGGACGCCCTCACCCGCGCGCAGCTGCGGGCGCTGCGGCACGGACGCGCGATCGGCCTGGGCGATCCCGAGGGGTACGCCCACGTCGTGCACACCGACGACCTCGGCCCGGCGGTCCTGGCGTCCCTGGTCGCCCCGAGCGGCGTCTACAACGTCGGGGCCGAGCCGGTGCGCCGCTTCGACCTGGTCGCCGGCTTCGCGGCCGCGGCGGGCCGCGAGAAGGTCGACTTCGTGGGCCCGGTGACCCGCCGGCTGGGCGGCGTACGCCTGGAGCCGTTGGGTCGTTCGCTGCGCGTCTGCTCCGAGCACTTCACCGCCTCGACCGGCTGGTCGCCCGAGCGGGCCAAGTTCGAGCGCACCTGGTTCGACGCGCCGCGTTCGCGTGAGTCGGTGTGAGCGAGCCCGCTGAGCCGACCTCCCCGTCGCGACAGCCTGCGTCCGGCGAGCTGACGGAGGACGAGCGCCGACGGCGGCGCGCCGCAGTGTTCGGAGACGTGCTCCCGGACACGACCGCGGACGAGCGGGGGGACGGCGAGGCCGGGGGCCGCGACGCCTCTGAGGAGTGGCTGCGCCGTCAGGTTCCTCCGCACCACGGCTGATCCGCGTCGCCGTCGGCGTCCGGGCGCTGTCGCCTCCGCCCACCATGTGCCCTTGGGCATGCCTGGGCGTGGGCGGGCAGCACGGGCGCGGCCGGCGAACACGGGGCGCCGTTGGCGGGACGCCGTTGGAGGGGTGCCTGCTGGGGTGGGAGCGCTGCCGTGTCCCTGGCCGGTTGGCCGGGCGGTCAGAGGGGATAGCTGGTGAGGGTCCAGCCCAGCGGGCTGGTCCATGTGTAGCCGGGGCCCAGGTTGCGCTCGCTGTAGCCGCAGTGGCCGTCCATGGTGTCGCGCGCATCGGCGCGGTCATCAGGCTCGTCGGGTGGTCGTCGCCGGTAGCTCCAGGCGCGTTGGGTCTTGGCGCGGTGGTGCCTGCGACACAGGGCCGCGAGATTGCCTGGGTGGGTTTGGCCGGGCGGGCCACCGGCGTCGAGGTCGAGATAGGGCTCGATGTGGTCGAGGTCGCAAGATCTGGCGTCGACACTGCAGCCGGGGAACACACAGTGCCGATCTCGCAAGATCACGAGGTCCCGCATCCATTCGGGTGGGTCGTGCCGGTCCACCGCGTCAGTGCGGGCGTGGGTGCGGTTCATGTCCAGGACGGGACGGATCGTGACGCCGGGACCGTGCAGCCCGATCCGGGTCAGCCAGTCCTGCAGAACCTGCAGGCTCGCGGGGCCCAGCTTCTCCACCCAGCCCCCACCGCCCGTTTCCCCGCTTCCAACGGCAGGGTTGGTGGCGAGGTCGGCGAGGGTGAGGTGCAGGTAGACCGTCGCGCTGGTGCGCCGGAACGGCCCGCCGCCCTGCTCGTCGCCTTCGTTGCCGGCGCCTGCGGCGTTGGCGGTGTTGTTGGTCGAGTCGGCGCGTGTGCTGGTGTCGGTGTCAGCAGCGGGGTGGGTGAAGAGGTCCAGGGCGCGTTGCGGGTGGGCGAGCAGGCCGAGGGCGTGGGCGCGGCGGGTGTCGAGGTGGTCGGTGTCGCCGAGCTGCTTGAGCTGGGCGGCGATGTCGCTCAGGGCGCGGTCGAGGTCGATCGCGTCCAGGGTGTCCAGGATGCCGGTCAGGGTGGTGGTGGCGGTGGACTCGACGGTGGTCGAACCACACACCGCGCTTGTGCAACGCGGCCTCCTCCACACCGGCCGCGACCTCGGGGTCGTGTTGCAGGAGGGCTTCGTGGATCAGGGGCCGGACCCTGCTCGGGGGTAGGTCACCGCGTCGGGCGAGGACGGACAGGTGCCGGTCCACGAACAACGCGGCTGCTTGGGACAGGTGGGTGGTCTGCGCGGCGACGTGGCGGGCTTTCCAGGCGGCCAGGGTGCCGGCCTGCACGAGCGCCCAGAGTCGGGGGAGGCGGTAGTGCAGCTCGAGGGTGTCGGCGACCAGCTGAAGCCCGGCCCGGTAGGAGACACCCAGGGCGGCAGCGAGGTCGACCACCGCGGTCTCGGTGACCTCGGGTGCACCGACACCTGCCAGGCGACACCCGTGGTCGTCCGGGTCGGGTGGCAGGATCCCACCGAGCGGACGGTCGAGCGGCCACGACGCAGCACCCGCGTCACCCGCGCACCCGCATCACCCGCCGGGTGGCCGGCTGCGGTGGCGGTGACGGGGTGCAGGTCGGCCCAGTGCACCACCCCGGCGAGCAGGTTCGCTTCCTCACGATCCGCGGACCGGCGGGCATCGACCACGAACGTCAACACCGAGCGGTCATCGAGCGCCCGCACATCGACGCCCGGCACATCGCCGGCAGCAGCATGGTCCCGCGGTGGCTGCGCTGCGGGTGCGGGGTGGTCGTGTCGAGCATGCTCGAAGCCTACGATCGAGCACCGACAGTTTCGGGTCGACAACGACCCCGAATCACGTTACCCACAAAGGAAATCTCGAGAATGTTCCGCGCGAACTCGGGCGTGGTCTCCGGCCCCGGGGCCACACGCCAGCGGACGGCGTACTCGGGGCCACAAGTGACCACTCGACGGGGCGCAAGTGACCACTCGACGACCGGTGGGGAGCCGCAGTTCACCACTCAAGGACCGGGGCCCGGGTGCACCTGATGGCTGCGAGGCGCGAGTGACCACTCAACAACGAGCGGGGGGCACAACTGCCTACTCGACGGGGCGCGAGTGACCACTCAACGACGAACGGTCAGGCGCGGCCCGACTCGGGGCCGGCGGCCGGGATGTTGGCGTAGGGGTCGACCATCCTGCCCGAGGACGAGCGGGCGTCGAGCGGCCAGCGCTCCTCGGCCCAGATCGCCAGCGGCGACGCGGTGAAGATCGTGGAGTAGATGCCGACCGACCAGGCCGAGCAGCAGCGCGATCGCGAAGTCGGTGAGCGAGTCCCCGCCGAGCACCGCGAGGGCCGCGAGGATGAACATCGCGCCGAGCCCGGTGTTGATGGTGCGCGGGATCGTCTGCAGGATCGCGGCGTTCACGGCCTGCCGCAGTGGTTGGCCGCGGGTCTCGCGGGTGCGTTCGCGGATCCGGTCGAAGACCACGATCGTGTCGTTGACCGCGAGGCCGATGATCGAGAGCACGGCCGCGAGGAACACCCCGTCGATCGGCTTGTCGAGCCACGCGAAGACACCGACGACGGTGAGCACCACGTGCGACATCGAGGTGACGGCTGCGGCGGCGTACGTCCATCGGAACCGCACGGCCAGGTAGAGCATCTGCGCGCCCACGGCGATGGCGAAGGCGATCAGCGCCTTGGTGCGCAGCTCGTCCCCGAGCGTCGGTCCGATGAGCTCGTCCCGCTCCTTGGTGACGTCGCCGGCCACAGCGGCCAGCGACTCCTCGATGTCGACGGCCTCGTCGTTGCTGATCTGGGCGGTGCGGACGGTGACGTTGTCGCCGTCGCTGGCCTGCACGACCGCGGCGGGGAAGCCCGCCTCGCCGACGGCCGTGCGGGCCTGGTCGACGCTCACCTGCTGGCTGGTCGAGAACTCCAGCAGCCGGCCCCCGGTGAACTCGACACCCAGGTTGAGGCCGCGTACGACGATCCCGCTGATCGCGACGACGGCGATGGCAGCGGCCACGCCCAGCCAGAGACCGGCCCGGCGCATCAGGAACGGCCCGCTCTCGTTGAGCCAGGACCGGAGCCGGCCCTTGCCACCGAGGCCGGTCAGGGCGCTCGGGGTCCCGCGCCGGATCGCGAGGTCGGTCAGCATCCGGGCGACGACCAGGGCGGAGATCATCGAGGCGACCACGCCGATCGAGAGCGTGACACCGAAGCCCTTGACCGGACCGGACGCGAAGATGAACAGCAGACCCGCGGCGAGCAGGGTGGTCACGTTGGAGTCGATGATCGCCGACCACGCCTTGCGGTAGCCGGTGTCGAGGGCCGCGGCCGGTCCCTCGCCTCGACGTCGGGCGTACTCCTCCCGCGCGCGTTCGAAGACCAGCACGTTGGCGTCGATGGCGAGCCCGATCGCGAGCACGAAGCCCGCCAGTCCGGGCAGCGTCAGGGTGGCGCCGAGCCACACGAGCATCCCGTAGGCGATCAGCGCGTAGCCGCCGAGGGCTGCCGCCGCGAGCAGGCCGACCAGGCGGTAGACGATGACGATGAACAGCCCGGTGAGGACCAGGCCGATGAGGGCGGCCTCGACCGACGCGTCGATCGCGGCGTCGCCGAGCGTGGCGCCGACCGTGCGCTGCTCGATCACCTCGACGGGCACCGGCAGAGCGCCGCCCTTGATCAGCACTGCGAGGTCGGTCGCGGAGGCCTGCGTGAAGTCTCCGGTGATCTGGGTGGCCGAACCGGCGCCGCTGCACAGCTCGGGTTGTACGGCGGGGGAGGAGATCACCTCGCTCGTCGAGGAGGATCGCGATGCGCTGCCCGCCGGCGGCGCTGCGACACGCCTGGGCCACGAGGTCACGCCACAGGGGCGCCCCCTCGCGGTTGAAGCTCACCGACACCACCCAGCCGCCGACGCCACCCTGCTGCTGCTCCCCGGCGGCGTCGCTGACGCCGTTGCCGTCGAGCACCTGCGGGCCGATCGCGATCGGCTGGTCGTCCTCGTCGGGCACCACCTGCTGTCCCTCGGGGGCCGGCTCCGTCCCGGGACCCTGGACGACGTGGAAGCCGAGCTGGGCGGTCTGGCCGATCACCTTCGCGGCCTCGCGGGGGTCCTGCAGGCCGGGCAGCTCGACGATGATCCGTCGCTCGCCGGAGCGTGCGAGCGTGGGCTCGGCGACCCCGAGGGCGTCGACGCGTCCCCGCAGCACCTCGAGCGCGCGGTCGGTGGACTCCCGGTCCGCCTTGGTCCGGGCGCTGTCCTGCGTCTCGAGCACGATCTGCGTGCCGCCCTCGAGGTCGAGGCCCAGGCGCGGCGCACTGGTCACCGCGAAGAAGAGGGCCAGACCGAGGGCGGCGAGGGCGGCGACCGCGCGCCACAGGGGTGCGCGCGACGTCTGCATCCGAGGAGTCTAGGTCGCGGCGCCCGGTGGGGAGGACCAGGCCAGGTCGACGCCGGCCGCGTCGAGCGCCTTCGCGAGCGGCCCGGCGGTCAACGGCAGCGCGATGACAGTCGCCTCCCGGTCGGCGAACGAGCGCGTGGACGTCGCGAAGGCGCCCACGTTGCGGTTCCGGTACGGCGGCCGGCGGGCCTCGTCGCGGAACCACGCCGCCGCCGTCGACGCGATCGACACCCCGACGGCGCGGCGACCGTCGCGGTCCGGGCCGGGGTCGAGCCGGCGCCACCCGTCGTCGAAGGCTTCGCCGCCGCCGCGCAGGCGCATCCGGGTCCGGGAGAGCAGGTTGAGACCTTCGTACTGCCGGGAGAGGGAGTCGTGCTGGACCGCCTCGCGGTTGCTGGCGACGTAGTGGCCCAGCAGGTCGGCGTCGAACACCAGACCAGCCGTGCGGGCCTCCCGCGCCATCCAGAGCAGCGTGGTGTCGGACAGACCGGAGCGCTGGTAGCCCCCACCCACGTCGGAGTGCACCCCGGCGAACCACACCTGCCGCACCCGCCCGGCGGCCTCGGCCTCCGCGGCGTCCTTCTCGGTGGCCTTCCAGAGACTCGGCTCGAACATCAGCCGCCGCTCGTCGAGTGCCAGGGCGTGCCGGGCCGTGCGCACGATCGGGCTGAGCCGCACGTCGTGGAACTGGTGGGTGCCCTTGAGCGCTCCGGGGGCCCCGGGCACGCCGAGCGCGCCGACGGTGTCGAAGACACCGAGCAGGGTGATCCCGCACCGGCTCGTGCGCACCGGCCGGCCGGAACGCCGCGAGCTCGTCGTCGTGCTCGTGCCGGTCGCCGCGGCCGCGTTGTAGAGCGTGACGGCGCTGCCGAGCTGGTCCTCGACGAGCGCACGCCGGGTGCAGCAGCCCGACGAGCGACACCATGCCGACCAGACTGCGCGCGGTGTAGGCGCCGCGGCTGAAGCCGAACACGAAGATCTCGTCGCCGGGCTCGTAGTTGAGCGCCAGGAAGCGATAGGCCGCCCGGACGTGCGCGAACAGCCCGAACCCGAACGCGCCCCCCAGGATCCGGTCGGCCTTGTAGGACCCGGCGCCGACCCCGCTGAGGTAGTAGACGAGCTGCTGCACGCCGTCGGTCCGCGCCGGATCGGTCTCGACGGTGCGGGCGATCTTCTCGATGTTGGTGACGTTCTCCGCGTCCGGGCTGTTCCAGGTGCCGTCGCAGCAGATCACCAGGCGTTTGCGGGGCTTCATCACCTCATCGAAGCACCGCCAGGCGCCGCTGTCTGTAGCCCCGCGGGGGCAGCCTCAGAGCCCGAGCGACCGGCCGATGATCTCCTTCTGGATCTCGGTCGTGCCCCCGTAGATCGTCTGCACGCGGCTGTCCAGGAAAGCCCGTGCGATCGGGTACTCCCGCATGTAGCCGTAGCCGCCGAAGAGCTGGACGCCCTGGTCGACGACCTTCTTCTGCAGCTCGGTGGTCCACCACTTCGCCATCGAGGCGAGGGTGGCGTCGAGCTCGCCGTCGACGTGGCGTCGTACGCAGTCGTCGACGAAGACGCGCGCGATGTGTGCCTCCGTCGCCATCTCCGCGATCGCGAAGCGGGTGTGCTGGAACTTCCCGATCGGCCGACCGAACGCCTCGCGCTCCTTGACGTAGTCGAGGCACATGTCGAGCACCGCCTCGCACGCCGCCGCCGCCATCGTCGCGATCGAGAGCCGCTCCTGGGGGAGGTTCTGCATCAGGTAGACGAAGCCGCCGCCCTCCTCGCCGAGGAGGTTCTCCTTCGGCACCACGACGTCGTCGAAGAACAGCTCGGAGGTGTCCTGCGCGGCCATCCCGACCTTGTGCAGGTTGCGGCCCCGGTCGAACCCCTCCATCCCTGCCTCGACGACGACCAGGCTGATCCCCCGGTGGCCGAGCCCGCCGTCGGTCTGGGTGTCGGTGCGGGCGACCACGACCACCAGGTCGGCCATCGCGCCGTTGCTGATGAAGGTCTTGGAGCCGGACAGCACGTAGTGGTCGCCCTTGTCGACGGCGCTCGTGCGGATCCCCTGCAGGTCGCTGCCGGCGCCGGGCTCGGTCATCGCGATGGCGGTGATCAGCTCGCCGCTCACGCAGCCGGGCAGCCACCGCTGCTTCTGCTCCTCGGTCCCGAGGCTGGACAGGTAGGGGACGATGATGTCGGTGTGCACCGGGAAGCCGGGACCGTGCGCCCCGGCGCGGGTCAGCTCCTCGGCGAGCACCAGGTTGTAGCGGAAGTCCGCGACGCCGGGGCCGCCGTACTCCTCGGCGACGTCGAAGCACAGCAGGCCCTGCTCGCCGGCGCGGGTCCACACCTCCCGGCTGACCTGGCCGTCGGCCTCCCACTGCTCGTGGTGCGGACGGATCTCCCGGTCGATGAACGCGCGGGCCGTACGACGGAACGCCTCGTGCTCGGCGGACAGGATGCGGGCGGCTCGGTCTGGGGGTCATCTCAGCTCACCATCTCCTTGATCTGCCGCACCAGCGCGGCGGGGTCGCCGTCGACCGGGGCCGGCAGCACCTGCAGGTTCGTCACGCCGGCGGCGCGGAACGCCTCGATCCGCTCGGCGACGTACGACGCCGGGCCGACGAGGTTGGTCATCTCCAGGAACTCCAGGGGTACGACGGCCTCGGCGTCGCGCTTGTTGCCGCCGAGGTAGAGGTCCTGGATCTCCCGGGCCTCGGCGCCGAAGCCGTACTGGACGGCCAGGTCGTTGTAGAAGTTCTTGCCGCGCGCACCCATGCCGCCGATGTAGAGCGCGGCCGCGGGGCGGGCCAGGT
Organism: uncultured Actinomycetota bacterium; assembly: GCA_963845655.1. GTDB lineage: Bacteria > Actinomycetota > Actinomycetes > Propionibacteriales > Nocardioidaceae > Nocardioides_B. The sequence continues at coordinate 243,990 of CAWJTB010000006.1, read as the reverse complement.
CGAGCATCCCCTTGACGTCCTCACCGATCGCGAGCATCCCGCCCGCCGCGGTCTCGAGCGGGCCGAGCCCCTCGTGCCGCTTGGCGGTGCCAGCGTCGAGCGCGTCACCCCACACTTCTCGAGCCTTCTCGGGGGCGAAGAAGATCGGCAGCCAGCCGTCGGCGTACTCCGCGGTGGCGGCGACGTTCTTCTGCCCCAGGGCCGCGACGTAGATCGGGATGCTGGAGCGCTCGGGCTTGGTGAGCAGCTTGAGCGGCTTGCCGAGCCCGGTGCCCTGCCCCTCCGGCAGCGGCAGCGGGAAGATCGGGCCGTCGTGCTCCAGACGCTCGCGGCGCAGCGCCATCCGCACGATGTCCACGATCTCGCGGGTGCGACCGAGCGGCTTGTCGTAGGGCACCCCGTGGAACCCCTCGATCACCTGGGGGCCGGAGGCGCCGAGGCCCAGGATCGCGCGGCCGCCGCTGACGTTGTCCAGCCCTGCGGCCGTCTGTGCGAGTGCCCCGGGGGTGCGGGAGTAGACGTTGAGGATCGCCGACCCGATCTCCACGGTCTCGGTCTTCGCCGCCAGGTAGCCCATCAGCGTGGGGGAGTCGAAGCCGTAGGCCTCCGGCACCCACACCGTGTCGAGACCGGCGTCCTCCAGGGCGGCGACCTGGTCGGCCGCCTCGCGCGGGTTGCCGGAGTACATCAGCTGCGTGGAGATCTTCATCCGAGCCTCTCTGCGGGTGGGTCTCACCGTGACAGTAGCGCTGTCATGATTTCAAGATCCCGCCGCCGCGCACGCCGGCCCCGCGACTGGTCAAGACCAGCTCGTCGCGCGCCCATCCACGCACCCGGGCAGCGCGAACGCACGGTGACGTGGGTCACAGGCCCACGCCTTCGCACCCCCAGGGAAGGGATCCACAGGCATGAGTCAGACCAGCAGACGCAGGTTCCTCGGCACCGTCGGAGCAGGAGCCGCCGCGGCAGGCGTAGCGGTCGTTCCGGGAGCGGCGCACGCCGCACCGGCCCGCTCCGGCCGACGGGCCACCGAGCCCGTCGTCGCCTACATCGAGAACGTGGGGTCCGGCCGACTCACGTTGATGGTCGGCGAGCGCGAGGTCGAGGTCGAGGACCGCGACCTCGTCAACCGGATCCTCGACGCGGCGGGGGAGTGACCTGATGTCCTCTCACCGCGAAGCCCCGGAAATCTCCAAGGACCCGGTCGCCGACAACACCGACGTCTACGCCTTCGTCAGCCCCGACCGCCGTGGCACGGTCACGCTGATCGCCAACTTCATCCCGCTCCAGAAGCCCGACGGGGGACCGAACTTCTACGAGTTCGGTGACGACGTGCTCTACGAGATCCACGTCGCCAACCGGCGCAAGGCCGAGCCGAACGTCACCTACCAGTTCCGCTTCACGACCCGGATCCGCAACCGCAACACCTTCCTCTACAACACCGGCCCGATCAACAACGTCGACGACGAGTCGTGGAACCGCCCCCAGACCTACTCGGTCACCCGGGTCCGGGGCCGCGACCGCCGGGTGCTGGCGCCGTGGACTCACCTGTCCGCCGGTGAACGTCGGGGTCCGCAGCACGCCCGACTACGAGGACCTCGCCGCGCAGACCATCCACACCGTCGGATGGGCGTCGGATCTTCGCCGGCCAGCGAGCCGAGGGCTTCCACGTCGACCTCGGCAGCATCTTCGACCTCGGCGCCCTCCGTCCCTTCCAGTCGCTGCACCTGATCCCGACCGCCGACGCGATGGGGGTCGACGCGACGAAGACCCTGAACGTGCACAGCATCGCGATCCAGGTGCCGATCGACGAGGTCACCCGGCGAGGTGACCGACCCACCGACGTGAGCTCCCCGGACTCCGTCATCGGGGTGTGGGCCACGGCGAGCCGTCGCAAGTCGCGCATCATCGACCGCAAGACGGGTCAGACGAAGGGGAACGGACCCTGGCAGCAGGTGTCCCGACTGGGCAACCCGCTGTTCAACGAGGTCATCGTGCCGATGGCGAAGAAGGACCAGTGGAACGTCCGCAAGCCCGAGGACGACCGTCGCTACGAGCGCTTCGTCACCAACCCCGAGCTCGGACGGCTGCTCCCGGCGCTGTACCCGACGGCCTTCCCCAACCTGAAGGCCTACACGAAGCCGCGAGCCGACCTGAAGGCGATCCTGCTCACCGGCCTGCCGTCGGGGGTGATCCCCGGGTTCCAGAACTACACCGGCGCGACCCCCGCGGACATGCTGCGGCTCAACGTGGCCGTGCCGCCCGCGGCGGAGCCCAACGACCTCGGGATCCTCGGCGGTGACCTGGCGGGCTTCCCGAACGGCCGTCGGGTGAGCGACGACGTGACCACGATCGAGCTGCGCGCCATCGCCGGGGCCACCATCAAGCTCGTCGACCCGGACTACACGCCGGACGGCGCGGCGGCTGCGGTCACGGACGGGACGAGCAACGAGAACGGCGCCTACCGCGACTCGTTCCCCTACCTGGCGACGCCGAACGGCGGCTACCAGACGAGGCCGGGGACCTCGTCGTCCTCCTCCGAACGCGAGGTGTCGTGACCACGGACGCGCACCCGCACCCTCACCCGCATGCACATCCGCATGAGGACGAGAACCCCGATGCCGGCCAAGGGTCGGTGCTGCTGGACATCGGCGGGGACGTCGGTGCGCTCGTCGTGGTGATGCCGCACGAGAGCATCGGTCGAGAGGTCGACATCTGGCCTCTGGAGCTGCTCGGGACGTCCTACCACCCGGCACACGTCGCGGTGGTGACCCGACCGACGCCCAACGGGCCCCTGCCGACGCTGGTGTACGGCGCGCTGTCGGCCGGCGACTACGCCCTGTGCGCCAAGGGCTCGACCGAGGTCGAGCTCAGGGTCTCGGTGGCCGGTGGAGCGGTGACCCAGGAGGAGTGGCCCTCCGGCTGAGCCTCACGACGACAGCGGCCCCCGGCACCGAGGTGCCGGGGGCCGCTGTCGTTCGGTGCGGGGGTCAGGCGTTCGTCGTGCCCGGGTTCGTCGACGTCGGGTACGGCGCGCCGGTGGTCGTGCCCATCGGGGCGCCGGAGGTCGGCTGCCCGGACGTGGGGCCCTGGCTCGGGTCGGTGTCGCTCGAGGCGGCCTTGTCCTTGGTCGCGCTCGCGGCACCCTTCGCGGCGGAGGCCGCCTGCGCTGCGGCGTCGGCGGCCTTGTCCTTGACGACGGGGGCCTTCTCCTTGGCGAAGTCCTGCGCCTGGGTGGCCTTGTCCTGGACCTTCGGGTTGGTCCAGACCGACTGCGCCTGGCTCTTGATCTGCTCGTAGCGCTCGCGGCCGGCCTTGGTGCCGAGGACGTATCCGGCGGCGCCGCCGACCAGCAGTGCGATTCTGCCCTTCATGGTGTTCTCCTCGAGATCGGGTGTCCGTTCCGGTGCCCGCCCCGCGGCCGCGCAAACGTGCACTCGAGCCTCAACAGGCGGCGAGGGCCGACCGCGCGGCGTGGCGGCCGAGGTTCCACGCGAGCCAGTCGTCGTCCGCGGGTCGCAGGCTCGACCGGCAGGCCAGGTCGGGCCGCAGGTCCGCCACGACGGGCAGCGCATCGGCGGAGAGCCCGACGAGGTAGCCCTCGTCCATCTCCACCACGCCCGCGGGCCGTTCGGCATTGTGGCGCGCGACGTACGCGTCCGGGTTCATCGCGGCCAGCGCCAGCAGCGTCGCGGCGCCGGTGAGGACGGCGGCGCGGGGCACCCACCGACCGCGGAGCCGGATGCCGGCCACCAGCACGAGCAGCACGAGCAGGCCCAGCCAGGCCTCGAAGAACGTCACGAGCAACCGCAGCCGGGTGAAGCCGTAGGCCTGCTCGTAGAGGTGCATCCGGTACAGCGCGGAGGCGACGACCACCAGCGTGAGCAGGCACAGCAGGCCGAGCATGCCGCTGCAGCAACCGGCGGTCGCGGAGCTGTGAACGGGCCGCCTTGCGGGCCGTGACGCCGACGACGAGCAGGGTCAGCAGGGTGGCGAAGGTGAGCTGGCCGAAGCCCTGGTGGACGTACTGCGCGTAGGTCAGGCCCGTGGTGCGGCGCAGGTAGTCGTGCCCGCCGAAGAGCACCGTCACCTGAGCGGCGAGGAACGCCGCGAAGGTCGCGACCACGACGCCGATCGGCACCAACCACTCGAACGCGCGTCGTACCGGCCTCCCGGGGCCGGGCGCGACCGTCTCCACGGCGGGCGGGTTCAGCGCGATGTACGACCGCGGCCAGGGTGAGCCCGCCGACCACCGCCAGCACGAACGCCCGCAGGAGGATCGTGTCGACCGCCAGGTCCGGGAAGCATCGCGCCCGCCCACGAGCGCGAACAGCGCGTCGGCGGAGGCGAACAGCAGGCCGAACACCGCCAGCAGCGCCCCGGACACGGTCAGCGGTCCGGATCGCGGGTGCCCAACCGCCGCCTATCCGGAGGGCCCTGATCGAGCGCGCCGAGCCAGGGCAGCCCCCGCAGCCCCGCCAGCGGCACGACGAGCGCGGACAGCGCCAGCGCGGCGACCGAGCGCGCGCCCGCCAGTGCGACGACGCCCACGGCGACCGCCGCCAGCAGGCACAGGGCCACTACCCAGAGTGCGTCCCGGAGAGGACCGTCGAGACGAGCAGCGTCACGAGCACCCCCGAGCACCCGTGGTACGGCGTCCGCCGGCCGTGCGTCGGCGAGGCGACCACCGCCGCACGCCGCTGCCAGCACCACGAACGTGCCGAGGCCCGCGGCGCGGAAGGGCAGCACCAGGGCGGCGAGCAACCCGACGCCGAGCGCGGCGAGCACCAGGGGTGGGTCGCGCGGACGGCGCGTGCTCGGGCCAGAGCGCGCCGAAGAGGCCGTCGAGCCCGCACCGGGGCTCGGTAGCCGCCGGTCGGTGTCGGAAGGGTCGGGGCTGCTCACGAGGTCGCTCCTGGGGCGTGGGTCGGGGAAGGGTGGCGCGGATCCGGCAGCCCGGGCGTCCGCTCGTCGGCGGGGTCGGCGACCTCGATCCGTGCCGCCGTGCAGCTGGGTGACCCAGCGAGCGATCGCCAGGCCGAGCCCGGTGCCGCCGTCGGTCTCGCGGGCACCGCCGGTGGTGAACCGCTCGAAGACCCGGGCCCGGTCGGCGGCGGCGATGCCGGGCCCCTCGTCGGCGACCTCGAGCACCGTGTGCCCGTCGCGGCGGCGGGCCTCGACCAGCACCCGGCCGTCCGGCGGGGCTGTGCCGGCCGGCGTTGTCGAGCAGGTTGGCCACGAGCTGGTGCAGTCGCGCCGGGTCGGCGTGCACCGCGAGGTCGGTGGGCTCGACGTGCACGGAGTAGGTCACCGGACGGCCGCCGAGGCGCGCCGTCCCACCGCGGCGTCCAGCAGGTCCCGGAGCGCGACGGTCTCCGGCCGCAGCGGGGTGATCCCGGCGTCGACGCGGGAGAGGTCGAGCAGGTCGGTGACCAGGCGGCTCAGCCGCTCGGTCTGGTCGAGGGCGGCCGCGCAGCGTGGCCGGGTCGGGCGCGGCGACGCCGTCGACGAGGTTCTCCAGCACCGCCCGCAACGCGGACACCGGGGTCCGCAGCTCGTGCGAGACGTTGGCGACCAGGTCGCGCCGCTGCCGGTCGACGGCAGCCAGGTCCGCGGCCATCGTGTTGAACGCCCGGGCGAGCTCGCCGACCTCGTCGTTCGACGTCGCGGTGACCCGCCGGCTGTAGTCGCCGGTGGCCATCGTGCGCGCCGCCCCCGTCATCTCCCGCAGCGGCGACGTCATCCCGCGTGCCAGCAGCTGCGTGACGACCAGCGCGACCACGACGGCCACCGGGATCGTGTAGCGGGGGAGCAGCCCCACGAACAGAGCCCAGGACGGTCGAGCGACGAGGCGGCGCCGACTGCTGGCCGCGACGAGGATGCCCAGCTTGAGCTTGAGCGACCCGATCCGGTCCAGCGGTCGCGGCAGGGCGGACGTCACGGTGTCTCCAGGGCGTAGCCGACACCGTGCACGGTGCGCACCAGGCCGGCGCCGAGCTTGGCGCGCAGCGACTTCACGTGGCTGTCGACGGTGCGGGTGCCCCCCGGCCGCGTCCGGCCAGTCCCACACCTCCGCCAGCAGCTGCTCGCGGGTCAGGACGGTGCCGGGCCGGCCGAGGCCAGGCACACCAGCAGGTCGAACTCCGTCGGCGTCAGGTGGACGCGGCGTCGGCGACGCGCACGCGGCGCGCCGCCCGGTCGATCCGCACCGGTCCGGCCACCGATGCTCGCCGGCGCCTGCACGGCGGCGAGCTGCGCCGCCCGGTCGACCCGGCGCAGCAGGGCCGCGCACCCGGGCGACCAGCTCGCGCATGCTGAACGGCTTGGTGAGGTAGTCGTCGGCGCCGACGCCCAGACCGACCAGGACGTCGGTCTCGTCGTCGCGCGCGGTGAGCATCAGCACCGGCACGGGGGCGGTCCGCCTGGACCCGCCGGCACACCTCGTGGCCGTCGAAGCCGGGCAGCATCACGTCGAGCACCAGCAGGTGCGGCGCCCACTCCTGGGCCGCGGTCGCACCGCCGACGGGCCGTCGTACGCCTGCCGGACGGCGAAGCCCTCGGCCACCAGCCGGTCGGTGACCGCCTGGTTGATCACCGGCTCGTCCTCGACCACGAGCACCCGCTGCCGCTCCCCGTTGTCCATGGCCCGAGCCTAGGAGCCGGACCGCGCAGGAGGTGGCGAGGACGTGTGAAGGTTGTGTGGAGGTGTTCGTCCACGGTCCGGCGCACGGCGTAACGACAGCGCAATCCCCTCGCTCTACGATCGCTGCATGGAACAACCGCACGTCGTGCTCCTGTTCGGAGCCACCGGCGACCTGGCCCGACGCAAGCTGCTCCCCGGACTGCTCCACCTCTTCGAGGCCGAGCTGCTCAAGGACTGCCGGATCGTGGGCACGTCGCTCGACGACCTCGACACCGAGCAGTTCGTGAAGGTCGCCCGGGAGGCCGTCGACGAGTTCAGCCGGCCCTTCGACGAGGGCTGCTGGGACGACTTCGCCTCACGGCTCTCCTACGTCCGGCAGAGCGACGGCCCCAAGGCCCTCGCCGACGCGGTGGTCGACGCCGAGAAGAAGCTCGGCGAGGAGTGCGAGGGGGAGATCCGCCGGCTGCACTACCTGAGCGTGCCGCCCAAGGCCGCCCTGCCGGTGGTGCACCAGCTCGCCGAGGCCGGGCTCGTCGAGCGGTCGCGGATCATCATGGAGAAGCCCTTCGGCACCGACCTGGCCACGGCCAAGAAGCTCAATGCCCGGCTGCACGAGGTCTTCGCGGAGGAGCAGATCTTCCGCATCGACCACTTCCTGGGCAAGGAGGCGGCCCAGAACATCCTCGCCTTCCGGTTCGCCAACGGGCTCTTCGAGCCGATCTGGAACCGCAACTTCATCGACCACGTGCAGATCGACGTCCCGGAGACGCTCGGTCTCGAGATGCGTGCGGCGTTCTACGAGTCGACCGGGGCCTTTCGCGACATGGTCGTCACCCACCTGATGCAGGTGCTGGCGTTCATGGCGATGGAGCCGCCGACCTCACTGGCTCCGGGACCGATCGGCGAGGAGAAGCTCAAGGTGTTCCGGTCGATGCGGCCGATCGAGCCGCACAACGTCGTGCGCGGTCAGTACGGCGGCTACCGCGACCACTCCGAGGTGCCCGACGACTCCGACACCGAGACGTTCGTGGCCCTGAAGGTGGAGATCGACAACTGGCGCTGGGCCGGCGTGCCGTTCTTCCTGCGCACCGGCAAGAAGATGGCCGAGGGTGCCCGGATCATCTCGATCGCCTTCAAGGAGCCGCCCCGCACGATGTTCCCGCACGGCTCCGGTGTGGGGGCCGCGGGACCGGACCACCTGACCTTCGACCTGGCCGACCAGTCCCGGATGTCGCTGTCGTTCTACGGCAAGCGTCCCGGTCCGGGGATGAAGCTGGAGAAGCTCTCGATGCAGTTCGCCACCCACGAGACCGGCAGCTCCGACTCGGTGCTGGAGGCCTACGAGCGGCTGATCCACGACGCCATGCGGGGTGACCACACGCTGTTCACGACGGCGGAGGGCATCGAGACCCTCTGGGACGTCGCCCACCAGCTGATCGCCGACCCGCCGCCGGTCCGGTCCTACAACCCCGGCAGCTGGGGTCCCAACGCGATCCACCAGCTGATCGCCCCGCATGCCTGGCGGCTGCCCTTCGAGCGGCAGTGGCGTCGCCCGAACGCCACCGCCGAGTGAGTCGCCGCTACTGCTTCGGCACGAGGACCCACGCCACGACGTACACGAGGATCAGCGAGCCGAAGCCGAGCACGGTGCCCAGCACGACGAGCAGCCGGACCAGGGTGGCGTCGAGGCCGGTGTAGGCGGCCAGGCCGCCGCACACGCCGGACAGCCAGCGGTCGTCGCGGCTGCGCACCAGACGGCGGGTGGTGAGGTCGTTCATCGGGTCTCTCCCCTCGGTGTCGGCGTCGTCCTCGACGGCGGGCCCGACGACCGTGCGGTCCCGGGTCAGGCCCTTGGCCACGACCGCGATGAGACCCACGGCCCCGGCCACGACCAGCAGCAGCGGGAGCACCCAGCCGAGCTGGTCGGTGCCGAGCGTGTCCGAGGCGACCAGGGCCCAGGTGCCGGCGATGCCGAGGAACGTCAGGCCCAGCACCAGCTGGGTGACGTTGACGGGGTGGAGCGGGGACATCTGCGACTCGTTCACTGCGTCTCCTGGAACTCGATGTGACCGACGTTCAGGTCGGCGTTGATGGTCAGGACGCCGCTGCCCTCGCCGTACGTCCCGTTCAGGCTGGTACCGATGCCCCCGGCGTTGCGGTCGGGGAAGTCGATCGCGCCCGGCCCGCTGATGTCGGCGTCCACCTCGGTGCGCACGCCCTCGGGCAGGACCACGACGAGCTCGCCGGCCCGGCCGTCCAGGGTGAGGGTGCGACCCGCGAGGGCCTCGGGGTCGCTGACCTCGCTGAGGTCGATCTCCGCGCGCCCGCTGGTGATCGTGTAGGTCGACCGCACGTCCGCCGCCGTCGCCGGGGTCACCGCGACGCGGTCCTCCCCGAGGTCGCGACCGCCGACGGCGTTGAAGACGCTGGTGCCGAGCAGGGCGAACGCTGCGATCAGGCCGAGCAGGATCAGGCCGCCGGCCCGGCCCACGAAGGAGCCGACCACGAGGACCACACCGACCACGGCCAGGGCGAGCGCCGGGTAGGCCGCGTCGCTCACGCCGCCGACCGTCGCGTCGTAGAGACCGAGCGAGCCCAGTGCGACGAGCACCAGCGCGAGCGTCGCGCCGAAGAGCTTGGGGCCGCGCTTGGTGGGCGAGGGCCTCGGCGGCTGGTAGGTGGGCTGCTGGTAGCCCGGCTGCTGGTACGGCGCCTGGTAGCTCGGCTGGCCGGCGGCCGGGTAGCCCGCCGGTGGGGCGACCCAGCCCTGCGGGGCGGTCCGGTCCTTGCTCGTGTCCTTGACCAGCACGTAGACGAGCACGCCGAGACCGACCAGGAACAGCGGCCACGGGAAGCCGAAGCCGCCCCAGCTGTCCCCGACGAGCAGCAGCGCGGCCACGACACCGGCCACGATCAGCAGCGCGTTGCGGGTGCCGTCGTCGACCGAGACCACGCCGCGGGAGTCGCCGTCCTCCGGCACGAGCAGCCACGCGGCGCCGTACAGCAGCAGACCGGCACCACCGAAGAAGACGAGCACGACGAGCAGCACGCGCAGGATGGTCGGGTCGATGTGGAGGTGCCGGCCCAGGCCGCCGGCGACGCCGGCCACCCGGCGGTCGGCGATGCTGCGGCGCAGCTGCTCGTAGTGGCGCAGGTGGTCGCGGTTCACGCCCTGCTGAGCGCTGGGCTGCTCGGGCTGCTCGGGGGGCGCCTGGTCCGACTCGGTGGTGGGTGTCTCGTTCATGGCTCGATCCTGGGCCCGGGGCGGGGTCGCGCACCATCAGGGACAGCCCTGAGATCCCCCGCCGCACCCCTGAGCCGTGCCGTGCCGGGACCGGCCCGATGTCGGGGTCGGGTCAGGGTTGCCACGCATGGTTCGGGGCTGTCGGCTGTGTGACGATGGCCGGACCATGACCAGCGCCGACACCCTCTCGCCGCCGGCCCCCGCGTCTGGACGGCCCCCCAAGGCGTTCCGCAGCACCGAGGACCGGCTGCTCGGTGGCGTCGCGGCCGGCCTCGCGCGGCACCTCGGGATCGCGGTGCTCCCGGTGCGCGCCGCGTTGCTGATCTCGCTGGCCTTCGGCGGCCTCGGCTTCTTCGTCTACGCCGGACTCTGGATGGTGCTGCCCACCGACCGGCACCTCGAGCGCACCACGCCGGGGCTCGAGGCGGCGAGCCGGCAGGGCAAGCGTCCCGGCCGCTCGCGGCGCCTGGAGGACATCGGGCCGCTCGTGGCGCTGACCGCCGTCGGCATCGGCGCCGTGGTGCTGCTGCGGCCGGTGATCGGCGGCTCGGTGCTGTTCTGGCCGGTGCTGCTCGTCGTGCTCGGCGTCGTCGTGCTGTGGCGGCAGGCCGACGAGGCGCAGCGCGAGCGCTGGATCGACTGCACCGGCCGGATCGACCGTCGGCGCGCCGTGATCGGCAGCGGCGGCCTCGCGTCGTACGCCCGGCTGGTCGTCGGCGTCGGCCTGCTGGTCACCGCCCTGCTGTCTCTTCGCCGCCCAGACCGGCCAGATCGCGGCCGCCCGCGACGTGCGCGCTCGCCGGGAGCCTCGGCGTCGCCGGTGTCGCACTCATGATCGGGCCGTGGCTGTTCCGGCTCGCCGGTGACCTGTCCGAGGAGCGCGCCGCGCGGGTGCGCTCCCAGGAGCGCGCCGACATGGCCGCGCACCTGCACGACTCGGTGCTGCAGACCCTGGCGCTGATCCAGAAGCACGCGAGCGACCCGCGCGCCGTCTCCACGCTGGCGCGGGCGCAGGAGCGCGACCTCCGGTCCTGGCTGTACGGCGAGCAGATCCCGCCCGACACGTCCTGGCCAGCGCCCTGCGTGCCGCGGCCGCCGAGGTCGAGGACGCGCACGGCGTCCCCGTCGAGGTGGTCACCGTCGGCGACGCGCGCCTGGGCGAGCGGCTGCGGCCGCTCGTGCTCGCCGCGCGCGAGGCGATGGTCAACGCGGCGAAGCACTCCGGCGCTCCGACGCGTCGACGTCTATGCCGAGGTCGGCCGGGGCAGACGGAGGTGTTCGTGCGCGACCGTGGCCACGGGTTCGACCGAGAGCGAGGTGCCGGCCGACCGGCTCGGCGTCCGGCACAGCATCGTGGACCGGATGCGGCGGCACGGCGGCACCGCGGTGATCCGGACCGCGCCCGGGAGGGCACCGAGGTGCGGCTGTCCATGACCACCCGGACCACCCACGACGTTCCATCCGAGAAGACGGAGACCGACCGATGACAGCGTCCGGCCCCGGACCCAGCGGCACTCGTTGCGCCGGCGCGTCGTCGTCGTCGACGACCACGCGATGTTCCGGACCGGTGTGCGCGCCGAGCTCGCCGCCCCGACCAGGTCGAGGTGCTCGCGAGGCCGCGGACGTCGACGAGGCGGTCGAGGCGGTCAGCCGGCTACGGCCCGAGGTCGTGCTGCTCGACGTGCACCTGCCCGGCGGCGGCGGCGTCGAGGTGATGCGGCGGACCGCCGCGTGCCACCCCGACACCCGGTTCCTGGCGCTGTCGGTCTCCGACGCGGCCGAGGACGTGATCGGCACGATCCGCGGTCGGTGCGCGCGGCTACGTCACCAAGACGATCACCGGCCCCGAGCTGGTCGCCGCGATCGACCGGGTGGCCGACGGGGACGCGGTCTTCTCGCCCCGGCTGGCCGGCTTCGTGCTGGACGCCTTCGCCGGCTCGATCGAGGTCGCCGCAGGTCGACGAGGACCTCGACCGGCTCACCGAGCGGGAGCGCGAGGTGATGCGGCTGATCGCCCGCGGCTACGCCTACAAGGAGGTCGCCTCCGAGCTGTTCATCTCGGTCAAGACCGTCGAGACCCACGTGTCCAGCGTGCTGCGCAAGCTGCAGCTGTCCTCACGTCACGAGCTGACCCGCTGGGCCAACGACCGGCGGCTGCTCTGAGCGCGTCCCGCCGCCGAGGGCGCCGCTGTCGCGCCGGACCGTCTCTGGTGCTCCTGGTGCCGCTGCTCGCGGGGTGCAGCGGAACCGGCGAGCCCAAGGCGGCCCGAGCGACCCCGGCGACCGCGCCGGGGACCTCGTCCGCACCGACGCCCCCGCCCGGCTCCAGCCCGTCGCCGCGCCTCGACACCTGGACCGTCGGCGCCTCGCCGCTGCCCCGCGCCCGGACGGGTTCGGCCGGGTGCTCCGGACCCCGGCCGAGCTCCGCGACCGCCGGCTGCCCACCCCAGACCTGCTGCCGCCGCCGCGACGGGCGTTCCACGGCACGGTCGGCCCGATCACGCCGGCGATGCGGCGACGGATGGGGGCGTCCTGGTCGCCGCGGTGCCCGGTGCGACTCGAGGACCTGCGCTACCTGACGGTGTCCTTCCGCGGCTTCGACGGCCGGACGCCACACGGGGGAGATCGTCGTGAACGCGTCCGTCGCGCGCGACGTCGTGGGCGTGTTCCGGACGCTCTACGCCGCCGACTTCCCCATCGAGGAGATGCGCCTGGTCACCACCGCCGACCTCGACGCACCGCCGACCGGGGACGGCAACGACACGGCCGGCTACGTCTGCCGCGCCACCCGCGGCCAGACCACCTGGTCCGCGCACGCCTCCGGTCTCGCGATCGACCTCAACCCCTTCATGAACCCCTACCGGCGCGGCGACCTGGTGCTGCCCGAGCTTGCGAGCGCCTACCTCGACCGCAGCTGGAGACGACCCGGGATGGTCCGGGCAGGCGTCGTGGTGACCACCGCGTTCGCGCGGTCGGGTGGACCTGGGGCGGCGACTTCCGCACCGTCTCGGACCGGATGCACTTCACCGCGAACGGTCGCTGAACCCTGTCCGGACCGGGACGTAGGCTGGTCGGAACATGAGTGCGTCGTTCCCGATCCCGCAGGCCCCCACCACCTCGCAGGCAGAGCTGGACCTCGGCATGGCCGACCCTCCTCCGGGAGCGGAGCCGGGCCGACGCCGCGGGCCCAGCCCCGACGAGCTGCTGGAGGGTCTCAACGGACCCCAGCGCGACGCGGTCGTGCATGCCGGCGCCCCGCTGCTCGTGGTCGCGGGTGCGGGGTCCGGCAAGACCCGGGTGCTGACCCGGCGGATCGCCTGGCTGATCTCCGAGCGCAAGGCGCACCCCGGCTCGATCCTGGCCATCACCTTCACCAACAAGGCCGCCGCGGAGATGCGCGAGCGGGTCGAGGACCTGGTCGGCCCGCGGGCGCGGATCATGTGGGTCTCGACCTTCCACTCCTCGTGCGTGCGGATCCTGCGCAAGGAGATCGACCGCTTCGGCTACAAGTCGTCGTTCTCGATCTACGACGCCGCCGACTCCAAGCGGCTGATGACGCTGGTCTGCAAGGAGCTCGACCTCGACCCCAAGCGCTACGCGCCGCGGGCGGTGCTCAACTGGATCTCGAACCAGAAGAACGAGCTCGTCGACCACGAGGACGCCGTCGAAGGGCACCCAGAACAACCTCGAGGAGACCTACGCCGAGGCCTACGCGCTCTACCAGCGCAAGCTGCGCGCGGCCAACGCCCTCGACTTCGACGACCTCATCATGACGACCGTGCACCTGTTCCAGGCGTTCCCGGAGGTCCGCGAGACCTACCGCCGCCGGTTCCGGCACGTGCTCGTCGACGAGTACCAGGACACCAACCACGCGCAGTACGCCCTGATCCGCGAGCTGTGCGGCCACGACGTCGGCCGGCCCGGCGCCGACCCCGACCTTCCCGACGGCGACGGCATCGAGCCGTCCGAGCTGATGGTCGTCGGCGACGCCGACCAGTCGATCTATGCGTTCCGCGGCGCCAACATCCGCAACATCCTGGCACTTCGAGGAGGACTTCCCCGACGCGACCTCGATCCTGCTGGAGCAGAACTACCGCTCCACCCAGACGATCCTGACCGCGGCCAACGCGGTCATCAGCCGCAACCGGGGCCGCAAGGCCAAGAACCTCTGGTCCGACGCCGGCGACGGCGACCCGATCGTCGGCTACGTCGCCGACGACGAGCACGACGAGGCGCGCTTCGTCTCCCAGGAGATCGACCGGCTCACCGACGCCGGCCAGGCCCGCCCGGGCGACGTCGCGGTGTTCTACCGCACCAACGCCCAGTCCCGGGTGTTCGAGGAGGTGTTCATCCGCACCGGCCAGCCCTACAAGGTGGTCGGCGGGGTGCGCTTCTACGAGCGCCGCGAGGTCAAGGACGCCCTGGCCTACCTGCGGATCCTGGTCAACCCGGCCGACGAGATCTCGCTGCGCCGGATCCTGAACACCCCCAAGCGCGGCATCGGCGACCGGGCCGCGGCCTGCGTCGACGCGCTCGCCGGGCGGGACCGGATCACCTACTTCGAGGCGCTCAAGCGCGCCGACCAGGCCCCCGGCATCGCCACCCGGTCGGTCTCGGCGATCAAGGCCTTCGTCGATCTCGTCGAGGAGACTGCAGTCGATGGTCGACGCCGGCGAGCGAGCCGACGTGGTGCTCGAGCAGGTGCTGGCGAGCAGCGGCTACCTCGCCGAGCTCGAGGCCTCCGACGACCCGCAGGACGAGACCCGCGTGGAGAACCTCGCCGAGCTCGTCGCCGTGGCCCGCGAGTTCGCCGACGAGCCGGTCGCCGGTCCGTCGGCCGACCCGGCCGACGTCGCGGCCGGCGCGGCCCCGGTGCCCGGCCTTCGGACTTCCTGGAGCGGGTCGCCCTGGTGGCCGACTCCGACCAGATCCCCGACGCCGACGACACGCGCCGGCGTCGTCACGCTGATGACGCTGCACACCGCCAAGGGGCTGGAGTTCCCGGTCGTCTTCCTGACCGGGCTCGAGGACGGCGTCTTCCCGCACCTGCGCTCGCTCGGGGACCAGACCGAGCTCGAGGAGGAGCGCCGGCTGGCCTACGTCGGTCTCACCCGCGCCCAGAAGCGGCTCTACGTCTGCCGGGCCGTGGTGCGCTCCGCCTGGGGGGCGCCGTCGCACAACCCGGCGTCCCGGTTCCTCGACGAGCTGCCGGTCGACCTCGTGGACTGGCGCCGCACCGAGGCCGCGCAGACGTCCTGGAGCCGTCCGGTGCTGCCCTCGCTGCCGCAGCGCAACGCCGGACGCCCCGACCCGGCGCTTCGGGACGGCCGCGATTCGCGCCGACGCCGCCAGCCAAGGCGCAGACGCGCGAGATCCCCTCACTCGCACCGGCCGACCGGGTGGTGCACGACTCGTTCGGGATGGGCACCGTGGTCGCCGTCGAGGGCGCCGGCGACAAGGCGGTCGCCTCGATCGACTTCGGCAGCCAGGGCGTCAAGCGCCTGCTGCTGCGCTACGCCCCGGTCGAGAGGCTCTGAGGCCCGACCGCGTCAGATCAGGGCGTGACGCCGTGCGCGACGAGGGCCCCGAACGGGTCGACCGGGTCGCCCGCGCCGGGACGGACCTCGAGGTGCAGGTGCGGACCGGTGACGTTGCCGGTGCTGCCGACCGAGCCGATGACCTCGCCCGGACGGACCTCCTGGCCGGTGCTCACCGCCATCGAGGTCTGGTGGCAGTACCACATCTCGCTGCCGTCCTCGAGCGTCACGATCGTGCGGTTGCCGTAGGCGCCGGCGGAGCCGACCTCGGTGACCACGCCGGCCGCGATGGCCCGGATCGGGGTGCCGCTGGGTGCGGCGAAGTCGAGCCCGGTGTGACAGTTGGACCAGAGGCTCGAGCACTCGCCGAAGCGGGAGGTGAGGCGGTAGCCGCTGAGCAGCGGCAGCTCCCAGTTGTTGCGGGCGATCAGGGAGGCCTGCTTCTCGGCGCTGGCGGCCAGCTGGGCGAGGGCCGCGTTGCGCTCCCGTGCCTGCTTCTCCGCGGCAGCCTGCAGCTCTTCGTCGGCCGCGTCCTGGAGGGCCTCACGCTGCGAGTCGCGGCTGACGGCGCGCTCCCGGCCGGAGAAGTCGCCGCCCACACCGGTGCCGCTGGCCCCGGTGAGGACGCTGGCCTGTCCGGCGAGCCGCTGCACGTTGGTCGACGCGAGGTCCGTGCCGCCGTCGGGCGTGCTGGCGCTCACCGCGCCGGCACCGGCCAGGACGAGCACGGCCGCCCCGACGAGGGTGGGTGCGGAGGGAAATCCGGGAGGAGGGTTTTGCGGATCCCGGTGTGGGTACTCGGCCCGCGAAGCACCGCGGAGACGCGGGGCGTGCTGGCCCGGCGCCGGCCACCGGCCGAGGCGGAGCGGGTAGGTGCCGAGGGGTCGATCGTTCCCCGAACGTCGCCAGCAGGGCGCCGGGAGGCGCGCTTGTCTGCACGATGGTTCGACACGAGAAGAGAAGTCCTTACGTCGGGGACACGCAACTGCCAACGATAACGGCACACACCCCCGACAGGTCACGCCACGATGCGCCGCCTGTGTGACCCGGCCCACCCTAGCCTGGCTCCGGCACGCTGCCAAACGCGCCTCGGCCCGCCCTGCGTGTGTGCGACGTCACCTCGCGGGTCGGGCCGGTGGCCGTGCGGTGGGCTATCGTGCGGCGCGGGACGCCCCGCCGTCGGCGGAGTCCCGGTCAAGTGTCGAGACGTCGAGGAAGTGGTGAGCGCCGTGGTCGCACCGATCCGGATCGTGGTGGCCAAGCCGGGCCTCGACGGCCACGACCGAGGGGCCAAGGTGATCGCCCGCGCGCTGCGCGACGCGGGGCACGAGGTCATCTACACCGGCCTGCACCAGACTCCCGAGCAGATCGTCGAGACGGCGATCCAGGAGGACGCCGACGTGATCGGCCTGTCGGTGCTGTCGGGGGCTCACATGACCCTGTTCAAGAAGCTGGTCGCCCTGCTCGACGAGCGCGACGCCCGCGACATCGTGCTGATCGGCGGCGGCATCATCCCCGAGGCGGACATCCCGCTGCTCAAGGAGCTCGGGGTGGCCGAGGTCTTCACGCCCGGTGCCCCCACGACGCGCATCGTGGAGTGGGTCCGCGACCACGTCGCTGGGGACACCGCGTCTGCGTGAGCGTCAGCGGAACTGCGGCGTGCTGGTCAACGGCATCCGGAGCACGCTGGGCGACTCCTCGCTGGTCGTGACGGTCACCGGATGGGTGACGAGGTTGCCGGCGTAGGCGAAGTCGCTGGCTGCGACCACGACCTGGATGCGGTGCCCGGCGGCGAACCGCTGGGCCACACCGGGCAGCTCGACCTTCACCGGCTTGGTCACATCGGCCACCCGTGCCGGCGAGATCAGCCGGTGCTGGAGGGTCTTGCTGCCGTCGGGAGCCACGTCGTAGATCTTGGCGAAGAGGACCAGCTTGCCGCCCGGCCCCGTGCCCTGCGTCGCCGCAGCGGTCGGTGCGTCGAGGTGGAGCGTCAGGTCCGAGGAGCCGACCAGGTCGACCGCACGGTCGAGGACCGGCGTGGTCCATGCGGCGAACGTCCCAGGAGCGTCGCGGGGCTCCTGGTTGACGACGTCGCCCTCGAGGCCCGAGGTCTCGGAGTAGGACGTCGGCGCCGGACCGGCGTTGGCGTAGGACGCCTGGCCGTCGACCACGCGGGACCTGCTCGTCGTCAGGCCGTCGGTGCCGGTGAAGTAGAACGACGCGGTCGGGCTGTCGGAGAACGAGCGGCGCTCGGCGTACGCCTTGCTGATCGCGCGGCCGGCCTGGCCGGGCCGCGTGTCGTAGGGGACGTAGTCGCGGAAGTAGGAGAACCGGGCGCCGACGGGGGCCGTCCGCTGGCCCTTGACGTAGTGGTTCATCCAGTTGAGGAAGCGGTTGCCGAGGTAGGAGTCCCGCAGGGAGGTGGCGCCGAAGTCGAGCTCGCCGGGGGCCGGCTCGCTGCCGGAGTGGCCCCAGGACTGCCAGATCATCCGGGCGGGGGTGCCCTGGGCGCGCAGCCCGCGGTAGGTGGCGACGGCCTCCTGGATGTTGAACAGGGTGTCCTTCTGGCCCTGGACGACCAGCGTCGGAGCGGTGACCCGCTTCATGTACGTCGACACCGAGGCGTGCCGGGCGAGGTCGAGGGTGCCCTGGTCGGGGTAGCCGAGGGTGTTGAGCCGCACGGCCGCGGGGCAGGCCTCGTCCGCGAAGTTCGGGCACGGCGGGAAGTTGCGCGAGGGGTCGACCGACGAGCCCTGGGCGCCGTCGGTGATGCCGACCGAGAAGAAGAGGTCGACCCACTGCTTCTTGGCGACGCCCGGCGTGCGGTAGGTGACGCCGCGCGCGAGGTCGGTGTTGTTCGGCGCGAGTGAGTAGGACAGGTCGTTCCAGGTGATGATCGGGATCAGGGCGTCGACGCGCTTGTCCTGCATCGCGACGGCGTACTGGATCTGACCGCCGTAGGACCCGCCGATCATGCCGACGCGGGGGTCGCCGCGACGCTCCTTGGCGACGTACCTGATCCGCCGCGAGACGCCGTTGGCGTCCTGGTAGGACTTCGTGCCGGCCAGCACCGAGACCATCTGCTTGCCGGCCTTGCCGTCGTAGTCCGGGTCGTCGAGGTAGATCTTGCAGCCGGAGTTCGGGAAGCCCAGCCCGGTGTAGGCGAGCACCACGTAGCCCTGCTTGACGAAGCCGCGTCCGATCGCCGACTCGTTGCTGTCGTCCTTGCTGCCGCCGAACCCGTTGGTCGTCAGGATCGCCGACTTCTTGCGCGACCGGGACGCGGAGTCCGGCTTGTAGATGTCGGCGTCGACGAGGCAGCTCTGGTCGTTGTTCGGCCCGATCTTGACGTTGACGGTGATGTGCTGCAGCGAGTAGCCGGGCGTGCTGTCGGCCGCCTGTGCGGCCCCCCCGGAGGTGATGCCGGCCAGGGCCAGGGTGCTGCCGGCCAGGGTGGCGGCGGTGAGGGAGGCGATGAGCCGTCGAGTCAAGGGCATGGGGATCCGTCCGGTCGGGTCGATGCAGTGACTAACGACGCACGACCCGAATCGCTACGTAGCCTCTGCGTGTGAGGGGTGCCCCGTGCCCCGCGGAGCCAAACTCAGCGCCCGCTCAGGTCCCGGCCGTACGGTGAGCAGATGACCGCTGTGCGGCGTTGGGGGTGTGTCGGTCTGGTCGTGCTGCTGCTGGTCGCGGCCCCGGTGATCGTGCGGGCGCTGCCCGCCAGCGAGTCCGCGGTCGCTGCCTCCGCGCTGCTCGAGCGGGTGCGGTCCTCGCGCAACGAGCCCTTCACGGGCTACGCCGAGACCGCGGGCAACGTCGCGCTGCCGGCCAACGACGCGCTGTCCGGTCTCACCAAGCTGCTCAGCGACAGCAACCGGGTGCGCGTGTGGTGGCGCGACCCGGACACGTGGCGGGTCTCGACGCTCCGCACCACCGGCGAGACCGACCTGGTGCATCGGGGCGACCGCACGCTCCGCTGGGTCTATGAGTCGAAGAACGTCACCGTCTACCCCGACGTGTCGGTCCGGCTGCCCACGACGGTCGACCTGCTGCCGCCCGAGCTCGCCCGTCGCAGCCTCGCCGGGGCGCGTGCCTCCGAGCTGGAGCGGCTGCCCGCCCGGCGGGTCGCCGGGCGAGACGCGCTGGGACTGCGGCTCCGGCCGGCCGACGAGCAGTCCTCGATCGGTCGCGTCGACGTGTACGTCGACCGGGAGACCGCCGTGCCCCTGAGCGTGGAGCTGTTCGCGCGCGGGGCGCCGCATCCCCGCGGTGTCGTCGGTGTTCCGCGACGTGGCGTTCGAGCAGCCCGACGCCTCGGCCCTGTCGTTCGAGCCGCCCGACGACGCGAAGGTCCGCTTCGACCGGGTCGTCGACCTGGCCTCGGCCGCCGACCGGTTCGCCTCGCGGGTGCCGCCGAAGCGGCTCGCGGGCCTGCCGGCCCGCGCCCTCCCGGTCGACGCGACCCCCGGCTCCGTCGGCGTCTACGGCCGCGGGCCGACGGTGCTGCTCGCGATCCCGCTGTGGAGCCGCTCCGCCGAGCGCGTCCGCGCCGACCTCGAAGGGCGACCGGGCGTGCTGACCACCGACCGGGGCGTGCTGCTCGCCGCGCGGCCCCTGCGGCTGCTGCTCGCCGAGCCGGAGCCGAACGGCGCCGCCTGGCTGCTCGCGGGCACCGTCACCGAGCAGGCGCTCGAGGACGCGGCCGACCAGCTCGCCGCGGAGCGACCCGGGCTGCGGCTGCCGTGATCCGGACCCGCGGCCTGACCAAGCGGTACGGCGCGGTCCTGGCCGTCGACGCCATCGACCTCGACGTCCACGAGGGCGACGTCTACGGCTTCCTCGGCGCCAACGGGTCCGGCAAGACGACGACCGTGCGGATGCTGCTCGGGCCTGGTGCTCGCGACCAGCGGGCGACGCCGACTGCTCGGGGAGCCGATGCCCCAGGCGCGCGCGCTCGGTGCTGCCCCAGGTCGGCACGCTGGTCGAGGGGCCGGCGTCCTACCCGCACCTGTCCGGCCGGGACGAACCTGCGCTCTTCGACGCCATGGGTGCCGGCACCCGGCGGCGGGGTCGCACCGGACGGCGTCGACGACGTGCTGGAGCGGGTCGGTCTCGGGGTCGCGCGGCGACCGGCGGGTGAAGGGCTACTCGCTGGGCATGCGGCAGCGCCTCGGCCTCGCCGCCGCGCTGCTGCGCGCGCCCGCGGCTGCTGGTGCTCGACGAGCCGACCAACGGCCTGGACCCCCAGGGCATCCGGGAGATGCGCGAGCTGCTGCTCGACCTCAACCAGCGAGGCACCACGATCTTCCTCTCCTCGCACCTGCTGGCCGAGGTGGAGCAGATGTGCACCCGGGTGGGCGTGCTCGACCGGGGCCGGCTCGTGGTGCAGGACGACCTCGCCGGCGCTGCGCGGCCCCACCGGGCGCACCGTCGTGGTGACCCCCGACCCCGACCTGGTCGTCGGCCTGCTCGACGGTCGCGTGAGGCCCGGGACGGCGAGCGGCTCGTCGTACGCTCCGACGACCCGGCGGCGCTCAACGCGCACCTGGTCGGCGCAGGGCGTGCGCGTCGCCGAGCTGGCGCCGCGAGCGGCGCGGCCTGGAGCAGGTCGTGCTGAGGCCACCGCCGACCCGCACCACGTGCGGGGCGTCCCGGTGATCCGCGTCGAGCTGGTCAAGATGCTGCGCCGTCCGCGCACCTGGATCACGATCGTGATGCTCAACGCGCTGCCCACGCTGGTGGCGGTGCTGCTCGCGGTCACCGACATCGGCCCGCAGCCCGGCGAGGGGCCGGCGTTCCTGTCCGCGGTGCTGACCGACGGCACGCTGTTCCCGCTGGCCGCGCTGGCGATCGTGCTGCCGCTGTTCATGCCGATCGCCGTCGCGGTGGTCGCGGGGGACGCGGTCGCCGGTGAGGCGCAGGGCGGCACGCTGCGCTACGTGCTGACCCGGCCGGTCGGTCGCACCCACCTGCTGGTCGCCAAGCTCGTGAGCGTGCTGGCCTTCGTGCTGCTGGCCGTCGTCGTCGTCGCCGCGGTCGGGTACGTCGTCGGGAGGCTGCTGCTCGGCCAGGGCGACGCGACGGGCGTCGGTCACCGGGATCTCCGGCAGCAGCCTGACCTCGACCGAGCTCGATCGCGCGCACCCTGATGTCGGTGGTCTACGTGTCGCTGTCGATGCTCGGCGTCGCGGCGATGGCGCTGATGCTCTCGACCTTCACCGACTCGCCGCTGGGCGCGGCGCTCGGGGCGCTCGCCGTTCCTGATCGCCTCGACGCTGCTGCTGACCCTGGACGCGGCCGCGGTGCTCGCAGCCCTACCTGCCGACCCGCTACTGGCTGTCGTTCGTCGACCTCTTCCGAGACCCGATCCTGTGGCGCGACCTCGTGCGCGGCGTCGCTGCTCCAGGGGGTCTACGTGGTGGTGTTCCTCGGCGCCGCGTGGGCCAACTTCACGACCAAGGACATCACCAGCTAGCAGTCGCCCCGCGCGGCGCAGCGCCGGTCGGCGCGCCGGTCCCCGGACCGAGGGCGGTGTCAGGACAGCGAGCACGACCGGGTCGGACGGCAGAGCGCCGTGCGCCGTCGCGCGCGTCCGGGCAGCAGCGACTGCACGGTGAGGTTGAGCGCGCCCTCGAGCCGGGCGGAGTCGGTGGGTACGACGGTCTCGTCGGCCTCGGACCAGACCGACACCCACACCGTGGCCCGTCCGGCGTCTCGTCGCGGGCGTTGAGTGCCACCAGCAGGTCGCTGCCCGGCGCGAGCTGGAGGCAGCCTCGGGGCAGCGTCCCGCGCAGGCCCGCGGCGAGGTCGGCGACGTCGGTGCCGTGGTGGGGCGAGCCGAGGGTCACCACCCGTCGCGCCACGTCGGCCCCGCCGTCGCGCGCACCCACAGTCGGGCGACCACGCCGCCTGCCGAGTAGCCGACGACGTCCACCGAGGACGCGTCGGTGTCGCGCATCGCGTCCTGCGCCCGCTGCGCGAGTGCGGCCGCCTGCGCGTCGAGGTCACCGGTGCCGGAGCCGACCGGGGGCACGACGACCACGTCGCGCCCGGCGTCGCGGAGTGCGTCGCGCATCGGCGTCAGCGACGTCGTGGAGCCGCCGTACCCGCTGACCAGGAGGACCGGCCCCGGTCGGTCCTGGGCGACCGGTCGGCCCGTGAGCCGACGGCCCGCACCACCGCGACCGCGGCTGTGACCACGACGACGAGCAGCAGGGCCAGCACCAGCATCAGCACGGCCCGACGGCGCGCGGGCGAGAGTCCGGCGAGCACGGTCAGCCGCGCTCGACGTGCTCGCGCACGCAGACCGGCGATCTCGTCGGCGTGCGTGACGATCGCCCAGTGCCCGGCCTCGACGGTGACCGCGCGCACGTGCGGCCCGAGCCGGTCGAGATCGGCCTGCACCAACGGGCCGAGGTACCGGTCCCGCGTGGGGCGCACGACCAGCACCGGGACCTCGGTGCGGACGGGGCGCGGGTCCCGCAGTCGCGGGACGACGTTGGCCCGGTAGAGGTCCAGCCCGTGCCGGGCGTCGTCGCGCAGACCCGGGCCGAAGTGGTCGCGCGGCAGCCGCTCGAGCCGGGTCAGCTGACCCGACAGCGCCCGGTGGCCGCGGCTCCAGAGCAGCTCCGGCAGCCGGGGCACGTGGAAGGCCAGCACGTAGGTGGAGTGCAGCGCCTGCCACAGCACGGCGCCTCGCCGCCCGCGCGACCTGCGCAGCACGGTGGCCAGGTGGTCCAGGGACGGGCCGGAGATCGAGGTGAACGACGCGATCCGGTGGCGCAGCCGCGGGTCGGTGGCCTCCACCCGTACGGCGTCCCACAGCGCCACGGACCCCCAGTCGTGGCCGACCAGGTGCACCGGGCCCTCGGGCCGCACGGTGTCGAGCACAGCCACAAGGTCGTCGACCAGGCGGTCCATCCGGTAGTCCGAGCGGTCCGCCGGCGCGTCCGACGCACCCGCGCCCCGCACGTCGTACGTCACCACGTGCCAGCGGTCGAGGGGGAGCCGCGCGACGAGCGTCTCCCAGGTGTCCTGCCGGTCGGGGTAGCCGTGCACCAGCACCACGGTGGGCCGGTCGGGGCCCGCCGGGCTGTGCTCGCGCACCGCCAGGGTGACGTCGCCGGAGCGCACGGACTGCGGTTGCGGGCGGGCGGGCATGTGACGAAGGGTACGGACCCGCGATGGCCGCTGAGCGTCTCCCGGGGCTAGGGTCGGCTTCGGTGTCCGCCCTCGCGGCGGGTCGCCCCCCGTCAAGAGAACAGTCACAGCAAGAGCCGAGCCAGCGAGCCAGAGGCGGTCGACAGTGGACCTGATGGAGTATCAAGCGAAGGAACTCTTCGCCAAGCACGACGTACCGGTGACGCTCGGACGGACGGTCGAGACCGTCGCCGAAGCCCGCGCCGCCGCCGAGGAGATCGGTGGCGTCGTCGTCGTCAAGGCGCAGGTCAAGGCGGGCGGTCGCGGCAAGGCCGGCGGCGTCAAGGTCGCCAAGACCCCCGAGGAGGCCGAGGAGCACGCCTCGAACATCCTCGGGATGGAGATCAAGGGCCTCACCGTCAACCGGGTGCTCGATCGTCCCCGCGGCCTCCATCGAGGAGGAGTACTACTTCTCCTACCTGCTCGACCGGAGCAACCGCTCCCTACCTCTGCATCGCCAGCGTCGAGGGCGGGGTGGAGATCGAGGAGGTCGCCCACACCAACCCCGACGCCGTGAAGCAGATCCCGATCCAGCGCGAGCACCGGTGTCGACGAGGCGAAGGCGCGCGAGATCGTCGCGGCGGCCGAGCTTCCCCGAGGACCCTCACCGACCAGGCCGTGCGCGGCGCAGTCGCTGTGGGACGGTCTTCGTCGAGGAGGACGCCACGCTGGTGGAGGTCAACCCCCTCGCCAAGCTCGCCGGCGGCAAGCTCGAGGCGCTCGACGGCAAGGTGTCGCTGGACGAGAACGCGGAGTTCCGGCACGAGGACCACGCGGCGCTTCGAGGACAAGGCGCGGCCGACCCGCTCGAGGCCAAGGCCAAGGAGAAGGGCCTCAACTACGTCAAGCTCGACGGGCGCGGTCGGGATCATCGGCAACGGCGCGGGGCTGGTGATGTCCACCCTCGACGTCGTCGCCTACGCCGGCGAGGCGCACGGCGGCCAGAAGCCCGCCAACTTCCTCGACATCGGCGGCGGCGCGTCCGCGCAGGTGATGGCAGACGGCCTCGACGTGATCCTCCACGACGAGCAGGTCCGGTCCGTGTTCGTCAACGTCTTCGGCGGCATCACCTCCTGCGACGCGGTCGCGACGGCATCGTGCGGTGCGCTCGCACGATCCTCGGCGACGAGGCCGACCAAGCCGCTCGTCGTACGGCTGGACGGCAACAACGTCGAGGAGGGCCGTCGGATCCTCGACGAGGCCGCCCACCCGCTCGTCACGCTCGTGGACACCATGGACGGTGCGGCCGACAAGGCCGCCGAGCTCGCCGCCGCCGCCGGCTCGAAGGGAGCCTGACCCATGTCGATCTTCGTCAACAAGGACAGCCGCGTCATCGTCCAGGGCATCACCGGCGGTGAGGGCACCAAGCACACCGCGCTGGATGCTCAAGGCCGGGACCAACGTCGTCGGCGGCGTCAACGCCCGCAAGGCCGGCGACCACCGTGACCCGCCACGGCGACCTCGAGCTGCCGGTCTTCGGTACCGTCGCGGAGGCCATGAAGGAGACCGGCGCCGACGTCGTCGATCGCCTTCGTCCCCGCCGCCTTCACCAAGGACGCGGTCGATCGAGGCGATCGACGCCGAGATCCCGCTGCTGGTCGATCATCACCGAGGGCGTGCCGGTGCAGGACTCCGCGGAGTTCTGGGCCTACGCCGAGCCGGCAAGAGCACCCGCATCATCGGCCCGAACTGCCCCGGCATCATCACGCCCGGCGAGTGCCTGGTCGGCATCACGGCCCGCCAACATCTCCGGGCACGGGTCCGGTCGGCCTGGTGTCGAAGTCGGGCACGCTGACCTACCAGATGATGTTCGAGCTGCGGACCACGGCTTCTCGACCGCCATCGGCATCGGCGGCGACCCGATCATCGGCACCACGCACATCGACGCGCTGCCGCCTTCGAGCAGGACCCGGACACCAAGGCGATCGTGATGATCGGCGAGATCGGCGGCGACGCCGAGGAGCGGGCCGCGGCCTACATCAAGGACAACGTCACCAAGCCGGTGGTCGGCTACGTCGCGGGCTTCACGGCGCCGGAGGGCAAGACCATGGGCCACGCCGGCGCGATCGTGTCCGGCTCGTCCGGCACCGCGCAGGCCAAGAAGGAGGCCCTCGAGGCCGCCGGGCTCAGGTCGGCAAGACGCCGTCCGAGACCGCCCAGCTGATGCGCGACATCCTGTCGAGTCTCTGACCGCGCCGACGACGTCGACGTGGGTGACGTACAACGGCGCGAACCCGAAGCGCGCGACGTCGGGGTCGCGGAAGTCGCCGATCACCCCGCGCTCGACGAGTGCCTGCACGACGCCGTACGCGTCGGCGTGCCGCAGCGAGACCTGGCTGCCGCGGCGCGCGTGCTCGCGGGGCGTGATCACCCGCACCGTGTCGCCGAGCCGCGCGTCGACGAGCTCGACGAACAAGTCGGTGAGCGAGAGCGAGGCGGTCCGCAGAACGGCGACCTGGACGCCGTCGAAGGCCGTCAGCGCGGCGTCGAGCGCGGAGAGCGCCAGCACCGGCGGCGTGCCCGACGCCATCCGGCCGATCCCGTCGCGCGGGCGGAACTAGCGGTCCATAGCGAACGGCCGCGCGTGCCCGATCCAGGCGGTGATCGGCTGGTCGAGCTCGGCCTGGTGCCGCGGCGCCACCCAGGAGAAGGCGGGCGACCCGGGGCCGCCGTTGAGGTACTTGTAGGTGCAGCCCACCGCGATGTCGGCATCCGCGCCCATCAGGTCGACCGGCACCGCCCCGGTCGAGTGGCACAGGTCCCACTGCACCAGCGCGCCGCGCGTCGTGGGCGCCGGCCGTGATGGCCGCGAGGTCGAACATCGCACCGGTGCGGAAGTCGACGTGGGTCAGCGCGAGCAGCGCGACGTCGTCGTCGACGAGGGCGCGCGGGTCGGCCGGGTCGCACCAGCGGACCTCGGGCGAGGGTGCGCCGCCACACGCCCTCGGCGACGTACGCGTCCGTCGGGAAGGTCGTCGGCTCGAGCACGAGCACCTTACGGTCGGGCCGCATCCGCCGGGCCGCGACGATCGTCTTGAACAGCGTCACGGTCGTCGAGTCGCCGACGTGCACGTCGGCGCCGTCGCGCCGACCAGCGGCGCGATGCGGACCCCGACCCGCCGGGCCAGGCCGACCCACCCGTCGGCGTACGGACCGTCGTTCCACGCGGAGATGAGCCCGGTGCCCCACTCGTGCTCCAGGGTCACGGTGACGCGCTCGGCGACGCCGCGCGGCAGGGCGCCGAGCGAGTTGCCGTCGAGGTAGACGACGCCGTCGGCCGACGGCTTCACCCTGCGCACCGAGTCGGCGCTCGTCGCGTCGGGCTCGTAGGCGAACGCTCCGGATGCCAGTGCCACCACGGCTGCGGCCGCGGCGCCGACCAGGGTATGTGTCTGGCGGCGCTTGCGACCGAGCGGCGCACGATCGGTCCGCGGGGCAGGGCGGCGGAGTCGAGCACGTCGTCCAGGACGTGCACGGGCTCGCGACGTCCTCGGGGGGAGGTCCAGTGCGCCGGCGTACGCCGCGGTGGCGAGCCGCAGCTCACGCTCGGCGGTCTCGCGCGTGACGCCGAGCTCGCGGGCGGCGTCGCTCGGCTCGAGGCCGGCGACCCGCACCAGCAGCAGCACCCGGCGATGGGCGACGGGGAGCTCGGACAGGGCGTGGAGCACCCGCCGGTGTCGCTCGCCCAGGCCCTTGTTGCGGTGCCAGATGCGACCGGTGTGCCGTCGCTGGGCGAGCTGCCACGCGCGGGGACGGATCCACTCCAGCGGGTCGTCGAGCCGCGACACCTTGCGCCAGTGCTGCCAGGCGCCGACGTAGGCGTCCCGCACCGCGACCCGGGCGGCGGTCAGGTCACCGGTGAGCGCGAAGGTCTGCAGCAGCAGGTCGCGACGGGTCGAGCGGTAGAAGGAGTCGTACTGCTCCTCCACGGTCGTCCCCTCTCGTCGTCGGCGCTCGCGCCGGGCGGGTCAGCACGCCGCTGCGCGAGGGCTCCCACGGTACGAGGGCGGGCGGGACCGGACCAACTCGGCGTGGCACCCCGAGAGCGACATCACGCTCGGCGAGGATGGGTCGACATGACCGACCTGCTGCGCTCACCCGACCTGCGGACGCCCCCGGCGCCCCCGAGTGGCGTCCCGCTGCGGCCCCTGGCGCTCGGGGCCGCGCTGGCCGGTGCGGTCGCCTCCGGCGCGGTCCTGGTGGGCTGCATGGCGCTGGGGCTCGTCGGCTGGTTCGCCTCCGACGCCGGCACCCACGGCGACACCCGCGACGCGATCCGGGTCGGCGCGGACGGCTGGCTCCTCGCGCACGGTGCGCGGCTGCGACCTGGCCGGTCGGCGGGGTCAGCGCGACCGTGACCCTGCTGCCGCTGGGTCTCACCCTGGCTGTGCCGTACGTCGCGCACCGGCTGGGTCGCTGGGCGGCGGACGACCTCCGACTGTCGAGGACGTCCGCGGTGTCGCGCTCGGGGCCGCGTGCTCGTGCTGGCCGGGTCTCTACGCCGTGGTCGCCCTCGACGACCGCCGTGCTGGCCGCCACCCCGAGGCCGACCCAGCCTGGGCTCGCGCGCCTTCGGCGGCGCCTCGTGGTCGCCCTGCTCGGCGGCGGCACCGGTCTGGTCGCGGGCAGCCGGTCGCTGGCCGGCGGGAGGCGGTGCCCGAGTGGCTGCGCGCCATCCTCCAAGGGACCCTCGCGGGCGCCCTGCTGATGGCCGCCGCAGGGGCCCTGCTGCTCGCGGTCGCGCTCGTGCTCGACCTCGGGTCGGCGGCGAGCGTGCTGTCCCGGCTGCACGCCGGCACCCCGGCGGCCTGCTCTCCACCGGGCTGGTCGCGGCCGTCGCTCCCAACGCGGCGCTGCTCGGCTCGTCCTACCTGCTCGGCCCCGGCTTCGCCGTCGGCACCGGCACGCTGGTCTCCCCGTCCGTGGTCGCCCTGGGCCCGGTGCCCGCCTTCCCGCTGCTGGCGGCCCTGCCCGACCGAGCGGCGCGCAGCCGGCCTGGCTGACCGCGCTCGCGGCCGCACCCGTGCTGGCCGGCGCGCTCGCCGCCGTCCTGGTGGTCCGGCGGCACCCGGTGCTCGACTACGAGGCTGGCGCCGTGCGCGGGCTCGGCTCCGGGGCCTGGGCAGCGGGCTGCTGCTCACCGCGACTGATCGCGCTCGCCGGTGGTGCGGTGGGACCCGGCCGGATGGCCGACATCGGAGCGGACCTGGTGCCCACCCTGGTCTCCGCGACCGTCGCGATGGGCGTCGGGGGACTCGTCGGCGGCGTCGTCGCCACCTGGTGGTCCCGCCGCTCCTGAGCCCTCGGGGTCGGTAGCCTCTGCCGCATGCCTCGTCGCCCCGCCCGCCTGGTCGTGCTCGTCTCCGGGGGCGGGACCAACCTGCAGGCACTGCTCGAGGCCGGCACGGACCCGGCGTACGGCGCGCAGGTGGTCGCGGTGGGGGCCGACCGGCACGACATCGAGGGGCTGGCGCGCGCCGAGCGGGCCGGCGTACCGACCTTCGTGCACCGCGTCCGCGACTTCGACACCCGGGCGGACTGGGACGCGGCTCTGACCACCTCGGTGGAGGCGCACCAGCCCGACCTCGTGGTGCTGGCCGGGTTCATGAAGCTCACCGGAGCGGCGTTCCTGGAGGTCTTCGGCGGCCGCACCCTCAACACGCACCCGGCGCTGTCGCCGGCGTTCCCCGGCATGCGCGGCCCCGCCGACGCGCTGGAGTACGGCGTGAAGGTGAGCGGCGCGACGCTGTTCGTCGTGGACGCCGGCGTCGACACCGGCCCGATCGTCGCGCAGACGGCAGTCCCGGTCGAGGACGACGACGACGTCGAGGCGCTGCACGAGCGGATGAAGGTCGCCGAGCGCCGGATGCTGGTGGACACCGTGGGCGCGATGGCGCGGCAGGGGTTCACGGTGTCCGGCCGCAAGGTGCGCATCGGCGGGCCGGTCACCTAGGCTGGCGGCCACACGACTGGCGTAGGCGGGACACCACCAGGGAGTGACGTCGAGCGCATCGAACGCCTGGGTGCCTCATCGACAACACGACGCGATGAGGAGTCCCATGCCGAACCCCGACGACGCCCGCCTGCCGGTGCGCGGGCCCTGGTCTCGGTCTACGACAAGACCGGGCTCGACGAGCTGGCACGCGGCCTGCACGAGGCCGGTGTCGCGTTGGTCTCGACCGGCTCGACCGCGGGCCGGATCGCCGCCGCGGGCGTCCCGGTCACGCAGGTGGAGGACCTCACCGGCTTCCCGGAGTGCCTCGACGGCCGGGTCAAGACGCTGCACCCCGCGGTGCACGCCGGCATCCTGGCCGACCGCCGTCTGGAGGCGCACCGCGCCCAGCTGGCGGAGCTCGGCATCGAGGCGTTCGACCTCGTGGTCTCGAACCTCTACCCCTTCACCGACACCGTCGAGAGCGGCGCCTCGCCCGACGAGTGCATCGAGCAGATCGACATCGGCGGCCCGTCGATGGTGCGCGCCGCCGCCAAGAACCACCCCTCCGTCACGATCGTCACCTCTCCCGCGCAGTACGGCGACGTGCTGGACGCCGTACGCGCCGGAGGCACGACCCTCCAGCAGCGCCGACAGACTCGCCGCGGACGCGTTCGTGCACACCGCGACCTACGACGTGAACGTCGCCTCGTGGATGGGCAGCGTGGTCACCGACACCTCCGAGGGCACCGGGTTCCCGGCGTGGATCGGCGGCACCTGGGACAAGTCCGCGGTGCTGCGCTACGGCGAGAACCCGCACCAGCGGGCCGCGCTGTACACCAACGGAATCACCCCGAGGGTGGGCTCGCGCAGGCGACCCAGCACCACGGCAAGGAGATGTCCTACAACAACTACGTCGACGCCGACGCGGCCCGCCGCGCGGTCTCAACGACTTCGACGAGCCGGCCGTCGCGATCATCAAGCACGCCAACCCGTGCGGCATCGCGGTCGGCGCCGACGCGGCGCAGGCGCACCGCAAGGCGCACGCCTGCGACCCGGTCTCGGCGTTCGGCGGCGTCATCGCCAGCAACGTACCGGTCAGCGTCGAGATGGCCGAGCAGGTCGCGGAGGTATTCACCGAGGTCGTCGTCGCCCCGGGCTACGAGGACGGCGCGGTCGAGGTGCTGGCGCGCAAGAAGAGCGTCCGGGTGCTGGAGTGCGGCCCGCTGGCCCGCGGCGGCATCGAGACGCGAGCGATCTCGGCCCGCACGTCTGCCGCAGGCCCGTGACAACGTCGACGCCGTGGTCGACCAGGGTGGCGACGACCCGGCCACCTGGACGCTCGCGACCGGGGCGGCCGCGTCGCCGACCTGGAGTTCGCCTGGAAGGCCGTGCGCGCGGTGAAGTCCAACGCGATCCTGCTTGCGCCCGGGACGGCGCCTCGGTCGGCGTCGGGATGGGCAGGCCAACCGGGGTCCACTCCTGCCGGCTCGCGGCGGACCTGCGCCTGGCGCCGGGCGGGCGGCCGGCTCGGTGGCCGCCTCCGACGCCTTCTTCCCCTTCGCCGACGGCGCGCAGGTCCTCCTCGACGCGGGCGTCGCGGGCCGATCGTGCAGCCCGGCGGGTCCGTGCGCGACGCCGAGGTGGTCGCGGCCCTCGAGGCAGGCCGGCGTCGACCACGCACCTCGACCGGCGTCCCGGCACTTCTGCCACTGACCTCCCACCCAGCACGAAGGGGCACCGTGAGCGCACAGATCCTGGACGGTACGGCGACTGCGAAGGCGACCAAGGGCTGAGCTGACCGCCGCGCGCCGACGCCCGGCGGGCCCGCGGGCGTCGTCCTCGCGGCCTCGGCACCGTCACTGGCCGGCAACGACCCGGGCTCGACGTGGTACGTCGGCGGCAAGCACAAGGCCTGTCCGCGGCGTGTCGCCGTCGCGGCGCTGCCGCGGCTCGGCCTGCCCGACACCACCACGCAGGCCGAGCTCGAGGAGCACGCTCGCGCGGCTGAACGCCGGGCCGGCCTGCACCGGCTACGTCGTGCAGCTGCCGCTGCCGAAGCAGCTCGACGAGAACGCCGTCGCTCGGCGCAGCTCGACCCTCGGCCGAGCCGATGCCGACGGGCCTGCACCCGACCAACCTGGGCTGGCTGGTGCTCGGCAGGCCGGCGCCGCTGCCGTGCACACCCTTCGGGATCGTGGAGCTGCTGCGTCGCCACGGCGTGGAGATCAAGGGCGCCGACGGTCGTCGTGGTCGGTCGCGGGGTCACCGGTCGGCACGGCCGCTCGGGCTGCTGCTGACCCGGCCAGCGAGAACGCCACCGTCACCCTGTGCCACACCGGCACCCGTGACCTGGCGGCGCCACGACGCCGCACCGCCGACATCGTCGTCGCCGCGGCCGGCGTGCCCGGCGATCATCAGCGCCGACATGGTCAAGCCCGGTGCGGCGGTGCTCGACGTAGGCGGTCTCGCGCGTCGACGGCAAGCTGGCCGGCGACGTCGCGCCGCGACGGTCCCACGACGTCGCCGGCTGGGTCTCGCCCGAACCCGGGCGGGGTGCGGTCCGATGACCCGCGCGATGCTGCTCGTCCAACATCGTCAGGCGCCGCCGCAGGAGCAGCCCAGGTCGGCGGCCGCGGACGGACGAGCCCGCTCGCCGGCCACCAGACGTTCGGCGGGCTGGTCTACCTCACCGCGTGCTCGCGCCGCTGGTCGTCGGGCTGGTGATCGCGTCCTCGGCCGCGTGGCGCGCCGAGGGTCACGCGTGGATCGGCCGCCGGGCTGCTGCGTCGGCCGCCCTCGTGCGGCTCGGCGCTCTCCGACGCGGCGCCGGCGATGCTGCGGGTGCGCCGCAAGCTGGTCCGACGTGCTGATGCTCGCCGGGTGCGGGTCGTGGCTCTGATCGCGCTGGCGAGCGACCGCACCCGACCAGCGCCGTAGCCGGACGGCACGCCGGGTTCGCCGTCCGGCGCCGCCGGGCACGGGTCGAGCCCAGATCAGGCCCGAGCTCCGTGCACCGCGTCGCGCTCCTCGACAAGCTCGGCGACGCTGGCGTCGATCCGGCCGCGGGAGAAGTCGTCGATGCTCGAGGCCCGCGACGATCTCCCAGTCCCCGTCGCTGGCTGGGTGACGCCGGGAAGGAGCTGAGATCGAGGCCCTCGGGGACGCCGTAGGAGCCGTCGCTCGCGCACGGCCATCGACACCCAGTCCCCCTCGGCGGTGCCGTGCAGCCAGTCGCGGGCGGCGTCGATCGTGGCCGATGGCGGCGGAGGCGGCCGAGCGACGAGCCGCGGGCCTCGATGATCGCGGCGCCACGCTTGGCCACGGTCGGGATGAACTCGTTCTCGATCCAGGCCTGGTCGCCCACGGCCTCGGCGGCCACCTTGCCGTCGACCTCGCAGTGGAAGAGGTCGGGGTACTGGGTGGCCGAGTGGTTGCCCCAGATCGTCATCCTGCGGATGGCGGTCACCGGCCGGTCGAGCTTCTGGCCGGAGCTGGGCCAGGGCACGGTTGTGGTCGAGCCGGGTCATGGCGGTGAACCGCTCGGCCGGGACGTCCTTGGCGTTGTTCATGGCGATCAGGCAGTTGGTGTTCGCCGGGTTGCCCACGACCAGGATCCGGATGTCGTCGGCCGCGGTGCCGTTCAGCGCCCGGCCCTGGGCGGTGAAGATCGCCCCGTTCGCCTCGAAGGAGGTCCTTGCGCTCCATGCCCGGCCCCCTTGGCCGGGAGCCGACGAGCAGGGCGACGTTCGCGCCGTCGAAGCCCTGCTCGGGGTTGTCGGCGGTGTCGATGCTCGCCACCAGCGGGAAACGCTAGTTGTCGAGCTCCATCACGACGCCCTCGATCGCCCCCATGGCCGGCGGGATCTCGACCAGCGAGAGGGCGACCGGTTGCTCGGGCCCCAGCAGGTCGCCCGAGGCGATCCGGAACAGGAGGCTGTAGCCGATCTGGCCGGCGGCCCCGGTGACGGCGACCTTGACGGGAGTACTCATGACACGCTCCAGGGTTCTAGTGGTCCGATCGCCGCCGACGCTAGCAAGGCTGCCGGTCGCGTGCGTGGGCCCCCTCATAGGCTCGCGACCGTGACCGTGCCGCTGACCCCCGTCCTCAACGACCTGGCGGTGAGCGTCGCCGCACCCGCCATTGTGCCTCGGCCCGCGACGGTCAGATGCGGCCGCGCCGGCGTCCAGGGGTGGTTCGTGGACGACGTACGCCTGCTCGCAGAGCTGGCCTGTCTCGGTCCCCGGCAGCGACCTGGAGCTGGTCGGGTCCGACCTCGGCGGCGCCGACCGCAGGCGTACACCTATGTCGCCCGGCGGCTGGGCGGTGGGCGATACCGACCCGCAGGTCACCCTCGACCGCCGACGGACGCTGACCCCGCCGGGCCTCGTCGAGACGATGGAGGTCGCCTCGCGTGCGCAGGAGCGCGTCGAGCTCACGCTGTACGTCGACCTGTCGACCGACCTGGCCCCGATGGCGGCGTCCGCGACGGGCGGCACCTCGGCGACCGCGGACGCGTCGGGGGAGACGCACCAGGCCGACCGTGGCCGGCGCCGTGACGACCGGGGCCTGCGAGCGTGGCGCTCGACCCCGGCCCCGACGACGTGGACGCGGGGCGTCGAGTGACCTGGACGACCACCGTCGCGCCGGGGACTCGTCGCGGCCCGGGTCCGGCTGTCGAGCGCCGCCACGCCACCCCTCGATAGGGCCCGGCGGGCGGGCGCCGTGGGGCGCCGCGTCGCGTGTGGAGGCTCCCGACCTCCGGCTGTCGGCGACGCGCCGCTAGAGCTCGCGGACCTGGCCGGGCTGCTGATGAGCGACGAGAGGACCCGTTCGTCGCGGCCGGGCGCCCCGTGGTTCCTGACCCTGTTCGGCCGGGACTCGCTGGCGGTCGCCCGGCTGCTGATGCCGCTTCGGCACCGACCTGGCGCTCTCCACGCTGCGCGCCCTGGCCCGCCGCCAGGGCGCCGGCCGTCGACCCGGACTCGGAGGAGCAGCCCGGCAAGATCCTGCACGAGGTCCGCAACGGCCACCCTCGAGCTCGGCGGGATGCGGCGCCCCCCGGTCTACTACGGCACCGTCGACGCCACCCCGCTGTTCGTCTGCACGCTGGCCGACGCCTGGCGGTGGGGCGCCGACCGCGACCAGGTCGCCGCGCTGCTGCCCGCCGTACGCGGGTGCCTGGAGTGGGTGCTCGCGCAGTCCGCGGAGTCCGGGTGGCTGCGCTACGTCGACCCGTCCGGGCACGGCCTGGCCAACCAGGGCTGGAAGGACAGCGTGCGACTCGGTGCAGTTCGCCGACGGCCGGCTGGCCGAGGCCCCGATCGCGCTCAGCGAGGTGCAGGGCTACGCCTACGAGGCGGCGGTCGCGCGGCGCGGCGCTGCTGGAGGCGTTCGGCGAGCCGCCGGTCGACGGCCTCGCGCGGCTGGGCCGCGGCGCTGCGCGAGCGGTTCGCCCGGGCGTTCTGGGTCGCGACGCCCGAGGGCGGCCACGTGGCGATCGCCCTGGACGGCGACGGGGCGCCGGTGGACTCGGTGACCTCGAACATGGGGCACCTGCTGGGCACCGGCATCCTGACCGAGGCGCAGGTCGACCGGGTCGTCGCGGTGCTCACCGCGCCGGAGCTGTCCTCGGGCTTCGGCCTGCGCACGCTGACCAGCGCTCGCCGCCGGTACTCCCGGCTCAGCTACCACGGCGGCTCGGTGTGGCCGCACGACACCGCGGTGGCGGTCCGCGGGCTGGCGCCGAGGGCCGGGTGCCAGGAGGCCGCCGCGGCTGACCGCCGGGCTGTCGCGGCGTCGGAGGGGGTCGGCTACCGGCTGCCGGAGCTGTACGGCGGCGACGCGGCCGCCGACCCGGGAGCGTTCCCGGTCCACTACCCGGCGCTGCCGGCCGCAGGCCTGGGCGGCCGCGGCGCCGCTGGCGTGCCTGGTGGCGATCACCGGCCTGGTCGTGGACGTGCCTCGGGCACGTCAGCCACCCCGCACGATGTGCGCGCGGCTGGGCGCCGTTCACGGTGAGCCGCGTCGGATGGGGGGCGGCGCGGGAGCACGTCACGCGGTCGGTGCGCACCGTGCGCCCGACGACGAGACGGGTCTGGCCGGTGCCCGGTCCCGGTAGCGTTGCCGTGACCCGGTGAGATATCTTGACGTCAAGAAACTTCCCACCACGTGAAACGGAGCACCGGTGTCGGACTCCAAAGATCATCTACACCCAGACCGACGAGGCGCCGCGCCTGGCGACGTACTCGTTCCTGCCGATCATCGACGGCCTTCGCCGACCGCCGGGGTGGCGGTCGAGACCCGGGACATCTCGCTCGCGGGCCGGATCATCGCCGCGTTCGCCGACCGGCTGGCCGCCGAGCAGCGGATCCCCGACGCGCTGGCCGAGCTCGGCGAGCTGGCCACCCGCCCCGAGGCCAACATCATCAAGCTGCCCGAACATCTGCGCGTCGATCCCCGCAGCTGAAGGCCGCGATCGCCGAGCTGCAGGCGCAGGGCTTCGCGCTGCCGGACTACCCCGACGACCGTCCACCGACGAGGAGCGCGACGTCCGGGCCCGCTACGACAAGGTCAAGGGCACCGCGGTCAACCCGGTGCTGCGCGAGGGCAACTCCGACCGCCGCGCCCCCGCCTCGGTGAAGAACTACGCCAAGCCCACCCGCACTCGATGGGCGCCTGGTCCCCCGACTCGCAGACCAACGTGGCGCACATGACGGCCGACGACTTCCGCGGTCCAACGAGAAGTCCGTCGTGCTGCGCCGCCGACGACATGCTGCGCATCGAGCACGTCGGCCGACGACGGCACCGCCACGGTGCTGCAAGGACGGCCTCCCGGTGCTGGCCGGCGAGATCGTCGACGCGACCGTGATGCGCGTCGCCGCGCTGCGGCGCGTTCCTGACCGAGCAGATCGCCCGGGCCAAGGCCGAGGACGTGCTGTTCTCGCGTGCACCTCAAGGCCACGATGATGAAGGTCTCCGACCCGATCATCTTCGGTCACGTCGTCCGCGCCTTCCTGCCCGCGGTGTTCGAGCAGTACGGGGCCGAGCTGCGCCGCGGCCGGGGCTGAGCCCCAACGACGGCCTCGGTGCGCCTGTCCGGGCTCGGCGCGCTGCCCAACGGTGACGAGATCAAGGCCGCGATCGAGCAGGGTCTGGCCGACGGCCCGGCGCTGGCGATGGTCAACTCCGACAAGGGGATCTCCAACCTGCACGTGCCGAGCGACGTGATCGTCGACGCCTCGATGCCGGCGATGATCCGCACCTCCGGGCACATGTGGGGCCCGGACGGCGGCGAGGCCGACACGCTGGCGGTGCTGCCGGACAGCTCGTACGCGGGGATCTATCAGGTCGTCCTCGACGACTGCCGCGCCAACGGCGCGTTCGACCCGGCCACCATGGGCTCGGTGCCCAACGTCGGCCTGATGGCGCAGAAGGCGGAGGAGTACGGCAGCCACGACAAGACGTTCGAGATCACGGCCGCCGGGCACCGTCGAGGTGATCAACTCCGCCGGGGAGGTCTCGTCAGCACCACGTCGAGCGCCGGCGACATCTGGCGCGCCTGCCAGACCAAGGACGTGCCGATCCGCGACTGGGTCAAGCTCGCGGTCACCCGCGCCCGCGCGCGGGGACGCCGGCGATCTTCTGGCTCGACGAGACCCGCGCCCATGACCGGAACCTGATCGAGAAGGTGAACACCTACCTCGCCGATCACGACACCGACGGTCTGGACTATCGATCCTCGCCCCGGTCGAGGCGATCAAGATCTCGATCGACCGGATCCGCCGGGGCGAGGACACCATCTCGGTCACCGGCAACGTGCTCCGCGACTACCTCACCGACCTGTTCCCGATCCTCGAACTGGGCACCAGCGCCAAGATGCTGTCGGTGGTGCCGCTGATGAACGGCGGCGGCCTGTTCGAGACCGGCGCCGGCGGTTCGGCGCCGAAGCACGTGCAGCAGTTGATCAAGGAGAACCACCTCCGCTGGGACAGCCTCGGCGAGTTCCTGGCCCTGGCCGAGAGCCTGCGCCATCTGGCCGGCTCACCGACAACGCGCGGGCCCAGGTCCTGGCCGACACGCTGGACGGCGCGACGGAGACGCTGCTCAACGAGAACAAGTCGCCGGCCCGCAAGGTCGGCTAGATCGACAACCGCGGCAGCCACTTCTACCTGGCGCTCTACTGGGCCCAGCAGTTGGCCGCGCAGTCCGAGGACGCCGAGCTGGCCGACGGCGTTCAGCCGGCTCGCCCGGCCCTCAAGGACGCGAGGACGCCATCACGCCGTGGAGCTGCTGGCCGTACAGGGCTCCCCGCCGACATCGGTGGCTACTACCGTCCCGACGCGAGCTGGCGGAGGCCGTGATGCGGCCGTCCGCGCACGTTGAACGCGCTGTCGGTGCTGGCGGCGAAGCTCTAGCCACCGCCGCCGGGGAATAGCCCGCCGTCCGCGGGACTTGGGACGGGGAGCGCTGCGTCATCGTCAGCCGCCCCCGTCCCCGCGCCACCGCTAGGAACTGCTTCGTGTCCTCCCGCACCAACGTGCCCCTCGCCCTGTTCGCGCTCGCCACCGGTGGGTTCGCGATCGGCACCACCGAGTTCGTCACGATGGGGCTGCTGCCCGAGATCGCCGAGGGGATCAGCGAGTCGATCGCCCAGACCGGGCACATCATCACGGCGTACGCGCTCGGGGTGGTGGTCGGCGCCCCGGTGATCGTGTCGCTGGCCGCGCGACTGCCGCGCGCGGACTCGCAGTCGCGCCTGGTGCTGGCGCTCGGTGTCGGCAACGCCGTGACCGCATCGGCGCACGGCTACGGCCAGGTGATGATCGCCCGGTTCATCGCCGGCCTCCCGCACGGTGCCTACTTCGGTGTGGCGTCGCTGATCGCCGCGTCCCTGGTCGCCCCGAGCGCCGCGGTCGCGCGATGCCGCGGGTGATGCTCGGCCTGTCGGTGGCCACCGTCGCGGGCGTGCCGGCGAGCACCTGGCTCGGTCAGGGCTTCGGCTGGCGCACCGCCTACTGGGCGGTGCTGGGCGTCACCGTCGCTCACCGCGGTGCGGCCACGTGTTCATGCCGCCTCGACGCCCGGTGACCCCGCGGCCACCGTCCGTGCCGAGCTGACCGCACTCACGAAGCCGCGGGTGCTGTACGCGTGGCGCGCGGGGATGATCGGCTTCGGCGGGATCTTCGCGATGTACTGCTACGTCGCCCCGCTCGTCACCGACGTCGCCGGCCGTCCCGACGCCCGATCCCGCTCTTCCTGCTGGCGTTCGGCATCGGCTCGGTCGTCGGCACCTGGGTCGCCGGGCGGATGGCGGACTGGGACGTCGTCCGCTCGGTCCTGATCGCCGCGTTCCTCGCCAGCATCGTGGTCGCCGGTGCTGGTCGGCCTGATCTCGCCGTACGCCGGATTCCGATGCTCCTCCTGGTTGAGGTCGCGGTCCTGGGCCGTCGGCTCGGTACTCGCGATCAACCTGCAGATGCGGCTGATGCATGCCGCCGGGGACGCGCAGATGCTCGGCGCGGCCCTGAACCACTCGGCGCTCAACATCGCCAACGGCTCGGCGCCTGGCTCGGCGCGGTCGTCATCGCCGACGGTCTCGGCTACCGGGCCCCCAGCCTGCTGGGCGCCGGGCTCGCCCTCGCCGGGCTCCTGGTGTTCGGCCTCGGCATGCTCGTCGAGCGCCGTCGCGCGTCGCGGCGGTCCCGCCCGCGCGCGTCGACGACGACACCCCTCAGCGCGGCGAGCTCGAGCCGGCGTACCTCCTCCAGCAGCAGGTCGTAGCCGAGGCAGTCCACCAGGCTGCCGTCCCCGAGCCGGAGCGCGCGCCGCTCCCGGCCCCCGCCGGCACGCACAGCCGTTGGCCTCGATCCCAGACGTGCAGCGAGGCGGTGTTGCCGTCGG
The DNA here is from genome assembly GCA_963845655.1 of uncultured Actinomycetota bacterium. Classification (GTDB taxonomy): domain Bacteria; phylum Actinomycetota; class Actinomycetes; order Propionibacteriales; family Nocardioidaceae; genus Nocardioides_B. Next base: position 204,528 of record CAWJTB010000006.1, on the reverse strand, counting down.
CGGCGCTGATCGCGACCCGGACCAGGCCCAGCCCGCCCTCCGCCACCGGCGTGAACGCCTGCCGCAGCACCAGGCCCAGCGCCTCGGTCATCAGGCCGCGTCCGCGGGCGGCCGGGTGGGTCCAGTAGCCGATCTCGGCGTCCCGTCCCGCGACGAGGTCGAACGCAGCGATCGCCCCCAGGAGCTCGCCGGTGACCGGGTCGGCGAGCGCCCAGCTCACGCCCGAGCCGGTGGCCAGCTGCTCGGTGCGGGACTCCAGGTAGGCGGAGGCGTCCGCGAGCGTATAGGGGGCCGCGGCATCCGCCACAGCCAGTGCGCGGTGCGGGCGTCGGAGCACGCCTCCACCACCCGGGCGGCGTCGTCGGCGCGGAAGGCGCGCAGGACGACGCGGTCCCCGGCCAGCCGCGGCACCGCGAGCCAGGGGGTGCGCGGGTCGTCGTCGGTGAGCAGCGTCCCGACCCACGCGTCGGTCAGCTCGCCGCGCTTCGGCAGCCACTGCGCCACGGTCCCGTCCCATGCTGAACCCCAGCCGCCACGCGGCCCGCCGGGACGCCCAGTTGCCGCGGTTGGCCCACCAGATCACCGTGCTCAGCCGGTGCTTGCTGAAGCCCCAGTCCAGCAGCAGCGTCAGCGCCCGGTGGGACCACGCCGCGGCCCCGGGCCCACGGGTGGGCGCCGTAGGCGATCTCGGCCCGGCCGGCACCCTCGTCGCGGAGCTCCACGGTGCCGCAGAAGCGCGGGCGTGCCGTCGTCGTCGCGGGCCTCGACGGCGAACATCCAGAGGTGCTCTCCGCCCACGCGGCGGGGGCCCGCCCACCCACGAAGCCAACGGCGTCGTCGCGCGTGTAGTCGAGCGGGACGCCGGTCCAGCGCCGGCTGAGCGGGTCGAGGCACTGCTCCAGGACGCCGTCCACGTCGGCGGCGGCGTGGGCGCGCAGGGTGACGACGCCGTCGGTGAGCACGGGGACGTCTTCGGGGAACTTCACCGCCACACCCTGCCGACTCGGCGTGCCGGGGGCAAACCCTTATCGTGGAGGGCATGGACGACAGTGACAGACCATGAACGGCACGCTCACCAACATCGGGCTGGTCATCGTCCTTCGTCCTGATCGGCGGCATCTTCTCCGGCGCCGAGATCGCCCTGGTCTCCCTGCGCGAGTCCCAGGTCGCGGATGGCCCGGGGGCGCCGCGGCAAGGCGGTCCCCGCGCGCTCCTCAGCGACCCCAACCGCTTCCTCGCCGCCGTCCAGGTCGGTGTCACGCTGGCCGGGTTCTTCTCGGCCGCGTTCGGTGCGAGCACGCTCGCCGCGCCGCTGCGCCGCCTGGACGCGGTGGCGTCCCGAGCGGGTCGGCCGGCACGCTCTCGCTCGTCCTGGTCACCGTCGCGATCACCTACGTGTCGCTGGTCGTCGGCGAGCTCGACCCCCAAGCGGCTGGCGCTGCAGCGCGCCGAGGGCTTCTCGCTGATCGTCGGCCCGCCGTCGAACCCGATCGCGACGCTCTCCGCGCCCGGTCATCTGGCTGCTGTCGCAGTCCACCAACCGTGCTGGTGCGGCTGCTCGGCGGCGACCCGAAGGTGAGCGGCGAGTCGATCCGCCAGGAGGAGCTGCGCGACCTGGTCGCGGCGCACGAGTCGCTCGGCAGCGACGAGCGGCGCCTCATCGACGAGGTCTTCCGGGCCGGCGACCGCGAGGTCCGCGAGGTCATGACCCCGCGCACCGAGGTCGCCTTCCTGGACGCCTCGATGACGGCCAGCCGGGCCGCCAGGCAGGTCGCCGACTCCAACTGCGCCCGCTTCCCGGTCTCGGCCGGCAGCCGGACGACGTGGTCGGGTTCGTGCACGTGCGCGACCTGTTCCTGCCCAGCCATCCGGCCGGCCGTGCCGCGACCGTCGGCGACCTCGCCGCGAGGTCAAGCGCCTGCCCGGGACGGCCGGGGTGCTGACGGCGCTGAGCGAGATGCGCCGGAGAACCAGCACCTCGCGATCGTCGTCGACGAGTACGGCGGCACCGACGGCATCGTCACCCTGGAGGACCTCATCGAGGAGGTCATCGGGGAGATCTACGACGAGTACGACGAGGAGGTCGAGGCGAAGGACGCCCCGCCGACGGCCCGCGCGAGGTCGACGGCCTGCTGAACCTGGACGACTTCGCCGAGGCGACCGGCCTGCAGCTGCCCGAGGGGCCCTACGAGACCGTCGCCGGCTACGTGATCGCAACAGATCGGCCGGGTGCCCGACGTCGACGACTGGGTGGACTACGGCGACCGCCGGATCGTCGTACGCGAGGTCGACGGCCGGCGGGTGGGCCGGGTGCTGGTCACCGGCATCCCGCCGATGCTCGACCCCGCGCTGCCCCGCCCCGAGCAGGAGCCGGAGCAGCAGCCGGCCCCGGAGCCGGATCCGGAGCACGAGCGGGCGCGGAGCTAGTTCCCGTGGTCGGCGCTGCGGGCTAGCGTCGACGCCATGTACCAGACCGACGACGAGATCACCCGCGTTGCAGGCGCTCCTCGACGCGCTCCCACGGCCGCGCCACCGACCACTTCCGCAGCATCATCGACGGCGACCGGACGCTGACCGCCCGCCGACCTCGTGCCGCTGCTCACCGGCATGAAGGTGCTCACCTTGGCCACCGTCACGGCCGCGGGTCGAGCCGCGGATCAGTCCGCCGTCGACGGCCACTTCCTGCACGCCACCTGGTCGTTCACCACCGCCGTACGGCGCGCCAAGACCGGGCGCACGCGGCGCCGACCGGTTTCAGCGTCGCGCACGTCGACAACGAGGAGCTCGCGATGCTCAGCCACGGTCGCGTGGAGGAGGTCGCTGCCACGGATGCCGATCACGACGAGACGCTCGCCCACTGGATCCGGCACTACGGCTCCGACCCCCACACGTGGGGCGAGGACATCCGCTTCTACCGCTACCTGCCGACCTGGATGGTCGGCTACGCCTGGAAGCGCGAGGAGCTGCTCGCCGCCCGCGGGATCACCCCGCAGCCGTGAGGCCTCCGGACGACCCTGGAAGAATGCCGACATGCCCGACGTCGCACCCACCTCCCGCCCACGGGTCCTGTCCGGGATCCAGCCGACGGCCGACTCCTTCCACTTCGGCAACTACCTCGGCGCGCTGCGGCAGTGGGTGGCGCTGCAGGACGAGCACGAGCCGTTCTTCTTCATCGCCGACCTGCACGCGATCACGGTCGAGCAGGACCCCAGGCAGCTGCGCGAACGCTGCCTGGTCGCCGCCGCACAGCTGCTCGCGATGGGGGTCGACCCCGCGCGGTCCGCGATCTTCGTGCAGTCGCAGGTGCCCGCGCACGCCCAGCTCGGGTGGGTGCTGCAGTGCCTGACCGGCTTCGGCGAGGCGCGCCGGATGACGCAGTTCAAGGACAAGTCCGCCAAGGGCGGTGAGGGCGCGGCGTCCGTCGGGCTGTTCACCTACCCGGTCCTCCAGGCCGCCGACATCCTGCTCTACCGGCCGCAGTACGTCCCGGTCGGCGAGGACCAGCGCCAGCATCTCGAGCTGACCCGCGACCTCGCGCAACGGTTCAACCATCGCTACAAGAAGACCTTCCGGCTGCCCGAGCCCTACATCCTCAAGGCGACCGCGAAGATCGCCGACCTCCAGGAGCCGACCGCCAAGATGTCGAAGTCGGCCTCCTCGCCCGCCGGCATCATCGAGCTGCTCGACGCCCCCACGATCTCGGCGAAGAAGATCCGCTCGGCGGTCACCGACTCCGGCAGCGAGATCCGCTTCGACCGCGACGAGAAGCCCGGGGTCTCCAACCTGCTGACGATCTACGCCGCCCTCACCGGCCGCAGCATCGACGACCTCGTCGCCTCCTACGACGGTCGCGGCTACGGCGACCTCAAGAAGGACCTCGCCGAGGTCGTGGTCGAGGTCGTCACCCCCTTCCGCGACCGGACGCTCGCGCTGCTCGACGACCGCGCCCAGCTGGACGCTGTGCTCCGCGACGGAGCCGAGCGCGCCGGAGCCGTGGCCGAGCGGACCCTGGCCGACGTCTACGACCGTGTCGGCTTCGTCGCCGCCCGCTAGGGTCGCCCCCGTGACGAGCGCCGTGACGAGCCCTTCCGCGACGAGCACCACCATCGGTGTGGCGATCGCCGTGCCCGACCCCTGGGGCGCCGAGCTGCAGGAGTACCGCACCGCCCTCGGCGACGACACCGCCCACGGCATCCCCACCCACATCACGCTGATGCCGCCCTTCGCCGTCCCCGTGGACGCCGTGCCCGACGTCGAGCGCCACCTCGCCGAGGCGTCCGCGGTCAACCGCGAGTTCCAGATCCACCTGCGTGGCACCGGCACCTTCCGCCCGGTCTCCCCGGTCGTGTTCATCACCGTCGCCGAGGGCATCTCGGCCTGCGAGCAGCTGGCCGGCTCCGTGCGTCGCGGCCCGCTGGTGGCGGACCTCACCTTCCCCTACCACCCGCATGTCACGGTGGCCCACGACCTCCCCGACGAGCGCCTGGACAGGGCCTTCGAGGAGATGGCGTCCTTCGACTGCGCGTTCCCCGTGGACCGGTTCTCGCTCTACGTCCACGACGACGCCACCGGTTGGGTGCCCACGCGCGACTTCGTGTTGGCTGCCGCCCACGGTGGGTAAGGCCCTCGTATGGCTTCACTGAAAGAGCGCGTGACCACCAAGCTGGCCGACCTGCGCGAGCAGCACGGCTGGATCGACCACACGATCCGGATGGTCCAGCACTACGGCAGCGTCAACGGCAACGCCCAGTCGGGTGCGGTCACGTTCTTCGGCTTCCTCGCGGTCTTCCCGATCCTGGCGCTCGCGTTCTTCGTGGTCGGCAAGGCTCGCCGGGATCTACCCCGGGATCCGACCCCAGATGGCCCAGGAGATCAACAACCTGCTGCCCGGCGTGGTCGGCACCGGCGACGGCCAGGTGCGGATCCGCGACATCGAGGACTACGCCGCCACCGTCGGCCTGTTCGGCCTCGTCGGCGTGATCTACTCCGGCCTCGGCTGGCTCTCGGGCATGCGGCAGGCGCTCGGGGTGATGTTCGTGACGCCGCGCGGCGAGCAGCCCAACTTCGTGCTCGGCAAGCTGCGCGACCTCGGCACCCTGCTGCTCATCGGCCTGATCCTGCTGACCTCGGTGGCCATCTCCGGGGCCGTCACCGGCTTCTCCTCCGCGATCTTGCGCCTGATCGGCATCGACCCCGAGTCGCTGGTGCCCAACATCGTGCTGGTCGTGCTCGGCCATGCCCTCGCGATCGTGGCCTCGACGGTGCTGCTGCTCGCCATGTTCAAGCTCCTGATCACGCACTCCTACCTGCCGCGACGCTCCATGCAGGAGGGTGCGCTGCTCGGCGCGATCGGCTTCGAGGGGCTCAAGCTGGTCGCCAACCTGCTGCTGGGCGGCACGGCGGGCTCGCCGGCGTTCCAGGCGTTCGGGGTCGCGCTGATCCTGGTGGTCTGGATCAACTACTTCTCCCGGCTGGTGATGTACGCCGCGTCGTGGGCCTACACCTCGCCGCGTGCGCAGGCCCTGCGCGAGGCGGAGGCGATGATCGCACCCGGAGCGGCGCTGGCCGCTCGAGCAGCCCGTCGACCGCCGTCGACCGCCCCACGCCCGACCAGCGACAGCCGCCGCCGGTCACCGACCCGCCCGGTGTCGCGTCGCCGCGGGTCGCGGCGCCCGACACCGCCAGCACGTGGCGCGCCCTCCTGGGGGTCGGCATCGTCACGGCCGTCGCGGCCGGCCTGGTGCGCCGGATCCGCGGCGCCTGAGAGGATGAGACCGTGAGGCTCCGACGCAAGCACGCCGTCCTGTTCCTCGGCATCGCCGCCTGGAACGCCGTCACCTACGCGATGTTCACCAAGAACCTCGCCTCGGCGCACGCCAGTGGCGAGGACCGCCCGACCGGCTACTGGGTCGCGCACTCCGTGCTGATCGTGGTCAACGTCGTGATCGCGGCCGTCCTGGCCCGGCTGGGCGTCAAGGCCTGGCGCGCCGGCGAGCGCGCCTGACCCACCACCGGTCAGCTCAGCGCCGGAAGATCAGCGCGCGCTTGACCTCTTGGATCGCCTTCGTGACCTCGATGCCGCGGGGGCAGGCCTCGGTGCAGTTGAAGGTCGTGCGGCAGCGCCACACGCCCTCCTTGTCGTTGAGGATCTCCAGCCGCAGGTCGGTGCCCTCGTCACGGCTGTCGAAGATGAACCGGTGCGCACCCACGATGGCCTGCGGTCCGAAGTACTGGCCGTCGGTCCAGTAGACCGGGCACGACGTGGTGCACGCGGCGCACAGGATGCACTTGGTGGTGTCGTCGAAGCGCTCGCGGTCCGCCTGGGTCTGGATCCGCTCGCGGGTGGGCTCGTTGCCGCTGGTGACCAGGAACGGCATCACCGAGCGGTAGGCCGCGAAGAACGGCTCCATGTCGACGACGAGGTCCTTGAGCACCGGCAGGCCCTTGATCGGCTCCACGGTGATCGGCTGGCTCGGGGTTGACGTCCTTGAGCAGTGTCTTGCAGGCCAGCCGGTTCTTGCCGTTGATCCGCATCGCGTCGCGAGCCGCAGACGCCGTGCGCGCACGAACGGCGGAAGGTCAGCGAGCCGTCGAGGTCCCACTTCACCTTGTGCAGCGCGTCGAGCACCCGGTCGGTCGGCTCGGCCGTGACCTGGTAGCTCTCCCAGTGCGACTCCTCGGAGACCTCCGGGTTGTAGCGCAGGATCTTGACGGTGACCTCGAGCGTGGTCGTGCTTGCGGCCGGCTCGTTGCCGGCCTCCGCGTCGGGGACCGGCGTCACGTCGGTGTCGGTCGACATCAGTACTTCCGTTCCATCGGCTTGTAACGCGTCTCGATGACCGGCTTGTAGTCGAGGCGGATGCTGCCGTCCTCGGTGCGGTAGGCCATCGTGTGGCGCATGAAGTTGACGTCGTCGCGGGTGGGGTGGTCCTCCCGGAAGTGACCGCCGCGCGACTCGTTGCGGGCCAGCGCGGAGACAACGAGGACCTCGGCCAGCTCGAGCAGGAAGCCGAGCTCCAGCGCCTCGAGGAGGTCGGTGTTGAACCGCTTCCCCTTGTCCTGCACCGACACGTTGGCGTAGCGGGCCTTGAGCCCCTCGAGGTCGGACAGCGCCTGCTTGAGCGAGCCCTCGGTGCGGTAGACCTGCGCGTTGATGTCCATCGTGGCCTGGAGCTCCTGGCGGATCGCCGCCACCCGCTCGGACCCGCCCGCGTCGCGCATGCTCTCGATCAGCGACACCACGGCGGCCTCCGGGTCCTCCGGCAGGTCGTCGAACCCCGTGCCCAGGGCGTACTCCGCGGCGTACAGGCCCGCGCGCCGCCCGAACACGTTGATGTCGAGCAGCGAGTTGGTGCCGAGCCGGTTGGCGCCGTGCACGGAGACGCAGGCGACCTCGCCGGCGGCGTACAGGCCGGGGATCACCGTGTGGTTGTCGGAGAGCGCCTCGCCCTTGATGTTGGTCGGGATGCCGCCCATCGCGTAGTGCGCGGTGGGGAACACCGGGATCATCTCGGTGTAGGGCTCCACACCGAGGTAGGTCCGGGCGAACTCCGTGATGTCGGGCAGCTTGGCGTCGATCTGCTCGCGGGGCAGGTGGGTCAGGTCGAGGTAGACGTAGGCGCGCTCCGGTCCGGCTCCGCGGCCCTCCCGCACCTCGTTGGCCATCGCCCGGGCCACCATGTCGCGCGGCGCGAGGTCCTTGATGGTGGGGGCGTAGCGCTCCATGAAGCGCTCGTTCTCGCTGTTGCGCAGGATGCCGCCCTCGCCGCGGGCGGCCTCCGAGAGCAGCACGCCCAACCCGGCGAGGCCGGTCGGGTGGAACTGGAAGAACTCCATGTCCTCGAGCGGGAGGCCCTTGCGCAGGACGATGCCCATGCCGTCACCGGTCAGGGTGTGCGCGTTCGAGGTGGTCCGGAAGACCTTGCCGAACCCGCCGGTCGCGAAGATGATCGACTTGGCGTTGAAGACGTGGATCTCACCGGTGGCCAGCTCGTAGGCGACGACGCCCGAGCAGCGTCCGTCGGTCATCGTCATGTCCAGGACGTAGAACTCGTTGTAGAACTCCACGCCGTGCTTGATGCACTGCTGGTAGAGCGTCTGCAGGATCATGTGACCCGTGCGGTCCGCGGCGAAGCAGGACCGTCGCACGGCGGCCTCGCCGTGGTTGCGGGTGTGGCCGCCGAAGCGGCGCTGGTCGATCTTGCCCTCCTCGGTGCGGTTGAAGGGCAGGCCCATCTTCTCCAGGTCGAGGACGGCGTCGATCGCCTCCTTGGCCATCACCTCCGCCGCGTCCTGGTCGACCAGGTAGTCGCCACCCTTGACGGTGTCGAACGTGTGCCACTCCCAGTTGTCCTCCTCGACGTTGGCCAGGGCGGCGCACATCCCGCCCTGGGCGGCGCCCGTGTGGGAGCGCGTCGGGTAGAGCTTGGTGAGGACCGCCGTCCGGGTGCGCTGACCCGACTCCAGGGCCGCACGCATGCCGGCGCCGCCGGCACCGACGATGACGACGTCGTACTTGTGGTGCTGGACCATGGGGATCTCCTCGCCTACCGGCAGACGGACAGGGTCGAGTTGGGGTCGATGCAGGGGTCGAAGGTGAAGATGACCAGGGTCCCGAGCACGATCGTGGCGGCGGTGGCGAAGTAGAGCAGCGTCTTGAGCGCGAAGGCGGTGTTCGCCTTGGACGCGTAGTCGTTGATGATCGTGCGCAGCCCGTTGCCGCCGTGCAGCATCGCCAGCCACAGCATGGCCAGGTCCCAGACCTGCCAGAACGGGTTGGCCCACTTGCCTGCGACGAACGCGAAGTCGAGAGCGTTGATGCCCTCGCCGACCATCAGGTTGACGAACAGGTGACCGAAGACGAGGACCAGGAGCAGCAGCCCGGAGCCGCGCATGAACAGCCAGCTGTTCAGCTCGAAGTTGCCGCGGGAGCGGACCGCCTTGGAGCGCGGCGGGGCGAGGGTCGGTGCAGCCACGTCGTCAGCCTCCGAAGACGTTCGACAGGTGCCGGATGGTGAACGGCACGAGGAGGACCAGGAAGACGCCGACGACGCCGTAGGTGAGCTGGCGCTGGTAGCGCGGACCCTTCTCCCAGAAGTCGACCAGGATGATCCGGACGCCGTTGAGCGCGTGCAGCAGCACCGCGGCGACGAGCCCGACCTCCATCACCCCGACCAGGGGGTTCTTGTAGGTCTCGACCGCGATGTTGTAGGCCTCCGGGGAGACCCGCACCATGGCGGTGTCGATCACGTGGGCGAAGAGGAAGAAGAAGATGCTGACACCGGTGATCCGGTGCAGGACCCACGACCACATGCCTTCTCGGCCTCGGTAGAGGGTGCCGGCGGGGGAGCTGGCCACTGCGAATCCTTTCGAACTCGTCTCGCCGTGCTACTGCAGGGCAACCCTGTCACTCTAGCCGCGCCCGGTGCTGCTCCGGCATGGGTGGGGGCGGCACCCGCTGTGAGATCGATTACGCGCAGGGGGTCGGGGGTGGTCTCCCGGCCCGGTACGGTGGCTCGGCCCGCCCCGCCGCACCGCACCCGCCGAGGCCCAGGAGCCGTCATGCCGACCGTCCGTTCCGCCCTCGTCGTGGGCACGCTGGTGTCGGGCCTGGCTCTCACCGGCTGTGGCGGTGCCACCGACCCCGCGGGACGGTTCGGCGCCGTCGGAAGGCGCGTCCGCGCCGGCGGCGCAGCCGAGCGGCCCCGGGGTCGGCAGCGGCCTGCTCGAGGGTCTCGACGTCTGCTCGCTGGTGAGTCCGGACCTGGTGCGTCGAGCCGTCGGCCAGGCCGGGGAGCCGACCTCGCGGCTGCTCGGGCAGGTGCCGGGGTACGACGGGCTCACCGACCAGTGCGGCTTCGGCGTCTCCTTCGACTCCTTCACGCTCACCGTCGACGTCGGCCTCGCTCCCGCCGCTCCCCGGGACCTCAGGCGGGTCACCGAGGCCCGACGGGCGGCCCCGGGTGCGCCGTCGCTCGACGGGGTCGGGGCCTCGGCCCGCGTCTTCGAGTCGGAGGCGTTCTCCGGCGTGGTGTTCGTGCAGGGGCAGCACCTTCGTCCGGATCCGCGCGACCCGGCAGGCCGACGCGGAGTCCCGGCTGTCCGAGGTCGTCGAGGTCGCGCGCGAGGTGGCGGACCGGGTCCCGCAGGAGCCGCCCGCCAGCGACGCGCAGACCAGGGGCGCCTGCGCCGGCCTCGACCCGGACGCCGTCGCCGGGGTGCTCGGTGCTCCGGCCGCCGTGTCGCGCAGCATCGCCGTCGCGACCTCCTCGGAGTGCAGCTTCGCCACCGGCGTCGGCGCGGACGCCAGGTTCGTCACCGTCGCGGTCTACGGCAACCAGCAGGCCGGGCCGTTCTTCGAGGCGCAGCAGGACCCCGCCACGTCCGAGGAGGTGCCGGGCGCCGAGGGGGGCACCGCCTTCACCGTGCCGGGAGCCGCCTACCTGGTGGCCGACGACGGGCAGGCGGTCTCGGTCGGAGGCCGGTTCGGCCCGGCCGACCCGGCCGGCCCGGCGCGCCGGCCGCTGCCGCCGACCCCTGAGCTGGCCGCGCTGCTGACCAGCGCCGCCGGCCTCATGCAGTAGCCCTCAGACGAACGGCGCGAACGTCGGTGCGGGCAGCGGTCCGACGTCCCGGTCCCGGGCTCGCTCGTAGCCGTGGGCGATCTCGACGAGCGTGGCCTCGCTGCCCGCCGTACCCCAGAAGGAGACGGCGACCGGCAGCCCGGCCGCCAGCCCCGACGGGACCGTCAGCAGCGGGTAGCCCGCGAGCGCGGCCGGCTGCGTGCAGGACCCCGCGACGACCTCGGCGTTGACCAGGTCGATCGGCATGGCCGGCGGGTACGACGGGGAGACGAGCGCGTCGAGGTCGTGCGCCCGGAGCACGGCGTCGATGCCTCGGTCGCGGCCGTGGTCGACGCAGCGCGCCCGCGCCTCGGCGTACTCCCGGCTGTCGGTGCCCGGCCCCGCGAGGGACTGCTCGAACAGCGACTGCCCGAAGTGCCTCAGCTCGGTCTCGGCGTGCGCGCGGTTGAAGGCCACCACCTCCGCCAGCGTCCGTGGGTGGTCGCCGGGCCGGCTGGCGAGGTAGGAGCCCAGTCCGTCGCGGAGCTCGGCCAGCATCACCAGCAGCTCGTCCTCCCAGCCGTAGCCGGTCATCGAGTCCAGGTCGGTGCCGTCGACGATCGTGGCCCCCTCTGCGGCGAGCAGCCCGACGGCCCGCTCGGCGGCGGCGTCCGCGTGGTGGCTGTAGCCCCAGTAGCGGGCCCGGGGCACCCCGATCCGCTTGCCGGCGAGGCGGCCGTCGACCGCGTGCACGGCGAAGTCGGTGCCGGTGCCGGCCAGCACCGTGAGCAGGGCGGCGGCCTGCCGGACGGTGCGGGCGAGCGGGCCGGGGGAGTCCTGCGACGACGAGACCGGGACGACGCCCTCGGTCGGGACCAGGCCCACCGTCGGCTTGAGCCCGACCACGCCGTTGAAGGCCGCCGGGCAGCTGATCGAGCCGTCGGTCTCGGTGCCCACGGCGAGCGAGGTGATCGCGGCCGCGACCCCGGCACCGCTGCCCGAGCTGGAGCCACCGGCGGACCGGTTCAGGGCGTAGGGGTTGCGGGTGAGCCCGCCGTAGGCGCTCCAGCCGGAGGTGGACCGCTCGTCGCGGATGTTGGCCCACTCGCTGAGGTTGGCCTTGCCGACCACGACCATCCCGGCCGCCCGCAGCCGGCGCACCAGCGGGGCGTCCCGGTCGGGGTGCGGCGTGCCGGTCAGGGCCAGCGACCCGGCCGTGGTCGGCAGGTCGGCGGTGTCCACGTTGTCCTTCACCAGCACGGGTACGCCGTGCAGGGGGCCGCGGCTGCGGCCGTCGGCGGTCTCGACGTCGCGCGCACGGGCCACGTCGAGGGCCGCGTCGTCACGGGTGCAGACCGCCGCCACGAGGTGGTCCACCTCGGCCATCCGCGCGAGGCTGCGCTCCACCTGCTCCTGCGCACTCGGCGCGTCCGTCGTCGGCATCGGCCGATCCTGGCAGAGCCGTGCCCGTGGGAAGTGTCACGCCCCGCAGCGGGTGCCCAGGGCGGGTCGGCCGCCGTAGCATCCCGGCATGACCGCAGGTGAAGCCCCGACCGCCGGCACGCCCGGCGCGGGCGACGAGAACCAGACCGAGTCCGGCCTCCCGTTCCAGTCGCTCTACGGGCCCGACGACCTCGCCGGGTTCGACCCGCAGCAGCGGCTCGGCGTGCCCGGGGAGTACCCCTTCACCCGGGGGGTCTACCCCTCGATGTACACCGGTCGCCCCTGGACGATGCGCCAGTACGCCGGGTTCGGCACCGCCGTGGAGTCCAACCAGCGCTACCAGGAGCTCGTGGCCAACGGCACCGGAGGGCTCTCGGTGGCCTTCGACCTGCCCACGCAGATGGGCCACGACTCCGACGCGGCCATCGCGCACGGCGAGGTGGGCAAGGTCGGCGTGGCGATCGACTCGATCGACGACATGCGGCTGCTGTTCGACGGGCTGCCCCTCGACGAGGTCTCCACGTCGATGACCATCAACGCCCCCGCCGCGCTGCTGCTGCTGATGTACCAGCTCGTCGCGGAGGAGAACGGCGTGCCGGGCGACAAGATCACCGGGACGATCCAGAACGACGTCCTCAAGGAGTACATCGCCCGCGGCACCTACATCTACCCACCGCAGCAGTCGCTGCGCCTGATCACCGACATCTTCGCCTACTGCAAGGCGGAGGTGCCGCGCTGGAACACCATCTCCATCTCCGGCTACCACATGGCCGAGGCCGGGGCGACACCCGCGCAGGAGATCGCCTTCACGCTGGCCGACGGCATCGAGTACGTCCGCGCCGCGGTCCAGGCCGGCCTCGACGTCGACGACTTCGCCACCCGGCTCTCCTTCTTCTTCGTCTCCCGCACCACGATCCTCGAAGAGGTCGCCAAGTTCCGTGCCGCACGCCGGATCTGGGCCCAGGTGATGCGCGAGGAGTTCGGCGCCACGAACCCCAAGTCGTGGATGCTGCGCTTCCACACCCAGACCGCAGGGGTCCAGCTCACCGCGCAGCAGCCCGAGGTCAACCTGGTCCGGGTCGCCATCCAGGGCCTGGCCGCGGTGCTCGGCGGGACACAGTCCCTGCACACCAACTCCTACGACGAGGCGATCGCCCTGCCGTCGGCGAAGGCCGCTCGGCTCGCGCTGCGGACTCAGCAGGTCATCGCCTACGAGAGCGACGTGACCAAGACCGTCGACCCGTTCGCCGGGTCGTACGCGATCGAGGCGCTCACCGACGACGTCGAGGCCGAGGCTCGCCGGCTGATGGAGCAGGTCGAGGAGATGGGCGGCGCGGTGGCCGCGATCGAGCAGGGCTTCCAGAAGAACGAGATCGAGAAGGCGGCCTACCAGATCGCCCGGGACATCGACACCGACGAGCGCGTCGTGGTGGGCGTCAACCGCTTCCGGGTCGACGAGGACGAGCCCTACGAGCCGCTGCAGGTCAACCCCGCGATCGAGGAGGAGCAGGCCGAGCGGCTCGCCACGCTCCGCGCCGAGCGCGACCAGGACGAGGTCGACCGATGGCTGGGCGCGATGTCCGAGGCGGCGCAGGGCACCGACAACGTGCTCTACCCGATGAAGGAGGCGTTGCGCGCCCGGGCCACCGTCGGCGAGGTCTGCAACGCGCTGCGCGACGTGTGGGGCGTCTACGTCCCGCCGGACGCCTTCTGAGCGCCCGCCGGACCGCACCGGCTGCTCCGGTAGGCTCGTCTGTCGTGCCCTCGTCTCGTCTCCGCCTCGCCGTCGACGCCGTCGACGCCGCGGAGGAGGAGCTGGTGGCTCTGCGTCGCGACCTGCACGCGCACCCGGAGCTGGCCTGGCAGGAGCAGCGCACGACCACGTTGGTGGCCGAGCGGCTGGACCGGGCCGGGCTCGAGGTCCGGCTGCTGCCCAAGAGCGGCCTGATCGCCGAGGTCGGCTCCGGTGACGGCCCCTTCGTCGCACTCCGCGCCGACCTCGACGCGCTGCCGGTCGACGACCGCGGCGGCGAGCCGTGGGCCAGCACCGTCGACGGAGTCGCGCACGCCTGCGGGCACGACGTGCACACCTCCGCGCTCGTCGGCGCCGGCATCGCGCTGGCCGCGACCCACCGTCAGGCTCCGCTTCCCGGCCGGGCCCGGCTGCTGTTCCAGCCCGCCGAGGAGGTGATGCCCGGCGGAGCGCTCGAGGTGATCGCCGCCGGCGCCCTCGACGACGTGTCGCAGGTCTTCGGTCTGCACTGCGACCCCACCATCGACGTCGGCCAGGTCGGGCTCCGGGTCGGACCGCTGACCGGCGCCGCCGACGCGCTGACCGTCCGGCTCACCGGCCGCGGTGGCCACACGTCCCGTCCGCACCTGACCGAGGACCTCACCTACGCCCTCGGGAAGCTCGTGGTCGAGCTGCCCGGGGCCCTGTCGCGGCGTCTCGACCCGCGCGCGGGCGCCAGCCTCGTGTGGGGGATGGTCCGCGCCGGATCGGCGAAGAACGTCATCCCGTCCTTCGGCGAGGCCGCCGGGACGCTGCGGATGCTCGACGCCGTCGCCTGGGTCGACGCCGAGGACCTGGTCCGCGGCCTGGTCGGCCAGATCCTCCAGCCGTACGGCGTCGGGGCCGACGTCACCTACGTCCGGGGCGTGCCGCCGGTCGTCAACGAGGCCGGCGCGACCGCGCTGCTCGCGGACACGGTCGCCGCGGTGCTCGGCCCGGACGCCACGGTGTCGACGCTGCAGAGCCTCGGCGGCGAGGACTTCGCGTGGTACCTCGAGTCGCTCCCCGGCGCGATGGGCCGCCTCGGCACCCGCACCCCGGGCGGTCCGACCTACGACCTGCACCAGGGCGACCTGCATGTCGACGAGCGGTCGGTGGCGATCGGGGCGAAGGTGCTCGCCGGGGTCGGTGCTGACCACCCTGGCGGCCCCACACGCACGCGAGGCCGGTTTCAAACCCGGCTTTGCTACCGACTAGGTAACAACTTGGGTGCGTCGCCGCGCAGGGCGCGTCGGCCACGGGACGCCGTACTAGGGTGACGCCCGGCGCCAGGTGGTGGCGCCCCTGAAACACAAACTTGCAAGGAGGCCCCTCTTGCGTCGCATGACCAAGACGGCTGCGCTGCTCTCAGCAGCAGCGCTCATGCTCACCGCGTGCGGTGGCGGCAACGACTCGGATTCCGACAGCGGAAGCGGCGGGAGCGGCGACAGCCCCTCCTCCGACGTCAAGGTGGGCATGGCCTACGACGTGGGCGGGCGTGGCGACCAGTCCTTCAACGACTCCGCCGCGGCCGGTCTCGACCAGGCCGTCAAGGAGTTCGGCATGGAGAGCCAGGAGTCGGAGGCCGAGGACGGCGAGGCCGAGTCGGCTCGCGAGGAGCGGCTGCGCACGTTCGCCGACAACGGCTACGACCCGATCATCGCGGTGGGCTTCGCCTACTCCGCGTCGGTCGCCAAGGTCGCCCCGGAGTACCCCGAGGTGCACTTCGCGATCATCGACGACGAGGGCGCCAAGGGCGACAACGTCGCCAACCTGGTCTTCGCCGAGGAGCAGGGCTCCTTCCTCGTCGGCGCGGCTGCCGCGCTCAAGTCCGAGGCCGACCACATCGGCTTCGTCGGCGGTGTCGAGACCCCGCTCATCGCGAAGTTCGAGGCGGGCTACGAGGCCGGCGCCAAGGCGGTCACGCCGGAGATCGAGATCGACAGCGTCTACCTCACCCAGCCGCCGGACTTCTCCGGCTTCGGTGACCCGGCCAAGGGCAAGACCGCGGCCGAGGGCATGTACGACGGCGGCGCGGACATCGTCTACCACGCCGCAGGTGGCTCCGGCGGTGGCGTCTTCGAGGCGGCCAAGGCGGCCGGCGCGATGGCCATCGGTGTCGACTCCGACCAGTACGAGACGGCCGACCCGTCCGTGCAGGACGTCATCGTGACCTCGATGCTCAAGAACGTGAACGTCGCCGTCTTCGAGTACCTCACGGCTGTCGACGGCGGGGACTTCCCCTCCGGCACGACCCGCTACGACCTCGAGGTCGACGGCGTCGGCTACTCCACCAGCGGTGGCGGGGTCGACGACATCGCGAGCAAGCTGGACGACTACAAGAAGCAGATCATCGACGGGGAGATCGAAGTTCCCACGTCCTGATCGCTACGTCTCGATCGCAGTCGGCGGGGCCCGTGGACACGGCACCATCCGTGCCCACGGGCCCTTGCCCCTGAGCAGCCCGCACGAAGCAGACCCAGCGAGGAGGTCGACGGTGGTCAGCACCACCACGGCTCCCGGCAGTGAGACGGTCGCTGTCCGCCTGCACGGCATCGGCAAGCGCTTCCCCGGGGTGATCGCCAACGACGACATCAACCTCACCGTGCGGCGCGGCACCATCCACGCGGTCGTGGGGGAGAACGGCGCCGGCAAGTCGACCCTCATGAAGATCCTGTACGGCGTCCAGCGGCCGGACTCCGGCACGATCGAGATCAACGGCGAGGCGGTGACCCTCGGGTCGCCCGCCGACGCGATCGCCGCGGGCGTCGGCATGGTCTTCCAGCACTTCATGCTCGCCGACAACCTCACCGTGCTCGAGAACGTCGTGCTCGGGGCCGAGAGGAAGCACGGCATCGGCGCTCGCCGCCAAGGCCGAGGTGCAGCGCATCTCCGACGCCTACGGCCTCGACATCGAGGCCGACCGCCGGGTCGAGGACCTGGGGGTCGGGGCTCGCCAGCGGGTGGAGATCCTCAAGGTGCTCTACCGCGGGGCCCGCGTCGTGATCCTCGACGAGCCCACCGCGGTCCTGGTGCCGCAGGAGGTCGACGAGCTGTTCGACAACCTGCGCGAGCTCAAGTCCGAGGGCCTCTCGGTCATCTTCATCTCCCACAAGCTCGACGAGGTGCTCTCGGTCGCGGACGAGGTGACCGTCGTACGCCGCGGGACCACGGTCGCCTCGGTCGACCCGAGCCAGACCACCGCCCGCAAGCTGGCCGAGCTGATGGTCGGCTCGGAGCTGCCGTCTCCCAGCACGGAGAGCTCCACGGTCACCGACGAGGTGCTGCTCTCGGTCGAGCACCTCGGCCTGCCCAGCCCGGACGGCCGCCCCCTGCTCGACGACGTGTCCCTGACCATCCACCGCGGCGAGGTGCTCGGCGTCGCCGGCGTGGAGGGCAACGGCCAGGCCGAGCTCGTCGAGGCGATCATGGGCATGCGCCCCGGCGCCACCGGCACCCTCACGCTGGCCGGGCGGGACCTGAGCGGGCTGTCCACGCGACACCGCCGCGAGGCCGGGGTCGGCTACATCCCCGAGGACCGGCACCGGCACGGGCTGCTGCTCGACGCGCCGCTGTGGGAGAACCGCGTCCTGGGTCACCAGACCACCCGGCCCAGCGCGCGCGGCCGACTGATCGACCGACGGGCCGCCCGGCGCGACACCGAGCGGATCATCGCCGACTACGACGTGCGCACCCCCGGCCCCGACGTGCTCGCCCGGGCGCTGTCCGGAGGCAACCAGCAGAAGCTGATCGTGGGCCGCGAGATGAGCGGCAGCCCGGTGCTGCTGATCGCCGCCCACCCGACCCGCGGCGTCGACGTCGGTGCCCAGGGTGCGATCTGGGAGCACATCCGGCAGGCCCGCCGAGCCGGTCTCGGGGTGCTGCTGATCTCCGCCGACCTCGACGAGCTGATCGGGCTCTCGGACCGGATCGAGGTGATCCTGCGGGGACGCCTCGTCGGGTCCTTCGACCCCAACGACGTCACCCCCGAGCGGCTCGGCTCGGCGATGACCGGAGCCACGGGGGAGCCCGCATGAGCCCGCGCCTGACCCGCCTGGCCCTGGCGCTGGGGGCGCCGTTCCTCGCGCTGCTGGCCGCGTTCACCATCACCAGCCTGGTGCTGGTCGTGGCGGGCGACCCCGTCGGCGAGGTGTGGTCGACGATCCTGTCGGTGCCGCAGCCCCGCAACCTGGCCAACATCATCGACAACGCCGTCGTGCTCTACCTGTCCGGCCTGGCCGTCGCGATCGCCTTCCGGATGAACCTCTTCAACATCGGGGTCGACGGCCAGTACCGCATCGCCGCCTTCGCCGCGGCCGCCGTCGCCGGTGAGGCGTGGCTGCCCGGGCTACCTCAACACCCTGCTCGCCGTCGCCGCGGCCATGCTCGTGGGAGCTGCCTGGGCCGGGATCGCCGGCCTGCTGCGCGCGACCCGCGGGGTCAGCGAGGTGATCTCCACGATCATGCTCAACTTCATCTCCACCTCGGTGGTCGCCTACCTGCTGCGCACGCTGGCGGTCCGCGAGGAGGGCAGCAACTCGATCGCCACCAAGCAGATCCCCGAGGGCAGCCGCGTCCCCGGCATCCCGATCAACGGCACGTTCGAGATCTACGGCTTCCTGCTCGTCGCCGTGCTGGCCGGCTTCCTCTACTGGTTCCTGCTGGGCAGCACCCGCTTCGGCTTCGACCTCCGGGCCACCGGCGCGTCGACCACGGCCGCCGTGGCCAGCGGCGTCAACGTGAAGCGGATGACGGTCGCGGCGATGATGATCTCCGGTGCCGTCGCCGGCCTGGTGGGGCTGCCGATCCTCTTCGGCGACGCCTACGCCTACGGCTCGACGTTCCAGTCCGGCCTCGGCTTCGCGGGCATCGCGATCGCACTGCTGGGCCGCAACCACCCGATCGGGATCGCGTTCGGTGCGCTGCTGTTCGCCTTCCTCGACGAGCAGTCCAACCCGTTGCAGATCCTGGCGGACGTGTCCCCGGACATCGTGGCCATCACCCAGGGCGTCATCGTCCTGACCGTCGTGGTCTCCTACGAGCTCGTCCGGCGCTACCGGCTGCGCCTGGAGCAGCGCGAGGTGGCCCGCGCGCTGGAGACGACGCCCACGCCGCCGGCCGACCAGGACAAGCAGGAGGCGACCGCATGAGCGCCGTGACCGAACCGGTGGCGACCCCTGCCCGGCCCGGCGCCACGCGTCCGCGCCGCCGGCTGTCGCGGTGGTGGCTCGTGATCGGCCTGGGCGTCGCCATCTTCCTGCTGGCGCTGCTGCAGCTGGTGACCGGCGCCCGCGACCTCGCCTCGTCCGGCACCCTGCGGGCGACGATGATCGCGGTCATCCCGATCATGCTCGCCGGGCTGGGCGGTCTGTGGAGCGAGCGGGCCGGCATCGTCAACATCGGCCTCGAGGGCATGATGATCCTCGGCACCTACGGCGCGGGCGTCTTCGGCTACTACTTCGGCGGTTGGGCGGGGGTGGCGGGCGCGATCCTGCTCGGCATGATCGGCGGCCTGATCCACGCGGTCGCCACCGTGACCTTCGGGGTCGACCACATCATCTCCGGCGTGGCGATCAACATCATCGCGCTCGGCGCCACGCAGTACCTCGCGGGACTGACCTTCACCGGCCTGCCCGGAGGCGGGCAGACCCAGTCACCCAAGATCGGGGACGTCGGCAACCTCACGATCGGACCACTCAGCGACTCCTTGAGCGTCGTGGAGCAGAAGCACGTCTTCTTCGTCTCCGAGGTCGCGGCGCTGCTGCGTGCCCTGGTGACGAACCTGTCGTTCCTGACCCTCTTCGCGCTGCTGCTGCTCGTGGCGACCTACGTCGTGCTGTGGCGCACGTCCTTCGGCCTGCGGCTGCGCTCGTGCGGCGAGAGCCCGTCCGCGGCCGAGACCCTGGGCGTCAACGTCTACCGCTACAAGTTCGTCGCCGTGCTCATCTCGGGCGGTCTGGCCGGCCTCGCCGGCGGCTTCCTCGCCCTCGTCGCCTCCAGCAACTACCGCGACGGCCAGACCGGTGGCCGCGGCTACATCGGCCTGGCCGCGATGATCTTCGGCAACTGGCGTCCGACCGGCCTGCTGGCCGGGTCGGGACTCTTCGGCTACACCGAGACCCTCGGTCTGCGCCAGGGCGGTGACTCGGTGCACGCCCTGCTGCTCGCCGTCGCGGTCCTGGCCTTCGCCTTCGCGGTGGTGCAGGCCCGGCGCGGTCAGCTGGTGCCCGCGGGCGTCACCGTCGTGATCGCGGTGCTCGTCGGTGCCGTGTGGGCGTTCACCGAGACCGTCCCCGGTGACTTCACCCGCATGACGCCCTACGTCGCGACGCTGCTCGTCCTCGCGTTCGCCTCACAACGACTACGCATGCCTGCTGCCGACGGCATGGTCTATCGCAAGGGATCGGCGGGCTGACATGGCTGAGATGAGTCCTCGGGTCCCCGAGCAGGACCCGTGGCCGCGGCTGCACGAGGCCGCGGTCGCCGTCGCTGCCCTGGCCTACACGCCCTACTCGCACTACCCGGTCGGCGCGGCCGGGCTCACCGAGGACGGCCGGCTGGTCGTCGGCTGCAACGTCGAGAACGCGTCGTACGGCGTCGGGCTGTGCGCCGAGTGCGGGCTGGTCTCGTCCCTGCACGCCACCGGAGGGGGCCGCCTGACGCACGCGCTGTGCGTCGACGGCGCGGGCGAGGTGATCATGCCCTGCGGCCGCTGCCGGCAGCTGCTGTTCGAGGCAGGGGGATCCTCGATGCTGCTGCTCTCGGTGGTGGGGGTGCGCCCGATGAGCGAGGTGCTGCCCGAGGCCTTCGGACCCGACGATCTGCGCCGTGCGCACGACCGGGCTTGACCTGGGCGACCCCTCGGTGGTCGCCGACCCCTACCCGTCGTTCGCGCGGGAGCGCGCCCTCGGTCCGGTGGCCTGGCACCCGGCGTCCGGGTCGTACCTCACCTTCGACCACGCGGCCGCGGGCGCGGTGCTCCGCGAGCGCCGGCTGGGCCGGGTCTGGAGCGACCGCGAGCCGCTCGACCGGATGGAGCCCTTCAACCTGCTGCACCGCAACCAGATGATGGAGAACGAGCCGCCGGTGCACACCCGGCTGCGTCGTCTGGTGGTGGGGGCGTTCAACCGCGGACACGTGGAGCGCCTGCGGCCCCGGGTGCGCGCACTGGCCACCGAGCTGCTGGGCGCGGTGGACCCGGCCCGCTTCGACGTGGTCGGCGACTATGCGGAGCCGCTGCCGGTCCTGGTGATCGCCGAGCTGCTCGGGGTGCCGGCCGCGCTGGCGCCGCAGCTGCGGACCTGGTCGCAGGCGATCGTGCGGATGTACGAGCCGGCTCCGTCCCCCGGCGACGTCGACGCCGCCGTGCGCGCCGCGAGCGACTTCGCGGACGCGATCCGCGAGCTCGCCCGCGCGCGCACCGCACATCCTGCCGACGACCTGGTCTCCGACCTGGTGCGGGCCCGCGACCAGGAGCAGCGGCTCGACGAGGACGAGGTCGTCGCCTCGGCGGTGCTGCTGCTCAACGCCGGTCACGAGGCCTCGGTCAACGTCTTCGGCAACGGCCTCGTCGCGATGCTGCGGCACGGTGTGCGCCCCGCACCGCAGCAGGTGGAGACCTGCGTCGAGGAGATGCTGCGCTACGACTCCGCGCTGCAGCTGTTCGTGCGCACCGCGACCGAGCCCGTCGACGTCGCGGGCGTGCGGCTCGAGCCGGGCGACCGGATCGGTGCGCTGCTCGGCGCCGCCAACCGCGACCCTGCGGTGTTCGAGGACCCGGATGCGTTCCACGCCGGGCGCCAGCCCAACCAGCACCTCGCCTTCGGCGCCGGCCTGCACTTCTGCCTCGGCGCGCCGCTGGCCCGGATGGAGCTGGTGGAGTCGCTCGGCCTGCTGCTGCGCGAGCATCCCCGGCTCGACCTCGTCGACGAGCCGGTGCCGCGCGGCACGTTCGTGCTGCGCGGCTTCGAGGCCGTGCACGTAGGGTCCCCAGGCGGGCAGCCGACGCAGCCGACGCACCAGTGAGGGAGAGCATGAGCCAGGAGAGGCACGACGCCGTCGAGGTGATCCTCGCCAAGCGCGACCACGGCGAGCTGAGCGGGTCGCAGGTCGACTGGGTGGTGGACGCCTACACCCGTGGCGTGGTCGCCGACGAGCAGATGGCCGCCCTCGCGATGGCCATCCTGCTCAACGGCATGACGCGGAGCGAGATCTCGCGCTGGACCGCGGCGATGATCGCCTCGGGGGAGCGGATGGACTTCTCCGGCCTCTCCCGGCCCACCGCCGACAAGCACTCCACCGGCGGTGTCGGGGACAAGATCACGCTGCCGCTCGCGCCCCTGGTCGCCGCGTGCGGGGTCGCTGTGCCCCAGCTGTCGGGACGCGGGCTCGGGCACACCGGCGGCACCCTGGACAAGCTCGAGGCGATCCCGGGCTGGCGCGCGGACCTCTCCAACGACGCCATGATGCGGCAGCTCGAGGAGGTCGGGGCGGTCATCTGCGCGGCCGGCACCGGCCTCGCCCCCGCCGACAAGAAGCTCTATGCCCTGCGCGACGTCACCGGCACCGTCGAGGCGATCCCGCTGATCGCGTCCTCGATCATGAGCAAGAAGATCGCCGAGGGCACCGGGGCGCTCGTGCTCGACGTCAAGGTCGGCAGCGGCGCCTTCATGAAGGACGCCGCGTCGGCCCGCGAGCTGGCCGAGACGATGGTCGCGCTGGGTCTCGACGCGGGTGTCACCACGGTCGCGCTCCTCACCGACATGTCCACGCCCCTGGGACGCACGGCCGGCAACGGACTCGAGGTCGCGGAGTCGGTCGAGGTGCTCGCTGGGGGTGGACCCGCCGACGTGGTCGAGCTGACCGTGGCGCTGGCCCGCGAGATGCTCACCGCGGCCGGCGTCGAGGACGTCGACCCGGCGCGTCGGCTGGCCGACGGCAGCGCGATGGACGTCTGGCGGCGGATGATCGCGGCGCAGGGCGGCGACCCGGGGGCACCGATGCCGCAGGCGCGCGAGACGACGGTCGTGCGGGCTCCGGCCTCCGGCGTGCTCACGCGCCTCGACGCGATGGCCGTGGGCCTCGCTGCCTGGCGCCTGGGGGCCGGCCGGGCGCGCAAGGAGGACGTCGTGCAGGCAGCCGCAGGCGTCGTGATGCACGCCAAGCCGGGTGACACCGTGACGGCAGGGGACCCGCTGCTCACGCTGCACACCGACGAGCCCGCCCGGTTCGAGCGCGCGTTGGCAGCGCTCGAGGACGGCTTCGACGTGGCCGCGCCGGGGACGCCGTACGACGCGGTGCCGCTGGTGCTGGACCGGGTCGCGGGCTAGTCCTACGCCGTGCCCGGGTCGGGCAGGCCCAGGTCGTCGAGGCTGCGGGCGTCGCGGGCGTAGTTGCGCAGCCACTGCGAGAACTCCGGGCCGACCTGGAGCATCTTGGCCAGTCCCTGGTCCCACTCGGTCCAGCGGTGCTGGAAGGTCGTCGAGGCGCCGGGCGTCTGCCAGGTCCCGGACGTCAGGTGCGCGACGACGTCGAGGCCGGCGTCGTGCGCCGATCTCAGGTGCTCGACCGCCGCCTCGATCGTCGCGGCGGTGGCGACGACCTGGTCGAGGTCGATCGGGTGCTCCGTGTCTCGCATCGGTACTCCTGTGGTTGGAGCGGACTCTGAAGCGATGTGGCGTCCCGAAATCCTAGGTCAGCAGCAGCACGACCGTCTCGGCGACACAGGCCGGCTTGTCCTCGTCCTCGATCTCCACCGTGTAGCGGGTGACCAGCTGCTTGCCCGCGGACACATCGGAGACCTCCGCGATCTGGGCGGTGGCCCGCACGCGCGAGCCGACCCTGACCGGGTGCGGGAAGCGGACCTTGTTGACCCCGTAGTTGAGCTTGGCGCCGGGGGTCTCGAGGCTGAGGAGCTCGGCGTTGAACTGGGGGATCAGGGACAGCGTGAGGTAGCCGTGGGCGATCGTGCCGCCGAACGGTCCGTCCTTCGCGCGCTCCACGTCGACGTGGATCCACTGGTGGTCACCGGTGGCGTCGGCGAACGCATCGACGCGCTCCTGGGTGATCTCGAGCCAGGAGGAGGTCCCGAGGTCCTCGCCGATGGCGTCGCTGAGCTGGTCGAAGGAGGTGAAGGTGCGCATGGCGCCGAACCTACCGAACGGGTCGAGACGACCGGTCAGCGGCGGGTCATCGGTGGGGGCCGGCGGCGCGCGGCACCGACGCGGTGATCACGGTGCCGTCCGCCCGTCGTACGCCCTCGCTGATCCAGTTCACCAGCTCGCCCTCGATGCGCGGCCCCTGCCCGTCGAGGGGTACGACGACCGCGTCGTCCGCCGCCACCTGGACCTTCTTGCCCCGCACCGTGAGCTGGACCAGCTGGCCGGTCTCGAGCGACAGGGTGACCTGGTCCTGCTCGAGGAACACCCGTAGCCGCGAGTCCCGGATCGTCAGCCGGAACGTCAGCGACGTCCACTGCTCGGGAAGCCGCGGGTCGAGCGTGAACACGCCGCCGTGGTCGCGGAAGCCACCGAAGCCGTAGACCAGCGAGCTCCACACGCCACCGGTGGAGGCGACGTGCACGCCGTCGCTGGCGTTGGCGTGCAGGTCGGCGAGGTCCACGAACAGCGAGGAGTAGAAGTAGCGCAGCGCCAGCCGGTCGTAGCCGACCTCCGAGGCGATGATCGACTGCACGACCGCGGACAGCGTGGAGTCGCCGCTGGTGATCGGGTCGTAGTACTCGAAGTTCGCGCGCTTCTGCTCGTCGGTGAACAGGTCGCCGCGCAGGAGCAGCGCGAGCACCACGTCGGCCTGCTTGATCACCTGGAAGCGGTAGATCACCAGCGGGTGGTAGTGCAGCAGCAGCGGACGGTTCTCCGGCGGGGTCGCCCCCAGGTCCCACACCTCGCGGTCGAGGAACTGCGCGTCCTGCGGGTGGATGCCGAGGTGCTCCTCGAAGGGGATGTACATCCGGTCGGCGGCCCGCTCCCACTCCGCGACCTCGGCGTCGTCGAGGTCGAGCCGGGCGGCCATCTTGTCGAAGGCGCCGCGGTCGTGCTCTCGCAGCCAGTGCACGGTCTTGGCGGCCGAGCGGAGGTTGCCCTGCGCCATCACGTTGGTGAAGAGGTTGTCGTTGACGACGGTGGTGTACTCGTCGGGCCCGGTCACCCCGTGGATGTGGAACACCCCGTCGCCGTTGACCCGCCAGAAGCCCAGGTCGGCCCACATCCGGGCGGTCTCGACCAGGATGTCGACGGCCTCGCGCTCCAGGAACGCCAGGTCGCCGGTGGCGGCGACGTACTGGCTCAGCGCGAAGGAGATGTCGGCGTCGATGTGGTACTGCGCGGTGCCGGCGGCATAGTAGGCCGATGCCTCCTCGCCGTTGATCGTGCGCCACGGGAAGAGCGCGCCGCGCTGGGTCATCTGGTCGGCGCGGACGTGCGCCGCGTCGAGCAGGCGGTAGCGGAACCGCAGCGCCGAGCGCGCGCACTGCGGGCGTGGTGTAGCTGAAGAACGGCAGCGTGTAGATCTCGGTGTCCCAGAAGTAGTGGCCGCTGTAGCCGCTGCCGGTGACGCCCTTGGCCGGGATCCCGCCGCCCTCTGCGCGGCCTCCGGCCTGGGCGAGCTGGAAGATGTTCCAGCGCACCCCCTGCTGCACCTCGGGCGGTCCGTCGACCTCGACGTCGGAGCGCTCCCAGAAGCCGTCGAACCAGGCGCGCTGCTGGCCGGTGATCTTGTCCACGCCGGCGTCCAGCGCGCGGTCGAGGGTGCGGCGGCAGCGGCTGACCAGCTCGCGCACCGGCACGCCGCGCGAGGTGTGGTACGCGGCGTACTTCACCAGCCGGATCGGCACCCCGGCCCGGGCCTGCACCCGGTAGGTCATGCGAGCCACGTCGGGGTCGAAGTGGGTGTTCGACTCGTGCACGTTGTCGGTCTCGAAGACGTGGTCGACGGCGGCCGCGATCGTCATCCGCGACTCGGCGCAGCGGAAGCCCTGGATCATCCGGTCGCTGTCGGCCTCGGCGCCGATCGACTGCGGCACCAGCACACGCCGGTTGAACCGCTCGGCCTTGCGCGGGTCGACGCCCTCGCCCATCGCGGCCGAGCGCACGTGGTACTCGTCCTCGCCGTCCTGACGGTTGAGCAGCTGGGAGGAGATCGCGACCGGGGCGTCCTCGTCCAGCAGGGTCACCTCGAAGGTCAGCACGGCGAGGTGCCGGTCGACCATCGAGACCATGCGGGTGGAGTCGACCCGGACCCGCTTGCCGGCCGGGGTGCGCCACAGCAGCGAGCGACGCAGCACGCCGTCGCGCAGGTCGAGGGTGCGGTCGTAGTCCTCGAGGTCGGCGACCGACAGCAGCAGCGGCTCGTCGTCGACGTACAGCCGGATCAGCTTGGCGTCGGGGACGTTGACCATCGTCTGGCCGACACGGGCGAAGCCGAACGCCTCCTCGGCGTGCTGGATCTGGAAGCTCTCGTGGAAGCCGTTGACGAAGGTGCCGTGCACGTAGGAGTCGCGGCCCTCCTCGAGGTTGCCGCGCAGGCCGAGGTAGCCGTTGGCCACCGCGAACAGCGTCTCGTCGCGACCGAGGTGCTCGGCGTCGTAGGAGGT
Source organism: uncultured Actinomycetota bacterium (assembly GCA_963845655.1). Taxonomy (GTDB): domain Bacteria; phylum Actinomycetota; class Actinomycetes; order Propionibacteriales; family Nocardioidaceae; genus Nocardioides_B. Next base: position 178,142 of record CAWJTB010000006.1, on the reverse strand, counting down.
CTGGGTCAACCGCCACGGGTCGTGCGGCCAGAGGTGCCGGTCGATCGGGTCCGCGGCACGGGGGGCGTGTGCGCCGCCCCGACGCTGGCGGTCACGGACGTGCCCCGTCGACCAGCTCGGCCAGGTCGGCCACCACGACGTCGGCCCCCGCCTGCCGCAGCGCCTCCACGCCGGTCCCGCGGTCCACGCCGATGACCAGCCCGAAGTCGCCCGCGGCGCCTGCCTGCACGCCGGAGACGGCGTCCTCGACGACGACGGACCGCTCCTGGGGGACGCCGAGCGTCTCGGCGGCGTAGGCGTAGGTGTCCGGCCGCGGCTTGCCCGGCAGGCCCCGCTCCGTGGCGACCCGGCCGTCGACGACCGTCTCGAAGCGCTCGGCGACCCCGGCGGCCCGCAGCACGTCGGGCGCGTTGGCCGAGCTGGACACGATGGCGGTGCGGGTGCCGCGCTCCGCGAGGACGTCGAGCAGGGCGATCGAGCCGGGGTAGGGCGTGACCCCGTCGCGCGCGAGGACCTCGCCGAACACGGCGTTCTTGCGGTTGCCGAGGCCGCAGACGGTCTCCTGCTCGGGGTCGTCGCCCGGGTCGCCCCAGGGCAGCTCGATGCCCCGCGCGCCGAGCAGCGCGGCGACGCCCTCGTAGCGCGGCCGACCGTCGACGTGCTCGAAGTAGTCGGCGTCGGTGTAGGGCGCCACCCCGTGCGCCTCGAGGAGCGGGGTGAACATCTCCGCCCAGGCTCCCATGTGGACCTCGGCGGTCGGCGTGATCACGCCGTCGAGGTCGAAGAGCACGGCGTCGTACGCCGTCCAGTCGATCGCTTGGTCATTCGCCACCCCCTGAGGGTAGAGACTCCCGATGACGAGCGTGTGACGGACCGCCGGACGTGGGCTGGTTGGATGGCTTCATGGTCACTCGCGAGCTGCTCGGACGAGCCCCCAAGGTCCTGCTCCACGACCATCTCGACGGCGGCCTGCGACCCCAGACGATCATCGACCTCGCCCCCCCGGGGCACGTCCTGCCCGCGACGGACGCCGAGGGTCTGCGGCGGTGGTTCGAGGAGTCCGCGGACAGCGGGTCCCTCGAGCGCTACCTGGCGACCTTCGCCCACACGGTCGCGGTGATGCAGACCGCCGACAGCCTGCGCCGCGTCGCCCGCGAGTGCGTGCTGGACCTGGCCGCCGACGGGGTGGTCTACGCCGAGGTCCGCTACGCCCCCGAGCAGCACCTCGCCGAGGGGCTGAGCCCCGCCCAGGTCGTGGAGGCGGTGCGCGACGGGTTCGCCGAGGGCCAGCAGCAGGCCACGCGCGATGGCAGCCCGATCGTGGTCCGGCAGCTGCTCACCGCGATGCGGCACCAGGCGCGCAGCCGCGAGATCGCCGAGCTCGCCGTCGGCTACCGCGACCAGGGCGTCGTCGGCTTCGACATCGCCGGCGCCGAGGCGGGCTACCCGCCCACCCGGCACCTCGACGCCTTCGAGTACCTCCAGCGCGAGAACGCCCACTTCACCATCCACGCCGGCGAGGCCTTCGGGCTGCCCTCCATCTGGGAGGCGATCCAGTGGTGCGGCGCCGACCGGCTCGGGCACGGCGTGCGGATCATCGACGACGTGACGGTCGACGACGACGGGCAGGTGCGCCTCGGCCGGCTGGCGTCGTACGTGCGGGACAAGCGGATCCCGTTGGAGATGTGCCCCTCCTCCAACATCCAGACCGGCGCGGCTGCGTCCATCGCGGAGCACCCGATCGGGCTGCTGACCTCGCTGCGGTTCCGGGTCACCGTCAACACCGACAACCGGCTGATGAGCGGCACGTCGATGACCCAGGAGATGGCGCGGCTCGTCGACGCGTTCGGCTACGGCATCGCCGACCTCCGGTGGTTCACGATCAACGCCATGAAGTCGGCGTTCCTGCCCTTCGACGAGCGGCTGGCGATCATCGACGAGCAGATCAAGCCGGCGTACGCCGTGCTCGGCGCCGTGTCCTAGACGCCGACCGGCATGGCCCGACTCAGATGCCGATCGGGTGCCAGACCGTCTTCGTCTCCAGGAACCGGGTCATCCGGTCGAGACCGGGCTCGAGAGCCCAGTCCGGCTCGGCAGCAGGAGCGCGCAGCACCCGCTTGAGGTTCTCGGCAGCGGCCTGCTCGAGCGTGGTGGCCAGGGCGTGGTCGCCTGCGACACCGGTGAGGTCGAGGGCGTTGACGTCCATGTGCGAGGCCAGCGTCGGCACCGTGTCCCCCAGGGCACCGGTGAGCACGTTGACGACGCCGCCCGGCACGTCGGAGGTGGCCAGCACCTCCGACAGCGTGATCGCCGGGAGCGGGCGATCCGCCGACGACGTGACGACGGCGGTGTTGCCGGTGACGATCACGGGGGCGAGCACGCTCACCAGGCCGAGCAGCGAGGACTGCTGCGGCGCGACGACCGCGACGACGCCCGTCGGCTCGGGCAGCGAGAAGTTGAAGAAGGGCGCCGCGACCGGGTTGGTGCCGCCGACGACCTGGGCGATCTTGTCCGCCCAGCCGGCGTACCAGACCAGGCGGTCGACCGACGCGTCGACGCTCGCCTCGGCCTGCCGCTTGGTCAGTCCCTCGCAGCGCTGTACGTCCTCGGTGAGCTGGCCGCGCCGGCCCTCCAGGACCTCGGCGACGCGGTAGACGACCTGCCCGCGGTTGTACGGCGTGCGGCCGGCCCAGCCACCGAAGGCCTTGCGGGCCGCCTGCACCGCGTCGCGGGCGTCCTTGCGGGAGGCATGGGAGGCGTTGGCCAGGAACCGCCCCTTGGCGTCGTTGACGACGTAGGACCGGCCGGACTCCGACCGGGGGAAGGCGCCGCCGACGTACAGCTTGTAGGTCTTGCGCACGTCGATCCGCTCACTCATCGGAGATACCCCTCGAGACCGTGGCGGCCGCCCTCGCGGCCGTAGCCCGACTCCTTGTAGCCGCCGAAGGGGCTGGTCGGGTCGAACTTGTTGAACGTGTTGGCCCAGACCACTCCGGCGCGCAGCCGGCTCGCGGCCCACAGGATCCGGGAGCCCTTGTCGGTCCAGATGCCGGCGGACAGCCCGAAGGGCGTGTTGTTCGCCTTCTCGATCGCCTCGGCCGGGGTGCGGAAGGTGAGCACGGAGAGCACCGGGCCGAAGATCTCCTCGCGGGCGATCCGATGCGCCTGGGAGACGCCGGTGAACACCGTCGGGGGGAACCAGAATCCGTTGCTGGGCAGGTCGCAGGCCGGTGACCAGCGCTCGGACCCCTCGGCCTCGCCGATGTCGGACAGCTCGTGGATCCTCGCCAGCTGCTCCGCGGAGTTGATCGCGCCGACATCGGTGTTCTTGTCCAGCGGGTCACCGACCCGCAGGGTCGACATCCGCCGCTTGAGCCGCTCGAGCACCTCGTCGGCGACGGACTCCTGCACCAGCAGTCGCGAGCCCGCGCAGCACACGTGCCCCTGGTTGAAGAAGATCCCGTTGACGATGCCCTCGACCGCCTGGTCGATCGGCGCGTCGTCGAAGACGATGTTGGCGGCCTTGCCGCCCAGCTCGAGGGTGACCCGCTTGTCGGTCCCCGCGACGGTCCGGGCGATCAGCCGCCCGACCTCGGTGGAGCCGGTGAACGCGACCTTGTCGACGTCGCCGTGCGCGACGATCGCGCGCCCGGTCTCGCCCGCGCCCGTCACGATGTTCACGACGCCCGGCGGCAGGTCGGCCTGCTGGCAGATCTCGGCGAACAGCAGCGCGGTCAGCGGGGTCGTCTCGGCCGGCTTCAGCACCACCGTGTTGCCGCACGCGAGCGCGGGCGCGATCTTCCACGCCAGCATCAGCAGCGGGAAGTTCCACGGGATGATCTGCCCGGCGACGCCGACCGGCTGCGGGTCCGCGCCGAAGCCCGCGTGCTCGAGCTTGTCGGCCCAGCCGGCGTAGTAGAAGAACCACGCGGCGACGTGGGGCACGTCGACGTCGCGCGACTCCTTGATCGGCTTGCCGTTGTCGATCGACTCCAGCACCGCGAGCTCGCGGCTGCGCTCCTGGAGGATCCGGGCGATGCGGAAGAGGTACTTCGAGCGCTCCCGCCCCGACAGCTTGGACCACACGCGGGTGTAGGCGCGACGCGCGGCCCGGACGGCCCGGTCGACGTCCTCGGCGTTCGCGTCGGCTACCTCGGCGAGCACCTCCTCGGTGGCCGGGTTGATCGTCTTGAACGACGTACCGCCCGCGGGGTCGACGAACTCGCCGCCGATGAACAGCCCGTACGTCGAGGCGATGTCGACCACCGAGCGGGACTCGGGGGCGGGGGCGTACGCGAAGGGGCTCTGGTCGACCATCGTCCTCAGTCCAGCGTGAAGTAGTCGGGGCCCGCGTAGCGGCCGGTGGTCATCTTGGTGCGCTGCATCAGCAGGTCGTTGAGCAGCGTGGACGCGCCGAACCGGAACCAGTCCGGGTCGAGCCACTCCGGACCGGCGACCTCGTTGACGGTCACGAGGTACTTGATCGCGTCCTTGGCGGTGCGGATCCCGCCGGCGGGCTTCACGCCGACCATCCGGCCGGTCGTCGCGCGCCAGTCGCGGACCGCCTCGAGCATCACCATCGTCACCGGCAGCGTGGCGGCGGGCTGGATCTTGCCGGTGGACGTCTTGATGAAGTGCGCGCCGGCCATCATCGCCAGCCAGGAGATCCGCCGGACGTTGTCGTAGGTCGCGAGCTCGCCGGTCTCGAAGATCACCTTGAGGTGGGCATCCCCGCAAGCGGCGCGGACCGCGACGATCTCCTCGAAGACGTCGAGGTAGCGGCCGGACAGGAAGGCGCCGCGGTCGATGACCATGTCGATCTCGTCGGCACCGGCCTCGACGGCGTCCTGGGTGTCGGCGAGCTTGATGTCGCGCGCGGCCCGGCCGGAGGGGAACGCGGTGGCGACCGAGGCGATGCGCACCCCGGAGCCGGCGAGCGCCTCCTTGGCGGTGGCGACCATGTCGGGGTAGACGCAGACGGCCGCGGCGGACGGGCAGGTCTGGTCGGCAGGATCCGGGCGCATCGCCTTGGCGCACAGGGCACGCACCTTGCCCGCGGTGTCCTGGCCCTCGAGGGTGGTCAGGTCGACCATCCGGATCGCCAGGTCGAGGGCGTAGGCCTTGGCCGTCGTCTTGATCGAGCGGGTGCCCAGCGCGGTGGCGCGGGCGTCGGCGCCGACCTGGTCCACGCCGGGCAGGCCGTGCAGGAAGCGCCGGAGAGCGGCATTCGAGGTGGTCGCCTCGGCCAGCTCCGCCGGCAGGCTGGGAGGGCTCGTCGTCGAGCCCGGGCTGAGAGTCACGACCGCTCATCATAGGCGGACCGGGCGGGATGTCGCGCATCCGGCACCGGATGGCACGATCGGCCCATGGCGCCCCCCAGCACCGACCCCCTTGGTGAGCCGCTGGAGCGGTTCAAGCCCACGACCGGTCTGCTGAGCGGCTACCTCGGTCTGCTCCTCGCCGGCGCCACCCTCGTCTACGCCCTCGTGGCGGTGCACTCCCTGGTCGGCGTGCGGCTCGGGCTCGGGGCGATCGTCGCGGGCCTGCTGGTGTGGGTGTCCCAGCTGCGGCCACGCGTCACGGCGTACGCCGAGGTGCTCAAGCTGCACGGCCTGGTGCGGGACACCTTCATCCCCTACACGGTGATCCGCGAGGTCGCCGTGACCCAGCTGATGCACGTGTTCGTCGGCGACACGAAGTACGTCTGCGTCGGCGTCGGCAACTCGCTGTCCGCCGACGTGCGCCAGCGCGCCAAGCAGCGTCGGGGTGCGATGCGTGGTGCCACCCGCCGGCACGACTTCGACGAGCAGTCGCGCCTCGCGCAGGCCGGCTCGGGACTGACCTACCAGACCTTCGTCACCACCCGGATCGAGCAGCTCGTCGACCAGGCCAAGCGCGCCGGCACCGTGCCCGACGACGCCGAGGGCGCCGTCGTGACCCGCTGGGCGGTGCCCGAGATCGTGGCGATCGCCGTGTTCGGTACCGCCTTCGCGGTGGCCTGCCTCCTCTGAGCGGTCTCCTCAGAGACCGGCGGCCGCCGTGAGGTCCCGGCGCACCGCGTCGAGCCGGCCGACCGCCGCGATGCGCGCGGCGTCCACGCCGCCGTCGTCGGGCCGTGCCGGCACGACCACCTCGAGGTAGCACTTGATCTTGGGCTCCGTGCCGGACGGGCGGACGATCACGCGGGCCCGGTCAGCGAGCCGGAAGCGCAGGCCCTCGGTCGGCGGCAGGCCGGCACTGCCCTCCGCCAGGTCGTCGACGGCCTCCACCGCGAGCCCGCCGAGCGACGTCGGCGGGTGCTCGCGCAGCCGAGCCATCGCCTCGGCGATCCGGGTGAGGTCGGTGACCCGCACGGCGAGCTGGTCGGTGGCGTAGAGGCCGTGCGCGCCGGCGATCTCGTCGAGCCGGTCGGCCAGCGTGCGCCCCTCGGACTTGAGGAGAGCGGCGAGCTCGACGACGCGCAGCAGCGCGGAGACGCCGTCCTTGTCGCGCACCAGTCCAGGTGCGACGCAGTAGCCGAGCGCCTCCTCGTAGCCGAACGCCAGATCCTCGACGCGGCCGATCCACTTGAAGCCGGTGAGCGTCTCCCGGTGCGGCTGACCGTACGACGCCGCGAGGACGCCGAGCAGGGAGGACGACACGATCGAGTTGGCGTAGACACCCTCGAGGCCGCTGCGCAGCGAGAAGTCGCCGAGCAGGGCGCCGACCTCGTCGCCGCTCAGCATCCGCCAGCCGTGCGGGCCGGGCACCGCGACCGCGCACCGGTCGGCGTCCGGGTCGTTGGCGACCACGACGTCGGCCCCGACCTCGGCGGCGAGCGCCATCGCCAGATCCATCGCCCCCGGCTCCTCGGGGTTCGGGAAGGCGACCGTCGGGAAGTCGGGGTCGGGCTCGGCCTGCGCCGGCGCGACGTGCGGAGCCTCGAAGCCCGCGCGTTGCAGCGCAGCGACGACGGTCTCCCCGCCGACGCCGTGCAGCGGCGTGTAGACCGTGCGCAGGTCGCGCGGGCCGTCGCCCACGAGGGCGCTGACGTCGGCGACGTAGTCCTCGAGCACGGTGTCGTCGAGCCGCGACCAGCCACTCGCCCGTCGTACGGTGTCGAGGGGACCGACGGCGGCGATGTGCGCGGCGATCTCGGCGTCGGCCGGCGGCACGATCTGGCTGCCGTCCCCCAGGTAGACCTTGTAGCCGTTGTCCTGCGGCGGGTTGTGCGAGGCGGTGACCATCACGCCGGCGACGCAGCCGAGCCGCCGGATCGCGTAGGCCAGCACCGGCGTCGGCAGGGGCCGGGGGAGGACGACGGCGTCGAGGCCGGCCCCCACCATGACGGCGGCGGTGTCCTCGGCGAACACGTCGCTGTTGTGCCGGGCGTCGTAGCCGATGACGACCGTGCCGGTCCGGCCCTGCTCGAGGAGGTACGCCGCGAGGCCGGCCGCCGCCCGCATCACCACGACCCGGTTCATCCGGTTCGGGCCGGCGCCGAGAGCTCCACGCAGACCGGCCGTGCCGAACTCCAGGGTGCCGTCGAAGCGGTCCGCCAGCTCCGCAGCGGCGCCCGACCCGGACGTCGTGTCGGACCAGGTCTCGGCCGCCGCCTGGGCGACGAGGTCCTCCAGCTCGGCCCGGGTCCGGGGGTCGGGGTCCTCGGCGGCCCAGGCCCGGGCGCGGTCCAGCAGCGGCTCGTGGCTCATGCCCCGCACCCTATGTGCCGCCCGCCCCCTCGACCCGGCGCGTCGGCTGGCCGAAAACCCCTCGACCCGGCGCGTTGGCTGGGCTAGAGCCCAGCCAACGCGCCGACTCGGCGGGGTGGGGACCAGCCGACGCGCCGGGTCGGCGTCAGGGAGTGGGGGGCCGGCGGTCGAGGGCGTCGCGGAAGAACGCCTCGGTCGCGTAGGGACCGCCGACGTGCGCGGCCTCGGCGGCATCCTGCTCGTGGGCGCTCACCTGGGCCGCGAAGTCCTCGGCGTCGTCCTGCGGGTGGTAGCCCAGCGCGCGGCCGGGGTCGAGGTCCCACCAGGCGCGGGTGTTGGCCGAGATGCCGTAGAGCACCGCGAAGCCGGGGTCGGGCGTGGTCAGCGCCGCCTCGAACATCCGCACCGCGTCGTCGTGCGAGAGCCAGGTCGACAGTCCGCGCACGCTCTCGGGCTGCGGCAGGAAGCTGCCGATCCGGGTCGCCACGGCGTCGATGCCGTAGCGGTCGACGTACAGGCTGAGCAGCGCCTCCGCCGCGACCTTGGCGACGCCGTAGAACGTGTCCGGCCGCGGGCGTACGGCGACCGTCAGCGCTCCCTCGGGGAGGGCGGCGCGCGGGGTCCGGCCGACGGCATGGTTGCTGGAGGCGTAGACGATCCGCGTGACGCCGTAGCGCACCATCGCGTCGAGCAGGGCGGCCGTCGTGACGACGTGGGACGCGAGCTCGTCGGGCAGCGACCCCTCGGTCGGCATGCCGGCCAGGTGGACCACGGCGTCCAGCGGACCGAGGGCCTCGAACGCCGCGTCGACCGCGTCGGGGTCGGCGCAGTCGACGGTGAACCAGGCGCCGGTGAAGCCCTCGGGCTCGGGGGTCAGGTCGAGCCCGGCGACCGTGTGGCCCCGGTCGACGAGGCCGGAGCAGAGCACGGCTCCGATGCTGCCGGCCGCGCCGGTGACCAGGACGCGCACCTCAGATCCTCGGCACGATCGCGCCGAGCAGCCGGCCCATCCGGCCGGCCGCGGCGCGTCCGGCCTCGAGGACCTCGGCGTGGTCGAGCGGCGCACCGGTGATGCCGGCGGCCAGGTTGGTGACCAGCGAGATGCCGAGCACCTCCATCCCGGCCTCCCGAGCGGCGATCGCCTCCAGCGCGGTGGACATCCCGACCAGGTCTCCGCCGATGGCGCGGACCATCGCGATCTCGGCCGGCGTCTCGTAGTGGGGTCCGGGGAACTGCACGTAGACGCCCTCGTCGAGCTCGGGCTCGGCCTCGCGGCACAGCGCGCGCAGCCGGCTGCTGTAGAGGTCGGTGAGGTCCACGAAGGTGGCGCCCTCGATCGGCGAGGTCGCGGTCAGGTTGAGGTGGTCGCTGATCAGGACCGGGGTGCCCGGCTGCCAGGACTCCCGGAGCCCGCCGCACCCGTTGGTGAGGACGACGACGCGGCAGCCGGCCGCGGCCGCCGTACGCACGCCGTGGACGACAGGGCGCACGCCGAGGCCCTCGTAGAGGTGCGTGCGACCCAGGAAGACCAGAAGGTTCCGCTCACCCGAGCGCACCGAGCGGATCTTGCCCGCGTGACCGGCCACCGCCGGCGGCGCGAAGCCCGGGAGGTCGGTGGTGCTCAGCTCGGCGGTCACCTCGCCCAGGGCGTCCACGGCAGGCAGCCATCCCGAGCCCATCACCACGGCGACGTCGTGGGTCTCGACGCCGGTCGCGGCACGGAGGACGGACGCCGCCTCGGCGGCGAGGTCGACGGGGCTGGGGCTCATGGCGGGACCCTATCGGCGCGCGGGCTAGAGCCCGACGGAGCGGCAGGGTCGGGCCCGGAGGGCGGCCACGTAGTCCTCGGGGGCGTCGGCGGCCTGCGCGGCCTCCGCCAGGATGCCGAGGTAGCTGGCCGAGGGGAGCCCGCCCTCGTAGGCGTCGAGCACGTAGGTCCACGCGAGGAGCTCGCCGGTCAGCGTGGAGACCCGCACCCGGGTCTTGCGGTAGAGCCCTGTGTCGGCGCTCTCGAGGGCGTCGAGGTGCGAGGCGTCCTCCTCGGTGACGTCGTAGACGGCCACGAACACCTGGTCGAGCGGGTCCTCGACGATCGTGGCCAGGGCGCCGTCCCAGCCGAGCTCCTCGCCGCCGAACGTCAGCCGCCGGCCGACCAGCCAGCCCGTGCCGTGCAGGGGGGAGTGGGGGCACCGGGCGCCCATCCGGCGAGGGTCCATGTTCGACCCGAAGGCGGCGTAGAGCGGCACGCCCGCAGACTAGCGGCCGGGCCGCGCCTGCGGGGGCACGTGGGTGTTTGCGAGGATGGGCCCCGTGAGTCAACGGGCGAATCGTGTGGTGGTGGTCGGGGGCGGACCCGGTGGGTACGAGGCGGCGCTGGTGGCTGCCCAGCTGGGGGCCGACGTGACCGTCGTCGACACCGACGGCGTGGGCGGCTCCGCGGTCCTCACCGACTGCGTGCCGAGCAAGACGCTGATCGCGACGGCCGAGCTGATGGCCGACCTGGAGGAGGCCGAGGAGCTCGGCCTGGTCATCGGCGATCCCGGCCAGCACGACGACCGGCTCGGTGTCGACCTGGGCAAGGTCAACCGCCGGGTGCTGGCCCTGGCGCGCAGCCAGTCCCGCGACATCGAGGAGCGTCTCGAGCGCGAGGGCGTGCGGCTCCTGCGTGGCCGCGGCCGGCTCGACGGACCGCAGCGGGTGCGGGTCTCGCTCGCCGAGGGGGGCGAGGAGCAGGTGCTCGACGCCGACGCGATCCTGGTCGCCACCGGGGCGGCGCCCCGCACGCTCGACTCCGCCCGGCCCGACGGAGAGCGGATCCTCACCTGGGAGCAGGTCTACGACCTCGTCGAGGTCCCCGAGAAGCTGATCGTGGTCGGGTCGGGCGTCACCGGGGCGGAGTTCGCCAGCGCCTACAACGCCCTGGGCATCGACGTCACGCTCGTCTCCAGCCGCGACCGGGTGCTGCCGGGTGAGGACGCCGACGCCGCCGAGGTGCTCGAGGGCGTCTTCGAGCGACGCGGGATGACGGTGCTGTCGACCTCGCGGATGCAGTCGGTGGAGCGAGACGGCGACACCGTGACGGTGACGCTCACCGACGGCCGCAGCGTGACGGGTTCACACTGCCTGCTCGCCCTGGGTTCGGTGCCCAAGACCCACGACCTCGGGCTCGAGGACGCCGGCGTCACCCTCGACGACCGGGGCTTCGTCTCGGTCGACCGGGTATCGCGCACGTCCGCTCGCGGGGTGTACGCCGCCGGCGACTGCACCGGCGTGCTGATGCTCGCCTCCGTCGCGGCCATGCAGGGCCGGATCGCGATGTGGCACTTCCTCGGCGACGCCGTCACGCCGATCGACCTCAAGACCGTGTCGTCCAACGTCTTCACCGCGCCCGAGATCGCCACCGTCGGCGTGACCCAGCAGGCGGTGGACGCCGGCGACATCGACGTCGAGTGCGTGATGCTGCCGCTGTCGGGCAACGCCCGGGCCAAGATGCAGGGCGTGCGTGACGGCTTCGTGAAGCTCTTCGCCCGGCCCGGCACCGGCATCGTCGTGGGGGGCGTGGTGGTCGGGCCGCGGGCCTCCGAGCTGATCCATCCGGTCGCGATCGCCGTGGCCGGCCGCATGACCGCGGACCAGCTGGCGCACGCGTTCACGGTCTACCCGTCGATGAGCGGCTCGATCGCGGAGGCTGCGCGCCGGTTGCACCGCTTCGACAGCTAGAAGCCGCCGAAGTCGCCTCCGCCGAAGTCCCAGCCGCCGCCGTCGCCCCCACCGAATCCGCCGCCGAAGTCCCCGCCGTCCCCGCCGCCGAAGTCTCCGCCGTCTCCGCCGTCGGCCCCGGCACCCGGGTCGTTGTCGAAGCCACCGTCGACGTGGCCGCCGTCCCAGCTCGAGGACAGCAGCCCCATCATCAAGAACGTCGGCAGCAACCCGGAGGTCGCGTAGCCGGCGAAGTAGCCCGAGGCCCACGGCGAGTACGCCGGTCCGGCCTGCCAGTAGGGCACCCGGCCGCCGCCGGCTCCGGACGGCACGGTGCGCACGTCGGGCTCGGCGCCCTGGGCGACCCGGTCCTCGTCGGCCGCGCAGACCGGGATCGGACGGGGCTGACCGCCGGCCGGGGCCCACTCGATGTCGGTCGTGGACGGGCCGTGGGCCGGGTTGAAGAAGCACGGCGGCCGTCGGGTGGGCAACGCCCTCCGCTCCACCCGTGCGAGCACGCAGGCCACGGCGTACCGGCCGTCCTCGAGCGCCTCGGTGACGTGCCGGACCTGGTCGCTCTCCCGGACCTGGTCCAGCGTCTCCTTGGCGGACTCGTAGGAGTCGAGGGCGCGCTGGTAGTCCTGGCGGGCGGCCGCGTCGAGCTGGCCGGTCGCGGACTCGACGAGGAGGTCGGAGTCGAGCCGCTGGAGCTCCTCGCCGAACCGGGTGACGTCCTCGTCGGCGACCTTGCGGACGGCGTCGAGGTCCTCGACGCGGCGCTGCTCGAGCGCCTGCTCACGGTTGCGCTTGGAGATCGTCGAGGCGATCAGCAGACCGCCGGCCACCAGCAGCAGCAGGATCAGGACCATCATGCGGCGAGCCTACCCAGCGCCCAGAATCGTCACTTCAGTCACAACAGCCCCTTGTGTCACACAGGTCCGAACTACACGCCTGTCGTTCCTCAAGCAGGGGGTGCTGCGAGACGATTGCGGGAGTGAGACGCACCCCCGCAGATCCCTCGAGGAGAGACCGATGTCGTTGCCCTGCCGCCGGACCCTCGGCGGACTCGTGGCGCTCGGTCTGGTGGCTGCCGGCCTGACCGGGACGGGCGCACCCGCGCTCGCCCAGGACGTCAGCCAGTCCTACCCCGTGCCCGCCGACCGCACCTTCACCCTCAAGGGCCACGGCTTCGGCCACGGGCACGGGATGTCGCAGTACGGCGCGCAGGGTGCGGCCAAGCAGGGGCGGACCTACCAGCAGATCATCGACTTCTACTACCCCGGCACCGGCTGGTCGACGGTGACCGGCGAGGTGCGGGTGCTGCTCACGGGCGACACCACCCCCGACGTCGTGGTCACCCGGGTGCCGGGACTGACCCTGCGCGACCTCGGCTCCGGCACGACCTACACGCTGCCCAGCCCGGCCGGCGTCAAGCGCTGGCGGATCAAGGTCGGCGCGAGCGGCGCCAGCGTCGTGGGCTACCTGAGCGACCGCTGGCACCGCTGGCGGCCGTCCGGTCGGCAGACGCTCGTCGGCGACGGCCAGTTCGCCGCGCCCTCGCCGCTGACGCTGCTCACGCCGTCGGGTCCGAAGGCCTATCGCGGCGCGCTGCGCTCGGCCCGCCCGCGCCCCGGCTCCTCCGACCGGGACACCGTCAACGTGCTCTCGATGGACGACTACGTGCGCGGGGTCATCTCGCGGGAGATGCCGGCGTCGTGGCACCCCGAGGCGGTCAAGGCGCAGGCGGTCGCCGCGCGCAGCTACGCCACCTGGTCGCGCAGCCAGTACCCCGATCGCTACTACCAGATCTGCGACACGACCTCGTGCCAGGTGTACGGCGGGGTGAGCGCGGAGGACCCGCGCAGCAACGCCGCGGTCTCCGCGACGGACCGACGGATCCTGACGTACGGCGGGAAGCCGGCGTTCACGCAGTTCTCCGCCAGCAGCGGCGGCTGGACCTCGGCCGGCAGCGTGCCCTACCTCGTGGCCAAGGCCGACCCCTACGACGACTTCGCCGGCAACACCGTGCACGACTGGAGCCTGAGCTTCCCGGCGTCGCGCATCGAGCGCGCCTTCCCCAGGTGGGCACGCTCCAGCGGGTGCGGGTGACCCGGCGCGACGGCAACGGGGCGTGGCAGGGCCGGGTGTGGACCCTGGTGCTCGACGGCTCGAAGGGCGACGTGACCGTGACCGGCGACCGGTTCCGGTCGACGTTCGGGCTGCGCTCCTCGTGGTTCACCTTCGCCCCCTGAGCGGGCGCGGGCCTGCGGGCCCGGCCTAGGCGAGCACGAGGACCAGGTCGCCGCCCTCGACCTGCTGGGTGCCGGAGAGCGCGAGCCGCTCGACGGTGCCGTCCACCGGCGCCGTGATCGAGGCCTCCATCTTCATCGCCTCGATCGTGGCGACCGTCGCGCCGGCCTCGACCCGGTCGCCCTCCGCCACCACGAGCGTCACCACGCCGTCGAACGGCGCGGCCACGTGGCCGGGCCGGGCGGTGTCGGCCCTCTCCTGCGTCGGGGCGTCCGCGGAGACCGACCGGTCCCGCACGCTGACCGGGCGGAGGTGGCCGTTGATCGTGCACATCACCGTGCGGAAGCCCCGCTCGTCGGCTCCGGTGACCGACTGCAGCCCGAAGATCAGGCGCTTGCCCTCCTCGAGGTCGACCTCGTGCTCCTCGCCGGTGCGCAGGCCGTAGAGGTAGTCCGCCGTCGGGAGCGCCGACAGGTCGCCGTACCGCTCTCGGGACTCGGCGAACTCCTTGGTCGGACCCGGGAAGAGCAACGCGTTGAGGGTCGTACGGCGGTCGGTGCCGAGCCCGGCCCGCTGGTCGTCGTCCAGCTCGGTCACCGAGGGCTTCACGGTGCGGCCCTCGAGCGCCTTGGTGCGGAACGGCTCGGGCCAGCCGCCGGGCGGGTCGCCGAGCTCGCCGGACAGGAAGCCGATCACGGAGTCGGGGACGTCGAACCGCTGCGGCGACTCCTCGAACTCCGCCGGGTCGGCGCCCACGGCGACGAGGTGCAGCGCGAGGTCGCCGACGACCTTGGACGAGGGCGTGACCTTGACGATGTTGCCGAGGATCCGGTTGGCCGCGGCGTACATGTCCTCGATCTGCTCGAACTTCTCCCCGAGTCCCAGCGAGACCGCCTGCTGGCGCAGGTTGGACAGCTGACCACCGGGGATCTCGTGGGTGTAGACCCGCCCGGTGGGGGAGGCCAGGCCGGACTCGAACGGGGCGTAGAGGCGGCGGGTCGACTCCCAGTAGGGCTCGAGGTCGCACACCGAGCGCAGGTCCAGGCCGGTCGCCCGCCGGGAGTGGTCGGTGGTGGCGACGAGCGCGGACAGGGCGGGCTGCGACGTGGTCCCGGACATCGCCGCGCAGGCGGCGTCGACCGCGTCCACCCCGGCGTCGATCGCGGCCACCAGGGTGGCGAGCTGGCCGCCGGGGGTGTCGTGGGTGTGCAGGTGCACGGGGAGGTCGAAGCGCTCGCGCAGCGCGCGCACGAGGGTGCGCGCCGCCGGCGCCCGGAGCAGACCGGCCATGTCCTTGATCGCCAGCACGTGCGCGCCGGCGTCGACGATCCGCTCCGCCAGCCGGAGGTAGTAGTCGAGCGTGTAGAGCGTCTCGCCCGGGTCCGACAGGTCGCCGGTGTAGCAGAGCGCCACCTCGGCGACCGTGGTGCCGGTGGCGCGGACGGCCTCGATGGCGGGCCGCATCTGCTCGACGTCGTTGAGCGCGTCGAAGATCCGGAACACGTCGATGCCGGTCCGCGCGGCCTCCTGCACGAAGGCCTCGGTGACCTCGGTCGGGTAGGGCGTGTAGCCCACCGTGTTGCGGCCGCGGAGCAGCATCTGGAGACAGATGTTGGGGACCGCCTGACGCAGCTTGGCCAGCCGCTCCCACGGGTCCTCGGACAGGAAGCGCAGCGCCACGTCGTACGTCGCTCCGCCCCACGCCTCGAGGCTCCACAGCTCCGGCGTCGTGCGGGCGACGTGGCCGGCGACGGCCAGCAGGTCGCGGGTCCGCACGCGGGTGGCGAGCAGCGACTGGTGCGCGTCGCGGAACGTCGTGTCGGTGACGGCGACCGCGGTCTGCTCGCGCAGCGCGCGGGCGAAGCCCTCCGGGCCGGCGGCGAGCAGCGCCTGGCGGCTGCCGTCGGGGGCGGGCACGCTCAGGTCGACGGGGGGCAGCTTGGTGACCGGGTCGACCGAGACCGGCGCCGCACCGTGCGGCTGGTTGACGGTCACGTCGGCGAGGTAGGTCAGCAGCTTGGTGCCGCGGTCGGCCGACGAGCGGGCGGTCAGCAGGGCCGGGTGCTCCTCGATGAAGGCGGTGGTGACCCGGCCGGCGCGGAAGTCCGGGTCGTCCAGCACGGCCTGGAGGAAGGAGATGTTGGTCGCGACGCCGCGGATCCGGAACTCCGCGACCGCTCGGCGGGCCCGGTCGACGGCGGTGCTGAAGTCGCGACCGCGGCAGGTGAGCTTGGCCAGCATCGAGTCGAAGTGCGCGCTGACCTCGGCCCCGGTGTAGGTGGTGCCGCCGTCCAGCCGCACGCCCGCACCGCCGGGGGAGCGGTAGGTGGTGATCTTGCCGGTGTCGGGCCGGAAGCCGTTGGCGGGATCCTCCGTGGTGATCCGGCACTGCAGGGCGGCACCGCGCAGCGTCACGCTCTGCTGCGACAGGCCCAGGTCCGCGAGCGTCTCCCCGGACGCGATCCGCATCTGCGACTGCACCAGGTCGACGTCGGTGACCTCCTCGGTCACGGTGTGCTCGACCTGGATCCGCGGGTTCATCTCGATGAAGACGTAGTCGCCGTGCGGGTCGAGCAGGAACTCCACGGTGCCGGCGTTGCGGTAGCCGATCTCGGTCGCGAAGCGTACGGCGTCCGCGCACATGCGCTCGCGCAGCTCCGGGTCGAGGTTCGGCGCGGGGGCGATCTCGACGACCTTCTGGTGGCGCCGCTGCACCGAGCAGTCGCGCTCGAAGAGGTGGATCACCGAGCCGTCGCCGTCGGCGAGGATCTGCACCTCGATGTGCCGGGGCTCGACGACGGCCTGCTCGATGAACACGGTGGGGTCGCCGAAGGCGCCCTCGGCCTCCCGCATGCACGTCTCGACGGCCTCGCGCAGGCCGGCCTCGGCGTCGACCCGGCGCATGCCACGGCCGCCACCGCCCGCGACAGCCTTGACGAACAGCGGGAACGGCAGGACACGCGCCGACTCGACGAGGGCGTCCACGTCGGTGGAGGGCTCGACGGAGGCCAGTGTCGGCACGCCCGCGGCCCGGGCCGCGGCGATCGCGCGGGCCTTGTTGCCGGTGAGCGTGAGGACCTCGGCGGTCGGCCCGATGAAGGTGATGCCGGCGTTGGCGCAGGCCTCGGCCAGCTGCGGGTTCTCGGACAGGAAGCCGTAGCCGGGGTAGACCGCGTCGGCGCCCGCACGGAGCGCGGCGGCGACGATCACGTCGGGGTCCAGGTAGGCCCGGACCGGGTGCCCGCGCTCGCCGATCTCGTAGGCCTCGTCGGCCTTCAGGCGGTGCTCGGACCCACGGTCCTCGTGCGGGAAGACGGCGACCGTCTGCGCGCCGAGCTCGTAGGCCGCGCGGAACGCCCGGATCGCGATCTCGCCGCGGTTGGCCACCAGCACCTTGGAGAACATGCGCGCCAGGCTAGTGGGGGCAGGGCGCGGCGCGCGGGCCGTGTCTCAGGCGTCGAGCCGGTCGAGGAGCGACTTCCACTCGGCGATCACGGTGCGCGCGTCGTACCGGTGCGACTCCTCCAGGGACTCGCGCCCGCACCGACGGCGCACGTCGTCGCGCTCGACCAGGGTCCGCAGGGCCGCGGTGAAGCCGGCGACGTCGCCGTCGTCGACGAGGAAGCCGTTCTTGCCGTCGTGCACGATCTCGCCGGGCCCGCGCTGGCAGTCCATCGCGACCAGCGGCAGGCCCTGGCTCATCGCCTCGAGGAGCACCATCGGCAGGCCCTCGGAGCGGGAGGTCAACGCGAACACAGACGCCTGCGCCATGGCGCCGGCCATGTCGGTGGTGTAGCCGGCGAAGTCCACCTGGTCGGCGATGCCGAGTCGCGCCGCCTGGTGGCGCAGCGACTCCTCGGCCTTGCCCTGCCCGTGCAGCCGCAGCCGCCACTCGGGATGGTCGCGGGCCACCGGGGCGAAGCCCGCCAGCAGCCGGTCGAAGCCCTTCTCCCGGACCAGCCGGCCGGCCCCGAGGACCACGCGGGTGTCGAGGCTCGCCGGCTCGGCGGCGGGGTCGGTCGACAGCACGTTGCGGATCACCCGCACGCACGCCTGGGGCAGCTCGCGCACGTAGTCCTCGGCGTCGGCGTTGGTGAGGACCACGTAGGCGTCCAGGCGCGGCACGGTGGCGCGCAGCAACGCGGCCTGCCGCTGGTCGGCGAACCGCCTCGGGAAGTTCTTGTGGTCCCAGCCGACGACCTTCACCCCTTCGGCGGCCCAGGTGACCGCGGCCAGGT
Source organism: uncultured Actinomycetota bacterium (assembly GCA_963845655.1). GTDB lineage: Bacteria > Actinomycetota > Actinomycetes > Propionibacteriales > Nocardioidaceae > Nocardioides_B. The sequence continues at coordinate 160,264 of CAWJTB010000006.1, read as the reverse complement.
GGAGGGAGGGGCGCGAGGAGATCAGCACGCCGGGGCCGAGCCGGCCCAGGCGCTTGCGCAGGGCGCGGTCGGTGAGCCGGGACAGCTTGGTGTCGGCCGGCTTCGGCCGCAGCCGGGTCGGTCGGTCGTGCTGGGCGAGCTTGGCCAGGCTGAGTCGCCGCGGATCGCCGATCAGGACCTCCTGCTCGACGCCGGGGTCCAGCGGGAAGGCCGGCTGCTCACGGCGTCGCAGCACGCTGATGACCCGCACGGGCCGCTCGCGGACCAGGTGGTTGGCCAGGTTGACGACCGCACGGGCCACGCCGGCGGTGCCGGAGACGTCGAGGGCGAGCAGGGTCACCGGTTCGCGGGGGTCCATGTCCCCCACGCTGGCCGAGCCGGGCGACCACGCGACGGCGCCCGGGCCACGGGCGGGTGAACGCTGGACCTCAGGCGTCCTTGAGCTCGCAGACGACGGCGCCGCTGGTGAGGCTGTCGCCGACCTCGGCCTGCAGGCCCGTGACGGTGCCGGCCTTGTGCGCCTTGAGCGGCTGCTCCATCTTCATCGCCTCGAGCACGACGATCACGTCGCCCTCGGCGACCTCCTGGCCCTCCTCGACGGCGACCTTGACGATCGTGCCCTGCATCGGCGAGGCGACGGCGTCGCCGCTCGCGGCGCCCCCCGCCGCCTTCTTCCGCTCCCGCGGCGGCTTCTTCGGCCCCGCCGCGGCGGAGGCGCCGGCGGCGAAGCCGGCCGGCAGCACGACCTCGATCCGGCGCCCGCCGACCTCCACCGTGACGGCCTGTCGCTCGGCCGCCTCGAGCGCCTCGCTCTCGCCGGCGTACGGCGCGATCTGGTTGTCGAACTCGGTCTCGATCCACGACGTGTACACCGAGAAGGCCTCGCCGTCGCCGATGAAGGCCGGGTCGTCGACGACCACGCGGTGGAAGGGGATCACGGTCGGCATGCCGTCGACGACGAACTCGTCGAGGGCGCGGCGCGAGCGCTCCAGGGCCTGGGTGCGGTCCCGGCCGGTGACCACCAGCTTGGCGATCAGGGAGTCGAAGGCGCCCGGGACGGTCTCGCCCTGGTCGTAGCCGCCGTCGACCCGGATGCCGGGACCGGCGGGCGCGTGCCAGCGGGTCAGGGTGCCGGGCGCGGGCATGAAGTTCGCGCCGGCGTCCTCGGCGTTGATCCGGAACTCGATGGAGTGACCGGTGACCGCCGGGTCGTCGTAGCCGAGCTCCTCCCCGGCGGCGATCCGGAACATCTCGCGGACCAGGTCGAGGCCGGTGACCTCCTCGGAGACCGGGTGCTCGACCTGCAGCCGGGTGTTGACCTCGAGGAACGAGATCGTGCCGTCCTGGCCGACGAGGAACTCGCAGGTGCCGGCGCCGACGTAGCCGGCCTCACGCAGGATCGCCTTGGAGGACTCGTAGAGCGTGGTCATCTGCTCGTCGGTCAGGAACGGCGCGGGCGCCTCCTCGACGAGCTTCTGGTGGCGGCGCTGCAGCGAGCAGTCGCGGGTGGACACCACCACGACGTTCCCGTGCTGGTCGGCCAGGCACTGGGTCTCGACGTGCCGCGGCTGGTCGAGGTACTTCTCCACGAAGCACTCGCCGCGCCCGAACGCACTGACGGCCTCGCGGACCGCCGACTCGAACTGCTCGGCGACCTCCTCCTCGGTGCGGGCCACCTTGAGCCCGCGGCCACCGCCGCCGAAGGCCGCCTTGATCGCGATCGGGAGTCCGTGCTCCTGGGCGAAGGCGACGACCTCGTCGGCGCCCTCGACGGGGTCCTTGGTGCCGGCGACCAGCGGTGCGCCGACCCGCTCGGCGATGTGGCGGGCCTTGACCTTGTCGCCGAGGTTCTCGATCGCGGCGGGCGGCGGGCCGATCCACACCAGGTCGGCGTCGAGGACGGCCTGCGCGAAGTCGCGGTTCTCGGCGAGGAAGCCGTAGCCCGGGTGCACCGAGTCGGCGCCGGAGGCCTTCGCGGCCTCGATGATCTTCTCGATGGACAGGTAGGAGTCTGCCGGGCGTGGAGCCGCGCAGGCTGTGCGCCTCGTCGGCCAGCCGCACGAACAGCGCGTCCCGGTCGGGCTCGGCGTAGACCGCGACGCTGCCGATGCCGGCGTCCTTGCAGGCCCGGATGATGCGGACGGCGATCTCGCCGCGGTTGGCGATCAGCACCTTCTGCAGCGGCTTGACCTGGGGCGCGTCGCTCACGTGGCTCTCCTCGCTTCGACCTCGGGTCCCGGCTCGGGACCCTCGGGAGTCTAGGACGTCCGCGAGCGGCCGGGTCAGCGAGTCGGTCCGCTCACTCCTGGCCCAGCGCCGCGAGGTCGGCGTGGCAGCGCTCCGCCACCCGGTCCAGCTCGGTCGTCGTCTCGTCGATGTCGCGGCGCAGGCGGGCGAGCTCGGCTCGTCGCACCTCGATCTGCTCGAGCAGGTAGTGCAGCTGGCCCGCCTCACCCGGCTGCTCGTCGTACATGTTGACGATGGTGCCGATGCTCCGGCAGCGAGAAGCCGAGCCGCTTGCCGCGCAGGATCAGCTGCAGCCGGATCCGGTCGCGGGGGTGGAAGACCCGCACGGTGCCGCGACGCTCGGGGGAGAGCAGCCCGACGTCCTCGTAGTGCCGGATCGTGCGCAGCGTGACGCCGAGCTCCTCGGCGAGCTGGGTGATCGTCCAGGTCGGGGTGGCTCCACGGGCTTGCCCTTCCGCTACGGAAGCGACCTACGCTTACGTGGACGTAAGTGTAGAAGCACCGCCAGGAGCCAGGAGTCCCGCATGACGCCGTTCGAGCTGTCCCCCGAGCACGAGACCTTCCGCAAGAGCGTGCGCGAGTTCGCGCTCGGCGAGATCGCCCCCCATGCCGCGCAGTGGGACCGGGACCACCACTTCCCGACCGACGTCGTGCAGCAGATGGGCGAGCTCGGCCTGATGGGCCTCAACGCCCCGGAGGAGTTCGGCGGCATGGGGGAGGACGGCGACTTCACCTCGCTGTGCGTGGCGATCGAGGAGATCGGCCGGGTCGACCAGTCGATGGGGATCACGCTCGAGGCAGCGGTGGGGCTCGGCATCAACCCGATCCTGACGTTCGGCTCCGAGGAGCAGAAGCAGCAGTGGCTGCCCGACCTCGTCGCCGGTCGCACGCTCGCCGGCTTCGGCCTCACCGAGCCGGGCGCCGGCTCCGACGCGGGGGCCACGACGACCAAGGCGGAGCTGGTCGACGGCGAGTGGGTCGTCGACGGCGCCAAGCAGTTCATCACCAACTCCGGGTCCGCGATCACCTCGCTGGTGACCGTGACCGCACGCACCGGCACGCGGGACAACGGCAAGGCCGAGCTCTCCACGATCATCGTGCCCTCGGGCACGCCGGGCTTCACCGCGGAGAAGGCCTACGACAAGCTCGGCTGGCACGCCTCCGACACCCACCCCCTGACCTTCGAGGGCGTGCGCGTCCCCGAGGCCAACCTCCTCGGTCAACGTGGCAAGGGCTTCGCGCAGTTCCTGGCCACCCTCGACGACGGACGGGTCGCCATCGCCGCGCTCGCCGTCGGCTGCATCCAGGCCTGCCTGGACATGTCGGTGGAGTACGCCCGCGAGCGGACCACCTTCGGGGTGCCGATCGGGTCGAAGCAGGGGGTGGCCTTCCAGGTCGCCGACCTCGAGGTGATGCTCGAGGCCTCGCGGATGCTGACCTACCGGGCCGCGGCCATGAAGGACGCCGGCCGCCCCATGCAGGAGTTCAAGCAGGCGGCGGCGATCGCCAAGCTGTACGCCACCGAGTCCGCGGTCACCGCCACGCGGATCGCCACCCAGGTGTTCGGCGGCTACGGCTTCATGGAGGAGTACCCGGTCACCCGCTTCTACCGGGACGCCAAGGTCCTGGAGATCGGCGAGGGCACCTCCGAGGTGCAGCGGATGCTCATCGCGCGGGGGCGCGGGCTCCCGGTGGAATAAACCCCGGCCCTTCGAGGCTCCATAGCCGTGGGTCAACGCTGGCAGCGACTGCTCTCCGAAGGTGCGAAGTTCCTCACCGTCGGCGGTGTGGCGACCCTGGTGGCCTTCGTCATCTTCAACGGCCTGGTGCACGGCTACCTCGGCGGCCCGGGTCCGATGCACGAGAAGCCGCTCTGGGCGTTCGTGCTCGCGAACACCGTCGGGATGGTCGTCAGCTACCGCGGCAGCCGGTCCTGGGCCTTCCGCAACCGGGCGGCCGTGGGCCTCGCCGGGGGTCGGGTGTCCTACGTGGTCATCAACGCGGCCACGATGGCGATCCCCCTGGGCTGCCTGGCGTTCACCCGCTACGTGCTCGGCCTCTCCGACCCCGTGGCGGACAACATCGCCGCCAACGTCATCGGGCTGGGGCTCGGCACGCTGGCCCGCTTCGTGCTGATCCGCCGGTTCATCTTCCTCTCGCCCCGCCGCGTCGAGCGACGGGAGCTCGCTCACCGCTGAGCGAGCAGGAACGTCTCCCAGCCGACCCCGAGCTCCGCGAACAGCTCACGCAGCACCGGCAGGCTGAGCCCGACCACGTTGTGGTGGTCGCCCTCGATGCCTCGCACGAACGGTCCGCCGAGACCGTCGACGGTGAAGGCGCCCGCGACGGCCAGGGGCTCGCCGGTCGCGACGTAGGCCTCGATCTCGGCGTCGCTGACGTCGGCGAAGTGCACCGTCGTCGCCACGTCGCGGCTCACCTCCCGGCGCAGGGTGAGGTCGATCAGGCAGTGCCCCGTGTGCAGGACGCCGGTGCGTCCGCGCATCCGCTGCCAGCGGCGTACGGCGTCCGCGGCGTCGTCCGGCTTGCCGAGGATGTCGCCGTCGAGCTCGAGGACCGAGTCGCAGCCGAGCAGCCAGCCGTCGCGGCCCTCCTCGAGCCGGGGCGCCACGGCATGGGCCTTGAGCCGGGCCAGCGCGACGGTGAACCTCGCCGGGTCGGTCTCGGTGACCACCGACTCGTCCACCCCGGACACGATCACCTCGGGCTCGACGCCGGCGGCCCGCAGCGTGGCCAGCCGCGCCGGCGACGCAGACGCGAGCACCAGGGCACTTCCGGGAAGCGGCTGGGGGCTCACGGCAGGCTGCTCGCGCGCCAGCCACCGGCGCCGTGCCGCAGCGGGCGACGGACCGCGCGGGCGGGCGCGGCCCAGGCGGGGACCGGCTTCGCCTGCTCCTGGGCGACGCCCGCGGCGGCGAGGCCGTGGAGCACCGCGGTCAGGGCCGCCACCTCCTCGAGTGAGGCGTCGCCGGTGATCGCGAACAGGGGCGGACGGATCTCGTCGTGGTCGGCCATCAGAGCGGGATGTTCCCGTGCTTCTTGGGCGGCAGCGTCTCGCGCTTGGAGCGCAGCAGGCGCAGGGCGCGCACGACCTCGGTGCGCGTCTCGTGCGGCGCGATCACCGCGTCGACGTAGCCGCGCTCGGCCGCGAGGTAGGGGTTGGCCAGGTGGTCGTCGTACTCCTGGACCAGGCGGGCGCGCTCGGCGTCGGGATCCTCGGCGTCCTTGAGCTCGGCGCGGTAGAGGATGTTGACCGCGCCCTGCGCGCCCATCACGGCGATCTGCGCGGTCGGCCAGGCGAGGTTCATGTCGGCGCCGAGGTGCTTGGACCCCATCACGTCGTAGGCGCCGCCGTAGGCCTTGCGGGTGATGACCGTGACCAGCGGCACGGTCGCCTCGGCGTAGGCGTAGATCAGCTTGGCGCCGCGGCGGATGATGCCGTTCCACTCCTGGTCGGTGCCGGGCAGGAAGCCGGGCACGTCGACGAACGTCAGCACCGGCACGTTGAACGCATCGCAGGTGCGCACGAAGCGGGCGGCCTTCTCGGAGGCGTCGATGTCGAGCGTGCCGGCGAGCTGCAGCGGCTGGTTGGCCACGACGCCGACCGGGCGGCCCTCGACGCGTCCGAAGCCCACGAGCAGGTTCGGGGCGAACAGCGCCTGCACCTCGAGGAACTCCCCGTCGTCGACGACCGACTCGATGACCGTGTGCATGTCGTAGGGCTGGTTGGGCGAGTCCGGGATGAGGGTGTCCAGGGCGCGGTCCTCGTCGCTGGTCTCGAGGTCGGCCGGGTCGTCGTACACCACGGGCTCGTCGAGGTTGTTCTGCGGCAGGTAGGAGATCAGCGCCTTGACGTAGTCGATCGCGTCGGCCTCGTCGGTGCCCAGGTAGTGGGCGTTGCCGGACTTGGTGTTGTGCGAGCGCGCGCCTCCGAGGTCCTCCATCGAGACGTCCTCGCCGGTGACGGTCTTGATCACGTCGGGTCCGGTGATGAACATGTGCGAGGTCTGGTCGACCATCACCGTGAAGTCGGTGACCGCGGGCGAGTAGACCGCGCCGCCCGCGCACGGGCCCATGACGAGCGAGATCTGCGGGATCACGCCGCTGGCGTGCACGTTGCGGCGGAAGATCTCGCCGTAGAGGCCGAGCGAGACGACGCCCTCCTGGATCCGTGCGCCGCCGGAGTCGTTGATGCCGATGATCGGGCAGCCGGTCTTCATGGCGAGGTCCATCACCTTGACGATCTTCTCGCCGAAGACCTGTCCGAGCGAGCCGCCGAAGACGGTGAAGTCCTGTGCGAACACGCACACCTGACGCCCGTCGATGGTGCCGTAGCCGGTGACGACGCCGTCGCCGTACGGGCGGTTCTTCTCCAGGCCGAACGCCGTGGAGCGGTGCCGGGCCAGCTCGTCGAGCTCGACGAAGGAGTCCTCGTCGAGCAGCTGCAGCACCCGCTCCCGCGCGGTCTGCTTGCCCTTGTCGTGCTGCTTCTCGACGGCCTTCTCCGACGCCGCGTTGACCGCGGCCTCGAGGCGTCGGGCCAGGTCCTCGACCTTGCCGGCGGTCGTGTGGATGTCGATGTCCTCGGGGACCTCGGTGCCCTCGCCCGGCCCGTCGGTGGGTCCCTCACTGGGCCCACTTCCGGGCTTCTGCTCGACTGCCTCGCTCACGCGTCCGTCGCCTCCACATCGCCACCACGTCGCCACCACTGGGTCTGCTGGGTCAATGTAGTGCCCGTGCCGACCCCCTCACGTCCACCCCTGGACCCCGCGACCCTGACCACCGCACTGGCCGTCCCCGGCTGGCGGGTCGAGGTGGTCGCGGAGTCGCCGTCCACCAACGCGGCCCTGGCGCAACGGGCCCGCGACGGCGAACGCCCCGGGCTGGCCCTGGTCGCCGAGCACCAGACCGCCGGTCGCGGCCGTCTGGACCGAGGCTGGGTGACCCCGCCGCGCGCGGCGCTGACGGTGTCCCTGCTGGTCCGCCCCGCGACGGTCCCGGTCGCCCGGTGGCCCTGGTTGCCGCTGCTCACCGGCCTGGCGGTGCTCGACGCAGTGCGGACGACGGGCGTCGAGGCGTCCCTCAAGTGGCCCAACGACGTCCTGCTCACGCACGACGGCGCCGAGCGCAAGGTCGCCGGCATCCTCGTGGAGCGGATCGAGACCACGGCCGGGGCGGCGGCCGTCGTCGGCATCGGTCTCAACGTCACGACCACGCGGGCCGAGCTGCCGGTCGCCACCGGCACGTCCCTGTCCCTCGCGGGGGCGCCCGACCCGGACCGGGGGGCGCTGCTGGTCGTGCTGCTGACCGCCTTCTCGCGCCGGTACGACGGGTGGGTCGGCGCGGCCGGGCAGGGGTTGCGGACGCCGTACCGGCAGGAGTGCTCGACGCTGGACCGCGAGGTCCGCGTCGAGCTGCCCGGTGAGGGGGTCCTGACGGGCCGGGCGACCGGGGTGGACGACGACGGCCGGCTGCTGGTCGACGACGGCCGACGGGTGCACGTGCTGGGGGCCGGTGACGTGGTGCACGTGCGGCCGGCCTGAGGGCGGCCCGCGCCTATGATGCGTCCGTGGCGATCTCCCGCAAGCTCCTCAACGACGGCGAAGACGTCGTGGTCACGACCCGCACGCACGTCAAGGCGCTGCTCGGGCCGGCGCTGTGGCTGATCCTGGTGGCCGGGGTGGCCGGTTTCGCGACGTCGTTCACCGGACGGGCCGGCACGGCCGCCCCGCTCCTGGTCGCGGTCATCTGGGGCGTCGCCCTCCTCGTCGTCGCCTGGCTGGTGATCCGGCCGTTCCTGGTGTGGCTCACCACGGCCTACACCGTCACGTCGCGCCGACTGATCACCCGCACGGGGATCCTCAACCGCCGTGGCCACGACATCCCGCTGCCGCGGATCAGCGACGTCTCCTACGAGCACGGCCTGGTCGACCGGCTGCTGGGCTGCGGCACCCTGGTCATCTCCGACGCGAGCGAGCAGGGCCGCGTCCGGCTGCACGACATCCCGCACGTCGAGCGGGTGCACCTCAAGATCAGCGACCTCCTCTTCGGCCACTCGAGCCCCGCCACCACGCCGCACGGCCGCGCCGATGACGGCACCTGAGCGCGCGTTCACCCGCGAGCAGCTCGAGGCCGCGATCCTGGGCGAGGCCCCCGGCCTGACCAGCGAGGAGATCGCCGAGGGCGCGGGCGTGAGCGTGGAGGACGCCCGGCGTCTGTGGCGGGCGCTGGGGTTCCCGGATGCCGGCGACCAGGCGGCGTTCACCCAGGGCGACATGGCTGCCCTCAGCACCATGGTCGGCGCGGTGGACAAGGGCGCGATCGACCTCGACACGGCGGTGCGGCTCACCCGGGCCGTCGGCCAGACCATGGCCAAGCTCGCCGACTGGGAGGTCGGCACGCTCAGCGCCCGCGTGGAGCACCTGGAGTCCGGTGCGGAGGCCACCGGCAGCCGGATCGGCAGCGCGCTGCGGCTCGTCGACGAGGTGGGCATCCCCTTCGAGCGGCTGCTGATCTATGCCTGGCGCCGGCACCTCGCGGTGGCGGTCTCGCGGGTGGAGGCCCTCGGCGCCGCCGACGAGGACCTGCACACCACCCAGGTGACGGTGGGGTTCGCCGACCTGGTCAGCTTCACGGCCCTGTCCAACGAGCTCGACGAGGACCGGATCGGGGACCTGGTCGAGGTCTTCGAGTCCCGCTGCCAGGACGTGGTGGCGGGTCGCCGCGGCCGGGTCATCAAGACGCTCGGCGACTCGGTGCTCTTCATCGCCGAGGACGCCGTCTCCGCGATGGACATCGCGCTGACGATCGTCGAGGTGATCGGTCGCGACAACCGGTTGCCCGACGTCCGCATCGGGCTGGCGACCGGCTCGGTGGTGCTGCGGCTCGGCGACGTCTTCGGTCCGGCCGTGAACATGGCGGCCCGGCTGACCGGCGTGGCCCGTCGCAACCGGGTGATCACCGACACGCGCACCGTCGAACTGCTGCCCCGCGACCAGTTCGACAGCCGCCCGCTGCCGCCACGGCCGCTGCGGGGCTTCGGGATCGCGCAGCCGGTCGCCGTACGCCGGCACTGAGCGGCCGGGTGCCGATCCCCATCCGGCACACCCGTCGCACGAACGGCTGGGGCAGGGCACCCGGGGACTACCCCGAGGTAGTCATTACGGACCAATCTGGGACAATCCCTCACCAGTGTCCGTTTTGTCTCTTTACGCTCATGGACATGATGAGTGTGCAGGGGGTTGACCTCGACGCCGACGCGCGGCGGGTGTGGCGCGACGGTGTCGAGATTCGCATGTCCAACAAGGAGTTCGACCTGCTGCATGCGCTGATCAGCCGCCCGGGCGAGATCGTCACCCGCGAGGAGCTGATGCGCGACGTCTGGCAGACGACCTTCTGGACGTCGGCCAAGACCATCGACGTGCACCTCGGGTGGGTCCGCAAGAAGCTGGGCGACGACACCCGCCGCCCGACGCTGATCACCACGATCCGCGGCCGCGGCCTGCGCTTCGAGGTGACCGCGCCGGTCTACGCCGACGCACCGGTCGTCCAGGCCACCCTGGCCACGCCTGCCGCGTCCTGACCCACCACGGGGGCGTGCGCCGCGGCTTGGCTAGGCTCCGCGGGTGAGCGCCGACCCGATCCGCACGCCCGACCTCGCCGTCATCGGGGGCGGACAGCTCGCCCGGATGATGGCGCAGGCCGCCGTCCCCCTCGGCGTCTCGATCCGGCTGCTCGCCGAGGGCCCCGACGTGTCGGCCGCCCAGGTCGTCCGCGGATGCCGACGTCGGCGACTACCGCGACCTCGACACCCTGCGCCGGGTCACCGAGGGCTGCGCCGTCGTCACCTTCGACCACGAGCACGTCCCCACCGAGCACCTGCACGCGCTGTCCGCCGAGGGCCTCGCCTGCCGCCCCGGCCCCGCCGCGCTGGTCCATGCCCAGGACAAGGCCGTGATGCGGGCCCGCCTCGACGAGCTCGGCGTGCCCAGCCCCCGGCACCGCGTCGTCACCACTCCCGACGAGGTCGCCGACTTCGCGGCCGCGGTCGGTGGCTTCCCGGTGGTGCTGAAGACCTCGCGCGGCGGCTACGACGGCAAGGGCGTCTGGGTCGTCGGCGCCCCCGCCGACTCCGTGGTGGCGTTCGACGCCGCGGGTGCTCGCGGGCGTCGAGGTGCTCGCCGAGGAGAAGGTCGACTTCCGCCGCGAGCTCTCCGCCCTGGTCGCGCGCGCACCCTCGGGACAGGTCGCGGCCTACCCCGTGGTCGAGTCCGTCCAGCGCGACGGCATCTGCTGGGAGGTCACCGCTCCCGCTCCCGACCTCGACCCCGACCTGTCCGTCCAGGCGCAGCAGATCGCGATGAGGGTCGCCGGCGAGCTCGACGTGACCGGCATCCTCGCCGTCGAGCTCTTCGAGACCCGCGACGGCCGGATCCTGGTCAACGAGCTCGCGATGCGCCCGCACAACACCGGGCACTGGAGCATGGACGGTGCGGTCACCGGCCAGTTCGAGAACCATCTCCGCGCGGTGCTCGACCTGCCCCTCGGCTCGCCGGCCACCCGCGCCCCGTGGACGGTCATGGTCAACATCCTCGGCGGCGACCACGGCGCGCTGTCCGAGGACCTGCACGGCGGCTTCCCGCACGTCCTGGCACGCGACCCGCACCTCAAGGTGCACCTGTACGGCAAGGACGTGAAGCCGGGCCGCAAGGTCGGGCACGTCACGGCCTACGGCGACGACCTGGACGCCGTACGCGAGCGAGCGCGGCATGCTGCCGCCTGGTTCCGCGGCGACCTCGGCAGACGAAAGCGAGTGACCTCATGAGCGAGCAGACACCCCGGGTCGGGATCGTGATGGGCTCCGACTCCGACTGGCCCACCATGCAGGCCGCCGCAGAGGCGCTCGAGGAGTTCGGCGTCGCCTACGAGGCCGACGTGGTCTCCGCGCACCGGATGCCCGAGGAGATGCTGGCCTACGGCAGGGACGCGGCCGGGCGTGGACTGCAGGTGATCATCGCGGGCGCCGGCGGAGCGGCCCACCTGCCCGGGATGCTCGCGTCCGTCACCCCGCTGCCGGTCGTGGGCGTCCCCGTCGCGCTGAAGCACCTCGACGGGCTCGACTCGCTGCTCTCCATCGTGCAGATGCCGGCCGGGGTGCCGGTGGCGACCGTCGCGGTCGGCAACGCCCGCAACGCGGGCCTGCTCGCCGTCCGGATCCTCGCGGCGTCGGACGCTGCCCTGCAGCAGCAGATGACCGACTTCCAGGCCGCGCTGCGCGACTCCGCCCACGACAAGGGCAAGGCGGTGCGCGACCGCACCCGGCGCACAGCCGGCTTCTAGCCCGGCAGGCTCATCGGCCGACTGCCGATTCGGGCGGCCCGCTCCCAGTCGGTGCGCGGCCACTCGATCTTGGGGCAGGTGTCCATCACCATCGGCACCCCGGCCCCGACGGTGCGCGCGTAGGCCTCCTCGTCGACGACGCCGAGCTGGAACCAGACGCCCCGCGCGCCGATCTGGACCGCCTGATCGGCGAACGCGCCGGCCGCCTCGGAGCGGCGGAAGACGTCGACCACGTCGACGGCGAACGGGACGTCGGCGAGCGTCGCGAACCCGGGCTCCCCGAGCACCTCCGGGGCGTCGGGGTGCACCGGCACGATCCGCTTGCCGTGCGCCTGCAGGAACTCCGCGATGCGGAAGGCCGTGCGGTGCGGGTTGCCGGACAACCCGACCACGGCCCAGGTCTCGCAGTCCTCGAGCATGAAGCGGATCTGCTCGGCGTCCTGCCACGGGGTGCTGGTCATGGAGGAACGCTACCCAGGCGGGCCGCACCACCTCCCGTTACCGACGAGTAGGATTGCGGCCATGAGCGAGTACCCCCTGTATGGCCTGTCCGAGGAGCACCAGGCGATCCGCGAGGCGGTGCGGGCCGTGTGCGAGGCCAAGGTCGCCCCGTGCGCCGCCGAGGTGGACGCGTCCAGCACGTTCCCCCAGGCGTCGTACGACGCGCTCGTCGCCGCCGACTTCGCCGCTCCGCACATCCCCGAGGAGTACGGCGGCGCCGGCGCCGACGCCCTCGCGACCTGCCTGGTGATCGAGGAGGTGGCCCGCGCCTGTGCGTCGTCCTCGTTGATCCCCGGCGTCAACAAGCTCGGCACGCTGCCGCTCATCCTGGCCGGCTCCGAGGAGCTCAAGCGCCGCTACCTGCCGCCGGTCGCGGCCAGGCGCGCGGAATGTTCTCCTACTGCCTGTCCGAGCCCGGGGCCGGTTCGGACGCCGCCGCCATGAAGACCCGGGCGGTGCGCGACGGCGACGACTGGGTGCTCAACGGCGTGAAGCGCTGGATCACCAACGCGGGCGTCTCGGACTACTACACGGTCTTCGCCGTGACCGATCCCGACCGGCGCGGGGGAGGCATCTCCGCGTTCGTGGTGGAGAAGGCCGATGCGGGCGTCTCCTTCGGGGCCCCCGAGAAGAAGCTCGGCATCAAGGGCTCGCCGACCCGCGAGGTGTACCTCGACGACGTGCGGATCCCCGGCGACCGGATCATCGGGGCCGAGGGCACCGGCTTCCTGACCGCGATGCGCACCCTGGACCACACCCGCGTCACGATCGCCGCGCAGGCCGTCGGCATCGCCCAGGGCGCGCTCGACTACGCGCTGGCCTACGCCCAGGAGCGCGAGCAGTTCGGACGGCCGATCGCGGACTTCCAGGGCCTGCAGTTCATGCTCGCCGACATGGGGATGAAGGTGGAGGCGGCCCGGCAGCTGACCTACGCCGCCGCCGGCCGCTCCGAGCGCGGCGACCGCGACCTGACCTTCTTCGGCGCGGCCGCCAAGTGCTTCGCCTCCGACACCGCCATGCAGGTGACCGTCGACGCGGTTCAGGTGCTCGGTGGCTACGGGTTCACCCAGGACTACCCTGTGGAGCGGATGATGCGCGACGCCAAGATCACCCAGATCTACGAAGGCACCAACCAGGTGCAGCGGATCGTGATGGCACGCCAGCTGCTGGCGGGCATCCAGTCGCAGATCTGAGGGGTGTGGATAATTTACCCTTCAATAAGGTGTGGACAAGACGTCTAGCGGGCATACACCCGGATGTGAGCTCCCCCATGACCGCCGAGACCCCCGGCGAACCGCGCGATCGGCCGTTGGCCACGGTCTTGGCGTTCCCCCTCGACCAGGGCGAGCTGCTCCGGCGCACGGCGTTGGGGGACCACGATGCCTTCGCCCAGCTGTACGACGCCCTGGCGGCCCGCGTCCACGGACTCGTGCTGCGGGTGCTGCGGGACCCCTCCCAGGCCGAGGAGGTCACCCAGGAGGTCTTCCTCGAGGTGTGGCGCCTGGCCGGCCGGTTCGATCCCGCCCGCGGCAGCGCCTCGGGCTGGATCACCACCCTGGCCCACCGGCGCGCCGTCGACCGGGTGCGCACCTCGGAGTCGTCGCGTCGGCGCGACGCCCGCTTCCATGACCTGGACGCCCCGCTCGCCCGCGCGGGTCGCGACCACACCGCGGACGACGCCGCCGCGGCGCTCGACGCGCAGGCCGTGCGCGAGGCGATGGACTGCCTGACCCTGCTGCAGCGCGAGTCGATCGAGCTGGCCTACTTCGGGGGCCACACCTACCGCGAGGTGGCCGATCTGCTCGACGTGGGCAGCAGCACGGTGAAGACGCGCATCCGCGACGGGATGCTCCGGCTGCGGAGATCGTTGGCCTCAGTAGGCTGACGCGATGAGTCCCTACGACGTCGTCGACTGGCGACGGCGCGTGTTCGCGACGTACGCCGGGGTGCGGTCCGCATCCGACCCGGCGCAGGCGCATGCCGCCTGGCGCGCGGCTCGCGACGACCTGTTCGCCACGCACCCCGCCTCACCCTTGGACGCCGCGCAGCGCGAGGGGTTCGCCGGGCTCCCGGTGCCCGACTACGACCCGGCCTGGCGCTTCGAGGTCGAGGTCGGCGACGCCGAGCCGGAGCGCTTCGAGGCGCAGACCGGGACCGACGGCTCGGTGCCGTTCGAGCGCGTCGGTCGGGTGGACGTCCCCGGCGTGGGCGGCCTCGACGTGTGGCGCTTCGCCTCCTACGCCGGCGGCCTGTTCGTGCCGGTCAAGGACGCGACGGCCGGCCAGCCGGGCGGCACGTACGGCGCCGGGCGCTACCTGATCGACACGGTCAAGGGCGCCGACCTCGGCGGTGCCGACGGCCGCCTCGTCGTGGACTTCAACTTCGCCTACAACCCCTCCTGCGCCTACGACCCGGAGTGGGCCTGTCCGCTGGCACGCCCCGGCAACGTCGTCGGGGTCGACATCCCGGTCGGGGAGCGCGCCGCGTGACGATCCGCAAGGTCGGCGTCGAGGAGGAGCTGCTGCTCATCGACCCCGACACCGGCCGGTTGACCGCCGTGGCGCAACGGGCGGTGCGCGCCAACCAGAACGCCGAGGAGGTCGGGCAGGAGCTGTTCCTGCAGCAGATCGAGACCTCCACCGAGCCGTGTGCGCACGCCGACGAGCTCGAGACCGGCCTGCGCGCCGGCCGCCGGGCCGTCGGCGAGGCCGCTGCGGCCGCCGGCGCCCGCGCGGTCACGATGCCGGCGCCGGTGCTGCTGGAGGACGTCGGCGGGGGTGCGGACTTCACGCCCGACCCGCGCTACCAGCGGATCCGCGGCGAGTACGGCGAGCTGGCCCGTCAGGCACTCGTCTCGGCGATGCACGTGCACGTCGACGTGGCCGACGAGGCAGAGGGCGTGCAGGTGATCGACGGCCTGCGCCCCTGGCTGCCGCTGCTGGTCGCGATGGCGGCGAACTCGCCGTACTGGCAGGGGCGCGACACCGGGCACGCCAGCTGGCGCTCCCAGGTCTGGGGCCGCTGGCCCACCGCTGGGACAGCCGAGCCCTTCGGCGACGTGGACACCTACCGCGCGGTGTCCGCGCAGCTGATCGGCTGGGGCGGTGGACTGGACACCGGGATGCTCTACCTCGACGCCCGGCTCTCGGAGCAGTACCCGACCGTCGAGGTCCGCGTCGCCGACGTGTGCACCGACGTCGACGACGCCGTCCTGGTCGCGCTGGTGTCCCGCGCGCTCGTCGCCTCCGTCGGCGCGGGCGCGCCGAGCGCACCGACCTGGCGCGCGGACCAGCTGCGCGTGGCGACCTGGCGCGCGGCCCGCTACGGACTCGGGGCCGACCTGGTGCATCCCGTCGGCGGCACGCTCGCCACCCCGCGCGAGCTGTTCGCCGCCCTGCTCGAGCAGACGCGGCCGGCGCTGGAGGAGACCGGCGACCTGGACCGCGTCACGACCTCCTTCGAGCGGCTGCTGACGCGCGGCACGGGGGCCACCCGGCAGCGGCAGGTCTTCGAGCGCTCCGGCGGCGACCTGCGCGCGGTGGTCGAGGACCTGGCCCGCCGCACCGAGGAGTCCTGGACCGCTCCAGCCTGACCCGGGTCTCGTCCCCGGTTGACCCGGGTCTCGTCCCCGGTTGACCCGGGTCTCGTCCCCGGTTGACCCGGGTCTCGTCCCCGATCCTCTGGACGGCGCCCTCGACCTGAGGGCCCACTCACCGGGCACGAGCGCCTGTTCAACGGGGCACGAGCTGACCACTCAACGGGGCAGAACTGACCACTCAACGAGGAGGGCGAGGGGGGTCACGGTCACTGGCCGACGAGGCCGGACGGCTTGCACAGGCGCTTGGGGATGTCGTCGGTGCGGTCCTCGGCGATCAGCTTGAACAGCCGCTTCGAGCGCTCCTCGTCCCAGTTGACCGCCAGGTCGCGGATCGGTACGCCGCAGGTCAGGCCGCTCGTGCCGTCGACCCTGGTCATCGCCCAGGCGAACCGCATCGTGGAGATCATCGAGGTGTCCTCGCCGACGCTCAGCGAGTCCGAGCCGGCCATCGCGAGCCGGGCGTAGCGCACCGGGTTGATCACCGACCACGGTGACGCGGCCTTGCTGCCGACCGCGCTGACCACCTCCCGCTGGTGCCGCGCCCGTTCGATGTCGCCGAGGCCCGAGGTCTTGCGCGAGCGGGCATAGCCGAGTGCCACGGTGCCGTCGGCTTCCTGGCAGCCCTTCTCGATGTCGAGGTTGGCCTGCTTGTCCTTCATCGCCTTCTTGGGGCAGATCTCGATGCCGCCGACCGCGTCGACGACGTCCACGAACCCGGCGAAGCCGATCTCGACGTAGTCGTCGATCCGGATCCCGGTCTCGTTCTCCAGGGTCTCGACCAGCAGCTCCGCGCCGCCGATCGCGAACGCCGTGTTGATCTTGGTCGAGCCGCGGCCGGGGACGTCGACGATCGAGTCGCGGGGGATCGACATGAGCAGGTTGGGGCCCGAGCCCGTGTGCAGCAGCATGATCGTGTCCGTGCGCCGGCCCTCGCCCCGGCCGGTGCCCAGGCGCAGCTGCTCGCGCCGGGAGAGTCCCTCGCGGCTGTCGCTGCCGACGAGGAGGTACGTCGTCCCGGGCTGGTCGTCGGGCCGCTCGCCCGACGGGGTTGCGTCGACCTTGTCGATCCGGCTCCAGGCGACGAGCGGGACGGCCACGAGGAAGACCAGCCACAGCAGCAGGACGTACTTCACCCAGCCCACCCGGGGGCGGCGCCGTCCTCGCGGGGGCCTCGACGGCGGCGGAGCGGTGCCGCGCCCGGTCCCGCTGTCGCGCGGACGGGCCGGAGGCGGGGTCTCGTAGGGCCGCCCGGACCGGTCCGAGGACGCCGGCCGGCTCATCGTCGGCAGCCGCTGGGTCGGCTCCGGGTCGCGGCTGGAGCGCCCGCCGGACGGCGGCTGCGCGGGCTGCACGCGCGTGCGGTCGTCGGAGCCCGCGCTCTCCTCACGCCCCGACCCGCCGACCCCCTTGCTCCGGGTGCCGTAGAGCCAGTCGTAGTCAGGTTCGTCGCGCCCGTCGGCCATGGCGCAGACGGTACCGCGCACCGCTGTCCTCCCCGGGTGCCCGGCGCGCCGTGAGCCCTGTGACGGATGTGACTGGTGATACTGGAGCGTCTTCGTGTCCCGACTGCCGTCGGCCGGTGACGTCGCTTCCCCGCCCTGCCTGTGCGTCCCGAAAGGCTCCCCATGCCCCCCGCCTCCTTCCCCGGGTCGGGCGCCCCCCGTTCGGACTCCGCCGGCGCCCGGCAGCAGCACCGTCACCAGGGCGACCTGGCGCGGGTCCGCTTCCGGCGCGCCCTCGCGCTGCTGCTGATGACCCTGCTGCTGCCCGGCTCCGCCCAGCTCGTCGCGGGCAACCGCCACTGGGGGCGGGTGGCGCTGCGGGTCTGGCTCTCGGTGCTGGGGGGCGTCCTGGCCGTGGTCCTGGTCGGGTTGGTGTGGCACGGATTCCTGTACTGGTTCGCCAGCAGCACCCTCGTGCTCGGATTCCTGCGTCTCCTGCTGTGCGGCCTCGCGATCGGGTGGGCGGTCCTGTTCATCGACGCCTGGCGTCTCGGTCAGCCGCTCGAGCTGCTGCAGAAGCAGCGGCTCGCGATGGTCGGCCTCAACGGCGTGCTCTGCTTCTCGGTCGCGGGCGGCCTGCTGTTCGCCTCGCACATCGTCGCCGTGCAGAAGGACTTCATCGCCACCATGTTCGGCGACGGCGTGGCCACCTCCGCCCACCAGGGTCGCTACAACGTGCTGCTGCTCGGCGGCGACTCCGGAGCCGACCGCTGGGGGTTGCGACCCGACTCGATCACGGTCGCCAGCATCGACGCCGACACCGGTCGCACGGTGCTCTTCGGCCTGCCCCGCAACATGTCGAACTTCACCTTCCCGAAGGGGTCGGTGATGGAGGAGCAGTTCCCGACGGGCTACGACTGCGACACCTGCGCAGCTCAACAGCCTCGCCACGTGGGCGCAGGACAACAAGGAGCTCTTCCCGGGGTCGGTCAACGCCGGTGTCGAGGCGACCGCCCAGGGCGTCCAGGGGATCACCGGGCTGAAGATCAACTACTACGCGATGGTCAACCTCGAGGGCTTCCGCAACATGGTCCAGGCGGTCGGCGGCCTGAAGCTCAACGTCCGCGACCGGATCCCGATCGGCGGTGGTGGGCGGCCGGTCACCGGCTACCTCGAGCCCGGCGTGCAGCGGCTCAACGGCTACGAGACGCTCTGGTTCGCACGCTCCCGCGAGAGCGCGGACGACTACTCCCGGATGGCCCGGCAGAAGTGCGTGATGAACGCGATGCTGCAGCAGCTCTCGCCGTCGACGGTGGTCACCAAGTTCGAGGCCATCGCCGAGGCCAGCCAGAAGCTGGTCACCACCGACCTGCCCGCCTCCGAGCTGGGCACCTTCGCGGAGCTGGCGATGAAGGCGCGCACCGAGCCGGTCAGCACGGTCTCGTTCGTCCCTCCGGCGATCCGCACCAGCGAGCCGGACCTCGACAAGATCCACTCGATGGTGACCAGCGCCATCGACAAGGCGGAGGGCAAGGCCTCCACCAAGAAGCCGGCCACCGAGGTGGCGAAGCCGGGACGCAAGACCACCGGCTTCACCCGTGAGCGCGAGTCCACCGTGGGCGGCTCGATCGGCAGCCTGCAGCAGGGGTACGCCGCGAACGCCTCCTCCGACCTCTCCTCGGCCTGCTGAGGTCGGGTGCTCCTCACCGACGTAGGGTGCCGCGTGTGACTCAGCCCTCCGTCGTCGCCGTCGTGGTGACGTGGAACCGGCGCGACCTGCTCGTCGAGTCGCTCGCTGCTCTCGATGCGCAGACGCACCGGCCGCGGCAGGTGGTGGTCGTCGACAACGCCAGCACCGACGGCACCGCCGAGCTGCTGGCCCGGGACTGGTCCCACCTCCAGCTGGTGCACCTGACGCGCAACACCGGCGGTGCGGGCGGCTTCGCGGCCGGCATCGAGCAGGCCCTCACCCACGACCCCGACCTGGTCTGGCTGCTCGACGACGACACCGTGCCGACCGAGACGGCCGCCGAGCACCTGGTCGGTGCCTGGACGTCGTACGCCGAGCGGCACGGCGAGCACCCGCGGGTGCTTGCGAGCCGGGTGGTCTGGACCGATGGTCGCGACCATCCGATGAACACCCCGCGTCGCAAGCCGGGTGCCTCTCCCGCCGAGCTGCAGGCCGCGGCGAGCGTCGGTGCGCTGCCGATCCGGTCGGCCTCGTTCGTGTCGGTGATGTGCGACGTGGCCGTCGTCCGCGAGCGGGGGCTGCCGGTCGCGGACTACTTCTTGTGGAACGACGACTTCGAGTACACCACCCGCCTGATCCGCGGCGGCGTCGGACTGGCGGTGCCCGAGAGCGTCGTGGTGCACAAGACCAGGGTCTTCGGCTCCACCGACGCCGACCCGGGGGAGCGGTTCTTCTTCGAGGTCCGCAACAAGGTGTGGACCTTCGCGCGCAGCTCGGGGCTGACCCTGCCCGAGAAGGCGGTGTACGGCGGCTCCACCCTGCGCCGATGGGGGCGCACGTTCGCGGCGTCCTCGGATCGCGGCACCCTGGCCCGTGGCCTGGGTCGCGGCCTGGTGCAGGGGCTGACCTCACGGCCGCGCTCCAACGGCGTCGTGCTGTCGGCGGCCGGCTGGTCGCCGCACGGCCAGGTGCCGGCTGAGGCGTCGGGGTCGCAGCCGTTCAGCCTCCTCCTCGCGGTGTACGGCGGCGACGACCCGGGCTTCCTGCGCGACGCGTTCACCTCGAGCGTGCAGGAGCAGAGCCGGCGTCCCGAGCAGGTGGTGCTCGTCCAGGACGGGCCGGTCCCGGCGGCGCTCGCGGAGACCATCCGCGACCTGGTCGCCACGAGCCCCGTGCGGGTCGACCACCTCGCCCTGGAGCGCAACCTCGGGCTGGGGCCCGCCCTCGACCTGGGGCTCGCCGCCTGCGACCACGAGATCGTGGCCCGGATGGACGCCGACGACATCAGTGTGCCGACGCGGTTCGAGGTGCAGGTCCCGGTCGTCGAGGCCGGTGCGGACATCGTCGGGAGCGGGCTGATCGAGTTCGGGACGCACGCCCACGACGAGGTCGGTCGGCGTACCCCCCCGACGGACCCGGACGAGATCCGCCGGGCGATCCGCTTCCGCGACCCGTTCAACCACCCGACCGTCGTCTACCGGCGCAGCGCCGTCCAGGCGGCCGGCGGCTACACCGACATGGCCCTGATGGAGGACTACCTGCTGTTCGCCCGGATGCTCGATGCCGGCGCCCGGCCGGCCAACATCGCCGAGCCGCTGGTGCGCTACCGGGTCGGCGCGGGGGCCTACGCCCGGCGCGGGGGGCGCGAGCTGCTGCGCTCCGAGCTGGCCGTCCAGCGCCGGTTCCGCCGGCTCGGCATCACCACGCGCACGGAGTACGTCCGCAACGTGGTGGTCCGGGGCGGGTACCGTCTCGTGCCGGAGCGCCTGCGCAAGCTCGCCTACCGCGCCCTGATCGCCAACCGTGGCGCCCGGGATGCCGGAGATGCCACATCCGGCCGATAGACTCGCCGCTGCTTCCCCGACCAGGAGTGTGTGTTGAACGCTGATCTCGTCATCGTCGGTTCCGGGTTCTTCGGACTGACGATCGCTGAACGATGTGCCAACGAGCTCGGCCTCAAGGTGCTGGTGCTCGAACGCCGCCACCACCTGGGCGGCAACGCCTACAGCGAGGCCGACCCCGAGACCGGGATCGAGATGCACGTCTACGGCGCGCACCTCTTCCACACCTCCAACGAACGGGTCTGGGAGTACGTCAACCGGTTCACCTCGTTCACGAACTACCAGCACCGGGTCTTCGGCCAGTACGACGGGCAGGTCTACTCCCTGCCGATGAACCTCGCGCTGATCAACTCGTTCTTCGGCAAGATGCACACCCCCGACGAGGCGCGGGCGCTCATCGCCGAGCAGGCCAGCGAGTTCGACACCGCCGAGGCCGAGAACTTCGAGGAGAAGGCGATCTCGCTGATCGGTCGCCCGCTCTACGAGGCCTTCATCAAGGGCTACACCGCCAAGCAGTGGCAGACCGACCCGACCAAGCTGAGCGCGGACATCATCACGCGGCTCCCGGTCCGCTACAACTTCGACAACCGGTGGTTCAACGACACCCACGAGGGCCTGCCGGTCGACGGCTACACCGCCTGGCTGACCAAGATGGCCGACCACCCCAACATCGAGATCCGCCTCGAGACCGACTTCTTCGACGTCGCCGAGGAGTTCAAGGGAAGGGTGCCGATCGTCTACACCGGCCCGGTCGACGAGTACTTCGGCAACTCCGAGGGCAAGCTGTCGTGGCGTACGGTCGACCTGGAGGCGGAGGTCAAGCACGTCGACGACTTCCAAGGCTGCGCGGTCATGAACTACAACGACCAGCAGGTGCCCTGGACCCGGATCCACGAGTTCAAGCACTTCCACCCCGAGCGCACCTACATCTCGGGCAAGACCGTGATCGTCCACGAGTACTCCCGCTTCGCCGAGGACGACGACGAGCCCTACTACCCGATCAACACCGCCGAGGACCGCGAGAAGCTGCTGAGGTACCGCGAGCTCGCCAAGCAGGAGCCGATGGTGCTCTTCGGCGGCCGGCTCGGCACCTACAAGTACCTCGACATGCACATGGCGATCGGCTCGGCACTGTCCATGTACGACAACAAGCTCAAGCCGCACTTCGAGTCCGGTGCGGACCTGCAGAGCGGAGGAGTCGACGAATGACGACGACCGAGACGATCCCGACGACCGGGCAGGGCGCTCCCACGGTGCGCCGCGTGCTCCAGCGCGTCGTCCTCCCGGCCTCGCGCGACATCGACGTGCTCCCGCTGTACGTCGACCCCGACCGTCCGCAGCTGGACGTCAACACCCTCGGCATGACGATGAAGCAGCGGGGCCGGATCCCACCCGCGGCACCCAACTCCGAGATCGAGCCCGACCCCCACGCCGTGCTGGGGCGGCACCGCTACCAGGTGCGTCCCAACGACCGGATCTCCTTCGGCACCTACTTCAACGCCTTCGCGGCCAGCTACTGGCGCCGCTGGACGGTCGTGTCGGAGGTGACCCTCAACGTCCGCGTGACGGGGGACGGCACCAACGTCATCGTCTACCGGTCGATGCCCGACGGCCGCGCCCAGCGGGTCGACGACTGGTCGGTCACCGGCGACGAGCCGCAGGAGGTCGCCTTCGACCTGTCCCTGGCCTCGTTCGCCGACGGCGGCTGGTACTGGTTCGACCTCATCGGCGGCCCGGACGGCGGCCTGCTCGAGGAGGCGTCCTGGGTCTCCGAGGTGCCGGCCGACCGGGCCGAGCCGGGCAGCGTCACCATCGGCATCACCACCATGAACCGCCCCGACTTCTGTGCCGCGCTGCTCACCCAGATCGGCTCCGACGACGACGTGCACGCGATCCTCGACGAGGTCGTGGTCGCCGAGCAGGGCACCAAGAAGGTCAGCGACGACCCCGGCTTCGCCGAGGCGCGCGCCGCGCTGGGCGACAAGCTCCGGGTCATCGAGCAGGGCAACATGGGCGGCTCCGGCGGCTACGCCCGGGCCCAGCTCGAGACGCTGGACGCCGGCCGCTCGACGTACATGATGTGCATGGACGACGACGTGGTCTGCGAGCCCGAGAGCATCATCCGAGCGGTCACGTTCGGCGACCTCTGCCGCCGCCCGACGATCGTCGGCGGCCACATGTTCAGCCTCTACGCGAAGTCCCGGCTGCACAGCTTCGGCGAGATCATCGACCGCTACCGCTTCTGGTGGCAGTCTCCGCAGACGGTGCAGCCCGACTGGGACTTCGCCGAGCGCAACCTGCGGTCCTCCCGCTGGCTGCACCGCCGCGTCGACGTGGACTTCAACGGCTGGTTCATGTGCCTGATCCCCACCGAGGTGCTGCGCACGGTCGGCCTCAGCCTGCCGCTGTTCATCAAGTGGGACGACTCGGAGTTCGGCGTCCGCGCCGGCGCCGCGGGGTATCCGACGGTGAGCCTGCCGGGCACCGCGGTGTGGCACATCCCGTGGAGCGACAAGAACGACGCGCTCGACTGGCAGGCCTACTTCCACCAGCGCAACCGGTTCGTCGCGGCGCTGCTGCACTCGCCCTACGAGCACGGCGGCCGGATGGTGCGCGAGAGCTTCAACCACCAGATCAAGCATCTCTTCTCGATGCAGTACTCCACCGCCGAGCTGCGCCACCTCGCGCTCGAGGACCTGCTGGCGGGTCCGGAGCGGCTGCACGCCGAGCTGGCCTCCAAGCTGCCCGAGCTGCGCGACCTGCGCTCCCGCTACTCCGATGCCCGGACCAAGCCCGACCCGGACGCGTTCCCCGCCGTACGTCGCGAGAAGCCGCCGAAGAAGGGCCAGGACCCGACCATGCCGAAGGGCAGGGTCGGCCAGCTCGTGTCCGCCGCGACGTCGGCGGTCCGCCAGAGCCTGCCGAAGCGGACGCTGTCCGACGAGCACCCGGAGGCCGAGCTGGCGGCCATGGATGCCAAGTGGTGGATGATCGCGCAGTTCGACTCGGTCGTGGTCTCCATGCCCGACGGTGCCAGCGCGGCCTGGCACCACCGCGACCCGGAGGAGTTCCGCAGCCTGCTGCGACGCACCGTGGAGATCCACCAGCGGCTGTACCGGGAGTGGCCGGACCTGGCGCGGCGCTACCAGCAGGCCCTGCCCGACATCAGCTCGCCGGAGCAGTGGGCGAAGACGTTCGCGGCCAGTCAGAGCGGGGAGCGTCCGTGACGACGCAACGGGAGGTCGGGTACGTCCCGACCCCGGTAGACCCCGAGAGGGTGGCCAGGCTCCCGCTCGCCTCGCCGTTCAACTCGGCGGGCCTGGTGGACGTCTTCAAGCGCCGCTACCTGCTGCGGCTGCTGGTCAACAAGGAGATCTCCTCGCGCTACCAGGGCTCGCTGCTGGGCCTGCTGTGGTCCTACGTGCAGCCGCTGGTGCGCTTCTGCATGTACTACTTCGTCATCGGGCTGGTGCTCGGTCTGCACCGCGACGTGCCGAACTTCGCGATCCACATGTTCTCGGCGCTGGTCGCGGTGCACTTCTTCACCGAGACCTTCTCCTCCGGGACGCGCTCGATCGTGAAGAACAAGTCGCTGGTGCGCAAGATGGCGATGCCGCGCGAGATGTTCCCGGTGTCCGCGGTGATCGTCTCCGCGATCAACACCTTCCCCCAGGTGCTGATCCTGTTCATCGCCTGCGTCGTCGTGGGCTGGAGCCCCGACGCCGCGGGGATCGGCGCGATCGTGCTGGGCCTGTCGATCATCACCGTGCTCGGGACGGCGCTGGCACTGCTGTTCTCGGCGATGAACGTCTTCTTCCGCGACTTCCAGAACATCGTCGCGACCTTCCAGATCTTCACGCACTGGATCGTGCCGATGATCTACCCGTTCGCGAAGCTCGCCTCCAGCGGCATGGGCTCCTCGTGGTTCTACGGCGTCTACCTGTCCAACCCGCTGACCGTGGCCGTCCTGCTGATCCAGCGCGGCTTCTGGGTCCCGACCACGGTGGGGGAGCCCACCGGCGAGCCGACGCTCGCGCAGGCCGCGGCCTTCCCCAACATGCCCAACCACCTGTTCCTGCTGGGCTTCGTCATGCTGGCGGCGTCGCTCGTGACGCTGGTGCTGTGCCAGATGGCGTTCCGCCGCCTGGAGAACAAGTTCGCGGAGCGTCTGTGATGGCCGAGTCGATCGTGGTGCGCGACGCCAGCAAGGACTTCACCCTCCGCTACCACCGCACGATCAAGCAGATCACCATCGCGGCGCTGCGCCGCCAGCAGATCAGCGACACGTTCCCGGCCGTCGACGACGTGTCGTTCACCATCGAGCAGGGCGAGTCCGTCGGCCTGATGGGGCTCAACGGCTCGGGCAAGAGCACGCTGCTGAAGATGATCAACGGGGTGATGAGGCCCGACCGCGGCGAGGTGATGACCCGTGGACGGATCGCCGGCCTGATCGCGACCGGCGCCGGCTTCCACCCGCAGCTGACCGGTCGGGACAACGTGTTCCTCAACGCCGCCATCCTCGGGATGAGCGAGCAGGAGACCAAGCGCAAGCTCGACCAGATCGTCGACTTCGCCGACATCGGGCGCTTCCTGGAGACGCCGGTCGGGAACTACTCCTCCGGCATGTTCTCGCGGCTGGGCTTCGCGGTGGCGGTGCACACCGACTCCGACATCTTCCTCATCGACGAGGTCCTCGCCGTCGGCGACCGGCCGTTCAAGCGCAAGTGCCTGGCGCGCATGGCGGAGATCCGCAAGGAGGGCCGCACGATGCTCTACGTGAGCCACGCGGCCGGCTCGGTGCGCAAGATGTGCGACCGCGTCCTGGTCCTGGAGAAGGGCAAGCTCGGCTACGACGGACCGGTCGACGAGGGCATCCGCTACCTGCACTACGACGACGACGAGGACACCGAGGGCGACCGCAACGAGTCGGCGGTCGACGAGGAGCTCGGCGCCGACGTCTGAGCGCGCCAACCGGTTCGTGCCGGTGCGGGATGGAGAATCCCCTTGTCCTGAGCCAGAATCCGCCGCATCGAATTACACATCTGTAGTTAGAGCGAACCCCTTGCACGCCTCTGTGGCTGCTGTGACATTTGGTACTCGTGTGATTTCTTCAGCCACAGGAGTACCCGTTCATGCCCGAGAACAGAAGCCGTTTCGTGCTCCTGTGCCAGCAGAGCCTCGCCCTCGGTCTGGTTGCGGCGGTCGCCGTGCCGGCCGCTCAGCTGGTGACCCTCGACATCGTGAGCCCCGGCACCCCGAACGACGCTCCGTCCGCGCGCCCGGCGCCCGGTGCCGCCGTCGAGACGGAGTCCGTGGTCGCCACCGCCCCGGTGCGCCCGACCACCCGCTCCGTGCCGCTGAACGGCGTCAGCGAGGCCGGCCTGGCGGCGCTCGGCGAGCCGACCGCGAGCGGCGCCCCCGGCGGTACGGCGCGGCTGAGCGCGGCCGACGTCGAGCCCGGCACCCATGCCGGGGACCGTCTCGCAGTCCTGTCCGCGCCCCAGTCCGTCGATGGTCTCTCGACCGTCGGCGTCACGTGGGGCGAGGGAGCCGGGCTGCCCGAGGACGCGATCACCGTCTCCGTGCGCACGCAGAAGAACGGCGTGTGGAGCGCGTGGACCCCGGCGCCGTACCACGAGGAGGAGGGCCCGGACCCCGCCAGCGCGGAGGGCGGCGCGGCGCGTCCCGGCACCGACCCGGTCTACGTCGGCGCCGTCGACGACGTCCAGGTCAAGGCCGTGACCGATGACGGCGCGGCCCCCGAGGACATGTCGCTCGCCGTCGTCGACCCGGGCCAGGCGGTCTCGGAGTCGGAGGGGCCCTCGATCGACACCGGCGCGATGGCGCTGTCGGCTGCGGGCACCAGCACCGACGCGGCCGACGAGGACGTCGAGCTGTCCGCCGGCAGCACCGCCGCCAAGCCCACGATCTACTCACGCGCCCAGTGGGGCGCCGACGAGCGGATGCGCGACAAGTCCTCCCTGCGCTACGCCAAGGTCACCGCGGGCTTCGTCCACCACACGGTCAACGCCAACAGCTACACCGAGGCGCAGGTGCCCTCGATCCTGCGCGGCATCTACGCCTACCACACGCAGTCGCGCGGCTGGTCCGACGTGGGCTACAACTTCCTCGTCGACCGCTTCGGCCGGATCTGGGAGGGCAGGTACGGCGGGGTCGACAAGGCGGTGGTCGGGGCGCACACCTCGGGCTACAACGACTACGCCTTCGCGATGTCCGCGATCGGCAACTTCGAGCAGGTGCAGCCCTCCTCGGCGCTGCTCGACGCCTACGGTCGCCTGTTCGCCTGGAAGCTGGGCCTCAGCGGCATCTCGGCGAGCGCCACCCGGCAGTGGGTGGGCAAGAGGTACCTCCCGGCGATCAACGGGCACCGGGACGTGGGACAGACCGCCTGCCCCGGCGCCTACCTCTTCGCCAAGATCCCCGCGATCCGCAGCCTGGCGGCCGGCTACCAGAAGGCCAAGGCACCGACGACGACCCCCACGCCCCCGCCCCCGGACATGTCGGTCCCGGCGCCGAGCGAGCGCGACCGCGACACCAACCTGCTGGACGGCGCAGAGCCCGAGATCGTGGTGCGCGACCGCGCCACGAAGGAGGCCTTCGTCGTGCAGACCGGCGGCACCCCGGTGGCGTACGGCGCCGGCAGCACCGCCCGCGACATCCGCCGCTTCGACCTCGTGACCGCGACCGGCGACCTCGACGGCGACGGCAAGGACGACGTGCTGGCCCGCGGCACGTCGAGCAAGCAGGCCTACGTGCTGCCCGGCGACGGGGCCGGGAAGGTCGGCGCCCAGACGGCGCCGCTCCCGCAGTTCTCCGGCGCGGACCAGCTCCTCGACGCGGGTGACTGGAACGGCGACGGCCTGGCCGACGTCGTGGCGCGGGACAGGGCGAGCAAGTCGCTGAACCTCTACCTCGGCGACGGCAGGGGCCGGTTCGCCGCCGCGAAGCGCCTCGCGACCGCGTGGTCCTACGGCACCACCGTGGGCGGCGGCGACTTCACCGGCGACGGGCGACCCGACCTGGTCGCCCGGAGCGCCGACGGCCGCCTCGTCGTGCTGCCCGGCACCGGCACCGGAGCGGGCGCGGTGCGCGTCGTGTCGACGGGGTGGACGAGCCTGGACCTCCTGGCGGGCCTGGACGACCTCACCAACGACGGGCGCCGCGACCTGGTCGCGCGGGTGCGGAGCAGCGGACGCACCGTGGTCTACCGCGGCAACGGGGCCGGTGGCTACCTGCCGTCGCCGGTCGCGGCCCCCACCGCCGACGGACGGACCGTGGTCGGCACCGGACGCTTCATCGGCTCGGCGGCTCCGGACCTCCTGGTGCGCGACCCGAGCAACCGCCTGGTGACCCTGGCCAACAACGGCGGCACGGCCGTCGGGCTGCCGTTCCCGACCGGCCGCACGCTGGCGGCCGCCGACCTCGTGATGGTGGCCGGCGACTGGGACGACGACGGCGCCGCCGACGTGATCACCCGGTCCGGGACGAGCGGCGCCCTCTACCTCTACCGCGGCACGGGCAAGGGCACCCTGGCTGCACCGGTGCGGATGGCGAGCGGGTTCGCCGACGTGCGCCTGCTCGCGGCCGTCGGCGACCTGACCGGCGACGGCCGACCCGACCTCGTCGGGCAGCCGTCCTCGGGCTCGATGCGCGTCTACCCCTCCGACGGCTCGACCGGCTTCTCGGCCAGCAAGGTGACCCGCTCGGCGGTCACGTCGACCGTCGCCCAGCAGCTGGGGATCGGACGCTGGGACGCGGACCCCGCCCCGGACACCGTGCTGCGGCGGTCCGGTGGTCGGCTGGTGCTCAACCGGGGGACGTCGGCCGGTGCCCTCACTCCGAACAGCGGCGGCCTCGGCACGGTGACGTCCGGCTACGACTGGGCGGTGGCGGGTGGCGACGTGACCGGCGACGGTCGTCCGGACCTCCTCGTCCGCGAGAAGGCGACCGGCGTCCTGTGGGGCCTGCCCGGCACGAGCAGCGGCCTGGGGACCCGGCGGCAGCTGGTCACCGGCCTGTCCCGCTTCGACCTCGCGGGCTAGCGGCGCCGTACGTCGGTCGCGCGCTCCTGGACCGCGCGCGTGTCCCACGACGACGGCTCGGGGTGCCGCACCAGGACCACGCCGGCGCCTCGCACCACCGAGGCGAGCAGCAGGACCGCGCCGTCCCGGCTGCCCGGGTTGACGTCGGTGAGGAGCCGGCCCTGCTCGGCGACGACGTCTGCGCCCGCCGCCTCCTCGAGGAGGGCGCGCTGGGTCGCTGTGCCCGAGCCGTCACGCCAGGCCGCATCGCCGCCCTCGGGTGGGTCGTAGGCCGCGAACGCGTCGGGCTGCGCGAGCACCACCGCACCGTAGTCGGTGACGCCGGTCGGGAGCTCGTCGGTGAAGCGGCCGCCGAGCGGGCGCAGGGACAGCGCGACGACCGGCACCCGCGCCGCGTGCTCGGCGTACGTCGCCACACCGGCCGGACCGCACACGACCAGGTCGGCGTCGTCGGCGAGGGTCGGGTCGTCGGTGACCTCCAGGCCCAGCGACCACGCGGCACCCAGCCAGACCGCGCTCAGCCAGTGTGTCGGCAGGTCGAGCAGCAGCAGTCCGCCGCGCTCGGCGTCCAGCTCGTCCTGCGCGAGGCCGGCGGTCTTGGCCACCCAGTTGGCGTAGGTCGCGGTCGACAGCTCGATCCGCTCGCCGGTGGCGTCGTCGTAGAACGTCACGAGCGGCCGGGCCGGATCGGTGCGCAGCAGGGCGGCCAGGGCGGCGGGGAACGTGGGTGGGGGAGCCATGCGCCCACCGTACGGAAGCCGCCTCCTAGACTGGCGCGCCCACCCACCGGTCACCACCGTCAGCGCGAGGAGCACCAGCCATGGCCGAGCGTCCGCAGCGGGCGAGCATCGTCAGCGGCTACTTCAACCCCTTCCACCAGGGCCACCTCGACCTCTTCGAGCAGGCGCGGGAACGGACCGGCTACCTGGTGGTGATCGTGAACAACGACGCCCAGCAGCTGCTCAAGAAGGGCCGCATCATCCAGGCCGAGGACGTGCGGGCGCGCATCGTCGCTGCGCTGCGCTGCGTCGACGACACGTTCGTGGCGCTCGAGTCGGGGGCGGGGATCGACGAGACCTTCGACGCCATCCGGGCGAGCTACCCCGACACCGAGCTGGAGTTCTGCAACGGCGGCGACCGGTCCTCGGCGGGCAACCTCCCCGACGCCGAGCGGCTGGCCGCCGAGCGCAACGCGATCACGCTGGTCTACGGGGTCGGCGGCGAGCACAAGGCGGACTCCAGCACGCGCATCCAGGCCGACGTGGAGGCCTGAGCGGACGCTGCCTCAGGTCAGCAGGCCGCTGAGCCAGGCGGCGCCACCGAGCACACCCACGAACCGGAACCACCGGCCGACCAGGCCGAGCAGGAAGAACGACGCCAGGTTCATCCTCAGCTGACCGGCGACCACCGCGATGATCGCGAACGGCGGGAAGCCGCTGAACGCGGAGGCCAGGACCAGGGCCCCGGTGAGGACCGGGCGCTCCTGGGCGCGGGTCCGCCACGTCTGCAGCCTGGCCTGCGCCTTCGGCGTCTCGACCTTGCGCCGCACCCAGCCCCAGGACAGCGCGTTCGCGCCGAGGTAGTACCACACGACCTTGCCGACCATCTGGCCGAAGGCGGCCGCGAAGCCGAGCACCCAGGCGCTGTCGATGGCGCCGACGGAGCCCCGCACGCCCAGGTAGGCCTCGATGTTGATCAGCGGCACCAGCGCGGAGGCGACGCCGACGGCGAGGACAGCTGCGATGTCCTCGAGCCCCCCGCTCACGGCCGGCTCAGATGGCGTTCGGCTCGGGTGAGTCCGAGAAGGGCCAGTCCTTGACGAACTCGGCGACGACCTCGCCGCTGGGCGTGCCGCAGTACTGCCAGACCCCGACCTGCTGGGAGGTGTCCGCAGCGTCGCCGCCGACCGACCAGTGGGTGAGGGCGACGTGCGCACCCTTCGGGAACGCCTTGCCGGTCCACGGCATGGCGATGAACTTGTCGGTGAGCTCGTCGCCCTCGAACTTGGTGGCGATCGCCTTGACCACGGCGACCTGGTCGGAGTCGTCCTGGATCGTCTTGTCGTACCAGAGGACGTTGTAGCCGTGCTCCAGGTTGTGCACGACGTAGGGCAGCTCCGGGGCGTCCGAGGTGCTGTAGAACTTGCGCGTGAAGGGCGCCGTCACCGGGTAGTGCGGACCGAAGGCAGGCGGGGCCTCGAGGTAGTTGATGGCCGATCCCTCGGCCCGGTGCTCCTGGTTGCCGGTCGCCTCCTTCTCCACGACGTCCTGGCACCCGGCGGCACCCTTGGAGTCGCCGATGCTGGCCAGCGACCCACCGGTGAGCTGGTTCTGCCGGAGCAGGGGGATCGCTGCCGCGCCCACGATCACGAGTCCCACGATGACGCAGGCGACGATCACCAGCGTCGTACGGCGGCGCTCGGACTTCTGCTGGTCGCGCCGCAGCTGCTCGACGACCGCGCGCCGGTCCTTGTCCTCACGCCTCGTGGACTTCGAGGACGAGGACGTGGAGGACGGACGGGAGGGCCCGGGCTTCTGCCCGGGAGTCTTCTTGGCCATGAGGGCAGGGAACTCCGGCTCTTCGTTGGGGTCGGCGAGGGCAGTCTACGGACTCGCGGGAACGAACCGGAGCGGGGCCGAGGGATCGATGCGTCCTCGTGACGCGGGCGTCTCGCGCCAGCCCAGCGCGAACGCCGCGGTCCGGATGCGCTGCTCGGCGGCGCCCTGCCCGCGCTCCGTGCCGCGCAGCACGGCGCTCACGCCGTCGCCGTCGACGCGGATGTCGCCCAGGTCGCCCGCGAGGGCCGAGAGCTGGACGACGAGCTCCACGGGGCTGCACGACCCACCGAAGCCGCGGGCGTCGTCCTCGTGCAGCGCCGAGAGCACCGCCTCCCGCGAGCCGAGGCCGAACATGTCCTGGCTCTCCTCGCGCACCAGCGCGGCCGCGCCGGGGCCGTGCGAGCCGGGCGCCAGCACCAGGTTGGCCAGGCCGCGGACGACGGCGGCGGGCCGGCGGTCGAGCTTGCGCTTGACCAGGTCGGCGGCCGCGGCGAGCTCGTCGGCCACCGCGGGCGCGGTCACCGCCAGCTCGTTGCCGTGCGGGTCGGTGCGACCCGCGTAGTCCTGCAGGACGTGCAGCCCCGCGGCGCCGATCGCGATGTCGGTCTGGCCGGTGCGCCAGGCCCGGCCCGCGGTGTCGGTGACCAGGACCGCGACGTTGCGGCCCACCCCGCGGGCCAGCGCCTCGCGGATCCGGCGGGCGGAGGCGTCCGGGTCGAGGGGCAGCAGCACCGAGGTGTCGGCGTCGGTGTTGGAGGCGTCGATCCCGGCCGCGGCCAGCACCAGACCGTGGTGCGTGCGGACGATGGACGTGCGACCGCGCCAGGCGACCGTGCGGTCGGTCTCGTCGGCCAGCGCCTCCTCGCGCTTGGCGCTCACCACCCGCCCCTCGGCCTTGCTGACCACCTTGCTGGTCACGACCAGGATGTCGCCGTCGAGCAGGTCGAGGGCCCCGGCGAGCAGCATCGGCAGGTCGTCGCCCTCGGCGATCTCACCGAGGCCGGTCACCGGCAGGCACGTGATCGCGTCGGGGGCGGCGCCGACATGGCCCATCGCGGGTCCGGTCATGTCGGCGGGACCAGGGACCGTGCCATCGCGAACGCCGCCCGGGCCATCGCGGCCGTCTTGTCGTGGTCGTCCATCATCAGGGGGACCGCCTCGGCGACGAGACCGGCCGCGCGCACCCGGTCGAGGTCGCCGGCATCCGCGCTGTCGACCAGCCAGCCGTCCAGGACGCCCTCGGCGCTGCGGGCGCCGTAGTGCTCGGCGACAGCGGCGGCGCTCACCTCGACGCCGATCGCGTCGAGCAGCGGGGCGGCCATGCCGCGGACCGGGCGGCCCGAGACGATCGGGGAGACGCCCACGACCGGGGCGGCCGTGGCGCGCATGGCCGCGCGCACCCCCGGAACCCCGAGGATCGTTCCGACCGAGACGACGGGGTTGGAGGGTGGCACGAGCACCAGGTCAGCATCCGTGATCGCCTCGAGCACCCCGGGGCCGGGGGTGGACGCCTCGATGCCCACCGGCACGACCGCGCGCGCCGGCACCTCGGCGTGCAACCGCACCCAGTACTCCTGGAAGTGGACGGCCCGCCGGCCGGACGGCTCCGCCGGGTCGTCGATGACGATGTGGGTCTCGACCCGGTCGTCGCTCATCGGGAGCAGGCGGACGCCCGGCTGCCAGCGGCGGCACAGCGCCTCGGTCACCTGCGAGAGCGGGTAGCCGGCCTCGAGCATCTGGGTGCGCACCAGGTGCGTGGCCAGGTCGCGGTCTCCCAGCCCGAACCAGGTCGGCTCGACGCCGTACGCCTCGAGCTCCTCCTTGGCGTGCCAGGTCTCCTCGGTGCGGCCCCAGCCACGCTCGACGTCGATGCCGCCACCGAGGGTGTACATCACCGTGTCGAGGTCGGGGCAGACCTTGAGCCCGTGCAGCCAGAGGTCGTCGGCGGTGTTGGCCACGACCGTGACCTCGGTGCCGGGGTCGGACTGCACCAGCCGCAGCAGCCCCTGCAGGAAGCGGGCACCGCCGACCCCGCCGGACAGGACGGTGATGCGGCGGAACGGGGGGGCGGCAGGGCTCGAGGACCCGGCGGGGCTGGTGGACATGGGACTCTCCCTACGGCGGCGCGGCGCGTCGGTCAAATCCCCTGGCGTGTCGGGTTCTCTAGCACATCCGGGGTTGACGAAGCGGCAGTGACAGGCGTGTAATTCCAACAGTGTCGTTCAGTTGTTCTGTTCTCGGGACGCATCGCCCTGGCCGGCACTAGCGTCAGGGTCAGGCCCCCCTCGAGGTGGGCACCAACGGGACTCGTCAGGGTCTCACGGGTCGAAAGGGCGAAAGCCGTGCGAGAGCTGTATCTACTCGACGGAGACGCCGAGGAGCTTGGTTGGCAGGAGCGCGCTCTGTGCGCGCAGACCGATCCCGAGGCGTTCTTCCCGGAAAAAGGCGGATCCACCCGAGAGGCGAAGCGGGTGTGCCTCACCTGCGACGTGCGCAACGAGTGCCTGGAGTACGCACTCGGGCACGACGAGCGCTTCGGTATCTGGGGTGGCCTCTCCGAGCGAGAGCGACGCAAGCTGAAGAAGCGGGCGGTCTGAGGGATCGTTAGGGTGGTCCGCCGTGACCACCCCTCGACCCGCTCCGGACGCCGCGCAGGTGACCGTGCTGCTGGTGAGTCACGAGGGAGCTCGCTGGTTGCCGGCCGTCCTGGACGGCCTGGTCGCCCAGACCCGCGCGCCGGACCACTGCGTCGCCGTCGACACCGGCAGCACCGACGGCAGCGCCGACCTGATCGCGCAGCGCCTTGGCGAGCGGTTGACCGGCGAGGTCCGGATCGCGCCCGCCACGACGGCGTACGGCGCAGCGGTCGCGCTCGGCCTCGACGGGGTCGACGACCCGCAGGGCTGGGTCTGGCTGCTGCACGACGACAGCGCCCCCGCCCCCGACGCCCTCGAACGGCTGCTCGAGGCCGCCGAGGCGAACCCGTCCGCCGACCTCCTCGGCCCCAAGCTGCGCGAGTGGCCCTCGCTGCGCCGCCTGCTCGAGGTCGGCGTCACCATCAGCGGCACCGGTCGCCGAGAGACCGGGCTCGAGCGCGGGGAGTACGACCAGGGCCAGCACGACCGGGTGCGCGACGTCCTCGCCGTGAACACCGCCGGGCTGCTGGTCCGCAGGCAGGTCCTCGACGAGCTCGGCCTCGACCCGCGGCTGCCCCTGTTCGGCAACGACCTCGACCTGGGCTGGCGGGCGGCTCGCGCCGGGCACCGCACGATCGTCGCCCCGGCCGCCGTGGTCTTCCACGTCGAGGCGGCCCACCGGGGCGTGCGCGCCGCCGCGCTGACCGGCACCGCCCACCGACGCGGGGAGCGCGCGGCCGCGCTGTACACCCTGCTCGCCAACTGCTCGGCCCGCGCGCTGCCCTTCGCTGTGCTGCGGCTGCTGGTCGGTGGGCTGGCGCGCGTCGTGGGGCTGCTGCTGGTGCGGGCCCCGGGGGAGGCCCGCGACGAGCTGCTCGCCCTGGCGTCGGTCTATGCCCGACCGGGGCGCATCGTGGCCGGGCGTCGCGACCGCCGACGTACGGCGAGGGTGAGGCCGCGCGAGGTCCGGCACCTGCTCGCCCCGGCCTGGATGCCCTACCGGCACGGCCTCGACCTCGTCTCCGACCTCGGCTCGGCCCTGCTGCACCAGGCCGCCGACCTCTCCGCCGCCCGGCGGGCGCGTCCGGACGGCCGCGAACGCCTGGCAGGCAGCGAGACCGGGCCGGTCCCGGCCGAGGCCCAGAACCTCCCGGAGGACTCCGGCCTGCTCGCGCGCCTGGTCCTGAGCCCGGTGGCCTGGGTCTTCGCCACCCTGCTCGTCGCCGCCCTCGTCGCCGCGCGAGGGATGCTCGGCGCCGGCTTCCTGACCGGGGGTGCCCTGCTCCCGGCGCCGGCGAGCTCACTGGACTGGTGGGGGCGCTACCTGGAGTCCTGGCACGACCTCGGCACCGGGTCGGGCGCCCCGGCGGCTCCCTACCTCGTCCCGCTCGCCGCCGCGGGAACACTGCTGCTCGGCAAGGCCTGGCTGGTCCTCGACCTGCTGTTCCTGCTCGCGGTGCCGCTGGCGGCCTTCGGGGCCTACCGCTTCCTGGTGCGCACGACCGGCTCGCTGCCGGCCAGCCTGTGGGGAGCCGCGGCGTACGGCGTCCTGCCGGTCGTGTCCGGCGCGGTGCAGCAGGGCCGGCTCGGCACCGTCGCCGGCGCCCTCGTCCTGCCGTGGCTCGCGCACGCAGCCCTCTTCCTGTCCTCCGCTCACGACCGGGACCGTCGCGCCCGGGCGGCCTGGCGCTGCGCACTCTGGCTCGCGCTGCTGACCGCCTTCGTGCCGGTCGCCTGGTTCGTCGCGCTGGTCGTGGCGGTCCTGGCCGGCGCGGTGGTCCTGGTAGGCCGGGCGAGCGCGCGAGGCGGACCCGTCGTGGCGTCCTCCGTGACCGCCGTCGCCACGGCGTTGGTCGCCACCCTGGTGCTGCTGCTCCCGTGGACGCTGGCCGTCTGGGCTCACCAGGGTCTGGCCGGGGTGCTGTTCGAGGCGGGCCTGCCCGCTCGCGGGCTGGCCGAGCCGCTCTCTCGCTGGGACGTCCTGACCGGGCGCCCGGGCGGTGGGGCGCCCGGCTGGCTCAGCGTCGGCGTGCTGGTGGCCGCGGTCGCGGCCCTCGTCCGGCCCGACACCCGCAGGACCGTGGTGCGCTCCTGGGTGGTCCTGGTCTCCGCCCTGCTGGTGGTCGCGGTGCTGGCGCCGCTGCGCACCTCGCTGCCGGCCTCGCCGGTGGACCAGCCGCTGTGGCTGGGCTTCCCGCTGCTCGTCGCGCAGGCGGCGGCGATCGCCGCGGCGGCCTTCGCCGGCGCCGGGATCCGCAGCCGGCTGACCGGCTCCAGCTTCGGCTGGCGGCAGCCGGTCGGCGGCGCCGTGGTCCTGCTGGCCGCCGTGACACCGCTGGTGTGCGCAGGGTGGTGGGCCTGGACCGGCAGCGGCGGCCCGCTCGACCGCCGCGAGCCGAGTCGCGTCCCGGCGTACATGACCGACGCGGCCGCGGCCGACCCGGTCCGCGGCGTCCTGGTGGTGCGCGGCTCGCGCGCGAGCGGCTTCGACCACCAGCTGCTGCGCCAGCCCGGCCTGCGGGTCGGTGACGACACCGCGCTGCCCTCGGCCGCCGACCAGGCCCGGCTGACGGCCTACGTCCAGCAGCTCGCCGGGGCGCCGCAGCCCAGCGACGTCGCGGGCCTGGCGAGGCTCGGCGTCGCCTACGTCTACGTCCCACCCCCCGCCGACGTCGGGCTGGTCGGCAACCTCGACAGCGTCAGCGGCGTCACCGCCGGCAGCGCCCTCACGCCGGGTGCCCGTGCCTGGCAGCTCGAGGCCGCACCGAGCCGCGCCGACCTGACGGAGCCGGACGAGGCCGCCCGTCCCTGGCTGCTCGGCCTCCAGGGCGTCGCCCTGCTGGTCGTCGGCGTGCTGGCCGCCCCGACGCGCAAGGAGCAGCGATGAACGCGACGGCTCCCGGCTCCCGGCGCGCCGCACGCCCGGCCCGACCGACCGGTGGTCACCGCGTCGTCGCCGTGGTGCTGGTGGCGCTCGCCGGCCTGCTGGTCACCCTCACCGACGGCGGAGCGGTGGAGCGTTCGGCGAGGACTCCCTCCGCCGGGCGGATCGTCGACAGCACCCTGCTGGCCTGCCCGGACCTGCCCGTCCCGGGAGGAGTCGCCTCCTCGGTGTCGCTGGGTCTGGCCCCCGCCTCGGAGCTCGCCGACGTGTCGGACGGGGGCACCGTCGAGCAGGGCCCGGTCCAGGAGGCGCCCGCGCCGGTCGACCTCGCCCGAGGCTCCCTCCGCGGCGTCGATGGGGACGGCGGCCCCGCTGCGCGAGCCACCGGCGATGCCGCGGCCGGGCTGTTCGGCTTCCGCACCGACGCGCAGGACGCGACCCGCGCCGTGGCCCGCTGCCCGGTGCCGCGCGCCCAGTGGTGGTTCACCGGGGCGGGCGCCACCCTCGACCACGCCTCCACCCTGGTGCTGTCCAACCTCGACCCCGGTCCCGCCGTGGTCGACGTGCGGGTGCTCGGTCCCGACGGCGAGGTCGACACCGTCGGCACCCAGGGCATCACCGTCGCGCCGGGCACCAGCACCGTCATCGAGCTCGCCGACATCGCCCCCCAGACCGCGGAGGCGGCGGTCGCGGTGAGCGCCAACCGCGGCCGGGTCGTCGCGGCCGATGAGCGACACCCTGGTTCCGCGGCGCGGCGCCGATGCCGGGCGGGAGTGGCTCTCCGGCGTCGACCGCCCCAGTCGCACCCTGCGTCTGGACGGGCTGCCCGCCGGCGACCAGGCGCACACGCTCGTCGTGGCCAACCCCTCCGATCTCGAGGCCGTCGTCGAGGTGGAGGTCTCCGGCAGCTCGGGAAGGTTCGTGCCGACCGGCCTCGACCCGGTGAGCGTCGCACCGGGGGTCGTCGACGCGGTCGACCTCTCCGACGTGGTGCCGCAGGGCGAGCCCGTCGCCGTACGCCTCACGTCCCGGGTGCCCGTCGTCGCGAGCGTCCGCTCGCGCACCCGCACCGACCACCAGTACGCCGCGCCCACCCTGTCGCTGGTCGGACCGGCCGTGGCTCCGCTGGACCGCGACACGACCGCCTCGGTGCAGCTCACCGCCGGCGACGTCGACGCGCAGGCCGAGCTCACGGCGTACGACGCGCGCGGCGAGCGGCTCGCCGGCACGACGCTCGACGTGCCCGCGACCGCGACGGCGGCCTGGGCGCCGTCGGGCCGCGCGGCGGCCTACGTCGTGGTGCGCCCGGTCACCGGACGGGTGCACGGCGCTGTCGTCTACGCCGCGGGTCGGGACGGGACCGCCGTCGCGACGGTGCCGCTGGTGGCGCTGCCGTTCCGGGTCGAGCAGGCGACCGTGGTGCCCTACTCCGGGTCGACGTCGTAGCGGGCGTCGATCTCCGAGGGCGGCCGGCCCAGCAGCTCCGAGACCTGCTCGACGAGCACGGTCAGCACCATCGCGGACAGGTCGCCACGGGTCTGCGAGCGCAGCTCGATCGGGCGGCGGAACAGCACCAGCCGGGTCGGCGTGCCGCCGCTGCCGCGCACCAGCGAGGCCAGCGGCACCGTGTCGCTGTCCCAGTCGTCGGGCACGATCGGGGTCTCCTCGACCGCGAACTCCACCAGCCCCAGCTCCCGGTGCCAGCGGCGCTCCAGGTCGTGCACGACATCGAGGACAGTGGCATCGAAGGCGGCCTTGCGGGTGCGGTGGGCGGGGACCCCGTCGGGCGCCAGGGGGCCGACCAGCAGGTCCGGTCCGCGACGGCCCCGCCCCCGGCGGTCGCGGCGGCGCCCCTCGCGTCGGCCGCTCGACAGCCCCGTGGTCTCCACCCCGCGAGCCTAGTCGTGACCCCGCCTGCCGCGGGGTACCGTCGGCCCCGTGAGTCCTGCCCGCCGCTGCTCCAGAACCGCGTGTACGCGGTCGGCGGTCGCCACCTTGACCTACGTCTACTCCGACCAGACCGCCGTCCTCGGGCCCTTGGCGACCTTCGCGGAGCCGCACGCCTACGACCTCTGCGACGGGCACAGCGAGCGGCTCAGCGCCCCGCGTGGCTGGGAGGTGCTGCGGCTCGCCCCGGACGCCGACGCCTACGGACCGTCCACCGACGACCTGCTGGCCCTCGCCGACGCGGTGCGCGAGGCCGCCCGGCCCCTGCCGCCGCGCGAGACCCTGCCGCCCGGGCTGGCCCCCGCGCCCGCTTCCGGGCAGGGACCCGGGCAGGGCCGCCGCGGTCACCTGCGCGGGCTGCCCAGCCTGCCCGCCGACGCCTGAGCGGGTCCGCCCGGCGGCTAGGGTTCGGCGCATGGCTCCCACCTCCGCGGACGTGCTCGCCGCCGTCTTCAAGGCGTACGACGTGCGCGGCACCGTGCCGGACCAGGTCGACGAGGATCTCGCCCGGGCGGTCGGAGGAGCGTTCGTCACCGTGACCGACGCCCGCGGCGGGGCCGTCGTGGTCGGGCACGACATGCGGCCCTCGTCGCCGGGCATGGCGCGGGCGTTCGCCGAGGGCGCCGCGCGCGCCGGTGCCGACGTGACGCTGATCGGCCTGGCCTCGACCGACCAGCTCTACTTCGCCTCGGGGCACCTCGGCGTTCCCGGGGCGATGTTCACCGCGAGCCACAACCCGGCGCAGTACAACGGCATCAAGATGTGCCGGGCCCGCGCCGTGCCGCTCGGGTGGGACACCGGGCTGTCCGCCGTGCGCGACCTCGTCGCGGCCGGGGAGCAGCCGGCCGCCGAGCGCCCGGGGACGATCACCGAGTCCGACGTGCTGGAGGCCTACGCCGACCACCTGCTCGGGCTCGCGCCGGTCACCGGCCGCCGGCTCACCGCGGTCGTGGACGCCGGCAACGGGATGGCGGGACACACCGCGCCGGCCGTGCTCGGTCGGGTCGACCTCGACGTGGTGCCGCTCTACTTCGAGCTCGACGGCACCTTCCCGAACCACGAGGCCAACCCGATCGACGCCGCCAACCTGGTCGACCTGCAGGCGCAGGTGCGCGAGAGCCGTGCCGACGTCGGGCTCGCCTTCGACGGCGACGCCGACCGGTGCTTCCTGGTCGACGAGCGGGGCGAGCTGGTCAGCCCGTCCACGGTCACCGCCCTGATCGCCTCGCGCGAGCTGGCCCGCGAGCCCGGGTCCACGGTGATCCACAACCTGATCACCTCGCGCGCGGTGCCCGAGCTGGTCACCCGGCTCGGGGGCACGCCGGTCCGCACCCGGGTGGGGCACTCGTTCATCAAGGCGACGATGGCCGAGACCGACGCGATCTTCGGGGGCGAGCACTCCGGCCACTTCTACTTCCGCGACTTCTGGCGCGCCGACTCCGGGATGCTGGCAGCCCTGCACGTGCTGGCCGCGCTGGCCGAGACCGACGGCACGCTCTCGGAGCTGCTGGCGGAGTTCGCCGGCTATGCCGCGACCGGCGAGATCAACTCGACCGTCGCGGACCAGGCGGCGGTGGTGGCCGAGATCGAGCGCGTGTACGGCGGCCGCCCGGGCGTCACGCTGGACCATCTCGACGGGCTGACGGTGAGCCACCGCGACTGGTGGTTCAATGTCCGCGCGTCCAACACCGAGCCGCTGCTCCGGCTCAACGCGGAGGCGGCCGACCAGGCGACGCTCGACGGCGTGCGCGAGGACGTGCTCGCCCTGATCAGGAAGACCCGGTGACCCGATGAACCTCGACCCCGCCCTGCTCGAGATCGTGGTCTGCCCCGACTGCCGAGGTGCCCTGGCGGTCGACGAGGAGGCCTCCGAGCTGGTCTGCACGGCCTGCGGCCTGGCCTACCCGGTCCGCGACGACATCCCGGTGCTGCTGGTGGACGAGGCCCGCCGCTCCGGCTCCGCCGGCGAGTAGACGTCTCGATGGCCGCGGTGTTCGACGACGCACGGCTCGACGACGAGGACGCGCTGGCGCGCGCTGACGCCGCGCTGCGGCCGCTGGCCGAGGCCGGTGCGCGGGTGCGTCGCGAGGCGGGCTACGCGGCCGAGGCGATCGAGCAGGCGGTGTCCGCGGCCCGCGACGACGCCCGGCCGCGCGCGGTCGTCGCCGCCGGACCCGACTCCCGCCTGCTCCGCGCGCTGCTCGAGCCGTGGTGCCCGGTGCCGTTCGTCGCCTGGCCCGGGCACGGCCTGCCCGGCTGGGCCGGAGGCCTCGACCTGGTCGTGGTGCTCGCGCCCGACGGCAGCGACCGGGGCGCTGCGTCCGCAGTGGCCGAGGCGGTCCGCCGGGGCTGCCGGGTGGTCGTGGCCTGTCCGCCCCGCTCGTTCGTCGCCGACCATGCCGGGGGCCGCGACTGCACGGTGCTGCCCTGCTCGTCCGGTGACCAGCTCGCGACGGCGGTCGTGATGCTGGAGGTGCTGGCCGGGCTGCACCTGGGGCCCGACACCGACTCCGAGGCCGTGGCGCAGTCCCTGGACGCCGTCGCCGTGGCCTGCTCGCCCTTCCGCGACCTGTCGGTCAACCCGGCCAAGACGCTGGCGATCACGCTCGCCGACGTGACCCCGCTGCTGTGGGGCGGGTCGGTGCTCGCGGCGCGGGCCGCCCGCCGGGTGGCCGAGTCGCTGCGCCGGGCGAGCGGGCGCAGCGCCCTGGCCGGCGATGCCGAGCACCTGCTGCCCGTGATCGCCGCCGCGCCGGCCCCGGACCTCTTCGCGGACCCCGTCGAGGGCGACGACGGTGACCGCCGACCGGCGCTGGTGGTGCTCGACGACGGCGCCGACGAGGCCTGGGTGCGCGAGCAGCGCGGCCGGCTCACGGTCGCCGCGGAGGAGCACCGGGTCCGCGTCGAGACGCTGTCCAGCGAGGCCGGGACGGACCTCGCCCGCTACGCCGGCCTGCTGGCCACCGGGACCTACGCCGCGGCGTACCTGTCGGTGGGGCTCGGCGGCTGACCGTCCGTCGCTAGGCTGTGCCGGTGACGAACCAGGACGGGCTGAGCCCCCGATGAGCGCCGGACTGTTCGGACTGCTGGACGACGTGGCCGCGCTGGCCCGCCTGGCCGCGGCCTCCGTCGACGACATCGGCGCCGCCGCCGGACGCGCGAGCATCAAGGCGGCGGGCGTCGTCGTGGACGACACGGCGGTCACCCCGCAGTACGTCCGCGGTGTGACGGCCTCGCCGCGAGGTCCCGATCGTGAAGAAGATCGCCTTCGGGTCGCTGCGCAACAAGCTGCTGTTCATCCTTCCCGCGGCCCTGCTGCTGAGCCAGTTCGTGCCGTGGGCCCTGACCCCGCTGCTGATGCTGGGTGGCACCTACCTCTGCTACGAGGGCGCCCACAAGGTCTGGGGCGTGATCCGCGGCCACGAGCAGCACGCGGTCGGCGAGGAGCAGGCCGACGAGAAGACCGTGGTCTCGGGGGCGATCCGCACCGACTTCATCCTGTCGGGCGAGATCATGGTCATCGCGCTGAACGAGGTCGCCGACCAGCCGTTCGTCTCCCGCGCCCTGATCCTGGTCGTGGTCGCCATCGGCATCACCGTCCTGGTGTACGGCGTGGTGGCCGCCATCGTGAAGATGGACGACTTCGGACTCGCGCTCGCCGAGCGACCCGGCGCCACGGCGCAGCGGATCGGCCGAGGACTGGTGGCCGGCATGCCCCGGCTGCTGACCGTCATCTCCGTCATCGGCACGGCGGCGATGCTGTGGGTCGGCGGCCACATCCTGCTGGTCGGGGCCGACGACCTCGGCTGGCACCTGCCCTACGACCTCGTCCACCACGCGGAGGAGGTCGTGCACGACGCGGCCGGGGCCTTCGGCGCCGTCCTCGCGTGGCTGGTCAACACGGCCGCCTCGGCGGTGATCGGGATCCTCGTGGGTGCCGTGGTCCTGGGTGTGGTGCACCTCGTGCCGCGCCGGGGTGGGGCCGACGCCGCTCACTGATGGGCCTTCGCCGTGGTGCCCCGGGTACGATGGCCACTCGTCCGCGGGAGATCCCGACGGAGCGCAGACGCGCTACGGACGCCGTTCCACCGTTACGCGAAGGAATACCCCCTGATGGACTTCAAGGTCGCCGACCTGAGCCTGGCCGACTACGGCCGCACCGAGATCACGCTGGCCGAGCACGAGATGCCCGGCCTCATGGCGATGCGGGAGCGCTACGGCGACTCCCAGCCGCTGGCGGGTGCCCGGATTGCCGGCTCGCTCCACATGACCATCCAGACCGCCGTCCTCATCGAGACCCTCGTCGCCCTCGGCGCCGAGGTCCGCTGGGCGTCGTGCAACATCTTCTCCACCCAGGACCACGCGGCCGCCGCGGTCGTCGTCGGTCCCGACGGCACCCCGGACGCCCCCAGCGGCGTCCCGGTCTTCGCCTGGAAGGGCGAGAGCCTGGAGGAGTACTGGTGGTGCACCCAGCAGATCCTGCAGTGGCCCGGCGAGGGCGCCAACATGATCCTCGACGACGGTGGCGACGCCACCATGCTGGTCCACCTCGGCGTCCAGGCCGAGAAGACCGGCAAGGTCCCCTCGCTCGACAGCGCGGAGAGCGTCGAGCAGCGCGTCGTGTTCTCGGTGCTCAACGAGACGGTGACCGAGGGCGGCACCCGCTGGACCACGGTCGCCAACGCGATCAAGGGCGTCACCGAGGAGACCACCACCGGTGTGCTCCGCCTCTACGACATGATGCGCGAGGGCTCGCTGCTCTTCCCGGGCATCAACGTCAACGACTCGGTGACCAAGAGCAAGTTCGACAACAAGTACGGCTGCCGGCACTCGCTCATCGACGGCATCAACCGCGCCACCGACGTCCTCATCGGCGGCAAGGTCGCGGTCGTCTGCGGCTACGGCGACGTCGGCAAGGGCTGCGCGGAGTCGCTGCGCGGCCAGGGTGCCCGCGTCATCGTCACCGAGATCGACCCGATCTGTGCCCTGCAGGCGGCGATGGACGGCTACCAGGTCGCCACCCTCGACGAGGTCCTCCCGACCGCGGACATCATCATCACCGCGACCGGCAACAAGGACGTCGTCACCGTCGAGCAGATGCAGCGGATGAAGTTCCAGGCGATCGTGGCCAACATCGGCCACTTCGACAACGAGATCGACATGGCCGGTCTGGAGAACTTCCCCGGCGTGCACCGCAAGAACGTCAAGCCGCAGGTCGACGTCTGGTCCTTCCCCGGGTCGGACGAGGGCGCGGGCACCACGATCATCGTGCTGTCCGAGGGTCGCCTGATGAACCTCGGCAACGCGACCGGCCACCCGTCGTTCGTGATGTCGAACTCGTTCACCAACCAGGTGCTCGCGCAGATCGAGATCTTCACCAAGCCCGACGAGTACCCCGTCGGCGTCTACGTGCTGCCCAAGCACCTCGACGAGGAGGTCGCCCGGCTGCACCTTGGCTCGCTCGGCGTGCAGCTGACGACGCTCAGCGAGAAGCAGGCCAGCTACCTCGGCGTCCCCGTCGAAGGGCCGTACAAGTCCGAGCACTACCGCTACTGACTCCGGAGGCGCCGTGTCGAACCCTGACAGCCCGAACGGGGGCCGGGGGCGCGTGCTCGTCGTCGACGACGACGCCGCGCTCGCCGAGATGCTCTCGATCGTGCTGCGTCAGGAGGGGTTCGACTCGCGCGTCTGCCTGACCGGAGACCGGGCGCTGGGCGACTTCCGGGACTACAAGCCGGACGTCGTCCTGCTCGACCTGATGCTGCCCGGCAAGGACGGCATCGACGTGTGCAAGGAGATCCGCGCCGAGTCGGGCGTGCCGATCGTGATGCTCACCGCCAAGAGCGACACCGTCGACGTGGTCGTCGGCCTCGAGTCCGGGGCCGACGACTACGTCGTCAAGCCGTTCAAGCCCAAGGAGCTCGTGGCCCGCATCCGGGCCCGGGTCCGACGCTTCGAGGAGCCGGCTCCCGAGGCCCTCACCA
This sequence comes from uncultured Actinomycetota bacterium, assembly GCA_963845655.1. Lineage (GTDB taxonomy): Bacteria > Actinomycetota > Actinomycetes > Propionibacteriales > Nocardioidaceae > Nocardioides_B. The sequence goes on along the minus strand of CAWJTB010000006.1, from coordinate 115,516 downwards.
TCGGCGACCTCTCGATCGACGTCGCGGGCCACGTCGTGGCCCGGGGCGGCGACCCGATCGCCCTGACCCCGCTGGAGTTCGACCTGCTGGTCTGCCTGGCCCGCAAGCCCTGGCAGGTGTTCACCCGCGAGGTGCTGCTCGAGCAGGTGTGGGGCTACCGCCACGCCGCCGACACCCGGCTGGTCAACGTGCACGTGCAGCGGCTCCGCTCCAAGGTCGAGCACGACCCGGAGAACCCGGAGCTGGTGCTGACCGTGCGCGGGGTCGGCTACAAGGCCGGCGTCGGCTAGGCCGGCCGGCATGGTGCTGCTCTCTCCGGTCCGGCGCGCGGCCACCGTGTGGCGGCGCTCCATCCAGGCGCGCGTGGTGATCTCGACGCTGCTGCTCTCCGCCGTGGTCGTGTCCCTGGTCGGCTGGGTGCTGCTCCAGCAGATCACCGACGGCCTGGTGCGCAGCAAGACCGACTCCGCGGTCTCCGAGGCGACCCGCGCCACCGCCGAGGCGGAGCTGCGCCTGTCCGCGGCCAGCGGCAACGACTTCGACGCCAACACCCAGGTGGCCCAGCTGGTGCGGACCCTGGTCTCGCGCGGCACGGTGCAGGGCTACGAGATCGTGCTCACCGGACCGATCGCCGGCTCGAGCAGCGGCGTGGCCGCCGGGTCGCTGACGAGCAACACCCCGGGCGTGCTGCAGCGACAGCGTCCCGAGCGCGCTGCGCAACCGCGTGGAGAGCAGCCAGGACGACGGAACGTCCTACACCTACTCCACGATCACCTACAACGAGGCGAGCGGGCGGGTGCCGGTGCCGGGCGTGGTCACCGGCTCCCAGGTCACGCTGCCCGCCGACGGCGGCACCTACACGCTGTACTACCTCTTCCCGATGACCGACCAGGAGAAGACCCTCTCGCTCGTACGACGGGCGCTGGTCACCGGCGGCGCCCTGCTGCTGGTGCTCGTCGGCGGCCTCACCTGGCTGGTCACCCGGCAGGTCGTCGACGCCGGTCCGGCTGGCCCGCCGGGTCGCCGAGCGGCTGGCGTCCGGACGCCTCGAGGAGCGGATGCACGTCCGCGGCGACGACGACATCGCCCGGCTCGGCTCGTCGTTCAACCAGATGGCGGCCAGCCTGCAGAAGCAGATCCGCCAGCTCGAGGAGCTCTCCCGCGTCCAGCGGCGCTTCGTCTCCGACGTCTCCCACGAGCTGCGCACCCCGCTGACCACGGTCCGGATGGCCGGCGACGTGCTGCACGACGCCCGCGGCGCGCTTCGACCCGCCGACCTCCCGCGCCGCCGAGCTGCTCCAGAAGGAGCTCGACCGCTTCGAGCTGCTGCTCGGCGACCTGCTCGAGATCAGCCGCTTCGACGCGGGCGCCGCGGTGCTCGACCTCGAGGACGTCAACCTGGTCGACCTCGCGCACCGGGTCGTGGAGTCCACCCGGCCGCTCGCCGAGCGACGCGGCACGACGGTCGTGGTCCGCGAGGGCGCCCGCGCCGCGATCGCCGAGGTGGATCCCCGCCGGGTGGAGCGGATCGTGCGCAACCTGGTCACCAACGCCATCGACTACGCCGACGGCCGCGAGGTGGTGATCTCGCTGGAGTCCAGCGACGACGCCACGGCGTTGGCGGTCCGTGACTACGGCATCGGGCTCGCGCCCCGGCGAGTCCGCGATGGTGTTCAACCGCTTCTGGCGGGCCGACCCGGCGCGTGCCCGCACCACCGGCGGCACCGGTCTCGGCCTGTCGATCTCGCTGGAGGACGCGCACCTGCACGGCGGCTGGCTGCAGGCGTGGGGCGAGCCCGGCGGCGGCGCCCAGTTCCGGCTCACGCTGCCGCGACGGGCCGGGGACAAGATCGGCGCCAGCCCGCTGCCGCTGGTGCCCGCAGACGCGGGTGCGGGCACGCGGTCGACGGTGGGCGCCGGCTACGCCCGGCTCGACCGGCGTGCGGCCGACCGTGACGCGAGGCTGCCGGTGAACCGGGCGGCGCTGGCCCTCGTCGGGTCCTGCCTGGCGCTGCTGCTCAGCGGCTGCGTCGGTCTGCCCGACAGCGGCTCGGTGCGCACCGTCTCGGTGCAGCAGGGCGGCGAGAGCGAGACGCTCGTCGACTACACGCCCGGCGGGCCCCGCAAGGGCACCACGCCGGTCCCCCTGGTCTCCAACTTCCTGACCGCGATGACCGCGACCCCGCTGAACACGTCGGTGGCCCGGCAGTTCCTGACCTCCGAGAGCGCCGAGAGCTGGGTGCCCGAACGCGGCACCCTGGTGTACGGCGACCGTCGGCTGCTCAGCCGCCCGGACGGGTCGGTCGTGCTCGAGCTGAGCGACGTCGTCGAGCTCGACTCGCGCGGCGGCTGGCTCGGGGACCCCACGGACGGCGAGGGCAGCGACGTACGTCCTCAAGCTGGTCAAGGAGCGCGGGGAGTGGCGGGTCAGCCGGCCCCCCGACCGGCTGGTCGTGCCACGCTCCCACTTCGACGCGCAGTACCAGCAGTACTTCCTCTACTTCTTCGACAAGAGCGCCCAGGTGCTGGTGCCCGAGCCGGTCTACGTGCAGCGCGGACTGCAGGCGCCCACGCTGCTGGTCGCCGGGCTGCTCAAGGGGCCGGGCCAGGACCTGCTGGGCGTGGAGCGCACCTTCCTGCCGTCGGGCACCGCCCTCGACGGCATCTCGGTTCCGGTGAACCGCTCCGGCGTCGCCGAGGTGCCGCTGTCCGACGACGTCCTCGACGTGGACGACACCCGGCTCAACCTGGTCTTCGCCCAGCTCGCGTGGACCCTGGCGCAGTTCCCGAGCGTCGAGCGGATGCGGGTCACCGTCGACGGCACGCCCCTGGACCTGCCCGGGGCGCGCTCGGACGTCGCGATCGACGAGTGGTCGGAGTTCGGTCCGTCGGTCGCGTGGGCCTCGACGTCGTTGTTCGGGGTCCGCGACAAGCGGGTCGTCACCGTCGACGGCGGCTCCGAGCGGCGGATCAGCGGCCCGTTCGGTGCCCTGTCGCTGGCTCCGCGGTCGATCGGGGTCGACCTGCCGGCGCAGCACGTCGCCGGGGTCACCCCCGACGGGCGCCAGGTGCTCGAGTCCGACCGGGAGTCGGTCAGCGGGCGCGAGCCCACCCCGGACGACGCCCGGGCGGTCTACACCGGGGGCACCGACGTGGCCCGGCCCGTCTACGACCTCTACGGCCAGCTGCTGGGTCCTCGACCGCACCGCGGCGGGCGCGCGCTTCTCGGTCGTGCGGGACGACGAGAGCCGGGAGGTCGCGGTCCCGGGGATCACCGGCCGCCCCGCGGGGACCTTCGTGCTCTCCCGCGACGGCACCCGCCTGCTGACCCAGCTGTCCGGCCGGACCCGCGACCGGCTGCTGGTCAGTCGGGTGCAGCGCGACGAGAAGGGGCGGGTCCGCAAGGTCGGCCCGGCCACGGCGCTGCCGCTGACGGCCACCCCCACCCGGATCCGCGACCTGGCGTGGCGCGCGTCCGGCAGTGCGGCGGTGCTGGCCGGCCCGACCGACGGCACCGCACGCGTGCTGCTGGTGCCGATCGACGGATCCTCCGAGCCCGAGGACCTCGGCACCGACGCCGTGCTGTTCCGCGACACCGCGGAGCGGCTGGTCACCTCGCCGACCGCGGATGCCCCGCTGTACGTCGGCACCTCGACCGGCGAGCTGTTCTCGCTGACCGCCTCGGGTCGTTGGACCGCCACCACCGTCCGCGCCGGCCTGCTGGCCGCGACGTTCACCGGCTGACCGCTTCTCGTCCACCGCTCCCACCCGGGGCCGGTCGTGCACCGTCGCCGGTCCGGCCGCGCCCGGACCGGGCGGCCTGCCGCAGGCTGGGCCGGTGCGCCCGTCCCTGTCCGACGCGTCGCGCGACCTCGCCCTGGGCAGCACCTGCACGGGGTGCGGCCGACCCGGCCGGGTGCTGTGTGCGGGGTGTCGCGCCGCCCTGCCGAGCACCGGCGTCGTCGCCTGGCCGACCCCCGTCCCGGCGGGTCTGGTCGTGCCCTTCGCCGCCGGTGCCTACGACGGTCTGCTGCGCGCCCTGGTCCTGGACCACAAGGAGCACGGGGTGCTGGCCCTGGCGGAGCCGCTCGGCGACGTGCTCGCCGGTGTCGTCACCGCCTGCCGGCGCAGCCTCGAGCGCCGACGACCGGCCGGTGGTCCTCGTCCCGGTGCCCTCCCGTCCGCAGGTCGTCCGGTCGCGCGGCCACGACCCGCTGCTGCGCGTCGTGCGCAGTGCCGCGGGGACGCTGCGCCGGCACGGCGTGCCCACGTCCGTCGTACGCCTCCTGCGGCCGACGGGCCGGGTGCTGGACCAGGCCGGTCTGACCGCCGCTCAACGGGCCGCCAACCTGCACGGCTCGCTGCGGGCGCGGCGCCGGGCCGGGGCCCTCGCCGACGCGCTGGTGCTCGTCGCCGACGACGTGCTCACGACCGGGGCGACCGCGCGGGAGGCGCAGCGGGCGCTCGAGCACGGTCGGGTCCCGGTCCACGGCGTGGTCGCGGTGGCCGCCACCGCCCGATGGTCAAAACATCCCGATCCGGCCGGTTCCCTAGTGCTGCGCCCACCGGACAACTAACGTCTGTGTATGGAGTCCGTCCGGGTCCGTGGTTGCGCCGGGGCAGGTCACGCCCGGCAAGCCGATGCCAGTCGCAGGCGAAACGGTCCACGTAAGGCGACCCCGGCTCGCGCCGGGCGCCGATCACGGTGCGGCTTAGAGGTAAGTCCTGCCTGCCCCATCTCGTCAGACACGGGATGCCCGGCAGAGAAGACCGCGAGTGGCAGGCAAGCTGCGGAGGTCTCAGCAGGCGGTTGTGGGGTCGAAGACCAGGTCGGCCGGGCGGGCTCCTGCTCACGACGTCCCGCACGTCGGGGACGTCTTTGGTCACGTCACGTCAACGAACAATCTGGAGGTTGTCGATGGACATCGTGCTCAACAGCCGGCACTGCGAGCTCACGGACCGGTTCCGTGAGCACGCCGAGGAGAAGCTCGCCCGATTGGAGAAGCACGACCATCGCGTGATCCGCGTCGAGGTCGAGGTGGAGAAGGAGCGCAACCCCCGTCAGGCCGACCGGGCCGTGCGGGTGCAGCTGACCGCCTTCTCCAAGGGCCCGGTGATCCGGGCCGAGGCGGCCGCGGAGGACAAGATGTCCGCGCTCGACACCGCCCTGGACAAGATGGCCGGCCAGATGCGCCGCGCGGCCGACCGCCGTCGCGTGCACCGCGGCCGGCACACGCCCACCTCCGTGGGCAAGGCGCTCGCGGGCGTGGATCCGACGTTCGAGGAGGCGCGTCCGTCGGAGGCGGACGTCGAGGAGGAGACGACGACCCGGCACGTCGGGCCGATCACCGTGCTCGGCGACGGTCCGCTCGTGGTGCGGGAGAAGACGCACGCCGCCGCGCCGATGACGCTCGACCAGGCGCTCTACGAGATGGAGCTGGTGGGGCACGACTTCTTCCTCTACGTCGACAAGGAGAGCGAGCGGCCGGCGGTGGTCTACCGCCGGCGCGGCTACGACTACGGCGTGATCGCGCTCGACGTGTCCTGAGCGGCCCCGGGTGGCCGCGTCGTGCCTCGGCACACCGGCCACCCGGGGATGGTCAATGTGGACCTTCGCGCGCCCGCTCATGCCATGATCGTCCCGTGGCAGACCAGGCACAGCGTCAGAAGTCCGGCGGCGAACCCATCAGGGTCGCCGTCGTGGACGACCAGGAGCTCTTCCGGCGCGGCCTGACGATGCTCCTCGGCGTCGAGGACGACATCGAGGTGGTGGGCGAGGCCGGCGACGGCATCGCCGCGACCGAGCTGGCCGCGACCACCGTGCCCGACGTCATCTTGATGGACGTGCGGATGCCCAAGCGCTCCGGCATCGAGGCGTGCGTGGCCATCAAGGACGTCGCCCCGACCGCGCGGATCATCATGCTGACGGTCAGCGACGAGGAGGCGGACCTCTACGACGCCGTCAAGAACGGCGCGTCGGGCTACCTGCTCAAGGACTCCTCCATCGACGAGGTCGCCCAGGCGATCCGCGTCGTGGCCGACGGCCAGTCACTGATCAGCCCCTCGATGGCGATCAAGCTGCTCGACGAGTTCAAGCAGATGTCGCGCGCGGACCGGCAGCAGGTCCCCAGCCCGCGGCTGACCGACCGCGAGCTCGAGGTGCTCAAGCTCGTGGCCCAGGGCCTCAACAACCGCGAGATCGCCAAGCGGCTGTTCATCAGCGAGAACACCGTCAAGAACCACGTCCGCAACATCTTGGAGAAGCTGCAGCTGCACTCGCGCATGGAGGCCGTCATGTACGCCGTGCGCGAGAAGCTTCTCGACATCCCCTGACCGGGACGAGCGCGTGATGTCGACGTCGACGCTCTCGCGCGCCCAGGCCCGGCGCGTCGCGCTCGTCGCCCAGGGCTTCCGCGACCCCCGGCACACCGTGCCGACGATGCGCACCTTCGCGCGCACGCTGGCGCGCACCGGGGTGCTGCAGATCGACTCCGTCAACGTGCTGCAGCGTGCGCACTACATGCCGTTGTTCTCCCGGATGGGCCCCTACGACACCGACCTGCTGCGTCGCGCGTCCGAGGAGCGCCCCCGCCGGATCGTGGAGTACTGGGCGCACGTCGCCGCCTTCATGCCCGTCGAGCTCTGGCCGCACATGCGCCACCGGATGGAGCGCTACCGCGACCAGGGGCACGCCTGGGTCGGGCTGCCGGAGCGTCAGGAGCTGGTGACGTCGCTGCTGGCCGAGATCCGCGAGCGGGGCGCCGCCACCTCGCGCGAGCTCGACGACGGACTGCCGCGCCGCACGGACCACTGGGGCTGGAACTGGTCGGAGTCGAAGAAGGCGCTGGAGTACCTCTTCCTGTCCGGTCAGCTGACGGTCGCCGGGCGCACCTCGCAGTTCGAGCGGCTCTACGACCTGCCCGAGCGGGTCATCCCCGACGAGCACCTCCAGGCGCCGACCCCCACGCGCGAGGAGGCCGCCCTCGAGCTGGTCCGCCGGGCGGCGGTCTCGCACGGCGTGGCGACCGAGGCCTGCCTGCGGGACTACTTCCGGATGCACACCGACCTGGTGAAGCCCGCCGTGCGCACCCTGGTGGAGACCGGCGAGCTGGTCCCGGTGCAGGTCGAGGGGTGGGGGAGACCGGCCTACCTCCATCGCGACGCGGCGCTGCCCCGCACGGTCGGCGCTCGGGCCCTGCTGAGCCCCTTCGACCCGCTGGTCTGGGAGCGCGACCGCACCGAGCACCTGTTCGACTTCCGCTACCGGATCGAGATCTACGTCCCGGCCGAGAAGCGGGTGCACGGCTACTACGTCCTGCCGTTCCTGCTCGGCGACCGGATCGTGGGCCGGGTCGACCTCAAGGCCGACCGGCGGACGGGCACGCTGCGGGTGCTGGGCAGCTTCACCGAGCCCGCGGCGCCGCCGGAGACCGCCGCCCAGCTGGCCGCGGAGCTTCACGACCTGGCCGGCTGGCTGGGCCTCGACCGGCTCGTCGTGGCCCCGCGCGGGGACCTGGCCGCCGCGCTGGCGGTCGAGGTGCACGCGCTCGGTCGCTCCTGAGCGGTCATCTGTTCGGGAGCCGGTTACGATGGCAGACGGGGTCGACCCCGCGCCCGTTGCACCACCGTCCCGACCCAGGAGTCCACGCACGTGCCTGCCATCCTCGACAAGCTCCTCCGCATCGGCGAAGGCAAGATCCTCCGGCAGCTGGAGGCGATCACCAAGGCCGTCAACGCCATCGAGGACGACTTCGTCGCGATGACCGACGAGGAGCTCCAGGCCCAGACGGGCGAGTTCCGGCAGCGGCTGGCCGACGGGGAGAGCGTCGACGACCTGATGCCCGAGGCGTTCGCCACCGTCCGCGAGGCCGCCAAGCGCGTGCTGGGCCAGCGGCACTTCGACGTGCAGATCATGGGTGGTGCGGCCCTGCACCTGGGCAACATCGCGGAGATGAAGACCGGCGAGGGCAAGACGCTGGTCTCGACGCTGCCGGTCTACCTCAACGCCCTGAGCGGTGAGGGCGTGCACGTCGTCACCGTCAACGACTACCTCGCGAAGTACCACGCCGAGTGGATGGGCCGCGTGCACCAGTTCCTCGGCCTGACGGTCGGCATCATCCTGCCCGAGATGCGGCCGGAGGAGCGTCGTGACGCCTACGCCGCCGACGTCACCTACGGCACGAACAACGAGCTCGGCTTCGACTACCTGCGCGACAACATGGCCAACTCCATCGAGGAGTGCGTCCAGCGCGGGCACCACTTCGCCGTCGTCGACGAGGTCGACTCGATCCTGATCGACGAGGCGCGCACGCCGCTGATCATCTCGGGCCCGACCCAGGACGAGGTGAAGTGGTACTCCGAGTTCTCCACACTCGCCTCCCGGATGGTCAAGGACGTCGACTACGAGGTCGACGAGAAGAAGCGCACGATCTCCGTGCTCGAGCCGGGCATCACCAAGGTGGAGGACCACCTGGGGATCGACAACCTCTACGACTCGGTCAACACCCCGCTGATCTCCTTCATGAACAACGCGATCAAGGCCAAGGAGCTGTTCCGCAACGACAAGGAGTACGTCGTCATCGACGGCGAGGTCCTGATCGTCGACGAGCACACCGGCCGGATGCTTGCGGGTCGTCGCTACAACGAGGGCCTGCACCAGGCGATCGAGGCCAAGGAGGGCGTGACCATCCGCGAGGAGTACCAGACCCTCGCCACGATCACGCTGCAGAACTACTTCCGCCTCTACAAGAAGCTCTCCGGCATGACCGGCACTGCGATGACCGAGGCCTCGGAGTTCGACAAGATCTACCGCCTCGGCGTCGTGCCGATCCCCACCAACAAGGGCCTGGCCCGCATCGACTCGCCCGACCTCGTCTACCGCACGGAGGAGGCGAAGTACCTCGCCGTCGTCGAGGACATCGCCGAGCGCCACCAGCACGGCCAGCCGGTGCTGGTCGGCACCGTGTCGGTCGAGAAGTCCGAGCGGCTCTCGGGGCTGTTGCGGTCCAAGGGCATCCCGCACACCGTCCTGAACGCCAAGCAGCACGCCAACGAGGCGAAGATCGTTGCCATGGCAGGTCACCGGGGCGCCGTCACCGTGGCCACCAACATGGCCGGCCGCGGCACCGACATCATGCTCGGCGGCTCCGTGGAGTTCCTCGCCGACCAGGAGCTGCGCGACAAGGGGCTCGACCCGCTGGAGGACGCCGAGGCCTACGAGGCCGAGTGGCCGGCCACGGTGGAGCGGATCAAGGCACTGGTCGCGGCCGAGCACGACGAGGTCAAGGAGGCCGGCGGCCTCTACGTCCTCGGCACCGAGCGGCACGAGTCGCGGCGCATCGACAACCAGCTGCGTGGTCGCTCCGGTCGCCAGGGCGACCCGGGCGAGTCCCGGTTCTACCTGTCGCTCCAGGACGAGCTGATGCGGCTGTTCAAGTCCGACTGGGTCGACCGGGTCCTGACCACCCTCAAGGTCCCCGACGACCAGCCGATCGAGAACAAGTCGGTCACGAACTCGATCGCGTCCGCGCAGGGCCAGGTCGAGTCCCAGAACTTCGACTCGCGCAAGAACGTCCTGAAGTACGACGACGTGATGAACCGCCAGCGCGAGGTCATCTACGGCGAGCGTCGTGCGGTGCTCGAGGGTGCCGACCTGCACGAGCAGGTGCGCGAGATGATCGACAACGTCGTGGTCGGCTACGTCACGTCCGCGACCGACGGCTTCCCCGAGGAGTGGGACCTGGAGGCGCTCTGGACCGCCCTCAAGCAGCTCTACCCCGTCTCCAAGACCCTCCAGCAGGTCGAGCAGGAGGCCGGCGGCCGGGACGGGTTGACGCGCGAGGGCCTGATCACGGACCTCAAGGACGATGCGCAGGCGGCGTACGACGCCCGCGAGGCGCAGTTCGGCGGCGAGGTGATGCGCGAGCTCGAGCGGCGCGTCGTGCTCTCGGTGCTGGACCGCAAGTGGCGCGAGCACCTCTACGAGATGGACTACCTGCGCGAGGGCATCGGCCTGCGCGCCTACTCCCAGCGCGACCCGCTCGTGGAGTACCAGCGCGAGGGCTTCGACATGTTCGCCTCGATGATGGACGCCATCAAGGAGGAGTCGGTCGGCTACCTGTTCAACCTCGAGGTCCAGGTGGAGGAGGAGAAGCCGGCCGCGCCGGCGATGGAGGTCGGTCCCGCGCTGGCGCAGGCGGCCGCGGGGGCAGCGACCCCGCACCTGAGCGCCAAGGGCCTCGATGCGCCGAAGAAGCCGCAGAACCTCGCCTACTCCGCCCCCGCCGAGGACGGCGAGGCCGAGGTCCGCGGCGCGGCGCCGCCGGTCGACGACGCGTTCGCCGGTGCCTCCCGCAACGCCGAGTGCCCCTGTGGCTCGGGGAAGAAGTACAAGAAGTGCCACGGCGCTCCGGGTGGCCCCACCGGGCTGACCACGCGGGTCAACGGCTGAGCGGGAAACCTCCGCGTTACGGGAGCCCGCTAGCCTGTCGACCGTGATGGAGCTGTTCGACGACTACCTGGTCGGCGCTGGTCCGGCCTACGACGAGATGTTCGACGGCGAGCACCTGCGCGGTCCCTACCGGGGGATCGCGGACTCCTTCACCGAAGTCACCGGCACGGAGGTGCGGGCGCGCGCCGAGGTGCTCGCCAGTCGTACCGCGAGCAGGGCGTCACCTTCGCCACGCCGGCGAGGAGCAGCCCTTCCCGCTGGACATCGTGCCGCGGGTGATCGGCGGACGAGTGGGCGGTCATCGAGCGCGGCGTGCAGCAGCGGGTGCACGCGCTCGAGGGCTTCCTCGCCGACGTGTACGGCGCCGGGCGGGTGTTCGCCGACGAGGTGATCCCGCGCAGCGTGATCACCACCAGCGCGCACTTCCACCGGGTGGCGCACGGCCTGGAGCCCCAACGGCGTCCGGGTGCACGTGACCGGCATCGACCTGGTGCGCGACGAGGCCGGTGACTTCCGGGTGCTCGAGGACAACCTGCGCACGCCGTCCGGGGTCAGCTACGTGATCACCAACCGGCGCGCGATGAGCCGGTGCTGCCCGAGCTGTTCGCCGACCACCGGATCCAGCCGGTCGCCGACTACCCGAGCCGGCTGCTCGCCGCGCTGAAGGCCGTGCCCCCGCCGGCATCGACGACCCGACCGTCGTCGTCCTCACCCCGGGCGTCTACAACTCCGCCTACTTCGAGCACGCCCTGCTGGCCCGGCAGATGGGCGTCGAGCTGGTCGAGGGCCGCGACCTGGTGTGTCAGCGCGGTCAGGTGAGCATGCGGACCACCGACGGCCAGCAGCAGGTCGACGTCATCTACCGGCGCATCGACGACGAGTTCCTCGACCCGGTGCACTTCCGGTCCGACTCGGTGATCGGCTGCGCCGGGGTGCTCAACGCCGCCCGCGCCGGCCGGGTGACCATCGCCAACGCGGTGGGCAACGGCGTCGCCGACGACAAGCTGATCTACACCTGGGTGCCCGACCTGATCCGCTACTACCTGGACGAGGAGCCGGTGCTGGCCAACGCCGACACCTACCGGCTGGACGACGTCGACGCCACCGAGAGGAGGTGCTCGACCGCCTCGACCAGCTGGTGCTCAAGCCGGTCGACGGCTCCGGCGGCAAGGGCATCGTCATCGGTCCGCGGGCCGACGACGACGCTGGCCGAGCTGCCCGGCAAGGTCGCGGCCGACCCGCGGGACTGGATCGCGCAGAAGCCGATCGGCGCTCTCCACCTCCCGACGCTGATCGACGGCCGGATCGCGCCGCGGCACGTCGACCTGCGGCCGTTCGCGGTCAACGACGGCACCGAGGTGTGGGTGCTGCCCGGCGGCCTGACCCGGGTCGCGCTGCCGGAGGGCGAGCTGGTGGTCAACTCGTCAGCCAGGGCGGCGGCTCCAAGGACACCTGGGTGCTCGGCCGCGCCGGCCGGGCCGGCACCGGCGCCGCAGATCGAGTTCACCACCGCCGACCTGCCGCCGACCCCGCCGGACGGCGGCACGCCGCCGCCCGGCTGCGACAGCACGGTACCCGCGACCTCGAGTCCCGCAACGCCGCCGCAGATGGGCCAGCAGCAGCAGCAGGCCGGGGGGTCCGGCCGTGCTGAGCCGGATCGCCGAGTCGCTGTTCTGGATCGGTCGCTACGTGGAGCGGGCCGACGACACCGCCCGGATCCTCGACGTGCACACCCAGCGGCTGGTCGAGGACCCGTGGATCGACGAGCGGCGGGCCTGCTCGCACCTGCTCGCGCTGATGGGGCGCCGTGCCCGCCGGAGGAGGCCGACACCGAGCGGGTGCTGGCCGCGCTGGCCTTCGACCGGACGGCCCGAGCTCGATCGTCGGGCGCTCGAGCGGCGCCCGGGAGAACGCCCGCGGCGCGCGCGAGGTGCTCTCGGCCGAGATCTGGGAGTCCCTCAACGTCACCCACAACGCGCTCCCCAGCCGGACGATGGCCCGCCGGTACGGCCCGCACTCGCTGTTCCGGTTCGTCCGGGAGCGCTCGGCGATGGTGTTCGGCCTGGCCGACGCCACCATGAGCCGGGACGAGAGCTGGCTGTTCCTGATCCTGGGCCGCTCGCTGGAGCGGGTGGACATGACCAGCCGGATGCTCGTCCACCCGGGTGCTGGCCGGGGACGCCGCGCCGTCCTGGACGCTGGTGCTGCGCTCGACCGGCGCCTACGAGCCCTACCTGCGCACCTACCGGGGCTCGGTGAACTCCAGCCGCGGCGGCGGAGTTCCTGCTGCTGGACCGGCTGTTCCCGCGGTCGGTGTTCGCCGCGCTCGAGCAGGCCGAGGGCTGCCTGGCCGAGCTGGAGCGCTCCAACGTGCGCGAGGCCACCGGATCGGCGTCCCGGCGAGGCGCACCGGATCGTCGGCCGGGCCCGCACCATGCTCGAGTTCATGGGCACCGACGAGATCCTGGCCAAGCTGCCCACCCGGCTCGACGAGCTGCAGCGCACCTGCTCGGCGGCCAGCGAGCCGTGACCAGCAGGTTCTTCACCGAGCAGGCGCCCCAGGTGTGGGTGCCGGAAGGCGTCGGGTGACGCCCGACGTCCTGTCCCGCAGTGCCCGGTCGGCCGATGCCGCGTCGGCAGGGCGGGCAGTGCAGGTCGACCGGCGCAGTACCGCGGCGGCTGCAGATCGTGCACCGGACGATTCCCCTACGGCGGGCCGGTCCGCAGCCTCCTACAACGAGGCCCGGATGACGCCGGAGAACACCACCGGCAGACCGCGCTGCGCTCCCGCGTCGAGGTCGAGCCGGCCGCCACCTGCACGCACTACCGCGACTACTGGGGCTCCACGGTCACCGCGTTCGACCTGCACGGCCCGCACAGCGAGCTGGCCGTCATCGCCACGTCGATGGTCGAGGCCGGCCCCGAACCGGAGCAGGCCGGCGTCCTGGGCTGGGAGGCCCTGGCCGACCGCGACGTCGTCGACCGGTTCGGCGAGATGCTCGCCCCGACCCGGCTGACCGCCATGGACCCCGCCGGTGGTGCGGGCGGCCCGCGGCGTCGTCGGCGACGCCGACCCGCGCGAGGCCGGCGCACCGCGATCTGCCGGTTCGTGCACGACCACATGCAGTACCTGTCCGGCTCGACCAACGTGAAGACCAACGCGATGCAGGCCTGGACCTCGGGCAAGGGCGTCTGCCAGGACATGGCGCACGTCGTCGGTCGGCCTGCTGCGGGCGCTGGGCATGCCGGCCCGCTACGTCTCGGGCTACCTGCACCCCAAGCCGGGACGCCCCGATCGGCGAGGCGGTCAAGGGCGAGAGCCACGCCTGGGTGGAGTGGTGGGACGGCAGCTGGACCGGCTACGACCCGACCAACGTGGTGGAGATCGGCACCGGCACGTCACCCTGGCGCCGAGGCCGGGACTACAAGGACGTGCCGCCGTTCAAGGGCATCTTCTCCGGCGGCAGCACCTCGGCGATGACCGTCGAGGTGCAGGTCACGCGGCTGACCTGAGGAGCCGGCCGCTCAGGCCGTGTGGTGCACCTCCTGCAGCCCGTAGACCGGGGTGTCGATGCCCTCGGCGCGCGCCTTGAGCTGCAGCGCGAGGTAGAGCGAGTAGTGCCGCGACTGGTGCAGGTTGCCGCCGTGGAACCACAGCGCCTCCTGCTGGGTGGGCTTCCACATGTTGCGCTGCTCGCCCTCCCACGGACCGGGGTCCTTGGTCGTGTCCGAGCCCAGGCCCCACACCTTGCCGACCCGGTCGGCGATCTCCTGGTCGATCAGGTCGGCGGCCCAGCCGTTCATCGAGCCGTAGCCGGTCGCGTAGACGACCAGGTCGGCCGGCAGCTCGGTGCCGTCCTCGAGCACGACGGAGTCCTCGGTGAGCTCGGGTGACCTGGCCGTGCGCGAGCCGGACGTCGCCGTCGGCGACCAGGTCGGCCGCGCCGACGTCGATGTAGTAGCCCGAGCCGCGGCGCAGGTACTTCATGAACAGCCCGGACCCGTCGTCACCCCAGTCGTGCAGGAAGCCGGCCTTCTCCAGCCGGTCGTAGAAGTCCTTGTCGCGCTCGGCCATCTGCTCGTAGAGCGGGATCTGGAACTCGTGCATGATCCGGTAGGGCAGCGAGGCGAAGATCAGGTCGGCCTTCTCGGTCGTGATCCCGCCGGCCACGGCCTCCTCGGAGTAGAGCGCCGCCGAGCCCGATCTCCATCAGCGAGTCCGAGCGCACGATGTGCGTCGAGGAGCGCTGCACCATCGTGACGTCGGCGCCCTTCTCCCACAGGGCGCCGCAGATGTCGAAGGCCGAGTTGTTCGACCCGATCACGACGGCCTTCTTGCCCGCGTAGGCGTCCGGGCCGGGGTGCGCGGAGGAGTGGTGCTGGTCGCCGCGGAACGTGTCCATCCCGTCGTACGACGGGCAGGTTGGGCTTGCCGGACATGCCGGTCGCGAGCACCAGCTGCTTCGGCTTGCAGGACCAGCGGCTGACCGTCGCGCTCGACCTCGACGGTCCACTCGCCCGTGGCCTCGTCGTAGCGCGCGCTCTTGGCCTCCGTGTTGGTCCAGTAGTTCAGCTCCATGATCGTGGTGTAGGACTCGAGCCAGTCGGCGATCTTGTCCTTGGGGGCGAACACCGGCCAGTTGTCGGGGAACTTGAGGTAGGGCAGGTGGTCGTACCAGACCGGGTCGTGCAGGCACAGCGACTTGTAGCGGCTGCGCCACTGGTCGCCGGGCCGGGCGCGCTTGTCGATCACGATGGTCGGCACCTCGAGCTGGCGCAGCCGGGCGGACAGCGCGATGCCGCCCTGGCCACCGCCGACGACCAGGACGGTGGGCTGCGTGTCGTAGCCGAGCTCGCGGGCCTCGCGCTCGCGCTTCTCGGCCCACGTCTCGCGGTCCTTGGTGGCGCCGTGCTCGGCGCCCATCGGTCGTGCGCCCCCCTTGTTCTCCTCGTGGCCCTGTGAGCTCGTACAGCGTGGTGAGCAGCGTGTCCAGGCGCCTTCGTCGGTGAGCCGGAGCAGGCCCCGGCCGCGACCCACCGCGGTCTCGAACTCGATCCACGGCGGTGACCACGCCGCCCTCCTCGGTCGGCGGCTCGCTGGTGCGGAAGCCCGAGGGGGAGGTGCTCTCCAGGGTGTGGCTGAGCAGGTCGCTGACGCCGTCGCGACCCTCGACGGTCTTGAGGTTCCAGGTGAAGGCGATCAGGTCGCGCCAGTACGACGTGGGCGCGAACAGCGCCGCCGCCCTCTCGACGTCGCGGGCCGTCAGCGCCTGCTCGAAGTCGGCGAGCCAGGCATCGGCGCGCTCCTGGACGGGGTCTGTCGTGGGGGCGTCGAGCGTCTGGGTCATGTGACCCACCGCACACCCCCGGGCCGCGCGGGACAAGGGTTGCACCGCGTTGCAATCCCGGCCGTCCGGAGGGGGACGGGGCGCCGCGGGCCGACCTAGCGTGAGGCCGTGCCCGACTTCAGTGCGATCGCGCCCGGCACGAACCTGCCGCGCCACGCGCGCGAGCTGGTCCGGATGCACGACGCCGTCATCGGCGGCGGCCGTTCGGCGCTGCGTCCGCGTCCCCTGGTGGCCCGGTCCTGGTCGCGGGTGATGGAGATCGGCCTGGCGCCGGAGGGCCGCAACCCGCGCGACCCGCTGCCGATGGACGAGGTGCTCCGCCGCAGGGCGGCCTCGCCGCTGGCCCTGGTGATCGAGGAGCTGCGGGCGATCATCTCCTCGGTGGCCGACGCCTCGCAGTTCCTGATGGTGGTCACCGACGCCGACGGCATCATCTTGTGGCGCGAGGGCGCTGCGCGGGTCCGCAGCCGGGCCGACGGTCTCGGCTTCGCGGAGGGAGCGGAGTGGACCGAGGGGCTGGTCGGCACCAACGCGATCGGCACCGCGCTGGCCGAGGCGAGCCCGGTGCAGCTCTTCTCGGGCGAGCACTTCGAGTCCGACCAGCACCCGTGGTACTGCACCGCCGCGCCGCTGCACGACCCGCGCACCGGCGAGCTGCTGGGCATCGTCGACGTCAGCGGTCCCGCGATGACGCTGCACCCGGCGGTGGTCGCGCTCGTGGCGACGGCCGTGCGGTTGGCCGAGTCGCAGCTCTGGCACCACCACGAGCGGCGGCTGGAGCGGCTCCGGCACCACGCGGCTCCGCTGCTGGCATCGGTCGAGGGTCCGCTGCTGCTCGTCGACGTGCACGGCTGGGTGGCGCACACCGCGGGCATCGCGGCGCAGACCCGGATCGCGGTCCCACGCCGGGAGCGCCCGCTCACCGTCCCCGGTCTCGGGCTGTGCCTGGCCGAGCCGGTCGGCGACGGCTGGCTGGTGCGACCCGCGCAGCACGGCTCCGCCGCCGCGCGCGGGACGATGGCGATGCGGCTCGACCCGGACACCTCGACGCTCACGGTGACCGGTCCCCAGGGGGAGTGGCGCACGCCGCTGACGGCGCGGCACGCCGAGATCGTCCGGCTGCTGCACGAGGCCGGCGGGGCCGGGCTGAGCGCGGTCGCGCTCAGTCGGCAGCTGTACGGCGACGCCGAGCACGTGGTGGCCGTCCGGGCCGAGGTGTCCCGGCTGCGCCGGGCGGTCGGTGGCGTGGTCGAGAGCCGGCCCTACCGGATCGCGGCCGGGGTGCAGCTGTCGGTGGGGACGAGGTCAGCCGAGCTGGAGCGCGACGCACGTCCACCGGTCGTCGCGCCGCTCCAGGCGGGCGGCGATCGCCCGTGAGCGGTGGCCGTGCCGCACGTGCACGCTGACCTCGGCGGCGTCCCGGCGGGGGTGGAAGACGTGCACGCTGCGGACCTGCGGCGAGAGCGTACGGCGGCGGGTCGGCGCCACCGTGGTGCGGCCGAGGATCCGGACCCGCCGGTCGATCTCCTGGTAGACCCGTAGGCTGGTCCAGCGCAGCAGCTGGGAGACCGGCCGGTCCCCGCCGACGACCTCGACCACGGCCTGGGAGAACTGTGCCGCCCACAGCCGGACCTCGCGGTGCGTGGCGTCGTCGGCGGAGTCGGCCGCCGCGGGGAGCAGCCGCAGCTCCGGCGTCGTGGGGCGGTGCGGCAGCTGGTCGAGGTCGAGCGCCAGGGCGCCCTGCACGGTGGCGACGGGCACCGGGACCGGGGTCGCCCCCGGTGGGCTCAGCCGCGTCACCGTCGCCAGGTGCTCGGTGGGGGCCGGTGGGCGGCGCGGGGTCACGGTGCTGCCGGGGTGGGTCATGGTCGGTCCTCTCGGGGGGATGCTTGATGCGGGGTGGGCAGGTGGAGCTCGGTGCCGGGCAGGATCAGGTCGGGGTCGCTGCCGATGCGGGCGGTGTTGGCGGCGTAGAGGGCCTCGGTCGCAGCGGCGACCTGCGTCGTCGCCGAGCCGTCCGGCAGTCGGTCGGTGGCGATCGACCACAGGGAGTCACCGCGCCGGACCCGCACGGTGGCGGGCCGGGGGCGCGCCCGAGAGCCGGGGCCCGCACCCACGGACCGGTCCGGCAGCGGCAGACCGACCAAGGTCGAGTCGGCGCGGGTGGCGCGCAGCTCACCGGGGTCGGCCGAGGCACTGCCCGGCCCGGCGCCACCGAGGACGGCCGCGCCGACGCTGACGGTGATCAGCCGGCGGACCAGCGCCGGCGTCACGCGCTCGGCGGCCGCGACGCAGAGCCGGGCGGCCGCCGAGGCGGGCCGGGTGCGCACCAGCAGCTCCGCGAGGGCGGTCAGGGTGGCGCCGAGCATCCACCAGCCCAGGCAGGCCAGGAGCGCGGCGGCGCACAGGGCCCGGAGCAGGACGTCGAAGGACGCGGCGGCCAGCGGGCCGTCCAGCTCCGTGAGGTCCTGCAGCGGACGGACGGCCAGCCGGGTGAGCAGTCCGGCGCCGCTGAGCAGCAGCAGGGCGCGGAAGAGGCTGACCATCGAATCCTCGAAGAACATAGAGTTTGATTGCGTTTGATGTTTCTACGTGGCGCTGCGAACTCCGTCAAGCCGTTGTCCACAGGCCCGGACCGCCGTTGACAGCGGCGGCCGGGCCGGTCACCGTGCTGGCATGCGGTGGGAGCAGCGGTTGCTCGACGTGGTGGACGACCTCGAGCAGCAGGCGGACGGTCTGGCGTTCGGCGCGCGCGATGCCGAGGTCGCCGAGCTGCGCCGGGCGGAGTACGCCCAGGTCGACCTCGCTGCGCGGTTGCACGGCTCGATCGGGGCCCGGCTGCGGCTCGAGGTCCTGGGCGTGGGCGCGCTGGAGGGCACCTTGGCCGGTGCGGGCCAGGGGTGGCTGCTGCTCGTCGCTGCGCAGCAGGAGTGGGTCCTCGACCTCTCCGCGGTCCTTGGGCTGCGCGGGCTCACGGCGCGCTCCGTGCCGCCGCAGGCGCGGTCGCTCACCGCCCGACTGGGCTTCGTCTCCGCGCTCCGACGGGCGGCCGGGGGCCGCGACGAGGTGGTGCTGCACCGTCGTGACGGATCGGTCGTGCGCGGCCTGGTGGGACGCGTGGGCGCGGACTTCGTCGAGGTGTCGGTGGGGTCCGGCGTCGAGGTGGTGCCCACGGCGGTGCTGGCCGGCGTACGCCGGGGGTGAGGCTCAGCCCTCGCCCCGCACCTGCTCGGACACGCGGGCGTCGGCCTCGGCGTACTTGCGCTGGATGTAGGCCTCGAGCTCGACGGTCTCGACGCGGTACTGCTGACGGCCGCCGATCTGGATGTAGCGCAGCTCGCCGGCCGCGATCAGGGCGCGGACCTGGACCACGGAGGTGGCGAGGATCTCGGCGACGTCGGCCAGGGTCAGGAAGCGCGGACCGGCACCACCGCCGGGGTCAGGGGGAGTGGTGGGGGCCATGGGGCCCACTATGCCAGCGTTTGCCGACGTTTCCTGACGTCCGGATGTCCTGGCCTGTGGATGAGCAGGTGTCGAAGCAGGACGAAATGAGCATGATGGGGGCATGCCAGGACGGGGAGAGCTGGTCGGCGCACGACCGCAGGACGGCGACGGGACCGCACCGGACTCACCGGTGGCGCGACGATCGGGGACCCGGTGGCGCGATCCGCGCCTCGCGATCGGGATCGTGCTGGTCGCCGCGTGCGCGCTGCTCGGCGGTCGCCTGCTCGCGGCGGCCGACGACACGGTGGGAGTGTGGGCCACGGCGCGCGAGATGAACCCGGGCGAGCCCGTCGCGGCCGGGGACCTCGTCCGGCGCGAGATCCGGTTCGTCGACCAGGCCGACGCCGACCGCTACGTGTCCGCGGAGACCTCGCTGCCCGCCGGGGCGACGCTGAGCCGGCCGTTGGGCGCCGGTGAGCTCGTGCCGCGGGGAGCCGTCGGCACGGGCGACGAGGTCGCCCTCACCGAGGTGCCCCTCTCGGTCGGCGCCGAGGCCGTGCCCGGCACGGTCCGCGTGGGCGCCGTCGTGGACGTGTGGGTGACGCCCGACGCGGTGGCCGACGCCGACGTCGACCTCGACAGCCCCCGGGCGCCGACCTCCACGCTGCTCTTCGACGACGTCGCCGTGGTGTCGGCTCCCCGGTCCGGCACCTCGCTCGGCCCGAGCGCCACCCGGCAGGTGATCGTCGGGGTCGCCCCCGCGCAGCAGGACGTGCTGCCCGCCGCGCTCGCCGCCCTCTCGGGAGGTTCGGTGATCCTCACCGTGCAGCGATGAGCACGGTGGTCCCGGTGCTCCTCGCCGCGGCGGGCGCCCCCTGGGAGACCGAGGCACTGCGCCGGCTCGAGCGCTCCGGGTCGGGCGTCGTGCTCACCAAGCGCTGCGTCGACCTGACCGACCTGCTGGCCACGGCCGGCACCGGGGCGGCCTCGGTGGCTGTGGTGTCGCCGCGGCTGCCCGGTCTCGACGCCGACAGCGTCGACGTGCTGCGCCGCTCCGGCCTGGGGGTGGTGGTGGTCGCCGCCGCGGGCGACCTCGCGGACGGCGACGACGAGCGGTTCCGGCGCGTCGGGGTCGAGGATCTGGTCGACGGCACCGACCTGGCCGCCCTGGTGGACCGCGTCCTCGCCGCCGGCACGCCCGCACCGGACCACCCCGACCTCGGTGACCCGGTCGCCTCGCTCGAGGCGACCGGCTCGCTGCGCGGGCGGGTGGTCGCGGTCTGGGGGCCGGCGGGTGCTCCCGGACGCACGACGGTCGCCGTCGGGCTGGCCGCCGAGCTCGCCGATGCCGGGCACGAGACCTTCCTGCTCGACGTCGACCCCTACGGCGGCTCGGTGGCGCAGCACCTCGGCGTGCTCGACGAGGTCTCCGGTCTGCTCGCCGCGGCCCGGGCGGCCAACACCGGCAGGCTCGACGCGGTCCGGTTGGCCGGCTGCGCCCGGGAGGCGGCGCCGGGACTGCGGGTGCTGACCGGCCTGCCGCGACCGGACCGGTGGCCGGAGGTGCGGCCGGTGGCCTACGACGACCTGCTCGACCAGGCCGCCCGCCTCGCGCCCTACGTCGTCCTGGACGTGGGCTTCAGCCTGGAGGGGGATCCGGCCGACCCCTTCGGGACCGGCGCGCCGCACCGCAACCTGATGACCCGCTCGGCTCTCGAGCACGCCGACGAGGTGGTCGTCGTCGGCGCCGCCGACCCCGTCGGACTGTCGCGGCTCGCGCGCGGCCTGGTCGAGCTGCGTGGTCTGCACCCGGCGTTGCGCCCGCGTGTGGTGGTCAACCGGACCCGGCCCTCGCCTGGGCTGGAGCGACCGGGAGATCCGCGGCATGGTCGAGGGGTTCGTGACACCGCTCGACGTGCACTTCCTGCCCGACGACCGGGTGGCCGCGGACCGGGCCCTGATGAGCGGGCGCAGCCTCGTCGAGGGCGGCGAGTCCGATCTGCGCTCGGCGCTCGCCGCGACGACCCGCGCGCTGGTGGGCGGCCCGCCGGACGCCGTACGACGCGGGCGGCTCAGGCGCCGAAGAGCAGGAAGAGGCCGGTGACCGTGTAGCAGACCATCACCGCGAGCAGCGGCAGCTGGCCGGTGAGCTGGTGCCGGCGAGGCAGCAGCCGGATCGCCCGGTCGTGCGCGGCGATCACGCCGAGCACGTGGCCGGTGACGACCGCGACGACCTTGGTGATGGCCAGGAACGTCGGGTGCGTCGAGAGCCAGTAGCTGACCTCGAGGTTCCCGGTGCCGAGCAGGTTCCAGCCCTGCGCGAGCGGGTCGCTGAGCTGGCGCAGCGTCAGCTGCCCGACCTCGACGAAGTAGCTGAGGTAGTGCGCCACGATGTAGCCGACGATGATCGGCACGACCGAGTGCGCGAACAGATCTGGAAGGGCGCGACGGTCCGTGCCCTCGGCAACGCCGGTGCTCATCGTCGCCACCGCGAAGCTCACCCCGACCGCGAGGCAGAAGGCGCTCAGCGCCAGGAGGTCGAGCCACGCCGAGGACACGTCGCTGGACTGCGTGAACTTCAGCCAGACCGTGGAGTCCTTGAAGGAGTCGAAGGCGGTGCTGCCGAAGAGCACCGCGACGATGCCGACCAGGCCGGGGCGGGCGGGCACGCCGTCGAGGTTGGCCAAGGGGCTGCGGATCACCAGGGTGCCGTCGGCCGTGCGCCCGAAGCAGGACAGGTGGCCGACCAGGGTGGAGTAGGCCTCGAAGGGGTCGCAGCGCTCGATCCACCGGCTGCCGTAGACCGCTGCCCCGATGATCACGACCGCCAGGTAGGTCGCGAACCACAGCCGCACCGGGGAGAGGTAGGTCGAGGTCGGCAGCACCAGCTCCAACCAGACGAAGGCGAACAGCATCAGCGCGGCGGGCCAGTAGCCGAGCCGGGCCGGCAGCTCGGCCATGCCCTCCTCGGGCGGCTTGCCGGTCAGCCTCGACAGCCCGAGGTGGATGGTGCGGACCGGGTTGACGGCGCGGTAGAACGGCCCGAGCAGCAGCGAGAGCGGCACGATGCCGACCCACAGCAGGACGTAGACCACGCCGAACGTCGGGTTGGTCAGCAGGTCCGGCCCCGCCAGCGCCGCCCAGACGACGTAGGCGAAGAACACGAAGCCGAGGACCCTCAGCCCCACCGCGAACCCCCGCGCCTCGACCAGCGAGGTGAGCCACCGCGGGGCGGGCCGGCCCTGGGTCGCGGCGTCGTAGCGGGGGCGCCGCCAGGCGAGCGCGAGCACGATGAAGGACACCGCCAGGGCCGCGACCGCCCCGGCCATCGCGAGCTCGGCGGGGATCGGCAGATCCTTGGCGCCGCCGATGCCGTGAGCGAAGATCATCGATTCTCCTTGCAGGACAGGGATCCGACCCGTCGCAAGGATGCCATGCCGGGAACGAGAGGGCCTTCTGTCAGAATCGCATGGCCCGCTGAGTTTCCTCTGAGAGGGGTAGCGATGGTCGAGCGGCTACGGCCGGACGACATGGCCTTCCTGGTCACCGAGTCCGCCAGCGCGCCGATGCACAACGCGACCCTGGAGATCTTCGAGCCCGGTCACGGCTTCGACTACGACGCGCTCCTCGCGCTCGTGGGTGACCGGATCGCCTTCGTGCCGCGCTACCGGCAGCGGATCAAGTCGGTCCCGGGGCGGCTGGCCAACCCGGTCTGGGTCGACGACGACGACTTCGACCTGACCTTCCACGTACGGCGCTCGGCACTGCCGCGCCCCGGCTCGATGGACCAGCTGCGGGACCTGACCGCGCGGATCATGTCGCGCCGGCTCGACCGCAACCGGCCGCTGTGGGAGATGTACCTCATCGAGGGCGTCGAGGGTGGGCGCTTCGCGATCCTGTCCAAGTCGCACCAGATCCTGGTCGACGGCGTGGCCACGATCGACCTGGGCCAGGTCATCCTCGACGTCGACCCGGAGCCGAAGGACACCGTCCACGACGACTGGCACCCCGAGCGCCAGCCGCACGGCTCGGCCCTGGTGGTCGACGCGGTGCGGGAGTCCGTGCGGCACCCGCGCGGCGCGATCGGGGTGCTCGCCGGCAACGCCGGCAGCGTGGCGCGCACCGCCGGTGCCGTGGGCGGCCGGCTTCGTGCAGGTCGCGTCCGCGCTGACCAACCGGCACCCGGTGCAGGAGTCGCCGATCAACACCGCTCTCTCGGAGCAGCGCCGGTTCACGACCGTGAAGACCGCGCTCGACGACTACCGCACGGTCCGGCGCTTCCACGGCGGCACCGTCAACGACGTCGTCCTGGCCACCATCACCGGCGCGATGCGTACCTGGCTGATGACCCGCGCGGAGTCGGTGCACGGCAGCCGCACGTTGCGCGCGATGGTGCCGATGGGCGTGATCGACAGCGACCTCGAGCCGACGTCGCTGGGCACCCAGGTCGCAGGCCACCTGCTCAACCTGCCCATCGGCGAGGCCAGCCCGGTGGTGCGGCTGCACCAGGTGTCCTACGCCCTCAAGGCGCACAAGGAGACCGGCCGCGCGGTTGCTGCGGACCGGCTCGCGGGTGTCGCGGGCTTCGCGCCGACCACCTTCCACGCGCTCGGCTCCCGGGTGGCCGCGACGGAGTCGCGCCGGTTCCACGTGGTGATCACCAACGTGCCCGGCCCGCAGTTCCCGCTGTACGCCGCGGGCGCCCCGATGACCGAGTCCTACCCGGTGCAGCCGCTGCTGCCCGGGCACGCGCTGTCGATCGGGGTGACCTCCTACGACGGCGGCGTGTTCTTCGGTCTCAACGCCGACCGGGACGCGCTGCCGGACCTCGACGTGCTCGGGCAGTGCCTCACCGAGGCGCTCGAGGAGCTCGTCGACAGCACCGGGCCGGGACGCCAGCGCGCGCCGCGCGGGCGCAAGAGCAAGCCGGCGCGGCCGTGAGCCCGGCGCGAGTGACCCGCGTCTACGTCCCGAGCACCACCGGGCGGCTGCGCGGGATCGTGACCGCCAGCGGCATCGGGCCCGCCCCGTTCGCCGCGCACGCGGTGACCGACGAGGTGCGCCGCGAGCTCGGCGACGTCGACGACGAGGACCTGGAGTACGCCGCGTCGAGCGCCGCCGCCCTCTCGCTCCGCACGCCTGCTGGCCGAGGCCGCGCGCGACGAGCCGTCGCGTCGGGTGGTGCTGGCGATCGACGTGCCGTCCACGGGGTCCCCTGCGTCCACGGGGGCTGCCGGTGACGACCCGACCCTGGTCGAGGTCGACGAGGTCGTGCCCTACCGGCGGATCGCCGCGGTGCTCGCCGACGACGCGGCGGCCGAGGCCGACGTCGCCGCCGCCGTCGAGGCCCTGCGGTCCGGATCGCCCGACGCGGAGGCGTCTGCTGGAGCGCTGCCTGGACCACGAGCTCGGCTGGTGGGCCACCCAGGAGATCGGCGACCTGCTGGAGTTGGGCGGCACCGCAGGCGCATGACACGATCGGCTGCATGGACGCTGTCACCCACCCGCCGGTCCCCGTCAACGAGCCCAACCTGACCTACGCCCCGGGCACGCCCGAGCGTGCGGAGCTGGAGGCGGAGCTCACGCGACAGGAGTCCGACCGGCTCGACCTGACCGCGACCATCGGCGGCGTGCAGAAGATGGGCGGCGGCGCGGAGATCCCGGTCGTGCAGCCCCACGACCACGCGCACGTGCTGGGCGTCGCGAAGAACAGCACCCAGGCCGACACCCGCGCGGCGATCAAGGCCGCGGCCGATGCGGCTCCGGGCTGGCGCTCGCTGTCGTTCGACGAGCGCGCCGCGGTCATCCTCAAGGCGGCCGACCTGCTGGCGGGTCCGTGGCGGCAGCGGATCAATGCCGCGACCATGCTCGGCCAGTCCAAGACGGCCTTCCAGGCCGAGATCGACTCGGCGTGCGAGCTGATCGACTTCTGGCGCTTCAACGTGCACTTCGCGCGCGGGATCCTCGGCGAGCAGCCGATCGCCAACTCGCGTGGCATCTGGAACCGCACCGACCACCGACCGCTCGAGGGCTTCGTCTACGCCATCACGCCCTTCAACTTCACCGCGATCGCCGGCAACCTGCCCACGGCCCCGGCGCTGATGGGCAACACCGTGATCTGGAAGCCCTCACCCACCCAGCAGGTCGCGGCGCACCTGACGATGGAGCTGCTCGAGGAGGCCGGCATGCCTCCGGGCGTGATCAACATGCTCCCCGGCGACGGCCTCGACGTCTCGCAGGTCGCCCTGGCGCACCCCGACCTGGCGGGCATCCACTTCACCGGCTCGACCCCGACCTTCCAGCACCTGTGGCGCACGGTCGGGGAGAACATCACCCGCTACCGCTCCTACCCGCGCATCGTCGGCGAGACCGGCGGCAAGGACTTCGTCGTCGCGCACGCCTCGGCCGACCCCGACGTGCTCCGGGTGGCGCTGCTGCGTGGCGCCTTCGAGTTCCAGGGCCAGAAGTGCTCCGCCGCGTCCCGTGCGTACGTCGCCCGCTCGGTGTGGAACAAGATGAAGGACCGGTTCCTCGCCGAGGTCGACGCGATCGCCATGGGCGACGTGACCGACTTCTCGAACTTCATGGGCGCCGTCATCGACGACCGGGCGTTCGCCAAGCACAAGAAGGCGATCGCGCGCGCCAAGCGCTCGAAGAGCCTCGAGATCGTCGCCGGCGGACAGGTCGACGACTCCGTCGGCTACTTCGTGCGGCCGACGGTGGTGCAGAGCACCGACCCGACCGACCAGATGTTCAACACGGAGTACTTCGGCCCGATCCTCGCCGTGCACGTCTTCGAGGACCGGGACTTCGAGCAGGTCGTCGCCCAGATGGAGTCGTTCGCGCCGTACGCCCTCACCGGCGCGATCATCGCGCAGGACCGCAACGTGGTGGCCTGGGCGCGCGAGAACCTCCGGTTCGCGGCGGGCAACTTCTACATCAACGACAAGCCGACCGGTGCCGTGGTGGGCCAGCAGCCGTTCGGCGGGGCCCGCGCCTCCGGGACCAACGACAAGGCCGGCGCACCGCAGAACCTGATGCGCTGGACCTCGCCGCGGTCGATCAAGGAGACCTTCGACCCGCCGAAGGACTACCGCTACCCGTTCATGGACCTCGGCTGAGCCGTCCGGAGGCGGCGAGCGTCGGGTAGTCGACGTAGCCCGCGAAGCCCCGCTGGGCGATGCACGCGGCGCGGTCTTTGCGACACTGGGCGGCGATGCCCCTCCACCTCAGCCTCATGCTCGCCGGCACCCTGCTCCACCTGGGGACCCTGCACTCCTCCGAGCGCGCCCTCGTCCTGCTGGTCGCGTTCGGCCCCTTCGTGGTCCTGGTGGTCGTCGTGGTCGTCCTCCGCCGGCGCGACGTCGCTGCCCAGCGACGCGAGGAGCACCGGGACGGCGACCAGGAGTCCCGCAGGGCGAGCTAGCTGTTCCCGGCCGCGCGTCGCTCGGAGAGCCAGGCCCGGCCGACGCGGTTCTCGGTGCGCAGCGCCTCGGTGAGCAGCTCGCCGATCAACCCCTCGAGCTTGCCTCCGACCACCGGGATCTTGACCTTGATCTCCCCGGACACCGTCTCGGCGGTGCCGTCTCCCGCCGGCGCGAGGTCGATCGCACCCTTGAGGTGCCCCGGCTTGCCGGGGATCTCGACCGCAAGGTCGGCATGGGTCGCGCTGTCCCAGCGCTCGGTCTGCACGATCTGGATCTGGTCGCCGACGAACTTCTTGGCGAACGACGGGATGCCCTTCGACGGCTGCGTCTGGTCGACGGTGACCTGCATCCCCGCACCACTGCCCGAGATCGACACGTCGCGGCGTACGGCGTCCATCGCGTCGCAGACCTTCTCGCGGAAGGCAGGGTCCGCCAGCATCGCGGCCACCTCGTCAGGGGTGGCGTCGTAGGACAGCTGGTGCGAGTACTTCATCGGCTCGGCTCCTGGAGGATCGGTGGGTGGGTGGTCGGTGCGCGGCCGACGGCAGGCCTGTACCCACGGCAGCCGCTCGCTACGCTGCCGAGATGAGCAGCCATGAGGACCAGGGTCCGGCGGGCGAGTGGGGCGGGCGGGACATCCGGTTCGGGGAGCAGGGTGCCCGGCTCACCTACGGCAGCTACCTCCAGCTCGACCGGCTGCTGTCCGCGCAGGACCTGGAGTCCCAGCCGCCGGCCCACGACGAGCTGCTGTTCATCACCATCCACCAGGTCTACGAGCTGTGGTTCCAGCAGCTGCTGCACGAGGCGACCGCGGCGCGCGACGCGATGCTGGCGCCAGGTCTGGGCAACGGCCCCGGCGAGCGGCTGTGGTGGGCCCAGCACCTGCTCCGCCGGATGCACGTGATCGAGCGGGTGCTGGTCAACCAGGTCGACGTCCTCGAGACGATGACGCCGCAGGACTTCCTGCAGTTCCGGCAGGCCCTGGCCCCGGCCAGCGGCTTCCAGTCGGTGCAGTTCCGGGAGCTGGAGTTCCTCTCCGGCGCCAAGGACCCGTCCTTCGTGCAGCGCTTCCGCGGCCTCACGGCCGAGGAGGAGGAACGGCTCCACCGGCGACTGGCGGAGCCGACGCTGTGGGATGCGTTCGTGCAGGTGCTGGACACGCGGGGCCTCCCGGTCGGCTCCGAGGACGAGATCACCGACTCGGTCCGCCGGTGCGCGCACGACCGCTCGTCGTACGCCGAGGTGTGGGCGCTCGCCGAGGGGCTGCTCGAGCACGACGAGCTGGCCGCGGCCTGGCGGGCCCGGCACGTCGTGATGGTGGAGCGGATGATCGGCACCAAGACCGGCACCGGCGGGTCGTCGGGAGGGTCCTACCTGCGCAGTCGGCTCGACCTGCGCTACTACCCGCTCCTGTGGGAGCTCCGCTCCGTGCTCTGAGACCTGCCGGTCCACCCCTGGTGGTCGTGATCGCGCGGACGTCCTAGGGTCGGTGATGACGGCACGACGGGGTGACGTCACGACGAGGACGGCTCCGGTCGTCAAAGGGCTGATGCTGCGTGCGCACGACGCTGGACGACACCGCGAACTCCCGGCGCGAGGACCTGCTCGAGCGGGCGTGCGCCTTCGCCGCCGGACGCAAGGGCACCGGCGGTCCGCCCGGAGAGAAGTCCGCCCAGCTGCTGCGCTACTACTACCGCCACGTCGCCCCCGAGGACATCGACGAGCGCAGCGAGGTCGACCTCTACGGCGCCGCCATGAGCCAGTACAAGCTCGCGTCGTACCGACCGCAGGGCACCGCCAACATCCGGGTGTTCACCCCGACCGTCGGCGAGCACGGCTGGTCGGCCGGCGGGCACACGGTCGTCGAGGTCGTCACCGACGACATGCCGTTCCTCGTCGACTCCGTGACGATGGCGCTCAACGAGCAGCACCGCGAGGTGCACATGGTCGTGCACCCGCAGATCCTCGTGCGCCGCGACATCACCGGCCAGCTGCAGGAGGTGTTCACCGAGGACGACGGGGCCTTGGACCGCTCGGAGCTCCCGCACGACGTGTCGCGCGAGTCGTGGATGCACCTGGAGATCGGCCGCGAGTCGAGCCCGGCGTCGCGCGACGAGATCGAGCGGTCGCTGACCAAGGTGCTGCTCGACGTGCGGGAGGCCGTCGAGGACTGGCCGAAGATGAAGGCGCAGGCGCTGGAGATCATCGAGGACCTCGAGGGCTCGCCACCGCCGCTGCGGTCAGGAGGAGATCGAGGAGGGCAAGGCGCTGCTGCGCTGGCTCGCCGACGAGCACTTCACCTTCCTCGGCTACCGCGAGTACCACCTCGAGGGCGCCGGTGAGGACCTCGACGAGGACGGCGAGGAGGACGTCGCGCTGCGTGCGGTGCCCGGCACCGGTTTCGGCATCCTGCGCTCGCGACCAGGACATGTCCGGGTCGTTCGGCAAGCTGCCCCCCATCGTGCGCGCCAAGGCGCGGGAGAAGACCCTGCTGGTGCTGGCCAAGGCGAACTCCAAGGCGACGGTGCACCGGCCGGTCTACCTCGACTACGTCGGGGTCAAGACGTTCGACGAGTCCGGCGAGGTCTCCGGCGAGCGCCGCTTCCTGGGCCTGTTCTCCTCGGCCGCCTACACCGAGTCGCTGACCCGGATCCCGGTGATCCGGGTCAAGGCCCAGCAGGTGATCGACCGGGCCGGGTTCGCGCCGCTGAGCCACACCGGCAAGGCGTTGATGGACGTCCTCGAGACCTACCCGCGCGACGAGCTCTTCCAGACTCCGATCGAGGAGCTGGTGCCGATCGCCGAGGCGGTGCTGCACACCCGCGAGCGCCGGCAGGTGCGGCTGTTCGTGCGCGCCGACACCTACGGACGCTACCTGTCGTGCCTGGTGTACCTGCCGCGCGACCGCTACACGACCGCGGTGCGCGAGCGCATCGCGGCGATCCTCAAGAAGGAGCTCGGCGGAGACTCGCTGGAGTACACCGCGCGGGTGAGCGAGTCGATGCTGGCGCGCCTGCACTTCGTGGTCCGCCCCCCGGCCGGGAGCACCATCAACGACTTCGACCAGACCGACCTCGAACGGCGGCTCGCCGAGGCGGCCCGCTCGTGGCGCGACGACTTCGTGACGGCCGCCCACGCGGAGTACGGCGAGGAGGACGGCGCTCTGCTGGCCCGCCGCTACGCCGACTCGTTCCCCGAGGCCTACAAGGAGGACTACCCGCCCCGCACCGGCGCGGTCGACCTCGGGCGGCTCGAGGGCATCCCGGAGGACAGCGGGCTCGACCTGTCCTTCTACCAGCTCGTCGACGCCGCACCGGGCGAGGCACGCCTCAAGATCTTCCGCACCGGCTCGCCGCTCTCGCTCTCGGAGGTGCTGCCGATCCTGTCCTCGATGGGCGTCGAGGTCATCGACGAGCGGCCCTACGTGCTGGCGGGGCTGCCCCAGGACTCGCTGATCTACGACTTCGGGCTGCGCTACCACCGGCCGATGCCCCAGGGCGCGCGGGAGCTCTTCCAGGACGCGGTCAACGCCGTGTGGGAGGGCGACAACGAGGTCGACGGGTTCAACGGGCTGGTCCTGGCCGCCGGCCTGACCTGGCGCCAGGCGACGGTGCTGCGGGCCTACGCGAAGTACATGCGTCAGGGCGGCACCCCCTTCGCGCAGGACTACATCGAGGATGCGCTGAAGCAGAACGTCGACATCGCGCGGGGGCTGGTGGCGCTGTTCGAGGCCCGGTTCGACCCCGGTCGCGACGGCGACCAGGCGGCCGAGGACAGCGCCCGCGTGGCGCGCACCACGGAGATCGAGGAGCGCATCGCCCGGTCGCTGGACGAGGTGGTCAGCCTCGACCACGACCGGATCCTGAGGTCCTACCTCACCGTCATCCGAGCGACCCTGCGCACCAACTACTTCCAGACCGACACCGAGGGCCTGACCAAGTCCTACATCTCGCTGAAGATGCGGCCCGACGCCATCCCGGACCTGCCCGAGCCCCGGCCGAAGTTCGAGATCTTCGTCTACTCGCCGCGGGTCGAGGGCGTGCACCTCCGCTTCGGCGCGGTCGCCCGCGGCGGACTGCGCTGGTCGGACCGACGCGACGACTTCCGCACCGAGATCCTCGGCCTGGTGAAGGCGCAGATGGTCAAGAACACCGTGATCGTGCCGGTCGGCGCCAAGGGCGGCTTCTTCTGCAAGCAGCTCCCCGATCCCTCCGACCGCGAGGCGTGGATGGCGGAGGGGATCGCCTGCTACCGGACCTTCATCTCCGGGCTGCTCGACATCACCGACAACCGCGAGGGCGAGGAGACCGATCCCGCCGCAGCGGGTGGTGCGGCACGACGGTGACGACTCCTACCTCGTGGTCGCCGCCGACAAGGGCACCGCGACGTTCTCCGACATCGCCAACGGGGTCGCACTCGACTACGGCTTCTGGCTCGGCGACGCCTTCGCCTCGGGCGGCTCGGTCGGCTACGACCACAAGGCGATGGGCATCACCGCCCGGGGCGCGTGGGAGTCGGTGCGCCGGCACTTCCGCGAGATGGGCGTCGACTGCCAGGCCGAGGAGTTCAGTGTCGTCGGCGTCGGCGACATGTCCGGTGACGTGTTCGGCAACGGGATGCTGCTCTCCGAGCACATCAGGCTGGTGGCCGCCTTCGACCACCGCGACATCTTCCTCGACCCGTCGCCGGACGCCGCGACGTCGTACGCCGAGCGCAGGCGGCTGTTCGCGCTGCCCCGGTCGAGCTGGCAGGACTACGACACGGCGCTCATCTCCGAGGGAGGCGGCGTCTACAAGCGCAGCGCCAAGTCGATCCCGGTCAGCGCGCAGGTCCGCGAGGCGCTGGGCCTCGGCGACGCGGTCACGGCGCTGACGCCGGCCGAGCTGATGAAGGCGATCCTGCTCGCGCCGGTGGACCTGCTCTGGAACGGCGGGATCGGCACCTACGTGAAGGGCAGCGGCGAGAGCGACGCCGAGGTCGGCGACAAGGCCAACGACCCGATCCGCGTCGACGGCGGCGACCTGCGCGTGCGGTCGGTCGGGGAGGGCGGCAACCTCGGCCTGACCCAGCGTGGCCGGATCGAGTACGCCCGGGCGGGAGGTCGGATCAACACCGACTTCATCGACAACTCCGCGGGCGTCGACACCTCCGACCACGAGGTCAACATCAAGATCCTGCTCGACCAGGTGGTCGCCAACGGCGACCTGACCGAGAAGCAGCGCAACGACCTGCTGGCCTCGATGACCGACGAGGTGGGCACGCTCGTGCTCGTCGACAACTACGAGCAGAACCTCGCCCTCGCGAACGCCGTGATCCAGGCGCCGCAGCTGCTGCACGTGCACGAGGACTGGATCCGTCGGCTGGAGCGGCAGGGTCTGCTCGACCGGGCGCTGGAGGCGCTGCCCAGCCGCAAGACGGTGGCCGGCCGGATCGAGGCGCGGGAGGGGTTGACGGTGCCGGAGCTGGCGGTGCTGCTGGCCTACACCAAGATCGTGCTGGCCGAGGAGCTGATCCGCACCGACCTCCCGGACGACCCGTTCCTGCGCAACGACCTGTTCAGCTACTTCCCGACCCACATGCGCCAGACCTACCGCGAGCGGATGGAGTCGCACCCGCTGCGCCGCGAGATCGTGGTGACCCGGGTCGTCAACGACCTGGTCAACGGTGCCGGGATGACCTTCTTCCACCGGCTCTCGGAGGAGACGGCGGCTTCGGCCGACGAGCTCGTGCGGGCCAACTTCGTGGCGCGCGAGATCTTCGGGTCCCGGTCGCTGATCGACGACATCGCGTCCTACGACAACGTGATCGACGCCGCCGTGCAGACCCGGATGCGGCTGGAGATGCGCACGCTCGTCGAGCGGGCATCGCGCTGGCTGATCAACAACCGCCGGCCCCCGATGGACAGCGAGGCGACGGTCGACTTCTTCGGCGTGGTGGCGCAGCAGGTCGTGACCGCGCTGCCGGAGCTGTTGACCGGCCGCGAGCAGGACGCCTTCGAGTCCCGGCGCGTCGCGCTCGTCGAGGCGGGGGTGCCGGAGGAGCTCGCGGTGCAGGTGGCGGTGCTGCCGCCGGCCTACCAGGTGCTCAACATCGTGGAGACCGCCCAGCGCGACGACTGCGACCCGCTCGAGGTCGCGCGCGTGCACTTCGCCCTCGGCGAGCGGCTGGGGCTCTCGACGCTGGTCGCCCGGATCCTGGCACTGCCGCGCGACGACCGGTGGCAGACGATGGCGCGCGCGGCCCTCCGCGACGACCTGCACACGGTGCACGCCCAGCTCACCGCGCAGGTCCTCGCCGGCACCGATCCCGAGCAGCCGACCCCGCGCCGGGTCGCCGACTGGGAGGAGTCCGACGCGGTGGTCGTGTCGCGCGCCGTCCGCACGCTCGAGGAGATCTGCTCCGACGAGCACGTCGACCTGGCGCGGCTGTCGGTCGGGCTGCGCGTGGTCAGGACCCTGTTGTCGACGCCGTGAGTCTCGCAACGGGGGAGGGGTCCACGGACGCAGCGATCGAGGTGCGCGGCCTGCGCAAGCACTACGGCGACCTGGTCGCCGTCGACGAGGTCAGCTTCACCGTCGCGCGGGGCGAGTTCTTCGGCATCCTCGGTCCCAACGGCGCCGGCAAGACCACGACGCTGGAGATGATCGAGGGCCTGCGTCGGCCTGACGCCGGCGAGGTGCTGCTGCTGGGGGAGCCGACCTGGCCGCGCAACCCAGCGCTGCTGCCGCGGGTCGGGGTGCAGCTGCAGGCGTCGGCGTTCTTCGAGCGGCTCACCGCGCGTGAGCAGATCCGCACCTTCGCCGCTCTGTACGGCGCCACGTCGACGCAGGCCGACGACTGGCTGGAGCGGGTCGCACTCACCGACAAGGCCGACGCCCGGACCGAGAAGCTGTCGGGCGGCCAGCTGCAGCGCCTGGCGATCGCCTGCGCCCTGGTCCACGAGCCGGAGGTCGTGTTCCTCGACGAGCCGACGGCGGCGATCGACCCGCAGGCCCGGCGCAACCTGTGGGACCTGCTGCGCTCGATCAACGAGGCCGGCCGCACCGTTGTGCTGACCACGCACTACATGGACGAGGCCGAGGCGCTGTGCGACCGCGTCGCGATCATGGACCGCGGCCGGGTCCTGAAGCTGGACGCACCACCCGCGCTGGTCCGCGGGCTCGACGCCCCGGTCCGGATCTTCGTCGCGCCCCACCTGCTGACGCAGGACGACGCCCGCGCCATGGCCGGTGTCGACGGTGTCGCCGAGGACGCCGCCGCGCTGGTGCTGACCACCCGAGCGCCGTCCACGGTGCTGATCCGGCTGGCCGAGCTCGACGCTCTGGAGGGCCTGCAGGTGAAGGCCGCCACGCTCGAGGACGTGTTCCTGGACCTCACGGGACGCGAGTACCGCGCATGACCGGATCCGGGGCATGAGCGCGTTCCGCGCCGTCGCGGTCGCGATCGTCAAGGGCTTCGTCCGCGACCGGACGTCGTTGTTCTTCGCGCTGGTCTTCCCGCTGATGTTCCTGGTGCTCTTCGGCGGCATCCTGGGCAACCAGGAGAGCCCGCGCATCGAGCTCCTCCAGGTCGGCGAGGTCTCGCTGCTCGATGCCTTGCCCTCGGACGCCGAGGACGCCTTCGAGGAGACCTTCGACGTCGCCCGCAGCGACGACCTGGCAGCCGCGATCGCCCAGGTGCGCAAGGGCGACGCCGACGTCGCGGTGGAGATGCGCGGCGACACGCTCGTTGCGCACTACACGCAGACCGACCAGGTGAGGGCGGCGGTCACGCAGGGCACGCTGAGCGCCTTCGTCGACAGTGCCAACCAGGACAGCGTCCGGGGTCGAGCCGAGGTTCACCCTGAAGCCGGAGCGGGTGGAGGACCGATCGCTGAGGGCGATCCAGTTCTTGACCCCCGGCCTGCTCGGCTGGGCGGTGGCGATGAGCGCCTGCTTCGGCGCGGCGGCGACATTGCAGGGCTGGCGCAACAGCAAGCTGCTGCGCCGGCTGCAGCTCTCGCCGGTGCCGACGTCGTCGGTGGTCGCCGCGCGCGTGGTGGTGACCGTGCTGATCGCGTTGGTCCAGCTGGTGATCTTCGTCGGGCTCGGCATGGCCGCCTTCGGACTGCAGCTCACCGGGTCCTGGTGGATGGCGGTGCCGCTGCTGGTGTCCGGGACCCTCTCGTTCATGGCCCTCGGGTTGCTCGCGGGTGCCATCGCGAAGACCCAGGAAGGCGCGGTCAACCTGGCGAACTTCTTCGTGCTGCCGATGGCGTTCCTGTCCGGATCGTTCTTCCCGCTCGACGGCACCCCCGACTGGCTCCAGCTGGTGTCCAGGGTGATGCCGTTGCGGCACCTCAACGAGGGCATGCTCGACGTGATGGTGCGGGGGCAGGGCCCGGCCTCGGCGCTGCTGCCGATGGCGATCCTGCTGGGCTTCGCGGTCGTGCTG
Organism: uncultured Actinomycetota bacterium; assembly: GCA_963845655.1. Lineage (GTDB taxonomy): Bacteria > Actinomycetota > Actinomycetes > Propionibacteriales > Nocardioidaceae > Nocardioides_B. Next base: position 80,414 of record CAWJTB010000006.1, on the reverse strand, counting down.
ACGCTGCTCGCCGCGCGACTGTTCCGGTGGGACGCCGACTGACGGCGGCCAGTCCGGTGCGGCAGACTCGTGCCCATGAGCAGCGACGACCCCGACCGGCTGAGCCCCGCGGAGAGCCGTGTCCTGGGGCACCTCGACGAGCACGCCCTCGTCGAGTCCCTGATGGAGCTGGTGCGGATCCCGAGCCTCGGCGGCACCGACGAGGAGGTCGAGGTGCAGGAGGTCGCGGCCGGGATGCTGCGCGACCTGGGCACCGACGTCGACCGGTGGGACATCGACCTCGACGAGATGACGGCCGACCCGTGGTTCCCCGGTGTCGAGGTGGAGCGCACGCAGGCCGTGGGCGTGGTCGGGACCGTCGACAGCGCCGATCGCGACGGCATGCCGGCGCTGGTGCTGCAGGGCCACCTGGACGTCGTACCTCCGGGAGACCCGGACAACTGGCAGGGCTCCAACCCGTTCTCGGCCGAGATCTGGCAGGGCGCGCTCTACGGACGCGGCGCCGCCGACATGAAGGCGGGCGTCGCCGCCAACCTGGCCGTCGTCCGCACGCTGTCCGCTGCCGGCATCCGGCTGGAGCGGCCGCTTGCCGTGCACTGCGTGATGGGCGAGGAGGACGGCGGGCTCGGCGCCTTCGCCACGCTGCGGCGCGGCCACATCGGGGAGACCGCGGTGATCACCGAGCCGACCAGTGCGCAGATCCTCACGGCCACAGCCGGGGCACTGACCTTCCGGATCGAGGTCGCCGGACGCTCGGCCCACGGCTCCATGCGCACGGAGGGCGTGAGTGCCTTCGAGGCGTTCCTGCCGATCCACGCGGCCCTGCTGGAGTTCGAGGCTGAGCGCAACCGCGACCCCGACCCGCTGTTCGTCGGCACGATGCCCTACGCGCTGTCGTTCGGCATGGTCCGCGCCGGCGAGTGGTCCAGCAACGTGCCCGACCGGCTGGTGGCCGAGGGCCGCTTCGGGGTGCAGATCGACGAGGACCCCCGCCTTGCCCGCGCGCGCTTCGAGGACGTCGTCACCGAGGTCGCGGTGAAGGACCCGTGGCTCGCGGAGAACCGGCCCGTCGTCACCTGGCCCGGAGGACAGTTCGCCAGCGGCCGCACCGACCTGGAGCACCCGCTCATCGCGGAGATGTCGTCCGCCGTCGCGGCGACCGGCGGGGAGCACCCGCCCCTGGGGGCCGGCGTCTACGGCAGCGACCTGCGGCTCTACACCGGCATCGGCGGCATCCCCACGCTGCACTACGGCCCGGGCGCCATCACCGAGGCCCATGCCCCGCTGGAGAAGGTCTCGATCGACGAGCTGGTGCAGGTCACCCGCTCCTTGGTGGTGCTCGCGCTGCGCCGTTGCGGCGTCGCCCAGTGAGCTGATCCAGCGGGCGCTGAACGACCTGCCACTGGGTAGGTAGACAGGCATGGACCTCAACGGAGCGCGCACCCTCGTCGTCGGCGGCACCGGAGTGCTGGGCGGCGGCCTGTGCCGCGCACTGGCCGCTGACGGTGCCCGACTCGTGGTGACGGGCCGGTCCGCCGAACGGCTCGCCGAGGTCGAGGCCGAGGAGCGGATCGAGCTCGACCTGCTGGACGTGGCCGCCGCCCGGGCGGCGGTGTCGTCGGCGGCGAGCACGCTGGGTGGGCTCGACCTCGTCGTGGTCGCCAGTGGCGTCGCCGGCTTCGGCCCGGCCGCCGAGCTCGACGACGCGGTGGCGGAGGAGCTCGTGGCAGTCAACCTGCTCGGTCCGATGGCGGTGGTGTCGGCCGCGGTCTCGCAGGTGACGGGAGGAGCCGTGGTCGTGCTCTCCGCGATCCTGGCCGACGCTCCGATGGCGGGGATGGCGGCCTACTCCGCGAGCAAGGCCGGGCTGGCCGCCTACCTGAGCGCCGTGCGCCGTGAGGTACGGCGTGCGGGCACCGCCGTGATCGACGTACGACCGCCGCACCTGGACACCGGCCTCGCGGATCGCGCACTCGGCGGTGATCCGCCGAAGCTGCCGCCGGGCCACGACGTGGACGACCTCGTCAACACCGTCCTGGACGCGATCCGGCAGGACGCGCGCGAGGTGTTCTGGGACGCGTCCGCCAAGGGGCTCGCTATCCGCTGAGCGTACGTTTTCCCTTGCAAACAAGGGTTCTGAGCAGAAACGGTCGGCGGTCCGGTCTAGCGTGTGTGCATGGAGTCACGCACCGTGGGGGAGCTCGACGGCACCGCCTGCGCCGATGCTCTCGCTGCCTCGCGCACGGCGATCGTCGAGGCCGAGCGCGATCAGGTGCTGCTCGTCGCGCAGTGGTGCGACCTCCACCCGGGCGAGGGTGCGCGCCCCGCGCTTCCGGGCACCGAGCGGTCGGTCGCGGTCGGCGGCGACGGGACACCGCTGCTGCGGGAGTTCGCGTCCGCCGAGCTGGGACTGCTGCTCGGCCTGTCGACCACGGCCGCGCGGTCGTTCATGCGCGACGTGCTCGACCTGCGCCACCGGCACCCGCGCATGTGGAGCGCTGTCGCGGCGGGGACGGCCCGGTTCTTCCAGGCCCGTCAGGTCGCCCGAGCGGCCCACGCGGCCGGGCTCGACCGCGAGCAGGCGCTGCACCTCGACGCCCGTGTCGCGCCCTACCTCGACACCCTCCCCTGGGGACGTCTCATGGCGCTGGTCGAGGCGACGGTCATCGAGGCCGACCCCGAGGCGGCCGAGCAGCGTCGCCTCGCCGCGGAGATGGAGCGTTTCGTGCGCACCGGCCGGTCGACGGAGCTCGGCACCAAGACGATCTACGCCCGGGCGCGGGCCGGCGACGCGATCTTCTTCGTCGCGATGTGCGACCGCATCGCCCAGATCCTCGCTCAGCGGGATCCCACCGCTGCATCCGGCGTCGACGCCGACCGCCGCATGGACGTCCTGCGCTCCGAGGCGATCGGCATCCTGGCCCATCCGGCCAGGGCGCTGGCGCTGCTCCGGCAGGCGGAGGGCGACCTCGACGGCCCGGACCCGGACTCGCTGCGACTGCCCGCGACCCTCTACGTCCACATCGACGCCGGCGACCTGGCACGCCAGCACGAGCGAGCCGGTGCGGTCCGCATCGAGGGTGTCGGTCCGGTGACGAGCGAACAGGCGATCGACTGGCTGCGGCACTGCCACGTCACGGTCCGGCCGGTGCTCGATCTCACCGGCAACCCCTCGGCCGACGGCTACGAGGCAACTGGCCGGATCAGGGAGACCGCGATCCTGCGGCACCCGTTCGAGGTGTTTCCGCACGGCACGCTGTCGAGCCGCGCCGGCGACCTGGACCACACCCAGCCCTATCAGCGCCCAGATGCCGGCGGGCCTCCTGCTCAAACCTGCCCGGACAACCTAGGCCCGCTGAGTCGACTTCACCACCGGCTCAAGACCCACGGTGGGTGGCAGTGCCACCAACCTCGGCCGGGGGTGTTCCTGTGGCGTTCGCCGCACGGTCACTGGGCGCAGGTCGACGGGCGTGGCACGACCTACCTCGGCCGTGCCAGCCCACCCGCGAGCCTGAGCTCGGCGCCGGTCAGTCCTGCTTGCGCTCCTGCTTCTTCGCCTCGGTCAGCTCGCTGAGGCGCTCGGCGTCCTCACGAGCCTTGTCCGCGGCCTTCTTGGTGGCGCGTGCCTCGTCGAGCTCGGACTTCGCCTCGCGCTGAGCCGCCTTCTGCTTGGCGTCCGCAGCGGCCTCGGCGCGCTTCTTGCTCTGCGCGGCCGTCGCCTTGCGCTGAGCGGCCCGCTTGTCGGCGGCGGCCTTCTTGGCAGCGGCGGTCTGGGTGGCCTTCGTCTTGGCCTGCTGCTTGCCGCGGGCCTCGGTGGCGTCCGCCTCCTCGAGCCCGGAGGCAGCGCGCTTCTGGGCGGCGGCGCGCTTGCTGGCCGCCTCCTGGCGACCGGCGGCGGCAGTGTCGCGGGCCTGCTCGCGGCGGGCGACGGCCTCCTGCTCGAGCCGCTCGGCCGTGAGCAGCTTGCCGGAGCGCTCGATGCGGTCGATGCCGCGCTGCGCGATGGCGGGGTTGTTGAGCACCGCGCCGGCGAGCTTGTCGGCGGAGCCGATCGTGCGGTCCAGGGTCAGTCGGGGACCGGACGTCTCCGGCAGCCGGCCGGCCAGGCCACGGTCGACGGCGACCAGGGGCAGGCGGGCGATCTCGTAGGGCAGTGCGATGAGCGTGGTGATCATGGGGTTCCTCACTTGTCGGTCTCGGCGCGCAGCTGCGCGGCCTGCTGGTCGGCGGCGGCGGCCTCGCGCTGCAGCCGGAGCTGCTCGTCGGTGGCCTGCTGCTCGGTGGAGTCGGCGACGGCCTCGAGGCTCTCGGCCTCGCGCAGCCGCGTCTCGGCCACCTGGTCGGCCTGCTTCTCCGCGGCCTCACGGCCGGCGGCCTCCTGCTGGGCGGCGGTGCGGGCGGCCGCGGCGTGCTCGGCGGACTGCTCCTGCGTCACCTGCGCGGTCTCGCGGGCGGCCTTCGCCTCGGCGGCGGCCTTCTGCTCGCTCGCCTCACGGGTGGTCTCGCGCATCTCCTGCGCGGCCTCGTCCCGCTTCGCCTCGGCGACGGCCTCGTCGGCCACGGCCTCCTTGCGGTGCTTGGCCTCGGCCTGCTGGAGCTGGCCTTCCTCGACGAGGTCGTCGCGGCCACCGACGGCACCGGCGACCTCCTTGGCCTTGCCGGCGACGCTGTCGAACAGTCCCTGACGGGCTTGCGCTGCTTTGTCGTTACTCATGGGTATTCCGTGCCCCGCTGGCGCCTGCTGAACCCTGAATGCGAGTGTGACCTGCGACCCACCCACCCTCACCGCGACCGGGAGCTCCTATGGACATGCGCCTCGAGCTGGTCCCCCTGCCCACCTCGGACGTCGAGCGGAGCAAGGCGTTCTACCTCGACGCGGTGGGCTTCCACCTCGACCACGACGTCGAGCCGGGCAACGGCATGCGGATCGTCCAGCTCACTCCGCCGGGCTCGGCCTGCTCGGTCGTCGTCGGCTCGGGGATGGGCGACCCGGACGCGCCGCGCGTGCAGGGCCTGCACCTGGTCGTCGACGACGTCGCCGCGGTCCGTGAACGGTTGCGCGGCAACGGCGTCGACGTCTCCGACGTCCAGGACATGGGCGGGGTGAAGTACGCCTACTTCGCCGATCCGGACGGCAACTCCTGGGCGTTGCAGGAGCTGTCGCGGTGACGGCGTGGCCGATGTTCGGGATCCGGCTGCGGACGCCGGACCTCGATCTGCGCCACGTCACCGAGGCCGACCTCGACCGGCTCGCGGAGGTCATGCCCGCGGATGTCGAGCAGGACCCCGCACTGACGTCGTACCCCCACCTCGCCCCGGCCCACGAGCGCGCCGCACGCCTGCATCAGGACTACTGGCGGGCGCGGGCCGCCTGGCGTCCCGACTCCTGGGCGCTGGGCTTCGCCGTCCACCACGGCGACGACCTGGTCGGCTTCCAGGGCCTCGAGGGTGACGACTTCGCGGTGCTGCGCACCGTGGACTCCTCGTCCTTCCTGGCCACGGCGGCGCGCGGTCGCGGCTGGGGGACGCAGATGCGGGCGGCCGTGCTGACGCTGGCCTTCGAGGAGCTGGGCGCCCGGGTCGCGGTCACCTCCGCGTGGCGCGACAACGCCGGGTCGCTGGGCGTCTCGCGGTCACTGGGGTACGCCGACAACGGCGTCACCGCGCATCGGCGCGCGGGCCGGCCCGACGAGCTCGTCCACCTGCGCCTCACGCGCGAGCAGTGGGCCCGCACCGGTTGGGCGGAGCGGGTCGAGGTCTCCGGCGTCGAGCCCTGCCGGCCATTCCTCGGCCTGGACTGAGCGACGGCTCAGCTGGCCTTCTTGGCCGCGGCCTTCTTCGCCGGGCTCTTCTTCGCAGCGGTCTTCTTGGGGCTCTTCTTGGCGGTGGTCTTCTTTGCGGGGGTCTTCTTGGTGGCCGACTTCTTCTCGGTCTTGTCATCGTCGGTGGCGCTTGCGGTCGACTCGCCGCGGGAGGTCTTGGCTGCGTCGACGGAGCGCTGCAGGGCGGCGAGCAGGTCGACGACCTCGCCGGTGGACTTCTGCGGCTGCTCGGGTGCCTTCACCTCGCCTCCCTCGAGCTTGGCCTGCACGAGGGCCTGGACGGCGTTGGCGTAGTCGTCCTCGAACTCGGAGGCGTCGTAGTCGCCGGCCAGCGTGTCCACGAGCAGCCGCGCCATCTTGAGCTCCTGCGGCTTGGCGGCGTGCTCGGTCGCGTCGAGGCCGGCGAAGTCGGGCTGACGGACCTCGTCGGGCCACAGCATGGTCTGCATGACGATCACGTCGTCGCGCACCCGCAGCACCGCGGTGGTCATCCGGGTGCGGATCGAGACCGTGACCACCGCGACCCGGTCGGCCTCCTTGAGCGCCTCGCGCAGCAGGGCGTAGGGCTTGGCGGCGGACTTGTCGGGCTCGAGGTAGTAGGACTTCTCCAGCCACACCGGGTCGATCTGCTCGGTCGGCACGAATCGCTCCACCGAGATCTCGCGGCTGCTGCTCGCCGGCAGCTCGGCGAAGTCGTCGTCGTCGAGCACGACCATCTGGCCGTCCTCGGTCTCGTAGCCCTTGGCGATGTCGGCGTAGGCGACCTCCTCGCCGTCGATGCTGCAGACGCGTTGGTACTTGATGCGGCCGCCGTCCTTGGCGTGCACCTGCCGGAACGAGATGTCGTGGCTCTCGGTCGCGGCGTAGAGCTTGACGGGCACGCTCACCAGGCCGAACGACACCGCGCCTTTCCAGATGGCACGCACGGGCAGCTCCGATCGTCGGGGAAGAACATCTCCATCATGACCTAGACCGCCGACGGCCCCAAGACTCAGCGGTCCCGGGCTCGGTGGTTCGCGGGCGCCTCCCTTCGGACAGGATGGGCCCATGCGTCCGATGCTCGCCACCAAGGGCACCCACGTCCCGACCGGGACGGAGTGGCTGCACGAGGTCAAGTGGGACGGCATGCGGGTCCTGGTGGAGGTGGCGGCTGGCCGGCCGCGGATCTGGTCGCGCAACGAGCTGGACGCGACCGTGACCTTCCCCGAGCTGCACGGCATCGCGGGCGGCCCGCTGGAAGGACGCGACGCGGTGCTGGACGGGGAGGTCGTGGCGTTCCTCGACGGCGTCCCCACCTTCGGCGCCCTGGCCGACCGGATGCACGTGAGCAACGCACGACGGGCCGCCCAGCTCGCCGAGTCGAACCCGGTCACCCTGCTGGTGTTCGACCTGCTCCGTCTCGACGGCGAGGACCTCACCGGCAGGCCGCTGAGCGAGCGCCGTACGACGCTGGAGGGGCTCGGCCTGCTGGACGCGCACTGGCAGGTGCCGGCGGCGTACGACGACGGGCCGATGCTGCTGGAGGCGACCGCGGCGCAGCGTCTCGAGGGGATCGTCAGCAAGAGGCGGTCCTCGCGCTACCACCCGGGTCGTCGCTCGGCGGACTGGCTGAAGTTCCCGCACCGCGACGTCGGGTCCTACGTCGTCGGCGGCTGGCGGCACGAGACCGACAGCACCTCGCGGTTGGGTGCGGTGCTGGTCGGCGAGCCGACGCCCGACGGCCTGGTCTACCGCGGTCGCGTGGGCAGCGGCATCGCCGGCAGGACCGGTCAGCGGCTGCTGGAGCAGCTGCGACCGCTGCGGGCGGACGCCAGCCCGTTCGTCGGCGAGGTGCCGAAGGTCGACGCGGCCGGCACCGTGTGGGTGCGGCCGGAGGTCGTCGTCGACATCGCGGCGCTGGGGCTCACGCCGGCCAAGCGGCTGCGCCAGCCGTCGTACCAGGGGGTCCGCGACGACCTGGACCCGACCGACCTCGGCACCGAGGGGGAGCGCGATGGCTGAGCAGGGCGAGGAGCTGCACGTCGAGGTCGAGGGACGCACGCTGCGGATCAGCAACCTGCAGAAGGTGATGTACCCGACCAGCCGGACCACCAAGGGCGAGGTGCTCAACTACTACGCGCAGATCGCGCCGGTGCTGCTGCCGCACCTGGCCGACCGTGCGGTGACCCGGATCCGTTGGCCGCACGGCACGGGAGACATGCAGTTCTTCGAGAAGAACAAGCCCAGCGGGGCGCCGTCGTGGCTGCGGACCGTCACCGTGTCCTCGACGGGCTCCCGCGGGGGCGGGGACCAGATCGTCTTCCCGGTCATCGAGGGCCTGGCCGACCTGACCTACTTCGCCAACCTGGCCTCGCTCGAGCTGCACGTGCACCAGTGGACGGTCGGCCGGAACGGCCGGCCCAAGAACCCCGACCGGATGGTGATCGACCTCGACCCCGGCCACCCCGCCGGCCTGCGGGAGTGCTGCGAGGTGGCGCTGCTGGTGCGCGACAAGCTCCAGGAGCGGGGGCTCTCGGCGGCGCCGGTGACCTCGGGCAGCAAGGGCCTGCACCTGTACGCCGCGCTGCCCGGCAAGCTCAACGCCGATGCGGTCCGCGACCAGGCCCAGGAGATCGCCCGGGAGCTGACGGGGGAGGCCCCGCGGCTGGTGGTGTGGAAGATGACCAAGGCCCTGCGCGGCGGCAAGGTGTTCTTGGACTGGAGCCAGAACACCGGTGCGAAGACGACCATCTCGCCGTACTCCCTGCGCGGTCGCGACCGGCCGTACGTCGCCGCGCCGCGCACCTGGGAGGAGATCGAGGACGGCGCGGACGAAGGCCTCGACCAGCTCACGCACGAGGAGGTGCTGAGCCGCGTGAACGAGCACGGCGACATCTTCGGCGACCTGCTGCACCCGGCGTTAAATACGAAACCCGCCGCTCCCGAGACACGGCGGTGATCCGTACCGATCCGTGCTGCTCACCTGCCCGGACCGTACGAGAAGAGGATTCCCATCCTCTTCCCGGTGAAACACAGACACCTGATGAACGAGACCGAGGCGCCCGGGTTACGCCCATGGGATGGATGGCTACGGCGCCATCGCGGCAGGGGAGGTGTCGACCTCGGTGTGCGGCCGCGAGTGCCACAGCGCCCAGTCGGCGCTGACGTCCCCCGCAGTGCGCAGCAGCTTGGGCAGATGCTCCTCGAGCAGCGTGTCGGTCGACGTCTCGGCCGCGTGCACGGTCACGTTCATGGCGGCCCGCACGACGCCGTGGCCGTCACGCACCGGGACGGCGACCGAGCGGACGCCGGGCGCGAGCTCCTCGTCGGCCAGCGCCCAGCCGCGGGCGCGGACGCCGGTGAGCTCCTCGCGCAGCTGCTCGGGGCTGCGGCCGATGAACGGCGGCAGGCCGGCCCGACTCGGTTCGGCCAGCACCGCGGACAGTGTCTCTGGAGGCAGCGCCGCGAGCAGCACCTTGCCCTGGGAGGTCTGCGCCGCCGGGAAGCGGGTGCCGATCTCGACCCGCAGCGCGATGATCTTGGGGACCGAGACCCGGGCGACGTAGACGATGTCGGAGCCGTCGAGCTGCGCCATCGACGACGACTCGCCGGTGCGGCGTACGAGCGCCTCGAGGTGGGGCCTGGCCACGTCCCAGAGCCCGAGGGCGCTGACGTAGCTCATCCCCAGCCGCAGGACCCGCGGGGTCAGCTCGAAGCCGCCGTCTGCCCCGTGGACGTAGCCGATCTCCTGCAGGGTCAGCAGCAGCCGGCGGGCCGTCGGACGGGCGAGACCGGTCGCGGTGGCCACCTCGGTCAGGGACATGGTGGGTCGGCTGGCGTCGAAGGCCGCGAGGACGTCCAGTCCCCGCGCGAGCGCCTCCACGAAGTCGGGTCCCGACCCACGTCCTGCCACTGCGACTCCCTCGCTCGTCCCGCACTCGTCGTGCGGAGCCTACGATCCCGAGCCGGGCTCGCCGAAGACGCTGCCCCGGGCGCCGTGGGTGGCCTCGGACTTGTAGTCGGTGTACTGGTAGGGGTTGTCCAGCACGTCGTCGTCCTCGGGGAGCTGCGGGTTCATGCCCGCCTGCCAGACCTCCTCCCCCATGGAGGAGCGCAGGTGCTCGACGGTGGCGTCGACCTTGGCGCGGACCGATGCGGCGTCGTAGCCGATCAGCTCGCCGTCGGCCTTCACCACGCGCCCGTCGACCAGGACGGTGTGCACGTCGGCCCGCTGCGCCTGGAAGGCGACGTGGCCGTAGGGGTTGAGCAGCGGGAACGAGACCGGTGAGCGGTCGTTCTTGAGCAGCACCACGTCTGCCTTCATGCCTGCCTGCAGGGAGCCGAGGTCGTCGCGACCCAGGGCCCGGGCGCCTCCGCGGGTCGCCCAGTCCACGACGTGCTCCGCACGCAGGTGCACGTTGGTGACGGTGTCGCCCTTCGCGTGCGCCTCCAGGTGCTCGCGCGACCGGTCCGCGCCAAGGGTCGAGCGCATCGCCGAGAACAGGTCGCTGCTCCACCACACGCTGGTGTCCATCGACAGGGAGACGTCGATGCCGTGGCGACGCAGCTGCCAGGTGGGGGGATAGCCCTGGCCTGCGCTCTGCTCGGACTCCGTGGAGACCGACGCCGAGCCTCCCGAGGCCGCGATGCGGTGGTAGGAGTCGGTGCTCAGCGTGGCCGCGTGCACGTAGACCGTCTCGGGGGTCATGAACCCGTGCTCGTGCATCAGCCGGATGCCGTCGTCGTTGGTCGCGCCCCAGACGCCGGCGTGCGTGGTGACCGGGAGCCCGAGGTCACGGGCGACCTCGAACGCGGCCTGCTCCGGGAAGGTCGGGTCGCCGGTGACGTCGAAGGCCAGCTGCAGGCCGAGCCTGTCGTTGCCGCGGTGGCGCTCGAGGAAGGCGCGGACGGCCGGGTCGGCGGTCCACTCCCAGGGGCCGGCCTGGATGTTGCCGTAGGCCAGCACGAAGCGGCCGGGCACCGCCTGCAGACCCTCGACGGCCGCCTCGGCGTGGTCGACGCTCTGCAGGCCGTGGGACCAGTCGACGGTGGTGGTGACGCCGGCCTCGACCGCGTCCCAGGCCGAGAGCAGATTGCCGGCCAGCACGTCCTCGGGCCGGAAGGCCCTGCCGTGCTCGAGGTAGTACCAGACGAAGTACTGCGTCAGCGTCCAGTCAGCGCCGTAGCCGCGCATCGCGGTCTGCCACATGTGCCGGTGCGTGTCGATCATCCCCGGCATCACGACCCCGCCGGTGGCGTCGATCTCATGGGTGCCCTCCGGCACGTCGAGACGTACGCCGACCTCGGCGATGCGGTCACCGACCACCAGCACGTCGGCGCCCTCGAGCACCGTGTGGGAGTCGTCCATCGTCAGGACGGTGCCGCCGCGCAGGACAATGGGCTGACCGGCTGAGGGTGCAGGGCTCATGGAGACTCCTCGAGTGGTGGACGTCAGTCCGCGTGACGGACACCCCGTCACTCTGCTGGTGACGCCGGTCACCCGTCAAGAGGCTAGCTGCGTTGGAATGCACTCCTTGACGGACGAGCGGCGACCTGGTCAGACTGGCGAAGAATCCGGACGGTTGTCCGCATCCCGACGCTAGGACCCTCGCATGACGCTGCCCACCGCGCCGCCCGGAGCCCGGTCCGACCGCACCGGGCCGTTGGCCGGCCTGCTGGTCGCGGACTTCTCACGCATCCTGGCCGGTCCCTACGCCACCATGCTGCTGGCCGACCTCGGGGCCGAGGTGATCAAGGTCGAGGGTCCCGCCGGCGACGACACCCGCAGTTGGTCGCCGCCGCTGCGCGACGGCGTCTCGACGTACTACCTGGGGGTCAACCGCAACAAGCGGTCGATCGTCCTGGACCTGAAGGACGAGCGCGACGTGACCGCCGCCCGCGAGCTGGCCCGGCGCGCCGACATCGTGATCGAGAACTTCCGGCCCGGCGGCCTGGCCCGCTTCGGCCTGGACTACGACTCCGTCGCCACGACCAACCCCGGCGTCGTCTACGCCTCCATCAGCGGATTCGGAGCGGCCCGAGGGCGAAGCTGCCGGGCTACGACCTGATCGTGCAGGCCATCTCGGGCCTGATGAGCCTGACCGGCTCCCCGGACGGAGAGCCCTACCGGGCGGGCATCTCGGTCTTCGACGTGATGGCCGGCCTGCACGCCACCATCGGCGTCCTGGCCGCCGTGCACGAGCGCCACAGCTCCGGTCGCGGCCAGCACGTCGAGGTGAACCTGCTGTCCTCGGCGCTCTCGGGCCTGGTCAACCAGAGCAGCGCCTACGTCGCCGGGGGCGTGGTGCCCACGCGGATGGGCAACAGCCACCCCAGCCTCTTCCCCTACGAGCCGCTTCCGTGCTCGGACCGCGACCTGATCGTCACCGCCGGCAACAACGGGCAGTTCCGCAAGCTGGTGAATGTGCTCGGGGTGCCCGAGCTGGCCGACGACCCGCGGTTCGCCCGCAACGAGGACCGCACCGCCCACCGCGACGAGCTGCGGCCGCTGCTGGTCGAGCGCCTCTCGACCCGCACCGCCCTGGAGTGGTTCGAGGACATCATCGCGGCGGGTGTGCCCTGTGGCCCGATCAACACGGTCGACGGCGGTGTCGCCTTCGCCGACGGCGTCGGGCTCGAGCCGGTCGTCGAGGTGGGCGACGGCGAGGACGCGGTCCCCTCGATCCGCAACCCGATCCGGCTGTCCGAGACGCCGCCGGACTACCGCCGTCCGCCCCCTCTCTGGACCAGCACGGCGCCGAGATCAGGGCGTGGCTGGACCACACAGCCCAGGACCCTGCGGACCCCGAGGAGACCCGATGAGCCACGAGATCGACGGCCTCGCCTTCCCCACCTCGCTGGGCACCTCGACGCCGGAGTCCATCGGGCTGCTGGGACAGGACCTGACGGCCGACCTGATGGGCAAGGTGGGGTTCGGCGAGCTGGCCTTCTGGCTGGTCGCCCTGCGCCGTCCCACCCCGAGCGAGGTGCGCGTCTTCGAGTCGGTGCTGGTCGCGCTCGCCGACCACGGCTTCACGCCGACCGCGATCGCCGCACGCGTCACCTACCTGTCCGCCCCCGACTCGCTGCAGGGCGCCCTCGCCGCGGGGCTGCTCGGGGGCGGATCGCGCTTCCTGGGGGTGACGGAGGACTGCGGCGGCTACCTGCACGACGTACTGGCCGGCGAGGAGTCCGCCGGCCGCGCCCTCCCCACCACCGACGAGGGCTGGGACGCGCTCGCGCTGGCTGCCGTGACCCGGACCCGGGAGGCCAAGCGGTTCGTCCCCGGCCTGGGGCACCCGGTCCACAAGGACGGCGACCCGCGCACACCGGTCCTGATCGCCATCGCCGAGGAGGAGGGCCTGCGCGGCCCCCATCTGCGGCTGTTCGAGGCGATCGGCCGCACGCACGCCGCCGTGCTGGGGCGTCAGCTGCCCCTGAACGGTGCGGGTGTCTGCGGAGCGGCGCTCGCCGACCTGGGGCTGCCCGTCGAGCTGCTCCGGGGCTTCGCCCTGCTGGCTCGCGCCGCGGGACTGCTGGGGCAGCTGGCCGAGGAGCGTCGACGCCCCATCGCCAACGACATCTACCTGACCGTCGACCGCAACGCGGAGTACGTCGACCCCGAGAGCTGAGCCCGTCCGCACCGCCCTGCCCCAAGAGAGGAGCGCCTGGTGGCCGAAGTCTGCGCCGTCATCGCCTCGACGCACCACCCCTTCTACTACCGCGCGAGCACCGCGACCGGGGCGGACCGGCCCCCCTTCGCCGACGAGTGGGTGGCCAAGATCGAGGCCTTCCGCGAGACCCTGACCCGGGCGCGGCCCGACGTCCTGGTGATGGTCGGCAGCGACCACTTCCACCAGCTGTGGCTGGACAACATGCCGCAGTTCCTCGTCGGCAAGGCGCCGTTCTACGACGCGAACTGGCACAACGAGGAGCGGGAGTTCGGCCTGCCCCGCATGCGGCTCGCCGGCCAGGAGGACCTCTCGGCGCACATCTTGCGGCACGGGCTGGACGCCGACTTCGACCTCGCCTTCAGCAACGAGCTGCGGATCGACCACAGCATCACCTGCCCGATCATCACGTTGCGCCCGGAGGCGGACCTGCCGATCGTGCCGATCTACACCAACATCTTCGCGCCGCCGCTGCCGCAGCCCAAGCGGTTCGTGCAGCTCGGCCGGACCATCCGGCAGCTGGTGGAGTCGTGGCCGAGTGACCTGCGGGTGGCCATCATCGGCACCGGGCACCTCTCGCTGGAGCTGGGCGGCCCGCGTCAGTTCGGCGAGCACGGCCCGGACCCCGACTTCGACCGCCGGGCCGTCGACTGGATCGCGTCGGGCGACCTCGAGGGCTGTCTCGCCGAGGTCACCCTGGACAGCCTCCACGCACCCGGGAACGCCACCCACGGCTTCATGGACTTCATGCTGATGATGGGCGTCGCGGGGGAGGGGCGTCAGGCCGACCACGTGGACTCCCTCGACCTGTTCCACACGATGGAGGCCTACTTCACGTGGTACCCGAACGGAGTGCCCCAGCCATGAGCAAGTACCTCCTGGACAAGTTCCTCTTCACCATCGACCGCGACCCCGAGCTGGTCGAGCGCTACCGGGAGGACCCCTCCGCCACCGTGGCGTGGTGGGAGGCGGAGATGGCCAACCGGCTGCTGTCGTGCACCGTGCAGGAGCAGTCGACCTGGCAGACATTCACCGAGGAGGAGCGGGCCGCGCTCGTGGGGCACGACCACGTGACGCTGTTCGAGATGGGTGCTCACCCGTTCCTCACGCTGACGCTGTTCATCGCTCTCTTCGAGCGCGACCACGGGCCCCTGGAGTATCAGAAGGCCTACGGCGCGGCGCTGCAGCACCTCTCCCTTCCCTACCCCGACATCGCGACCTGACGTGCGCGCCGCAGTGCTGGCCGCGACCGGCTCGGTGCCGACCCTCGGTGACCGCGACGCCCCGGTCCCCACCCCGGGTCGCAGCGTGGTGCGCGTGACGGCGGCCCCGGTGGTGCCGCTCGACGTGCTCTGCGCCACGGGGACGTCGTACTTCGGGCAGCCGGCCACGCCGTACACGCCCGGCGTCCAGGGGGTCGGCGTCGTGGAGCAGTCACAGGTCCTGGAGACGGGCACGCGCGTCTGGTTCGCCACCTCGGCCGGGATGGCGCCCGGAGACGGCGCGCTCGCCGAGCTCTGCTCGGTGGCCGACGACGACCTGGTCGCGGTGACCGCCGACCTCGACGATGCCTCCCTGGCCGCGCTGGGGCTCTCGGCCGTCGCGGCCTGGATGGCGCTGAGCTGGCGCGCGACGCTGGCCCCGGGCGAGGTCGTCCTCGTCCTCGGCGGCGGAGGCGCGGTCGGCCAGGCCGGCATCGGCGCCGCCCGCGCGCTCGGGGCGCAGCGCGTGGTCGCGGCCTGCCGCAGTGCCGAGGCGGCCGGGCGTGCCCGGGACGCCGGCGCCGACGAGGTCGTCACCACCGACGACGGCGACACCGCAGACCTGGTGGAACGGCTCCACGCGGCGTGCGGCGGGCCGGTCGACGTCGTCCTGGATCCCGTCTTCGGCGCGGTGGCCACCGCGGCTGCGCAGGTGCTCGGCGAGGGCGGCCGGCTGGTCAACCTCGGCGGCTCGGCCGGCGACGCCGCGACGTTCTCCTCCGCCGGGCTGCGCAGCCGGTCGGCCAGCGTGCTCGGCTACACCAACAACGCCCTGACGACGACCCAGCGGGCCTCGGCCGTCACCGACGTCGCACGCCTGGCGGCGGAGGGCCGCCTCAGCGTCGCCTACTCGGCCCGCCCCCTCTCGGAGGTGGCGGACGCGTGGAGCGCCACCGCCGCCGGACGTGCCGCGCCCCGGTGGGTATTGCTGCCCTGACCGGCGTCCGACCGGCGGTGTGAGGAGTTCTCCACAGATCCGGCCAGTGGGTCTAGCCCGGGCTGCGAACTTCTCGTGTCCTCCGATCGGACACGACCTGCTCGACCACCTAGTCGACCACCTGGACGCCGATCTGCGCGTCGTGCGGGCAGAGAGAGGAGGCCGGGCGACTGCTCAGCCGAGCTACGTGTAGAAGATGTAGGGGTTGAGGATCTGCCGCCCTCTGAGCGTCTCGCGCTCGAGCAAGGTCAGGGTCACAGCGTCGGCGGCGTCCTCCCACTGGTTGTCGATGGTGGTGACCGTGTGGTCGATGATCTCGTTCGCCTCCGCCACAGAGAGGTTGTAGTCAACCGCAGCGTCGCGGCACACCTGCAGCTGGCTGGCCTTGGCGCCGGTAGTCGACCCGATCGCCATCGCTTGGTTGGCTGTCTGAGTGCTGCGCGGCTGTGGGGTGAGGTCGTAGGCCGGGGTCAGCCGCAGGTGGCGGCCGTCCCAGAATGCCGCGTGGTTTCGGGCGTGATCATCGGTGTTGCCAATGCAGATGTTGAACACGATCCGCGCAAACAGGTCGCGCAACGCGTCCTCGGGATCCGCGAACTCGGCACGGATGCGGGTGCCCAGATCGGGATAGGTGGCGTAGTGCCCCAGCAGCTCGTGCAGTCCGAGGATGGTCAGCGCCGAGATCATCAGTTTGCGCTCACCCGTGACCTTGGTGCGGTCGAAGCGCTCCATCACCAGCACGTCGCGACCGGCGACCCTCACGACATCTGAGTCGGGGACGTCGAGACCCA
This sequence comes from uncultured Actinomycetota bacterium, assembly GCA_963845655.1. Taxonomy (GTDB): domain Bacteria; phylum Actinomycetota; class Actinomycetes; order Propionibacteriales; family Nocardioidaceae; genus Nocardioides_B. The sequence continues at coordinate 63,953 of CAWJTB010000006.1, read as the reverse complement.
CGCGGCGTCCGAGCTCCATCCCGATCGCCTCTGCTTTGATCCACGGATGCGTGTCGCCGGGTCGACTGAACTTCGCGATGAGGTGCTTGCCGTTGTCCTCGATGGTCGCCTTGGGGTGGGCACCTCCGAGGGTGGTGCCGTTCTGCAAGGCTTCAACGAGGTCCGCTGGTAGCGGCGCACCTTCCTCGAGGGCCTCTGCGGCCACCATCAACTGCTCAAGGCTCGCGGTCTGTGTACGGGGCGTGTAGTCGGTGGCGCTGACCTGGAAGTCGAGGCCACCGGTGCGGTTGGTTCCGGACTCGAGCAAGTAGGTCAGATGATCAAGGTCACCGGTGTCGGCGCCGGGACCACGAGCTCCGGTCTTGCGGGCGAGAATGACGCGCTGGCCCCACGAGTCCGGGCCGGAGTCGCGGATGCAGCCGGCGATCTCTAGACCTGGTCGCGGCTCGTGGCGACCGGCATGCAGCGGGAGTTCGGGGGTGTACAGCGCGATGGCGTCAACCCGTCGCAGGTAGCTGGCGCCGTACGTGAAGGTAACGATGGAAACGGCGTCGTTGAGGAGCCCCCCCGAGCGGGTCGCGCGCACGTCGAGGCGACCCGCGACGACGGGGGTCGTGGCGCCGGGCAACCAGACCCAGACGAACGCCTGCCGCGGCGGCGGCCCTGGGTCCTTGCCTTCGCGGCCCGTCGACTCAGAAGTCGTCATCGACGGGCTCCTGGGTTCGATAGACGCGGCTGGGGAGCAGCGCGAGTCGCTCGCGACCTTGGCGTGCGAGGCGCGAGAGCTCGGGACCCTCGACCCCGAACAGTGCGATGCCGAGCATGGTCGCTGCCTCGAAGACGATGCCGACCGCGACGGTGGGAGAGCCGTTCTCGAGTTTGGAGATGGTGGGCGCAGATACACCGACTCGTTCGGCGAGCTCGGCGGCTGTCCAGCCGCGATCACGTCGGGCTAGCCCGATCTGGGAGCCGAGGACTGCCACCGCATCCCGGGTCTGCGGCGCATATGAACGGGTACGTTTTGCCATGGCGCCTCCTCAAACACATATAATAAAACAACAGTAGCAACTATCTATTCGTGTTTTATTTTATACCAGTGGCGGACCCGGACGTAGCCCTGGACAGGTCACGCGCACTCACAGCCGCTGTGCACGGGCTTCGGGTCCGCCACGGCCGGCGTGAACCGGCCCTGTCGACGAGACCCGCAGCCTCCCACTCGACCCTTCCGCGCTGGCGCCGCTGACTAGGTGTAACGAGCGGAGCCTCGCTGCTTGTGGTGCGGGGCCGGTGGTGGTTGTACTCGTGTATCCAATGCTGGCGGAGCGGCTCTGAGGACGGCCTCGGATGAGTAGAGCTTCTTGGACGCCCAGCCCTCGGCCAGGGTGCGGTCGGCGACCTGCTGGCCTTGTTGCCTCTGTCGGGCTCGCCCGACCACAGGCCCCACTCGTCACACCAGCCGACCGGTGTCACGAGTTCTCCACAGATCCGGCGACGGGTCTAGCCCGGGACGCGCACTTCTGGTGATACTCCCGAATCGGACATCCGCGGGACCTCGGGGGACCTGATGAGCCTGACCGGCATCCACTCCAACGACCAGCACACCGACCTGGTCGACCAGCTCGACGCCGACCTGCGCGTCGCGGTGCGGGCCGAGGGTGTCGACCCGCAGCGGGACCCGGGCGTCGTACGGCGTCTCGCGGAGCGGGTGGTCGACGAGCACGACCAGCGCAGCCTGACCGGGATCGTGCTGCCGGTGTCCGATCACGACGCTGTGCTCGAGGAGCTGGTCGCCCGGGTCTCGGGCTTCGGCGCACTGCAGAAGTACCTCGACGACCCCACGGTGGAGGAGATCTGGATCAACGACCCGTCGCGGGTGTTCGTCGCTCGCGCCGGGCGGCACGAGCTGACTTCCACGATCCTGTCGTCCGCGCAGGTGCAGGAGCTGGTGGAGCGGATGCTGAAGTCCAGCGGGCGGCGCATCGACGTCAGCACTCCCTTCGTGGACGCGATGCTGCCCGAGGGGCACCGTCTGCACGTCGTGCTGGAGGGCATCTCGCGCGGCTTCTCGGCCGTCAACATCCGCAAGTTCGTGGTGCGCGCGTCCCGGTTGCAGGACCTCGTCGGACTCGGCAGCCTGACCGAGCAGGCGGCCGCGTTCCTCGACGCCGGGATCCGTGCGGGGCTCAACATCGTGGTCGCCGGCGGCACCCAGGCAGGGAAGACGACGTTCTTGAACTGCCTGGCCGCCAGCATTCCCGGTCGCGAGCGGGTGATCAGCGTCGAGGAGGTCTACGAGCTGCGCTTCTCCACCCTGACTGGGTCGCGCTGCAGACCCGCCAGCAGGGGCTCGAGGGCACCGGTGAGGTGCGGCTGCGCGACCTGGTGAAGGAGAGCCTGCGCATGCGGCCGTCGCGGGTGATCGTCGGGGAGGTCCGAGCCGAGGAGTGCCTCGACCTGCTGCTGGCGCTCAATGCCGGTCTGCCCGGCATGGCGTCGCTGCACGCCAACTCGGCGCGCGAGGCGCTGGTCAAGATGTGCACCCTCCCGCTGCTCGCCGGAGAGAACATCTCGGCCCGCTTCGTGGTGCCGACCGTCGCGGCGTCGGTCGATCTCGTGGTCCACCTCGGCATCGGCGCGGACGGCGTACGCCGGGTCGAGGAGATCGTCGCCGTGCCGGGGCGGGTCGAGAACGACGTCATCGAGACAGAGCCGCTGTTCATCCGCTCGGGTGAGCGGCTGGTGCGCACGCAGGGCATGCCGCCGCGGCTGGAGAGGTTCGAGCGCCTCGGTCTCGACGTGCACGCGATCCTCACCGGTGGTGCCTGATGGGCACCGTGCTCGGGCTCGGTGTCGGTCTCGGGCTGGTCCTGATCTGGCTGTCGTTCACCTCCCCGCGCACGCCGCCCGTGGCCCGCACCCGGTCGAGCCGCACGCGTGCGCTCCTGGACCGCGCAGGCCTTCCCGGTACGACGGTCGGCGGCGTGTGGACGGTTTCGGTCGTCCTCGGCGTGCTCTCCTTCGTGGCGATCCAGGTCGTCTCGCGCACCGCTCCGGTCGCGGCCGTCTTCGGGCTGATGGCGGCCTACTCGCCCTGGGCGCTGCTGGCCGGACGCGCCCGCCGCCGGTCACGCGAGCTGGCCGAGGTGTGGCCGGAGGCGGTCGACAACCTGGCGTCGGCCGTACGTGCCGGGCTGTCGCTGCCGGAGGCGCTGACCCAGCTCGGGCACCGCGGCCCGGGGCCGTTGCGCGAGCCGTTCGTGGGGTTCGGGGCCGACTACCAGGTGACGGGGCGGTTCGGTGAGAGCCTCGACCGGCTCAAGCAGCGGTTGGCGGACCCCGTAGGGGACCGCGTCGTCGAAGCGCTGCGCATCGCCCGAGAGGTCGGAGGCGGCGAGCTGGGCAGCCTGCTGCGCAACCTGTCGGGCTTCCTGCGCGACGACGCCCGGACCCGCTCCGAGCTGGAGGCACGCCAGGCCTGGACCCTCAACGGGGCGCGGCTCGCGGTGTCTGCACCTTGGCTGGTGCTGCTGATGCTGTCCTTCCAACGGGAGGTCATCGCCCGCTACGCCTCACCTGCCGGTGTCGTGGTGCTCGGCGTCGGCGCCGGCCTCTGTCTCGTGGCCTACCGGACGATGGTCCGGATCGGCAGGCTGCCGACCGAGGATCGGGTGTTGTCGTGAGCGCGGCGTCCTGGGGTGTGTTCCTCGGCGCGGGCCTCGGCCTGGGCCTGGTGCTCGTGGTCGAGCGGCTGCTGGCGGTGCGTCGGCCGCAGCTGGAGCTGCGCGTGCTGCCCTATGTCCGTGACCTGCCGCAGGCCGAGCGGCCGCTGGTTCCGGCGTCCCCGGCGGGCCCGTTCTCGGCGGTCTTCGGTCCGGTCGTGGCCTCGGCGGCCGACTCGCTGGGGCGGTTGCTGGGTGGTCACGCCTCGATCCGGCGCCGTCTCGAGCGCGCCAACCTGCCGATCAGCGTGCAGGACTTCCGGGTCGAGCAGGTGCTGTGGGGGCTCGTCGCCTTCGGGGTGACCGCGGCCGGGTCCCTGCTCGTCGCCCTACGCACGCCCGGGCGTGCGGTGCCGCTGCTGGTGCTGTGCGGGGTCGCCTTCGTGAGCGGCGTCCTGCTGCGGGAGAACCGGCTCACCGCCCAGGTCAACGAGCGGGAACGACGCATCCTGGTCGAGTTCCCCACCGTCGCAGAGCTGCTCGCCCTCGCGGTCGGCGCCGGCGAGGGGCCCGTCGCCGCGCTCGACCGCGTCGTCACCCGGTCGCGCGGCGCCCTGTCGGAGGACTTGGCCGCCGTGCTGGCCGACGTCCGCACCGGGGTCTCGGTCTCGGCCGCTCTCGACGGGCTGGCCCGTCGCTCCGGCCTGCCGGTGGTGTCCCGCTTCGCCGAGGGCATGGCCGTCGCGCTCGAGCGGGGCACTCCGCTCTCCGGCGTCCTGCACGCGCAGGCCGCCGACGTCCGCGAGGCCGGACGCCGGGCGCTGATCGAGTCCGGGGCACGCAAGGAGATCGCGATGATGGTGCCCGTCGTGTTCCTCGTGCTCCCGGTGACGGTCGTCTTCGCCTTCTGGCCCGGTGTGGTCGGACTGAACCTCGTGACCCCGTGATTCCTCGGAGATTGGATGCGACATGACGAAGCTGATGGTGACCTGGCTGGCCCTGTTGGCGTGGCTGGTCCGTCCGCGGACCCGCGGCGAGCGGGGCGACGTGCCCGGATGGGTGCTGATCACGGTGATGACCGCGGGGCTGGTCGCGGCGCTGTGGGCGATCGCCGGCCCGCAGCTGAGCCAGATGCTGCGCGACGCACTGAACTCGGTCCGCGGCGGCTGATCCCGTGCGGCCGTGGCCCTGGCGGCGCCCACGCGGTGAGCACGGCGCGGCGGTGGTCGACTTCGTGCTCGTGCTGGTGGTGCTGATCCCCCTGTTCCTGGGGATCCTGCAGGTCGCCCTGGTGCTGCACGTGCGCAACACCCTGACGGCCGCCGCCTCCGAGGGTGCGCGCTACGCCGCCACGGTGGATCGTCCTGTCGAGGCGGGGGCAGCGCGCACCCGTCAGCAGATCAGCGGCGCGCTCGCGGCCCGGTTCGCCCGCGACGTGACGGCGCACCAGGCGACAGTCCGGGGTGCGATCGGCGTCGAGGTCGTCGTCAGCGCCGACGTGCCGCCGCTCGGCCTGTGGGGGCCGGCCGTCCGGCTCCGGGCCACCGGCCACGCCGTCGAGGAGGTCGCCCCGTGACCGGGTCCCCCCGACGTGGCGAGCGGGGGACCGCTCTGGTCGAGGTGAGCTGGCTGGCGATCCTGCTGCTGGTGCCCCTGGTCTACCTCGTGCTGGCGGTCTTCGAGGTGCAGCGGGCGGCGTACGGCGTCAGCGCGGCGGCTCGGGCAGCGGGGCGGGCCTACACGCTCGCACCCTCGCAGGGCGAGGCAGGCGCGCGGGCGCGCGGGGCGGCCGAGGTCGCGATGGCCGACCAGGGGCTCGCCCTCGCCGACGCCGGCATCGACGTGGGCTGCGACCCGGACCCCCGCGACTGTCTCTCGCCCGGGTCGGTGGTGCACGTGCGGCTCGTCTACACCGTGCGGCTGCCGCTGGTGCCGGACGCCCTGGGCGGCAACGCGCCCAGCATCCAGGTGCGGTCCGGGCACGACGTGCCCTACGGCACCTTCCGGGAGGACCGGTCGTGAGCGGCCCGCCGACCAGGGTGCGCGACGAGCGGGGCCAGACCACGCTGCTGATCGTCGGACTCGCGGTGGTCGCGATGCTGATGGTCGGCGTCGTGGTGGACGCGTCGGCCGCCTACCTGCGCCGCGAGGGCCTCAACTCGCTCGCCGACGGGGCCGCGCTCGCGGCCGCGGACGGCGTGCAGGGCCGTCAGGTCTACGAGGGCGGGCTGGGGGAGCGGGCCCGGATCGACCCGGAGGTGGCGCGGCTCTACGTCGCGGACTACCTGCGAGCGGCCGGCGCCGCGCGCCGCTACCCGGGCCTGAGCTACGACGTGGACGCCACCGCGCAGCGCGTGGTGCGTCCGGGTGTCCGCCCCGCTCGACCTGCCGATCGCACCGCCTGGCTGGGAGGGCCGCCCGGTCATCGACGGCACGGCGGCGTCGTACGTCGTGGTCAGCGACTAGACACGTCATCTTCAGCGAAAACTTAGAAAAAACCTTCGGCCTACGTTGTAAACCGCATACCCGCTGGTGAGACCCCTTGTGCGCAACGCATCGTCGATTCCACAAACCCGGCAAATGGGGTGGACTGGGCATTGGGTGGGTTGTCGCGCACTCGCCCGAGTGGTTGAGTGAACGTCGTAGTGGTCAAGCAGGCGCCTCTACCGTGCAGGATTGACGGAAGTAGGCACGATGACTCTGAGCCCTCAGGTCAGGCACGCGCAGGACGCGGCGCCGAGGACCCGCCCAGCAACGCAGCCGTTCCCCGAGCATGACCGCAGCGCGACCACCGCCCGCCTGCTGGCCGAGCTCCACGCCACCGACGACGAGCGCGAGAAGTCCGCTCTGCGCGCCGAGGTGGTCGTGCTCAACATGGGCGTCGCCCGTGCGATCGCGCACCGCTACCGCCAGCGCGGTCTCGCCGAGGACGACCTCGTCCAGGCGGCCTACGTCGGCCTGGTCAAGGCCGTCAACGGCTTCGACCCCAGCCACGAGCGCGACTTCCTCTCCTACGCCGTGCCCACCGTCACCGGTGAGGTGAAGCGCTACTTCCGGGACTTCGGTTGGGCAGTTCGCCCACCTCGCCGGGTCCAGGAGCTGCAGGGCCAGATCGCCAAGCAGTCCAGCGAGCTCACCCAGCGGCTCGGCCGCTCGCCGCGACCCAGCGAGGTCGCCCACGACCTCGGGATCGACGTCGAGACCGTGATCGAGGCCCTCGCCGCCGACGGCGCGTTCACCCCGGCCTCCCTCGACGTGCCCGGTCGGGGCGGACGGTGCGGCCACCCTCGGCGACCTGATGCCCGACCAGGGCGAGGACTTCCAGAGCGCCGAGGCGCGCGTCGTCCTCGGACCGGTCGTCCGGGCGCTGGCGCCGCGGGACCGCCGGATCATCGAGCTGCGCTTCTTCCACGGGTGGACCCAGGAGCAGATCGCCCAGGACATCGGCGTCACCCAGATGCAGGTCTCCCGGCTGCTGTCGCGGATCCTCAAGGACCTGCGCACCGAGCTGACCTGAGTCTCACCCCGTCGGGTGCTCCGCCCGGGGCGCCCGGAGGGGCACCACCACCCACAGGGTCGCGAAGAACAGCACCGCCAGGGTGCCCGCCATCGCGGCGAGGCCGCGGGTGGTGACCAGGTCGAAGACCAGCCACACCACGCCCGACGTGGTCAGGCCGAGCATCAGCAGGCCGGCGCGCGCCGAGCGGTTGGCCGCCGCCACCAGCCACGGCCGTTGACCGTGCCGGAACAGCATCCGGTGGAACGCCACCGGCGCCGTGATCAGCCCGGTGGCGATCACCGACCCGGACAGGATCGCCAAGTAGGTCACGCGCTGCACCGTGTCGAGCTCGTCGAAGCGGCTGCTGAACGGCACGGTCAGCAGGAAGCCGGTCAGGATCTGGATGCCGGTCTGGGTGACCCGCAGCTCCTGCAGCAGCTCGTTGAGGTTGCGGGTGAGGCGCTCGTCCTCGGACTCGTCGGCCTGGCCGCCCGTCACGGCAGGGTCATGACGACGAGCGCCCGACGGCGCGCTCCAGCTCGGCCTTGCTCATCTTCGAGCGGCCCTCGACACCCTGTGCCTTCGCCTCGTTGTAGAGCTGGTCGCGGGTGCGGCCGCCCGCGCCCCGGTGTGAGCGCAGCCCGCCGCGTCGTCCCGAGGAGATGTCCTCGGTCGAGGACCGGCTGGCCTGCTCGGACTCACCCGCCCGGGCCCGCTCCTTGTTCACCGTCCGGGCCGCGATCTCCTTCGCAGTGGACTCGTCGCGGCCGCTGTCCTCGAGGCCGTCCTTGATGTGCTCGTACTGACGCTCGCGCTTGTTGCTCCAGGCCTGCTGCGGCATCGTGCGCCTCCCGTTCCGTCGACTGGTTCGGTCTGCCCCCGACGTACCCACTCGTCGGCGGCGGCATGCGACGGGGTCGCGTAGGCTCCCCGGTTGTGGCAGGCCCCGACTTCACGACCCAGATCAAGACAGCTCCAGGCGACGATGCACACCATCGAGCAGGTGCTCGAACCTCGACGCGATGCGCGCCGAGATCGCGCGGCTCGGCGAGGAGGTCGCCGCCCCCGACCTGTGGGACGACCAGGCCAACGCCCAGCGCGTGACCGGCCGGCTCTCGGTGCTGCAGGGCGAGCTCGACCGCTTCACCGGTCTGCAGGCGCGCCTCGACGACCTCGCGATCATGTTCGAGCTGGCGCAGGAGGAGGGCGACGACTCCGCGCTCGCCGACGCCGAGGCCGAGCTGGCTCGGCTCGCACAAGTCGGTCGAGGCCCTCGAGGTCCGCACCCTGCTCTCCGGCGAGTACGACGCCCGCGAGGCGCTGGTCACGCTCCGCTCCGGCGCCGGCGGCGTCGACGCGGCCGACTTCACCGAGATGCTGATGCGGATGTACACCCGCTGGGCCGAGCGCAACAACTACCCCGTCGAGGTCTTCGACACCTCCTACGCCGAGGAGGCCGGCCTCAAGTCCGCCACCTTCGCGGTCCACGCGCCCTACGCCTACGGCACCCTCTCGGTCGAGGCCGGCACCCACCGGCTGGTCCGGATCAGCCCCTTCGACAACCAGGGCCGGCGGCAGACGTCAGCTTCGCCGCCGTCGAGGTCGTCCCGGTGCTCGAGCAGACCGACGAGATCGAGATCCCCGACGAGGACATCCGCACCGACGTCTACCGCTCCGGCGGCCCGGGCGGCCAGTCGGTCAACACCACCGACTCCGCGGTCCGGCTGACCCACATCCCGACCGGCACCGTCGTCTCCTGCCAGAACGAGAAGAGCCAGCTGCAGAACAAGGCCAGCGCGATGATCGTGCTCAAGGCCAAGCTGCTCGCGCTGAAGAAGGCCGAGGAGAAGGCCCAGCTCGACGAGACTGCGCGGCGACGTGCCAGGCGTCGTGGGGCGACCAGATGCGCAACTACGTGCTGAACCCCTACCAGATCGTCAAGGACCTCCGCACCGGCTACGAGTAGGGCAACCCCGCCGTCGGTGTTCGACGGCGAGATCGACGACTTCCTCGAGGCCGGCATCCGCTGGCGACGGGGCGCCGACCACGCCGACAGCACGGCCGACTGACTCAGGGCCGGGCGCCCAGGGTGGTCGGCCAGCGCTCAGCGCACCACTGCTCGCCGCGGCGCACCGTCTCGGCGCGCGTGCCCGCGGCCGTCGTGAGTCGGTCAGCCGGCAGCTGAGCCAGGCGTCCCCGAACAGCCCGCTGACGCGTGAACGCCGAGGTCGCCGGCTTGCGCGCTGCGGCAGTAGGTCGCGACGGACGGCGGTGCCGTAGGCCGGCGCATCCGCGACCGCGGCGCAGCCCTTCGCCGCCGCGCGCCTCGCGCACGAGCGACGTGCCGCGTGCGCGGCCGGCGACCGGCCCGGCGAAGACCCAGGCCCGGGCCTGCGTCCCGTCGCCGGACTCGAAGGTGCAGTTGAACTCGTGGGCCACGTCGGTGACGCCCGGCGCGAGCGGCACCCGGTCGCCGCTGTCGTAGTGGCCGGTCTCGCTGACCGGTCCGCCGAGCGCGGTCTCCACGGCCTCGGCCTCGACCCGGTCGCAGAACGGCTGACGGTCGATCGGGAGCGCGCTGAGGTCGACCGACTCCAGGGGCGTCGGGCTCGGGGAGGGCGTCGTACGGCGGGGAGGGGCGCTCGACGAGGGGTCCGCACCGGAGCCGGACCAGCAGCCCGACGACCGTGACGGTCAGCAGCACCGCGAGCACGGCGGCCACCGCGAGGCGGACCCGGGTGCGCCGCCGCCGGGCCTCGGCGCGGGCGACGCGCGACTCGGACACGGCCCCGACCCTAGCGAACCCCGCGGCGCGCTGGTTCGGGTCTCCCAGGTTCGTGACCTAGACTCCGGAGTTGGTCGGATGCCGGTAGCACCCCGTGACGGACGGGTTGGTCCCGCGCATGCAAGACGTCTGTCCCCGAGCCCGGCCAACACCTTCCCGTGATCCGATTCGAGAACGTCTCCAAGCACTACGGCGGCACCAACCGCCCGGCGCTCGACGCCGTGACCGTCGACATCGAGAAGGGCGAGTTCGTCTTCCTCGTGGGGGCGTCCGGCTCCGGCAAGTCGACCTTCCTGCGTCTGGTGCTCCGCGAGGCGCGGCCCGATCGCAGGGCAAGGTCTACGTCGCCGGCAAGGAGATCAACCGGCTCGCGAGCTGGAAGGTGCCGGCGCTGCGCCGCCAGATCGGCACCGTCTTCCAGGACTTCCGGCTGCTGCCGAACAAGACGGTGAGCGAGAACGTCGCGTTCGCGCTGCAGGTGATCGGCAAGCCGCAGCTCGCACATCAACAAGGTCGTCCCCGAGACCCTCGAGCTGGTCGGCCTGGAGGGCAAGGGCGACCGGCTGCCCGACGAGCTGTCCGGCGGCGAGCAGCAGCGGGTGGCGATCGCGCGGGCCTTCGTCAACCGGCCGATGATCCTGATCGCCGACGAGCCCACCGGCAACCTCGACCCGAACACCTCGGTCGGCATCATGAAGCTGCTCGACCGGATCAACCGCACCGGCACCACCGTCCTGATGGCGACCCACGACGCCGGCATCGTCGACCAGATGCGCAAGCGCGTCATCGAGCTGTCCAACGGCACCGTCGTGCGCGACCAGTCCCGCGGCGTCTACGGCTACCAGCACTGACCCGAGGGGCACCGCCGGAGCGACCCGGCCGCCGCCCACCCGACGACTGCACCAGTCCAGAGGAGCAGCACCAGACCCATGCAGCTGACCTACGTGTTCTCCGAGCTCGGCAACGGCCTGCGCCGCAACGTCTCGATGACCATCGCGGTGATCGTGACGATCTTCGTCTCCCTGACCCTGGTCGGGCATGGGCCTGCTGCTCAACGCGCAGGCCGACAAGGCCGAGGAGTACTGGGGCAGCAAGCTCCAGATCACCGTCTTCCTGTGCAACCAGAACTCCACCGCGGCCAACTGCGTCAACGGCGAGGTCACGACCGCCCAGAAGGACGCCGTCCGGCAGGTGCTGTCCACCAACGCCGAGGTGTCGTCGTACCGCCTGGAGGGCAAGCAGCAGGCCTACGACAAGTGGCGCGAGGCCTACGTGTCCGACAACGACACCGAGCGACGGGTGTACGACGCGATCAAGCCCTCGGACATGCAGGAGTCCTACTGGGTCCAGCTCGAGGACCCCGAGAAGTTCCAGGGCGTGAAGAGCGCCGTCGCCGGGCTGCCGGGCGTCGCGACCGTGCGCGACCTGCGCGCGGTGCTGAAGCCGATCTACTTCTGGATGAACGTGATGAAGTGGGGAGCGATCTCGATCGCGTCGTTCCTGGTCGTGGCCGCGGTGCTGCAGGTCGGCAACACGATCCGGCTCGCGGCGTTCGCGCGCCGGCGGGAGATCGGGATCATGCGCCTGGTCGGGCGCCTCCAGCCTCTACATCCAGCTGCCGTTCCTGATGGAGTCCCTGGTGGCCGCCCTGATCGGGGTGAGCCTCTCGGCGGGGGCGTTGCTGCTGTTCATGTGGGTCGTCATCTACAACACGCTGAGACCGTCGTCGAACATCGTGGCCTGGATCGACTGGAGCAACGCGATCTCCGCCATCGCGCACGATCGCCGCGATCGGGTTGGCGCTCACGTTGATCCCGACCCTGGTAATGACACGGAAATACCTCAAAGTGTGACCTCGTTGGGTTACCGTCGAAGTGCCTTCTTCCCCGAGACGCCAAAGGCAGACTGTGCTTCGCACCCTTCCCCGCTCGACCCGTTGTCGCGCGCTCGCACTGGTCCTCTCCGGCAGCGTGCTGCTCGGCATCGCCGCGCTGCCGCTGGCGCACGCTGAGGAGCTCGTCGAGAAGAAGCAGAAGATCGAGAAGCAGATCAACGGCGTGCACGACGACCTCGAGGAGTCCAGCGCCCAGGTCCGCGCGGCCGCCATCGCGCTGCGCAGCCGCCCAGGCCCAGCTGGCCGCGGCCCAGGCCCACCTGGCCAAGACCCGGGGCGAGCTGGCCGCCGCCGAGGCGCTCGACGCCCAGATGCAGGCCGAGCTGGCCGCCGCCCGCGCCACGCTGCGCAAGGCCCGCAGCGACCTGGTCGCCGGTCGCCGGAAGGTCGCCGACCAGCAGGGCGAGCTGGGGCAGATCGTGGTCGCAGAACTACCAGGAGGGCGACCCCTCGCTGATGGGGCTGTCCATGGTGCTCACCTCCCAGGACCCCACCGACCTGACCGGCCAGCTCAACTCCGTGCAGAACGTCATCGACAAGGAGTCGGTGGTCCTCAGCCGGCTCGAGGCGTCGCGCGCGCTGCTCACCGTGCAGGAGATGCAGGTCGCGGAGGCCAAGGCCGAGGTGGCCGAGGAGCGCAAGGCCGCGGCCGCGAACCTGCTGCGCAAGCAGGGCCTCGAGGCGCAGGCCGAGGCCGCCGAGCAGTCCGTCGCCGGCCTGGTCACCCTCCGCGCCGAGGCGCAGAGCGAGGCCGAGAAGGCCCGGGCGGCCGACGAGGCGCAGCTCAGGGGCCTCGAGAAGGAGCAGTCCCGGATCAGCGCGATCCTCGCCAAGCGTGCCGAGGAGGCCCGCCGGCGCGCGGCGGCCGCCGCCCGCCGTGCCGGTCAGGCCAGCGGTCCGATCCTCAGCGACAACGGCCCGCAGGGCTCGCCGGGCTTCCTGAACTACCCGGTGGCGCCACGCATCACCTCCGGCGTTCGGCCTGCGCACGCACCCGATCTACGGCTACCGCTCGCTGCACGACGGCATCGACTTCGGCGCCGCCTGCGGCACCCCGATCCGCTCGGCGGCCAACGGGGTCGTGGTGGAGCGCTACTTCCAGAGCGCCTACGGCAACCGGATCGTCATCGACCACGGCTACCACCACGGCGCCGGCCTGGCCACGATCACCAACCACATGAGCGGTCCCGGCATCGTCGCCCCCGGCCAGCGGGTCAAGCGCGGCCAGATCATCGGCTACATCGGCAACACCGGCTGGTCCACCGGCTGCCACCTGCACTACACCGTGCTCGCCAACGGCAGCCCGGTGAACCCGATGAACTGGTTCTGAGGCACCCCTACCTACCTGCTTGCCGACGACTGAGACAATCGGCCGCATGGTCAAGCAGGAGGGACGCAAGCTCGTCGCGCAGAACAAGAAGGCGCGCCACGACTTCCTGATCGAGGACACCTTCGAGGCCGGCATGGTCCTGCAGGGCACCGAGGTGAAGTCGCTGCGGATGGGTCGTGCGTCCCTGGTCGACGGCTTCGCCGAGATCGACGGCGGCGAGATCTGGCTGCACGGCGTGCACATCCCGGAGTACACCCAGGGCACCTGGACCAACCACCCCGCCGCGCCGCAAGCGCAAGCTGCTGCTCAACCGGGTCGAGATCGACAAGATCGAGCGCCGGGTCAACGAGCGCGGGCTGACGATCGTGCCGCTGTCGCTGTACTTCAAGGACGGCCGCGCCAAGGTCGAGATCGCGCTGGCGAAGGGCAAGAAGTCCTACGACAAGCGGCACGCGCTCGCCGAGCGTCAGGCCACCCGCGAGGCGCAGGTCGAGATGGGTCGTCGGCTCAAGGGCGTCCGCGACTGATGCAGGACGCCGACGTCCCGGCCTGGTGGGCCGCGCTCGGACTGCCGGGGCTGTACGACGTGCACGTGCACTTCCTGCCGCCGCCGGTGATGGCCAAGGTGCGCGCGCAGTTCGACGCGGCCGGGCCGCTGATCGGCCGGGAGTGGCCGCTGGTCTACCGCGGCGACGACGACGAGCGCGTCGCGCAGCTGCGCGCCCTCGGCGTACGCCGCTTCCCGTCCCTGCCCTATGCGCACCGGCCCGGGATCGCGGCCTACCTCAACGGGTGGGCGCGCGAGCTCGCGGACGCCGTGCCCGGAGTGCCTGCGCTCGGCGACCTTCTACCCCGAGGAGGGTGCGGCGGCGTACGTCGCGGGGCTGGTCGAGGACGGCACCGAGATCTTCAAGGTGCACGTCCAGGTCGGCGACTTCGACCTCCTCGACCCGCTGCTCGAGGGGGCCTGGGGCGCGCTCGCGGAGGCGGGCACCCCGGTGGTCGTGCACGCCAGCGGCGGACCGGTCGGCAACCGGCACACCGGTCCGGGGCCGATGCGCGCGCTGCTCGAGCGCCACCCGCGACTGGGGGCGGTCATCGCGCACGCCGGCGCCCCGGAGTACCACGGGTTCCTCGAGATCGCCGAGGACTTCGAACGGGTCTCGCTCGACACCACGATGGCGTTCACCGACTTCTTCGAGGAGATGGCGCCGTTCCCGCCCGCCCTGCGGCCGCGGCTGCGAGCCCTCGGGCACGCCGGCAAGGTCCTGCTCGGCTCGGACTTCCCCAACCTGCCCTACGCCTACGCCCACCAGCTGGAGTCCCTCGCGCGTCTCGACCTCGGGCGACGACTGGCTGCGCGCGGTGTGCTGGGACAACCCCGTTCGGCTCCTGGGCGCACCCGCGGGGGAATAGCAGGGCCTGGGGCGCGTTGACCCGGGTACACTGCGAGAGCAGGTGCTCAACAACTCAAGAGGGGCTGATCGGTTTCGACTTGGGACGTTAGTTCCAGGGGAAGCGGGTCGAGGATCCACGGTTATCTCGTTAACGCTCCGTGGAAACCAATAACTGCCGACTCCAAGCGCAGTTCGTTCGCCCTCGCCGCCTGAGCGACGGTGAACGGGTCAGACTAGAGGCGCCTCCGCTCTAGAACCTGGCCTCATCAAGGAGGCTTGCTGCCGTGTCCGGGCCACGAGGACACGTCGGGACTTTTCTGTGGCTGAGTCTGTCGGCGACGTGTTCGTGCGAGTGCCGGGACTGAGAAGACGCCATCACGAACTGCACCCGGAGAAGCCCTGGATCGGCGCCGAAGGACGCGGGTTCGATTCCCGCCAGCTCCCACCGCATCAACCTCTTGACGACGACAGCCGCCCCGAGTCACCTCGGGGCGGCTGTCGTCTGCCCGATGGCAGGCCGCGAGGTCGAGCGCTGATCACGATCCGGCAGCGAAACGGGGGAGTCCGCTTGGGGCGCATGTGGTTGGGTACAGAACGTCGTACCCAATCCTCCTGAAAGGTGGACCACCCATGGCCATCATCGGTTTCCTCGTGTTCGGCCTGGTCGTCGGCGCACTCGCCCGCCTGATCAAGCCCGGCAAGCAGAACCTCAGCATCGTCATGACGCTCGTCCTGGGCGTCGTCGGCTCGCTGATCGGCGGCATCATCGCCAGCGCGCTCGGCACCGGCAGCATCACCGAGCTGAACATCCTCGGCGCGATCATCGCGATCGTCGCCGCGGTGCTCCTGATCGGCGTCGCCGAGGGCGTCTCGGGCCGTAGCAAGACCCACGCCTGACCCCGTCACCATGGACGGGTGCCTCTTCTGCGGCATCGTCGCTGGTGACATCGAGGCCGACCTCGTGCTCGAGACCGAGCACGTGGTCGGCTTCCTCGACGTCCGGCCGGTGTTCAAGGGCCACACCCTGCTCGTGCCGCGCGAGCACGTGGTGACGCTGCCCGACCTGCCCGCGCGACTGCGTGACCCCTTCCTCGAGGCGGGCCAGCGGGTCGCCCGCGCCGTCGTCGACGGGCTCGGCGCCCAGGGCTCCTTCGTCGCGATGAACAACGTGGTCAGCCAGAGCGTGGCCCACCTCCATCTGCACGTCGTCCCGCGCACCAAGGGCGACGGCCTGCGCGGCTTCTTCTGGCCCCGCACGAGATACGCGGACGCCGCCGAGAGCGCCGAGCACGCCGCCCGGCTGCGCGCAGCGCTCGAGGACGCCGCCTGATGGCCGGCTGGTGGTCCGAGCAGGTCGTGCCAAGGCTGGTGGACACGTGCCTGGGCAACGCCGAGGTCCACGAGCTGCGCGCGCTGGTCTGCCAGGGCCTGCACGGCGAGGTGGTCGAGATCGGCTTCGGCTCCGGCCTCAACGTCCGCCACTACCCACCGGCCGTGACCCGGGTGAGTGCGGTCGAGCCCTCCGACGTGGCGTGGCGTGCGGCGCTGCCCCGCCTCGGGGCGAGCACGGTCGACGTACGCCGTGAGGGGCTCGACGGCGAGCGGCTGGACCTGCCCGACGCGTCGTACGACGCCGCCCTCTCGACCTTCACCATGTGCACGATCCCGGACCTCGACGCTGCCCTCGCGGAGCTGCGGCGCGTGCTCCGGCCCGGCGGGCGACTGCACTTCGCCGAGCACGGTCTTGCCCCGTCGGCCGGCGTCGCACGCTGGCAGCATCGGATCGAGCCGTTCCAGCGGCGGGTGTTCGCCGGCTGCCACCTGACCAGGCCGATCGCGGAGCGGGTCGAGCGAGCGGGCTTCACGATCGGCGACCTCGAGCGGTTCTACGCCCCAGGTCCCAAGCCGTTCAGCCACCTCTACCTGGGCTGGGCCACGGCGCCCTGAGGGCCGCCCCTACAGTGACCTCGTCAGCGCGACCCGCGCCGGATCCGGCGCCCACGAGAGGAAGATCCGAGATGAGTCGCTTCGCCGGCAAGGTAGCCGTGGTCACGGGCAGCGCGCGCGGGATCGGTGCCGCCACCGCCCAGCGCTTCGCCTCGGAGGGCGCCGCCGTCGCGGTGCTCGACCTCGACCAGGAGGCGGCCGCCGCCACCGCGTCCGGTCTCGGCGCCGAGCGGGCGATCGGGGTGGCCTGCAACGTCGCCGACGCGGACTCCGTCGAGGCGGCGGTCAGCGCGGTCGTCGAGCAGCTCGGGAAGATCGACGTGCTCGTCAACAACGCCGGGGTCACGCGGGACAACCTGCTGTTCAAGATGACCGAGGACGACTGGGACGCCGTCATGGACGTGCACCTCAAGGGGTCGTTCCTGATGAGCCGGGCCGCGCAGAAGCACATGGTCGCCGCGAAGCACGGCAAGATCCTCAACCTCTCGAGCGTCTCCGCGCTCGGCAACCGGGGCCAGGCCAACTACTCCGCGGCGAAGATGGGTCTGCAGGGCTTCACCCGCACGCTCGCCCTGGAGCTCGGTCCGTTCGGGATCAACGTCAACGCGATCGCGCCCGGCTTCATCGTCACCGACATGACCGACGCCACCGCCCGGCGGGTCGGCGTCGAGCCCGAGGCCTACCGTGAGGGCGCGGCCGCCGCGACCCCGATGCGCCGCGTCGGCCAGCCCGAGGACATCGCCGCCACCGCGGCGTTCCTGTGCTCGGACGAGGCGTCGTTCATCACCGGGCAGACGCTGTACGTCGACGGCGGCGCCAAGATCTGAGGGCCGCGCGCGACACGCGGCGGGCCGGGGGAGGGTCGACCCGATCGGTCGCCCGCTGGGCCACACTGGGCGCATGACCGGCACCTCCTCCCGGACGCGGGCCCTCGTCGGGCTCGCGCTGAGCGCGTCCCTGGCACTCGCGGGCTGCACCTCCGACTCCGGGGGGCCGGGCCCGGACAAGCCCGGAGCGCAGTCCACCGCCGACGGGCTCACCCTCTCCGGGCAGTGGCCGCTCACGGGCCTCCCGGTCAAGGGCGAGGCCCCCACGCACCCGGTGATGGTCGTCAAGATCGACAACACCTCCGCCAGCAGCCCCCAGGTCGGGCTCGGGCAGGCCGACCTGGTCACCGAGGAGCTGGTCGAGGGCGGCGCCACCCGGCTGGCGGTCTTCTACTACCAGCGGACGCCCCGGCTCGTCGGCCCGGTGCGCTCGATGCGCGCCACCGACATCGGCATCGTCAAGCCGGCCAAGGCCGTGCTGGTGGCCAGCGGCGGGGCGCCGCCGACCGTGCGCCGGGTCAAGGCCGCCGGCATCACGACCTTCACGGAGGGCTCCACCGGCTATCGACGCGACAACGCCCGCCGGGCGCCGTACAACCTGATGATGAACCTCGCCGCGCTGGCGACGAAGGTCAAGGTCAAGGACACCGTCGACCCCTACCTGCCGTTCGGTGCGGCCGAGGACGTGCCGCGGGGCCAGCCGGCCAAGGGTCTGTCCGCGGTGTTCTCCCCGAGCCACACCACCTCGTGGAGGTACGAGCGCGGGACCTACACCAACCTCAACAGCTTCGCCGCGCAGCGGTGACCGCTTCCGCCCCGACAACGTGCTCGTCCTGCGCGTGAAGGTCGGCGACGCGGGCTACCGCGACCCCGCCGGCAACCCGGTGCCGGAGACCAAGTTCGTCGGCAAGGGGCAGGCGATGCTCTTCCACGGCGGCCGGGTCGTGCGCGGCACGTGGAGCAAGACGCTGGGCTCCACGATCTCGCTGAGCACCCGCGCCGGGGACCTGAAGGTCCCCGCCGGGCAGACCTGGGTGGAGCTCGTGCCCGCCGCCGGCGGCGACGTCACGATCCGCCGGTAGTCACTGATCGGCGGTCTCACCGGAGTCGGATCCGTCGGCGCCCGGAGCGGTCGCCGGACCCTGTGCCAGTGGGCCGGCCGGCCCGGGAAGAGTCGCGCCCGACTCGGCCATCGCCCGCAGGCCCGCCAGGATGTAGGCGATGGCGGCCTCGACGTCGTCGGAGGCGCGTCGCGGGTCGTCGGCAGTGGAGACAGCCGCCCCCGAGGCCGCCATGGCCCCGAAGAAGACCCGGCTGAAGGTCTCGATCATGCTGGGCGCCAGGTCGTAGGTCGACAGCAGGCTGGAGACGATCTCCTGCACGATGCCGAAGGTGGTGCGCTCCTCCTGCTCGCGGTAGCGCTCGTAGCCCAGCACGGCGGGCCCGTCGGCGATCACGATCCGGCGGTAGCTGGGGTCCTGGAGCACGTCGAGGAACGCGCGCAGCCCACCGAGCGCCTTGTCCCAGGGGTCGCGCTGGCCGCGGACGGCGCGTCGGATGTCCTTGGCCGCCCGCTCCTCGACCCGCTCGAAGACCGACTCGAACAGCGCCTGCTTGCCGCTGAAGTGGTGGTAGAGCGCCCCCTTGGTGACCCGGGCGCCGGCCACGATCTCGTCGAGGCTGGTGCCGGCATAGCCGCGGTCGGCGAACAGCTCGGTCGCGACGTCCACGAGCGCGCGGCGGGTCGAGGCGGAGTACGCCTGGCGACGCGAGGTGCCCTGCACCGTGCGCAACGCCTGCTTCGCGACGCTCTTGGGAACCCGTGCGGTCATCTGGAAAGCATAGGCGCGAGCGCCCCGTACGACCGTGCCGGAGGTCACGTCGGCACCGTTTGCATACCGACGGTATGCCCACATACGATGAGTACGTACTCACAGTATGTGAGAGAGGAGCAGACCATGATCGATCGACGAGTCCACCACCACCGCGCTGACGTCCTCCGCGCCGTCGTGGAGACCGCGAACACCCGCCGCGACGGCGTGCTGCCGACCGACGTCGCCGGCGTGCGCGAGACCTTCGACGACGACTTCGCGCTGGTCGCCGCGCTGCAGACCCGCTGGCACACCCGCCTGTCCGGCACCATCGAGCGGAACCTGGCCGACGAGCCCGCGGACCTCGAGTCCGCGGTGCTCCGCGCCTGGCGCAGCACCGCGCGCGACCTGGTCGGCGTGCGCGAGATCCTCGACGCGAGGACCAGTGCGCCGACCACGCCCGAGATGGGACAGGCCCTCGAGCGGGCCCGCCGCAAGGACTGGGTGCTGATGGCCGTCATGTCCGGGCGCGCCAGCACCTCGGACGCCCGGGCCCTGCGCGTCGGGCGCGCCCTGGAGGAGCAGGCCCGAGCCGGCCACGACCCGAGTGCCGTGCCGCGCCCGAGCGCCACCGACCACCGCTCGGCCTCCCTGGTCGGCCGGATCAAGGCCCACCTGGCCGCCTGACCCAGAGCGGTGTCGCGGCCGGGGCGCTCGTGGTCGATGCGTCGCCCGACGTGACACGATGAGCAGGTGAGCGACACGACGCAGTCCGCCAGCGCCCCCAGCATCTCCTACTCGATCACCGTCCGCCTCGAGCTCCCCGCGGGCGGCTCGGCGATCAGCATGCTGACGCAGATCGTGGAGGAGGCGGGCGGCATCGTGACCGCGCTCGACGTCACCGCCTCGGGGCACGACCGGCTCCGCATCGACGTCACGTGCGCGGCCTCGGACACCGAGCACGCGGACCGGATCGTCGAGGCGCTGCGCGGCATCGACGGCGTGACGGTGCACAAGGTCTCCGACCGGACCTTCCTGATGCACCTCGGCGGCACCATCGAGATGGCCTCCAAGCACCCGATCCGCAACCGAGACGACCTCTCGATGGTCTACACCCCCGGCGTCGCCCGGGTCTGCCAGGCGATCGCCGCCAACCCCGAGGACGCCCGGCGGCTGACGGTCAAGCGCAACTCGGTCGCGGTCGTCACGGACGGCTCCGCCGTCCTCGGCCTCGGCAACATCGGTCCCGAGGCCGCCCTCCCGGTGATGGAGGGCAAGTCGGCGCTGTTCAAGCGGTTCGCGGGCATCGACGCCTGGCCGCTGTGCCTCGACACCCAGGACCCGGACGCGATCGTCGAGATCGTGCGGGCCATCTCGCCCGGCTTCGCCGGCATCAACCTCGAGGACATCTCGGCGCCGCGCTGCTTCGAGATCGAGCGTCGGCTGCGCGACATCCTCGACATCCCGGTCTTCCACGACGACCAGCACGGCACGGCCATCGTCGTGCTGGCGGCGCTGACCAACGCGCTGCGCGTGGTGGGCAAGCCCCTCGGTGACGTCCGCATCGTGATGTCCGGCGCGGGAGCGGCCGGTACGGCGATCCTCCGCCTGCTCCTCGAGGCGGGAGCCCGCGACGTCGTCGTGGCCGACGTGGAGGGGGTCGTCTACCGCGACCGCCCGGGGCTGCACGAGTCGCTGTTCGCGCTCGCCGAGTCGACCAACAAGACGCACCTCACGGGCTCGCTGAAGGAGGCCGTCGTCGGCGCGGACGTCTTCATCGGGGTCTCGGCGCCGAACGTGCTCGACGGGGACGACGTCGCCGCCATGGGTCCGGACGCGATCGTCTTCGCGCTGGCCAACCCGGTCCCCGAGATCGACCCGGGGGTGGCCCGACGGCACGCCGCGGTCGTGGCGACCGGCCGCTCCGACTACCCCAACCAGATCAACAACGTGCTGGCGTTCCCCGGCGTGTTCCGCGGGCTGCTCGATGCGATGGCCAACCAGATCGACGACTCGCTGCTCGTCGCCGCCGCCGAGGCCATCGCGGGCGTGGTCACCGAGAGCGAGCTCAACGCCAACTACATCATCCCCAGCGTCTTCCACGCCGACGTGCACACGTCGGTGGCGACCGCGGTCCGCGCCGCGGCGGAGGCGAGCAGCAAGGTGGCGACGATCGATGCCTGACGGGCGCCATGGCTGAGTCGGCCGGGAGCGCCGGGGTCGAGCCCGGCACGCTCCTGGTCGCGGCGCCCGCCCTGCTCGACCCCCACTTCGAGCGCACCGTCGTGCTGATCCTGGACGTGGACGACAACGGCGCCCTCGGCGTGGTGCTGAACCGGCCCTCCACCGTGGAGGTCGCCGAGATCCTGCCGGACTGGACGGCCTCCGGCTCTCCGGACGTGCTCTTCTCCGGCGGACCGGTGAGCACCGACTCCGCGCTGGCCGTCGCCGCCCTCGACGAGGCGCAGGACAGCGACCCGGTCGGCTTCCGCCGGCTGTTCGACGGCGTCGGCATCCTCGATCTCGACACGCCGACCGAGGTGGTGCGCCCGGCCCTGACCGGCCTTCGGATCTTCGCGGGCTACGCCGGCTGGGGCGAGGAGCAGCTCGCCGAGGAGATCCGGTCGGGCTCCTGGTACGTCGTCCACAGTGTTCCGGGAGACCTCTTCGGCGGTGACCCCCTGGGCCTGTGGATGCGCGTCCTGCGCCGGCAGCCGGGCGAGCTGGCGTGGGTCTCGACCCGCCCGCTGGACCCCAGCATGAACTGAGCACCGGCCGGCGGAGGCTAGGATCGGTCCTCGTGAGCACCCAGATGAGCCCCGGTTCCCAGACCATCGAGGACCGCCGCACGGCGCCCGCCGAGCCGGGCGACCACGAGCGGTTCTCCCACTACGTGGAGAAGGACAAGCTCACCGAGGCGATGATCATGGGCACGCCCGTCGTCGCCCTGTGCGGCAAGGTCTGGGTGCCCAGTCGCGACCCGGAGAAGTACCCCGTGTGCCCGGAGTGCAAGGACGTCTGGGAGCAGATGAAGAAGGACGGCGACGAGTAGTCCGAGCAGCCCGCTGCCGCACCCGCCTCCGCACCCTGTCTGAGAGATGTTGACCGACCCCACTGACGCCGTCGACCTCGGCCTCGACCCGACCCCCGTGCTGCCCGTCGCCTACCCGGAGCGCGCGGCGTGGGGCACCGTCGCGAAGCTGCGCGCGTGGCAGACCGCCGCGCTGACGCAGTACTTCGCCGACAGCCCCAAGGACTTCCTGGCCGTCGCCACCCCGGGCGCCGGGAAGACCACGTTCGCGCTGACGGTGGCCGCCGAGCTGCTCGGCAAGCGGCTGGTGGACCGGGTCACGGTCGTCGCGCCGACCGACCACCTGAAGACCCAGTGGGCCGAGGCCGCCGCCCGCGCCGGCATCCCGATCGACCCGACCTACAGCGGTCGGGCCGGCAAGACCAGCCAGGACTTCGTCGGCGTCGCGGTCACCTATGCCGGGGTCGCGGTCAACCCGCTGGCGCACCGGATCCGCACCGAGCGCTTCAAGACGCTGGTCATCCTCGACGAGGTGCACCACGCCGGCGACGCGCTGTCGTGGGGCGACGCGGTGCGCGAGGCCTTCGAGCCGGCACACCGCCGCCTGGCGCTGACCGGCACGCCCTTCCGCTCCGACATCAACCCGATCCCGTTCGTGTCCTACGCGCCCGGCCCCGACGGCGTCGGTCGCAGCGTCGCCGACTACACCTACGGCTACGGCGAGGCGCTGGCCGACCACGTCGTACGCCCGGTGCTGTTCATGGCCTACAGCGGCGAGATGCAGTGGCGCACGCGGGCCGGTGACGAGATCTCCGCCCGGCTCGGTGAGCCGCTGACCAGGGACCTGACCGCGCAGGCGCTGCGCACCGCGCTGGACCCGCAGGGGGCGTGGATGCCCTCCGTGCTGGCCGCGGCCGACAAGCGTCTGACCGAGGTACGCCGGCACGTGCCCGACGCGGGCGCGATGGTGATCGCCTCCGACCAGGACTCGGCCCGTGCGTACGCCGCCCTGCTGAGCGCTCTCACGGGGGAGAAGCCGACGCTCGTGCTGTCGGACGAGAAGGCCGCCAGCAAGCGGATCTCGACCTTCGCGGAGAGCGAGACCCGCTGGCTGGTCGCGGTCCGGATGGTCTCGGAGGGCGTGGACGTGCCGCGGCTCGCGGTCGGGGTCTACGCCACGCGCACGGCGACCCCGCTGTTCTTCGCCCAGGCCGTCGGGCGCTTCGTCCGGGCACGGCGACGGGGCGAGACCGCCTCGGTGTTCTTGCCGTCGGTGCCCCACCTGCTCGGCTACGCCTCGGAGATGGAGGTGACGCGCGACCACGTGCTCCAGCGCCGGATCGCGGACGAGGGCGACATCTTCGCGGCCGAGGACGAGCTGCTGGCCCAGGCCAACGCGTCCGAGGCGGCCGGCGCCGAGGAGCTGGGCAGCTTCGAGGCCCTCGACTCCGAGGCCCGCTTCGACCGGGTGCTCTACGACGGCGGCGAGTTCGGGCACGCGGGGGAGGTGCACGTGGGCTCCGAGGAGGAGATGGACTTCCTGGGGATCCCCGGGCTGCTCGAGGCCTCGCAGGTCCGGGACCTGCTGCACCAGCGGCAGAGCGACCGCGCCAAGCAGCAGCGCCGCACGTCGTCGACGCCGGACGACGTCGAGCGGGACGTCTCGACCCACGAGCACCTGGCCACGCTGCGTCGCGAGCTCAACGGGCTGGTGGCCGCCTGGAACCACCGCACCGGGAAGCCGCACGGCGTCACTCATGCCACCTTGCGCAAGGAGTGCGGCGGTCCCGCGGCCGCGGTGGCCACGGCCGACCAGCTGCAGCACCGCATCGACCGGATCCGGGACTGGGCCGCAGAGCGGCGCAGCTCCTAACCCGTGCGAAGCGCGGGCGATAGCCTCCCTGCATGACGGCGGAGACCTCGCAGACCCTGGACCGTGGGCTCCGCGTGCTGCGGGTGCTGGCGGACACGCCGTCGGGGCTGACCGTCACCGCGCTGGCGGCGGCGATCGGCGTGAACCGCACGGTGGTCTACCGCCTGGTCGCCACCCTGGAGCAGCACGGACTCGCCCGGCGGGACGCGAACGGCCGGCTGCATGTCGGTCTCGGCGTGCTCGCGCTCGCCCGCGGCCTGCACCCGGTGCTGCGGGAGCTGGCGACCCCGGTGCTCCGCGAGCTTGCCGAGGAGGTCGGCAGCACCGCCCACCTCACGGTCGCCGACGGCGAGGAGGCCCTGGCCATCGCCGTGGTCGAGCCGAGCTGGACCGACTACCACGTCTCCTACCGGGTGGGCGCCCGGCACCCGCTGGGCCAGGGAGCAGCCGGCAAGGCGATCCTGCTCGGCCGCACGGCCGCCCGCGCCGACGACCGGCCGCGCTTCGTGGAGACCCGCGGCGAGATCCAGGCGGGTGCGCACGGCGTCGCCGCACCGGTGCCCGGGCTCGAGGGGCTCGAGGCGTCGGTGGGGATCGTCTCGCTCGGCGACTTCGACGCGGCCGAGGTCGGGCCGCGGGTGGTGGCCGCCGCGGCTGCGGTGACCCAGCGACTGACCTGACGAGCCTGCTGCACCGAGGCACGCCTGAGGCCGTCGGTGTTAACCTCACCGGCGTGACGCCCTTCGGAGAGCTCCCTGACGGCCGCACCGTGCACCGGCTCCGGATCGGCCGCGAGCCGGGCCTGGTGGTCGACCTGCTCGACCTCGGAGCCACCCTGCACCGGCTCGAGGTGCCGCTGGCCGACGGCCCGCGCAACGTCGCGCTCGGGCACTCCACCGTGAGCGACTACCTCGCCTCAACGGCCTACGTCGGCGCCGTCGTCGGCCGCTACGGCAACCGGATCGCCCACGGCCACCTACCCATCGACGGGGTCGTGCACCGGCTGCCCACCAACGACCGCGGTCACACCCTGCACGGCGGCCCCGACGGCTTCGACCGGCGTCTGTGGGAGGTCGTGGACCACGGGCCCGACCACGCCGAGCTGGTCCTGACCAGCCCCGACGGCGACCAGGGCTTCCCGGGCGAGCTGACGGCGCGCGTGCGCTACGAGGTCGACGGCGACAGCCTGCGGCTCACGTGGACGGCGCGCACCACCGCGCCGACGCCGGTCAACCTGACCACGCACGCCTACTGGAACCTCGACGGCGAGGGGTCGGGTGCGATCGAGGACCACCTGCTCACCGTGCCGTCGGGACTCTTCGCGCCCACCGACGCGACCGCGATCCCGCTCGGGCACCTGGCGCCCGTCGACGGCACGCCCCTGGACCTGCGTCGGCCCACGCGGCTCGGTGACGTGCTGCGCCGCGACCTGCCGCCGGAGCAGCACGACGAGCAGCTCGTGCTCTCCGGCGGGATCGACCACTCGTTCGTCGTACCAGGACAGGGCGTGCGCGAGGTGGCGGTGCTGGAGTCGCCGGCCGGGGGACTGCGGCTGCGGATGGCCTCGGACCAGCCGGCCGTGCAGGTCTACACCGGCAACAAGCTCGACGGCACGCTGCGCGGCACGTCGGGCGGCTCCTACGAGCAGGGCGCCGGCATCGCGCTCGAGCCGCAGCTGGTCTCGGACTCGCCGCACCGGACACCCGCCGAGGGCTGGCCCTCGTGCCTCCTGCGTCCCGGGGAGGACTACCTCGCGACGACGGTGATCAGCTTTTCCGCGCTCTGAGCAGCGGCTGGGCGCGCTCCAGCACCGAGGTGTAGGACGCCCGCACGCCGGCGAAGTAGTCGGACCGGCTCGCTTCGGGCTCCACGACGGTGTCGGCCCGCTGCCACGTCGGAGCGCTCGTGCCCTGCGCGAGCGTCCAGGCGGCCTGGCGGGCCGCGCCGAGGGCGACGTACTCCGCCGGCTCGGGCACGACGACCGGCAGCGCGAACAGCCCCGCCGCGATCCGTCGTACGGCCTCGGAGCGGGCCGCGCCGCCGATCAGCACGATGCGCCGCGGGGTGACGCCGCAGGCGCTGAGCGGCGCGACAGCGTCGGCCAGCCCGCACAGCATGCCCTCGACCGAGGCACGCACCAGATGGGCCGGTGTCGCGTTGTGCCGGGTCAGGCCGTGCAGGACGCCGGTCGCCTCCGGCAGCGCGGGCGTGCGCTCGCCGTCGAGGAAGGGCAGCAGCACCAGGCCGGCGGTGTCGTCGACCGAGAGCGCGAGCCGGTCGAGGTCGCCGAGCTCGCTGCCGGCCATCCGCAGCGCGGAGCCGATCACCCGGGCGGCGTTGAGGGTGCACACGAGCGGCAGGAAGCGGCCGGTGGCGTCGGCGAAGCCGGCCACGATGCCGGAGGCGTCGGCGGCCGGCTCGTCGGAGACCGCGAACACCGTGCCGCTGGTGCCCAGGGACACCACGACGTCGCCGGGCTGGAGGTCGAGGCCCAGCGCGGCGCCCATGTTGTCGCCGGTGCCGGGTGCGAGCCGGATGCCGCCGGGCGTCTCACCCACCGCCTCCCGGGGCCCGGCCACGCGGGGTACGGCGAGCTCCCGGCCGGCGGCGGTGCGCAGCAGGTCGGTGTCGTAGGCGCCGGTCGCGGCCGACCAGTAGCCCGTGCCCGACGCGTCGCCGCGGTCGGTGGTGGGCTCGCCGGCGCCGCCGCGCAGCTGGTGGGTGATCCAGTCGTGGGGCAGCAGCACGCCGGCCGCGCGCGCGATCACGTCGGACTCGTGCTCAGCCACCCAGCGCAGCTTGGTGACGGTGAAGCTGGCGACCGGGACGACGCCGGTGCGCTCGGCCCACGCCTGCGCGCCGCCGAGCTCCTCGATCAGGGCGCCGGCCTGCGGGGCGGAGCGGTTGTCGTTCCACAGCAGGGCGTCGCGCACCGGGGTGCCGGCCTCGTCGACGAGCACCATCCCGTGCTGCTGGCCGCCGACGGCGATCGCCTCGACGCCCTCGAGCAGCCCCTCGGAGGCCTGCTCCCAGGCCTGCCACCAGACGCGGGCGTCGATCTCGGTCACGTCGGGGTGCGAGGCGCGGCCCTCGCGCACCACCGCCCCGGTCTCGGGGTCGCACACGACGACCTTGGTGGTCTGGGTCGAGCAGTCGATGCCGGCTACGAGAGTCACGATCGTGACCCTACGACGACGCGTCGACGAGCGGGAGCACCCGATGCGGGATCTGGGTGGCGAGCGCGATCACGGTCGAGGACCGGACGATCCCCGCGTCGGAGAGCACGGCGTCGATCACCCGCTGCAGGTCGGCGTTGGAGCGCGCCACCACCCGCGCCCACATGTCGCCCGCGCCGGTGATCGTGAAGGCCTCCAGCACCTCGGGGATGGTGGCGAGGTGCTCGGCCACCGAGACGTGGCCCGCCCCCTGGCGGATCTCGAGGGTCAGGAACGCAGTCACCGGGTAGCCGATCGCCTCGGGGTCCAGCACCGGTCCCCAGCCCGCGATCACCCCGGCGGTCGTGAGTCGGTCCAGCCGGGCCTGCACGGTGCCGCGCGCGACGCCCAGCCGACGCGACGCCTCGAGCACCCCGATCCGCGGCTCGTCGGCGAACAGATGGATCAATCGGGTGTCCAGATCGTCCATGATCGACCTTTCGGCTGTGCAGGTTGTGCAGCGGATCGACGTACTGTTGCACACAATGCGTGTCAGCGACCAGGATGCATGGCATGCCGGACACCACGACGCACGCCCTGACCGCCGACGAGCTCAAGGCCGACCTCACCCTCGAGCAGCTGCAGCAGCTGGTCGGGCTGGTGGAGTACGACGAGGAGCGCGACGTCTTCCCGGTGACCGGCTGGGACGCGATCGTCTTCGTCGTCGGCAACGCCACGCAGACCGCGCACTACTACCAGTCCGCGTGGGGCATGCAGCTCGAGGCCTACTCCGGGCCCGAGAACGGCAACCGCGACCACAAGTCCTTCGTGCTGCGCTCCGGCTCGATCCGCTTCGTCGTCAACGGCGCGGTCGACCCCGACAGCCCGCTGGCCGACCACCACCGGCGGCACGGCGACGGCGTCGTCGACATCGCCCTCGAGGTCCCCGACGTGCGACCGCTGCATCGCGCAGGCGCGCACGGCCGGCGCCACCGTCGTACGCGAGCCGGAGGACGTCACCGACGAGCACGGCACGGTGCGCATCGCGGCGATCGCGACCTACGGCGAGACCCGGCACACGCTGGTCGACCGCAGCCGCTACGACGGTCCCTACCTGCCGGGCTACACGCCCGCGCAGGGCACCTGGACGCCGCGCGAGGGCCAGCCCAAGCGGCTCTTCCAGGCCCTCGACCACATCGTCGGCAACGTCGAGCTCGGCCAGATGGACGCCTGGGTCACCTTCTACAACAAGGTGATGGGCTTCGTGAACATGGCCGAGTTCATCGGCGACGACATCGCCACCGACTACTCCGCGCTGATGAGCAAGGTGGTCGCCAACGGCAACCACCGGGTGAAGTTCCCGCTCAACGAGCCGGCGGTCGCGAAGCGCAAGTCGCAGATCGACGAGTACCTCGACTTCTACCGGGGCGCCGGCGCCCAGCACCTCGCGGTCGCCACCAACGACATCCTCGCCTCGGTCGACGCGCTGCGCGCCAACGGCGTCGAGTTCCTCGCGACCCCCGACTCCTACTACGAGGACCCCGAGCTGCGCGAGCGGATCGGCAAGGTGCGGGTGCCGATCGAGGAGCTGCAGAAGCGCCGGATCCTGGTCGACCGCGACGAGGACGGCTACCTGCTCCAGATCTTCACCAAGCCGCTCGGCGACCGCCCGACGGTGTTCTTCGAGCTGATCGAGCGGCACGGCTCGCTGGGCTTCGGCAAGGGCAACTTCAAGGCGCTGTTCGAGGCGATCGAGCGCGAGCAGGACAAGCGCGGCAACCTCTGACCCGCCCCCGATTCGTCTGCGATCCAGCGGGGCGCGCCCGCGAGGAGATCGCAGACGAATCGGAGGCGAGGGCCGCTAGAGCACCTTGGACAGGAACGACTGCGTGCGCTCGTGCTGCGGGTCGGCGAGCACCTCGGCCGGCACGCCCTCCTCGACGATGACGCCGTCGTCCATGAACACCAGCTTGTCGCCGACCTCGCGAGCGAAGCCCATCTCGTGGGTGACGACCATCATCGTCATGCCCTCGCGGGCGAGGTCGCGCATCACCCCGAGCACGTCGCCGACGAGCTCGGGGTCGAGGGCGCTGGTCGGCTCGTCGAACAGCATCATGTCGGGGTCCATCGACAGCGCTCGGGCGATCGCGACGCGCTGCTGCTGGCCGCCGGAGAGGTGGGCCGGGATAGGCGTCCTCGCGCTCGGCGAGGCCGACCTTCTCCAGGTTCGCGCGCGCCACCTGCACCGCCTCCTCCTTGCCGCGCCCCTTGACCCGCTGCTGCGCGAGCGTGAGGTTGCGCAGCACCGTCAGGTGCGGGAAGAGGTTGAAGGACTGGAAGACCATCCCGATGCGCGCGCGCACCTGGTCGACGTCCACGTCGGGGTCGGTGATCTCGATGCCCTCGACGAAGATCCGCCCGGAGGTGGGCTGCTCGAGCAGGTTGATGCAGCGCAGCAGCGTCGACTTGCCGGAGCCGGAGGGGCCGATCACGCAGACCACCTCGCTGGTGTCGACGTGGAAGTCGATGCCCTTGAGCACCTCGTGGGAGCCGAACGACTTGTGCAGGTCCTGGACGTCGATCGCCGGGGACGACGCGTCGATGAGGGTGTCGATCGGGGTGTCGGGCATCAGCGGGCCCTCTCGCTGCGGGCCTCGAGCCGGCGGACCAGGATCGAGAGCGGGATGGTGATCAGGAGGTAGCACAACGAGATCGCGACCAGCGGCGTCAGGCTCTTCTCCTGGTTGAGCACGTCACGGCCGAACTTCGTCAGCTCGTACTGCGACAGCGTGAGTCCCAGGATGTAGACCAGCGAGGAGTCCTTGGTGAGCAGGATCAGCTCGTTGGTGAGCGGCGGCAGCACGATCCGGAACGCCTGGGGGATGACCACCGAGAGCATCGCCCGTGAGTGCGACATGCCGAGCGAGCGGGCGGCCTCGAGCTGGCCCTTCGGCACCGCCTGGATGCCGGCGCGGATCGTCTCGGCCATGTAGGCCGCACCGACCAGTCCGAGCGCGACCGTCACGATCCCGGTGGTGCCCCCGGGCAGCTCGCGTCCCGGGAAGGCCAGCGGGATGCCGAAGGTGAAGGCGATGAAGACCACCAGCGCCGGCACGCCCCGGAAGAACTCGATGATGCCGGTGGCGATCCAGCGGTACGGCGCGACCGGTGAGAGTCGCATCAGCGCCAGGACCAGGCCGAGCACGAGGCCGAAGATGAACGCGCAGGCGGTGTAGATCAGCGTGTTCTTCAACGCGATGGTGATGACCGAGGGCCACATCGACGCCAGGATCTCGGTGTCGAAGAACACCTCCCGCAGCGTTCCCCAGTCGGCGGCGAAGGCGACGAGGAGCAGGACGGCCAGCAGGACGGCGTACTGGATCCCGCGGGAGATCCGAGCCTTCTTGCGCGGGCTCAGGCTCACGCGCTGGGCGCTTCGCCGAAGTACTTCTTGTAGATCTTGTCGTAGGTGCCGTCGGACTTCGCAGCCGCGATCGCGTCGTTGACGGCCTTGAGCAGCTCGTCGTTCTGGTCCTTGGCGACGGCGAAGCCGTACTCCTCGCCGGTCTCGAACTCGGTGGCCACGGCGGTGTCGGGGTTGTCGTTGACGTAGTCGAAGAGCACGCCGTTGTCGTTGACGCCGGCATCGACCTGACCGGTCTTGACGGCCGTCGTCAGCAGGGCGAGATCCTCGAACTCCTTGATCTTGGCGTCCTTGGGTGCGTTCTCCCGGACGTAGTCCGCGCCGGTGGTGCTGAGCTGCACCGCGACGGTCTTGCCGCCCAGGTCGTCGAGCGACGCGATCGGGGAGCCCTTCTTGACCAGCATCGCCTGCGTGGCCTCGAAGTAGGGCTCGGAGAAGTCGATCACCTTGGCGCGGTCCTCGGTGATCGTCATGCCGGACGCGGCGACGTCGCACTTGCCGGTGTTGAGCGACTGGCCCGACTCGATGCCCTCGAACGGGGTGTCGAAGATGGCCTGCTCCAGCTTGAGCTCGTCGGCCACGAGGTCCATCATCGCCACGTCGAAGCCGACGACCTCGCCGCCGTCGTTGTACTGGAACGGCTTGTAGGGAAGGTGGGTGCAGACGGTGAGCTTGCCGTCCTTCACGATCTTCACGCCGTCGGCGACCTCGGTCTTGTCTCCACCGGCCGCGCATCCCGCCAGTCCGACGGTGAGGGTCAGTGCGGTCGCCAGGATGGGGAGGATTCGCTTCGTCATGGCACTCACCCTAACGACCGAGGACCGCGCTCCCGACCGCACCTCCTAGGCTGCGCCCATGACGCAGATCCCCTCAGGCTGGTACCCCGACCCCGGAACGTCGTCGGGCCTGCGGTGGTGGGACGGCGAGCAGTGGACCGCGCACACGCAGGCTCCGGACCCGCAGCCAGGTCCGCCGCCGTACCAGCAGGTGTACGGCCAGCCGCGCACCCAGTCCGGCCCTCCTCCGGCGTACGGCGTCCGTGCGCCGGCCACGACGCCGGACGGTCAGCGGCTCGCCGGGTGGTGGCACCGCGTCGGCGCCTACCTGCTCGACGTCGTGCTGCTCGTGGTGCTCTCGAGTCTGGTGGCCTTCCCGTTCACCAGGCGCCTGCTCGTGGCCTACGGCGACTTCCTCTCCGAGACGATGCGCGCCGTCGAGGCCGGCGGCGACCCGCCCAGCCAGTCCGCGCTGCTCGCCGACGTGGCCGGCCCGCTCGCGGGCTTCGCGCTGGTCGCCCTCCTGGTGAGCCTCGTCTACCACGTGACCTTCCTCAAGACCCTGGCAGCGACACCCGGCAAGCTGGCGACGGGCCTGCGGGTGCGCCTGCGCGAGCAGCCCGGCCCGCTGTCGTGGCGCACGGTGCTGACGCGCTGGGCGGGTCAGAACGTCGGCAGCCTGGTCGCCCTGGTGCCGGTCCTCGGGTTCCTGGGCCAGCTCTACCCGCTGGTCGACGGCCTGTGGCCGCTGCGGGACGCGCACAAGCAGGCGCTGCACGACAAGCTCGCCCGGACCAACGTGGTGCGCCACGACCGGGACCGGGTCGGCTAGGTCCGAAACGGCGGGCGGCCGGTGCCGCCCACGCGGTAGCGGCCCCAGGCATCGCGGTCCGAGAGCCGGCCCGCCGCGACCCCCTGGGGGGTGCGCACCACGACCCGGGTGCTGCCGTCGGCGACCAGCGCGTCCACGGCATCGTGCTGCGCGATCCGGCCGTACCAGTGGAAGCGGCCGTCGATCGGCTGGAAGGCGCCGCGCAGCCGGACCTCGACCTCGACCTGCCGGTCCTCCGCGACCACCCGTGCGGAACCGTCGTAGCTCATCCGCGGGCCACCCCGTCCGGCGGACCGGGTGGGGCGACCAGGCGCATCCGACCGTCGTCGAGGGCGTCCAGCGGGACGCCGTACGCCGTGCTGATGCCGACGAGGGCGTGCCACACGAACGACGACAGGTAGCCCGCGACGGCGGTGCGCGACATCGTCTGACGGGTCAGCCACCACTCGCCGGTGGAGAGACCGAGCCCGACCAGGCCGTGCGCCCAGGGCTCGGCGCCCGCGGCGTCGACGTTGAGACCCCGCAGGGCGTCGCCCAGGACGCGGGCGATGGCGGCGGCGATCGTCGCCTTGCCGTCGGCGAGCGGGTCGGTGTCGCCGGGGACCCGGTGGCGCACCAGCAGCAGGAAGACGTTGGGGTGCTCCTCCAGGCAGGCCAGGTAGGAGTCGCAGGCCAGGTCGACGCGCTCGCGCAGCGTGCCGTCGGCGAACAGGGCGGGCGTGAGCCGCTCCATGACCACGGCGGCCCCCCAGGCGGCGACCGCGGCCTGGAGGTCGGCCTTGTCGGAGAAGTAGCGGTAGAGCACCGGCTTGCTCACCCCGGCAGCGGCCGCGATGTCGTCGAGCCCGGCCAGCGGCCCGAGCTGGTCGATCGCGGCGACAGCGGCCTCGACGAGCTCGGCGCGTCGCGTCTCCCGGTGCGCCGACCAGCGCGTACTGCGTCCGTCGTCGCCCTTGGCCGACTGGGCGGCGGCCTTGGCGCCGTGCGCGATCTGCTGACGGAGGTCCTTGACGCTGCGGGTCACGGGGGTCACAGTAGCAAACTAAGTGTTACTAGAAGTAACGGCTACGCAAGGTTACAGACAAAGGAGTCTCCCCATGACGCTCGCCGACCCCGTGGCCGTCCGGCTGCTCCGCTCCAGCGCCCGCCACAGCTACGACCCGGAGGTGGACCTCGACTGGGACGCGCCGCTCGTCGAGGGTGCGTGGTTCATGCAGCCCGAGCGGCTCTCCCTCTACGGCACGCCGATGTGGGACGCGATGAGCCAGGAGCAGCGGATCGAGCTGTCCCGCCACGAGATCGCCTCGATCGCGAGCGTCGGCCTGTGGTTCGAGCTGATCCTGATGCAGCTGATGGTGCGTGAGCTCTACGACCGCGACCCGCGCAGCGAGCGCACGCAGTACGCCCTGACCGAGGTCGGGGACGAGTGCCGGCACTCGGTGATGTTCGGGCGCGCGATCGAGCGGTGCGGCGCGCCGGCGTACGGCCCGACCCCGCACATCCACCGGCTCGGCCGGGGCTTCAAGACGATCGCCGGCGGCGTCAGCGGCTACGCCTCGATCCTGGTGGCCGAGGAGATCCTGGACCGCTGGCAGCGGGAGCTGATGCGCGACGAGCGGGTGCAGCCGCTGACCCGGATGGTCTCCCGCGTGCACGTGCTGGAGGAGGCACGGCACATGACGTTCGCCCGCGAGGAGGTCGAGCGCACGGTGCCGACGCTCTCGCGCGCCCAGCTGCACTGGCACCGCACCGTCACCGCGCAGACCGCATTCATGGTGGCGCGCACGCTGATCAACCCGGGGGTGTACGTCGCCGTGGGGCTCGACCCGGCCGAGGCCGAGCGGGCCGCCTTCGGCAACCCGCACTACCAGCAGACGCTGGCCTGGATGGGGGAGCGCGTCGTGGCGTTCCTCGACGAGCAGGGGCTCATCGGCGCGGCGCAGCGGCCGGTCTGGAAGCGGTCCCTGCTCATGCCGGGCTGATCCTGCCGGTGACCTCGCCGAGGGCGATCCGGCCGCCGCCGGTGCTCGGCGCGGTGGCGCGCAGCACCACGGTGTCGCCGTCCTGCAAGAAGGTCCGGCCGTCGCCGAAGGGCTCCGTGCCGCCCCACGACAGCTCGAGGAACGACCCGCGCTGGTCGCGCTCGGCCCCGCTGACCGTGCCGCGAGGCGAACAGGTCGCCGGTGCGCAGCGACGCCCCGTTGGCCGTCAGGTGGGCGAGCATCTGCGCCGGGGACCAGTACATCGAGGCGTACGGCGGCCGGCTGACGGTCTCGCCGTTGAGCACGACCTCGATGTCGACGTCGTACCCGGCGGGACCCTCGACGCGCAGGTAGTCCAGGGGCTCCGGGTCCTGGCCGGGCAGGTCGACGCGCGCCGCGGCCAGGGCGTCGAGCGGGGTGATCCAGCCGCTGACCGAGGTGGCGAACGACTTGCCGAGGAAGGGGCCGAGCGGGACGTACTCCCAGGCCTGGATGTCGCGGGCGGACCAGTCGTTGAGCAGGGTCACCCCGAAGACGTGGTCGGCGAAGGCCGCGGTGGACACCCGCTCGCCCTGGCGGGACGGGGCGCCGACGACGAAGCCGAGCTCGGCCTCGATGTCGAGCCGGCGGGTCGGGCCGTAGGACGGCGCACCGCCGCTCTCCGGACGTTGGCCGCAGGGGCGGCGCACGTCGGTGCCGGAGACGACGACCGTGCCGGCGCGGCCGTGGTAGCCGACCGGCAGGTGCCGCCAGTTGGGCTTCAGCGGCTCGTCGTCGGGCCGGAAGATCCGGCCCGACGTTGGTGGCGTGCTCGAGCGAGCAGTAGAAGTCGACGTAGTCCGCGACCTCGAACGGCATCCGCAGGGTCACCTCGTCGACCGGCACCAGGTGCGGCTCGACCCGGTCGCGCCCGGTGGGGTCGGTGAGCAGCCCCGTGAGCCAGGCGCGCACCGACGACCACGCGGGTCGGCCGAGCGCCAGCAGCGGGTTGAGCGAGGGCGCCTCGAAGACGTGACCCACCGCGAGCCCGTCGCCCGCAGCGATCGGCGCGAGGTCGACGACCTGGTCGCCGATCCGGCACGCCGACGCGGGCGGGCTCATCGCCGCGTGCGAAGACGCCGTACGGCAGGTGGTCCACGTCGTACGGCGAGCCGGCGGCGCCGTCCACCCAGGTGCGTGCTCACGCGTCCTCCAGCAGGCCGGTCGCGACCAGCGACGTCGAGCGGCTCGGTCACCGAGCAGGAGCCGAACGAGGTGAACCACCGGCGAGCCCTGTCCAGGGCGGTGTCGCGGGCCGCGGCGACCACCGTCGCGGCATCGGCCCGGTCGAGGATCGCGACCGCCTCGTCGGCGGAGCCGCCGTCGAAGAGGTGCTGGGTGGCGACCAGCAGGTTGAGGAAGCCGTGGTGCTCGAAGCCGGTCGCTGGGTCGCGGTGCCGCACCGCCTGGTGCAGGCCGCCCGTGCACTTGAACGGTGTCTCGCGGTCGAGGGCGGCGTCGACCAGCGGACCAGCTCGGCGGCGGTCGGGAACGTGTCGGCCTCGGTGCCGCCGGTGCGGAACTTCAGGCGCAGCTCGGCCGTTGGCGACCTCGTCGGCGGCCGTCAGCCAGGAGGCCGAGATCTCCTGGCGGGGCAGCTCGACGAAGACCGGGTCGTCCTCGTCCAGCACCCCCTCGGCGCGGGCCGCGTCGAGGGCGGCGACCACGCGGCGGGCGTTGCCGGCCAGGTCGTCGGGGTCGCGCAGCGCGATCTCCAGGCCGGTCACCGCCAGCCCGAGCCGACGGGCCAGGCCGAGCGGGCCGGCGATCTGACCGGCGCCTCCGGTGACCACGACCGTGAGGTCGGCCTCGAGGCCGCGGACCAGGGGCAGCTCGGTGTCGCGGAGCACGAAGCTCCGCACGAACCCGGCGTACCACTCCGTGCGGCGGGCCGACCAGGCCGCGATCGCCTCGGGCAGCGCCACGTTGCCCGGAGGGAAGACGGCGGCGTCGTCGACGAGTCCGAGCCAGGTCGGGGACAGGTCCTCTGGATCGTGGGGGAGCACGGCGTTACTCTAGCGATCAGACGGATAGCGGACGAGTGTGTCCGTTCAGCGAACGGGACGGAGCGGCCCATGACGTACTACCGCCAGGTGGGCGACGTCCCGCAGCGGCGACACACGGCCTTCCGCGACGAGCGCGGGGCGCTGCGCTACGAGGAGCTGATGGGCGAGGAGGGCTTCTCCTCGGACTCCTCGCTGCTCTACCACCGGGGGGTGCCCTCGGCCATCGTGGACAGCCAGGTCTGGGAGCTGCCCGACCTCGGGGTGGTCTCCAACCACCCGCTGAAGCCGCGGCACCTGCGGCTGCACGGGCTCTTCGACGACGGCGCCGGCCGCGACGCGGTCCAGCACCGCGGCTCCTGCTCGGCAACGGCGACGTCCGGATCTCCTACGTCGTCGCCGACGCACCCTCGCCGCTCTACCGCAACGCGGTCGGCGACGAGTGCGTCTACGTCGAGGCGGGCCGCGGCACCGTCGAGACGGTGTTCGGCGCGCTGTCCTACCGCACCGGCGACTACGTCGTGCTGCCGCGCGCGACCACGCACAGCTGGCTCCCGAGCGAGCCCTCGAGGCTCTACGCCATCGAGGCGAACAGCCACCTCGCGCCGCCCAAGCGCTACCTGTCGAAGTACGGCCAGCTGCTCGAGCACGCGCCGTACTGCGAGCGCGACCTGCACGGACCCGGTCGAGCCGCTCCTGGCCGACGGCAGCGACGTCGACGTGCTCGTGAAGCACCGCGGGCAGGGGCCGCTGTCGCAGGGCGGCCTGGTCGGCACCCGGATGACCTACGCCGGGCACCCGTTCGACGTGGTCGGCTGGGACGGCTGTCTCTACCCCTACACGTTCAACGTCGAGGACTTCATGCCGATCACCGGGAAGGTGCACCAGCCGCCGCCGGTGCACCAGGTCTTCGAGGGCACGAACTTCGTGATCTGCAACTTCTGCCCGCGCAAGGTCGACTACCACCCGGAGTCGATCCCGGTGCCCTACTACCACTCCAACGTCGACTCCGACGAGGTGATGTTCTACGTGGGCGGCGACTACGAGGCGCGCAAGGGCTCGGGGATCGACGTCGGCTCGGTGTCGCTGCACCCCGGTGGCTACGCGCACGGGCCGCAGCCCGTCGGCGATCGAGGCGTCGATCGGCGCGGAGTACTTCGACGAGCTGGCGGTCATGGTCGACACCTTCAAGCCGCTCGAGCTCGGCGAGGCCGCGGTGGCGAGCGAGGACCCGGCCTACGCCTGGACCTGGGCCGGTCGCGGGCCGGGCGACGGGGCCGACGGTGGGCCGGCCGTGTTCAGCAACTCCTGACACGACGCACCTGCCTGCCGTCAGGATGGACGCATGCCGACCTACGTGGCCTTCCTCCGCGCCGTCAACATCGGGAAGCGTCCCTATCCGATGGCCGAGCTGCGCGCCGCGCTGGAGGCGGCCGGCTACGACGGCGTGCAGACGCACATCCAGACCGGCAACGTGCTGCTCACCAGCCCGGCCCGTTCGCGCGCCAAGGTCGAGGCGGCACTCGAGGCGATCTTCGAGGCCGACCGCGGCTTCGCGGTGCCGACGATCGTGGTGACCCTCGCCGAGCTGGCGCAGGTCGCCCAGGACCTCGACGAGATCGCGGCGCAGCACCCGGCCGGCCACGGCCACTACGTCAGCCTGCTCAAGGAGACGCCGACCGCGGAGGGCACCGCCAGGCTCGAGGGCCACGACCTTGCCGACGAGACCGTCGTGGTGCGCGACCGGGCGGTGCACCTGCTCTACGCCAAGCCCTATCACGAGGCGAAGCTCTCCAACGTCGCGGTCGAGCGCGCGCTCGGCGTCGCGACCAACCGCAACGCCAAGGTCATCCGGGCCCTCGTCGCCAAGTGGGGCCGATGAGCGAGACGACGTTCGACAGCCACGGCGACCTGTGCGGTGCGACCCACCTGGCGGCGACCGGCGACCTGCTCGCGCGGGGAGACCGGCCGGCCCTGCGTGGTGATGGCGCACGGCTTCGGGTGCACGCGCGACGGCGGGCTGCTGCCGTTCGCGGAGCGGTTCGCCGCCGCCGGTCTGGACGTGCTGCTCTTCGACTACCGCGGCTTCGGCACCTCGCAGGGCACGCCCCGCCAGGACGTCGACCACCGCCGGCACCGGCAGGACTACCACGCAGCCGTGGCCTTCGCCCGGACGCTCCCCGGCGTCGACCCGGACCGTGTCGCGGTGTGGGGCACCAGCTACTCCGGCGGTCACGTGATCGCGGTCGCCGCCGAGGACCAGCGGATCGCTGCCGTCGTCTCCCAGGGGGCCGCCGTGGACGGGCTGGCCGTGCTGCGCGGCTCCGGGCGCACCCCGACCCCCGGGTCGCAGGGCAAGGCACGCGCCCTGCTCCTCGCCGCCCTGCACGACGTGGGCCGCGCCGCCGCCCGTCGTACGCCGTTGCGGGTGCGGGTCTTCGGCGCACCGGGGGAGACCGCGATGATGACCACCCCGAGCGGCATCGCGGAGCTGGCACCGATCCTCGGGCCGACGTTCGTCAACGAGCTGTGCGCGCGAGGCCTGCTGCGGGTGGCCTTCAACCGGCCGGTACGCCGGGCCGGCGACGTGTCCTGCCCGCTGCTGGTCGTGGTCGCCGAGCAGGACGAGATCGCCCCGCCCGCGGCCCTGCACGAGGTGGCGCGCCGCGCGCGACGGTCCGAGGTCGTGTCCTACGACTGCCGGCACTTCGCGATCTACACCGGCGAGGTGTTCGAGGACTCGGTGCGCCGGCAGGTGGAGTTCCTCGCTCGGCACCTCCGGGTCCCGGAGGCCCGGCTCGTAGCCGATGCGCATCGCCCGCCCGCCCTCGCCGTCCGCTAGTTTCGCGGCATGGAGCCCGACCTCGACGTCCGCACGGCCGACGGTGTGCTGCGGCTGACGCTGAACCGCCCCGCGCAGCTGAACGCGATGACCGCCTCGATGAGCGAGCGCCTCTCGGCCGAGCTGGAGGGTGCGTCGTCGAGGGACGACGTACGCGTGGTGCTGGTGGCGGGCGCCGGGGGCGCGTTCTGCTCCGGGGCCGACGTCGGCGGGGCGGAGGCGCACGAGCGGTTCGACGTCACCGCGCTGGACCGGGCCAACCGGCTGGTGCGCGCCGTCGTGGGCCTGGACCGGCCGGTCGTGGCCGCCGTCGACGGGGTCGCCGCCGGGGTGGGCTGCTCGCTCGCGCTGGCCTGCGACCTGGTGGTGGCCGGCCCACGCGCCTCCTTCCTGCTCGCCTTCGCACGGATCGGACTGATGCCCGACGGGGGAGCCACCGCCACCGTCGCCGCCTCGATCGGCCGGGCCCGCGCGATGCGGATGGCGCTGCTGGCCGAGCCGCTCTCGGCGGCCGAGGCCCACGCCGCCGGCCTGGTCAGCCACCTCGCCCTCGACGACGTGGTCGAGACCTCCGAGCGGCTGGTCGCCCGGCTCGCCGCCGGCCCGCCGCTGTCCCACGCCGCCACCAAGAAGGCGGTCAACGCCGCGACGCTGGGTCACCTGTCCGACGCGCTCGAGCGGGAGCGGACCGGACAGACGATCCTGCTGCGCACCGACGACGTGGCCGAGGGGATGCGGGCGTTCGGCGCGAAGCGGCCCCCGCGCTTCACGGGGGCTTGATGATTACCAGGGGATGTCAGCGAATCTTTCGCTTCCCACGGGAACCTTCCAGGGGGAAGCGAAAGATTCGCTGCATCCCCTGGTAAACGGTCAGCCCAACCTCAGCCGATGTGGCGACCCTCCGCGTCCGCCCAGTACGGCGCGCGGAGCACCCGCTTCAGCAGCTTGCCGGAGGGATTGCGGGGGAGCTCCTCGACGAAGTCGACCGAGCGCGGCCGCTTGAAGCCGGCGAGGTGGTCCTTGGCCCAGGCGAGCAGCTCCTCCTCGCTCAGCCCCGAGCCGGGACGGCGTACGACGACGGCCTTCACCGTCTCGCCCCAGCGTTCGTCCGGGACGCCGATGACCGCGACGTCGGCCACCTCGGGGTGCTCGGACAGGGCCGACTCGACCTCGATCGGGTAGACGTTCTCCGCACCCGTCACGATCATGTCCTTGATCCGGTCGGTGAGGAAGACGAAGCCGTCGGCGTCGAGGTAGCCCGCGTCGCCGGTGTGCAGCCAGCCGTCGGCGTCGAACGCGGCGGCGGTGTCGTCGGGCTTGCTCCAGTAGCCGGGCGAGTTCTGCCGCGAGCGGGTCCAGATCTCCCCGACCTCGCCGGGGTCGCACTGCTCACCCGTGGCCGGGTCGACGGCCTTCAGCTCCACCCACGGGTAGGGCCGGCCGGCCGAGCGCAGCAGGTGCTGCCGGGGGCCGCCCGGGTCGTGGTCGGTCGCGCTCAGCTCGGTGATCGCGCCGGTGGTCTCGGTGAGGCCGTAGACCTGGAACAGCGGCGCCCGGAACACCTCGAGCGTCCGGGTGAGCGCGGCCGTGGTGATCGGGGAGGCGCCGTAGGCGATCGAGCGCAGGCTGGAGTAGTCGCGGTTCTCCGCGCCGGGCACCGCGCACATCATCTGGAGCACCGCCGGCACCAGGAACGCGTTGGTGATCTGCGACTGTTCGATCGTGTCGATCAGCCCGGCCGGGTCGACCATCGGCACCAGCACGTCGGTGCCGCCGCGGGCCAGTGCGACGTTGGCCCAGCCGGAGCCGCCGATGTGGAACAGCGGCATCGCGACCAGCGACACCGATGTCTCGTCGACGTCCCACGCCTCGGCCACGTCCATCAGGCCCGAGCAGTTGCCGTTGGTGAGCATCACGCCCTTGGGCAGGCCGGTGGTGCCGCTCGTGTAGAGCTGCAGCACCACGTCGTCGTACGTCGACGTCGCGGCCGGGGTCCGTGGGGGAGCCGGAGGCGACGAACGCCTCGAACTGCTCCCCGGTCGTCAGGACGGTGCTCAGCCCCGGCGCCTCGGCCTGGATCGCCGGCAGTGCCGCCGCGAACGCGGGCCCGACGACCAGCACGCTCGCGCCGCAGTCGTGCACGATGCGGCCCATCTCGGCCGGCGTGAGGCGGAAGTTCACCGGGGCGATCGCGGCACCGATCTTGGCGCACCCGACCATCACCTCGAAGAACTCGGGGTTGTTCAGGTCGAGGTAGGCCACCCGACCGTGCTCGGCCACGCCCAGAGCCTGCAGGGCGTGGGCGATCCGGTTGCCGCGCTCCTCGAGCTCGCGGTAGGTCACGGTCCGCGTGGCGCCGACGAGCGCCGGGTGGTCGCCACGGGTCCGCGCGAGCTCGGTGA
The DNA here is from genome assembly GCA_963845655.1 of uncultured Actinomycetota bacterium. Taxonomy (GTDB): domain Bacteria; phylum Actinomycetota; class Actinomycetes; order Propionibacteriales; family Nocardioidaceae; genus Nocardioides_B. Next base: position 22,445 of record CAWJTB010000006.1, on the reverse strand, counting down.
ACATCTGGGCCAGCGGCGGCGTGAGGGCCTGGCTCACGACAGCGTCACCCCGGCCTCCTCCATCTCCTGCAGCGCCGCCGTGGTCGACGTCGGCGCGACGCCGGCACACAGCGACGTGACGCAGCGTCGTCTCGAAGCCGTTGCGTACGGCGTCCAGGGCCGTCGCGCGCACGCAGTAGTCGGTGGCGAGGCCGCACACGTCGACGTGCGTCACCTCGCGGGCGCGCAGCCAGTCGGTCAGGCTCGAGCCGTCCGGGGCGGTGCCCTCGAAGCCGGAGTAGGCCGCGGCGTGCTCACCCTTGAGGAAGACCGCGTCGAACGGCTGCGGGTCGAGGTTGGGGTGGAAGGCCTCACCGTCCGTCCCGACCACGCAGTGCGGCGGCCACGAGTGCGCGAAGTCGGGGTCCTTGCTGAAGTGGTCGCCCGGGTCGACGTGGTGGTCACGGGTGGCGACCGCGACGTCGTAGGCGGGCGCCCGCGAGTCCCGCCGGGACCAGTGGTGCAGCAGGTCGCCGATGCGGAAGGCCACCTCGGCGCCCCCCTGGACCGCCAGGCTGCCGCCCTCGCAGAAGTCGTTCTGGACGTCGACCACGATCAGTGCGCGCTTCATCCCGCGACCCTAGTCCCGCGCCCGGCACGGGTCACCCGGCACGCGGCGGTCCGGTCCTAGCGGCGAAGGGGGAGCCAGGCGAGGACGTCGCGGATCATCTCGTCCCACAGCCCCCACTCGTGCTCGCCCGGGCGGAAGTCGACGCTGCACGTCGACGCCGGCGACGGTCGCCTCGTCGACGAACCGCACGCTGCCGTCGTACAGCGCGTCCTCGGTGCCGCAGCCCACGTAGACCGACGGCAGCGTCGTCGACGTCGGCGTCGGCCAGCAGGGCGAAGAGGTCGTCGCCCGGCCCGACCTCGGTCGCCGAAGACCCGCTCGAACAGCGGTCGTCGCTCGCTGCGGCTCAGCGCCGCGAGGTCGAGCGCGCCGGACAGGCTGGCCGTCGCGGCGAACCGTTCGGGCTGCCGCAGCGCCCACTTCAGCGCGCCGTACCCGCCCATCGACAGGCCCGCGACGAACGTGTCCTCGCGCCGGTCGGAGACCCGCAGGAACCCGCCGATCACCTCGGGCAGCTCCTCGGACGAGGTAGGTCCAGTAGCGGCCGCCGCTGATCTCGTCGGCGTAGAAGCTGCGCTGCACCTGCGGCATCACGACGGCCAGGCCGAGCGGGGCGGCGTACCGCTCGATGCTGGTGTAGCGCAGCCACGCGGTGTGGTCGTCGGACAGGCCGTGCAGCAGGTAGAGGACCGGCGGGTCGCCGGTGCGCTCGACCCCGGACACCCCGATCTGCTCCGTGCTGGCCTGCGGCAGCACCACGGTCACCGACGTGCCGACCTCGAGCACCTCGGAGAAGAAGTCGCAGGTGAGCAGTGCCATGGCTCAGCCTCCGATGTGCCGGGTCGCGATGACGGGCTCGCCCCGGGACATCTGCTGCGCCCGCATCGGCAGCTCGCCGCGCGAGGACAGGTGCCGCGCCCGGCTGACCTCGAGGCTCTCGCGTCCGACGACCTCGCCGTCGCGCACGAGCGGGACCAGCAGCGAGCGGTCGTCGCCGTCGTTCGCGGGCGGCTGGCCGATCCCGACGAGCTCGGTCTCCGCGACGCCGTCGGCGTTGCGGCGGCGCAGCGCGAACTTCCGGCCACCGATCGACATCTTGTCCTTGCTCCTCTTCGCCACGCTGACCATCTCGCCGTCGGCGCCCTCGCGCGAGACCAGCTTGTAGACGAAGCCGCACGTCGGGTGACCGCTGCCGGTGACCAGCGACGTGCCGACGCCGTAGCCGTCGACCGGCGCCGCGGCGAGCGAGGCGATCGCGTGCTCGTCGAGGTCGGAGGTCACGATGATCCGGGTCGCCGTCGCACCCAGCGAGTCGAGCTGCGCGCGGACCTGGTGGGCGAGCACCCCGAGGTCGCCGCTGTCGATCCGCACCGCCCCGAGGTCGGCGCCGGCGATCTCCACGCCGAGGCGCACGGCCTCGGCGATGTCGTAGGTGTCGACGAGGAGCGTCGTGCCCCGGCCGAGTGACTCGACCTGGGCCGTGAACGCGTCCCGCTCGGAGTCGTGCAGCAACGTGAAGCTGTGCGCGCTGGTGCCGGAGGTCGGGACGCCGTACCGATGGCCGGGCGGCGAGGTTGGAGGTGGTCACGAAGCCGGCGACGTAGGCCGCACGCGCCGCGGCCACGGCCGCCTCCTCGTGGGTACGCCGGGAGCCCATCTCGATGCAGGGTCGGTCACCGGCGGCCCACGTCATCCGGGAGGCCGCCGACGCGATCGCCGAGTCGTGGTTGAGGATCGAGAGCAGCACCGTCTCGAGCAGCACCGCCTCGGCGAACGTCGACTCGACGTTGAGCAGCGGGGAGTAGGGGAAGTAGACCTCACCCTCGGGGTAGCCCCAGATGTCGCCGCGGAACCGGTAGCCGGCCAGCCACTCCAGCGTCGGCTCGTCGACCACGCGGCCCTCGCGGAGCATGGCGATGACGTCGGCGTCGAAGCGGAACGCCTCGATCGCGTCGAGCGCGCGGCCGATGCCGGCCACCACGCCGTAGCGACGCCCTTCGGGCAGCCGGCGCGGGAACAGCTCGAACACCGCCCGCCGTTCGGCGGTGCCCGCTGCCAGCGCCGCCTGCAGCATGGTGAGCTCGTAGTGGTCGGTGAGGAGGGCGGTCGACGCGCTGGTCCCTGGGGTCACAGCGCGACTCTAGGATGTCGGCGTGTCCGCTCCCAGCCCTGTCGAGCTCGACCAGCCCGAGACCGACGACCTGACCCGCACCGACCGGCCGTGGGTGACCATCGTCTGGAACGACCCGGTGAACCTGATGTCCTACGTCACCTACGTCTTCCAGAAGCTACTTCGGCTACCCCAAGAAGAAGGCCGAGAAGCTGATGCTCGAGGTTCATCGCGACGGCCGGTCGATGGTGGCCAGCGGCTCGCGCGAGGAGATGGAGCGCGACGTGCAGGCGCTGCACGAGTACGGCCTCTGGGCCACGATGGAGAAGCAGGACTAGATGACCGACGGGTTCCAGCGCCGACGCGGCGGCGGTGCGGTCGCGACGTTCACCGGCTTCGAGGCCGATCTGCTGCGCAGCCTCGCCTCCCAGCTCGTGGAGCTGCTGCGCAACGAGGTCGCCGCGCCGCGCGTCGGCGAGGACCCGCTCGAGGCGCTGCTGGACTTCTCCGGGCCCACCACCGAGCCGGACGACCCGGTCCTCGCGCGGCTGTTCCCGACGGCGTACCCCCACGACGAGGAGGCCGCGGGAGAGTTCCGGCGCTTCACCGAGGGAGGGCTCCGCGACCACAAGGCGCAGGCGGCGGTCGCGATCATCGACACGCTCGAGGAGGCCGGGCTGCCCTCCGAGCTCGGTGCGGACGGCCTGGTCGTCGACGTCGAGCTCGCGACCCCGGACGCGGTGACCTGGATGAAGTCGTTCACCGACATCCGGCTGGCGCTCGCGACCCGGCTCGGGGTGGAGGAGGACGACGAGGACTACTGGCTGGGGCTCCCCGACGAGGACCCGCAGGCGCACGTCTACGACATCTACCAGTGGGTCGGCTACCTCCAGGAGACCCTCGTCGAGGCCCTCTCCCGCTGACCACTGCCGTGCGCCGCGCACCTGGCGAGTCTCACGATTCGGACGCACCTGGGGGCCGCGGCGAGCCCCGCCCGTCCTGCTCCTACGCTCGAACCGTGCTGAGGATCGACCAGGAGACACGCGACGCGATCGTCGCGCACGCCAAGCGAGACCACCCCGACGAGGCCTGCGGCGTGGTCGCGGGTCCCGAGGGGTCGGACCGGCCCGAGCGTCTCGTGCCGATGGTCAACGCGGCGAGCTCGCCGACGTTCTACGAGTTCGACTCCACCGAGCTGCTTCGCCTCTACCGCGAGATGGACGACAACGGCGAGGAGCCGGTGGTCGTCTACCACTCCCACACCGCCACCGAGGCCTACCCCTCGCGCACCGACATCGGCCTCGCTCAGGAGCCCCACGCGCACTATGTGCTGGTGAGCACACGCGAGCACGGGAATTCTGAGGGCCCCGTGGAGTTCAGGTCTTACAGAATCATCGATGGCGAGGTGACCGAGGAAGAGGTCGCCGTCGTCCCCACGCGAGACGATCTGAGGAGTCAGGCCTGATGGCAGTCGAGGTCCGCATCCCGACCATCCTGCGCACCTACACCGACGGCGAGAAGTCGGTCGAGGGCACGGGTTCCACGCTGTCCGAGGTGATCGACGGCCTCGAGGCCGCCCACCCCGGCATCAAGGAGCGCCTGATCGAGGACGGCGACCTCCGGCGCTTCGTCAACGTCTACGTCAACGACGAGGACGTCCGCTTCACCGGCGGCCTGGAGACCTCCGTCTCCGACGGCGACCAGGTCGTCGTGCTGCCCGCCGTCGCCGGCGGCTGAGCCCGCCATGGCCCGCTTCGACTCGACGCTGGCGTCCGTCGGCGGCACGCCGCTGGTCGGTCTGCCCGCGTCTGTCGCCGTCCGCGGACGTGCGGCTGTGGGCCAAGCTGGAGGACCGCAACCCCACCGGCTCCATCAAGGACCGCGCCGCGCTGAAGATGGTCGAGGTGGCCGAGAAGGACGGCACGCTGCGTCCGGGCTGCACGATCCTCGAGCCCACCTCGGGCAACACCGGCATCTCGCTGGCGATGGCCGCGAAGCTCAAGGGCTACCGGCTGGTCTGCGTGATGCCGGAGAACACCTCCGAGGAGCGCCGCCAGCTGCTGCGGATGTGGGGCGCCGAGATCATCTCCTCACCTGCGGCCGGCGGTTCCAACGAGGCCGTCCGGGTGGCCAAGCAGGTCGCCGACGAGCACCCCGACTGGGTGATGCTCTACCAGTACGGCAACCCCGCCAACGCCCTCGCGCACTACGAGGGCACCGCTCCGGAGGTGCTCGAGGACCTGCCCTCGGTCACGCACTTCGTCGCCGGCCTCGGCACCACCGGCACGCTGATGGGCGTCGGCCGCTTCTTTCGCGAGCACAAGCCCGACGTCACGATCGTCGCCGCCGAGCCGCGCTACGGCGAGCTGGTCTACGGCCTGCGCAACCTCGACGAGGGCTTCGTGCCCGAGCTGTACGACGCGTCGCTGATCGACGCGCGCTTCTCGGTCGGTCCCCGCGACGCCGTACGACGGGTGCGGGAGCTGCTCGAGGCCGAGGGCCTGTTCGCCGGCATCTCGACCGGGGCGATCCTGCACGCGGCGCTCGGCCAGGCGGCCAAGTCGGTCAAGGCCGGTGAGCGCGCCGACATCGTCTTCGTGGTCTGCGACGGTGGCTGGAAGTACCTCTCCACCGGAGCCTACGAGGGCACGATCGAGGAGGCGGAGGACCGCCTCGAGGGCCAGCTCTGGGCCTAGGACCCGGCGGGCCCGGCCGCGTGGCGGGCCTCGAACCGGTCGTGGGACTCCTCGACCCGACGCAGGGTCGCCTCGGCCCGCAGGTGGGCTGCTGCTGCTCGGCTCAGCGCGGCGTTCGCCCGGGCCACCGCCGCTTCGTGGCGACTGCGGGCGGCGGTCCTCGCGTCGTCCACGCTCTGCGTGGCGCCCGTGTCGACGCCGACCTGCTGCTCGTCGAGGACGTCCTGCATCTCGTCGCGCCCGGTCTGCTCGTCGTCGAGCTGCTGCTGTCGGGAGTCGCGCCGCTCCTGGGTGCGGTCGAGGTCGGCCTGCCGGTGCGCGCGGTCGACCTGTGTCGCGAAGGAGACGTCGCCGGGCTGGAGCCGGTCCCGGTCCACGGCGTGCTGCTCCTCGTCGAGCCGGTCCTGCTCCTGGTCGGCGACCGCCTGCTGCCTGGTGGCGATGCTGTCGTCGAGCTCGGCCAGGGCCTGCTCGCGGTCCAGCTCCGTCTGCCCGCGGGTCGCGGGGTCGGTATCGGTCGGGGGGCCGGTCTCGGTCGTCATGTCGGCTCCTGGGGGCTGGTCGAGAGGCTGGCCTGAGCGAGAGGGCCGGGCCGGCCCAGGTGGTAGCCCTGGGCGAAGTCCACGCCGAGGTCCACGAGGAGCTGGAGGGTCTCGCTGTCCTCGACCCCTTCGGCGACCGTCCGCAGCCCGAAGCCCTTCGCCAGCTGCACGACGGCCTCGACGACGTGGCGGCTCGCCGAGTTGACGCACATGTCGTGCACGAACTCGATGTCGATCTTGAGGTAGTCCACGGGCAGCTGCTTGAGGTAGGCGAACCCGCGAGTAGCCGGTCCCGAAGTCGTCCAGCGCCACCTGGCAGCCCAGCTCGCGGATCCGCTGGACGAACCGGCGACCTGCCTCGACGTTGGTGATCGCAGTCGTCTCGGTGATCTCGAGCACCAGCAGGGCCGGGTCGGCCCCGGATGCCGCCAGCCATCCGGCGAGGTCGTCGAGCAGCACGGGGTCGCTGGCCGAGGCGGCCGAGACGTTGACCTCGACCGCGTGCCCGGCCGCCGCCAGCTCGATCGCGCGCTGGAGGACCCACCGGTCGATGTCCTGGATCAGGCCGTACTCCTCGGCCGTGGCGAGGTACTCGCCGGGCCCGGAGATCGTCCCGTCCTTCTCCACGACCCGGAGCAGCAGCTCGTGCTGGGTCACCGCCATCGTGGACAGGTCGACGATCGGCTGGGCGTAGAGCGTGAAGCGGTCCTCCGCGAGGGCCGTCTCCACCCGTTGGATCCAGACCACGGCGCTGAGCTCGTCCTGCATCCGCTCCTGCTCGGCCCGGACGTGCGTGGCGTCCATGAAGACCAGGACCCAGCCGCCGACGCCGTCCGCCGTCTGCAGGGGGGTCACGGTGTAGCTGACCGGGACGTCGAGACCGTCGCGTCGCACGAAGACGTCGTCCTCGACCTGGAGCACGCAGTCCTGGGCGCCGGCCCGGCCGACCGGGCACGCGTCCGCGGCATGGGTGAGCCCGTCCGAGCGCCGATGCTTGGTGATCGCATGGAGCGACTGGCCGCGGACGTCCTCCAGGGACCAGCCCAGCATCGACTCGGCGGCTCGGTTCATCAGCGTGACGCCGCCGTCGGGTCCGAGGGCGAAGAGGCCCTCGCTCATGCTGTCCGTGACGGCCTCGAGGTTGGTGCGGGCGGCTCTGGCGTCCTCCTGGGCACGGTCCTGGGCCGAGACGTCCATCGCGACGCTCAGCGTGCCCGTGACCCGACCGGCGGTGTCGAGCAGCTCCATCCAGCGCGCATGGCCCACGAAGCGCGTGCCGTCCTTGCGCGACATCTCGTAGCGGCGGTCCAGCACGGCCTGGTCCTCGGCGACGGCGGTCACCGCCCGGGCGTCGAACAGCTCCCGGGAGGACCGACCGAGCACCTCCGCCTGCGACCAGCCGTAGAGCAGCTCGGCTCCGGTGCTCCATCGCGTGATGCGTTGGTCCGGGTCCGCGCCGACCACGGCGATCTCCAGCTGGTCCAGCACGGCTGACTGGATCCGCGCCTCCTCCTCCGCGCGACGGCGCTCGGTCACGTCGGTGTGCGTGATGACCATCCGTGCCGGCCCCTCCCCGACGAACACCGTCGCGGTGAAGGTGAACCACCGGTCTCCCAGGGCGTAGTCGAAGACGACCGGGTCCCGGCTCCCGGCCAGCAGGTCCCGGACCCCGCGGGCAGCCTGGACGGCGCCCGGCTCGTCCCCGGCCCGGTCGCAGATCTCCAGGTAGCTCTGCTCGAGGTCCGAGTCGTCGCCTCGACCGTTGAGGCGCCCGAAGTCGCGCCAGGCCTGGTTCACGGCGACGATGCAGCCGTGCTCGTCCAGGATGGCGACCATGCCCGGGATCGAGTCGATCGTCGCGTGCCAGAACTCCGCCGCGTCCCGCGCCGCGCGCTCGGCCTGGCGGATCTCGGTGACGTCGCGACCCGTGGCGTACCAGAACCGTCCGTCGCTGACGCCGCTCCACGAGATCTCCCGATAGTCCCCGCCGGTCGTGCGCAGCCTCAGCTCGAGCGCTTCGAACCTGGCACCGGACGCACCGTGGGCGAGGGTCTCCAGGAGGAGGGAAAGGTCGCTCGGGTGGATGACGTCGCGCAGGGGGAGATGTGCGTGCTGCGTCTCGGTCCAGCCCAGTGCCTGGCGCCAAGCCGGGTTGGTCGCCTGCAACCGTCCCCCTGTGTCGGTCACGACCAGAAGGTCGCTCGAGGCGTCCCAGAAGACCTGCGGCAGGCCGCCGAGGACGCTCAGGCGGTCCGACGGATCCAGCGGGCGTAGAGGCACTGGTGCCTCGGACCTGCCGGTGTGCGCGCCGTACGACATAGTCTGCTCCGTCCCCGTGTGGCGGCTCTTCGTGATCACGAAGGTGCCCTGAGTCGGCGCGTGTCTTCCCGGAGAACCGTATGACAGATTCGCGTTCTTCGTCACCTATTGGAAAATTGTCCAGGCCACCCCGGGGACTCCGGGCGCGAGCGTCCACGGGATGTCCAGCGGGCGTCCACGCGGCGTCCGCGCGGGATATCGTGACCGCGCCCCCCGCCCACGTCTCCAGCCCAGCCTCGGGAGCACCCTCGTGCGTGAGATCGTCGTCTTCAGCGGCAACGCCCACCGACCGCTGGCCCAGGCCATCTGCGAGAACCTCGGGGTGGCGCTGTCCTCGGTGGAGCTGACCCGCTTCAGCAACGACTGCCTGCAGGCGCAGCTGCAGGCCAACTGCCGCCAGCGCGACGTCTACATCGTGCAGCCGCTGGTCCCGCCGACGCAGGAGCACCTGATGGAGCTGCTGCTGATGGTGGACGCCGCCAAGGGCGCCTCGGCCGCGCAGATCACCGCCGTGATCCCGCACTACGCCTACGCACGCTCGGACAAGAAGGACTCCTCCCGGATCTCGATCGGCGGCAAGCTGGTCGCCGACATGCTGGCCACCGCCGGCGTCACCCGGGTGCTGACCATGACCCTGCACGCGCCGCAGGTGCACGGCTTCTTCTCGGTGCCGGTGGACCACCTGACCGCCCTGGGGGTGCTCGCCGACCACTTCCTGGCCCAAGACCTCACCGACACGGTGGTGGTCTCGCCCGACCTGGGGAACGCCAAGACCGCGACCCAGTTCGCCCGGCTGCTGGGCCTCCCGGTGGCGGCCGGCAGCAAGCAGCGACTGGCCGACGACCGGGTCGTGATCGACGCGATCGTGGGCGACGTCGAGGGCAAGCGGGCACTGGTCCTCGACGACGAGATCGCCACCGGCGGCTCGATCGTGGAGCTGCTCGACAAGCTCGGCGAGCTCGGCTGCACCGACGCCAAGGTCGCCACCACGCACGGCCTCTTCGTCGGCAAGGCCGTCTCCCGGCTGTCGGGTCACCCGATGATCAGCGAGGTCGTCACCACCGACACCGTGCCCCCGGCCGACTGGCCCGCGCTCAAGGTGCTCTCGGTGGCGGGGCTGTTCGCCGAGGCGATCGGCCGGGTGCACGCGGGCGAGTCGATCAGCAGCCTGTTCGACGGCGTGGACCCGACGCTCGGCCCGCCGCAGCCGCGGCTGCCGTTCGACGTCTGACCCGTCGCGCCGTCCCGCACGTCGGTCGGCTCAACGCCGCCGCCGGACACCTGGCAGGCTGGGCGGATGCTCTACGAGGTCGTGCACGCGGTCCTGCCGCCGGTCGCCAGGCTTGCGTGGCGCCCGCAGATCGAGGGGCTGGAGAACATCCCCCCGACCGGCCCGGTGATCATGGCCAGCAACCACCTGTCGTTCGCCGACAGCATGGTGATCCCCTTCTTCGTCCCGCGGAAGGTGGTCTTCCTGGCCAAGGAGGACTACTTCACCGGCACCGGGCTCAAGGGCGCCCTGGTCCGCGGGTGGTTCGAGGGCATCGGGATGGTGCCGGTCGACCGCGACGACACCAAGGCCGCGCTGGCCTCGCTCGACATCGCGCTCGACGTCCTCGGACGGGGGGAGGCGTTCGGCATCTACCCCGAGGGCACCCGCTCGCGCGACGGCCGGCTCTACCGCGGCCGCACCGGCGTCGCGCACCTCGCGCTCACGTCCGGCGCGCCCGTCGTACCCGTCGGCCTGATCGGCACCGAGGACATCCAGCCCGTCGGCACCACCCTGCCGCGGCGAGCCCGCGTGACGGTGCGGTTCGGTGCACCGCTGCGCTTCGAGGACCGGTACGCCGGGGTGCCCCAGGGGCGCGCACGGCGCCAGGTGACCGACGTGATCATGGACGAGATCCAGAAGCTCTCGGGGCAGCCCTTCGCCGGGGTCTACAACGAGCGGCCGACGAGCGCCGAGTAGGCCTCGACCCGACCGTGGCGAGATCGTGACGTGACGTCCGTCGCGTCGAGCGGTTTCGAGGGTGGTGCGGCCCTCCGCACGCATTAGCCTGACCCGGTGGCAGACGCTCCGATCGGCATCTTCGACTCAGGCTTCGGTGGACTCACCGTGGCCCGTGCCGTGCTGGACCAGCTGCCTCACGAGCCGGTGCTCTACCTGGGTGACACCGCGCGCCAGCCCTACGGGCCCAAGCCCATCGGCGAGGTCCGGGAGTATGCCCTGGAGTGTCTCGACCACCTCGTCGGGCAGGGTGTGAAGGCGCTGGTCATCGCGTGCAACTCCGCCAGTGCGGCCGTGCTCCGCGACGCCCGGGAGCGCTACCCCGTGCCGGTGGTGGAGGTGATCCACCCGGCGACGCGTCGGGCGGTGGCCGCCAGCCGCACCGGTCGGATCGGGGTGATCTGCACGCGCGCGACGGCCGAGTCGATGGCCTACGACGACGCCTTCACCGCTGCGCCGCACGTCACGCTGTTCACGCAGGCCTGCCCGCGCTTCGTGGAGCTCGTCGAGGCGGGTGTGACGAGCGGCCCCGAGCTCCTCGCCGTCGCCCACGAGTACCTCGACCCGCTGACGTCGTACGGCATCGACACGCTGGTCCTCGGCTGCACGCACTACCCGCTGCTGACCGGCGCCGTCTCCTACGTTCTGGGCGACCAGGTGACGCTGGTGTCGAGCGCGGAGGAGACCGCCAAGGACCTCTACGGCCTGCTGGCGCGCGCCGGGCTGGAGCGTGACCCGGCGCTGCCGGCGCCGGTGCACCGGTTCCTCACGACGGGACAGCCCTCGGAGTTCGCACGGATCGGCAGACGGTTCCTCGGCCCCGAGCTGGACGCGGTGCACCAGCTCGCGCAGGCCACGGTGTGGGCATGAGGGTCACCGTCGTCGGCTGTTCAGGGTCCTTCGCCGGCCCCGACTCCTCGGCCAGCTGCTACCTGTTCGAGGCCGAGGCGGACGGGCGCGCGTGGCGAGTGCTGCTCGACCTCGGCAGCGGCGCGCTCGGCACCCTGCACCGCTTCATCGACCCGCTGAGCGTCGACGCCGTGCTGATCAGCCACCTGCACCCGGACCACTACTTCGACATCAGCGGGCTCTACGTGATGTGGAAGTACCACCCCGACGGCCAGCGGGCTCCGATCCCGATCTGGGGCCCGAAGGGCATCGCGAAGCAGTCCGCGAAGGCCTACGGACTGCCCAAGGACCCGGGCATGGGCTCGGAGTTCTCCTTCCACGAGTACGACGCCCAGCCGGTGCGCCTGGGGCCGTTCACGATCGACGTGGCCCGGCTGGTGCACCCGATCACGGCGTACGGGTTCCGGGTCCACTGCGACGGCGCCACCGTCGTCTACTCCGGCGACACCGGGCCGTGCGACGAGCTGGTCGAGCTCGCCCGCGACGCCGATCTGCTGCTGTGCGAGGCGGCCTTCCTGGAGAGCGGCACCAATCCGCCCGACCTGCACCTGACCGGCAAGCAGGCCGGTGTCGCCGCGGCCGAGGCAGGGGTGCGGCGCCTGGTGCTGACCCACATCCCGCCGTGGAACGACGAGCAGGCCACGCTGGTCGAGGCACGGGAGGCCTATGCCGGCCCGATCGACCTCGCCGCGACCGGGCTGTCCTACGACCTCTGACGGGCCTCGGGTGCGACCCGGCCCGCCGGGCTATCAGCTCGTGCGGTTCGAGCGATATCTGACCCCCCACGGGGTCGAGCTGATAGCCCGACTGGCCTCTCCCCACGGGGCGCCGCCGTGGCTACGGTCGGAACATGGCCACGATGACGATGAACCGCGTGATCCATGGCGCCGTGCGCCGTGACCTCGACCGGCTTGCCGCCGCGCTCGCGGTCGGCCGCCGACGGCGACCTGGCCCGCGCGCGCGCCCTGCAGGCCGCCTACGTCCAGCTGCACGCACAGCTCCGGCATCACCACGAGCAGGAGGATGCGCTCATCTTCCCGGCCCTGGGCGGTCTCGGCGTCGACACCGGCCTGCTCGAGGAGATGGAGGACGAGCACCGGGCGATGTCGGACGCCCTCGGGCGGACGGCCGGAGCGATGAACGCCTACGCCGTCACCGGCGCTGCCTCCGACGCGGCAGCCGCCCGGACCAGCGTGGAGGGCACCCGCGTCGTCGTGGACCGGCATCTGCTCCACGAGGAGGCGGAGCTCGAGCCGTTGATGGCGGACCATCTCGAGAGCGCGGAGTGGAAGGCGGTGGAGAGACAGCTGCGCAAGGCGCCACCGACGACCGCCGGGGTGTTCTTCGCCTGGCTGACCGACGGGCTGGGGCCCGAGGAGGAGCGCTACGTCAAGGCGAACATCCCGGGCCCGGTGGTGGCCGTCCTCAGCAGGGTTCTCGGCCGCCGCTACCACCGCGAGATCGCGCCGATCTGGCGCCGCTGAGAGCCCACCAGGCAGGCGCTCCACGAGCGCGGTGGCGGCTCAGCTGCCGCTGCTGCGCGGAGGGCTCGGCAGGAAGAACGACACCCGCTTCTGGTAGTCGCGGTAGGCCGGGCGCTCCTGCATCCGACGCTCGGTGCGCTTGGCTCCGGTGGCGTAGACCAGCAGGTAGTTCATCGCCACGGGGGCGGGCAGCGTCCAGGCGGCGGGGGCCGAGGCGGCGGCGGCGAGCCACACGCCGTCCCAGACGATGGAGTCGCCGAGGTAGTTGGGGTGCCGGGACCAGCCCCAGAGCCCGGTGTCGAGCACCGGCGGCCGCTCGTCGCGGGGGCGGGCCGTGTAGGCGTCCTTCTGCCGGTCGGCGATCGTCTCGACCAGGGCGCCGGTGACCATGACCGCGATGCCGGCCGGGAAGAGCCACCGTCGCGCGGACCGCGGCAGCTGGCTCGCGGCCGCCACCTGGATCGGGGCCGAGACCAGCAGCTGCGCGAGCCCCTGGGTGACGAAGACCTTGCCGATCACCGTCGGCGTCGAGTCGCCCTCGAGGAACTCCTGGTAGCGCGGGTCCTCCTCGTCGCTGGTCTGGAAGCGCTTGACCATCAGTGTGGCGAGCCGCGCCGCCCAGCCGCTGGTGCCGGCCGCGAACGCGAAGCGGCGCCACGGGTCGCCGTTGCCGACGACGGCGCTGGTGATCGCGACGGCGGCCAGGCCCGGACCCCACGCGGCGTCCACGTAGTCGCGGCGGCCGCGCGGCAGCCCGATCGCCGCGGTGACGGCTTGGACGGCGGTCGTGACGATGGCCGATGCGGTTGCCACGCGGCGCAGGTTGACGATGTCGACACTCATGCGGCCCAGTCAATCCGACGACGGCAAACCCGGCCACTTGCTTGACACATGATCAAGCAATCACTTGAATAACGGCATGGAGAAGGTGACCGCCGACCGCCGGCTCGACACCGTGTTCGCGGCACTCGGGGACCCGACGAGGCGCGACATCGTGGCGCGGCTGAGTGCCGGCGAGGCGACCGTCAACGAGCTCGCGGCGCCGTACGCCATGAGCCTGCAAGCCGTGTCGCAGCACATCCGGGTGCTCGAGCGATCCGGGCTGGTCAGCCGGGGGCGCTACCGACAGACCCGGCCCTGCCGGCTCGAGCCCGTGGCGCTCGAGTCCGCGCTCTCCTGGATCGAGGAGAGCCGGCGCCACTGGACCGAGCGCATGGATCGACTGGAGACGCACCTCGCCCACCTGCAGGGGGAGGAGCGGTGAACGACGACGAGCTCGTCTTCTCCCGGGTGCTCGCCGCCTCGCGTGAGCTCGTCTGGCGGTGCCTCACCGAGCCCGCCGAGCTCGCCCGCTTCTGGGGTCCACGCGGCATGGACACCCCGGTGGAGGGCATCGTCGTGGAGCTTCGCCCGGGTGGGCGGTTCGAGACGCGCATGGTCGGTGACCACGGCAGCCACACGATGATCGCCACGTTCGTCGAGGTGGTGCCACCGGAACGGCTCGGGTGGGTCGAGTCGGCGACCGGGATGCACACCACCAGCACCCTGCACGCCCGCGGCGACCACGAGACCGAGGTGGTGATCCGGCAACGGCGCGTGCCCGAGGCCATGCGTCTGCCCGCGGCGCAGGCCGGCTTCCTCACCTCCCTCGACAAGCTCGAGGAGCACCTCGCCCACCTCACCGAAGGAGATCGACCGTGACCAGTCCGCAGGAGTGGGTCGCACCGACCCTGGAAGGGCTCGCCGACCTCCTCGAGGCGTCGTCCGCGGCGACGTGGGACGCCCCGTCGCTGTGCGACGGATGGCGCGTCCGCCATGTGGTGGCGCACGTGACCATGCCGGCGCCGCCTGACCCCTGAGCAGTTCGGGGCCGAGATGGCGAAGGCAGGCGGGGACTTCACGGCCATGTCGGACGGGGTGGCCGCGCGGGACGCCGCACTGCCCCTCGCCGACCTGCTCGACCAGCTCCGGTCGCCGACCCTGCACGCCTGGCAGCCGCCGGGCGGCGGCGCGGCCGGAGCCCTGAGTCATGCGGTGATCCACGCGCTGGACGTGACCGTCGCGCTCGACCGGCCTCCGGTGTCGCCCCCCGAGGCGACCATCGCCGTCCTCGAGACGCTCACCGCCGCCGACGGCGCCGTCTTCGGGATCGACCTCACCGACGTACGACTGGAGGCGAGCGACACCGACTGGAGCTGGGGACGGGGACGGCTGGTGCGCGCCGACAGCGGATCCCTGGTGGCGCTCCTGAGCGGCCGCACCCTCCCCGACGGCCGGTCCCTGCGCTGAGCCGTCGCGTCGGTAGGCTCCGCGGCATGACGCGCGCAGACGGCAGGGACAACGACCAGCTCCGACCGGTCACCATCACCCGGAACTGGCTCGACCACGCGGCAGGGTCGGTGCTGGTGGAGTTCGGCAAGACCCGGGTGCTCTGTGCCGCGTCCGCGAGCGAGGGCGTGCCGCGTTGGCGCAAGGGCTCCGGGCTGGGCTGGGTGACCGCGGAGTACGCCATGCTTCCGGCCTCCACCAACACCCGCTCGGACCGCGAGTCGGTCAAGGGCAGGATCGGCGGCCGCACCCACGAGATCTCCCGGCTGATCGGCCGGTCGCTGCGCGCGGTCATCGACTACAAGGCGCTCGGCGAGAACACCATCGTGCTGGACTGCGACGTCCTCCAGGCCGACGGCGGCACGCGGACGGCCGCGATCACCGGTGCGTACGTCGCCCTCGCCGACGCCGTGGCCCACCTCAAGGGGCAGGGCGCACTCGCGGGCGACCCCCTGACCGGCTCGGTGGCGGCGATCTCGGTCGGCATCATCGACGGTGAGCCGCGACTCGACCTGCCCTACGAGGAGGACGTCCGCGCCGAGACCGACATGAACGTCGTGATGACCGGTGCCGGCGCCTACGTCGAGGTGCAGGGCACCGCCGAGAGCGCACCGTTCGACCGGGCGATGCTCGACCGCCTGCTGACGCTGGCCGAGAAGGGCTGCGTCGACCTGACCCAGGTGCAGCAGGAAGCGCTCGCGCGGTGACGCAGCTCTTCCTCGCCTCCCGCAACGCGAAGAAGATCGCCGAGATGCGGCGCATCCTCGGCGAGCACGCCCCCGATGTCGAGGTGCTCGGGCTCGACGACGTGGCGCCGTACGACGAGCCGGCGGAGACCGAGCCGTCCTTCTCCGGCAACGCGCTGCTCAAGGCCCACGCGGGCCTGCGGGCCACGGGCCTTCCCTCGATCGCCGACGACAGCGGTCTGTGCGTCGACGCCCTCAACGGGATGCCCGGGGTGCTGTCGGCGCGGTGGGCCGGCACCGCGAAGGACGACGCGGCCAACAACCGGCTGCTGCTCGAGCAGCTCGGCGACGTGCCCGACGTACGGCGCAGCGCGCACTTCACCTGCGCCGTCGCGCTCGTCCACCCGGACGCCGACGGTGAGCCCGTCGAGCTCGTGGTGCACGGCGCGATGCCGGGCCGCGTGATCCGCGAGCAGCGGGGTGGCGGCGGCTTCGGCTACGACGTGCTGTTCGTGGCCGACGGCCAGGACGACGGTCGTACGTCGGCCGAGCTGTCCGTCGAGGAGAAGGACGCGATCTCGCACCGCGGCAAGGCGTTGCGCGCGATCGCTCCCCAGGTCGCCGAGGTGCTCGGCCGATAGCAGCGCCGTCGGACCAGCCGACGCGCCGACTCGGCGGGTCTCAGCCGACGCGCCGACTCGGCGGTCTCGGCCAGCCGACGCGCCGACTCGGCGGTCAGCTGAGGGTGACGACGATCTTGCCGGCGCCCGCGGTGCCCTGCTCGAGCGCCCGGTGGGCGTCGGCGACCCGGTCGAGCGGGAAGGTCTTCGAGACCACGACCTTCAGCTCGCCGGCGTCGACCAGTCGCGTCAGCGCGTCGAGGTCGGCGCGGTCGGGGCGCACGAAGACGTAGCGTGCCGCCCAGCTCGAGCACCGTCGCGGCGTCGACCACGGACGCGATGCGGGTGCCGCCGTCGACCTGCTTCGGAGCGTCGGCCAGCGCGTCGCCGCCGATCAGGTCGAGCACCGCGTCGACGGGCCGGTCGAGCTGCTCGCTGGCCGGGCCGGCGGAGTAGTCGAGCACCTCGTCGGCGCCGAGCGAGCGGACCAGGTCGTGGTTGACCGGGGACGCGGTGCCGATGACGTACGCGCCCAGCGACTTGGCGATCTGGACGGCGAAGAGGCCGACGCCGCCGGAGGCCGCGTGGATCAGCACCCGCTCGCCGGCCTGCACCTGCAGTGCCTGCACGAGCGCCTGGTAGGCGGTGAGCCCGGCCAGCGGCAGCGCCGCAGCCTCCTCGAACGACAGGCCCTGCGGCTTGCGCGTCACGGTGCGCTCGGGCGCGGGGACGAGCTCGGCCGTCGTACCGGCGTGCACGTCGTCGCGGCGGACGTAGCCGTAGACCTCGTCACCGACCTGCAGGCCGGTCACGACCGCCGGGCCGACCGCCTCCACGACGCCCGGCGACGTCCCAGCCCGGGATGATCGGGGTGTGGTGCGGGAAGGCGCCACGCAGGTAGCCCTCGCGGATCTTGTGGTCGACCGGGTTGACCCCGGCCGCGTGTACCCGCACCAGCACGGTGTCCGGGCCCACGGGCGGGTCGGCGACCTCACGGACCGTCAGGACGTCGGCCGAGCCGAACTCGTCGTACACCGCTGCGCGCATCAGGGGAACTCCTGCGAGGAAGACGTCGGGACCACGGACCCAACGCCGTGCGCACGCAGGCATTCCCGCCGGGTGCGCCCGGTGAGATTCGAACTCACACTGGGCCGGACCTAAACCGACTGCCTCTGCCATTGGGCTACGGGCGCGCGCGCAGAGCCTAGTCGGTCGAGGCGAGCCCGAGGTCCTTGCGCAGCTTGGCGACGTGACCGGTGGCCTTGACGTTGTACTGCGCCAGCTCGACGTCGCCGTCCTCGTCGATGACGAAGGTCGAGCGGATCACGCCCTGCACGACCTTGCCGTAGAGCGACTTCTCGCCGAACGCGCCGTAGGCCGCGAGCGTCTCCCTGTCGACGGGTCGGACAGCAGCGTGATCGTGAGGTGCGTCGCGCTCGCGGAACTTCGCGAGCTTCTCCGGCTGGTCGGGCGAGATGCCGAGCACGGTCGTAGCCGGCGCCCTGCAGGCGAGTCCAGCGAGTCGGTGAAGTCGCAGGCCTGCTTGGTGCAGCCCGGGGTCATCGCGGCCGGGTAGAAGTAGACGATCACCTTCTGCCCGCGCAGTCGACGACAAGGTGACGTCCGCGCCCGTGTCGGCGGTCAGCGTGAAGTCGGGGGCGGGGTCGCCGGGGGAGAGCCGGGTGTCGGTCACGGGAGGTCCTTCCTGACCGGTCGGAGAGTGCTTATTGCGAACGATTCGCAATAACGTAGCCTGGGCAGAGCCGGTGGCGACCGGCGTCGCCCGCAACGTATCGGACCCAGCAGGAGGCCCGCGATGCACGTGCCGGACGGCTTCCTCGACGCCCCGACGTCGGTCGCCACCGGTGTCGGTCGCCGCGGCGGCGGTGGGCGGTCGGCCCTGCGCGGCGCGCGCCGCGAGCTCGACGACCGCACCGCGCCGCTCGCCGGCCTGGTGGCGACGTTCGTCTTCGCGACCCAGATGCTCAACTTCCCGGTCGGCGCCGGCACCAGCGGTCACCTGCTCGGCGGCGCGCTCGCCGCCGTCCTGGTCGGCCCCTGGACCGGCGTGCTCTGCATGAGCGTGGTGCTGCTCGTGCAGAGCCTGCTCTTCGCCGACGGCGGCATCACCGCGCTCGGCACCAACATCACGCTGATGGGCATCGTCACCGTGGCTGGTCGGCTGGCTGGTCTTCCGCGGCCTCGCAGCAGGTGCTGCCCAAGCGGCTCGGGCTGGTCCCGCCGCCGCCGCGCGTCGCCGCCCTGGTCTCCGTGCCGGTCGCCGCGCTGGTCTTCGTCGGCCTCTACGCCGTCGGCGGCACAGCCGCCGATCGCCGCTCGACACGCTGACCACGGCGATGGTCGGCTGGCACGTGCTGATCGGCATCGGCGAGGCCGTCATCACCGGCCTCGCGGTCGGCAGCGATCGTCGCGGTCCGGCCCGACCTGGTGTACGGCGCGCGCGCGGGTGCTGCGCGCCGCGCACCGCTCGAGGTCCGCACGCCGGGCCCGGCTGGGCGTCCGTGAGCCGCCCGCAGGGTCTCGACCGCGGCCGTCCTGGTCGCCGGCCTCGTGGTCGCGCTGCTGCTCGCCGGCGTCGTCAGCCTCTACGCCTCCGCCAGCCCCGACGGGCTCGACCAAGGTCGCGCGAGGACCAGGGCGTCTCCCGGACACCAGCGCGAGCACGGCCGCGGCCGACGGGCCGCTCGCCGGCTACGGCGTCGAGCGGCGTCGACGACGAGCGGCTCTCGGGCGGCGCTGCGCCGGGGTCGTCGGGCAGCGCTGGTGGTGCTGCGTCGCTCGCGGGCGGGCTGACCTTCGCCGTACGCGGCGGCGCGCGCGGGCGACGGCCGAGCCGCGAGACGCCGCCGTCCGAGCGGACCAGGCCTGACGTGGGCGCCGGGCACGGCCACCAGCTGCACTTCCACGGCCACTCGCCGGTCCACCGGCTGCCCGCCGCACCTCAAGGTGCTGGCGCTGCTCGGCTTCGTGCTCGTCGTCGTCGCGACGCCGACGCAGGCCACTGGTGGGCCTTCGCGGGCTACCTCGCCGTGCTCGTCGCGGTGGTCGCGCGGTCAGCCGGGTGCCGCCGACCTACCTGCTCCGCCGGATGGTCGTCGAGGTGCCGTTCGTGGTCTTCGCGGTGCTGATGCCGTTCATCGCGACCGGTCCGCGCACCGACGTGCTCGGCCTCGACGCGTCAGCGAGCCCGGCCTGCTCGCCGGCCTGGCGCTGCTGGCGAAGGGCACGCTCGGCGTGCTCGCCAGCCTCACGCTCGCGGCGACCACCGAGCCGCGGGACCTGCTGGCCGGCCTGGAGCGGCTGCGCGTGCCGCAGCATGCTCGTGCAGATCATGGGCTTCATGATCCGCTACGTCGACGTGGTCACCGACGAGATGCGCCGGATGCGGATCGCCCGCGAGTCGCGCGGCTTCGACGCCCGCAACCTGCGGCACTGGCCGGTCCTCGCCCGGTCGCGCCGGCGCGCTGTTCATCCGCTCCTACGAGCGCGGCGAGCGCGTCCACCTCGCGATGCTCGCGCGCGGCTACACCGGCACGATGCCGCGCACCGGACGAGCCGGCGCGATGAGCGCCCCCGTCCTCGACGTCCAGGGCCTGGCCTACGCCTACCCCGACGGCCACCAGGCGCTCTACGGCGTCGACCTGCACGTCGCACCGGGGCGAGCGGGTCGCGCTGCTCGGCCCCAACGGCGCCGGCAAGACCACGCTCGTGCTGCACCTCAACGGCATCCTCGAGGCCGGCGCGGGCTCGGTGTCGGTCGTCCGGGCTGCCGGTCGCCAAGCAGCACCTGGCGGAGGTGCGGCGCCGCGTCGGCGTCGTCTTCCAGGACCCCGACGACCAGCTGTTCATGCCGACCGTGCGCGACGACGTCGCCTTCGGGCCGGCCAACCTCGGCCTGCGCGGCGCCGAGCTCGACGCGCGCGTGCTCGAGGCGCTCGACCAGGTCGGGATGGCCGACTTCGCCGACCGGCCGCCGCACCACCTCAGCTTCGGCCAGCGCCGCCGCGTCGCGGTGGCGACCGTGCTCGCGATGCGAGCCCGAGATCCTGGTGCTCGACGAGCCGTCGTCCAACCTCGACCCGGCCTCCCGCCGCGAGCTGGCCGAGATCCTGACCGGCCTCGACGTCACCGTGCTGATGGTCACCCACGACCTGCCCTACGCCCTGGAGCTCTGCCCGCGCTCGGTGGTGCTCTCCGACGGCGTGATCGTGGCCGACGGGACGACGTACGACGTGCTCACCGACGACGCGCTGATGCGCGCGCACCGGCTCGAGCTGCCGTTCGGCTTCGACCCCCGCAGCCTCGGCCGGCCGGTCGCCGGGTAGCCTCTCCCCAGCCCCGACGGCCGAGGTCGGTGGCGTCCCATCGACAGGAGTTGACGTGGCTGACGCGAAGTCGGAGCCCCAGCCGGGCTCGATCGAGCACGACATCGAGGTGACCCGCGAGCGGCTCGCCGCGACCATCGACGAGCTCGCCTACCGGGCCAGCCCCAAGACGATCGTCCGCCGCGAGATCGCCGGCGTCCGGGCGACGTTCGTCGACGCCCAGGGCAACCCTCGCACCGACAACATCCTCAAGGCGGCCGGAGCGGTCGTCGGCCTCATCGCGTTCGTCGTCGTGGTGCGCCGGCTCAGCAAGTAGTCCCCGGATGTCCGACAAGCTCCCGATCCGGATGCTGCACGACCGGGTGCTGGTCTCGGTCGACACCGAGGGGGAGCGACGCTCCTCCGGAGGCATCGTGATCCCGGCGACCGCCGCGATGGGCGGCCGGCGGCTGTCGTGGTCGCGGGTCGCCGCGGTCGGTCCGCACGTGCGGACCGTCGAGATCGGCGACAAGGTGCTCTTCGACCCCGAGGACAAGGCCGAGGTCGAGGTGAACGCCGAGACCTACGTGCTGATGCGCGAGCGCGACATCCACGCCGTGGCGGCCGAGCGGCTCGGCGACTCCCAGACCGGCCTCTACCTGCTAGGCCAGGCGGGCCCGGCTAGGCCCGGTCGCGACCCGCCGTCGGTGGTATCGGACGCGGTGTCGTCCGCGTGGTCGGTACCGTCCAGGCGGCGGTGCATCTGGCTGGTCTGGCCCTCCGCGGCGACCTGCTCGGTCGATCCGTCGGGGTGCGTGACCGTCGTGGCCTGCTCGTGCTGCGCGGACGCGGTGTGGTCGGCGTGGCTGCCCTCGCGGTGCGTGCCGCCGGGCGCCGTTGGGCGTGCCGTTGGGCGTGGAGGCCTCGGGGGCGACATAGTCGTCGCTCTTGGTGTTGACGTCCGGGTCGAGCTCGTCCGCGCGACGGAGGCTCTCCTGGTGCTCGTCGCGGTGCGTGGCCGCGGCCTGGTGGCGCTCCTGCGCCTCCGCCTCGAGGCGCTGCGCCTCGGCCTGCTTGCGGTCGGCCTCGGCCCGGGCGCCGGCGGCCTTGGCCTCGGTCTCGCGGGCGTGGGCCTCCCGCTGCTGCAGCTCGGTGGTCTGACCGGCCGCGTGCTCGCGCAGCTCGCCGGCGTGCTCGCGGTTGCGCTCCTGCTTCTTGCGGTTGGCGGCGGCGACGACGGCCGCGATGACGGCGATCACGACGATCGCGACGATGACCCAGATCAACCAGGACGGCATGGGTGGCTCCCTCGATTGGTGACGCAGTGGTGGTGCGGGTGGTGCTCGGTGGACACCAGGCCGTACCCGTGACGTCCCGCGACCGAACCGGCCCACCCGGGAACCGGCCTCGGAGCCGGGCTACGCGAGCTGGCCGCGAAGCCGGGTCAGCACTCGGGCCAGGATCCGGGACACCTGCATCTGGGTCACGCCGATCTCCTCGGCGATCTGGGCCTGCGTCTGCTGCCGGAAGAAGCGCAGGTAGAGGACCTCGCGCTCCCGCTCGGGCAGCGCCCGCACGGACGGCGTCAGCATCACGCGCGCCTCGGCGTCCGACATCGCGTCGTCGTTGCCGGGCAGCAGGTCGCCGAGCACGCCGTTGCCGTCGGCGCCGATCGGGGTGTCGAGCGAGGTCGGCGTGAAGCAGCCGTCGGCCGAGAGGGCCTCGAGGACCTGCTCCTCCGGCACCCCGACCCGGGCGGCCACCTCGCTGACCCGCGGCGAGCGGCCGAGCTCGTGGGTGAGGTCGGC
>CAWJTB010000005.1:0-24018 GCA_963845655.1 uncultured Actinomycetota bacterium | reverse complement strand
ACCTCCTGCACTTCCTGACCGTCGACGGACAGTTCGAGCTGTACGACGAGTACGACCCCCGCCGCCGTCTGGTGATCGACCCGGTGACCGGCAGGGCCGTCAAGGGCGTCACGGGAGGGGAATGGTTCCTCAACAACAGCAGCACCGAGGGCACGACCACGACCACCACCAACGGCACCGCCTACTCCGACGGCGACGACGCGCATCTTCGGCGACCTCGGCAACGACTGGCTCGTCGGCGGCACCGGCCGCGACACGCTGGGCGGCTGGGGCGACCGACCTGCTCGAACGCCGACGACGTGCTCAGCACTACCGGCTCGACTCAACGACGGTGCCCGACACGCACCCGTTCGTACGAGAGATCGCGCTTACGGCGGCGCCGGCCGCGACGTGCTGATCGCCAACACCGGCGGCGACCGGCTGATCGACTGGGTCGGCGAGTTCAATAGCTACCTGGTCCCCTTCGCGCCGTTCGGCCCGGCATCGTCAGCCGCCCGGTGCCACCGGCGCTGTCCGAGTTCCTCTACGCGCTCTCCCGCGCTCAGGGGGCGGACGCCACGCTCTCGGAGCAGAACGGTGCGGCGACGGCGGCCCGCAACGGCGAGCCCTTCGGCGAGATCGGCGTCGTCACCCAGAAGGACGACGCCTGGGGCGACCAGACCGGCGGCCCGCGCGACCCGCAGGCCGGCAACATCGGCGGCGGCAAGCGCGACTACGTCCTGCGGGCCGCAGACTTCAACACCGGTGCCCTGCAGGGCTTCCTGGTCGACAGCGGCACGTTCGCGGTGAGCAACGGCGCACTCTCGGTGGCGGCGGCGAGCCTGGGCAAGGACGCGGCGTCGGTGTTCTACGTCGACGAGAGCCTCCCGACCTACTACGAGATCGCAGCCTCGGTGCAGACCCAGAAGGCGACCGGTGGCTGGAAGGGCAACGCCTACGTCATCTTCGACTACTTCGGGAAGACCGACTTCAAGTACGCCGGCATCGACATCTCCACCAACAAGCTCGTCATGGGCGTCCGCGACGCGAGCGGCGCCGGCGGGTCCTGGCGCAGACGCCGAAGATGCTCAAGAGCGGCGTCTACTACAACCTGCTGGTCACCGTGAACGGCACCACCGCGACCCTCGTGGTCGACGGCACCAGCGCCTTCACCTACACGTTCGGGGCGCGTGTCATCGACGACGTTCGCTACGGCCTCAACAAGGGCCTGGTCGGCATGGGGTCGGACAACGCCCGCGGCATGTTCGACAACGTCAAGGTGCAGATCCTGCCGCCGGCGGTGACCTACGACGTCGCCGACGACCAGACCAAGACGGCCGGTCAGCTCGTCGATGCCGTGAGCGGGACCTGGGTCCGCGGCACGAGCGGACTGACCGGCACGGCGTCCTCGACGACGCCGGCCTCCACGCAGGCCCGCTTCGGCAGCGTGACGCGGCTCGGGTCCACGTCCTGGGTCGAGATCACCACGACGGTGCGCACCGCGGGCGTCGCCGGGGTCTGCTCGACGCCTACGGCCCGGACCGCTACAAGATGGCCGTGATCGACGTTCCCGGCCAGCGGGTGCTGCTCGGCCACCGGGCCGGCGGCGCCTTCGTGGTGGACGCCTCGGTCGCGATGGCGCTGTCGGCCAACGTGACCTACACGCTGATGGTCACCCTCAAGGGTGCTTCGGCCAGCATCACCGTCAACGGCACCTTCGGCGTCAGCACCGGCTACAACGCGGGGGTCTCCGACGGTCGCGTCGGGGTGGTCACCGAGTCCGGGAGCGCGACCTTCGGCTCCTTCCGGGTGCGCACCGACGACTCGCAGTTCGTCCCGGCTCCGGTGGCGACGCCGGTGGTCAGCGTGAGCAGCGTGGCCGTGCTCGAGGGCAGCAGCGCGCTGACCGTCCAGGTGCCGGTGACGCTGTCCGCGCCCTCGGAGAGCACGGTGACCGTGACGGTCCGGCTCTCCGGCGGTACGGCGACCGCGGGCACCGACTACACCGCGTGGACCGTCGACCAGGTCGTCACCTTCGCCCCGGGCACCACGACGGCGACGGTCTCGGTCGTGGTCCGCGGCGACACCGTGCGGGAGGCCGACGAGACCGTCACGCTGACGCTGCTCTCGGCCACCGGCGCGACGCTCGGCACCGCAGTCGGCACGCTGACGATCAAGAACGACGACTGACCCTCGGCCGACGTTGGCGAAGCGCCCACGGAGCTCGCGTGGCATCCCTATGCTGGCGGCGTGATCCGGCCCCTCGGGAAGCTGACCGCCGGGGTCGGCATGATGCTGGCCGCGGTCCTCGTGCTCTCCGGGTGCACCGGGTCGGAGGCCCCCTCGACCTCGCGTCCCTCCGGCTCCGCGCCGGCGACGTCGGCGAGCAGTGCGGACGCTCAGGCGTGTGCCGACGTGCCCGATCTGGTGGTCGAAGCGGTGCAGGAGTACGTCGACGGCTACGGCAGCGCGGTGGCCGGGAAGCAGGCCGGCCCGTCTGCGAGCCCGTCGGCCAGCCCCACCGTCGGCCCAGCCGGGGGCGACACCGGCCTGCGCAACGCGTTGTCCCAGACCCGCGACGTGCTGCAGCAGCGCGGCTGCGACGTCCCGACCTACCAGCGGGACCTGCAGGCGCAACTCGGGGACGTCACCGCACGCGGACCCCTGGCGCAGGCGGTGCTGCTGCGGCTGAAGGCGTCCCTGGCCGGCCGGGCCAGCGAGGCCGCCACGACGGTGGACGCCGGGCCGGGCGACGACCTGCCCACCGTGCTGTCCGAGCTCGGGCCGGGCTCCACCGTGACGCTCGCGCCGGGCCGCTACCGACTGGACTCCTCGCTGGTGCTGCTGCAGGGCGTCACGCTGCGTGGGGCCGGCCGGGGCCGCACCACGCTCGCGTCGAGCGCCGGCGAGGTGGCGATGCTGGTGCTGACCGACGGACGCGTCGAGCTGGCCGACCTGACCTTGCGGCACACGGGCCGCCGCGCGGCCAACGGACTGATCGGCGGGCCGACGTCCTCGGTGGTGCTGACCGGGGTCCGGGTCAGCGGGGCGCGCAGCGGCAGGGGCGGTGACAGCAGCAGCGGGGGAGCCGGCGTGCTGATGTCCGGCCGTGACGGCACCGAGGGTGGCCGCGGGACGACCCTGGAGATGACCGGGTCCGAGCTCGTCGGCAATACCGGCGCGGGGGTGCTGCTCACGGGCCGGCACCGCGTGAGCATCCGCTCGACCCGCTTCGAGGACAACGGCCAGTGCGGCGTCTGCTTCACCGGCCGCAGCAGTGGCGCGGTGCGCGCGGGAACCTTCCGCGACAACGCCGCCGGAGTGGCGGTGCTCGACGCTGCCAGGCCGCTGGTGACCGGATCGACGTTCCGCGGCGGGCAGGTGGGGGTGCAGGCGTCCGGCACGACGACGCCGGTGCTGCGCCGTCTGCGGGTCCGCGGTGCGAAGCGGGCGGCCCTGCTCTACGCCGAGCGGGCGGCGGGACGCCTCGACGACATCACCTGCGACGACGTGCCCTTCGGGATCGTGGTGAGCCCCCAGGCCCTGCCCCTGGTCGGCACGACCGACTGCCCGGTCGCCCGCAGCCGCTGATCGACCGACCCGGCCGACCGGTCGTCAGGGCCTCGTAGACTCCACCCCGCGCACCACCCGTCACCTGCAGGGAGCACACACCCGTTGGGCACCACCCCCCACCTCACCGGCCTGGCCGACCTCGTCCTCCAGGACAAGACACTGGCCGCCGCGCTGGAGGACGCCCGCGACGGTGCCGTCCCGACGCTCGACCTGACCGCGCCCGCCGCGCTGCGCCCCTTCCTGGTCAAGGGGCTGGTCGACGCCGGCCGCACGGTGCTCGCCGTGGCGGCCACGGCGCGCGAGGCCGAGGACCTGGTCACCTCGCTGTCCGGTCTGGTGGACCCCTCGCTGCTGGCCTACTACCCCTCCTGGGAGACGCTGCCGCACGAGCGACTCTCGCCTCGCAGCGACACGGTCGGGCGTCGGCTCGCCGTACTGCGTCGGCTGCGGCACCCCGGCACCGATGCCAGCAACGGCCCGCTCCGCGTGGTCGTGGCCCCGGTCCGCTCCCTGCTGCAGCCGCAGGTCAAGGGCCTCGCCGACCTCGAGCCGGTCGAGCTCGAGGTCGGCGACGAGGTCGAGCTCGACGCCGTCGTACGCCGCCTCGCCGGCGCGGCGTACGCCCGTGTGGACCTGGTCGAGAAGCGCGGCGAGTTCGCCGTCCGAGGTGGCATCGTCGACGTCTTCCCGCCCACCGAGGAGCACCCGCTGCGGGTGGAGTTCTGGGGCGACGAGGTCGAGGAGATCCGGTCGTTCGCGGTCGCCGACCAGCGCACGCTCGAGCCCGTGGAGCGGCTGTGGGCCCCGCCGTGCCGCGAGCTGCTGCTCACCGACGACGTGCGCGAGCGGGCCCGGCAGCTGGGCGTGGCGCACCCGCAGCTGGCCGAGCTCACCGAGAAGCTCGCCGACGGCCACGCGGTCGAGGGCATGGAGTCCCTCTCCCCGGTGCTGGTCGAGGAGATGGAGCTGCTCGTCGACCTGCTGCCCGACGACACCCACGTGCTGGTCCTCGACCCCGAGCGCGCCCGCTCGCGCGCCCACGACCTGGTCGCGACCAGCGAGGAGTTCCTGGGGGCCTCCTGGGCCGCGGCGGCCGGCGGTGGGCAGGCCCCGATCGACCTCGGCGCCGCGTCCTACCGCTCGTTGGCCGAGGTGCGGGCCCACACGCTCGCGCAGGGCAAGCCGTGGTGGAGCCTGTCGCCGTTCGGCATCGACACCCCCGAGGACGCGCTGGCCGGCGGACCGCTGCGCGACGTGCTCGGCGAGATCGTCTCCTCCGGCGTGGATGCCGAGGCCGGGGCGGTGGAGTCGCGGTCGTTGCCGTTCCGCAGCGTCGATGCCTACCGCGGCGACATGGAGCGCGCGATCGCCGACATGAGGGCGTGGCTCTCGACGCGCAGCCGTGTCGTGGTGGTGCAGGAGGGCCACGGGCCCGCGCAGCGGATGGTGGAGGTGCTGCGCGAGCACGACGTCCCGGTGCGCTTCTCGGAGTCGGTCGACGTCGAGCCCGAGGCCGGCATCGTGCACGTCACGTGCGGCTCGCTGGAGCACGGCTTCGTCGAGGAGACGCTGTGCCTCGCGGTCCTGACCGGCGACGACCTGTCGGGCCAGCGCGCGTCGACCAAGGACATGCGCAAGATGCCCGCGCGCCGCAAGAAGCAGATCGACCCCCTCGAGCTCAAGGCCGGCGACTACGTCGTGCACGAGCAGCACGGCGTCGGCCGCTACCTCGAGATGAAGCAGCGCGAGGTGCAGGGCGCGACGCGGGAGTACCTCGTCCTGGAGTACGGCGCCTCGAAGCGCAACCAGCCCGCCGACCGGCTCTACGTGCCCACCGACCAGCTCGACCAGGTGACGCGCTACGTCGGCGGCGAGCAGCCCTCGCTGGACCGGCTCGGCGGCGCCGACTGGGCCAAGCGCAAGGGACGCGCCCGCAAGGCGGTCAAGCAGATCGCGGCCGAGCTGATCAAGCTCTACGCCGCCCGGCAGGCCACGAAGGGCCACGCGTTCGGGCCCGACAGTCCGTGGCAGCGCGAGCTCGAGGACGCCTTCCCGTTCGTGGAGACCCCCGACCAGCTCTCGACGGTCGACGAGGTCAAGCACGACATGGAGCTGCAGGTCCCGATGGACCGGCTGGTCTGCGGCGACGTCGGCTACGGCAAGACCGAGATCGCCGTGCGCGCCGCCTTCAAGGCGGTGCAGGACGGCAAGCAGGTCGTGGTGCTGGTGCCGACGACGCTGCTGGTGCAGCAGCACTTCTCGACGTTCAGCGAGCGGATGTCCGGCTTCCCGGTGATCCTCAAGGGGCTCTCCCGCTTCCAGACCGACAAGGAGGCCGCTGAGGTCATCGAGGGCCTGCGCGAGGGCACGGTCGACATCGTCATCGGCACCCACCGGCTGCTGAACCCTGACATCAAGGTGAAGAACCTCGGGCTGATCGTGGTCGACGAGGAGCAGCGCTTCGGGGTCGAGCACAAGGAGCAGATGAAGCGGCTGCGCACCAGCGTCGACGTGCTGTCGATGTCCGCGACCCCGATCCCACGCACCCTGGAGATGGCGATCACCGGCATCCGCGAGATGTCCACGATCACCACCCCGCCCGAGGAGCGGCACCCGGTGCTGACCTACGTGGGCGCCTACGAGGACCGCCAGGTGATCGCCGCGCTGCGCCGCGAGCTGCTGCGCGAGGGCCAGGTGTTCTTCATCCACAACCGGGTGCAGTCCATCGAGAAGGCCGCGGCGCGGATCAAGCAGCTGGTCCCCGAGGCCCGGGTCGCCACGGCGCACGGGCAGATGGGGGAGCACCAGCTCGAGCAGGTGATGGTCGACTTCTGGGAGAAGCGCTTCGACGTGCTGGTCTGCACGACGATCGTGGAGTCCGGGCTCGACGTGTCCAACGCCAACACGATGGTGATCGAGCGGGCCGACACCCTCGGCCTCTCCCAGCTGCACCAGCTCCGCGGCCGGGTGGGCCGAGGCCGCGAGCGGGCCTACGCCTACTTCCTCTACCCCGCCGACAAGCCGATGACCGAGACCGCCCACGAGCGGCTGGCGACCCTCGCCCAGCACTCCGACCTCGGCGGCGGCATGGCGATCGCGATGAAGGACCTCGAGATCCGCGGCGCCGGCAACCTCCTCGGCGGCGAGCAGTCCGGCCACATCGCCGACGTCGGCTTCGACCTCTACGTCCGGCTGGTCGGCGAGGCGGTCTCGGAGTTCCGCGGTGACGGCCCGCCCGAGCAGAGCGAGGTCAAGATCGAGCTGCCGATCGACGCCCACCTCCCGCACGACTACGTCCCGAGCGAGCGGTTGCGTCTGGAGATGTACAAGCGGCTCGCCGAGGTGCGCGCCGACGAGGACGTCGACCTGATCCTCGAGGAGCTCCGCGACCGCTACGGCGAGCCGCCGGCTCCGGTCGCCAGCCTGCTCCAGGTCGCCCGCTTCCGCGGGCGTGCCCGGCAGGCCGGACTGACCGACGTGACGATCGCCGGCAAGCACGTCCGCTTCGCCCCGGTGGACCTGCCCGACTCGATGACGGTGCGGCTCAACCGGCTCCACCCTGGCAGCATCCTCAAGCCCCAGGTGCGTACGATGCTGGTGCCCCGTCCCTCGAGCGCCGTGGTCGGGGGCAAGCCGCTGCGTGACGAGGCGCTGCTCACCTGGGCCCGCGACGTGATCGACACGGTCATCGCCCCGACCCGCTGACCCTTGCCCCGCCCGCCACTACCTTCGCCCCGCCCGCCCCACCAGGAGACCTGACGCCGTGACCGGACCTGCCACCCGCACCCGTTCCTCGCGTGCCTTGCGAGGCGTCGCACTCGCCCTGGCCGGCCTCGTGCTCGCCGGCTGCACGGGCCACCCCGGCTCGGCCGCCGTCGTCGGGGACGAGCGGATCGACGACACCCGCGTCGACGACGTCGCGAGCGCCCTGTGCGCCGCGCAGGGAGGCGGCCAGGGACAGGCCCAGGACCTCGCCACGCGAGCCGCCCGTCAAGGTGCGCTCGACGTGCTGATCAGCTCCGCCGTCACCCGCGCCTACGCGGAGTCCGAGGGCGTGGAGGCCGACCAGGAGCAGGTGTCCGCACTGCTCGCCAGCAGCGACCAGGGCCTGCAGGGTCTCTCCGAGCAGGACCGCACGGCCTTCCGCGAGACCCTGCGCGAGGTCGCCGAGGCCCGCCTTGCGCTGACCGAGATCGGCCGCGCCGAGCTGGCGTCGCAGGACGTGGAGGAGCCGACCGAGGAGCAGGCGCTGTCGACGGGCACGCAGCTGCAGACCGCCTGGGCGGACGAGTTCGTCGACATCGAGGTCGACCCGCGCTACGGCGTCTACGCCCAGGGTGCGCTGCGTAGCGCCACCGGCTCGCTCTCCGTCGCGCAGTCCGACAGCGCGGTGGACGGCGAGAAGGCGACGCCCTCGACGAGCTGGGTCGCCTCCCTGCCGGCCTCCCAGAAGTGCGCCTCGTAGTCCTGCTCACCAGCCCCCGCGTCGCGCCGGGGCTGCTGTCCTGGACCGCGTGGACCACGGTGGCCGGGGCCGGCCGCCGGATCTCTTCGTCGGCCGACCTGCCGCTGATGCGCGCGATCACGACCGCCGGCCACCCCGTGGACGTGCTGCCCGACGTGACGGTCGCCGACCTGCTCGCCGCCGCCCGGGAGACCGACGTGGTCTTCCTGACCGACGACGCCGAGGCCGACCGGCTGCCGACCGAGCTGGCGGCGTACCTGATGCAGGCGGGGGAGGCCGCCCAGGCGGCGGTCGAGGTCGAGGTGCTGCACGGCGCCTACGACGTGCCCGGCGCGCGGCTGCTCGACCTGGTGACCGTCATGGACCGGCTGCGTCAGGAGTGCCCGTGGGACCGCGAGCAGACGCACCGCTCGCTGGCGCCCTACCTGCTCGAGGAGACCTACGAGACCCTCGAGGCGCTCGACGGGCTCGACGAGGATGAGCCGGACTACACCCACCTGCGCGAGGAGCTCGGTGACCTGCTGCTGCAGGTGCTCTTCCATGCCCGGGTCGCCGAGGAGGCGGGAGAGGACGGCTTCACGATCGACGACGTCGCCGCCGGCATCGTCGACAAGCTCGTGCACCGGCACCCGCACGTCTTCTCCGGGCTCGAGGTCGCGGATGCGGCCGAGGTCGACCGCAACTGGGAGGCGCTGAAGGCCGCCGAGAAGGGACGCACCTCGGTGCTCGACGGCATCCCGGCGGGCCTGCCCGCCCTGGCGCTGGCCGACAAGGTGCTCGGGCGAGCGGCGCGCGTCGGGGTCACGCCGGCGGCCGGCGACACGTGGGGCGACCGGCTGCTGGCCACCGTCGTCGAGGCCCGCGCGCAGGGCGAGGACGCCGAGCAGGCGCTGCGGGAGACCGTACGACGCCTGCAGACCGCCGTGCGCACAGCCGAGGCCGCCGGGTCCTAGCCCGGCTGCAGGGCGTCCCAGCCCAGCACCCGGCCGTCGCGGCGCTGCGCGAGACCGGCCATCCGCGAGCTCTCCTGCGAGCAGTGCAGCGCGTCGAGCACCTGCACCCGCTGCAGCACGAGGTTCGCCGGCCCGGTCGGGTCGGTCGGCGCGTAGCCGTCCTGCGCGGCGACCGCGACCGCGTCCTCGACGGCCTCGGGCGGCAGCACCAGGTGGTGGCGCAGCACGGCCGGCTCGTCCGGGCTCCACCGCGGCGACGTGGCACCCGCCCGCTCCAGCGAGACCGACGCCGCCTCGGCGTCGTCGAAGCACGAGGCGACCACGACCAGGTCGGCGCGGCCGGGGTCGAGCGTCGGTGCGGGCGCCCGGCGCCGAAGGCGCGAGAAGAGACCTGCCATGGCACGAGCGTGCCAGACCCGGCACGGTCCGGTCGTCTTGGCAGGGGCGTGCCCTCCCGGATCGGGCCGTTCGCGCCGCTAGGGTGGGACTGCCCTGTCCCAACGACCCGTCAGGAGCGTCATCGTGGCGTCCATCGAGGCTGTCGGCGCGCGCGAGATCCTTGACTCGCGCGGCAACCCCACCGTCGAGGTCGAGGTTGCCCTCGACGACGGAACCATCGGCCGCGCAGCGGTCCCGTCCGGTGCGTCCACCGGCGCGTTCGAGGCGGTCGAGCTCCGCGACGGCGGCACCCGCTACGGCGGCAAGGGCGTGCTCAAGGCCGTCGACGCCATCCTCGACACGATCGGCCCCGAGCTGCTCGGCTTCGAGGCGTCCGAGCAGCGGCTCGTCGACGGTCGGCTGCTCGAGCTCGACGGCACCCCCAACAAGGCCCAGCTCGGCGCCAACGCGATCCTCGGGGTCTCGCTGGCCACGGCACGTGCCGCGGCGGACTCTGCCGACCTGCCGCTGTTCCGCTACGTCGGCGGCCCCAACGCGCACCTGCTGCCGGTCCCGATGATGAACATCCTCAACGGCGGCTCCCACGCGGACACCGGCGTGGACGTGCAGGAGTTCATGATCGCGCCGATCGGCGCCGCGACCTTCCGCGAGGCGCTCGAGCAGGGCACCAGCGTCTACCACGCGCTCAAGGCCGTGCTGAAGGAGAGGGGCCTCGCCACCGGGCTGGGCGACGAGGGCGGCTTCGCCCCCGATCTCCCCAACAACCGGGAGGCCCTGGACCTCATCACGGTCGCCGTGGAGAAGACCGGGCTGAGCGTGGGCCGCGACATCGTCTTCGCGCTCGACGTCGCGGCGTCGGAGTTCTTCGACGACGGCGGCTACACCTTCGAGGGGGCGAAGAAGACGTCGGCCGAGATGCAGGCCTACTACGCCGACCTCGCCGCGTCGTACCCCATCGTCTCCATCGAGGACCCGCTCGACGAGGAGGACTGGGAGGGCTGGGCGTCGATGACCGCCGAGCTCGGCACCAAGCTCCAGCTCGTCGGCGACGACCTGTTCGTCACCAACGTGGAGCGGCTGGCCCGGGGCATCAAGGAGCAGTCGGCCAACGCCCTGCTGGTCAAGGTCAACCAGATCGGCTCGCTGACCGAGACCCTCGACTCCGTCGACCTCGCCGCACCGCTCGGGCTTCCGCTGCATGATGAGCCACCGCTCGGGCGAGACCGAGGACACCACGATCGCCGACCTCGCCGTGGCCACCAACTGCGGCCAGATCAAGACCGGTGCGCCGGCCCGCTCCGAACGCGTCGCGAAGTACAACCAGCTCCTCCGCATCGAGGAGGAGCTCGACGACGCAGCCCGCTACGCCGGTCGGGGCGCCTTCCCGCGCTTCGGTTCGGAGGGCTAGCGCCGGATGACGCAGAGCCGTCCGTCGGGTGGGGGGCGGGACCCCCGCAGCCGCGGCGCGGGGCCCGGTCCCCGCGCTGGCGGTCGACCGACCCGGCGCACGGCCGCTCGTCAGTCCACGACCCGACCGGGGGCACGCCCGGGGATGCCGCGCCAGCGCACCGCTGCAGCACCCCCACCGGGTCCGACCCGCGCCCGGTTCACCAGCCGGGCCGCCGTCCTCGTGCTGGTGCTCGCCGTGCTGATGGTCTCCTATGCCTCGAGCCTGCGGGCCTATCTCGACCAGCGACGGCACATCTCCGACCTGCGCGCGGAGATCGCGTCGTCGGAGACCAACATCAGCGGGCTGGAGCGCGAGAAGAAGCGCTGGAAGGACCCCGCCTACGTCCGCTCGATCGCCCATCAGCGGTTCGGGTGGGTGCTGCCCGGTGAGACCGGCTTCCAGGTGATCGGCACGGACGGCAAGCCGCTCGGCCACCAGGACAGCCTCTCGGACCCGGAGGCGGTCACCGAGTCCAACCGGCCGCTGTGGTGGCAGTCGACCTGGGGGAGCGTGGTCGAGGCGGGCCGCCCCGAGAGCGAGACGACGGACGCGCCTCCGCCGGTGTCGCGGATCCGGGCGCCCCAGAGCGACCGCCAGGACTAGCGGTGTCGGTGCACAGCGACGACGCGGCCGTCATCGAGGCCCAGCTCGGCCGCGCCCCCCGCTCGATCCACGCGATCGGGCACCGGTGTCCCTGCGGCAACCCGGACGTGGTCGCCACGGAGCCGCGGCTCGACGACGGCACGCCCTTCCCCACCACCTTCTACCTGACGTGCCCGCGCGCCGCTTCGCTGATCGGCACCCTCGAGGCCTCCGGGCTGATGAAGGAGATGTCGGACCGGCTCACGGCCGACCCCGACCTCGCCGCCGGCTACGCCCGGGCGCACGAGGCCTACCTGGCCTACCGTGAGGACATCGCGCAGGTGCCCGAGATCGCCGGGGTCTCCGCGGGCGGCATGCCGACGCGGGTGAAGTGCCTGCACGTGCTCGCCGGCCAGGCCCTCGCGCAGGGGCGGGGGGTCAACCCGCTCGGCGACGAGGTCCTCGACCTGCTCGGCGACTTCTGGCGCGCCGGGCCCTGCGCCCGACCGGCCGAGCCCGCCGAGTGACCCGCGTCGCCGCCGTCGACTGCGGCACCAACACCATCAAGCTGCTCGTCGCCGACCTCGACCGGGCCGCCGGGACCCAGGAGTCCCTGGTCCGCGAGATGCGGATCGTGCGCCTGGGCCAGGACGTCGACCGCACCGGTCGGCTCGCCGAGGAGGCCCTGACCCGGGTGTTCGCGGCCGCGGACGAGTACGCCGCGATCGTGGCGGCGCAGGGCGTCGACGCGCTGCGCTTCGTGGCGACCTCGGCCGCCCGCGACGCGAGCAACGCCGACGTCTTCCGGCGAGGCATCTCGCAGCGGCTCGGTGTCGAGCCCGAGGTGGTCAGCGGCGACGAGGAGGCCCGGCTGTCCTACGACGGCGCCACCCGGGAGCTGCGCGACGTCGCGGCACCCATCGCCGTGCTGGACATCGGCGGCGGCTCCACCGAGATGATCCTGGGCGACGCCCACGGTCATGTCCGGGCAGCGCACTCCCTCGATGTCGGGTCGGTGCGGGTCACCGAGCGGCTGATGCCGTCCGACCCGCCGACCGCCGCCGAGGTCGAGGCGGCGACGGCGTTCGTGTCCGGTGAGCTCGACACGCTGCCGTCGTACGACGTCCACGTCGGCGAGGCCCGCACGCTGGTCGGCGTCGCAGGCACGGTGACCACGATCGCCTCGATCCTGCAGGGGCTCGAGGTGTGGGACCGCTCGCGGGTGCACGGTGCCCGCTTCCCCTTCGCACAGGTGCACGAGCTCGCCGCACGGGTGCTGGCGATGACGGTGCGCGAGCGCGAGGAGCTCGGGGTGCCGGCGGGTCGCTCGGACGTCATCGGCGCCGGCGCGGTGATCCTCGACCAGGTGCTGCGGAGGTCAGGGGCCGGCGAGCTGCTGGTCTCGGACGCCGACATCCTCGACGGGATCGCCTGGTCGCTGGCGTGAGGACGCGCGGGGTTGACGCCCGGGAGGCTGGGTACCGCCCCGACATGTCAGCCCCCCAGACGCAGCCTGCTGCACCTGTCGAGGTCCGCGAGCCACGCCTCGGGCACGACCCCACGCTGGGCGCCCTCGTGCACGACCTGAGCCAGCAGATGTCGACGCTCGTGCGTGACGAGATGCGGCTCGCCCGGGCCGAGATGACCCAGAAGGGCAAGCGGGCCGGCCTGGGCATCGGGCTCTTCAGCGCCGCGGGACTGCTCGCCCTCTTCGGGCTCGCCACCTTGATCACCACCGCGATCCTCGCGCTCGCGCTGCTCGTCCCCGCCTGGCTCTCGGCGTTGATCCTCACCGTCGTGCTGTTCGCCGGCGCCGGTGTCGCGGCGATGATCGGCAAGAAGAACGTGCAGCAGGCCACTCCCGCCAAGCCCGAGGAGGCCCTCGACGGCCTCCGCCGCGACGTCGCGACCATCAGGGGGGAGCGCAGCTCATGACCACCTCGCACAACGGGACCCATCCCACGACCACGGTGCCGACCACGTCGAACGATCCCGACGCGATCCGCGCCGACATCGAGCAGACCCGCGAGCACCTCGCCGAGACGGTCGAGGCGCTGCACGCCAAGCTGGACGTCAAGACGCAGGCACGGGCCAAGGTCGCCGAGGTCAGGGACTCCGCGACCACGGACACCGGCCGGCCCCGTCCGGAGGTGATCGGGGCTGCCGTCGCGGCGGTCGCCCTGGTCGCCGGGCTGGTCTGGCTACGTCGCCGCTGAGCCCCGGGAGGCAGAAGACCAACGGGTCTAGCAGCAGGCCCCACGGGCCGCCGGCGTCACCAGAGCATGTTCGACCAGGCGCCGGCGGCAGCCCCGGGCAGGCCGTGCCAGGATGACGCGCGTGTCTGGCCCGGCGCCCCATCCCGTCACGGGCGCGTCCTTCGACTCTCCGGTCCTGCCCGGCACGGGCTGGCCGGAGGACCCGGCAGAGCCCGAGACCCCGGTCGCCCGCACGGCGTCGGACGTGGTCCGGCTGGCCGCCGACGCCGACCTGTCGGCGTTGACCGCGGCCGTCTCCGTCTGCTCGACCTGCGACCGGCTGGTGGGCTGGCGCGAGGGCGTGGCCGCGACCAAGCGGGCGTCGTACGCCTCCGAGCCCTACTGGGGAC
Organism: uncultured Actinomycetota bacterium; assembly: GCA_963845655.1. Lineage (GTDB taxonomy): Bacteria > Actinomycetota > Actinomycetes > Propionibacteriales > Nocardioidaceae > Nocardioides_B. The sequence continues at coordinate 10,012 of CAWJTB010000005.1, read as the reverse complement.
GTCCCATCGCGGGCTGGGGCGCCGCGGCCCCGCGCGTGCTCGTCGTCGGTCTGGCCCCGGCGGCCCACGGCGGCAACCGGACGGGGCGGATCTTCACCGGCGACCGCTCGGGCGACTGGCTGTTCGCGTCGCTGCACCGGGTCGGCCTTGCCGCGCAGGAGACCTCGGTGCACGCCGGTGACGGTCAGCGACTGATCGGGACCCGGATGGTCGCCGCCGTCCGCTGCGCACCCCCCGACAACAAGCCGACCATCGAGGAGCGTGACACGTGCGCGCCCTGGCTGGTGCGCGAGGTCGCGCTCGTCACCTCGTCGTTGCGCGTGGTCGTCTGCCTCGGCGGCTACGCGTGGGACGCCGGTCTGCGCACGTTCCGCACGCTCGGGTACGACGTGCCGCGGCCCAAGCCGCGCTTCGGGCACGGCGCCGCGGTCATCGTGACGGCGCCGGACGGGGGAGAGGTGCTGCTGCTGGCCAGCTACCACCCCTCGCAGCAGAACACCTTCACCGGCACGCTCACCGAGCCGATGCTGGACGCCGTGCTCCAGCGAGCCGCCGACGTCGCCGGCGGCGACGAGCGTGAAACCATGACCGCCGGGCCCCCGTAGCCCAACGGCAGAGGCAGAGGTCTTAAAGCCCTCTCAGTCTGGGTTCGAGTCCCAGCGGGGGCACGTGTCGGCCACCTGGGAAGAGCCGCCGAGAAAAAAGCGATTGCGGACAATTCCGCGGGAACATCGCCCCGTCCGGGCACGTTCCATCCATGAGTGGGAACGTACGATGGACGTGCGATCCACCCCAGGCGTCCAGAGCGGGCGCCGCAGGCCTCCCTAGGAGGGGACCACACATGCAGAGCAGCAACCCCGTCTTCCGCCGCGCGGAGGGCTTCAACGGCCGGCAGGGCGCCGCCAGTGGCATGAGCTACCCGGCGGCCGGCTCCTCGGCCCAGCGTGTCCAGACCTACGACCAGCCCTACGGTCAGCAGGTCCCGCCGACCCACGACCCCCGCCTCGGTGGCGACGGCTCCGGTCAGCAGATGTCGATCGACTCGGTCGTCCAGAAGACCGCGATGACCCTGGGGGTCACGATCCTGTTCGCCGCGGCGACCTGGGTGCTCACCCCGACCCCGGGCGCGGAGAGCGCCGCCGGGCTCTACGCCCTCGTGATGCTGGGCGCCCTCGGTGGCTTCGCCCTGGCGATGGTCAACTCCTTCAAGCGGGTGGTGAGCCCCGCGCTGGTGCTCGCCTACGCCGCGCTCGAGGGCGTGTTCGTCGGTGCCTTCAGCAAGCTCCTGGAGTCGATGTTCGGCGACGGCCTCGTCGTCGGCGCCGTGCTCGGGACCATGGCGGCCGTGGGCGGCACGCTCGCGGCGTACAAGTTCTTCAACATCCGCGTCACCCCGACCTTCCGCAAGTGGGTCGTCGGCGCCATGATCGGCTTCGTCGCCGTCTCGATGCTCGACTTCGTGCTGTCCTTCTTCGGCTCGTCGTTCGGCTTCAACGGGTTCGGACCCATGGGCCTGATCTCCAGCGTCATCGGCCTGGGCCTCGGCGTCCTGATGCTGATCCTCGACTTCGACTTCGTCGAGCGCGGCATCGAGGCCGGGCTGCCGGAGCGCGAGTCGTGGCGGGCCGCCTTCGGCCTGACCGTGACCATCATCTGGATCTACATCGAGCTGCTCCGGATCATGGCGATCCTGCGCGGCGACTGAGCCCACCCGCACCACCCCGCACCAGCGCAGTGCCCCCGGGTCTCCCAAGGCCGGGGGCGCTTCGCGTGCGCCGGGTCCCGCAGGGCCCGGACTGGCTCAGGCGTGCAGCTGCGGCTTCTCGACCTCGGACTCGGGCTGACGACGACGACGACGCAGCTGCACCCACCGTCCGCGGGTGCCGCGGCTCGAGCCGGCCACCTCGGTGCCGTCGAGCTCCATGCCGACCGTGCGGGCCGCCTCCGCGGCCGCCTGCGTGATCGGCAGGATCGCCTCGCCACGCACCGCCTCGGGCAGCAGGTCCTCGAAGGGGATCACCCCGACCGCGGCGAGGGCCGAGGGCAGCAGCACGGCCGCCAGCGACGAGTAGCCGGCGGCCGACGGGTGGAAGCGGTCGGGTCCGAACAGCAGCGCCGGGGTGGCGGCGAACTCCGGTCCCAGGACGGTGGCCAGCGACACCGTGCGGCCGCCGCTCTCGACGACCGCCACGGCTTGGGCGGCAGCCAGCCTGCGGGACCAGAGACGGGCGATCTGCTTGAGCGGCGGCGGGATCGGCTCGATCGTGCCCAGGTCGGGACAGGTGCCCACGACGACCTCGGCACCGGCGTCTCGCAGCCGGCGCACGGCGGCACTCAGCTCGCGCACGGACTCCGAGATCAGCCGGGTGTGGGTGATGTCGTTGCCACCGACCAGGATCAGCGCGACCTCCGGCTCGACGCTCTCCGCCCGGTCGATCTGCTCGGCGAGGTCGCGGGTCTGCGCCCCGACCTTTGCGAAGGAGCGGAGGTAGACACGTCGGTCGGCGCCCTCGGCGAGACCGGAGGCCAGGTGCGCCCCCGGCGTCTGCTGCACCTGGTCGACGCCGTAGCCCGCCGCGGACGAGTCGCCGAGGAGGACCACCTTGAGTGCGGGGCCGCCGCGGCCGGTGCCGTACCAGCCGGTCGAGTCGGGCGGCTCGCCCTCGGCGTTGCCGATCGCCTTGCGGGCGATCTGCGCCTCGGCCCGCAGCACGCCGTACAGGGATCCGGCCACGACAGAGAGGCCGCCGCCTCCGTAGGCGGCGGCAGCCACCAGCTTCCGAGCCACCCCAGGCTTCCCCACGGACCGATGGTAGCGGCGGGCTCTAGACTGCCGAGGTGCAGTACGTGAACTCGCTCATCGACCTGATCGGCAACACCCCGCTGCTCAAGCTCGGCCGGGTCACCGACGGCGCTTCGCCGTTGGTGCTCGCCAAGATCGAGTACCTCAACCCGGGCGGGTCGGTGAAGGACCGGATCGCCACCCGGATGATCGAGGCCGCCGAGCAGTCCGGCGAGCTTCAAGCCGGGCGGCACCATCGTCGAGCCGACCTCCGGCAACACCGGCGTCGGACTGGCCATGGTCGCGCAGCAGAAGGGCTACCACTGCGTCTTCGTCTGCCCGGACAAGGTGAGCGAGGACAAGCGCAACGTGCTCAAGGCGTACGGCGCCGAGGTGGTCGTCTGCCCGACCGCCGTCGCGCCGGAGCACCCGCGACTCCTACTACAACGTCTCGGACCGGCTGGTGCGCGAGATCGACGGAGCCTGGAAGCCCAACCAGTACGCCAACCCGCACAACCCGCGCTCCCACTACGAGACCACCGGTCCCGAGATCTGGGAGCAGACCGACGGCCGGATCACCCACTTCGTCGCCGGCGTCGGCACGGGCGGGACGATCAGCGGCACCGGCCGCTACCTCAAGGAGCCAGAACGCCGATGTGCAGGTGATCGGCGCCGACCCGGCGGGCTCGGTCTACTCCGGCGGCAGCGGCCGGCCCTACCTCGTCGAGGGCGTGGGCGAGGACTTCTGGCCCGACGGCCTACGACCGCGACGTGGCCGACCGGATCATCGAGGTCTCCGACGCCGACTCCTTCGCGATGACCCGCCGCCTGGCCCGCGAGGAGGCGCTGCTGGTCGGCGGCTCCTGCGGGATGGCCACCGTGGCGGCGCTCCGGCTCGCGCACGAGCTCGACGGCACCCCCGAGGGGGAGGACGCCGTGATCGTGGTGCTGCTTCCCGACTCCGGGCGCGGCTACCTCGCCAAGGTCTTCAACGACGAGTGGCTGGGGCAGTACGGCTTCCTGCCCGCGACCGACGAGCAGACCGTCGGCGAGGTGCTGCGCGGCAAGAGCGGCCGGCTGCCCGACCTCGTGCACACCCACCCCAGCGAGACCATCGCCGAGGCGGTGCACATCCTCCAGGAGTACGGCGTCTCGCAGATGCCCGTCGTCCGGGCGGAGCCGCCGATCGTTGCGGCCGAGGTCGCGGGCAGCGTCTCCGAGCGGGCGCTGCTCGACGCGCTCTTCTCCGGTCACGCCAAGCTGGTCGACGCGGTCGAGAACCACATGGACGCCCCGCTGCCGACGATCGGCGCCAGCGAGCCGGTCGGCGAGGCCGTCGCGCTGCTGGAGAAGGCCGACGCCCTGCTGGTGCAGGAGGACGGCAAGCCGATCGGCGTCGTCACCCGGCAGGACCTGCTGGCCTACCTGGCCACCGGTGACCTCAGCGCTCGCCGCACCTGCAGCGGCGATCGCGGACGGCCCGACCGCGTCGGGGTGCAGGATCCCGGCCAGCGCCTCGACCCCGTCGACCAGCCGCGGTCCGGGCCGGGCGAACGACGCGTTGGCGTCGACGGCCTACACCGGCACGCCGGCCGGCAGACGTCGGGGCGAGCGCCTGCACGGCCAGCCGCGGGAGGCCTCCCGCCCGAAGCCGCACGGCGCGCAGACGACCACCTCCGGCCGGCGGCGGCGACGTCGTCCCAGGCGACCCGGTAGGACCGGGCCCCGGCCGCGCCCAGCACGGACTCCCCACCGGCGAGCTCGACCATCTCCGGGACCCAGTGGCCGGGCGCGAACGGCGGGTCGGTCCACTCGAGCACCAGCACACGCGGGCGGCCCGCCCGGCCACCCGTCGTACGACGTCGTCGAGGCGCGTGCGCAGATCGCGCAGGAGAGCGACGGCCTGCGCCTCGCGTCCGGTCGCCGCGCCGAGCGTCTCCACCGACGCGAGCACCTCCTCGAGGGTGTGCGGGTCGATGGTGAGCACGTCGGCGGTGCAGCCGAGGTGGGCGAGGGCGTCGTCGACGACCGACACGTCGACCGCGCAGACCGCGCACAGGTCCTGGGTGACCACGAGGTCGGCGTCGAGGTCGGAGAGCGCGCCCTCGTCGAGGTGGTAGAGGTCGTCGCCGGCCTGCATCGCGCGCGCCACGAACGCGTCGACCTCCGTGGAGCGCAGGCCCTCGGGCATCGCGCTGGTCGACACGATCGTGCGGGTGCGGGCCTCCGCGGGGTGGTCGCACTCGAAGGTCACTCCGACGACCTCGTCGCCGGCGCCGAGGGCGAAGAGGATCTCGGTGGTCGAGGGCAGCAGGGACACGATCCGCTCGGGGTGCATGACGCCAGATCCTAGGAGCGGGGCCGGCTCGGGAGGAGAGCGCCCGGTGGCCGGCCCGCACGCGGCCTCTAGGGTCGACGCGTGGACGACCCCTCGCTGTGGACCTTCGCGCTGCTCGCGCTCGCGGGCCTGTCCGCCGGATTCGTCGACGCCGTCGTCGGCGGCGGCGGGCTGATCCAGCTGCCCGCGCTGGTGATCGGGCTCCCGGGCGCGTCGCCGGTGCAGATCCTGGCGACGAACAAGCTCGCGGGCATCTGCGGCACCTCGGTGAGCTCGGTGACGTACTACCGGCGGGTCCGTCCCGACCCGCGCACGTTCGTGCCGCTGATGATCGTCGCGTTCATCGGCTCCGTCGTCGGGGCGGTCGCGGCGTCGTACTCCCGAAGTCGGCGTTCGACCCGATCATCCTGGTCGCGCTGGTCCTGGTCGGCGGCTACGTCCTGTTCAAGCCCGACCTGGGCGCGCTCACCGAGCTGCGCTTCACCGGCCGTCAGCACACCACCGCCGCGGTCCTGGCCGGACTCGTGATCGGCTTCTACGACGGCGCGCTCGGGCCGGGCACGGGGTCGTTCTTCGTCTTCACCCTGGTCGGGCTGCTCGGCTACAACTTCCTCGAGGCCTCCGCCAAGGCCCGCATCGCCAACTGGGCCACCAACGTCGCCGCGCTGGGCGTCTTCGTGCCGCAGGGCGCGGTGATGTGGAAGGTCGGTCTGGTCGTCGGCGTCGGCAACCTGATCGGTGGCTATGTCGGTGCCCGCACCGCCGTGGCGCGGGGCAGCCGCTTCGTGCGGATCTTCTTCGTGCTGGTGGTCAGTGCGTTCATCGTGCGGATCGGCTGGGACGTCCTCACTAGCCTGTCGGCATGACCGTGTCCTGGGTGCCCGCGTGCCTCGACAGTCCGCCGGAGTCTGCCCAGCTCACCGACTGGCCGCACGCGGCGGCGGGCGAGTTCGAGCGGCTGCCGAGCCCGGCCACGGTGCCGCTGGCGTTCCTGCTGCAGCGCCTGGCCGACGAGCAGCCCGCTGCCACCGCGCACCTCGACCTGTCCTGCGACGACCGCGAGCACCGCCTCGCCGATCGGCGACCCGGACATGTCTGAGGTCGAGATCCGCGACGCGCGAGCCGAGGACTGGGACGCGATCTGGCCGTTCTTCGCCGCGACCGTTCAGGCGCGGGCGACCTACGCCTACGACCCTGAGACGACCTACGAGCAGGGCCGCGCGCTCTGGATGGCGACGGCTCCCGGGCGCACGGCGGTGGCCGCCGTGGACGGCGTCGTGCTGGGCAGCTCGAAGATGGGACCCAACCGCGAGGGCCCCGGGGCGCACGTCGGCACCGCGAGCTTCATGGTGGCGCCCGAGGCTCGCGGGCACGGCGTCGGGCGGGGCCTGGCCGAGGAGATGGTCGCCTGGCACCGGGCGCAGGGCTTCCGCGCGATCCAGTTCAACGCCGTCGTGGAGACCAACGTGGTGGCGGTGCGGCTGTGGCAGAGCCTCGGCTTCACGATCGTGGGCACGGTGCCGCAGGCGTTCGAGCACCCCGAGAACGGCTATGTTGGGCTGCACGTGATGGTCCTGCCCCTCGTTGACTCCCCGTAGGATGGGGACCGGTGCGCCGGGAAGTCTGGTCGGCATGACTCGTCGACCCCACAGGAGCACTCCGCGTGAACACCACCCCTCGCACGTTCTTCGGCCGTGGCTCGTGGGCCGAGACAGTCGCGTCGCGGATGTCCTGCGCCCGGAGACGGTCGGCGGCGCGCTGCTGTCCTGGGTGCGACCATCGCGCTGGTGTGGGCGAACTCGCCGTGGGCGGGCGCCTACGACGAGCTGCGCGACCTGACCGTCGGGCCGTCGGCGCTCCACCTCGACCTGACCCTGGGCACGTGGGCCGCCGACGGTCTGCTGGCCATCTTCTTCTTCGTCGTAGGGCTGGAACTCAAGCGAGAGTTCATCGCCGGTGACCTGAGGACTTTGAATCGCGCTGCGCTTCCCGTCCTCGCCGCACTTGGCGGGATGGTCGTGCCTGCGTTGATCTACCTCGCCCTGAACCTCGACCGAGCCGAAGCGCTGCGTGGTTGGGCGATCCCGACCACTACCGATATCGCCTTCGCGCTGGCCGCACTCGCGGTGATCGGGTCGCACCTCCCTGCTGCCCTTCGGACCTTCCTGCTGACGCTCGCGGTTGTCGACGACCTCATTGCGGTCCTGATCATCGCCGTCTTCTTTACCGCCGATCTGAGCCTGATGCCGCTCGTCGCTGCGCTGCTGCCGCTAGGGCCTGTTCGCGCTGTCTGGTGCAGAGGCGGGTCCGGTCGTGGTGGCTGCTGCTGCCGTTGGCGATGGCGACCTGGGTGCTGATGCACGAGTCGGGGGTGCACGCCACCGTGGCCGGCGTGCTGCTGGGCTTCACTGTCCCGGTGCTCCACTCCGCCGCGGCCGGTGGCCCGGAGGCGGGCCCGGGGCTGTCTGAGCACTTCGAGCACCTGCTGCGCCCGCTGTCGGCCGGCTTCGCGGTGCCGGTCTTCGCGTTCTTCGCCGCCGGCGTCACCATCGGCGGGTTCAGCGGCCTGCGCGACTCCCTGACCGACCCGGTCGCCCTCGGCATCATCGCGGGCCTCGTGCTCGGCAAGCCGCTGGGCATCTTGGCGACCACCTACCTGTTGGCACGGTTCACCCGGGCCACCCTCGACGACGAGTTCTCGTGGTGGGACGTGCTGGGTCTCGGGCTGCTGGGCGGGATCGGCTTCACGGTGTCGCTGCTGATCGGCGACCTGGCGTTCGGCGCGGGGAGCACGACCGACGAGCACGTGAAGGTCGGAATCCTGGTCGGGTCGCTGCTCTCGGCGATGCTGGCGGCGGTCGTGATGAAGAAAGCGCGACCGGGTCTACCGGCGCATCTACCTCGCCGAGTCGGTCGACCTGGACTCCGACGGCATCCCGGACGTCTACGAGCGCTGAGCCCTCCCGTCGACCCGGGTCTCGTCCCCAGTCGACCCGGTCTCGTCTACCTAGTCGACGGGACCGGGCGGCAGGCCCTCGCGGAGCGGCCGCAACGCCTCCCGTACGACGACCGGGTCGACCTTGAGCACCTCGCGGTCGTAGGTCAGCAGCCCGTTCAGCTCGTCCTCGACATCGGACAGCTGGGTGTAGACCGTGCCGCTCAGCCCGGCGCGCACCAGCCGCGCAAGGCCCTGGTGCAGCCGGGCGAACGACGCGGCCAGCGAGGAAGGAGAGTCCTCGTGCCCGTAGCCGAAGTCGGTCTGGTCGTCGTACACATGGCCCTCGACCCGGAGGTCGTGGCCGCCGTACTCCGACAGCACCACGGGGCGATCGTCTCGGCGCCGCGGCAGCCGAAAAGCGCGGCCGTAGACATGGAGCGAGCGAACGTCGCCGGCACGCTGGTCGTGCCAGCCGCTGGCATGGTCGACGACGCGCGTCGGGTCGAGGGCGCGGACCTCGGCGGCGATGCGCGCCGCGGCGAACTGCCCCCAGCCCTCGTTGAACGGCACCCAGCCCGCGATCGACGGCACGTTGCGCAGCAGCGCGACCGTACGGCGCCACTCGTCCTCGAACAGCTCCCGGCCGGCCCCACGTCCCATGACGCCCGCCCAGCGGCGGTCGTCGAGGCGTCCCAGCGGGCCGGCGAACCGGCGCCCGGGCCAGGTCACGGCGGCGGTCCGATAGCGTCCGCCGCCGTTGACGAAGTCCTGCCACACGAGCATCCCGAGCCGGTCGCAATGGTGGTACCACCGCAGCGGTTCGACCTTGATGTGCTTGCGCAGCAAGGTGAAACCGAGAGACTTCATGGTCTCGATGTCATGCACCTGAGCCGCGTCGGAGGGGGCGGTAAGGAGCCCGTCGGGCCAGTAGCCCTGGTCGAGCACCCCGACGGGGAAGAACGGCTCGCCGTTCAGCAGTAGCCGCGGCACCCCGTGCGTGTCCGGCCCGACGCCGAACGACCGCATCCCGACGTACGACGTGACGCGGTCGTCGCCGAGCCGCACCTCGACGTCGTACAGGTACGGGTCGTCGGGCGTCCATGCCCGCACCTCGCGAAGGGCGAGCCGGGTCGGGACGCCCACCGGGACGGGCTTCGTCTCACCAGCCAGCGTCACCCGCGCCTCTCCCTGGCCGGACGCGTCTGCACCGTAATCTCGACCGCCGCCTCGTCGAGCAGCGGCATCAGGTCGAGCCGTTCGACGTACACCGCCGGCACGGCCTCGAGCCACACCGTCTGCCAGATCCCCGACTGCGCGGTGTACCAGATGCCCCCACGGCGCAGTCGCTGCTTGCCGCTGGCGTGCCCGGCCCCGTCCGACGCGTCGCGTACGTCGACCCGCAGCTCGCTGCCACCGGGACGCAGGGCGTCGGTCACGTCGAGCGTGAACGGCAGGTAGCCACCGACGTGCGCCCCGACCTGCACGCCGTCCACCCAGACCGTGCAGGTCTGGTCGACGGCGCCGAAGTGCAGCAGGACCCGGCCGCTCGGCACCGTGAAGCCGTCAGGCAGCTCGACCCGGCGACGGTAGGTGAGCCGTTCGTGCGGCTGCAGCTGCCGGCCCACCCCGGACAGCGGCGCCTCGGGGGAGAAGGGGACCAGGATGTCGCCGTCGTCGTGCGTCGGCACCGGATCGGTCGCGGGGGTGATCGCGTAGCGCCACCAGCCGTTCAGGGACAGGTGGCTGCTGCGCCGCAGCTGCGGCCGTGGGTGCTCGCAAAGCACGTGCTCCGGGTCGATCGCACGACCCCATCGGGTCTGGAGGTCGGTGCGCACCGGACCGATCGTGCCAGAGTCGGAACCACCACGACTGGCACTCGGCGCGCTGGAGTGCGGTTCGTCCGGGCGTGCCGGTCCGAGTGCCGGTCGGGGTGGTTGCTGCTCAGGCGTCGGCC
>CAWJTB010000004.1:0-69569 GCA_963845655.1 uncultured Actinomycetota bacterium | reverse complement strand
AGGTCGACGTCGCCGCCGACATCCCGGCCCGCCGGATCGCCGACATCCCGGTCGAGCTCGACGGCGAAGCGGGGGCGCTCGGTGCGCGAGGCCGAGCGCGTGCTGGCCCGCCGCCTGGTCGCGCGCTACGAGACGGCGCTGGAGACGCGCACCTCGGGACGCACCGTCGAGGGCATCGACCATGAGCTGGTCCGCCGCGTGGCGACGTGGCACCGCGAGGACACCACCACCGCGAAGTCCGAGGAGAACGTCTTCGCGATGATGCGCCGGATCGGCCAGGCGAAGTCCGGTCTGGCCGCCGACTACGCCGCCCAGCTCGCACGCAACGTGGGCAAGGTCGTGTTCTTCGCCAAGCACGTCGACGTGATGGACGTCGCCGAGGAGACCTTCGCCAAGCGCGGCATCGCCTACTGCTCGATCCGCGGCGACCAGACCACCAAGACCCGGCAGAAGAACATCGACGCCTTCGTCAACTACCTGGAGGTCGAGATTGCGGTCTGCTCGCTGACCGCCGCCGGTGTGGGGCTGAACCTGCAGGTCGCCTCCAACGTCGTGCTGGCCGAGCTGTCCTGGACCGATGCCGAGCAGACCCAGGCGATCGACCGGATCCACCGGATCGGGCAGGACCAGCCGGTCACGGCGTGGCGGATCATCGCCGCCCAGACCATCGACACCAAGGTGGCGGAGCTGATCGACAGCAAGGCGGGCCTCGCCGCGCGTGCGCTCGACGGCTCCCGATGAGGAGATCTCCTCCTCCGTCGACGTCCAGCTCGAGGCGCTGGTGGGCCTGTTGACCGAGGCCCTGGAGGCTCAGGCCGCCTGACCCCCCCGATCCGTCGATTCGTCGTTCGTCTGCGATCCTGCGGGTCGCGCCCGTGGGTCGATCGCAGACGAATCGAGGAGCGTTACGGACGCGGCCGCCGGGGTACGGCGTGGCCATGGCCAACGACAGCATCCACTACACCGCGCCGGGGCTCGACGAGTCCGACGCGCTCCGCATCATCGACCTGCTGCAGTCGAGGCTGCACGCCTGCAACGACCTCCACCTGACGCTCAAGCACGTGCACTGGAACGTCGTGGGACCCCACTTCATCGCCGTCCACGAGATGCTCGACCCGCAGGTCGACGCGGCTCGGACGATGGCCGACGCGGTCGCCGAGCGGATCGCCACGCTGGGCGGCTCCCCGAAGGGCACCCCCGGGCTCGATCGTCGCCGAGCGGGACTGGGACGACTACAGCCTCGGGCGGGCCTCGACGCAGGAGCACCTCGCCGCGCTCGACCTCGTCTACCGCGGCGATCACCACGCACCGCGAGGCGATCGCCGAGATGGAGAGCCTCGACGTGGTCACCCAGGACCTCCTGATCGGTCAGACCGAGCAGCTCGAGCAGTTCCACTGGTTCATCCGGGCGCACCTCGAGGACCAGTCCGGTCGCCTGTCCACCGAGGACGCGGGCTCGGAGAAGCAGGCGGCCTCCGACAGCTGACCCGCCGGCGGCCCTGGAGGGGGCTCCGGTGGGGCGGGTAGGTTCGAGGAGGTCCCGCACACCACCCTGAGGAAGCGAGCGTCCCCGTGAGCCACGACCTGAGGCTGGGCTACAAGGCGGCCGCCGGCGGGAGCAGCTTCTACCGCGACAGCTGGTGGAGCTGGGGCGCGGCCAGCGGCACGGGATGGACTCAGCGATGGTCAGCGACCACTTCCAGCCCTGGCGCCACGAGGGCGGTCACGCGCCGTTCGCCCTGTCCCGCGACTGCCGTGGAGCGGACCGAGCGCATCGTGCTCGGTACGTCGGTGCTGACCCCGACGTTCCGCTACAACCCCGCGGTGGTCGCGCAGGCGTTCGCGACCACGGCCTGCCTCTACCCCGGTCGGATCGTGCTCGGCGTCGGCACCGGCGAGGCGCTCAACGAGATCGCCACCGGCTTCGAGGGGGAGTGGCCGGCGTTCAAGGAGCGCTTCGCCCGGTTGCGGGAGGCCGTCGCCCTGATCCGCGCACTCTGGCAGGGCGAGCGTGTCGACCACGACGGCGATACTACTACCGCACATCGGGCGCGAGCATCTACGACGTGCCGGACGACGGGGTGCCGGTCTACGTCGCGGCCGGAGGACCGGTCGTCGCGCGCTACGCAGGCCGAGCTGCCGACGGCTTCATCTGCACGTCCGGCAAGGGCATGGAGCTCTACACCGACTCCCTGCTGCCGGCGGTCGAGGAGGGCGCAGCCGCGACGGGTCGGGAAGCATCGTCGGATCACCGCACCATCCGATGAAGCTCTCCTACGACCGCGACGGCGACACGGCGCTGGAGAACTGCCGCTTCTGGGCCCCCCTGTCGTTGACCCCGGAGCAGAAGCACAGCGTCGAGGACCCGATCGAGATGGAGCGGATGGCCGACGAGCTGCCGATCAAGCAGGTCGCCAAGCGCTGGATCGTCTCCAGCGACCCCGACGAGGTCGTGTCGCTGGTCAAGCCCTACGTCGACGCGGGGTTCCGGCAGCTGGTCTTCCACGCGCCCGGTCACGACCAGGAGCGATTCCTGGCGTTCTTCGAGTCCGACCTGGGGATCGCCTGCGCGCGCTGGCCTGATCAGTCGAGTGCGCGATCGAGGTTGATCGCCGCGCTGATGAGTGCGAAGTGGGTGAAGGCCTGCGGGAAGTTGCCGACCTGGTCGCCGGTGGCGCTGACCTGTTCGGCGTAGAGGCCGACGTGGTTGGCGTAGGTGAACATCTTCTCCAACGCCAGCTGCGCGTCGTCGAGGCGGCCCGCCCGCGTCAGCGCCTCCACGTACCAGAACGAGCACAGCGAGAAGGTGCCCTCCTCGCCGTCGAGACCGTCGGTTCTCCGGCGAGTAGCGGAACACCAGGTGTCGGTGACCAGACTCCTTCTCGACGGCCTCCAGCGTCGAGAGGAACTTCGGGTCGGCGGGCGAGAGGAACTTCACCATCGGCATCAGCAGCACCCCGGCGTCGAGTTCGGTGCCGCCCTCGGTCTGCGTGAAGGCCTGCAGGTCGTCGTTCCAGCAGCGGGTCATGATGCGGTCGTAGATCTCGTCGCGCGTCTTCGACCAGCGCGCGAGTCGCCGGGCAGCCCACGCTGGCGGGCGATGCGGATGGTGCGCTCGAGCGCGACCCAGCAGAACAGCCGCGACGTGGTGTACGCCGCGGCTCGCCGCGGACCTCCCACATGCCTGCGTCGTCGCGGTCCCAGTTCTCGATCACCCAGTCGGCGACGACCGAGGACGTCCTCCCAGGCGTCGCTGCTGATTCCGGCGCCGTACTTGTTGAACAGGTAGACCGAGTCGATGAGCTCGCCGTAGATGTCGAGCTGAAGCTGGTCGACCGCGGCGTTGCCGATCCGCACCGGGCCGCGAGTCGCGGTACCCCGCAGGTGATCGAGTTCGGTCTCCTCGACGGGCCGGTTGCCGTCGATGTCGTAGAGCACGCGCAGCGGACCGAGTCGCCGTCGCCTCCGTGCGCTCGCCGAGCCGTCTCGGAGAGCCAGCCGATGAACGCGCGCGCCTCGTCGGTGAAGCCGAGTCGAAGCAGGGCGTACAGGCTGAACCCGGCGTCGCGGACCCACACGTAGCGGTAGTCCCAGTTGCGCTCTCCCCCAATGATCGGGGATGCTGGTGGTCGGTGCCGCGATGACCGCGCCGGTCGGTTCGTGGGTGAGCAGCTTGAGGGTGATGGCCGAGCGGTGCACCATCTCCCGCCACCGGCCGACGTAGCGCGACTGGCCAGCCACGCCCGCCAGAACGACGTGGTCGTGGCGAGCAGATCGTCGGTCTGTCGGCCTTGTCGCATGGTGCTCGACGGCCCGTCCCCGACAGCATCTCCAGAACGAACAGTGCGCTGTACTCACTCCGAGGTCTGTCCACCGACGCGGATATTACGTCGCCCTCCTCGATCGAGGTCGATCGTGAGCGACTAGGCCCAGACGCACCCCGTCACCGGTGATGAGCACGCCGCCGTCGCCCGCTGTCGTCGGCGAGCTCCGCTCGCGCCGTAGTCGGGCCGGGCGTCGACGCGGGTCCGCACCCGGTGACCCCGGCCCCGCACGCAGCTCACCCGACGGACGAGGCGTTGACGATGCCCGGATCGTGCGCGGCGCAGCACCGGCATGAAGTCGTGCACCTCGGACCACCCCGTCCGCGGTCAGGAAGCGCGTGACCAGCACGGTGGTGTCCGGAGAAATGGAACTGCGTCGTGCCCGTCCGGGACTGACCCGTCGGCGGGGCTCGAGGACAGCCAGGTGCCGCCCTGCTCCGGGTCGAGCATCGCGCCGAAGACGCTCGGCGAGTCGAAGCGGGGCGCGCAGAACCAGTCGACGGTGGCGTCGGTGCCGACCAGGGCGCAGGTGCGCAGGTCGCCGACGAGTCCGTGGTCGGCGATCGGGAGGGCGTCAGGCATCGGGCCGAGTCTCCAGCCACCCTCGCCTGGCAGCTGGATGGCGTGGCGGGCCCCACGAACCGCGCGCGTACGGCTGTGCCGTGGGCGGCGGATTGCAGAACCGGCTCGCAGATCTCCCACAGCCGCTCGACCTCGTCGGCGCTGGTGAACAGCGTCTGGTCGCCGCGATCACGTCGAGCAGCAACCGCTCGTAGGCCTCGAGCGGCACGTCGTCGGCGAGGTCGTCGGCCAGGTCCAGGCGCAGCGTGGCCCCCGCGAGCTCGAGGTCCGGGCCGGGTCGCTTCGCGCGGACGTCGATCGAGATTCTGCGCGGCGTCCGTCAGCTCGAGCACCAGCTCGTTGGGCTCGCGCTCGACACCGTCGAACAGGTCGGTCGGCGGCGTCGTGAACCGCAGGGTGATCGTCCGTCGGGTCGCTGCCATCGCCTTGCCGGTGCGGAGGTAGAACGGCACGCCGCGCCAGCGGTCGTTGTCGACGTACGCCTCCAGCGCGACCAGTGTCTCGGTGCCGGAGTCCTCCTCGACGTCGTCCTCGTCCCGGTAGCCGTCGTACTGGCCGAAGACCACCCGCGCCGGGTCGAGCGGACGCATCGCCGCGAAGACAGCGGACTTGGCGTCCCGCACGGCCCCGGCCTCGAAGGCACCCGGATCCTCGAGCGCGACCAGGCCGAGGAGCTGGCACAGGTGGGTGTGGAGATCATGTTGCGGAAGGCGCTGGTGGACGATAGAAGCTGCCGCGGCCCTCCATCCCGAGGTCCTCGGGCACGTCGATCTGCACCGACTCGACGCGCTCGCGGCCCCAGGCCGGCTCGAAGAGCCCGTTGGCGAAGCGCAGGGCCAGGATGTTCTGCGCCGACTCCTTGCCCAGGAAGTGGTCGATCCGGAACACCTGCTCCTCGTCGAGGACCTTCTTGAGCGCGGCGTCCAGGCTGCGCGCCGAGGCAAGGTCGGTGCCGAACGGCTTCTCGACCACCAGTCGGGCCCGCTCAGGCCCTCGCGGCCCAGCATCGCGATCATCGGCTCCATCGCGGCCGGTGGCACCGAGAGGTAGACCAGCCGGCGCACGTCGCCGCCCAGCCGGTCCTCGGCCTGCCGCACCTGCGCGGCGAGGTCGGCACCGTCCTCGGCGTCGGAGGTCTGGAAGGTCACCCGCTCCAGCAGCGCGTCGGCCACCTCGCCCTGCTTCAGGTCCTCGACCGTCTCCGCGAGCCCCTCGCGCAGCTGAGCGCGGAACTCCTCGTCGGAGCCGGGCGAGTGCCGACCGGAGCCGATCACCGCGTAGTCCTCGGGCAGGCGTCCGGCGCGGGCCAGCTGGTAGAGGCCGGGGAAGAGCTTGCGGGCCGCGAGGTCGCCCGTCGCGCCGAACAGCACGAGGACGTGCGGGGCAGGGGCACGGGTGCGGGCATACCCTCCTCTACCCGCCCCAGCGACGGGCGATGCCTCGGCTGCTCGAGATTGGGCAGAACTACCGTCGATGCCCCTCCGCACCACGCCGCGCGATCCGCTATGTTGCCCGCAGACCCCGGCCGCTGATCACAGCGCAGGAAAGGACGTCATGGGATTCCTCGACGATCGAAGCCGCTCCAGGACCTGCCTCGGTTCGGGGACCTCAGCGAGGCCGACATGCAGCGCATCGTGAAGGCCGGCCGCGAGGTCAAGGTGCCCGCCGGGCTGGTCGCTGATCGGGGAGTCCACAGCTCCCGACCAGGTCTACCTGGTGATCGACGGCCAGCTCGAGGTCGGGCGCCACGGCACGAGGATCGCCGAGCTCGGCCGCGGCGACATCGTCGGCGAGATTGGTGTCGCGGTGCACCGGCTGCGCACCGGCACCGTCACCGCGACGACGCCGCTGGAGATGCTGCACCTCACGCACGCTGCCTTCGAGGAGCTGTACGACGGCATGCCGGCGTTCCGCAAGGCCGTGGACACGACCGTCGAGCAGCGGCTCGCCGAGCTCGACGAGCCTGGCCGACTGCGGCCGCAGCCGCTCGCCGCACGCCGAGGCGGTGCGATCAGCGGCTGGCGGAACGGCGGTACTGCGCGTCGGCCAGCGGCACGAACATCTCGGCGCAGCACCGCAGCCGCCCAGATCAGCGTGTAGACGGCAGGGTGCTGCAGGGCCCACGACGACGTGGCGGCCGGCTGCTCGGCCGGGATGTTGCCGAACAGCTCACGAGCCGCTTGGGTGACCGTCGAGATTGGGTTCCACTCGGCGAAGGTGCGCAGCGGACCGGGCAGCGTCTCGAGCGGCACGAAGGTGTTGGCCACGAACGTGAGCGGGAAGATCACGATGAACGAGGCGTTGTTGACGACCTCGGGCGTCGGCACCAGCATCCCGATCCAGGCCATGATCCAGGAGATGGCGTAGGCGAACACCAGCAGCAGGCCAGGGCGTCGAGCACGTTGGTGCGGATCCGCCAGCCGACCAGCAGCCCGGTCAGCGACATCACCACCAGCACGATCACGTTGTTGACGACGTCGGACAGCGTGCGACCGGTGAGCACCGCGGACGGCGACATCGGCAGCGTGCGGAACCGGTCGACGATGCCCTTCTGGACGTCCTCGGCCAGCCCCGCGCCGGTGATGGTGGCGCCGAAGACGACCGTCTGGCTGAAGATGCCCGCGATCAGGAACTCGCGGTAGCCGCTGCCGCCGCCCTGCTGGTCGATCGCGCCACCGAAGACGTAGGCGAACAGCAGCACGAACATGATCGGCGACAGGGTCTGGTGAAGACCAGCAGGTCGGGCACCCGCTTGATCTTGATCAGGTTGCGCTTGGCGACGATGAGGGCGTCGGTAACGGGGGCCAGGGCGCTCATGCGCGGGTCTCCTCGGTGGGATGCGGTTCGGTGCCCTGCTCGGCCGCGTGGCCTGTCAGGGACAGGAAGACGTCGTCGAGGGTGGGGCGTCGCAGCCCGATGTCGTCGACGCCGATGGGCGCCGGCATCGAGGCGGCGCAGGGCATCGGCGAGCCGGCTGGCGCCGCCGGTGACCGGCACCAGCAGGCCGGCGCGCCGCTCCTCGACGCCGACGGTGCCGACGGCCAGCGGGGCGAGCAGCTCGCGGGCGCGATCGAGGTCGGCCGGATCGGTCACGGTCACCTCGAGCTGCTCACCTCCGACCTGTGCCTTGAGCTAGTCGGCGTGCCTTGGCGATGACCCGGCCGTGATCGATGACCACGATGTCGTCGGCGAGCTGGTCGGCCTCGTCCAGGTACTGCGTCGTGAGGAGGAGCGGTGTGCCGTCGGTGACCAGCTCTCGGATGACGTCCCACATGCTCGCCGCGGCTGCGCGGGTCGAGGCCCGTGGTCGGCTCGTCCAGGAACAGCACCTGAGGCCGGACGACCAGGCTCCGGTGAGGTCGAGCCTGCGGCGCATGCCGCCGGAATAGGCCCTTGACGATCCGGTCGCCGTGCCTCGCTCAGGTCGAAGCGTTCGAGCAGCTCCTCGGCCCGCTGCACGGGCCCGCCTCGCTTGCCGAGGTGGTAGAGCCTGCCGACCATGTCGAGGTTCTCGAAGCCCGGTCAGCTTCTCGTCGACGGCGGCGTTCTGTCCCGACGAGGCCGATCCTCGCGACGGACCTCGTCGGCCGGCTTGACCACGTCGAACCCGACGACCTGGCCGTGCCCTCGGAGTCCGGGTCGGACCAAGGTGGTGAGGATCCGCACGGCCGTGGTCTTGCCCTGCCCCGTTGGCCCGAGCACGCCGAGCACCGTCCCCTCGGGCACCCGGAGGTCGAAACCGTCGAGCGCTCGACCGCGCCGTACGTCTTGACCAAGCCCGCGGGCCACACTGCATCCGTCACGGGTTGTCCCTCGCACCCCGGACCGACAGGTTTCGAATCGCTAGGCGGTCTGCTGCTCGACGAGCGTGAGGGTGGGGGCCCCGAGCACCTGGTCCACGCCGTCGCGAACCAACTGCTGGGCGGTGTTCAGCGCCACGGGTCGCGACCAGACGAAGCCCTGGCCGAGCGTCGGCCCCTCGCTGGAGCCAGCGCGGCCTGCTCGGCGCTTCGACGCCCTCCGCGACGGTGCACGAGGCCGGCATCGAGGCGGCATCGCGATGATCGCCTCCGTCACCGAGGCGCCGTCGCTTCCGTCCACCCCCAGGCGTCCACGAAGGACTTGTCGACCTTGAGGACGTCGACCGGCAGCCGGGACAGGTCGGACAGCGAGCTGTAGCCGTTGCCGAAGTCGTCGATCGCGACGCGAAGACCGTGCCGCCCGCAGCCGAGTCCAGCACGCCGAGCCGGTCTCGGACATGTCGTCGAGCAGGGCCGGCTCGGTGATCCCCAGGACCAGCAGGTCGGCGGGCAACCAGGCGGCCTTGGCGAGCGCGTCAGCACCACGTCGACGAAGCCGAGTCGGGCGACCTGCGGCGGGGCCACGTTGACCGCCATGGTCGGCTGGCTACCTGGGGGTGTACAGCTCACACCCGCCCGACAGGCCTCATCCAGCACCCAGGCGTCCGAGCGGACTCCACCGCCAGCCCCGATCTGCTCCGCGACCGGGACGAACGCCCACGGCGGAGCAGTCCGGCTCGGGGTGCTGCCAGCGCACGAGGGCCTCGAAGCCGGCGATGGTCTCGGTCTCCAGGTCGACCGTCGGCTGGAAGTGCAGCACCAGCTCATGGCGCGGATCGCATCCTTCAGCTCGGTGCGGATCGCGAGCTGCGCCAGCGCCCGTGTGTGCAGCCCCGGGCTCGTAGACCGCGATCTGCCCTTGCCGCGGTCCTTGCCGAGGTACATCGCGACGTCGGCGTTGCGCAGCACCTCGCTCGGCGCTGATCGGCGCGTCGCTCGTCCCGGCCTCGGCACTCCGATGCTGGCGCGCACGTGAAGGGCGCCGGCCGCCACCGGACGGCTCGCTGAGCAGCGACCAGAGGTGCTGAGCAAGCCGCTCGGCCACGGCCTGTGCGGCACGTGCGTCGGTGCCCTTGAGAACACGCGAACTCGTCCCCGCCCAGTCGAGACGGGTGTCGACCGTCCCAGGCGTCGGTCGAGCCGTCGGCGACCTCGATCGGAGGTGTCGCCGACCGCGTGGCCAGGGCTGTCGTTGACGAGCGAAGTCGTCGACGTCGCAGGATCAGCACGACACCCGGCCCCTGTCCGGAGCCTCGTGGCGACGCGGGCGTGGTTGAGCCGGTCCCTGAAGAGCCTGCGGTTCGGAGCCCGGTGATGGCGTCGTGGAAGGCCAGGTGGGTGAGCTCGTCCTCGAGCGGGCCGGGCGGCGCTCACGTCGCGGACGGTGAGCACCCAGCCGGCGACGACCGGGTCGTCGTGGAGGTCGTTGAGGGTGCCCTCGACCGTGCGAGGGCGGCCGTCGTGATGCTGCATCCGCAGCGAGAGGCGCTGCTCGCCGGAGCGCTCGCCCGCCAGCAGCTGGGCGAAGGTGGCCCGGTCCTCCTCGACCACGACGTCGACCAGCCGGCGTCCCGACAGCTCCGCGGCGTCGTACCCGAGGACCGCGCGAGCGGCGGGGCTGACGAAGGTGGCGAACGAGTCGGCGTCGAGCACGGCCACGAGGTCGGCGCTGTTGTGCACGAGGGCGAGCAGGCGTCGTTCGCCGGCGTCGACCGCCTGCTGCTCGGTGAGCTGGTGCTCCAGCTCCCGGTGCCGCTTGACGAGCTTGGCGAACCAGCTGAACCACCCGACACAGATCACCAGGAAGAGCGACAGCACGAGGAGGAAGACGAGCAGGTCGGTCCGGCCGTGGGCCGAGGACACCTGCTCGCGGCTGTCGGCCAGGGCGTCGCGCAGGGTCTCGAGGTCGGAGCCCGAGCCGCTGGCGGCCCACCGTCGGGCCGCCGGTGCGACCGTCTCGGCGCCCGGGGCCTCGAGCGCCTCCAGGCGGCCGACCGTCTGCGCGACCTGCTCCGGGTCGGGCACGGAGGCCGCGGCAGCCACGGTGGCCGCGGCGGCGGCTGACTGCTGGACATCCACCGGGTCGTCGAGGTGGTAGATCCCCATCACGACAGCCAGCTCCAGGCACAGCACAGCGACCACGAGGGCGAGGCGGAGCGCGCGGCGAGCCGTGCTCTGGTCCCTGCCGGCCATGGTGTCCCCTGCGCCTTGCACCGAGTGTCCGATATCTACCTATACTCGAGGATAATGTCAAAGGCCGCGGACGAAATCCGCCGAATGGCCGATCCGGGTCTGGTCCCTCTGGGGATGAGCGAGCGAACCTCGGCGCCGAGGCGACTAGCCCAGGCGAGGCTCCAGCGAGGACAGCCGGTCCGCGAGGCCACCCGACGCGCGGCCGTGCAGGCGGCCGCTGGTGACCACCTCGATGTCGCGGGTGCGCAGCACCCGGTGCCCTCCGGCGACGAGGGCGTCGACGAGAGCCTGGTCCTCGCCGTGCGGCACGGCCGGGAACCCTCCGACGGCGAGGTAGGCGTCGGCCCGGACCGCGAGGTTGGCGCCGTAGACGTGGTCGTGCTGATGCTGGCCGAGCGTGTCGCGCATCTTGGCGGCGAGCAGGCGCGCGTACGCCGTGGCGCCGGCCGGGCTGCCCTGCCACCGGTCGAGCGGGGCGAGCCCGACGACCGCGACGGAGCCGGTGTGCTCGGCGGCGCGGAGCACGTCGGCCACCCAGGTCGTGCCGACCCGGGTGTCGGCGTCGGTGGACAGCACCCAGGTGGAGGCCGGCGTCGCCCCCAGCCGGGCGAGCCCCTGACGCACGCCTCGTGCCCGGACCTCGCCGACCGTGGTGGAGACGACGTCCTCGATGACCTCGCCGGCATCCTCGAGTGCGAGCCGAGCCGCGGTGGCGGTCGCGTCGACGCAGCGGTGCGCGACCACCTCGATCGTGGCGCTCGAGAGCAGGCCCTGGTCCCGGGCCTGGCTCAGGGACCGTCGGACGTGCCCCACGGTCGGGCCGATGTGGTCCTCCTCGTCGCGGGCCGGGACGACGACCACGACGTCGGTCACGGCGTCTCCTGGTCGAGCACGCTGCCACCCAGCGCCTGCAGGGTGAGGTCGAGGTGGTGCTGGCGGATGTAGATGCCGAGGTCGGCGACGGTGCGGGCCAAACGCCCGTCTCCACTCAGGCCGCCGGGCCCCACGATCCGCCCGGCCTCGTCGATCACGGTCTCGCAGGCGATGACGGCCGCCGTGCGCGCGGCAGTGACCTCGCGTGCGGTGCCGACCTGGTCGTCGGCGTCGAGGTCTGCGGCGGCGCGCGCCACGAGGGTGGCGGCCTGCCACGACGCCTGCTGCATCGCGCCGAGGCGTCGGAGCTGGTGCGGGGTGGGGGCGAACCGACGGAGCCCGGCCGCGGTCTGCTCGGTCAGCGACGCGGCGGCCCCCGCCCAGACCGCGGCGACGCCAAGGCCGCCGACCACGAAGCCGGGCCGGGACAGGTAGAAGTTCTCGGGCCCGACAGGCTCGCCGGCCGGGAACCCCGCTGCCTGCACGGTGAACGAGCGCGATCCCGCCATCGCCGCGGTGTGCCAGCTGCCCCGGTCGGCCTCGAAGGCGTCCACCGCAACGTCGAAGAGCAGGTGCGTGCGGTCGTCGACCCAGCCCGGCACCAGCGCCCGGTCGATCACGTCGATGCCGGAGGCGAAGCGCAGCTCACCCTCGAGGCACCAGCCGTCGTGGTCGACGGCCTTCGTCGCGCGCAGACCGGTGCCCGGCCGAACGCGACGCCCAGACGCCGTAGGCGCCCGGCCGCGGTGGCACCCCCGCCTGCGCGAGGATGCGTACGGCGTCCGCGTGCCCCTCCACGAGGCGGGCCAGCGCGACGTCGACCTGCGCCACCTCGGCGAGCCGCCGGCAGACGTCGTCGAAGGGACCGGTCCAGGAGCCGGAGACCCCCTGCGCGTCCAACGCCGCGCGCATCGCCTCGGGCTGCGTGA
Source organism: uncultured Actinomycetota bacterium (assembly GCA_963845655.1). GTDB lineage: Bacteria > Actinomycetota > Actinomycetes > Propionibacteriales > Nocardioidaceae > Nocardioides_B. Next base: position 57,308 of record CAWJTB010000004.1, on the reverse strand, counting down.
GGTCGGCGCCGTCGGCCATCGACGGGCCCGGGGTCGCGGTGCTCACGGCCGCGCCTCGTAGACGTCGAGCAGGAAGTCGTGCTCGCGGTGCAGGACGAGCTGCCGGGCGCCGTGCTCGGCAGCCGAGGCGCGCAGTGCCACGTGCGTCCGCGGACCGCTGCGGTGGGCGTCGTGCGGGTCGTGCGCCCAGTGCTCGACGACGAGGTGGGCGCCGGGCGCGCAGGCGGACCACAGGGCCTCGAACGCGCCGGAGAGATCCTCGACGTAGTAGAGGAACTCGGCGGCGACTACGAGGTCGACCGGTCCGGCCAGCGGGACCTCGGGCAGCTCGGAGCGGACCACGTGCACGTGGTCGAGACCGCTGACCCGCCGGGTGGTCTCGGCCACCGCGGTGGCCGACAGGTCGCTCGCCACCAGGTGGTCGACGCGGCGGGCGAGCGCGGTGGTCGCGGCTCCGACGCCGCAACCGGGCTCCCAGGCGCTGGCGTAGCGCTCCTCGAGGCAACGCGGCCAGCATCGTCGACAGCTTGCGCCGTTCGTACCAGGAGGAGTGCACCTGCCACGGGTCCAGGTCGGCGCGGTACATCGCCTCGAAGTCGGGAGTCTCGTGGCTTCTCACGCCACCACGCACTCGTGGGGCCAGGAGACCACCGTGTCCGGCAGCACCGGCTCGAGGTAGTCGGCCAGGGGAGTGGTCTGCGAGGTGTAGGCGGCCATCGCGTGCGCGCGGCGCCGGCGGGCGGCCTCGCCGAGCCGCACCGGTCGGACGCGCTCGGTGACCTCGGACGGGTCCGTCCAGTGCACGGTCCACAGCAGCAGCTCGGTCACGGGCGTGCCGCGGCGCGCACCGGCGGCGCGCGTCACCCGCGAGGCGGCCTGGTGGTCGGGGTGCGGGTCGTCCCGCCACAGGGTCAGCAGCCGGCGCGCGTCGTAGCGCCGGGCCGCGTCCTCGACGAAGTCGGTGGTCTCGGCGTCGAACTCTGCTAGCCGCGAGTCGGGCCACTGCATGCCGTGGGCCTGGACCCGCAGCCGGGAGGCGGCGTCGTGCAGCTCGGTGACCCGGCGCCGCCCGAGGTCGTCGGGGTGGACGCCGACGTGGTCCACGGCCGCCTCGCCGCAGGTCAGGGAGACGACCTGCACCGCGACGTCTCGCTCGGCCAGGGAGGCGAGCAGTCCGCCCATGGCGAGCACCTCGTCGTCGGGGTGGGCCACGACGGCCAGCACCTGGTCGCCGGCCTCGAGCCCGAGCTCGTCGACGGGGAGCGGTCGCGCGGTGCGAAGCCGCGCCGACCAGGCATCGGCGTGCCGGGACGGGGGAGTGACCTGAAGGGTCGGGGAGGAGTGCATCGGACTGCTTTCGTTGCGCGGCCGCGGCTGCTGTGCTCAACCTGACCCCGGTTGCGTACCCAGGATCGGCGGAAAGGTGCGCCGGGCTGGTCCGTTCGGGCCATTGACCTCTCCGGGGCTGCGGAGAAGTCTCGCGGGAGGAGACTCCTGCATGGGGGGACGGGGCCATGGGCGCAGCGCGCACGCAGTGGAGCGAGACCTGGGTCGGGGGCAGCGCCGAGGCCGAGCGCGTCGCCTTCGCGGCCCTGGCACGACAGATCACCGAGGTCCAACGGCGCACCGCCAGGGCGGCGAGCGCCCACGGCGTGCCGCACGGGGTGGACCGGGCCTTCCACGCCAAGGCGACGCTCGCGGTGCCGGACGCGGTGCTGCGCTTCCGCAACGACCTCCCGGCCGACCTGCGGGTCGGGTTCGCGCAGCCGGGTGCCTCCTATCCCGTCACGGCACGCTTCTCCAACGCCTCCGGGACCGGTCGGCCCGACCCCGCTCCCGACCTGCGCGGCGTCGCGCTGCGGGTGACGGTGTCGGCCGAGGAGTCCCACGACCTGCTGATGACCAACTTCCCGGTGTCGCACGCCCGCGACGCCCGGCAGTTCGTCGACTTCGCGACCGCGACCGCGGGCAGCACCCCGCAGAAGGTGGTCGGCCTCGTGCGGCTCGTGACCCGGCACGGGATCCGCGAGACGGTGCGGATGCTCCGCAACATCCGGAACGGCCGCGGCCGCACGGTGGCGAGCATCGTGACCGAGAGCTACTGGAGCCGGGGCGCGCTGCGCTGGGGCGACCACGCCGTGCGCTACCTGCTGCGTCCCGCTGCGGACACCCCGCCCGCCCCGAGCGCGTCGTCGAGCGACCCGGCGTACCTCAGCAAGGAGGTGGCGCGTCGGCTGGCGGTCGGGGACGTGAGCCTCGAGCTGTGCGTGCAGCGCTACGTCGACGATCGCCAGACCCCGATCGAGGACACCGCGGTCGCCTGGACCGAGGCGGTCTCGCCCCCGGTGCCGGTGGCGGTCCTGACGCTGCGACAGTCCGACGTCACGACCGTCGGCGCACTCGCGCACGCCCGGGTCGTGGACGCGATGGCCTTCAACCCGTGGAACACCACCGACGACTTCCGCCCCCTCGGCAACCTCAACCGCGCGCGCAAGGCGGCGTACGACGCGAGCTCGGCGCACCGGCTCGGGCACACCTGGACCGAGCGGCCGCCGCTGCGCAACGTCGTGCTCGGCGCGGGGGTCCGTGCCGGCTTCGGGGTGCTGAACCGCCGGATCGAGTGGCATCGGCTGCCGGTGCCGCTGGGGCTGCTCAACCTCGACGCCTTCCGGCACCAGCTAAGGGTGCACAACCTGCTCGACACCGAGACGCCCGAGGCGCCCCCGGAGCCACGGCCGGTCCCCCCGGCAGCGCCGGCGGAGGAGACCCGCACGTCGCGCTCGGTCGACGGCAGCGCCAACGACCTCGCGTCCGTGCCGATGGGAGCCACCGGCGCGACGTTCGGCCGCAACCTGGCACCGCGGCTGCGACCGGACCTGTTCGACGAGCCCAACCCGGTGGAGGTCAGTCGCGCGCTGCTCTACCGCGAGCACTTCATCCCGGCCCGCTCGCTGAACATCCTGGCTGCGGCGTGGATCCAGTTCCAGGTGCACGACTGGGTCGCGCACGCACGGCACCCGCTCGGCGTCGACGACGTCACCGTCCGGCTGCCGCGCGGGATGACGTGGTCCAACACCCCGGGTGGTCCGGCCGAGCGCGAGATGCGGATCGCGGGCAACGTCCCCCACCCCGGCGGTCACCCGGCGATGGCACCGGTCTTCGCCAACACGACCTCGCACTGGTGGGACGGCTCGGAGGTCTACGGCGCCGACAGCGAGCGTGCGACGCTGCTGCGGGAGGGCGCCAAGCTGAGGCTCACCTCGGACGGCTACCTGCCCGACGACGCCAGCGGCCAGGAGCTGACGGGCTTCAACGAGAGCTGGTGGATGGGGCTCGGCAGCCTGCACACGCTGTTCGCTCGCGAGCACAACCTGCTCTGCGACGAGCTCCGTGCGCACTACCGGGGATGGAGCGACGAGCGGGTGCACCAGACCGCCCGGCTGGTGGTCTCGGCGCTCATCGCCAAGATCCACACCGTCGAGTGGACGCCGGCGATCCTGGCCACCGAAGGCGATCGACATCGGCCTGACCAGCAACTGGAACGGACCTGCGGCCAACGACTGGGTGACCCGACTGGGCATGTGGCTGGTGGACGCCCACTCCGGCGTCGGCATCCCGAAGACCAAGCCCGACCATCACGGGGCGCCGTACTCCCTGACCGAGGACTTCGCGACGGTCTACCGGCTGCACCCGCTGATCCCCGACGACTACCGGTACGTCGACCACGTCAGCGGTCGCGAGCTCGGGCAGCGCACGTTCGCGGATCTGCAAGGCAGGTCGGCCGACGACGAGCTGCGCGCGCTCGGGCTGGACAACGCGCTCTACTCCTTCGGCATCGCCCACCCGGGGGCGATCACCCTGCACAACTACCCGCGCTCGCTCCAGGCCTTCGAGCGGGACGGTGAGCTGGTCGACCTGTCGGTCGTCGACCTGGTGCGCACCCGACGACGCGGCGTGCCGCGCTACAACGACTTCCGGGCCGGGCTGCACAAGCCGCGGCTGACCCGGTGGGAGCAGCTGTCGGACGACCCGGAGAGCGTGGCTCGGCTCCGTGAGGTCTACCGCAGCGTCGACGAGGTCGACACGATGGTCGGCCTGTTCGCGGAGACGCCCCCGGACGGCTTCGGCTTCTCCGACACCGCCTTCCGGATCTTCATCCTGATGGCGTCGAGGCGGCTGCAGAGCGACCGGTTCCTGACGGTCGACCTCCGCCCGGAGGTCTACTCGCCCCTGGGCATGGACTGGCTCGCGAACAGCACGATGTCCAGCGTGATCGCCCGGCACTGCCCGGACCTCGCGGGTCTGCTTCCGCGGGACGCCAGCGCCTTCGCCCCCTGGAGGGTGGTGGCGCCGTGAACGACAAGGCCCGCAACCGCGGCTTCGCCTCGCTGCAGGAGCAGCCGTTGCTGCAGACGCTGTGGCAGCGCCGCACGCACCGGGTGAGCCGGGGCAGCACGGTGTCCGCGGGGTCGATGAGCTGGGAGTCGCAGGAGCCTCGTGCGCCCCTGACCGAGCTCGAGGAGGCGGTGCTGATCTCGCTGACCGGCTGCACGGGGCTGACCATGCCGGACCGGCCCTTCAACGACCCGCGCAACGGCTCGCCGATCATGGCCAAGCCCAACCTCAACCTGGGAGGCCGCTCGGCGGGCAGCCCGGACAACGCCCAGGGCACGCACTTCTTCCTGATCAACGACAGCGGCACCTACTTCCTGCGCACCCTGCCGCCGCCCGAGGGGGAGCCGGGGTCGCTGCTCGACGAGGACGCCCTCGTGGCGCGGGCGGCCCAGGCCAAGGTCAAGCTGCTCGATCGCCGCATCGACGTCGCCGACGGCGACCGTGACTTCCCGGCCTACCTCGACTCCAACCGGTTCCTGTCGAACCTTCCCGGCACGACGATCCTCTTCCCCGTCGTGGACCTGTCGCGCCAGTACATCAACGGGATGATGTATCTCCTGACCCAGCCCGAGGGTGCCCGCCCGGCCCTGGTCGACGACCGCAACTTCTACCGCTCGGCGGGGGTCCGGAAGTGGGTGCGCTCGGGCTTCCTCAACGACCGCATCAAGCTGCCGCTCGGCGCGATCTCCTCGATGCGCACCCAGATCGAGGCCGACCTGCTGCTGCAGAACCTGATGCTCACCGCCGACGCGATGGGGCTGGGCGCCTGGATCCACGCCTCGCTGACGCCACCGGTGCTGCTCGGGGACCCGAAGTTCCGCAAGCGCTACGGTCCGATGCTCGGCTTCGACTGGACCGTCCCGAAGTGGCGGCCGGCCGACGTGCTCCGCTGGCAGGTGCCGCTGCCCAGGTTCGCCGACCTGCGGGCGACCTCGACCGGGCTGCGTCACGACGGCGAGCACCTGATCAAGGCGATGTGCCCGCCGCACTACCCCTCGATGGCGGCCGCCGTCGACGCGGTCGTGGCCGGCAAGTTCGGTCCGGGCGGGATCTATGCCGACTCCGCGATCTTCGAGCGGATCTACGCCGGTGAGTTCGGTGCGCAGTACCTCAAGGAGGCCAGCAACTACTCCGCCGACGTCATCGCCTGCACGCGCGACGTCTGCACCTACATCTACGAGACGCACGGGCGCTTCCCGGCCCACTGCGACACGATCCATGTTCCCGGCGTGTGGCTGCAGGTGCACCACGTCGAGAACGACTACTACGAGAGGTTCTTCCGCCACGGGCTCACCGGCGCGCACCGCGCGCACGACGAGCGTTGGCACGGATGAGCCCCGCGACCTACTGGAGGTAGGCAGATGCGAGTGCGTGTGATCCCCGACGGCTCTCCCGACCCGGCGCCGGCAGCCGGCACCCCGGTGCGCATCGAGGTGCGGGACGAGTCCATGGCCGACGGGGTCGCTGCCGTCCTGGCCGCGGCCGACGCCACGGTGAGCGCCGGCGCCGGTGGCGTCTCCTGGTCGGCCGAGGCGACGCTCGACCTGCCCGACTCGGTGTCGTCCACGAGCGGCGCGGGACTGTGGGCACGGGTCGCGTCCGGTGGCGCCGACCGTACGGCGCCGGGCGACTGGCTCACCATGCAGAGCTTCCCGGTGCAGGTGCCCGCACCGGATCCGGTCACCGTCCTGGTGCGTCGGGTCGGCTGAGCCAGTCGGCCATGGCGTCGGTGATCGGGAAGCCCGTGCCGGCCTCGGAGAAGAGGAACTCACCCGCGGGGTTGATCTCCAAGAAGACGTACTCGCCCTCCGGTGTGAGCCGCATGTCGATCGCGCCGTAGGCCAGCCCCAGCTCCTCCATCAGCGTCAGCACCTGCCCGTGCACATCGTCGGGCAGCTCGATGGCGCTCGTGGTGGCGTCCCCGAGGGTGACCCGGAAGTCCACGTCGTACGACGTCGCGCGGCTGTCGATCGCCATCGGGAAGACCCGCTCGCCGACGACGGTGATCCGCACGTCGGCCTGCGCCGGCACGAGCTCCTGGAAGATCACCGGAGCGAGGTCGAGCGTGTCCAGCATCGGCAGGTCGTCGAGGGTGAGCCTCCGGGTCTCGCGCCACACGTCGAGGGTGGCCCCGAAGATCTTGTAGATGACGTGCTCCAACCCGAGCCGGTCCACGAACGCCATCGCCTCGTCGCGGTCCGAGGTCATCAGGGTGTCCGGCACCGCCATCCCCAGCCGGCTCGCGACCTTGAGCTGGTAGGCCTTGCGCGAGGCCGACTCGTTGGCGGTGGGCGGGTTCATCCACGGGCAGTCCATCAGCTCGTAGAGGCCGTAGACCGCCTCGTTCCACTCGCCGTAGACGAACCCGTGCGCGGACGGGTCGGTCACCGTGTCGAGCTTCGGGCTCTGCGGGCGCCGCCACCACACGGCGGTCGCGTCGGTGAGCCGGACCACCTCGCCCGTGTCGCGGCGGAGCCGGGCCACGGGCTTGGCCGCGTGCTCGAAGTCGAGTGCCAGCGTGGCATGGTGCGGCAGGTCGGCCAGGTCGAGCAGGTGGGCCTCCTCGCCACGCTGGGCCAGCCGCTCGAGGACGCGCACCGCGTGTCGGTCATCCGGGTGCGAGATGACGATGATCATCGGCGCAGCCCGGTCACATGCAGCCGACGCAGGGACCACCGAGACCGCCCGGATCCATCCCGCCACCGCCGCCGAGGAGGGCGGCGATCTGCTGGAGCAGGGCGTCCTGGCCCTGGGCGATCGCGGTGACGGCGTCCTCCAGGGCGGCCAGCCGCGCCAGCGGGTCGTCGGCCGCGCCGGCCGCGCCGGCGTCGCCGGGGAGGCCGACGGTGGGCGTGCGCATCGCGAAGGGAAGCTGACCCGGGTTGACGAGCGGTCCGACCGGGTTGACCACCTGTCCGAAGCCCCCGCCGACGCCGATCCCCTCGGCGATCGTGCCCCCGCCCTCACGGATCGTCTCGAAGCGCTCCTTGATCGGCTCCTTCATCTCCTTGAACTCCTTGACGGGCTCCTTGATCTCCTTCGTGCGCTCCTTGAGCGTCTCGATCCGCTCCTTGACGAACTCCTTGCCGCGCTCCTTGAACGTCTCGGGGAAGCGCTCCTTGGTCGTCTCGATGCCCTCCTTGGCGAGCTCCTTCGCGGTCTCGAAGATGGTGCCCGGGCCGATCGGCGCGCACATGGAGTTCGCGGTGGCGATGTCGCCGGCGCTGAGGGCCGTGCGCTGGCCGATCTGGGCGGCCGGGTTCGTCGGGGTGATCGTCTCCGCGCCGCCCACCCCGAAGGCGGTGCGGGGGTAATGCATGATCGAGCCGTAGTCGTAAGCGCCGATGTCGGTGCCGTCGGTGACGTGCTGGTTGAAGTTGTGCTCGGTCCCGGCCGTGATGTTGGCCCAGTGGATGGTCACGAACGCGTCGCGGTCCTCGCGCGACTGCTCGTGCCACATGCCGACGGCGTGCCCGATCTCGTGGATGGTGTTGCCGGTCGTGCAGCCGGTCCCGAGGTTGATGAACTGCTGGCCTCCACGTCGCCCGACGGACGAGGAGCACCCGCTGCTGGGCCGGAAGGTGACCCAGTCGGAGTGCGCCGCCGTCCTGGCCACGAACCGGAACCGGGTGTGGGCCTGCCAGTGCGCGATGGCGTCGGTCACCCGGGCCTGGTTGGTCAGGGCGGGGTCGATGTCGAAGGGCACCGTGCAGTCGGGCCACCGGAACTGGTCCCCGGTGATCAGCACCCCGGACTCCAGCTCGCCGCGGAGCTCGGCCTGCAGCACCTCGGTGTCCCGCTCGACCTGGTCGGCCGACCCCAGGACGATGTCGCCCTCGAAGATCGCGTCGCCGTCGACGACGACGTACTGCACGGCCTTGGCGCGGAAGGTGTTGCCCGAGATGAACGCGCTGCGCACCTCGGTCGCGGCGGTGAGCTCGGCCTGATCGTCGCCCGTGCCCTTCGACCCGGACTTCGACCGGCTGCTGGCGGCTTTCTTCTCGGCCATGATGATCCACCTCGGACGGGCCCGTGAGGGCGGAGAATGAGTGTTCCCACGAGGCTAGAACCGGCGTTCGGGGCGCCACATGACACGTTGAGGCTCGCCCGTCCCACCTTCGCGTCGGCTCGATCTGACCGGACAAGGCCCACGATCGCGGCTCATGTGGGGACATGCGACGGCGGCCGCGGACTAGTGCGAATGTGTCAGCAGGTCGCCGGCTTGGTTCCGGGGCCGGCAGCGGGCAGGCTCGTCACCCCCACCCATGTCACGGCGGCACCGATGCGGCCGAGGATCAGGAGACAGCTCATGAGCGGCACCCTCGTCCGACCGCAGCGCAGGATCATCGCCGGGGTGTGCTCCGGGCTGGCTCGCCGGTTCGGCATGTCCCCGAACGTCGTGCGGCTGCTCTTCGTGCTCAGCTGCATCCTGCCCGGGCCGCAGTTCCTGGTCTACATCGTGCTCTGGGTGATGATCCCGAGCGAGAAGTAGCCCCCTCGGCGAACCGTCAGGTGGGCGGTCGACCCGAGGTGCGCAGCGTCCCCCGCGCGCCGCCGGTCGCCGTTCCGGCCTCGGTCCAGGGTCCGGTGAGGTCGATGACCGCCATCGCGGACGTCGGCATCGGGACCCACACCCCGGTCAGCAGCGAGACGAGGTCCTCCAGGCCCGGGTTGTGACCCACGACCACGACCGCGGCCGCATAGTCCGGCAGTTCGTGCACCACGGCGAGCAGCTCTTCGCCGCCCGCGCCGTACACCCGCTCGTCGTACGTCGTCGGCGGCACCACGTGCAGCTGGGTGCCGACCAGCTCCCAGGTGTCCACGGCCCGCCGCGCGGGGGAGACCACCGCGGCGTCGAACGGGGGCAGCCGGGTGCGCAGCCAACGCCCCGCCTCGGGCGCCTGACGCATGCCACGCGGAGCAAGTGCCCGGTCGTGGTCGGCCTCGTCACCGGACCAGTCGGACTTGCCGTGCCGCAGCAGCACGAGGACCCGGTCGTTCATGGGCCAACTCTGGCATCTCAGGACGGCCCGCGGGACTCAGTAGCGCGATCCTGGACGTTCCGCGCGTCGCGGACCACGGTGATGCCTACGACGACCTGGCCGGAACAGTCGATGTGGGAGCCGTACTCCGACTGCTGACCCGTGATCGACCTGACCGGGCGTCGGCAGCGTGGGCCACCTCCCTTCGGAGAGGTCGGGACTGGCCGGTTGTCCCGGTGCTCCGGCGCGGGCACGCTGGGGCCATGGCCTACCAGTTGACAGTCATCTACCACCACCCCGAGGACCCCGCGGCCTTCGACGACCACTACACCTCGACGCACGCACCACTCGCCCGGAAGATCCCCGGGCTCCAGAGCTACACGTCGCAGAAGTGCGGTCCCGGCCCCGAGGGAGCGCCCGCGGAGTACCTCGTCGCCATGCTCGTCTTCGAGGACGAGGCCGGCTTCGGTGCCGGCATGGGCAGCGAGGAGGGCATGGCAGCCGGCGGCGACGTCGCGAACTTCGCCACGGGCGGCGTCACCATGCTGGCCGGCGAGGTGACGACGTACGTCTAGCGGTTCTTGGTGCGCGGCTTGGTGCGGGGCTTGCCACGCTCCTTGGCCGACGGCGGGCCGCCGGCGGACGCGGCGCCGGTCTCGGGTGTGAGGTCGATCAGCTTGCCGGAGATGCGCGTCGCGCGCAGCAGCTCGCGGGTCCCCTCGGAGAGCGCGGCGGGCAGCTCGACCAGCGAGTGGTCGCCGCGGATGTCGATGTGGCCGAAGTCGCCGCGGGCGAGCCCGCCCTCGTTGGCGATCGCTCCGACGATCTGGCGCGGCTCCACCTTGTGCCGCTTGCCGACGGCGATCCGGTAGGTCGCCATCGGCACGTCGGAGCGGCCACGCCGTGGCTTCGGCCCGCGCGCGGGGCGCTCCTCGCTGTCGCGCCGCCGCCCCTTCTCGTGGTCCCAGCCGCCTGCCTTCGTCGGCTTGCTGCCGTCGAAGACGCGCGGGGGCTCGGCCTCGGGCGCCATCAGCAGCGGGCGGTCGCTCTGCAGCAGCACGGCGAGCGCGGCCGCCACGTCGGCGGCCGGGCACGTCGTGCGTTCTGCTCGTAGTCGGTGACCAGGTCGCGGTAGAACCCGACCTGGTCCGAGGACAGCGCCTCGGTGATGTCGTCGCGGAACTTCGCGACCCGGGTCTCGTTGACGTCGTCCACGGTGGGCAGCTGCATCTGCGTCAGCGGCTGTCGCGTGGCGCGCTCGATCGACTTGAGCAGGTGCCGCTCGCGCGGCGTCACGAACGAGATCGCGTCGCCGTCGCGACCGGCGCGACCGGTGCGGCCGATCCGGTGCACGTAGGACTCGGTGTCGGTGGGGATGTCGAAGTTCACGACGTGCGAGATCCGCTCGACGTCGAGCCCGCGCGCCGCGACGTCGGTGGCGACCAGGATGTCGAGCTTGGCCTCGCCGCAGCTGGCCGATGGTGCGCTCGCGCTGCGCCTGCACGATGTCGCCGTTGATCGCGGCGGCCGAGAAGCCGCGTGCCCGCAGCCGCTCGGCGAGCTGCTCGGTGACCTGCTTGGTGCGGACGAAGACGATCATCCCGTCGAAGTTCTCGACCTCGAGGATCCGGGTGAGGGCGTCGACCTTCTGCGGGTAGGACACCATCAGGTAGCGCTGACGGGTGTTGGCCGAGGTCGTGGTCTTGTTCTTGACCGTGATCTCGGCGGCGTCGGTGAGGTACTTCTTCGCGATCCGCCGGATCTGCGGTCGGCATGGTGGCGGAGAACAGCGCCACGTGCTTGTCGTCGGGGGTCGTCGGACAGGATCTTCTCGACGTCCTCCGCGAAGCCCATCTTGAGCATCTCGTCGGCCTCGTCGAGCACCAGGAAGCGCAGCTCGGAGAGGTCGAGCGTGCCCTTGTCCAGGTGGTCCATGATCCGGCCCGGGGTGCCGACGACGACGTGCACGCCGCGGCGCAGGGCGGACAGCTGGACGCCGTACCCCTGGCCGCCGTAGATCGGCAGCACGTGCAGCGCCCGGCATGTGCGCGGCGTAGCGCTCGAACGCCTCCGACACCTGCAGCGCCAGCTCGCGGGTGGGTGCGAGCACCAGCGCCTGCGGCGACTTCTGCTTGAGGTCGAGCCGCGACAGGATCGGTACGGCGAACGCGGCCGTCTTGCCGGTGCCGGTCTGGGCCAGCCCGACGACGTGACGGCCCTCGAGCAGCGCGGGGATCGTGGCGGCCTGGATCGGCGAGGGGGTCTCATAGCCGACGTCGCGACAGCGCCTTGAGCACGCGCTTGTCGATGCCGAGATCGGCGAAGGACACCGCGGGGGTGGCGTCGGTCTCGTGGGCGTCGGGGGAGGACATCCCACCAGGGTAGTGCCGTCGGTCCGGACCTCTTGACGCCCGTCGTGGGTCGCGAGGACCCTGAAGTCCGGAGCACCGGACACGGGGGTCGGTCATGACAGGTGCGTCACAGTCCCGCGCAGCCAAGGCGGTAGCAGCGAAGCTGCCCGCACCGCGGCCGTCGCTCGAGCAGGAGCCGTTGGTCGAGACCTCCTCGCTCGCCCGCCGCGTCGTGTCCGCGGGCAGGACGGCCACCGAGGTCGGTCGCGCGGCCGGCGGGCTCCAGGGTCGTGCGGAGGCGCAGGGGGCGAAGGTGTTCCGGAGCGCCAAGCTGCGCCAGCGTGCCGACGAGCTCGACCGGCGGGTGACCGCGGCGGCCGTGGAGCTGGTGGCGGCCTTCGAGGCGCTGCTGGCCGACACCACGCTGTGGAAGCGCCTCGGCGCGGACGTCACCGGGTGGGAGGAGCTCAGCGTCCAGCAGGTGCACGAGGTGCGCGAGGTGCTCGCTCACGACCTGCCCGGGCTGCTCACCGAGCTGGGCTACGTGCCTCCGCCGGCAGAGACGCTGTGGACCACCTGGGTGCAGGACAGCCTCGACGACCTGGTCGAGGGACGCGGCCCGGAACCGGCCCGAGCGGCGCAGACGGCCGAGTGGGAGCTCCGCTGCTTCGTGATCCAGCTGCGCGCCCTGGTCGCCGCGGAGGACCGGTCGGTGATCGAGCTGGCCGGTCAGGACCGGACGCGACGCGCCAGGATCGTGGAGGCCCTGACCGACGGAGGGGGCCGAGCCGTGGTCGCAGGCATGGCGACGGCCGCCGCGGTGATGACGGCCGCGCTCGTGGGACCGGACCCGACCCTCGTGGGCACGGTCGCGGGAGCCAGCGCGTCCAAGGTCGCCGAGGCGCTCGTCGTCAGCTTCGGGACCCGTGCGTTGGCGTCGGGAGCGCCCGCCGTGCTGGCTGTCGACGACTCGCTCCGTGCGGCCGACGAGGTGCTGCGGATCTGGCTGGCGAACACCGACGGTGACGAGGTCGCGCGACGACGGTCGATGTTCCTGGTCCGGCGCGGGCTCTACGCGGTGCTCGCCTCGGCACGTCCGGCCACGACGTACGACGACGACGAGCTGTGGCGGCTCGTCGCCTCGACCGTGGACGCCTGCGAGCGGGGGCTCTTCGACCGAGAGGGACTACGCGCCTTCCGGGAGGAGCTCGCCCACATCGGGCTGGCCCAGGACTGACGCTCAGCTGCCGCGCAGCCCCGGGAAGTCCTCGTCGCGCCACTCCCGCGCGCCGCTCTCGAACTGCGCCGAGCCACCGGCCAGCTCGTTCTCGCGGCTGCGCAGCTCGACGCGGCGGATCTTTCCCGAGATGGTCTTGGGCAGCTCGAAGAACTCGATGCGCCGCACCCGCTGGTAGGGGGCCAGGTGCTCGCGGGCGTACTTCAGGATCGCGAGGCGGTCTCCTCGCTCGGCCTCGTGGCCCGGGGCGAGCGCGACGTAGGCCTTGGGCACCGCGAGACGCACGGCGTCCGGGCGCGGGCACGACCGCGGCCTCGGCGACCGCCGGGTGCTCGATGAGCACCGACTCGAGCTCGAACGGGCTGATCTTGTAGTCGCTGGCCTTGAACACGTCGTCGGTGCGGCCGACGTAGGTGATGTAGCCGTCCGCGTCGCGGCTCGCGACGTCGCCGGTGTGGTAGAAACCGCCCGCCATCGCGTCGGCGTTGCGCTCGTCGTCGCCCTGGTAGCCGGTCATCAGCGACAGCGGGTGCTGGCCGAGGTCGAGGCAGATCTCACCCTCGCCGCGCCGTCGACCGGCCTGCTGCGTCAACGGGTCGACCAGCACGACCGGCACGCCGGGCAGCGGCCGTGCCCATCGACCCCGGCTTCACGAGCGTGCCGGGCGTGTTGCCGACCTGCGCGTGATCTCGGTCTGGCCGTAGCCGTCGCGGATCGTCAGGCCCCACTGCGCGCTGCACCTGCTCGATGACCTCGGGGTTGAGGGGCTCGCCGGCGCCGATCACCTCGCGCAGCGCCCCCGCCCTCCGCGAGAGGTCCGCGTTGATCAGCATCCGCCACACCGTCGGCGGTGCGCAGAACGACGTGACCTCGCGCTCGCGCAGCTGCCCGAGCAGCGCGGCCGCGTCGAAGCGCGTGTAGTTGTAGACGAAGATCGTGGCCTCGGCGATCCACGGGCGCGAAGAAGCACGACCACGCGTGCTTGGCCCAGCCCGGCGAGGAGATGTTCAGGTGCACGTCGCCCGGGCGCAGGCCGAGCCAGTACATCGTCGACAGGTGCCCGACCGGGTAGGAGACCTGGGTGTGCTCGACGAGCTTGGGCTCGAGGTGGTGCCCGACGTGAAGTAGAGCAGCAGCGCGGTCGCCGGGCGCGGTCCCGGGTGCGGGCACGGCGGCACGTCGACGTCGTAGGCCGTGTGCAGCTGCTCGGTGGTCAGCAGCGTGTAGTCACCCGTCGACGGTCTCGAACTTCGGCGGCGTCCGCCGGGTTGCAGACCACGAAGCGGGCGCCGCCCCGGGCGATGCGGTCGGCGAGGTCGCCGGGCCCGACCGCGGTCGTCGTCGGCATGATCACCGCCCCGAGCTTCATGATCGCCAGCATCGTCTCCCAGAGCTCGACCTGGTTGCCGAGCATGACCATCACGGCGTCGCCCCGTGCGACGCCCTGCGCGCCCAGCCAGGCGGCCACCCGATCGGAGGACACGGCCATCTCGTCGAACGAGCGCTGGATCGACGTACCGTCCTCCTCCGCGATGACCAGAGCCGGGCGGTCGTTGCCGCGGGCGACGGCGTCGAACCAGTCCACCGCCCAGTTGAACCTCGCACCGACATCCGGCCAGGAGAACTCCCGGTGCGCGCGGTCAGGGTCCTCCCGCAGGTCGAGCAGCTGGTCGCGGGCCGAGCGGTAGCTCTCATAGGCGCTGGTCATCCCCCGACCCTGCCACCGCCTCGGACCCGGTGCCACCGTCCGCCCGGACAGGTCGGCTCAGGCGCGCGCGTAGCGCTGCACGAAGGCGGCCAGGATCTTCGGCGGCTCGTGGACGGCACCGGCCCGCGCCATCTCCTTGAGCGACTCGGCCTCGGGCGGGTCGAAGTAGCCGGCGTGCTTGTAGACCTCGATCCGGGTGCACAGGCCGTGGATGTCGAGCTCGGGGTGGAACTGCGTGGCGTAGACGTGGCGGCCGACCCGGAACGCCTGCACCGGGCAGCTGGGCGAGGACGCGAGCCGCACGGCGGCGGGAGGCAGGTGGTGCACCGCCTCCTTGTGGCCCACGAACGCCTCGAAGCACTCGGGCAGGTCGCCGAACAGCGGATCCGCGCGCCCCTCCGCCGTGAGCGTCACCGGCACGCGGCCGATCGGCTCGCTGTAGGTGCTGTCGACCGTCGCTCCCTGGTGGGTGCCGACCACGCCGATGCCGTAGCAGGCCCCGAGGAACGGGTGGTCGCGGGCGACGACGTCGTCGAGCAGGACCTCCAGCTCCTTCTCCACCCGTTGCTGCGCCGCGGACTTCGACGTGTCCGGGTCGCTGGCGTTGAACGGGCCGCCGCCGAGGAAGATGCCGGACCAGGCATCGAGGTCGACCTCGCCGAGCGGGCGACGCTCCATGCGCACCCGGCGCAACGTCGACTCGTCGAGGCCCGTGAAGGCCAGGAACGCGGCGTACTCGTTGTCGGCGGCGGCGTCCTCGTCACGGGTGCCGAGGAGCAGGAACGGCTTCACGCACGGAAGCCTAGGCGGGCGCTGCCCGCGGCGCTCGGGTGACCGGTCAGTAGTCCCCGGTGGGGGGGTGCGGGCTGGGGGAGCGGTCCGCGTCGGGGGCCGATGGCCGGCGATCAGATGGATCGAGGATCTGCCCGCTTTCGTATGCATAAGCCAGGCACCCCGGGGGTAGACCGCCAGGGGGACCCGAGGGGCGGGTCGACGGGAGGCTCTCATGTCCAGCGGAGTAGAGACCGGTCGCATCACCACTGACATCCCGGCCCGGATGGACCGGCTGCCATGGGCACGCTGGCACTGGCTGGTCGTCATCGGCCTCGGGACGGTGTGGATCCTCGACGGCATCGAGGTCACCATCGTCGGTTCCCTGTCGGAGGCGCTCAAGCCCGAGGGCACGGGTCTCGGGCTGACCAGCTCCGACATCGGCCTGGCCGGAGCGGTGTACGTCGCCGGCGCCTGCCTGGGCGCGCTGTTCTTCGGCCAGCTCACCGACCGGTTCGGTCGCAAGAAGCTCTTCTTGGTGACGCTCGGCGTCTACCTGCTCGGCACGGTGCTCACGGCGTTCTCCATGAACCCGCTGTGGTACTTCGCCTGCCGCGCGATCACCGGCGCCGGCATCGGCGGCGAGTACGCCGCGATCAACTCCGCCATCGACGAGCTCATCCCCGCGAAGTACCGCGGCCGGATCGACATCGCCATCAACGGCTCCTTCTGGATCGGTGCCGCGGCGGGCGCCATGCTCACCATCCCGCTGACCGACAAGTCGGTCATCGACCCCGAGCTCGGCTGGCGCGGCGCCTTCGCCCTGGGCGCCGTCATGGCCGTCGGCATCCTGCTGGTCCGCCGCAACGTGCCGGAGAGCCCTCGCTGGCTGTTCATCCACGGCCGCGAGGACGAGGCCGAGGAGATCGTCCGCGGCATCGAGCGGGACGTCGAGCAGGAGACCGGGCAGGAGCTGTCCACGGTCTCGGAGACGCTCACCATCCGGCAGCGCAAGACGATCAGCCTGCCCATGATCGCCAGGACCGTCTTCACGCTCTACCCCAAGCGCACCGTGCTGTGCCTCGCGCTGTTCATCGGTCAGGCGTTCCTCTACAACGCCTTCTTCTTCACCTACGGCGACAGCCTGTCGACCTTCCTCGACGTCAAGCAGACCGGGTGGTACATCGCGGCCTTCGCGGCCAGCAACTTCTTCGGGGCGCTGCTGCTCGGGTCCCTGTTCGACACCGTCGGCCGCGTGAAGATGATCGCCGGCACCTACATCGTCTCCGGGGTGCTGCTCGCGATCGCGGGCGTGATGCTCGGCGACCTGACGGCGATGACCCTCACCATCTTCGGCATGGTGATCTTCTTCTTCGCCTCGGCCGGTGCCAGCGCGGCGTACCTCACGGCCAGCGAGGTGTTCCCGATGGAGACCCGCGCGCTCTGCATCGCGTTCTTCTACGCGGTGGGTACGGCGATCGGCGGCATCACCGGCCCGCTGTACTTCGGCAAGCTCATCGAGAACGCGTCGTCCGCCGGCGACATCACCGGCATCGCCCCCGGCTACTTCGTCGGCGCCGCGCTGATGGTCGCGGGCGGTGTCGTGGCGATCTTCCTCGGGGTCCACGCCGAGGGGCAGACGCTGGAGAACATTGCCAAGCCGCTGACGGCCGAGGACGCGGACGCCCCGGAGGCCGGGTCGGACCGCAACGCCCCGCAGCCGGCCTGACCGTCCCGACCCTCATCACGGCTGGGTCATTACGGCCGGTCATTACGGCTGGGCGAACAGGACGTAGCCGCCCACGAGCGCCGGCACCAGGCCCAGCAGCAGCCAGGCGCTCACGAGGCGGTGCCGATGGACCACCAGCGCCGCCTCGATGGCCAGCAGCCCGAAGACGCCCGCGATCACGAGCAGACCGATCTGGGAGTCCCTACGGTCGGAGAACACGGCCGCGAAGACCAGGCCGACCGACAGGTGCAGGATCGTCGTCGCCGCGAGGGTGGACAGCACCCACCGCTGCACCGACGACAGGCTCATGTCGCCTCGTTGCTGCGGCCGCGGCTGGCCCGGGGTCATCAGGTGCCTGCGGGGCTGAGTCACGAGCCGGCTGAGATCTTCTCGATCAGCGCGGTGGTGGAGATGGCCGGCGTACGGGTGAGGTAGTGGACCTGGCAGATGTCCTCGAACTCGTCGAACCGGCCGGCCCAGTCGTCGCCCATCACCAGGATGTCGGCCTCGTGCTGGAGGATGTAGTCGCGCTTGAGCTCGAGGCTCTCCTCGACGAAGACCGCGTCGACGGGCTTGAGGGCGGCGACGATCTCGAGACGCTCGGCCTGGGAGAACACCGGGGAGCGACCCTTCTTGCGCTCGTTGAGCGCGTCGGCGGAGACCCCGACGACCAGTCGGTCGCCGAGCGCCGCCGCTCGCTGGATCACGCGCAGGTGGCCGACGTGGAAGACGTCGAAGGTGCCGAAGGTGATGACTGTCTTGCTCATTCGCCGGATTCTTCCACGTCGCCGGCCCGCTTCCGGTTCGCGGCCCGTCCGAGGTCCCGGTTAGAGTGGTGCGGTGACGCTCTCTACCGGTACAGCCGCGCCGGCTGTGCAGCTGGCCCGCAACGCGGTGCTGGCCACCTTCTTCCTCAACGGCTTCGCCTTCGCCACCTGGGCCTCGCGGATCCCGTCCGTGCGGCAGGCGCTCGACCTGGGGCCGGCCAGCCTCGGGCTGCTGCTGCTGGCCACCTCGATCGGATCGGTCATCTCGCTGCCCACGTCCGGGGCCTCGGTGCAGAGGTTCGGCGCCCGTCGGGTGGTCGTTGCGGCGACCCTGGTCGAGGCGGTCGGCCTGGTGCTCGTCGCCGTGGGCGCCGGCGTCGTCGAGACCGTGCCCGTGACCGCGCTCGGGCTCTTCCTGGTCGGCCTGGGGACCGGCACCTGGGACGTCGCGATGAACGTCGAGGGCGCCGAGGTCGAGCGGCTGCTCAAGCGGTCGATCATGCCGCGCTTCCACGCCGGCTTCAGCCTGGGCACGGTCGCCGGCGCCGGGGTGGGCGCCCTGGTGACCTATCTCGGGATCGGCATCGGCTGGCACGTCGGGGCGGTGGCCCTGGTGGTCGCCGGCTTGGGCTTCGTCACCGTCCGCGGCTTCCTGGTCGTGGAGCCCGCGCACAAGCAGGCCACCTCCGGACACGCGCTCAAGGCCTGGTCCGAGCCGCGCACCCTGCTGATCGGGGTGATGGTGCTGGCCCTCGCCCTGACCGAGGGCGTGGCCAACGACTGGCTCGGCGTCGCCATGGTCGACGGCTACGACGCACCGGTGTGGATGGGTGCGGCCGCGTTCGCGCTCTTCGTCGCCGCGATGACCGTGGGCCGGGTGGTGGGCACCGTCGTCCTCGACGCCTACGGCCGCACCACGGTGCTCTGGTCGACCATGGGCGTCGCCTTCGTGGGCGTGCTCCTCGTCGTGCTCGGTGAGGCTCCGGCCCTGGTCGTGATCGGCATCCTGCTGTGGGGCCTGGGTGCCTCGCTCGGCTTCCCGGTCGGGATGAGCGCGGCGGCCGACGATCCTACGAAGGCGCCGGCGCGGGTCAGCGTGGTCTCGACCATCGGCTACACCGCCTTCCTGGGCGGACCGCCCCTGCTCGGCTTCATCGGCGCCCAGGTCGGCGTGCTGCACGCCCTGCTGGTCGTCTCGGTGATCCTCATCCCCTCGGCCCTCGCCGTGCCCGCGGCCCGGGAGTCCCGTCCCTCCCTGTAGTTTCGTGCGCGATGAGTGCCTCGATCGTGACCGCGGACCCGGAGCTCGACGAGCAGCGACGTCGCGGCCTTCGCAAGATGCGCACGCTCGCGGTCTCCCTGCTGCTGCTGGCGGCCGTCGTCTACCTGCTGACGCTGGGCCAGGACGGGTTCTGGGGCTTCGTCAACGCGGGGGCCGAGGCGTCGATGGTCGGCGCGATCGCGGACTGGTTCGCGGTGACGGCGCTGTTCAAGCACCCGCTGGGCCTGCCGATCCCCCACACCGCGCTGATCCCACGCCGCAAGGACGAGCTCGGGCGCAGCCTGCAGGAGTTCGTCGGGGAGAACTTCCTGCAGGAGCAGGTGATCCGCGAACGGCTCGACACCGTGGAGATCAGCCGCCGGGTCGCGGACTGGCTCGGCCAGGAGCGCAACGCCCGCCGGGTCGTCGACGAGGGCGCCACCTTGCTGCACCTCGCCCTCGACCGGGTCCGCGACGACGACCTGGTGTCCCTGGTGGAGGAGGCGCTGGTCCCGCGGTTCCTGGCCGAGCCGGTCAGCCCGCTCGCGGGCAGCCTGCTGCAGGAGATCGTCCGCGACGGCGCCCACCACGGACTGGTCGATCTGGCGCTCGACGAGGCCACCCGATGGCTGGCCCACAACGAGGAGACGTTCACCGACATCGTGGGCGAGCGGGCGCCGTGGTGGTCGCCCCAGGCGGTCAACGAGCGGGTCACCCACCGGCTGCACCTGGAGCTCATCGCGTGGCTCGAGGACATCAGCAGCGACCCCTACCACCACGCCCGTGGTGCCCTCGACTCCGTCCTGGCCCAGCTGGCCGAGGACCTGCTGCACGACGCCCCGACCCAGGAGCGGATGGAGCGGCTCAAGGAGCGCGTGCTCAGCCACCCCCAGGTGCTCGTCACCGCGACGTCCCTGTGGAGCGCCTTCCGCCGGGCGCTGATGGTGTCGCTGGAGGACCCCGAGGGACCCGTACGGCGACGCGCACTGTCCGAGCTGCAGGCGTTCGCGCAGCGGCTGCACGACGACGACGCGCTGCGGGCGCGGCTGGACCGTCGCGCGAGCGACCTCGCGGTCTTCGCGATCGGGCGCTACGGCGACGAGCTGACCGCCGTGATCACGCACACCGTCGACCGGTGGGACGGCCGGGAGGCAGCGCGCAAGATCGAGCTGCACGTCGGGCGCGACCTGCAGTTCATCCGCATCAACGGCACCATCGTCGGCGGCCTGGTGGGAGTGCTGCTGCACACCGTCAGCGTGCTGCTCTGACGGAGTTGTCAGGCGCTGACGTCGTCGGGGCGACGTGAGCGCCTGACAACCCGGTGGGCAGCTCGGCGGCCTTCGCCGAGGCCGGGGCGAGCAGGGCCCCGACCACGAGGGTGGCGACGAGGGCAAGGGCGGCGATCGGTGCGGTCTGGCTCCGGTCCATGACGCCGATGCTGACGGGCCGACGTGAACGTCGTACGCCAGCGTCGCGACCGGTCGGTGAACAACTCCGGCCCATGCGGGAGGATGGCAGGCGTGAGCACCCGAGACGTCCCGATCCGTGAGGACTCGATCCGCCTGGGTCAGTTCCTCAAGCTGGCCGACCTGATCGACAACGGCGCCGACGCCAAGCCGCTGATGGTCCAGGGCGCCGTGCAGGTGAACGGCGAGACCGAGACCCGGCGGGGCCGCCGGCTGGTCGCCGGCGACGTGGTCAGCGTCGGGCCGGAGTCCTGCCGGGTCTCCTCGTCCAGCGGTGTCTAGCGGACGGCGACCAGGTCGACGACGAAGATCAGCGACTCCCCGGGGGCGATGACGCCACCCGCGCCGCGCTCGCCGTAGGCCAGGTGCGGCGGGATCACGAGCCGGCGCCGACCGCCGACCTTCATGCCCTGCACGCCCTGGTCCCAGCCGGCGATGACCTGGCCGACGCCGAGCCGGAACGCGAGCGGCTCGCCGCGGTTGTACGACGCGTCGAACTCCTCGCCGGTCGAGTGCGCGACGCCGACGTAGTGCACGTGGACGGTCGAGCCGGCCACGGCCTCCTCGCCGTCGCCCTCGGCGAGCTCCACGACCTCGAGCTGGCTGGGCGGGGGACCGTCGGGCGGGTCGATCTCGGGCTTCTGGGTGCTCACGCAGGGTCCTCTCGTCAGGGGGTCGCGCTCACCCTAGGACACGCCTGTCGAGGCAGCTCCACGGCTCCTGGCCTAGGTGCCCTGCACGTAGTGGTCGAGCTGGTCGCGCTCGAACTCCAGCTCGCTCATCCGGTGCTTCACCACGTCGCCGATGCTGACGATGCCGGTGAGCTCGCCGTCCTTGACGACGGGGATGTGCCGGAAGCGGCCCTCGGTCATCACGACCATGAGGTCGTTGACCCGGTCGTGTCCCTCGCAGGTCGCGACGTTCGCAGTCATGATGGTCGACACCGCGGCGTCGAGGACCTGCTCGTCGCTGTGCAGCCCCCGGACCACGTCGCGCTCGGACACGATGCCGTCGACACTGGTGCCGTTCTCGCTCACGACGAGGGCGCCGATGTTGTGCTCGGCGAGCATTGCGAGCAGCTCGCGCACGGTCGCGCCGGGCTGCACCGTCACCACGTCCGTGCTCGACTTGCCGGCCAGGACCTCGCTGATGCGCATCGGGGCTTCTCCATCATGTCGTCGGTCGTCGGGTGTCGACAGGCTAGCCACAACGGCTCGGCCCCGGCTAGGGATCGACCGATCGTGTGAGGATGGGTGGGATGCGACGCGAGCTGCCGGCCTGGTCCAGCCTGGCCCTGATGGGGTGGCTGACGGTCGTGCTCGTCCTGGACCGGGCCGACGGCGGTGGTGGCCTGTGGCTGCAGCGGGGGCTCGGACTGCTGACGTGGGTGGTGCTGCTGGCCGCCCTGGCACGGGTGAGTCCCGCCGTGCGCGCACAGACGCTGGTGGTGGTGGTGTTCGCGACGTGCGTGGAGTACGTCTTCGCACCGACGCTCGAGGTCTACTCCTACCGCTTCGACAACGTGCCGGCGTACGTCCCCCCGGGGCACGGCCTGGTCTACCTCTCGGCGTACGCGCTCGGGCACGCCGCCTTCGTCGAGCGCCGGATGCGGAGCGCGTGCGTCGTGGTCCTGACCGCGACCGGGCTGTGGGCGGCGTACGGCGTGCTGCTGGCCGAGCGTCGCGACCTGCTCGGCGCGTTCTGGTTCGTCTGCCTCGTGCTGTTCGTGCTCGTCGGGCCGTCGCGTCCGGTGTACGTCGGCGCGGCCGTCGTCGTGACCTGGCTCGAGCTCGCGGGCACCCACCTGGGGACCTGGACCTGGGGCACCGTGGACCCGACGGGGTGGATCTCGATCGGCAACCCGCCGAGCGGGGCCGCCGGCGGCTACGGGTGGTTCGACCTCGCCGGGCTGCTGCTGGCGCCGTTCGTGCTGCGCGCCTGGGGTCGGCTCAGTCCTCGTCGGGAGCCGGAGCCCGCCGACGCGAGCTGATCTCGTGCAGCGAGCCGGGCCCCGGCGGCGTACGTCCGGGTCCTGCTCGTCGTCGGGAAGCGAGCCCAGGAACGCGAGCGCCTGGTCGTGCAGCCGACCGTTGGTGGCGAGGGCGTTGCCGCCCATCGGGCCCGGCGTGCCGTCGAGTGAGGTGAACAGGCCACCCGCCTCGCGCACGATGATGTCGAGCGCTGCCATGTCGTAGAGCTCGAGCTCCGGCTCGGCGGCGATGTCGACGGCTCCCTCGGCGACGAGCATGTAGGACCAGAAGTCGCCGTAGGCGCGGGTGCGCCAGCAGCGGCGGGCCAGTGCCATGAACGCGTCGAGCTTCTCGTGCTCGTCCCAGCCGGTGAACGAGGCGTAGGACAGGGACGCGTCGTCGAGGCGGGCCACGTCGGACACGTGGCACTCGCTGGCCTTGAGCAGCGAGCGCCCGGTCCAGGCGCCGCCCTCCTTCGAGGCCCACCAGCGGCGCTGCAGCTGCGGGGCGGACACGCAGCCGACGACCACCTCGTCGTCGACCATCAGCGCGATCAGCGTCGCCCACACCGGGACGCCGCGGACGAAGTTCTTGGTGCCGTCGATCGGGTCCACCACCCAGCGGCGCTGGCTGTGGCCGGTGGAGCCGAGCTCCTCACCGAGCACCGCGTCGCGCGGACGGGCCCGCGACAGCGTGCGGCGGATGCCCTCCTCGACGGACTTGTCGGCGTCGGTGACCGGCGTGAGGTCGGGCTTGTGCAGCACGTGCAGGTTCTGCGGCCTTGAACCGGTCGGTGGTGAGCGAGTCGGCGTCGTCGGCCAGCACGTGCGCCAGGCGCAGGTCGTCGGTGAAGGAGGTGGCCATGGGGGTCAGGGTACGGCTCAGACGTCGTCGGTGTGCTCACGGCTGGCCAGCAGCCGACGGAACGAGTCGACCCGCTCGGCCTCCGTCCGGCCGTCGGCGACCGCGTCGTCGAGCCCGCACTCCGGCGCGCCGTTGCCGTGCGTGCAGCCCCGGGGACAGCTGTCGGTCAGCTCCTCGCAGGTCGGGGAAGGCGCCGATCAGCTGACCGGGCTGCACGTGCGCCAGGCCGAAGGAGCGGATGCCCGGCGTGTCGACGATCCAGCCCGCGGTCAGGTCGTCGGGTCGAGCGGCAGCATCAGCGCCGACGTCGAGGTGTGCCGACCGCGACCGGTGACCGCGTTGACGTGGCCGATCGCCCGGTCGGTGCCGGGCACCAGGGCGTTGACCAGCGTGGACTTGCCGACCCCGCTGTGACCGATGAGCACGCTGACCTTGCCGCGCAGGCGCGCGCGGACCTCCTCCAGGTCGCCGCCGCGCCGGGTGACGACGTGCGGCACCCCGAGCGGCCGGTAGATCGCCAGCAGCGTCTCGGGGTCGGCGAGGTCGGGCTTGGTCATGCAGAGCAGGGGCTCCAGGCCGGCGTCGTACGCCGCGACGAGGGCTCGGTCGATCAGGCGCGGCCGGGGCTCGGGGTCGGCGAGCGCGGCGACCACGACGAGCTGGTCGGCGTTGGCCACGATCACCCGCTCGACCGGGTCGTCGTCGTCCGCCGTACGACGCAGCACGGTGCGCCGCGGCTCCACCTCGACGATCCGCGCCAGCGAGCCGTCGTCGCCGGACACGTCCCCGACGAGCTTGACCTCGTCGCCGACCACGACCCCCTTGCGGCCCAGCGGACGGGACTTCATGGCCGACACCACGCGATCCGCCGACGAGCGTGGTGTAGCGACCGCGGTCGACGGTGACGACGCGGCCGTGGTGGGCGTCGTCGTAGGTGGGACGGTCCTTGGTGCGCGGACGGGTGCGTCGTCGCGGTCGGTCGAACGACTCCGGGTCGATCCGGTCGTAGCGGTCGTACCGCGAGCTCACCCGAGCAGGCCCGACCAGGCGCCCGCGAAGTCCGGAAAGCGTCTTCGCCGTGGTGCCGATGTCCTCGACGCGCGACGCCCGGCACGACCAGGCCGACCACGACCGCGGCGTGCGCCATCCGGTGGTCGGCGTAGGTGCGGAAGGGCCGCCGCGTCCAGCGGGGTGGGTCGGATGGTGAGGCCGTCCTCGGTCTCGGTGACGTGGCCCGCCGAGGGACGCGAACTCCCGGGCCAGGGCGGCGAGCCGGTCGGTCTCGTGACCACGGATGTGGGCGATGCCGCGCAGGTGCGAGGGACCGTCGGCGAACAGGCACATCGCCGCGACCACCGGCGTCAGCTCGCCGACGTCGTGCAGGTCGTAGTCGAGACCGCGCAGCGTGCCCGGCGCCGGTGACGGTGAGGCCCTCGTCGTGCAGGTCGGCGGTGCCGCCCATCAGCGTGACCACCTCGCGCAGCGCGTCGCCGGCCTGCGTGGTGCTGCGCGGCCAGTCGCGGACCGTGACGCTGCCGCGCGGTGACCATCGCCGCGGCGAGGAAGGGTGCGGCGTTGGACAGGTCGGGCTCGACGAGTACGTCGACGGCGTGGATCTCGGAGGGGGACACCACCCAGCGATCGGCGTCGGAGTCGTCGACCGTGACGCCGTGCAGCCGCAGCTGCTCGACCGTCATGTCGATGTGCGGCAGCGAGGGGACGGGCCTGCCGACGTGGCGGACGTCGACCCCCTCGTCGTACCGGGCGCCGGCGAGCAGCAGGGCGGAGATGAACTGGCTGGAGGCGGACGCGTCGATCGTGACCGTGCCACCGCGGACACGCCCGGTGCCGATCACGGTGAAGGGGAGGGCGGCGCGGTCCTCGTCCTCGACGTCCACACCGAGCCCGCGCAGGCCCTGGAGCACCTCGCCCATCGGGCGCAGCCGGGCGTGCGGGTCGCCGTCGAAGATGACCGAGCCGTCGGCCAGGGCGGCCACGGGGGCACGAAGCGCATCACCGTGCCGGCCAGCCCGCAGTCGATGGTCTCCAGGCCGCGGAGGACGCCGGGGGTGACCTTCCAGTCGTCCCCGCTGGTGTCCACCGCACACCCCAGGGAGGTGAGCGCTCCGGCCATCAGCGCGGTGTCGCGCGACCGCAGCGCCTGCCGAACCACGCTCGGTCCGTCCGACAGCGCCGCCAGGACCAGGGCGCGGTTGGTGAGCGACTTGGACCCCGGGAGCCGCACGGTCGCGTGGACCGGCCCCTCGGCGGAGGGGGCCGGCCAGAGGTCAGGCTGAGTGGTGTCATCGCTGCTGAGCGTAGCGGCCGGCGACCCGGCGCTCCGGCGCCGTGATCAGCTGGTGATGCCCTGGGCGGTCTTGGCGGCCGACTTGGCCGCCAGCTTGGTCTGCGTCTTGACCTCGCGACGCAGGTGCTTGGCCTCCCGCTTGGCGGCGCCGGCGGTGTGCGAGGCGCGCCAGGCCAGGCCGGGCCGGCCCTCGGTGTCGATGGCCGCGATGACCAGGCCGCCCAGCATCGAGACGTTCTTGAAGAAGTGCGTCATCTGCTGGGTCCGCGCGGTCTTGTCCTTCTCCTGCCAGAAGGCGTGCCCGGCCACCGTGGTGGGCACGATCGTGCCGGCCAGGGCCAGGGCGGAGAGCCGCGGCGCGCGACCGGTCGCGAGCCCGAGGCCGGCGACGATGTGCACGCCGGCGTTGAGCCGCACCATGGTGACGTCGCTCGCGGGCACCGGCACCTGCGGGGCCACCTTGTCGGCGAGGTCGCGGATCTCGTCGTTGACCGGCTTCGCCGCCGGGGCCAGGGCGGTGGCGTTCTTGAGGGCCTGGATGCCGCCGTAGACGAAGGTGGAGGCCAGCATCGGGCGCGCGACGAGTCGGATCAGAGTCATGGAGCCTTCTTACCCACCCCGTGCGACCGCTAACGCGGCGCCCCCCACGCGGACCCCTCACGCGGCCCGGCGGTCGTGGCGCCGGGGTCGCTCAGCGCAGGTCGAACGTCCGGCTGTTGTTGCCGGTCGCGCTCTCGCTGACGCCGTCCGGGAGCACCGGGAGGACCGTCAGCGTCAGCTCCTGGAAGGTGTTGGAGTGTCGGTGCCGGACGTTCGCCTCGACGAAGAAGGCGCCGGAGGTCGTGGTGACGCCGGTGCAGGTGACGTACTGGCCGGACTCCGCGGGCGCTCCCGAGCCGTTGCTCACGTAGCAGCGCACGTCGCCCTCCCCGTCGGCGCCGAGGTCGCCGCCGGTCAGGATCGTCTCGCCGCTGGCGGTGCCCACCCCGACGCCGTCGAGCCGGAACCGGACCGTGTCGACGCCTGCGGGGACGTCACTCACCCGCGCGCGCACCCGGGCGGTGTTGCCCGTGTGGGTGAGCACGTCGACGGAGGTCAGCACGACGTCCGGCGGGGGCGGGGTGACGGTGACGCTGCGGGCGTTGTCCGACGGCGCGAGCTCGACGTACGGCGGTGGCGCAGCCGCCGTGACGGTGACGGTCGAGGCCTGCGTCGGATCGGCGAGCCGCACGGTGAGACCCACCTGGCGACCGTCGACCGGGTCCGTGCACGTGACCGTGCTACCGGAGCGGCTGCAGCCGGTGCCCGTCGCACCCGTGAGCGTCGCCCCTGCGACCTCCAGGGTGACCCGGTCGAGCCCCGGACGGATGCCCTGCAGCCTCGTGTCGAAGGTGTGGTCGGTGCCGTGGTGCTCCGGGGCGGACAGGGCCGCCAACGACAGGTCGACGCCCGGCCGGACCCTCAGGCTGCGGCTGTTGTCGGCGAGGGCCGGGTCGGCGTAGCGCGCCGGCAGCTGGACCGACAGCGTCAGGTCGTGCGCCACCGTCTGCGTCGAGACGACCCCCAGACGCGCGAGGCGGTCGGACGCCAGGTCGGTGCAATGCACGTGCGTCGCATCGGTGCGGGCGCAACCCGGTGGCTGGGCGGCGGTGAACGTGCCACCGGTGAGCGAGAGCGTCAGCCCGGGCACCCCGTCGGGGATCGCACCCAGCGTCGTCGTGACGGTGTAGGTGTCGGTGTCCGCCGAGAGCGTGTGGCCGGCCTGCGCGAGCGTGCTGAGGGAGAAGTCGTGGGTGGGCTGCGCCAGCAGCCGGGTCCGCTCGGCGTTGTCGGTCGCGCCGACCTCGACGAACGGGCCCGCCGGAGTCACCGCGATCGCGATGTCGGTGGGACCGCTCGGGTCCGTCGCGCGGACCGTAAAGGTCCGGTCGCCGTCCCTCGGTGCGGCGCAGGTCGCCGTCGAGACGGTCACCGTGCAACCGGCGCCGGCGTCGGTGAAGCGGGCCGCCCCGGTCAGCGTGTAGGTCACCGACGCCAGTCCGCTGCGGACGCCGCCCAGCCGGGTCGTCACCAGGTGCACCGCGTCGTCGTTGAACGGCGACTCGTTGTCCGGGTCGAGGTCGGCGAGGGTGAGGTCGACGCCGGGGGAGACGCTGACGGTGCGCGCGTCGTTGTCGGCCGACGGATCGTCGTACGTGGCGGGGACGAGGAGCGTGAGCGTGACGTCGTGCGCCTCGCCCTGCGACGAGGTCACCCGGAAGTCGACCGCGCGGTCGATGTCCAGGTCGGCGCAGCGGACGTGCGTGGCATCGACGCGCTGGCACCCGGCGTCCTGGGTCGGGTCGAACGTGCCGCCGGTGACCGTGAACGTGAGGGGCCGCTGCCCGACGGGATCGCGCCGACGGTGCCGCGCACCGTGTGCAGGTCGGTCGTCCCGGACAGCGACTGCCCGGTGACCGCGAGCGACGCCGAGCGAGAAGTCGTAGGCTCGCCCGCAGCACCGTCGAGGCGACGTTGTCGGCGCCGACCAGCACGTGGTCGCCGCCTGGCGTCGCCGTGAGGGTGGCGGTGGTGGCGTGGGTAGCGTCCGCGGCGACCACCTCCAGCGTCAGCGGCCCGTCGACGGGGTCGTCGCAGCGCACCGCGGTCGGCGTCGACCCGCGCGCACTCGGTCTGCACGGAGGCGAAGGTCGTGCCGCTGCCGAGCGTGAGGTAGGACCGAGCCGAGACCGGGGCGGACGCCGGCGAGCCGCACCTGGACCGGGGTACGTCGATCCGCTGCGCGTCACCTGCGGGGACAGGGCGCTCAGCGTCAGCGCGGCGCCGGGAGCGACCCCCACCGAGTCGGTGTCGTCGGTCGGGTCCGGGTCGTCGTAGGGGCTCGGCCGGCTGCACCGTGACCGACACCTCGTGCGCCGCCGTCGCGGCCGACGTGACGTCGACCGTGACGGTGCCCGAGGCCGGCAGTCCGGTGCAGCGCACGGTGGCGTCGTCGACCCGCGCGCAGCGAGGGTCGGACTGGACGGCCGCGACGTCGGCGCCGGCGACGGTGAGGTCGAGCGCGGTGACGTCGGAGGGCAGGTCGCCGAGCGTGCCGGTGAGCGTGTAGCCGTCCACGTCGCCCGCCAGCGTGTGCGCGGTCTCGGTCAGGTCGGTCAGCGAGAAGTCGTGCACAGGACGGTCCGGCAGGGAGACCGTCGAGGCGTGGCCGGTGCCGACGACGACGAAGGGCGCGGCCGGTGCGACGGTCACGGTCAGGTCGCTGCGCACGCCGCGCTGCGTCGACCGCACCGCAAGGACAGCATCCTCCCCGGCGGCCGGGACCGGGCACGCAGATCGACGTACTGCTCAGCAGCGTGCAGCCGGGGTTGAGCCCGCCGGTGACGGTGGCGGCGCCGGCGAGCGTGTAGGTCAGCGACGTCATCCCGGTGCGGACGCCGCTCACCGGTCCGCGGAGCTCGACCACGGCCGAGCGGTCGGGGTGGGCCGAGAAGACCTGGAGACCGGGGACGAGGTCGGCGCCCGGGGCCAGCGTCAGCGTCGTCGCGTCGTTGGCCGTCGGTGCCGGAGTCGACGTAGCTGCGCGGTCCGTGCACGCGACAGCGTCGGCGTCGCGACCGCCGTCAACCCGTCGGCGGCGACGGCCAGGTCGACGACCTGCCCGTCGACCAGCTCGGCGCACCGTGCGGTCGCGGGGTCGTCGGCGTCCGGCGTACAGCTCGTCGACGGCAGGAACCGGCCGTCGGGTCAGGGTGAAGCGCAACCCCTTGACGCGCGGCGGCAGCACGGCCGTGGTCGTGAAACGGTAGGAGTCGGTCGTGCCCTCGACGGTGTGCGCCTGCGGCCGGACCGGGGGCAGGGCGAAGTCGAAGCGCGGCGCGCGCGTCGGGCCGGAAGCTGGTCGGGTCGAGGACGTGACGTCGCCCGTGCCGTCGAGGCTGGCGCGCACCTCGACGTCGTCCTCCTCCATGGAGGCCGGGAAGTCCAGGGGCAGGACGCACGGAGTAGTCCGCGACCCCGGCCGTGCGCACGACGGCGGTGCCGCGGGCCAGGGTGGCGACCGCGGGGGTGCACGACACCGTGCGCGCCTCCATCCGGGCGCAGCCGCTCGGTGGCGTCCCGAAGGTGGTCTCCTCGGACAGCATCTGCACGTCGAGGGTCGAGGTGGGCCGCATCCGGGACACCGGGACCGTCACCGTGCCGGCGTCGAGGTCGACCACGGGTCGGCCGACGACCGCGGGTGCCGGGCCGGTGGTCGGGCCGGTGGTCGGGCCGGTGGTCGGGCCGGTGGTCGGGCCCGCGCCGGGATCGGTGCCGGTGGCCGGGCCGTCGGTCCCCTCGACGCCCGGGTCGGCGCGCCCCGGGTCGGTGCGTCCCGGGCCGGGCTCGAGTGGTCAGGCCGGGGTCGACGGTCAGGCCCGGGTCGAGGGTCGGGCCCGGCGTCGGCGCGTCGGTTCGGTGCTGGGGGTGGAGTCGGGGCGGTGTCGGAGTCGGGGGCGGCGAGGTCGCTCGCGTCCAGCACTGTCCTCGGGTGAGCCGTCCGGTCGACGCCGGCCGAGGGGGTCGACCCGGCCGAGGAGTCGGGGCGGTCGGAGGCGATGCTCGTCCGTCGGGGCCCCCCCCGAGCGTCAGGGCGGCGATCACGCTCGCCGCGACGACGACCGCGGCGCCGACGCCGACGGCCGTGGCGACACCGGAGTTGGCGGCGACGACGTCCTTGACCTGGGAGACGAGTCCGAGCACCCCTCCCGCGGCCGCACCGCCGCCCGCCGAGGCGAGGTAGCCGGCGGCCGCGCCGCCGAGCAGCAGCGGACCGATGATGCCCGCCAGGTTGGAGTTCACCTCGGTGAGCTCCAGATGCATCGCCGTACAGCGCCGGCAGCCGTCCAGGTGCTCACGGACCTTGCCGGAGTCGCGCTTGGAGAGACCCTTGCGGACGTAGGCGCCGAGGTGCTCGTTGACCCAGCGACACTCGGTCTCGGCCAGGTCGGAGATGTGCATCGTCAAGAACGCCTGCCGCAGCCCCTCGCGGGCGCGGTAGGCGAGGGCGGAGACCGAGTTGGGGCTCATCCCGAGGAGCGGCGCGATGTCGGCGGGCTTCTGGCCCTCGACCTCCAGGTGCCACAGCACGAGCTGCCACCGCTCGGGCAGCGACGCGAAGGCCTTCGCGGCCGCACCGCTCTCGAAGCCCGCGACCGCGGTGTCCCGGAAGGGCACGCCCGGGTCGAAGGGCGTCATGTCACCGGTGGTCTGCACCCGCTGGTTGGAGCGGATCTTGTCCACGTGGAGCCGCCGGACCGCCGTCAGCAGGTAGGCGCGGAACGCCACGTCCGGGCCGCCACCACCCTGCAGCAGGACGAGCACCTTGGCGAACGCCTCGGAGACCAGGTCGTCGGCGTCCGGCCCCCGCAGCAGCTGGCGTGACAGTCGTTGGGCGGCGTCCTTGTGGCGGGTGAACAGCTCGCCGTACGACGCCACGTCGCCGCCCCGGACACGCGAGATCAGCTCGCCGTCGCTGGGGGCCTCGGGGCCGCTGAGCAGGTCGGTCATCGCCACTTCCGAGTCGTGGCCCGGCAGAGGGCCGCACGTCGCTTCCGAGGAGGGACGGTGCGGGCGCTCGACCATGACGCGGCCCCGCGAAGTTTCTCCAGGGTCACGGTAAACCTCACGCGACCGATTTCCCCGCTTTCATGGGAATTCGCCCTCGGTCACGCCCGGGCACCGCACCCGGACAGAAAAATCGTGGAAGTTTCGACCGAACCGCGTCATGGCCGGCGCCCGCTCGCGTCTCGTTCTCGCACAGCAACCACCAGGACCGGCGTCGCGGCGACGACGGGGGCGAACGAAGGAGGTCGGGGCCGATGGCGATGTTTCCCTCGCTGACCTTCCGCCGTTCGACGTCCGGCGAGACGACGGGCTACGCCCTGGGGGAGCTGCCCGAGCACATCCGGCACTCGTTGCCGATGCGCTTCGAGGCAGTGGGCGAGGCGCTGCTCTCGCAGCCGGGAGAGCCGACGTCGGTCGACGTGGTGGCCGCGTGCACCGTGGTGGGGAGGGACGTGGCCCGTGACGGTGCCGCCCTGGGGGAGGCATTGTCCGGGCTACGTTCCACCTACCGGCTGGTGCTCGGGTCCGCGCCGGCCTTCGAGGCCGCCGAAGCACTGTCCGTGGCCTGGAGCGACGCCACGCTGGAGTACCTCCACGACCTGTCGTGCGAGGACCCGCTGACCGGCCTCGCCAGCCTGGCGCACCTGCGCACCCGCCTCGACGAGCTGTACCGCGAGGCCGACCTGACCGACCAGGGCGTCGCCGGCAGCCACGCCCTGGTGATCGTCGAGCTCTGCTTCCGCGGGGCGACCAGCGTCCTGGGTCACCAGTTCACCCGTGCCCTGCGGCTGGTGCAGGTGACCGAGGCGATCCGCGCCGTCTACTCCGGTGGCCAGACCGTCGGCCGGCTCGGGCTCGACCGGGCCGTCGCGCTCGTGCCCCGCAGCCCCGACCTCGGTACGTCGGTGGCGCTGCTGCGTGACTTCCTCGACGACCTCGACCTCGGCCAGGTCGACGTACGCGTCTGGATCGAGGGCCTTCCGGTCAGTGCCGACTCCGGCACCCGGCTGCTCGACGAGCTCGCGCGCTGAGCGATGGTCGGCCGGGGCGGTTAGCCTGGCCCCATGTGTGGTCGCTACGCCTCGAGCCGGAGGCCTGAGGACCTCGTCGAGGAGTTCGAGATCGACCAGGTCGAGGTCGCCGAGGAGCTCCAGCCGGACTACAACGTGGCCCCCACCAAGCAGGTCTACGCCGTCCTCGAGCGCCCGCCGAAGGCCGAGGACGAAGGTCCGGGTGAGGCTGCACGCCAGCTGCGCACGCTGCGCTGGGGGCTGGTGCCGTTCTGGGCCAAGAACCCCTCGATCGGCAGCAAGATGATCAACGCGCGGATGGAGACGGTTCACGAGAAGCCGGCCTTCCGTCGGCCGTTCGCGGCCCGGCGCTGCCTGTTGCCCGCCGACGGCTACTACGAGTGGTACGCCACCGAACAGCAGACGTCGGGCGGCAAGCCGCGCAAGCAGCCGTTCTTCATCCACCCCGCCGACGGCGGCGTGATGGCGATGGCCGGGCTCTATGAGATCTGGCGCGACCCCACCCGCGAGGACGACGACCCGCTGCGGTTCGCCTGGACGTGCACGGTGTTGACCACCCGGGCCGAGGACGCCGTCGGCCACATCCACGACCGCATGCCGCTGCTGGTGGAGCCCGAGCGCTACGGCGCCTGGCTCGACCCGGCCGTGTCCGACCCCGAGACGCTCCGAGACCTGCTGGTGCCGGCGGCCCCCGGCCGACTGGAGGCCTATCCGGTCACCACCCAGGTCAACAACGTCCGCAACAACGGCCCGGAGCTGCTCGAGCCGCTGCCGCCCGACGACCTGCCCGAGGGGATCGTCCTCCCGTGAGCGCCACGCGGCTGGTGCCGACGCCGCACGGCGACGCGCGCCTGGTCACCGACCGGTCCCGCCGGCCGATGGCGACGCTGCTCCTCGGGCACGGCGCCGGAGGCGGCATCGATGCCCGCGATCTCGTCGCGCTGGCCGCCGCCCTGCCCCGGCAGGGCGTCACCGTCGTCCGGATGGAGCAGCCGTGGCGGGTCGCCGGCAAGCGGATAGCGCCCCGGCCTCCGGTGCTCGACGAGTGCTGGGTGGCTGCGGCCGACGCGATGCGGGTGCGCACGCCGCTCATCGTCGGCGGTCGCAGCGCGGGTGCCCGAGCCGCGGCCCGCACCGCGCATCGGCTCGGGGCCACCGGCTACCTCGCACTGAGCTTCCCCCTGCACCCGCCCGGTAGGCCGGAGTCCTCGCGACTGCCGGAGCTGGAGGGGGTCTCCCTGCCGACGCTGGTGGTGCAGGGCGAGAACGACCCGTTCGGGGGACCCGAGGAGTTCCCGCCGCACTGGGGGATGACCGTGGTGCCCGGTGCGGACCACGGCTTCCGGGTGCCGAAACGAGGACCGGTGAGCGAGGAGACCGCGATGGCCATCATCGTCGAGTCCGTGCTGGAGTGGATCGTCCGAGACGTCGTCGGGAATCTAAACCCCGGGTGAGATGTTCACTCTGACGTGATGCCGATCCGCCCCCCGTTCCGAGCAGTGATCCGCCGATGAGCGGCACCCTGTGTCCCGCCCGCCCCTCGGCGGGCGGCGCGCGGTCGTCGTACCCCGTGCTGCCGGTAGGCTGGGAGGCGATGACTGACACCCCCACTCCGGACGTCGACCTCGAGACGGAGACCGACGCCCAGCGCACCCTGCGCTTCGAGCAGGACGCCATGCAGTACCTCGACCAGCTCTACTCGGCGGCGATGCGGATGACCCGCAACCCCGCCGACGCCGAGGACCTGGTGCAGGAGACGTTCGCCAAGGCGTTCGCCGCCTTCCACCAGTTCAAGCCGGGCACGAACCTCAAGGCCTGGCTCTACCGCATCCTGACCAACACCTTCATCAACTCCTACCGGAAGAAGCAGCGCGAGCCCCAGCAGTCGATGGCGGAGGACGTCGAGGACTGGCAGTTGGCCCGTGCCGAGTCGCACACGTCGACCGGTTTGAAGTCCGCCGAGGCGGAGGCGCTGGAACACCTCCCCGACAGCGACGTCAAGGACGCCCTCCAGAAGCTTCCGGAGGACTTCCGGCTCGCGGTCTACCTCGCGGACGTCGAGGGTTTCCCGTACAAGGAGATCGCCAAGATCATGGACACTCCCATCGGCACCGTCATGTCCCGCCTGCACCGCGGCCGTCGTCAGCTGCGCGAGATGCTCCAGGACTACGCCCACGACCGTGGCCTGTCCGCGGCGATCGCGCGGGGGGACGGCTCATGAGCTGCGGCAGCCCCCACGACAAGGACTGCTCCGAGGTCCTGGAGCGGGTCTTCTTCTTCATCGACAACGAGCTGTCGACCGCGGACTGCTCCGAGATCCAGCACCATCTCGACGAGTGTGGTCCGTGCCTGCAGAAGTACGACCTCGAGCGCACCGTCAAGACGCTGGTGCAGCGGTCCTGCTCCGAGCACGCGCCCCAGACGCTGCGCGACAAGGTGCTGCTCCGGATCCGTGAGGTCCAGGTCGAGATCACCGAGGCGTCCGGGATCACCGAGGCCCGCCGCCCCGACTGACCCGACCCGGCGCGTCTGCTGGTCCCCAACCCGCCGACCCGGCGCGTCTGCTGGTCCCCACCCCGCCGAGTCCGGCGCGTCTGCTGGTCCGGAATGCGCGTACTCGGCTACAGGCGGGCGAGAAAGCGCGCGCGGTCCACGACGACGCGGGTCACCTCACCGTGGCCGACGACCTTCTCGTCCGACGCGTGCTGCGCGACGACCTCGAAGCGGACCAGCCGGCCGTCGGCGTACACGACGGTCGCGGTGACCTGCAGCGTGGCTCCGACCGGGCTGGCGCCGACATGCTCCAAGGAGATCCTCGTGCCGACGCTGGTGCTCGAGGCAGCGAGATCGAGGGCGGCGCACGTCACGGCCTCACACCAGGCCAGCAGCCTGGGCGTGGCGAGCACCGGCAGGTCGCCCGAGCCGAGAGCACTCGCCGTGTCCCCCTCACCGACGGTGAACTCCTGGGTGGCGGCCGTGCCCTTCTCGATGTCCATGCGATCCATCCTGCCCGGCCGATTCGCCTGCGCCGCGCGGGGGATGCGAGAATGAGCCGGTTATCAGCAGCGTTGAGGAGGACACCATGGGTAAGACCGGCCGCAAGCGCCGTGCCCGCAAGAAGAAGGGCGCCAACCACGGGAAGCGCCCCAACGCCTGAACCAGGCGTTCTTGCGCGCGTCACGCGCACACGAGAAGACCCCGCAGCCGTCGAGGCTCGCGGGGTCTTTGCGTCCCGCGACGGGTGGCAGGCCAGCCGACGCGCCGAGTCGGGGGGTTTGAGGCCAGCCGACGCGCCGGGTCGGGGGGTTTGAGGCCAGCCGACGCGCCGGGTCGGGGTCAGAGGGGGAGGCGGAAGGCCATCAGGTCGACGCCCTGGTACGGCGACCAGTCCCGCTCCGGCAGCCGGTGGAAGCCGAGCCGGGTGTAGATCCGCTGGGCCGGCGCCTGCAGCTCGAGGCTGCAGAGCACGATCGCCGTGCAGCCGAGCTCGGTGCCGCGCTCCAGGCAGACGCCGATCAGCGCCTCGGCCACGCCTCGGCGCCGGAACGCCGGGTCGACCGCGAGCATCCGGAACTCTCCCTCGCCGGCCTCCGCGACCTCGCGCCACGGCGACCCCTCGGGACACCAGGTGACCGTGCCGGCGACCTGGTCGTCGAGCACGGCGACGTAGACCTCGGCCTCTCGGGCGCGGGTCGCCGCGTCGCGCAGATGGGCGACGTACGGGTCGTCGTCGGCGAGCAGCTCGCTGGCGGCGTACGCCGCGACCGTGAGCTCGCCGACCCGTTCGAGCTCGTGGGGGTGGGCCGGCCGGACGGCGATCATCGGCTCGGTGTCATACGCCGAAGGTCGCCCGCGGGTAGGCGGCGTCGACGTCGGTGATCACGTTCACGAGGTACGGCGTCCCGGCATCGAACGCGCGGTCGAGGGCGGCCCCGATCTGCGACGGGTCGGTAACCGTCTCGCCGCCGCCGCCGAGCGCGGTGACGACCTGGTCGTAGCGGGTCTGGGGCGCCAGGTCGGCGGCGACGTCGTAGCCGTAGAGCATCTGCATCGGACCCTTCTCCAGGCCCCATGCCGAGTTGTTGCCGCACACCATCACCACGGGCAGGTCGTGGCGGACGAGCGTGTCGACGTCCATCAGCGACATCCCGGCTGCACCGTCGCCGAGCAGCAGCACGACCTGCGCGGACGGACGCACGAGGCGGGCCGCGATCGCGGAGCCGAGGCCGGCGCCGAGGCAGCCGTAGGGCCCGGGGTCGAGCCAGCCACCGGGCCGCTTGGGCTCGACGTACTTGCCGGCGAAGGACACGAAGTCGCCGCCGTCGCCGATCACCACGGAGTCGTCGGCGAGCCGGGGGAGCAGCTCGCCGTAGATCCGCGCCGGGTGGATCGGGTCGGCCTCGGCCGCGAGGAGCTCGGCGTCCTTGGCGGCGGCCGCGCGTGC
This sequence comes from uncultured Actinomycetota bacterium, assembly GCA_963845655.1. Taxonomy (GTDB): domain Bacteria; phylum Actinomycetota; class Actinomycetes; order Propionibacteriales; family Nocardioidaceae; genus Nocardioides_B. The sequence goes on along the minus strand of CAWJTB010000004.1, from coordinate 20,417 downwards.
GGCGTCCTGCAGGTCGGCGAGCCAGGGAGCCCAGTCGGGCCGACGGGGCGCGCGCTCGAGCGCGGCCTGCACACCGTCGAGCACGGCCGTCAGGTCACCCGACGCGGAGCCGGCCAGATCGGCGTGCCGCGAGACCTGCCCGGGGGAGTCGGCCAGGTGGACGACCCGGGCCGCCGTGGCGCCGTCCTTGCCGCCGAAGACGCCGTAGCCGAGCCGGAAGTCGAGAGGGGTGCCGACGACGACCACGAGGTCGGCACCGGTGAAGGCCTTGCCGCGCGCCTTGGTCACCAGCTGGGGATGGCCACCGGGGATCAGGCCGCGGCCCATGCCGTTGGTGATCGCAGGGATGCCGGTTTCCTGCACGAAGCGGAGTGCAGCCTCCTCGGCACCGTCGGCCCAGACGTCCGTGCCGAGGACGAGCACCGGTCGGGATGCCTCGGCGAGCAGGCGACCCACGGCGACGAGGGCGTCCGGGTCGGGCTCGAGCCGCTGACGGGCGCCGACGGCGGGTCGCTCGGCGGTGGCCTTGTCGAAGAACGCGTCCATCGGGACGTCGAGGAAGGTCGGGCCGCGATGCGAGGAGCGGGCCAGGGTGAAGGCGTCGTCGACCGCGGCGGCGATGCCGGAGGTCTCGTGCACGGTCGCCGAGGACTTGGTCACCGAGGACAGCAGCGGCGGGTGGTCGAACTCCTGCAACGAGCCCATTCCCCACCTGCCGGCCGGGGCACGGCCGCCGACGACGACCAGGGGCGAACCGCTGAAGGACGCCTGCGTGATGGGGCTGACCCCGTTGGTGACACCGGGGCCGGCCGTGAGCACGGCGAGCCCGGGCGTCCGGGTCAGCTTGCCGACCGCCTCGGCCGCGAACACGGCGGTCTGCTCGTGGCGTACGTCCAGGATCCGCATCGTCGGCTCGGCGTTGACCGCGGCGTCGTACATCGGGAAGACGTGCGCGCCGGACAGCGTGAACATCGTCTCGACCCCGTGGGCCGCGGCGACGGCGACCGCATGGTCGCCACCGTGACCCTCGAGCGAGGCACTCGACGGAGAGTCGGCGCTGACAGGGGTGCGGGGGTCGCTCATGCGGGCAGGTTACCGCTAGGTACCCACCCGCAGGAGCGACCCGTCAGCGCGGCGCGGGCGCGGTGCCCGCCTCTCCCTCCAGCACGTCCTGGACGTGCGGGTCGCCCGCGTCCGCGAAGTAGTCCGCCGGCGTGGTGTGGTCCCGGCCCGGGTCGACCTTGAGGGCGCGCATCACGAACGTCAGCAGCACCGCGACGATCACGTTGATGACGAACGCCGTCAGCGCGATGTAGCCCTTGGTGTCGGTGAACGGGATCAGCTCGAGCGGGCCGCCGAAGTGGCTGCCCGGCATGCCGGGCGTCTCCACCTGGTAGGCCGTCCAGGTGCCGTAGAGCATCCCGACGGCCCAGCCACCCAGCAGTGCCCATCGGTGGAACCACCGGGTGTAGAGCGAGAACACCAGCGCCGGCATGGTCTGCAGGATCCAGACCCCGCCGAGCAGCTGGAAGTTGATCGCCTCCTTGGTGCCGAGCCCGAGCACGAACGCCAGTGCGCCGAACTTCACGACCAGCGAGACCAGCTTGCTCTGCGTCGCCTCCTGCTTGGGGGTGGCCGCGGGGTTGATGAACGCCTTGTAGATGTTGCGCGTCCAGAGGTTGGCTGCCGCGATCGACATGATCGCCGCCGGCACCAGTGCTCCGATGGCGATCGCCGCGAACGCGATCCCCGCGAACCAGTCGGGGAACTGCGAGTCGAACAGGGCCGGCACCGCCTGCTGCGGGTTGTCGACCTCGATGCCCGCCGCGATCGCGGCGAAGCCGAGCAGGGCGAGCAGCCCGAGCAGGAAGGAGTACGCCGGCAGCAGCGCGGCGTTGCGCCGGATCACCGAGCGGTTGCCCGAGGCCAGCACCCCGGTCAGCGAGTGCGGGTACATGAACAGGGCGAGCGCCGAGCCGAGCGCGAGAGACGCGAACGCCCAGTGCGCCGCCACCGGCGGGATCGCGCCCTTGGCGGCCACGGTGCCCGACTCGATGGCATCGGCGTTCTCGGTGTTGAACGCGGCGAAGGTGTCGCTCGCGTCCTTGAAGATCTGGTCCCAGCCGCCGAGCTGGGTGGGCAGGTAGAACACCGCGACGATGATCACGATGTAGATCAGCGTGTCCTTGACGAAGGCGATCAGCGCGGGGGCCCGCAGGCCCGAGGCGTAGGTGTACGCCGCGAGCACCGCGAACGCGATGAACAGCGGCAGGTCCTTGGCGATGAACGACGCGTCCTCACCGCCACCGATCCCCATGATCTCCAGCACCACCTGAATGCCGACCAGCTGCAGTGCGATGTAGGGCATGGTCGCCAGCAGGCCGGTCACCGCGACGGCGAGCGCCAGCCACTTGCTGTCGAAGCGCCCGCGCACGAAGTCGGCCGGGGTGACGTAGCCGTGCCGGTGCGAGACCGACCAGAAGCGTGGCAGGAAGATGAAGATCAGCGGGTAGAGCACGATCGTGTAGGGCACGGCGAAGAAGCCGACCACCGAACCGGCGTACAGCGTCGCGGGGACCGCGATGAACGTGTAGGCGGTGTAGATGTCGCCCCCGATGAGGAACCACGAGATGAAGGTGCCGAACCCGCGGCCACCGAGCCCCCACTCGTCGAGGCTGTCGAGGCTGTCGGCCTTGCGCCACCGCGCGGCCAGGAAGCCCAGCACGGTGACCATCAGGAAGAAGAACAGGAAGATCGCGAGCTCGACGCCCTTGATGTCGTCCATCAGCGATCACCCTCGGGGCGGGCCGAGAGGCCGAAGCGCTGCCGGTCGTGCTCGGTCGCCGTCTGCGAGATCTTGAAGGCGATGAAGGTGAGCAGCGAGACGACCGGGATCATCGCGAACTGGAACCAGAAGTAGAAGGGGAAGCCCCACAGCGTCGGATCCGTGCGGTCGTAGAGCCCGACGAGCAGCGGGACGACGATGCCGATCGACAGGAGGACCGCCACCACCGCCCAGAGCCCTCGCGTCGAGCGGGCGGGTCGGCCAGGTTGCGCTTCTGACATGTCTGCACCTCCGCGTAGGGGACAACCGGAGGGAGGCTAGTCACTCGCGGGGGCGCTGCCAAGGGGGCGCGATCAGGAGAGGTACGACGGGTTGGTGCGCCGCAGCGCGTCGATCAGCACCAGCAGCAGATCGGCGCGGCAGGCCGGCGGTCGCGGCGCGAGGGCGACCTGCAGGTGCAGCGCCCGCAGGTAGGCCTGCACGTTGCCGGACACCCGATCCGGGTCGTCGCCGTCGTCGGACCCCGCGGGCTGCGCGTGCGCGGCGAGCCGGGCCACCCACGGCTCCAGGACCTCGAGGGGCAGCACGTCGCGGCGCAGGATCGCAGTCGTGCACCTGGCCAGCCGGTCGTCCTCGCCGTGGGCGAACCTGGTCCGGGTCGGCAGCAGCAGCCGGTCGGCCACCACGTCGAGGAGCACGGTCAGCTCGAGGCGGCCGAGGTGGGGATGGGCCGCCAGCGCCCCGAGCGCGTCGGCCGCGTGCGCGACCGCGTGCGCCCAGCCCCTGCTGGGCACGAAGCCGCGCAGGTCGCGCTCGCGCAGCAGCCACGTCGCCACCTGGTCGCCCCAGCGCAGCACCGTGTCGTGCGGGACGCCGCGGCCGGGCAGCTGGGCGTCGCGCTCGATGCACTGGGCGAGCACGAGCGCGGAGAAGCTGCGGCGGAAGACGGAGTCGGTGTGCTCGTCGCCGAGCCCGACCGTGAGGCCCGCGGCCAGGCCGTCGCCGAGGCCCTGCAGCAGCTCGTCGTACACGCCCGCGGAGATCCAGGTGGCCAGCGTCGGGAGGGCGATCTCGTCGCGCTGCCGGGGGTCGGGATCACCGAGCATCGAGACCAGCTCGGCGGTCAGGTCGGCCAGCGGCAGGTCGCCGGGGACCTGGTGGCCCTCGGCCACGACCCGATCCCAGAACGCCGACTCCATGCCGTCCATCCTGCCACTGCGCGGGGCGCCCGCCGGTCTCGGGTGACGAGCCCGCGGCCGCCCGTATCCTGACCCGCGTGCCCTCTCTCCCCGAGCTCGTCCGGGCCCACACCGACCTCGACCACGAGGACGTGGCGTGGCTCCAGCTGCTGCTCGCCGACTGGCAGGTGATCGCCGACCTGAGCTTCGCGGACCTGGTGCTGTGGCTGCCCGACCGGGAGGGCTCCGGCTTCTGGGCCGCGGCTCAGATGCGTCCGACGACGGGGCCCACGGCCTACGTTGACGACCTCGTGGGGGTGTTCGTGCCACGCGGGCGTCGCCCGCTGCTCGACGCCGCCTACGAGCACCAGCGGGTGGCGCGCGAGGGTGACCCGGAGTGGCGCGACGACATCCCTGTGCGGGTGGAGGCGATCCCGGTGCGGCGGGGAGGGCGTCTGCTCGCGGTGATCGGGCGCAACACCAACCTGCTGGGGGTGCGCACCCCCAGCCGGCTCGAGCTGGCCTACCTGCAGACCGCGACCGACCTGACGCAGATGATCGCGGGCGGGCACTTCCCGTTCGCGGGCGAGCGCTCGGACCATGCGGACTCGCCGCGGGTCGGAGACGGCTTCGTGCGCATCGACGCGACGGGCCGGGTCACCTACGCCAGTCCCAACGCCCTCTCGGTCTATCGCCGACTCGGTCTGTCCGCGGACCTGACCAACCTCAACCTGGCCGACACCACGCGCGACCTCGTGCCCGCGTCACGACGTCCCGACGAGGAGACGCTCAGCGCCGTGCTCGGCGGCACCGTCCCGCGCGAGGTCGAGACCGGCACGGAGGACACGGTCGTCATCCTGCGCGCGATCCCGCTGCGGCCGACGGGGGAGCACGAGGGAGCGCTGGTGCTGCTGCGCGACGTGACCGACCTGCGCCGCCGTGACCGCGAGCTGGTCACCAAGGACGCCACGATCCGCGAGATCCACCATCGGGTGAAGAACAACCTGCAGACCGTCGCCGCGCTCCTTCGCCTCCAGGCACGGCGCATCGACTCGCAGGAGGGCAAGGAGGCGCTCGAGGAGGCCGTCCGGAGGGTGGGCTCTATCGCGATCGTGCACGAGACGCTGAGCCAGGCGTTCGACGAGTACGTCGACTTCGACGACGTCGCGGACCGCCTGCGGCTGATGGTCACGGAGGTCAGCTCGCACGAGGGCGCCGTGGTGTCGCGGCGCGAGGGCAGCTTCGGTGTCCTGGCCGCGGAGACTGCCACGCCGTTGGCGATGGTGCTCACCGAGGTGCTGCAGAACGCGGTGGAGCACGGCTTCGCGAGGGAGTCGGGCACGATCACCGTCACCGCGACCCGTCTGCCGGGGCGGCTGCTGGTGCACGTGGACGACGACGGCGCCGGCCTCCCCGAGGCGTTCGACGTCGACGCCTCGACGAGCCTGGGGCTCTCGATCGTGCGCACGCTGGTCGAGTCCGAGCTCGACGGGCAGTTGCAGATCGTGGACGGGGCGGTGACCGGGACGCGGGTCAGCCTCGAGATCCCGACGCCGGCGCCGGGTCGCTAGATCAGGCCGTGCGCACCCTGGCCCGAGCGTTGCGGCGCTTGAGCGCACGACGCTCGTCCTCGCTCATGCCGCCCCAGACGCCGTGGTCCTGCCCGGCCTCGAGCGCCCAGGCGAGGCACTGCTCGCGGACGTCGCAGCGTCGGCACACCTGCTTGGCCTCCTCGATCTGGAGGATGGCCGGCCCGGTGTTGCCGATCGGGAAGAACAGCTCAGGGTCCTCATCGAGGCATGCCGAGCGATCACGCCAATCCATGGCGTTGACTCCTTGTCGTTGCTGTGTGGTGCCAGGGGTGACGGTCAGGCCCGCGACAGGTGCAAAGGCGAGATGACCGATGACCAGCGTCGCAGACTTCGGTGCGCGATCAACCCCTCGCGATCGTCACGTTGGTCACAGCGGCTGACTGTATCGGGTGACTACCCCCATTCCGAGTGATCACACGGCCATCTAGCCCGGCTCCCACGAGATTTTGCCCGGAATCGGGGCCTTTCGCTACCGAAAGGGGTCCGGAGCCGCGTGGGCGTCCCGGCGGGGCGCTGCGTAGCCTGAACCCGTGAGAACCCCCGCCCAGCCACCGCTCCACGGGCCCACTCCGCCCGGAACGGCACCGGCGCCCCTGATCGTCGCGGGCTCCGTGGTCGGCCTCGAGGCGCTCGGGCTGGTGATCTTCGGCGTCGTGGAGATCGCCTCCATGACCGGCGACCGGCTCACCATGGGCGTCACCACCGCCTTCTTCTTCTTCGCCTACGGTCTCGGGCTCGGCGCCTGCGCCTGGCTGCTGACCCGGTTGCACTCCTGGACCCGGGCTCCGGTCGTGCTGGCCCAGCTGATCCAGCTCGGCGTCGCCTGGAGCTTCCGCGGCGGGGCGGGCAGCGCGGCGTCGGCCGGCTTGCTGGTGCTCGCGCTCATCGTGCTGGCGGGCGTGTTCCATCCCACCTCGATCGACGCCCTGGCGGAGTCCGACCGGGCCGAGCAGGCCTAGGGCGGGGAGTCCTCGTCCACCGTCAGGCTGGTGCGGAGCCGCTCCAGCGTGCGCGCCAGCAACCGGGAGACGTGCATCTGGGAGATGCCGATCTCGGCCGCGATCTGTGACTGCGTCATCCCCCGGAAGAACCGCAGGGTCAAGATGTGCTTCTCGCGGGGGTCGAGCGCCTCCAGCAGCGGCTTGATCGTCTCGCGGTTCTCGACGTGCTCGAGCGCGCTGTCGTCCCCCGATGACGTCGATCATCGACAGGGCGCTGTCGTCGCCGGAGTCGGGTGCGTCCAGGGACAGGGTCGAGTAGGCGTTCGAGGACTCCAGGCCCTCGATGATCTCCTCGTCGGAGACCCCGATCCGGCGGGCGAGCTCGGAGACCGTGGGGGAGCGTCCCAGCTGCTGGGTCAGGTCGGCGGTGGCCGAGGTGATCGAGAGCCGCAGCTCCTGGAGCCGGCGCGGCACGCGGATCGCCCAGCCACGGTCGCGGAAGTGCCGCTTGATCTCGCCGACGATCGTGGGAGTGGCGTAGGTCGAGAACTCCACCCCGCGGCCGGTGTCGAACCGGTCGATCGCCTTGATCAGGCCGATGGTGCCGACTTGGAGCAGGTCGTCGAACGGCTCACCCCGGTTGAGGAACCGCCGGGCGAAGTGCTCCACGAGGGGCAGGTGCAGCGACACCAGCTCGCTGCGCAGCTGGCTCCGCTCGGCATCACTGGCGCCGTCGTCGCGGAGCTGTGCGAACAGCTCCGCGCTCCTGGCGCGCATCGCCACCAGGTCGTGCCGTGATCCCCCGGCCACGTGCTACTCCGAGTCGATGGCGGCCGGGTCGGACGTCCCGCGGGCCAGCGTCACCGTGAGGTGGTTGCCCTCGACGTCGGCCGTGACCTCGTTGGTCAGCGCGGCCAGCACGGTCCAGGCGAAGCCGTCCCGGTTGGGCGGCCGCGGGGTGTCGCACTCGGCCGTGACCGACACCGTCAGCCGCGTCGCCTCGAGGTCGAAGGTGCAGGTGAGGTCGGATCCCGGGCGTGCCTGCGGCAGCACCATGGCGCACGCCTCGTCGACGGCGATGCGCAGGTCCTCGATGTCGTCCAGCGTGAAGTCGAGTCGTGCGGCCAGGCCGGCGGTCGCCGTACGGAGGACGGCGAGGAACGCGCTGTCGGCCGGGATGCGCAGCTCCACGTCCGGGTGGTGCTTCACCACGTCGGGCTACCCCTTCTGGTTCGGTCGTACGTCGGTGTCGTGCTGGCAGTCGTGCAGCGGGGCCGGACGCTCGCGCGCCCGACCCCGACCAGCTCGGTCGTGCTCACCGTGTTCCGGGGTGCCAAGTGTGGCAGGACCGGGTCAGGACTTCTTGGTCTCCCAGAAGATTTCAGCGATCTCGTCGATCTTCGCGAGCAGCTCGTCGGCGGTCGCGGCGTCCATCGTGCCCTTGGTGCCGGTCGCACCGGCGAGCTTCGTCGCCTCGTTGAACAGCACGTGGAGCTGCGGGTACTTCTCGAAGTGCGGCGGCTTGAAGTAGTCGGTCCACAGCACCCAGAGGTGGTGCTTGACCAGCTCGGAGCGCTGCTCCTTGATCAGCACGCGCCCGGGTGCGGAAGTCCGGGTCGTCGTTGTCGGCCAGCTTGCCGATGATGCCCTTGATCGACTCGGCCTCGATGCGGGCCTGGGCGGGGTCGTACACGCCACAGGGGAGGTCGCAGTGGGCCTGGACTTCGAGGGTCTGGGCGAAGAGTCGCGCGAACATGCGGGTCCTTTCGAGAGTTGGTTCTGTCAGCATGGATCAGCGGTGTGACACGCATCTGTGACACTACTCCGGCGCCCTCCCCGCCCTCGGGGCGGTCCGCCGGCTGTCCCGCGGCAGCCGCCCAGCACCGGTGAGACGGGGAGGTGGCCCATGCGCCCGGACCGCATCCGCGCACGGCTCTCGCTGTCCCTGTCGCGATGGGGTGTCGCCGTGGTGCGCGGACGGTCCATGCAGCCGACCCTGTACGACGGCGACCGGCTGCTCGTGCGGCACGGAGCGGCCCCGCGAGCCGGCGACCTGGTCGTCGTACGCCTGCCGGACGGGGTGATCGCGGTGAAGCGGGCCACCGGCGAGCGGGACGGGGGCTGGTGGGTGGAGCGCGACAACCCGGCCGAGGGCGTCGACTCCTGGCGGGTCGGGGCCATCGCGCCCGAGGACGTGCTGGCCGTCGTCCGGGGACGCCTGTGGCCCCGCCCGCGGACGCGTCTCGCTTGACGCCGGGCCTCCGGGTCCTCGAATCGCGTGTGCCAGACTCGGCGCGATGCCCGACTCCCTCCAGCCCGCCACGGCCGCGGCGCAGCCCGCCTACGCCGGCGACCCGGTCTTCGACCTGCACCTCGGCGGCAAGATGCAGATCGCCTCCACGGTCGCCCTCGACGGACGCGACGACCTGTCGATGGCCTACACGCCCGGCGTCGCGCGGGTGTGCGAGGCGATCGCCGCCGACCCGGCGCTCGTGAGCGACTACACCTGGATCGCCAACACCGTCGCCGTCGTCACCGACGGCACCGCGGTGCTCGGGCTCGGCGACATCGGCCCGGCCGCCGCGATGCCGGTGATGGAGGGCAAGGCGGTGCTGTTCAAGCAGTTCGGCGGCGTGGACGCGATCCCGATCTGCCTGGACACCAAGGACGTCGACGAGATCGTCGAGACCGTCGCGCGGATGGCGCCGAGCTTCGGAGGCATCAACCTCGAGGACATCTCCGCACCCCGCTGCTTCGAGATCGAGCAGCGTCTGAAGGACCTGCTCGACATCCCGGTCTTCCACGACGACCAGCACGGTACGGCGGTCGTCGCCCTCGCCGCGTTGGAGAACGCCCTGCGGATCACCGGGCGCGACGTCGCGGCGGCCCGCGTGGTGATCTCCGGCGCCGGTGCCGCCGGTGTCGCGGTGGCGCGGATCCTGCTCGCTGCCGGCGTCACCGACCTCGCGGTGACGGACCGGCAGGGCGTGCTGCACTCCAGCCGCGGAGACCTCACCCCGGTCAAGGCGGCGCTGGCCGCCGACACCGCCGACCGGACCGGCCGCACCGGCTCGCTCGCGGACGCGCTGGTCGGCGCCGACGTCTACATCGGCGTCTCCGGCGGCACCGTGCCCGAGGAGGTCGTCGCCACGATGGCGCCGGAGGCGATCATCTTCGGTCTGGCCAACCCGCATCCCGAGGTGCACCCCGAGGTCGCCCACCGGCACGCCCGCGTCGTGGCGACCGGCCGCTCGGACTTTCCCAACCAGATCAACAACGTGCTGGCCTTCCCCGGCATCTTCCGCGGCGCTCTCGACGTGCGCGCGAGCGCGATCACCGAGGGCATGAAGCTCGCGGCCGCCAACGCCCTCGCCGGGTTGGTCGGCGACGACCTGGCGGTGGACTACATCGTGCCCTCGCCGTTCGACCCGCGCGTCGGGCCGGCAGTGTCGACCGCCGTGGCCGCTGCGGCGCGCGTCGACGGCGTCGCCCGCCGCTGACCGCCTCCGGTCCGGTGAGACGTGCCCTACGGCGCGGTCGACCGGTCTGGGTAGGGTCGCCGGATGCTCGCTGTCTACGCCGAGTCCTTCTCCTCCGACGACCCGCTGTCCGGACTGGTGGTCGGCGAGCGACCCGATCCGGTCGCCGAGGAGGGCTGGACGACCGTCGAGGTGAAGGCGGCCTCGCTCAACCACCACGACCTCTGGTCGCTGCGTGGCGTCGGGCTCAAGCAGGAGGCCCTGCCGATGATCCTCGGCTGCGACGCCTCCGGCGTCGACGAGGACGGCAACGAGGTCGTCGTGCACGCCGTGATCAGCGACCCGTCCTGGGCGGGTGACGAGACCCTCGACCCGAAGCGGTCGCTGCTCTCCGAGCGCTACCAGGGCACGCTGCGCAGACAAGGTCGTCGTGCCCCGGCGCAACGTGGTGCCCAAGCCGTCCTCGCTGAGCTTCGAGGAGGCCGCCTGCCTGCCGACGGCCTGGCTGACCGCCTACCGGATGCTCTTCACCCAGGGCGGCCTCAAGCCGGGCGACAGCGTGCTGGTGCAGGGCGCCGGCGGGGGTGTCGCGACCGCCCTGATCGCGCTCGCCCGGGCCGGCGGCCTGCGGGTCTTCGCCACCAGCCGGGACGAGAGCAAGCGTGCCCGGGCGCTCGACCTCGGCGCCCACGAGGCCTTCGAGACCGGTGCCCGCCTGCCCAGCAGGGTCGACGCCGTCATGGAGACCGTCGGCAGGGCCACCTGGTCGCACTCGATCAAGTCGCTGCGTCCCGGTGGCACCCTCGTCGTCTCCGGCGCGACGTCGGGACCCGACCCCGACAACGCCGAGCTGACGCGGGTGTTCTTCCTGCAGCTGCGGGTGATCGGCTCGACGATGGGCACCCGCAGCGAGCTCGCCGCGCTGACCGAGCTCCTCGACGTGACCGGCGTACGACCCGTCATCGACCGCGCCCTGCCGCTGGAGGAGGCCCGCGACGGGTTCGCCGCCATGGCCGGAGGCGACCTGTTCGGCAAGGTCGTCTTCACCCGCTGACCCCTGCGACCGAGCCGCCGGGCGCTCAGGGCGCCGGGTGACGACGCCGGCTACTCGTCGTCCGGGTCGTCGAGCCGAGCCAGCCAGGTCGCGAGCCGCTCGACCGGGATCTCGAACTCCGGGAAGGTGTCGACGAACTCCTGCATGCGGTCGGCGAGCCACGCCAGGGTGACCTCCTCGTCGCCCCGGCGCTTCTCGAGCTCCTCGATGCCGCGGTCGGTGAAGTACATCGAATCAGCTGAAGGCCTGCGCGACGAGCTCCTTCTGCTCCTCGACGTGCCGCGAGTGCTGCCCGACCGACGGGGAGGAGGACTCCGGCCGCGACACCCGGGAGAACGGGACGTCCAGCTCGGGGGTCAGGTTCAGCGCCATGTGCGGCCACGGGCCCATGTTGGCGGGCTCGTCCTGCACCCAGCGGACCTCCTTGAGGTTCGGGTACGTCGCCAGCTCGGCCTTCAGCTCCGCGACGGGTCGCGGGTAGAGCTGCTCGACGCGGAGGATCGCTGTGCGGGGCTCGTCGCCCTCCTGCTTCTTGCGCTCGACCATCAGGTCCCAGGTGATCCGGCCGCTGCACAGCAGCACCTTCTCGACCTTGTCCTTGGCCACCACGTCGTCGCCGATCACCGGCCGGAAGGTGCCCTCGGTGAAGTCGGCCGGCTGCGACGCGGCCTCCTTGCGCTTGAGCATCGACTTGGGGGTGAAGACGATCAGCGGCCGGTGCTCCTCGCCGAGCGAGTGCTTGCGCAGCAGGTGGAAGTAGCTCGCCGGGCGTCGACGGCTGGGCCACCACGAACGCCTCGTCGGCGGCCATCGTGAGGAACCGCTCGATCCGTGCGGAGGAGTGGTCCGGGCCCTGGCCCTCGTAGCCGTGGGGGAGCAGCAGCACGACGCCGGAGTGCTGGCGCCACTTGGTGCGGCCCGGCGGTGATGAACTCGTCGATGACGGTCTGGGCGCCGTTGACGAAGTCGCCGAACTGCGCCTCCCACAGCACCAGCGCGTCGGGACGTGCCACCGAGTAGCCGTACTCGAAGCCCATCGCGGCGTACTCCGAGAGCAGCGAGTCGTAGACGTAGAACTGCGCCTGGTCCTCGGTGAGGTTGGCCAGCGGCGTCCACTCGTCGGCGTTCTTGCGGTCGATGATCGTGGCGAACCGGGACACGAAGGTGCCGCGCCGCGAGTCCTGCCCGGACAGCCGCACCGGGCGGCCGTCCATCAGCAGCGAGCCGAACGCCAGGATCTCGCCGGTGCCCCAGTCGATCGGGCCGTCGGTGATCGCCGCGGCCCGGCGCTGCAGCTGCGGCAGCACCTTCGGGTGGACGGTGAAGCCGTCGGGCGCGTTGACGTGGGCGTCGGAGATGCGCTTGAGCACCTCCGGCGAGATCGCCGTGGACTCCTCGAAGCCGCGCTTCTCGGGGTAGTCGGGGACCGTGGTCCACTCCTTCGGAGCACGGCTCGCCTGGCTGGCCTCGCGGACCTCGGTGAACACGCGCTCCAGCTGCTGCTGGTAGTCGCGGATCACCTGCTCGGCCTCCTCGACCGTGATGTCGCCGCGACCGATGAGCGACTCGGTGTAGAGCTTGCGCACCGAGCGCTTCTGCTCGATCAGGTCGTACATCAGCGGCTGCGTGTACGACGGGTCGTCGCCCTCGTTGTGACCGCGCCGGCGGTAGCAGCACGAGGTCGATCACGACGTCCTTCTTGAACGCCTGGCGGTACTCGAAGGCCAGCCGCGCGACCCGGATGCAGGCCTCGGGGTCGTCGGCGTTCACGTGGAAGATCGGCGCCTGGACCATCCGGGCCACGTCGGTGCAGTAGAGCGAGGAGCGCGACGAGGCCGGCGAGGTGGTGAAGCCGACCTGGTTGTTGACCACCAGGTGGATGGTGCCGCCGGTGCGGTAGCCGCGCAGCTGGGAGAGGTTGAGCGTCTCCGCCACGACGCCCTGCCCCGCGAAGGCGGCGTCGCCGTGCACCAAGAGCGGCAGCACCGGGAACTCCGCGCCGCGGTTGAGGACGTCCTGCTTGGCGCGGGCGATTCCCTCCAGCACCGGGTCGACCGCCTCGAGGTGGGACGGGTTCGCCGCGACCGACACCTTGATCCGGGCGCCTGAACCGGCGGTGAACGCGCCCTCGGCACCGAGGTGGTACTTCACGTCGCCGGATCCCTGCACGGTGCGCGGGTCGATGTTGCCCTCGAACTCGCGGAAGATCTGGCTGTAGTTCTTGCCGACGATGTTGGCCAGCACGTTGAGCCGGCCGCGGTGTGCCATGCCGATCGTGACCTCGTCGAGGTCGGCCTCCGCGGCGGCCTCGCAGATCTCGTCGAGCAGCGGGACCGTGGTCTCGCCGCCCTCGAGGCTGAAGCGCTTCTGGCCGACGAACTTGGTCTGCAGGAAGGTCTCGAACGCCTCGGCCTGGTTGAGCTTGAGCAGGATCCGCAGCTGCTCCTCGCGCGGCGGCTTCACGTGCGGCTGCTCGATGCGCTGCTGGATCCAGCGGCGCTGCTCGGGGTCCTGGATGTGCATGTACTCGATGCCGACGGTGCGGCAGTAGGAGTCGCGCAGGATGCCGAGGATGTTGCGCAGCTTCATGAAGCGTCGACCCTCGCCGCCGAACGATCCGGTGGCGAACTCGCGGTCGAGGTCCCACAGGGTCAGGCCGTGCGACTCGACCTCGAGGTCGGGGTGGCTGCGCTGCTGGTACTCCAGCGGGTCGGTGTCGGCCATGATGTGGCCGCGCACGCGGTAGGCGTGGATCAGCTCCAGGATCCGTGCCTGCTTGCTGATCTCGTCGTCGTGGTTGGCCGAGATGTCCCGGGCCCAGCGGATCGGCTCGTAGGGGATCCGGAGCGCCCGGAAGATCTCGTCGTAGAAGTCGTCCTCGCCGAGCAGCAGCGCGTGCATGCGCTTGAGGAACTCACCGGACTGCGCACCCTGGATGACCCGGTGGTCGTAGGTCGAGGTGAGCGTCATCACCTTGCTGACCGCGTTGCGGGTGAGCGTCTCCTCGGAGGCGCCCTGGTACTCGGGGGGGTAGTCCATCGACCCGACCCCCACGATCGTGCCCTGCCCCTTCATCAGGCGCGGCACGGAGTGGTTGGTGCCGATCGTGCCCGGGTTGGTCAGGCTGATCGTGGTGCCCGTGAAGTCGGTGACCGCGAGCTTGTTGTTGCGGGCCTTGCGGACCAGGTCCTCGTAGGCCGTCCAGAAGTGCGCGAAGTCCATCGACTCCGCGGCCTTGATCGAGGGCACCAGGAGCTGGCGCGTGCCGTCGGGCTTGGGCAGGTCGATCGCCAGGCCGAGGTTGATGTGCGCAGGGCGTGATGAGGTTCGGCTTGCCGTCGACGACGTCGAAGCCGTTGTTCATCTCCGGCATCGACTTCAGTGCCCGGATCAGCGCGTAGCCGATCAGGTGCGTGAACGAGACCTTGCCGCCGCGCGCGCGGGCGAGGTGGTTGTTGATGACGATCCGGTTGTCCCACAGCAGCTTCACCGGCACCGAGCGGACGCTGGTGGCGGTCGGGACGGTCAGGCTGGCGTCCATGTTCTGCACGGTCCGGGCGGGCGCACCGCGCAGCACGGTGAGCCGTGGCTCGTCGCTGGCCTCGGCCTGGGCGGCCGGCTCCGGCTCCTTGGGCACCGGAGAGGCCGTCGAGGGCTTCGGCGGCGGCTGGTCGGCGCGCGGGGCCGTGTCGCTGGAGGGCTTCGCCTGGGCGGCGGCCTTGTCCTCGGACTTCTTCTCCGGACGCCTTCGAGGCCTTCTCAGGAGCCTTCGCCGGAGCCTTCGCCGGCGCCTTCTCAGGAGCCTTGGCGGGGGCCTTCGCGGCTGCCTTCGGCGGGGAGCCGTTGGTCGTGCCGGCTCCGGGTGTCCCGTCGAGGTTGGCGGCAGCTCCGTCCGGCGCGTGGTTCTTGAAGAAGTTCAACCAGACCTTGTCGACGCTGTCCGGGTCCTGCTGGTAGCGCTCCCACATCTCGTCGACGAGCCATTCGTTGGCTCCGAACTCCGCGAGGGGGTTGTCGACGGGCGGGGTGCCTTTCGAAGACTCGGCCACGGCCTGGATCGCCTCTTCCGATGAGTTTCCGTGATGAACAGCTGGGGTGGGAACGAACCCAGGCTAGACCTTCCCGGCAACCGTGCGCAGCCGGGATCGCCGCCCGGACCGCGGGTGTCGCCGGGATCACTCCGCCGGGTCCTGCAGGCGGGCCGTGCAGCAGTCGCCGGCACCGAGGGAGACCGATGATCCGGCCGGGCTGAGCCGTCGCAGCGAAAGTGCCCCCGGTAGGATTCGAACCTACGCTCCCGCCTCCGGAGGGCGGTGCTCTATCCCCTGAGCTACGGGGGCTCAGATCAGTTCAGCGCCGAAAGCGTACATGAGATGACGACGACGTCGGACCAGGGGTGAAGCCGTGAGCGGAGCCGAGCAGACCCCTGCGATCCGGGTCCTCGTGGTCGACGACTCCGAGGCCGTGCGCAGTCTGATCAGCGTCAATCTCGAGCTCGAGGGATACGACGTGCGCACCGCCGCCGACGGCGAGGAGGCGCTCGACCTGGTAGCCGCGTGGGCGCCCCAGGTCGTCACCCTCGACGTCGTGATGCCGCGTCTCGGCGGCTTCGAGACGCTGGAGAGGCTGCGGGCCGACGCCAGGACGACGGGCACGCCCGTGGTCATCGTGACCGGCCGCGCGCAGGCCGTCGACCGCGAGCGGGGCGAGGCCCTGGGTGTCGACGCCTATCTCACGAAGCCGTTCGAGCCGGCCGAGCTGACCGCCGTCGTGGCCGAGCTCGCCGCGCGGGGCCGGCCCGCGCTGCCCGGCTGAGCCGCCCCCGACCACCCGCGGGCCGTCCGCCGCCCGCCGATACGCTGGGCCGGTGACCCCCGAACAGCTCTCGACCTCGATCGTCGCTGCCCTGACGAGCCTCACCGAGCAGGGCGCCGTGACGCTGCCCGACGGTGTGCCCGCCACGGTCGTCGTCGAGCGACCCAAGAGCAGGGAGCACGGGGACTACGCCACCAACGTCGCCCTGCAGCTGGCCAAGAGGGCCGGTGTGCCGCCGCGCGAGCTGGCCGCGCTGCTGGCCGAGCGGCTGGGCGAGACCGACGGGATCGCGTCGGTGGAGATCGCCGGCCCCGGCTTCCTCAACATCCGCGTCACGGCGGGTGCGCAGGGCATGGTCGCCGCCGAGGTGGTGGCGGCCGGGACGTCGTACGGACGCACCGGGACGCTGGCCGGTCAGCGGTTCAACGTGGAGTTCATCTCCGCCAACCCGACCGGGCCGATCCACCTGGGGCACACCCGGTGGGCCGTCGTCGGCGACGCCATCGCGCGGGTCGTGGAGGCCGCCGGAGCGGAGGTCGCGCGGGAGTTCTACATCAACGACCGCGGCAGCCAGATGGACAAGTTCGGCGCCTCCCTCGAGGCGGCCGCCCAGGGCAGGCCGATCCCGGAGGACGGCTACCACGGCGACTACATCGGTGAGCTGGCGCAGCGGATCGTCGAGGCGGCCCCCGGCATCGTCGAGCTGCCGGAGGGGGAGCGGTCCGTCGCCTTCCGCGAGGCCGGCTACCAGCTGCAGCTGAGCGAGCACCAGACCCAGCTCGACGGCTTCCGCACCCACTTCGACGTCTGGTACTCCGAGCGGACGCTGCACGAGGGGGCCGGCGCGGAGGGGGGCGAGGACAAGGTCGCCCATGCGATCGACAAGCTGCGTGCCCAGGGCCACCTGTTCGACTTCGAGGGCGCGCTGTGGATGCGCACCACGGACTTCGGCGACGACAAGGACCGGGTGCTGCTGCGCGGCAACGGCGAGCTGACCTACTTCGCCTCCGACGCGGCCTACTACGTCGACAAGCGCGAGCGCGGCTTCGACGTCTGCATCTACCTGCTCGGCGCCGACCACCACGGGTACGTCGGGCGGCTCAAGGCCATGGTGGCCTGCGCCGGAGACGACCCGGAGCACAACATCGAGATCCTGATCGGCCAGCTCGTCAAGATCATGCGGGGCGACGAGGAGGTCCGGCTGTCCAAGCGGGCCGGCACGATCGTCACGCTGCAGGAGCTCGTGGACATGATCGGCGTCGACTCCTTGCGCTACACGCTGGCGCGCTACCCCTCGGACTCCCCGCTGACGCTCGACGTGGAGCAGATCACCCGGCAGGCGTCGGAGAACCCGGTGTTCTACGTGCAGTACGCCCACGCCCGGCTGTCCGGGATCCTGCGCAACGCCGGGGAGCTGGGGATCGCTCCGGCCGGCACCGACTTCGACCCGTCGCTGCTCTCCGACGAGAAGGAGGGCGCGCTGCTGCGCGCGCTCGCGGAGTTCCCCCGGGTCGTGGCCTCGGCCGCGCAGCTGCGTGAGCCCCACCGGGTCGCGCGCTACCTCGAGGACACCGCCTCGACGTTCCACAAGTTCTACGACTCCTGCCGGGTGCTGCCGATGGGGGAGGAGGAGCCGGCCCCGATCCACGCCGCACGGCTGCTGCTCGTCGACGCCACCCGCACCGTCATCGGCAACGGGCTGGCGCTCCTCGGCGTCTCCGCCCCCGAGAGGATGTAGCCGACCATGACCACCCATGAGGCCGGCTGGGCGCACGCCGACGGCGCACTGCGCGGGCCGTCCTGGCTGCGCCAGCCCGGCGACGTCAACCAGCTGGTCCCGTCGCTGTGGTCCTCGACCGCGCGCAAGAACGCCGACGGCGCCCTCGAGGTCGGCGGCGTCGACCTGCGCGAGCTCGTGGCCGAGCACGGCTCCCCGGCGTACGTCCTCGACGAGGCCGACTTCCGCGCCCGTGCCCGGGCGTTCCGGCAGGCGTTCCGCGACTACGACGTCTACTACGCCGGCAAGGCCTTCCTGTGCACGACGGTCGCGCGATGGGTGGCCGAGGAGGGACTCAGCCTCGACGTCTGCTCGGCGGGCGAGCTGACCGTCGCGCTGCGCGCCGGCTTCGACCCGACCCGCATCGGCTACCACGGCAACAACAAGACGACCGAGGAGCTGCGCCGCGCCGTGGAGGCGGGCGTCGGGCGGATCGTCGTCGACTCCTTCCAGGAGATCGAGCGGCTGACCGCCGTGAGCGTCGAGCTCGCCAGGCCGGCCGGGGTGATGGTGCGGGTCACGGCGGGCGTGGAGGCGCACACCCACGAGTACATCGCCACCGCGCACGAGGACCAGAAGTTCGGCTTCTCGATCACGTCGGGCGACGCGCTGGCCGCCGTACGCCGGGTGCAGGAGGCGCCCGGCCTCGAGCTGCTCGGCCTGCACTCGCACATCGGGTCGCAGATCTTCGACACCGCGGGCTTCGAGGTCGCGGCCCGCCGGGTGCTCACCCTGCACGCCCAGGTGTCGAGCGAGCTCGGGGTGACGATGCCCGAGATGGATCTCGGTGGCGGCTTCGGCATCGCCTACACCACCCAGGACGACCCCTCCGACCCGGCGCAGCTGGCGACCGAGCTGACCAAGATCGTCGAGCACGAGTGCCGCGCGTTCGGGGTGCCGGTGCCCGCGCTCTCGATCGAGCCCGGCCGGGCGATCGTCGGTCCGTCGGTCTGCACGGTCTACGAGGTCGGCACCGTCAAGGCGGTCGGTCTGGACGCCGGCGCGGTCCGCACCTACGTCTCGGTCGACGGCGGGATGAGCGACAACATCCGCACCGCGCTGTACGACGCCGACTACTCGTGCACGATCGCGTCGCGGCGCTCGGAGTCCCCGGCCGTGCTGGGACGGGTGGTGGGCAAGCACTGCGAGGCGGGTGACATCGTGGTCAAGGACGAGTTCGTCCCCGGCGACCTCGCGCCCGGCGACCTGCTCGCCGTGCCGGGCACCGGGGCCTACTGCCGTTCGATGGCGAGCAACTACAACCACGCGCTGCGACCCCCGGTGATCTCGGTGGCGGACGGACGGAGCACCGTCGTCGTACGGCGGGAGACCGAGGACGACCTGCTCCGGACCGACGTGGGCGCCTGACCACACTCCGGACGTGCCGCAGGGTTTCCTGCCAGGCGTCCGTCGATGGACCAAGATGTGTAGCGATCAGCCAGCCGAGAGGACGAAGTCGTGGACAAGCCGCTGAGGCTCGCGCTGCTCGGGTGCGGGTCGGTGGGCAGCCAGGTGGTGCGTCTGCTGCGCGAGCAGCAGGACGACCTGGCGGCGCGCGTGGGCGTCCCGATCGAGCTCGCGGGGGTCGCCGTACGCCGGCTGGACCACCCGCGTGAGGTCGAGGTGCCGCGCGACCTGCTGACGACCGACGCTCAGGGACTGGTCTCGCGCGCGGACGTCGACCTCGTGGTGGAGGTCATCGGCGGCATCGAGCCGGCCCGGTCGCTGATCCTGTCCGCGCTGGAGAACGGCGCCTCGGTCGTCACCGCCAACAAGGCGCTGCTCGCCGAGGACGGCAGCACGCTGTTCGCCGCCGCCGAGAAGGCCCAGCGCGACCTCTACTTCGAGGCCTCGGTCGCGGGCGCCATCCCGATCCTGCGGCCGCTGCGCGAGTCGCTGGCCGGCGACCGGGTGCGCCGTGTCCTGGGCATCGTCAACGGCACCACCAACTTCATCCTCGACAAGATGGACACCTACGGCAGTGGCTTCGCCGAGGTGCTCGAGGAGGCCCAGGCCCTCGGCTACGCCGAGGCCGACCCGACCGCCGACATCGAGGGCTACGACGCCGCGGCCAAGGCGGCGATCCTGGCCAGCCTGGCCTTCCACACCCGGGTCACCGCCTCCGACGTCTACCGCGAGGGCATCACCGAGGTCAGCGCCGCCGACATCGCCTCGGCCCGTGACATGGGCAGCGTGGTCAAGCTGCTGGCCATCTGCGAGCTGCACCAGACCGAGTCCGGTCCCGCCGTCTCCGCACGCGTGCACCCGGCGATGATCCCGCGCACGCACCCGCTGGCCAGCGTCCGGGAGGCCTACAACGCGGTCTTCGTCGAGAGCGACGCGGCCGGTCAGCTGATGTTCTACGGCCCGGGCGCCGGCGGCCCGCCGACGGCGAGCGCGATCCTCGGCGACCTGGTGACCGTCGCACGCAACCGGCTCAACGACGTGCGCGGCGCAGGCGAGTCGACCTACGCGCAGTGCGAGGTGCTGCCGATGGGGGAGACCCGCACCCGCTACCACGTGGCGCTCGACGTGGACGACCGCGCGGGCGTCCTCGCCGCGGTCGCGCAGGAGTTCGCCGAGCACGACGTGTCGATCCAGACCGTGCGCCAGGAGGGGCGCGGCGACGACGCCCAGCTGGTCGTGGTCTCCCACAGGGCCTCCGACGCCGCGCTGGCCGCGACCGTGGAGTCGCTGCGCCACAAGGACTTCGTGCACGACGTGTCGTCGGTGATGCGCGTCGAGGGTGACTCGGAGTGAGCGCCCGACAGGTGGGCGCCCACCAGTGGCGTGGCG
>CAWJTB010000003.1:0-808188 GCA_963845655.1 uncultured Actinomycetota bacterium | reverse complement strand
TCACGGCACAACTCCATAGAGTTTCGGCGGCCATAGCGATGGGGAAACACCCGGCTCCATTCCGAACCCGGAAGTTAAGCCCTTCAGCGCCGATGGTACTGCAACCGGGAGGTTGTGGGAGAGTAGGACGTCGCCGGACATTACTTCGCGTAGAGGCCACCCTTTGGGGTGGCCTCTACGTCGTTGTGCACCGGTTTTACGGTGTGTCCGGACGATGATGGACGCCGAAGGCGAGAGCGAGGAGCACCAGATCATGGCGAATCCCGGACGCGGCCAGGGCCGTGGACCAGACCGCAACTCCAGCGGCAAGCCCACGGGCGGGCCCAAGGGCGGACCGAGTGGCAACCGCGCGGGTCGAGGCGGTCCCGACCGGGACGGTAGTCGTGGCGCGTCGGCTTCCGGCGGTTCCGGCGGAACCCGTGGCTCCAGCGGCGGCACGGCCTCGGGTGGCTACCCGGGCAGCGGCGGCGGCAAGGACGGCGAATCTGCCCGATCGTCTCGTCCCGGCGGTCCTCCGGGATCGAGCCGTGGCGGCAGCCGTGATGACGGACGCGGCGGCGAGGGACGCCGTGGTGACCGGCGCGACGACCGGCGCGACGACCGGGCCTTCCGGCCGCGGCGCGACGACGTGCCCCGCAGCGAGAGCCAGGCACGCTACGACGGTCCTCCGATCGAGGAGTCGATCACCGGCAAGGAGCTCGACCGGTCGGTCGCCCAGCACCTGCGTGGTCTTCCCGAGAAGCTGGCCAACCGGGTGGCTCGCCACCTGGTCGCTGCCGGCCTGCTGATGGACGAGGACCCTCGGACCGCCTACCAGCACACGCTCGCGGCCCGCGCCCGTGCGGCACGGATCGCCATCGTGCGTGAGGCGTGCGGTGAGGCGGCGTACGCAGCCGGCGAGTTCGCCGAGGCGCTCTCGGAGCTGCGGGCGGCCAAGCGGATGAACGGGTACCAGGACTACCTCGCCGTGATGGCCGACTGCGAGCGTGCCCTGGGACGGCCCGACCGGGCGCTGGCGCTGTCCCGCAACCCGGCCGTGGTGAACCTTCCGGACGACCAGAAGGCCGAGATGACCATCGTCGAGGCGGGTGCACGCCGCGACCTCGGCGAGCTCGACTCCGCGTTGCGCACCCTGGAGAACGCCCCGTTGCGCTCCAAGACGCGCGCCGACTGGGTGGTGCGGCTCCGTTACGCCTACGCCGACACGCTGGAGGCCGCCGGTCGTGCGAGCGACGCCCTGGAGTGGTTCCACCGCACCGTGGCCATCGACGGCGAGCAGCTCACTGACGCGGCCGAGCGGGCGGCGACCCTCGAGGCGAGCTCCGCAGGCTGACCACCGCGCCGGATATCGTCCCCAGCTCCAGGACGAACGGCGCTCGTGCACAGGTGCGTCCGCCGTCCTGGGCGGAAGCGACGTCGTCCGCCACGCTGTACGCGGAGGTGGTCGTGATGGCCGACAAGACGGCGCTGAGCGGTGACAGCGAGGACAACACGGTGGTGCTGCGCGGACGGGTGTCTGCCGCGCCCACCGAGCGCGAGCTCCCGAGCGGCGCCCGGATCGCGAGCTTCCGGCTGTCGGTGGCGCGGGCGCCCACGCCGATGACCACCGGCTCCCGGCAGACGACGGACTGGGTCGACTGCACCGCGTGGAGCGGGCGCAGCCGGCGTGCCGTCGCGTCGTGGGACGTGGGTGACCAGGTCGAGGTCAACGGTGCGCTGCGACGACGCTTCTTCCGAGCGGGCGAGGCTGCCTCGACCCGGCTCGAGGTGGAGGTCGTCTCCGCACGGCGGGTGCGGGCGGGATGAGCGACGCGGCGCGGCATGCCGTCGGACATGCACTCGGCGAGGTCGACCTCCGCCGTGCCGCCTGACGTGTTCCGCAAGCCGCCGCGACTGCATGTCCGAGCGGCCGCGGACCGGTCAGCAGTCCTGCAGGTCCCGCATCACGATGCCCATCCGTGGCTTGGGGGCGAAGGACGTCGACTTGCGCGGCATCCGTTCGCCCCGCGCCGATGCCGCCATCACCTGCTCCACGGTCGGTGGCCGCAGTGCCACCACCACACCGGGCTGACGCGAGATCGTCTGCAGCGCCTGGTCCAGGCTGTGGTGGTAGCCCACCTGCTCGTCGCTGATCCGCCACGCCGGCAGCAGGGAGTCGTGCAGGACCGCGGCGTCGACGCTGCCGGTGCGCTCGGTCTGCAGCAGGGCCCAGGCGCGACCGTCAGAGACCACGAAGCAGGCGAGGTCGGGGTCGCCGCAGCGAGCGGCGTGCGCGGTGAGGGCGGCCTCGCGGTCCGGAAGCGTCCGGAAGACGTCCCCGCGCTCGGCCGCGAGCTCCTGCAGGTCCGACATCGTCAGGGCCGCGACCGACCGATGGATCGGCCCGATCTGCAGCGGGTGGTCGTGCTGGTCGACCAGCAACGCCAGCCCGTGGTCCCACGGCGACGTGCCGAGTGCCGCCGCCGGGTCCCGCAGCTCCTGCTGGAGGCGCAGGTAGGCCGCGTAGCGGTGGTGCCCGTCGGCGATCAGGGCCTGCGTGCCGGCCAGCTCACCGGCGATCTCGTCCAGCGCGGCGCCCTCGGGGAGCGCCCAGAGCCGGTGCCTGCTGCCGTCGAGCGCCACGAAGTCGACCAGGGGATCTCGGTCGGCGGCATCGGTGATGAGCTCGCGCAACCGGTCCGTGCCGGCGTGCACCAGCAAGATCGGCTCGAGGTTGGTCTCGGTCGTGCGCATCAGCACGGCGCGGTCGTCGACCGGCCCGGGCATCACGTCCTCGTGCGGCAGGATCACCCGCTCCTCCTCGGTGCGCAGCCCGGCTAGGCCGATCAGGCCGCGGACCGTGGTGCCGTCGACGAGGTAGTCGTAGAGGTAGAGCGCCGGCGCCGGGTCCGCTCGCAGGTAGGACTTGGCGCGCCACGCATGCAGCCGGTCGCGGACGGCCAGGTAGGGCCGCTCGAACCGTCGTGACAGAATCAGCCGGACGATGTTGCGCCGGTTGGCAGCCTCCAGGTCGCGCACGGTCTCGGCGTCCAGGACGTCGTACGGCGGCGAGATCACGGTGCCGAGGTCACCGACGGTCGCGGGGTCGAAACGCAGCGCACGGAACGGTGACAGCGTGAACGGTCGTCGCTCCGAGACAGCAGCGTCGCCGGCCCGCGGGGAGTCCGCGGGACCGGCGTGCGAGCTGGGGGGGACGGCGACGCTCATCAGGGCATCGTACGAGACGACCGACGAAGGGGAGCACTGCGTGCTGGGCAGCAGCGACCAGTCCCTGTGGGACGCCTACGACGTGGCGATGCTCGACCTCGACGGGGTCGTGTACATCGGCCGCGACGCGGTGCCGGGGGCGCCGGGCCACCTCGCGCGCGCCCGCGAGGCCGGGATGCACCTGGCCTACGTCACCAACAACGCCTCACGGCCGCCGTCGCGCGTCGCCGCCCACCTCCGCGATCTCGGGATCGAGGTCGAGGACGACGACGTGGTGACCTCGGCCCAGGCGGCGGCGCGGGTGCTGTCCGAGCAGCTGGACGACGGTGCCGCGGTGTTCCTCGTCGGGGGCGAAGGTCTCGAGGTGGCCCTGCGAGAGCAGGGCCTCGAGCCGGTCCAGGACTCGACCCTGCCCGACGGGTCGAGGCCGGCCGCCGTGGTGTCCGGCTTCCACGGCGACCTGCGGTGGTCGACCGTGATCGCCGGCGCGATCCTGGTGCGCGAGGGTCTGCCCTGGGTGGCGTCCAACACCGACCTGACCGTCCCGACGCCGCTGGGTCCCGGACCCGGCAACGGAGCGCTGGTCGGCGTCGTGGCGCGCTTCGCCGAGCGGGAGCCGGTCGTCGCGGGCAAGCCGGAGCCGCCGCTGTTCGAGGAGACGTTGCGGCGGGTCGGCGGCTCGCGTCCGCTGGTGGTGGGGGATCGGCTCGACACCGACATCGAGGGCGCCAACCGCACCGGCTACGACAGCCTGCTGGTGATGACCGGGGTGACCGGGCTGCGCGAGCTGGTCGCCGCGGGCGCGGAGTCGCGGCCGACCTACGTCGCAGCCGATCTCGGCGCCCTGGCCCGTCCGCAGCCGCCGGTCGAGGCAGGTGCAGACACGCACGACGAGGCAGACGACGGGACGGTGCGCTCGGGCGGCTGGACCGCTCGCGTGCAGGACGGACGGCTCGTGGTCAGCGGCGAGGGTGACGTCGACGCCTGGTGGCGCGTGGTCTCCGTCGCCGGCTGGGCGCACCTCGACGCCTCCGGCGAGCCCGCGGACACACAGGACCTGAACCCGCCGACCCCGTCCGAGTAGCCTGCAGGCGAGCGACGACGGAGAAGAGGCACCGAGCATGAGCGAGCTGGACGGACCCGAGCCGGACGAGCAGTACGACGACCGTTTCGACGACGGGACCGACGACGGGCCCGACGACCGGGCCGACGGCGGGTCCCAGGATCCTGCCGATCACCCGACCGGGGTCGCGCAGGCCGGCCCGGGGAGCGCGTCGTCCACTGGGTCAGCTAGCCGCAGCCGTCCACCGGGCACCCGGAGGTCGACGCCGTCGTGGCCTCGACCGAGGGGCTCGGGGACCGGCCGGTCGCCGAGCACGTCGAGGTCTTCGAGTCCGCCCACGACCGGCTGCGTGGCGCGCTGGCCGACGCGGTGACCCAGTCCGGCAACCCGTCCGGCAACCCGTCCGGCGGCTCCTGAACCTGCCGGCCGAGCCGCGCTGCTCCCGAACCCGCCGACCCTGGATCTGAGTCTGCCGTGCCTCCTCGTCGCCTGCGCCTCGACGCCGAGCTGGTCCGCCGCGGCCTCGCCCGGTCCCGCGAGCACGCCAGCGAGCTGGTGGCCGCGGGCCGGGTGAAGGTGGCGGGGGCGATCGCGACCAAGCCGGCGACCGGGGTGACCACCGACGTCGCGCTGCTGGTCGTCGACGACCCGGACCGCCCCGACTACGTGTCTCGCGCGGCGGGCACAAGCTCGCCGGAGCGCTGGCGGCGTTCGAGCCGGCCGGGACTGGGCGTGACCGGACGGCGCTGCCTGGACGCCGGTGCGTCCACCGGCGGCTTCACCGACGTGCTGCTGCGCGCCGGCGCGGCCGAGGTGGTCGCGGTCGACGTCGGCTACGGCCAGCTGGCCTGGTCGGCTGCAGCAGGACGAGCGGGTCCACGTGCACGACCGCACGAACATCCGGGAGCTGACGCCCGAGCGGATCGGCGGTCCGGTCGACCTCGTCGTCGGGGACCTGTCGTTCATCTCCCTGGTCCTGGTGCTCGAGGCGCTGCTCGGTGTCACCCACGAGGACGGCGACCTGGCGCTGATGGTGAAGCCCCAGTTCGAGGTCGGCAAGGACCGGGTCGGCAAGGGGGGCGTGGTCCGCGACCTCGACCTGCGGGCCGAGGCGGTCGCCGCGGTCGCCGCGGCCGCGAGCCGCTCGCGGCTGGGGTGCCGGGCGGTCACGACCAGCCCGCTGCCCGGGCCCGTCCGGCAACGTGGAGTACTTCGTGTGGCTGCGGCACGGGCGCCGCGACGATCGGGCCGGACGAGATCGGCGCCGAGGTACGTCGGACCGCGAACCTGGGGTCACCCGGTGAGAGGGTGGTCCCGTGACCACCTCCCAGGACGAGAGCGTCGCCGCCGTACGACGCATCCTCGTCGTCGCGCACACCGGGCGCGACGACGCGCGCGACGTGGCCGCGCAGTTCTGCCGCGTCGCTGGTCACGCACGGCCTGGCGCTGCGGATGCTGGAGGACGAGGCGGCCTCGCTGCCCACCGACCTGCGGGGACGTGGAGGTCGTCGGGGTCGACGTCCGACCCGGCGCAGGACTGCGAGATGGTGCTGGTGATCGGTGGCGACGGCACGATCCTGCGCGCGGCCGAGCTGGCGCCGCGAGTGCGGCACCCCGCTGCTCGGCGTCAACCTGGGTCACGTCGGCTTCCTCGCGGAGGCGGAGTCCGACGACATCGAGTTCGACGATCGACGCGATCGTCGAGCGGCGCTACACCTCCGAGGAGCGGCTCACCATCGACGTCACCGTCTACCGGCCCGACAACGGCGACAAGGAGCTCGTGACGTCCACGTGGGCGCTCAACGAGGCCAGCGTCGAGAAGGCCGCGCGGGAGCGGATGATCGAGGTCGTCGTCGAGGTCGACGGCCGTCCGCTGTCGCGCTGGGGCTGCGACGGCGTGGTCTGCGCGACGCCGACCGGGTCGACCGCCTACAACTTCTCCGCCGGCGGCCCGATCGTCTGGCCCGGCGTCGAGGCCCTGCTGATGGTGCCGATCAGCGCCCACGCGCTGTTCGCCCGGCCGATGGTCGTGGCCCCGACGTCGGTGCTGGCCGTCGAGGTGATGGCGCGCACCGACGGCGCAGGGCGTGCTCTGGTGCGACGGTCGGCGCACCGTCGAGCTGCCCCCGGGCGCCCGCATCGAGGTCCGCCGCGGACGCACCCCGGTCAAGCTGGTGCGCCTGCACCAGGCGCCGTTCACCGACCGGCTGGTCGCCAAGTTCGACCTGCCGGTCAGCGGGTGGCGGGGTGCGGCCGAGCGCCGGCGCCGCGAGCACTCCGCCGCCGACCAGCTCGAGCACGGTACGGCGGACACGGATGCTTGAGGAGCTGCGGATCTCCTCGCTCGGCGTCATCGAGGAGTCGGTCCTCGAGCTCGGCCCCGGCTTCACCGTGATCACCGGCGAGACCGGTGCCGGCAAGACCATGGTCGTCACCGCCCTCGGTCTGCTGCTCGGCGGCCGCGCCGACACCGGAGCGGTCCGCACCGGCGGCGCGGGCGGCCCGGGTCGAGGGACTCATCGCGGGTCTCGGACCGCCGTGGAGCAGGCGGTCGACGGGGTCGGCGGCCTGGCGTCGAGGACGGCCGCCTCGTGCTGGCTCGCCAGATCTCGGCCGAGGGCCGTTCGCGGGCCTTCGCCGGCGGCGCCTCCGTGCCGGTCGCCACCCTCGCCACGCTCGCCGACCCCCTGGTGGCCGTGCACGGCCAGTCCGACCAGCACCGGCTGCTGCAGCCTGCGGCCCAGCGCGAGGCCCTGGACCGCTTCGCCGGCGACCGGACGCTGCGACTGCGGGACCGCTTCGCCCAGGCTCACGCCGAGCTGCGCGCCACCGAGGACGAGCTCGCCGAGGTCAGTGGAGCCGCCCGGGAGCGGGCCCGCGAGGCCGACCTGCTCCGGTTCGGGCTCGGCGAGGTCGAGGCGGTCGACCCGCAGCCGGGCGAGGACGCCGACCTCGCGGCCGAGGAGGCCCGGCTCGGTCACGCCGACACCCTGCGCAACGCCGCCGAGCAGGCGCGGGAGTGCCTGTCCGCCGAGGACGTGCGGCCCGGACGCGCTCGGCGCCGTCTCCGCCGCCCGCAAGCTGCTGGAAGGCGTGCGCGAGCACGACCGGGAGGTGGCCGGCCTGGCCGACCGGCTGGCCGAGGTCAGCTACCTCCTCTCCGACGTGGCCGCCGACGTGTCGTCGTACGCCTCCGGCCTGGACACCGACCCGGCCCGGCTCGCCGCCGTCTCCGAGCGTCGGTCCGCGCTGGTGGCGCTGACCCGCTCCTACGGCAGCACGGTGGACGAGGTGCTGACCTGGTCGCAGCAGGCCGCCGCCCGGCTGCTCGACCTCGACGGCACCGACGAGCGGATCGAGGAGCTCGCCGCGCGCTCGCGACGCCCTGCGCGACCGCGCTCGCCGAGACGGGCTGACGGCTCTCCGCAGGGCCCGGACGACGGCCGCGAAGCAGCTCGGCGCCGTGGTGAGCGCCGAGCTCGCCTCGCTGGCGATGCCGCACGCCCGGCTCGACGGTGGCGGTGCACCAGAGCGACGACCGCGACGGGCTGCCGCTCGCCGACGGCCGCTCGGTGCGGCATGGGCCCGACCGGGCTCGACGACGTCGAGCTGCTCCTGGCCGCCAACGTCGGCGCCGAGCCCCGGCCGCTGGCCAAGGGCGCCTCCGGCGGCGAGCTGTCCCGGGTGATGCTCGGCGTCGAGGTGGCGCTGGCCGCCACCAACCCGGTCCCGACGTTCGTCTTCGACGAGGTGGACGCCGGCGTCGGTGGCAAGGCGGCCGTCGAGGTCGGTCGACGGCTCGCGCTGCTTGCCCGGCACGCCCAGGTGCTGGTCGTCACCCACCTGCCGCAGGTGGCCGCGTTCGCCGACCAGCACGTGGTGGTGGTCAAGAGCAACGACGGCACCGTCACCTCCTCCGGCCTCAGCACGCTCGACGACGCCGGGCGGGTCCGCGAGCTGTCGCGGATGCTCGCCGGGCTCGAGGACTCCGACACCGCCCTGGCGCACGCCGAGGAGCTCCTCGCCACCGCGCAGGAGACCCGCAGCGGAGGGTGAGCGGCGATCCGGCGCCGCCTCGTGGGGAGGCGATGTGGCGTGGCGTGTGCCTCACCCACACACCCTGGCACCTCCCGAGATCCCCGGGGCGGGCGTGACAGGATTGACCGGTCATGAGATTCCCCTCCCGCCAGCCCTCGGTCGACGGCCTTCCCGGGGTCTCCGGCACCCGCGCGAGCCGACCGGCGCACCAGCTCCCTGCTGCAGCGTCTGCGGCCCGGCGACATCGCCGTCATCGACCACCTCGACCTCGACCGCCAGACTGCGCAGAGCCTGCTCGACGCGGGTGTGGTGGCGGTCGTGAACGCCTCGTCCTTCATCTCCGGGCGCTACCCCAACCTCGGCCCCGACCTGCTCGCCACCGCCGGGATCGTGCTGCTGCGACGAGGTCGGCCCCGAGGTGTTCTCCCGCACCAGCGACGGCAGCCGGCTTCGCATCCACGAGGGCAGGCTGCTCGACGGTGACCGGGAGGTGGCCTCGGGACACGAGCTGACCCGCGACGAGATCGCCGCGCAGATGACCGACGCCCGCGGTGGGCTCGTCCACCCAGCTGCAGAGCTTCACCCACAACACCACCGAGTTCCTGCGCCGCGAGCAGGAGCTGCTGCTGCACGGACAGGGCATCCCGAAGACCCGCACCATCCTCGACGGCCGGCCCGTCGTCGTGGTGGTGCGCGGCTACGACTATCGCGCAGGACCTGCGGGCCCTGCGCCGGTTCATCCGCGAGCAGCGACCTGTGCTGATCGGGGTGGACGCCGGTGCCGACGCGCTGCTGGCAGCCCGCCACCGCCCCGACATCGTGATCGTCGGTGAGGACGGCCTGGCGTCCGGCAGCCGCGCCAGCGACCAGGGCAGCACGATCGCCGACAAGGCGCTGCGCAGCGCCCGCGACGTCGTCCTGCACGCCGACCGCTCCGGCCGGGCCGTGGGCTCCGAGCGACTGGACCGGCTCGGGGTGCGGCACCACACGCTGGCGGCCTCGGGCACCAGCGAGGACATCGCCCTGCTGCTCGCCGACGTGCGAGGGGCGAACCTCATCATCGCCGTGGGCAGCCACGTCACGCTCGACGAGTTCCTCGACCGGCAGCGCAGCGGACTCGCCAGCACCTTCCTGACCCGGCTGCGCGTCGGGCCCAAGCTCGTCGACGCCAAGGGCGTCCCGCACCTGTACGCCGGCCGGGTCCGGCTGTGGCAGCTCCTGCTGGTGCTGCTCGCCGGCATCGTCGCGCTGGCCGTGGCGGTCGGCTCCACCCCGGTGGGCGGTGACTGGTGGTCGTCGATCGGCGCCGCCCTGTCCGACGTACTCGACTGGATCCAAGGACTGTTCTCGTGATCACCTTCCGCTACCACATCGTCTCGATCGTCTCGGTCTTCCTGGCGCTCGCCGTCGGCGTCGCGCTCGGAGGTGGACCGCTCAAGGGCGAGGTGGACAACACGCTCGTCGAGCAGGTCAAGACCGACCGGGCCGCGAAGGCCGACCTGACCGCGCAGATCGCGGGCTTGCGAGCCTCGAACACGTTCACCGACGAGTTCGCCACCACGGTCGCCGCGACCTTGGTCGGCACCACCCTCAAGGGGCGCACCGTCACCCTGGTGGTGCTGCCGACCGCGGCACAGGCCGACGTCAAGGGCGCAGCCGAGCTGATCGGCGTCGCCGGCGGCACCGTCGGCGGCACCGCTGCGGGTCGGCGCCCCCCTCGTGGACCCGTCAGAGAAGCAGCTGGTCGAGGAGCTCGGCCAGCAGCTCGAGAGCCAGGCCAAGGGGCTCACGGTGGCTCCGGACGCCGGCCCCTACGAGCGGATGGGCGCCCTGCTGGGGCGCGCCTTCGCCACCGACGGACGCGGGGGAGGCCCCCGACGGCGCCACCTCGGCCATCCTGGCCGGGCTGACGAGCACCAAGCTGCTGTCCTCGGACGGCGAGGTGAGGCGACGCGGCAGCCTCGTGCTCTTCGTGACCGGCGAGGGAGACGGCAGCGACGAGCAACGCCGAGGCGGTGCCACCATCGTGGCCTCGCTGGCGGCGGCCATGGACGCCGAGAGCGACGGGGTCGTGGTCGCCGGACCCGGTGGCGTCCGCCCGCCAGGGTGGCGCGGTGAAGGCGGTCCGGGACGACGTCGCCGCAGCCCGCGACGTGTCGACGGTCGACGCGCTGGGCCGTACGGCGGGACAGATCGTCGCGGTCCTGGCGCTCGCGGGCCAGGCCGCAGGGCAGACGGGCCAGTTCGGCTCGGTCGACGCAGCCGACGGCGCCATTCCCGGTGGCCGGGGCACCGGGGAGTAGGGCTCGACAGAGACGGGCGACGATTCCGGCGCGGCTTTCGCACCTGGGGCCCCTCGTTGGTAGGCTCGAACCCCGTGGAGGATCGCGCGTCGGATCCCCTCGCAGCGCCGACAGCCAGCATGGTCCGGCACCGACCACGGGAGTTCACTTGGCCGCTTCTTCGTTTTCGTCCTCGGGATCGACCAAGCACGTCTTCGTCACCGGAGGCGTCGCCTCCTCCCTCGGCAAGGGCCTGACCGCGTCCTCGCTCGGCAGCCTGCTGAAGGCGCGCGGGCTGCGCGTCACGATGCAGAAGCTCGACCCCTACCTCAACGTGGACCCGGGGACGATGAACCCCTTCCAGCACGGCGAGGTGTTCGTCACCAACGACGGCGCCGAGACCGACCTCGACGTCGGGCACTACGAGCGCTTCCTGGACACCGACCTGTCCGGCATCGCCAACGTGACGACCGGGCAGGTCTACAGCCAGGTGATCGCCAAGGAGCGCCGCGGCGACTACCTCGGCGACACCGTCCAGGTCATCCCGCACATCACCAACGAGATCAAGGACCGGGTCCGGGCGATGGCCGGGCCGGACGTCGACGTGGTGATCACCGAGATCGGCGGCACCGTCGGCGACATCGAGTCGCTGCCGTTCCTCGAGGCGGCCCGGCAGGTGCGGCACGACGTCGGCCGCGACAACGTCTTCTTCCTGCACGTCTCGCTGGTGCCCTACATCGGCCCGTCCGGCGAGCTCAAGACCAAGCCGACGCAGCACTCCGTCGCGGCCCTGCGCTCCATCGGCCTGCAGCCGGACGCGATCGTGTGCCGCTCCGACCGGCCGATTCCTGACTCGATGAAGAACAAGATCTCGCTGATGTGCGACGTCGACGATGAGGCCGTCGTCAACGCCAGCGACGCCCCGTCGATCTACGACATCCCCAAGGTGCTGCACTCCGAGGGCCTCGACGCCTACGTCGTACGCCGTCTGAACCTGCCGTTCCGCGACGTCGACTGGACAGAGTGGGACGAGCTGCTCCGCGTCGTGCACGACCCCGCCGAGGAGGTGACGGTCGCGCTGGTCGGCAAGTACGTCGACCTGCCCGACGCCTACCTCTCGGTCGCCGAGGCGCTGCGGGCGGGCGGCTTCGCCCACGACGCCAAGGTCCAGATCCTCTGGGTGCCGTCCGACGAGTGCCAGACCCGGGAGGGCGCGGCGCGACACCTCGCCGAGGTCGACGCGGTCTGCGTCCCCGGTGGCTTCGGCATCCGCGGCATCGAGGGCAAGGTGGGCGCCCTGGAGTACGCCCGCACCCACGGCATCCCCACCCTCGGGCTGTGCCTGGGGCTGCAGTGCATGGTCATCGAGTACGCCCGCCACGTGGCCGGGATCGAGCGGGCCGACTCCACCGAGTTCGACACCGGGTGCGAGGAGCCGGTCATCGCGACGATGGCCGAGCAGGAGCAGTTCGTCGAGGGCGCGGGCGACCTGGGCGGCACGATGCGCCTGGGTCTCTACCCGGCCGAGCTCAAGGACGGCACCGTCGTACGCGAGGCGTACGGCGAGCCCAAGGTCGAGGAGCGGCACCGGCACCGCTACGAGGTGAACAACGCCTACCGCGACCGGCTCGAGACCGCCGGGCTGGTGTTCTCGGGCACGTCGCCGGACAACAACCTGGTCGAGTTCGTCGAGCTGCCCCGCGAGGTGCACCCCTACTACGTCGCCACCCAGGCCCATCCCGAGCTGCGCTCGCGCCCGACCCGGCCGCACCCGCTGTTCAAGGGACTGGTCGGCGCCGCCCTCGACCGGCAGCGCGAGCTGCGCTTCCCGATCGACGAGGTCGGCCTGCGCCGCCACGTGACGGGACCGACAGCGGCAAGCGCCCGGCCGGCGTCGGCGCCGAGGAGTGAGCCCGGACCCCGGCGTGGTCCCGCACGACACCCCCGAGTCGTGGCCGGTCCACGAGGTCGAGGAGATCTGGAACGGCCCGGCGCCGTTCTCGGTGCGCCGCGACATCGTGAGCGCGCCGGACCACCCCGAGGAGACGTTCGGCCGGTTGGTCCTGGAGCACCCCGGCGCCGTCGTGATCCTGGCCGTCGACGAGCAGGAGCGGGTGCTGGTGCTGCAGCAGTACCGCCACCCCGCGCTGATGCGGTTCGTCGAGCTGCCCGCGGGACTCCTCGACGTGCCCGGCGAGGACCCGCTCGTCGCGGGGCAGCGGGAGCTGCGCGAGGAGGCGCTGCTGCTGGCGGGGGAGTGGACGCACCTGTTCACGACGTACTCCTCACCCGGGCTCTCGAGCGAGAAGATCGCCTACTACCTGGCCCGCGACCTCGCGCCGGCGCCGGACCGCGGCGGCTTCGAGCCGGCTCACGAGGAGGTGGACATGACCACCGCGTGGATGAGCGTCGAGGACCTGCTCGCAGGCGTGCGCGACGGGCGGATCACCGACGGGCCGACCGCCCAGGCCGTGATCGGCTACGCGCTGTTCCACCGCTGACCCGGTGGGTCATACACTCGCCTCGGCCATCCCGACGGCGTGATGGCGCTCACACCGGAAGGAAGTCTGGTCGATGAAGGTCGGCGTCCCCAAGGAAGTCAAGAACCACGAGTACCGCGTGGCTCTCACGCCCGATCGGCGTGCACGAGCTCACCCAGCACGGTCACGAGGTGTTCGTCGAGAAGGACGCGGGCGCGGGCTCGCAGATCCCCGACGAGGAGTACGTCGCCGCCGGCGCGACCATGCTCGACGGGCGCCGACGACGTCTGGGGCACCGCCGACATGGTGCTCAAGGTCAAGGAGCCGGTCGCCGAGGAGTACGACCGGATGCGGGAGGGTCAGACCCTCTTCACCTACCTGCACCTGGCCGCGGACCAGCCGCTGACCGAGGAGCTGATGCGGCGCAAGGTCACCGCGATCGCCTACGAGACGGTGCAGCTGCCCTCGGGGTCGCTGCCGCTGCTCTACCCGATGTCCGAGGTCGCGGGCTGCCTGGCCCCGCAGGTGGGTGCGCACTCCCTGATGAAGGCGCAGGGAGGTCGCGGGGTGCTGCTCGGCGGTGTCGGTGGAGTCGCCAACGCCAAGGTGGTGGTCATCGGCGCCGGGGTCTCGGGCCAGAACGCCGCGAACATCGCCCTCGGCATGGGCGCCGACGTGACCCTGCTCGACACCGACCTGGACAAGCTGCGGATGTCCTTCTGGCGCTACGACAACCGGGTGCACGGGCTGGCGTCGTCGAAGCTGACGATCCAGGAGCAGGTGACCGAGGCCGACCTGGTGATCGGCGCGGTGCTGATCCCGGGCGCGAAGGCGCCGAAGCTGGTCACCAACGACCTGGTCTCGCAGATGAAGCCCGGCTCGGTGCTGGTCGACATCGCCGTCGACCAGGGTGGCTGCTTCGAGGACACGCACGGCCACCACGCACGCCGACCCGACCTACACGGTGCACAACTCGGTGTTCTACTGCGTGGCGAACATGCCGGGCGCGGTGCCGAACACCTCGACCTACGCGCTGACCAACGCGACCCTGCCGTACGTCGTCGCGCTGGCCGACAAGGGCTGGCAGCAGGCGCTGCGCGACGACCACTCGCTGGCCCTGGGCCTCAACACCCACGCGGGCAGCCTGACCAACGCGCCGGTCGCCGAGGCGCACGGCATGGAGAGCGTCACGCTGGACGACGTGCTGGCCTGAGACCCGGGCGGTGGATGGCGCGCAGGCGGCCCCGACGCCCCGACGGGGCCCTCGGCGCTGCAGCGCGCTGTCCGCGACCTACCTCGACCACCTCGTGGTCGAGCGCGGCGTCGCGGACAACACGCTGAAGTCCTACCGTCGCGACCTGCGTCGCTACGTCGGCTGGCTGGCCGCGCGCGGGGTCCGGGACGTCGCCGCGGTGCAGCCCGAGACCGTGACGGCGTTCCTGATGGCGCTGCGCGAGGGCGACGACGCCCACCCGCCGCTCGGGCGCGTCGTCCGCGGCGCGGACCGTGGTCGCGGTGCGCGGCTTCCACCGGTTCGCGGTGCGGGAGGGCCTCGCCCAGGTCGACCCGTCGGCCGCCGTACGTCCGCCGTCACCGGCCAAGCGGCTGCCCAAGGCGCTGCCGCTGGCCGACATCGAGCCGATCCTGGAGGCCGCCGGCGCTCCGGGTACGGCGCTGGCGATGCGCGACCGGGCGCTGCTCGAGGTGCTCTACGGCACCGGTGCCCGGATCTCCGAGGCGGTCGGCCTCGACGTCGACGACCTCGACCTCGAGCAGGGCGCGGTGCTGCTGCGCGGCAAGGGCGGCAAGGAGCGGATGGTGCCGGTCGGGTCCTACGCCCGTGAGGCCGTCGAGACCTACCTCGTGCGCGGGCGGCCGGCGCTGTCCGGGCTCGGGCGCGGCGTGCCGGCGCTGTTCCTCAACGCCCGCGGCGGCCGGCTCTCGCGGCAGAGCGCGTGGACGGTGCTGAGCAAGGCCGCCGACCGCGCCGGGGTGCGCGCCGAGGTGTCGCCGCACACGCTGCGGCACTCGTTCGCCACCCACCTGCTCGACGGCGGGGCCGACGTGCGCGTGGTGCAGGAGCTGCTCGGCCACGCCTCGGTGACGACCACCCAGATCTACACGCTGGTGACCGTCGACAGCCTGCGCGAGGTCTACGCCACGGCGCACCCGCGGGCCCGCGACTGATCCGCCGCCGCTCGGGAAATGTCGACAAGTGGACCGGCGCGCCTCCCTGCTCCGGCCCGGCCACGGGCGTTGACTGGCACGTGTGACGCCAGAGGGTCGCCCGCGGTGGGGAAGCCGCGGGGGCTCACGAGGAGAGGTCTACTGACGTGTTCGACCACACCGGCTCGGGTGCCCCCGAGATCCCGCCGCTCGGCCCCAACCCCGCCCGGCAGCACCCGACCGCAGGAGGTCCCGTGAGCGACCCGATCCCCTTCCGTCGCCCGATGCCGCCGGCCGGCCCGGAGGTGCAGCAGGAGCTGCACGCCGCCGACCCGGTCCCCGAGGAGGGCGCCCCCGAGCTCGTGCTCGGCCCGACCGGCCGCCCGATGCCGGTGCTGCCCGAGCCGCGGCCGATCAGCATCCACGGCAACGCCCGCGTCATCTCGATGTGCAACCAGAAGGGCGGCGTCGGCAAGACGACGACCACGATCAACCTCGGCGCCGCGCTCGCGGAGTACGGCCGCAAGGTGCTGCTCGTCGACTTCGACCCGCAGGGCTCGCTGTCGGTCGGCCTCGGCATGAACCCGCACGACATGGAGCTGTCGATCTACAACCTGCTGATGCAGCGGGACGTCACGATCGACGAGGTCATCGTGCCGACCAACGTCCCCGGCATGGACCTGCTGCCCTCCAACATCGACCTGTCCGCCGCCGAGGTGCAGCTGGTCCACGAGGTGGCGCGCGAGCAGACCCTGCAGCGGATCCTGCAGCCGGCCCTGGCCGACTACGACGTCATCCTGATCGACTGCCAGCCCTCGCTGGGGCTGCTGACCGTCAACGCGCTGACCGCCTCCGACGGCGTGATCGTGCCGCTGGAGTGCGAGTACTTCGCGCTGCGCGGCGTCGCGCTCCTCAAGACCACGATCGACAAGGTCACCGAGCGGCTCAACCCCAAGCTGCAGATCGACGGCGTGCTCGGCACGATGTTCGACGGCCGCACCCTGCACGGCCGCGAGGTCATGGACCGGCTCGTGCAGGCGTGGGGCGACACGGTCTTCCACACCGTGATCCGGCGGACGGTGAAGTTCTCCGACTCCACGGTCGCCGGCGAGCCGATCACGACGTACGCCGGCACCTCGGCCGGTGCGGAGGCCTACCGCGACCTCGCCAAGGAGGTGCTGGCTCGGTGTCTCGACGGGTGAACCTGCCGGCGGCCGACGACCTGTTCCGTCCGACCGTCGTCCCGGACCCCGCCGATGACAGCAGCCACCGAGCCCGCGCCCGCCGATCCGCCGGCCAAGGGGCCGAGCGGCCGTGTCCGGCACGACGAGAAGATGACGGTCTACGTCACCTCCGAGGAGCTGCTCGACCTCGAGCACGCCCGGCTGACGCTGCGTCGCAACGGTCTCGGCGTGGACCGCGGACGCCTGGTGCGTGACGGCGGTCGCGATCGTGCTCGCCGACCTCGAGGAACGCGGCGACGAGAGCGTGCTGGTCCAACGCCTCACCGGGGCATGAGCGCCGCGCTCGTGGAGCATGCTGCGAGCAGGCCGCTCGTCGACGGCGCAGAGCGGCACCGTTCGCCGTCCGCCTGGACAACTTCGAGGGTCCCTTCGACCTGCTGCTGAGCCTGATCTCCAAGCACAAGCTGGACATCACCGAGGTGGCGCTGTCGCGGGTGACCGACGAGTTCATCGCGTTCATCAAGGCGGCGGGCAAGCAGTGGGACCTCGAGCAGACCTCGTCGTTCCTGCTCGTCGCCGCGACGCTGCTCGACCTGAAGGCCGCGCGGCTGCTGCCGCCGGGCGACGTCGAGGACGAGGAGGACCTCGCGCTGCTCGAGGCGCGCGACCTGCTCTTCGCCCGGCTGCATGCAGTACCGGCCTTCAAGCAGGTCGCGTCCGTGCTCGAGCGCCGGATCGCGGGGGAGACGCTGCGGCACCCGCGGGCGGTCGGCCTCGAGGAGCGCTTCGCGACCCTGCTGCCCGAGGTGCTCATCGGGATCGGTCTGGAGGAGTTCGCGGCGCTCGCGGCCCGGGCGATGGCGCCCAAGCCGGTGCAGGAGGTGTCGCTCTCGCACATCCACGCGCCGACCGTGTCGGTGCGCGAGCAGGCGGCCGTCGTGATGGACCGGCTGCGCCGGCAGGGCACGATGACGTTCCGCGCGCTGTCGGGCGACTCACCCGACACGCTGACCACGGTCGCGCGGTTCCTCGCGCTGCTGGAGCTGTTCCGTGAGGGCGCGGTCACCTTCGACCAGATGACCCCGCTCGGCGAGCTGACGGTGCGCTGGACCGGCGGCGAGGACGAGGTCGAGATCACCGACGAGTTCGACGGGGCGCCGCCCGAGGAGCAGAGTGCGGGGGACCCGGGTCGAACCGGGACAGACCCGGGTCGACCGGGACAGGACCCGGGTCGACCGGGAAGCGACGCAGAGCAGGAGCGGCAGCAGTGAGCGAGGAGCGGCCCGAGGAGGGCATCGGGGCGATGGACGCGGCGGGCTCGGCGGACCTGGCGGACACGCCGGGGGTGAGGGACGCCGCCGGCCGGGCCCCCGCGGTGGACGCGGTGGACGCCCTCGAGCGCATCGACGAGGGACCGGAGGACGGCGGCGACGGCTACGACGCACCGGGCGACTCCCAGGCCGTCAGCGCGGCCGACGAGGAGCAGGCCGAGGTCCTCGCCATCCCGCTGGCCGAGCTGCGCCCCGCCCTGGAGGCGGTGCTGATGGTCAGCGACCAGCCGATCGACCACCTGACGCTCGCCTCGGCGGTCGGCTACCCACCCGGCGAGGTGGCCGCGGCGCTGGTGTCGCTGGCCGAGGAGTACGCCGAGCAGGGCCGCGGGTTCGACCTGCGCAACGTCGCGGGCGGCTGGCGGTTCTACACCCGCGAGGAGTTCGCCGGCGTCGTGGAGAAGTTCGTCCTCGACGGTCAGCAGGCGCGGCTGACCCAGGCCGCGCTGGAGACGCTGGCCGTGGTGGCCTACAAGCAGCCCGTCAGCCGGGCCCGCGTCTCCGCGATCCGCGGCGTCAACGTCGACGGCGTGATGCGCACCCTGGTCTCGCGCGGCCTCGTCGAGGAGGCCGGCCACGACGGCGAGACCACGGCGATGCTCTACCGCACGACCTCCTACTTCCTGGAGCGGATCGGGGTCACCGACCTGGGGGAGCTGCCCGAGCTGGCACCGCTGCTGCCCGACATGGTGGACCTCGACGACCCCGACGAGCGCGTCGCCGACCCGGTCCCGGCCCCCGGTGGCGGGCCGGACGGCGGCGACCCGTCGTGACCGGCCTGCAGACCGACGAGGACGGCCTGATCCGGCTCCAGAAGCTGCTGGCGCAGTCCGGGGTGGCGTCGCGTCGCAAGTGCGAGGAGCTGATGCTCGCCGGTCTGGTCGAGGTCGACGGCGAGGTGGTGACCCGCCTGGGCACCAAGGTGGACCCGACGACCGCCGTGATCCGGGTCGACGGCCAGCGCCTGCCGCCGGTCAGCGCCCACGTCTACCTCGTGCTGAACAAGCCGCGCGGCGTCGTCTCGACGATGTCGGACCCCGAGGGTCGCCGTACGCTCGGGGACCTGGTGGCCGAGCGGCCCGAGCGGCTGTTCCACGTCGGCCGGCTGGACACCGACACCGAGGGCCTGATCCTGCTCACCAACGACGGCGACTTCGCCCAGCGCGTCGCGCACCCGTCCTACGAGCTGACCAAGACCTACGTCGCCGAGGTCGACGGCGTGGTCGCCAAGGCCACGGTCCGCGCGCTGCTCGAAGGGGTCGTGCTCGAGGACGGCCCGGTCGCGGTGTCGTCGTGCACGGTCGTCTCCAGCACCCGGGAGCGCTCGATCGTCGAGCTGGTGATCCACGAGGGCCGCAACCGGATCGTGCGCCGCCTGCTCGACCAGGTCGGCCACCCGGTGCGCCGGCTGACCCGGACCGCGATCGGCCCGGTCCCGCTCCAGGGCCTGCGCAGCGGCCAGTTGCGCGACCTCACGCTCGACGAGCTCGGCACCCTGCTCGACGCCGCTGCGCTCTAACCCCCGATTCGTCTGCGGT
The DNA here is from genome assembly GCA_963845655.1 of uncultured Actinomycetota bacterium. GTDB lineage: Bacteria > Actinomycetota > Actinomycetes > Propionibacteriales > Nocardioidaceae > Nocardioides_B. Next base: position 788,899 of record CAWJTB010000003.1, on the reverse strand, counting down.
CCTGCGTGGACGCCCCGCGAGGCAATCGCAGACGAATCGTTAGGGTTGCGGGCGTGGCAGTCCGGGCGGTACGAGGAGCGACGCAGCTCGACGGTGACGTGCGCGAGCACATGCTCGAGCGGGTCGCCGAGATGGTGACGGACGTGATGGCGTCCAACGAGCTCGAGGTCGACGACTTCATCAGCGTGATCTTCACCGCCACGTCCGACCTGGTCTCGGAGTTCCCGGCGTATGCCGCCCGCCGCCTCGGCTTCGGCGAGGTGCCGCTGATCTGCGCCCGCGAGCTCGAGATCGCGGGGTCCATGCCGCGCGTGGTGCGGATGCTCGCGCACGTCGAGACCGACCGTCCGCGCGCCGACATCACGCACGTCTACCTCCACGGCGCCGCCGCGCTGCGCCGCGACCTCACGCGCGTCCGCGAGGTCCCCGACAGTGGCTGAGCTGCCCGCCCTGCAGGGCCCGGTCCTCGTCGTCGGCGCCGGCCTGCTGGGTACGTCGATCGCGCTCGCGCTGCGCCGCAGGGGCGTCGACGTCGCGCTGCGCGACGTCAGCGCCGAGCACCTGCGGATCGCCTCGGGGCTCGGCGCGTCCAACGTCGACGCGGACGCCGTACGCCCGGAGCTCGTGGTGGTGGCCGTCCCCCCGGACCTGCTCGCCGCCGAGGTCGTCCGCGCCCTCGCGCAGAGCGACGCGGTCGTCACGGACGTGGGCAGCGTGAAGGGCGCACCGCTGCGGGCGATCGCCGAGCAGTCGCCGGAGGGGGTGGCGCGCTACGTGGGTAGCCACCCGATGGCCGGCAGCGAGCGCAGCGGTCCCAGCACCGCGTCGGCGGCGCTCTTCGACGGCCGGCCGTGGGCGGTGACGCCGCACGCGCGGGCCGACCCGCACGCTGTGGAGCTGGTCACCGCACTCGCTCGACGCTGTGGCGCGACCCCGCTCACCTTCACACCGGAGGAGCACGACCAGGCAGTCGCCCGCACCTCGCACCTGCCGCACCTGCTCGCCTCCCTGGCCGCCGGCCGGCTGACCGACGCACCGCGTGACCACCTGGCGCTGTCCGGGCAGGGGGTGCGCGACGTGACGCGGATCGCCGCGGGGGACTCCGCGCTGTGGCAGCAGATCATCGGCGCCAACACCGAGGCGCTGACCGGCCTGCTGCGCGACGTGCGCGCCGACGTCGACCGGCTGCTCACCGCGCTGGACACCGGGGACCGTGCCTCGCTGGGCGATGTGCTGGACCGCGGAGTCGCGGGCACGGCCGTCATCCCGGGCAAGCACGGTGGCCCGGTCCGCGACGAGACGGTCGTCTTCGTCGCCGTACCGGACCAGCCCGGGGAGCTCGCGCGGCTCTTCGCGGACGCCGGCGAGATCGACGTCAACATCGAGGACCTGCGCATCGACCACGACCCGGGCCGGGAGTACGGCCTGGTCGAGCTGAGCGTCGCCGCCGACCACGTCGCGCACCTGATGGCCTCGCTCGAGGACCGGGGCTGGACCACCCACCGGTAGTCTGCTCCGGTTCGTCGGAATCGTGGAGCGGAGGGCGTGGCTGTGGGTGTCGTCGTGGCGATGGACGGTCCGTCGGGGTCCGGCAAGTCGAGCACGTCGCGTGGGGTCGCGACCCGGCTCGGGCTGCGCTATCTCGACACCGGCGCGATGTACCGCGCGATCACCTGGTGGATGCTGGAGCAGGGCGTCGACGTCGGCGACCCCGCCGCCGTCGCACGGCACGCCACCACGCCGGTCCTGGAGTCCGGCACCGACCCGTCCGCCCCGACGATCAGCGCCGACGGCGTCGACGTGGCAGAGCCGATCCGCGGCGCCGCGGTGACGGCCGCCGTGAGCGCGGTGAGCGCGGTGCCCGAGGTCCGCGCCGAGCTGGTCCGGCTGCAGCGAGCGATCATCGGCGACGGCGACATCGTGGTCGAGGGCCGCGACATCGGTACGGCGGTCGCGCCCGACGCCGAGGTCAAGGTCTACCTCACCGCCGACGCCTCCGCCCGGGCCGTCCGTCGTGCCGCCGAGCGCTCCGGCGCCGACGTCGCCGCGACCGAGGCCGACCTGCTGCGACGCGACACCCTCGACTCCGGCCGCGCCGCCTCGCCGCTCGCGATGGCCGAGGGCGCCCACCACATCGACACCACGCCGTACACCCTGGACGAGGTCGTGGACCAGGTCGTCGCCCTCGTCGAGGACCGCGCCCGGGCGTGACGCGGGTCGCAGGATTCGACTTCCGGCCTGCCGCTCCGGTCTACTGGAGGGTCACCCATCAGCAGGAGAATGAACACGCATGACCGACAGCGCCACCCCTGAGTTCACCGGAGCGGCACCCCTTCCGGTGCTGGCCGTCGTGGGCCGCCCCAACGTGGGCAAGTCCACGCTCGTGAACCGGATCATCGGCCGCCGCGAGGCGGTCGTGCAGGACATCCCAGGGGTCACCCGCGACCGCGTCTACTACGACGCGACGTGGAACGGTCGCGCCTTCACCGTCGTCGACACCGGCGGCTGGGACCCCGACGCCCGCGGTCTGGCCGAACGGATCGCCGCGCAGGCCGAGATCGCCGCCCAGATCGCCGACGCGACGCTCTTCGTCGTGGACGCGACCGTCGGCATCACCGACGCCGACGAGGCGGTCGTGAAGATCCTGCGCAAGTCCGGCAAGCCGGTGATCCTCGCCGCCAACAAGGTCGACGACCAGCGGGCCGAGGCGGAGGCCTACGGCCTGTGGAACCTCGGGCTGGGGGAGCCCTATCCCGTCTCCGCGCTGCACGGCCGCGGCTCCGGCGACATGCTCGACGCGATCCTGGACGCGCTGCCCGAGCCGCCCGCCGAGGTGTTCGGCGCCCCGCGCGGCCCGCGTCGCGTCGCGATCGTCGGTCGCCCCAACGTCGGCAAGTCCTCGCTGCTCAACAAGCTGGCCAAGGCCGACCGGGTGATCGTCGACGACGCCGCCGGCACGACCGTCGACCCGGTCGACGAGCTGATCGAGCTCGGTGGCCGCAGCTGGCGGTTCATCGACACCGCCGGGGTGCGCAAGAAGATCAAGGAAGCCTCCGGTCACGAGTACTACGCGAGCCTGCGGACCAGCGGCGCCATCGAGCGCGCCGAGGTCTGCGTCGTGGTCGTGGACGGGTCCGGCCCGATCTCCGAGCAGGACTTGCGGATCGTCACCTCCGTGGCCGAGGCCGGCCGCGCGCTGGTGATCGCCTTCAACAAGTGGGACCTCGTCGACGAGGAGCGTCGCTACTACCTGGACCGCGAGGTCGAGCGCGACCTGGTCCGGGTGCCGTGGGCGCCCCGGATCAACATCACCGCCCGCACGGGCTGGCACGTCGACCGGCTGGTCCCGGCGCTCGACGCCGCCCTCGAGGGATGGTCGACCCGGGTCTCGACCGGTGCGCTCAACTCCTTCCTCGGCCGGCTCGTCTCCGAGCACCCGCACCCGGTGCGCGGCGGCCGGCAGCCGAAGATCATGTTCGGCACCCAGGCCTCCACCGAGCCGCCGACGTTCGTGCTGTTCACGAGCGCGCTGCTCGAGGCCTCCTACATCCGCTACGTCGAGCGCCGCCTGCGCGAGGAGTTCGGCTTCGTGGGCAGCCCCGTGCACGTGCAGCAGCGCCCGCGCAAGAAGCGCGGCGAGCGCTGAGGCGCGGCTGACCGTTTACCAGGGGATGCAGCGAATCTTGCGCTGACCATGGAGATCTTCCCGTGGGAAGCGACAGTTCTCCATGGTCAGTACGGCGTCCGCGCTGCTCGTGACCGAGGGTCCGACCGGCTCACCGGTCCTAGGACGAGGTGGGACGGTGGGCTGCGGCTACTCGCTGTCGGTCGTCCAGGCCGCCGAGCCACGTGATGACCACCGCGGCCTCGATGCAGGCGTACTCGCCCGGCGAGCCGACGTACACGCCGACCTCGGCGGCTCGGCCCCCTGCTGCGTTGCCCGGTTTCGGGGGAACCTGAGCGCTGCGGTAAGGTTCACGGGCCTGCGGGGGACACGTACAACCGCGGGCTTCGGGCTGTAGCGCAGCTTGGTAGCGCACTTGACTGGGGGTCAAGGGGTCGCAGGTTCAAATCCTGTCAGCCCGACCGAAAAAACCGCCTCTGACCTGCAGAAACGCAGATCAGAGGCGGTTTTCGTGCAGGACCTCACGTCGACGACTTCGTGAGCGAAGGTCTTCATCGGCGACGCCGCCCACGACGCCGTCAGAACAGTCATCCAGCGGCCCAACGGCGCCTTGGCTCGCTCGTCGGCTTCGTCGGCTTCGTCGGGGAGGTCCAGGCTGGCAGCCAGGGTGAGAGCGGACCGGTGGCCAGTCCGCTCTCACCCGACTCGTCGGCGTTGGGTCAGGCCGTCGGCCAGGTCAGCTGGGTGATCTCACTCCCCGTGACCGCCGTCGTCAGCCAGACGCGGCCGCCACCCTTCTCGTACAGCTCGTACGACCCCTCACGCAGGTTGCCGAACACCAGGGAGGGCATGCTCGTTCCGTCGGCGGTGGGCCGATCGACCACTGCCACGTGCGGGTGGTGCGAGTGGCGCCCCTCGCGGGCGGGCGCCGATCCCGCCGGACGGATCTCGATCTCGACGCCGAGCATCTCGCGCGGCATCTCGACGACCAACGCCCCGATGTCCCCGCCGATGTCGAGCAGGACGGTGCCCTGCCCGGCGTACGGGTTCTCGATCGCGGTCTCTTCGGCACTCATCCGTTGTCGAACCCGGAGTCGTCGGAGGTCCCCGGCTTGGTCTCATATCCGCCGTTGGGTAGGGCGAGGTAGGGGAACTTGTTCAGGAACGCCCCGTTGTTGGAGTTCGCGTAGTCCTTCGAGTCGTCCGTGATCCCGCCCGCCGCATCGTCCGGGGTGTAGGAGGGGTCAACCAACGGGATGGTCAGGCCCGCGATGGCCCGCAGCTCGATCGTGGTGACGTCGTCCATCGGGCGGCGCCCGTTGGGGAAGCCGGCCGGGTCCGCCGGTTCCGCGAGCAGGCCCAGCTCCCGCGGGTTCTCCGTCGGAGGGATTGCCACGTTGAGCCGCAGCATGTCCGCCTTCACAGGCCCCGTGTAGTTCTGGAAACCTTCGATGATCCCCTCCGGGATGCCCGTGAGCAGGATCGCGTTCAGGTCCGCTCGTGGCTTGTCGTACGCCGCGAGGTTCGGGAACGTGTCCGGGTAGAGGACGGGCAGCAGCTTGCCGAGCTCGGGACTGTTCACGTACTTCTCGAAGGCGACGTCGTAACGCGGCGAGTGGAGGTTCCACATGTCCTTCTCCGCCATCGGCGTGATCACCTCGTTGAACAGCGGGTTCCCCAGACGGGAGACCTGCTGCCACGGTCCGAAGCCGTCCCGCTTGCCGGTCTTCTGGTTGAAGACCTGCGTCTTCTGGCGGCGCGCGGTGGCCCACACGCCGATCACGCTGTCGGGCGACATCACGTCCGTGGGCACGTCTCTGTTGCGGGTGACCTCGTGGATCGGCACCTGGAGCGCGATGGTGCTCACGTTCAAGGTCTTGGTGCCGTTCACGCCGACCGAGTTCGCGCTCGGGACCAGGTGTTTCATCTGGAAGGGACGGGCGGTGCCGAGGTCGAAGATGCTCCCCAGGTCGACGTGGAAGGCCTCTGCGCGCTGTCCGGCGAAGATGTAGCGCCCGTACTTGTAGGCGACCGCGGCGTCGGCGAGGTCGCCGTAGTTCGGGGTGCTGCGCGGCCCGACGTTCACAGGAGGGCAGGGGATGTCGTCCTTGAGCAGCGTGGACTTGCCTCCGGCCACCTTGGTGATCGAGTAGAACTGCGGCCGGTTCCAATTCGGGCTGTCGATGCTCGTGATCCGGTTGATGTTGTAGAGGAAGGTCTTCTTGTTGCGGATCGCGGTCCGGAACCGGAACTCGTAGGAGATGTCGGCGCGCGCCCTGCCGCGGTTGGAGATGTTGATGCTGTAGATCACGTCGTCGGCGAACTCGTAGAAGTTCGGGCCGCCGTCCGGCTTCTGGAACGGGATGAAGTTCGCGATCAGGGTCACGGATCGGGGACGGTCCGGGCTCACGAACGCATAGACGTCGGTGTTGTCGGCCACCGGGTCCTTGGAGATCTCAGGTGCTTCGCGGTGTGAGGACATCGTCACTCACCTGCCGCGTTGAGAAGACGGGTCACGAGGTCCCGGTCGCGAACGATGACCTCGCGCTCACCCACCATCAGCGACACCTCGTCCGAGGTGATGTCGGCGACGTGGGCAACCAAGGGCTCCTGCGCACTCTGTCCGTGCAATCGTGCCGGGGCGGCCCAGGCCGCACCCGACCCCAGTGCTGTCGCGCCCGCGGCTGCTACGCCGGCTCCTGCAACGCCTATGAACTTGCGCCGTGATGTGTCGCGCATGCGGCTATCCCTTCAAAACTTCGAGAAGTGGCGGAACTGTGGTCTACGCCACGGCCGCACCCGCGCGACGTCAGTATGTGCCGCGCACGCGAGGCGACAAAGTGGTCTGGACCGCCAAATCCACCGATTCAAACGGAAAGCGCTCGGCAATGCCTGTGCGTGTGGGCGACCATCCACATCGCGGCGGACGGCGAACCGCTCGCTCGGCGGGCTTCGATGAGGATCAGCAGGACGAGCGCGCTCCGCCATCCCAGCTGGCGTGCCGCGTTACCGCTGCGACAGCACCCCTCGCAGAGCCGCTCGGGCGGCGAAGTAGCCACTCATGCCGTGGACGCCCCCGCCGGGCGGGGTGGAGGAGGAGCACAGGAACAACCGAGGATCCGGCGTGGAGTAGGGGACCGGTCGGATGACGGGACGGGTGAAGAGCTGGCGAAGGTCCTGGACGCCTCCATTGATGTCGCCCCCGACGTAGTTGGCGTTGTAGGCCTCCATCTGCGGCGCCGACATCGACGCCCGGGCGAGCACCAGGTCGCGGAAGCCGGGTGCGAAGCGCTCGACCTGCGCCTCGATCCGCCCGGTCATGTCCTCGTCGCAACCGGCCGGCACGTGGCAGTAGGCCCACCCGATGTGCTTCCCCGCCGGCGCGCGCGACGGGTCGTGCAGGCTCGGTTGCGTCAGCAGCACGAAGGGCCGCTCGGGGACACGCCCGCGGTTCACGTCGTCCTCGGAGCGCGCCAGCTCCTCGAGGGTGCCGCCGAGGTGGACCGTGCCGGCGCGGGCGACCGCCTCGTCACGCCAGGGGATCGGTTCGTCGAGGGCCCAGTCCAGCTTGAAGATTCCAGGACCGTACCGGTAGCGGCTCAAGGCGCGTGCGTAGCGCCGGGGCAGCCGGTGGCCGGCGATCGAGAGCAGCTGGCGAGGGGTGACGTCCAGCAGCACGGCTCGGGCGTCGTCGAGCTCACCGACGTCTTCGACGCACCAGTCGGTGACGACCTCACCGCCCAGCGAACGCAGGTACGACGCCAGCGCGTCAACCACGTGCTGAGAGCCGCCGCGCGCGAACGGCCAACCGACAGCGTGCGCAGCGGTCATCAGCACCAGGCCCACGGCCGCCGTCGGCACCTGGTCGAGCCGCATCATCGAGTGGGCGGCAGCGCCGCCCAGCAAGGCCTGTCCGCGGGGGCCGTCGAAGCGTGCCCGCGCGAGGCCGACGGCCGACCGGAGCCCGACCGGGCCGAATCGCGCCATCACGACTGGGTGCCGCGGCGGTCTCAGCGGGCCGAGCAGCTCCTGCATCAACGCATCCGAACGACGGACCAGCGGGCCGACGAGAGCCTCGTAGGCTCGCTGGTCTCTGCTGCCCAGGGACGTCGCCGTCTCGACGACTCCGCGGTGCAGCAGCACGGCGCTCCCGTCGTCCAGCGGATGGGCCAGTGGCACCTCCGGCTGCACCAGCTCCAGCCCGTGCGCGGCCAACGGCAGGACCGACAGCGCCGGTGAGGCCAGAGCGAGCGAGTGCACGGTGGAGCACACGTCGTGGATGTAGCCGGGCAGGGTCAGCTCGGCCGAGCGTGAGCCGCCTCCCACCGTCGGCGCGGCCTCGACCACGGTGACCGTCCGGCCTGCCAGCGCGAGAGTGATCGCCGCGCTGAGTCCGTTGGGGCCCGACCCGACGACAACGGCGTCGCGGCTGCGGAGGTCAGCGGGCACCTGAGCGGCGGAACAGCCCAGCCATGCCGCGGAACGGTGCATTGAGCGTGTAGAGCGTCGACCGGATCGCCGAGGAGTGCCAGACGTTGGTCCAGCGGCGCCACTGGCGCTTCTTGTCCACGCAGACCACCGCGGTGTCGATCTCGGCGTCGTCCACCCCGAAGTGACGAGCAACGTTCGTCAGTGTCTCCTGCCAGAACCGGTCCTCCTGGCGGTGGCCGCCCAGCATCAGACCCAGTTCGAAGACGGGGTCGGAGGCACGCATCAGCACCTGCGCCTGGGCCACGGTCTCGGTGTCGTCGTCCGTGGCGCTGAAGGTGATCCAGCCCGCGAACATGTGGCCCTGGGGGGTCATCAGCGTGAAGGACTCGTCGTCGGCGTACAGCACCATGACGCCGGTCGACAGCTTCAGCCGCCCCGGCAGGGTGGCGTCGATGAGCGCCACCTCGCCCGGGGCGATGCCGGTCAGCGGGCCGTAGAAGTGGTTGCCCTCGGGCCAGAAGTCGGGGAAGCGCTGCTTCCAGGTGGTGATCAGGTCCGCAGAGGAGACCCGGGAGTCGGGCAGCCGGACCTGGTAGGTCTTCTGCCACATCTTTCCGAAGCCCTGGATCGGGCTGGTGAGCCGCTTGCCGGAGACGTTGATCCCGGTCGCGCCGTCGGGCACTTCGGAGACGTTGAGGCGGGACACGGACTTGGCCCAGTGCGCCGCATCACGAGCGGTGACCTCGGTGGTTCCTGTCTCGCCCGGCGTCGCGTCGGGGCGGTCCTGCCGCATCGGTTCCATCATGTCGTCCTCCCTCCTAGGAGACGCCGGCGGCACGCAGCGCGGCGCGCTCGTCGTCGTGGATGCCGATCGCCTCATCGAGGCGGGTCAGCTCGAAGATCTGTCGGTAGTGGTCGCTCAGTCCGAAGGCCAGCAGCTGCTGGGAATGGCGATTGGCGCGCACCAGCAGGGTGACCAGCAGTCCGATGCCGCCACTGTTCATGTAGGAGAGCCCGGAGAAGTTCAGCACGATCGCCTTCGCGTCGCCGACCTCGTCGTAGGCACCCATGAGGACGCTCTCCGACCCGGCGGTCACGTCCCCCTTGATGTCGACCAAGCTCGCAGGTCCTTCGCGGCGTACGTCGAAGGTGGCGGTTGCCTCGGTCATGTCGTGCTCCCCTCTGCGCCGATGAGGGCGCTGTTCTCGTCCGGGTTGATCGCCATGAAGTCGGCGAGCCGGGTGATCTCGAAGATCTCGCGGTAGTGCGAGGTCAGTCCGTAGGCGCGGATGGGTACGCCGTGGGCGCGGGCCTTGGCGAGCATCCCGACGATGAGGGCGATGCCGGTCGAGTTGATGTAGCCAGCGCCCTCGAAGTTCAAGACGACCGCGGTCGGCGCCAGGCCCATCGCCTCGGTCCAGGCGTTGTCGAGCGACTGCTCGGCGCGGGCGTTGATGTCGCCGACGAGGTCGATGAGAGCGGTCTCGTCCCGATGCCTCACCGCCGTCTGCGTCACGTCACTGGTGGTCATCACTGCCTCCTGGCTCTCGATGGTTCTCGGCCGGTTCCTCGAGGTGCATCACCAGCTCGAGCACGTGCTCGGGTCCGTCGGTCTGCTCGTGGGCCTCATCGACCATGTTCTTGATCAGGAACAGTCCCCAGCCGCGCGGCCGCTGGAGCCCGGCCAGCTTGGCCTCGAGGTCCGGGATCTCCGCCTCGCGGTCCACTGGCGCCCCGCCCTGGTCGACGATCTGCACCCGCACGCGCTCGGCGTCGGTGAGCACCCTCACTGTCACGGGCTGGTCCGCGCGGTAGGAGTTGCCGTGCTCCATGGCGTTCATGGTGGCCTCGCCCACCGCTGTCTCGAGTCGGTTGAGGCGAGCCTGCTCCAACCCGAGCGGCGCCACGATGGCGCTCACCCGCTCGAGCGCCAGCCGCTCGTTGCCCTCAGCGCTGGGCACCTCGAACTCGACCAGCTGACGGCTCGACGACGGCCTGGGCCCCGCCGATCCGTTCAAGCAGACCGGTGACCGGGTCAGCGTGACCATGGTGATGTCGTCCTCCTGCTCGGCGTCCTCCCCGGTGTGGTCGCGCAGGTCGGCCAGCACCCGGTCGATCAGCTCTTGGCCGCCGGGGTAGCTCGCCACGGCCTCCTTGAGGCGGGGGAAACCGAACATCTGGCCGGACGGGTCGTGGGCCTCTACGACACCGTCGGAGTGGAGCAGCAGCGAGTCGCCGGGGGCGAGGACCATCTCCTTCTCCTCGTAGTCCATGCCGGTCATCAACCCGAGCGGCATGCCTCGGGCCCGGAGCTCCACCGAGCCCCCGGCGGTCTTGACGTAGGGAAGGTCGTGGCCCGCGTTGGCAAACCGGAAGTGCCCGGTGGTCGGGTCGAGGACGCCGTAGAGACAGGTCACGAACATCTTCTCGGGCATGTCGGGACACAGGTGCTCGTTGACTCGCTGGAGCACCTCTCCCGGGTTGATGATCCGCTGGGCGGAGGCCCGCAGCACGCTGCGCGTGGCCGCCATCACCAGGGCAGCCGGGACGCCCTTGTCCGTGACGTCGCCGATGACGAACCCGAGCCGGCCCTCGGAGAGCGGGATCACGTCGTAGAAGTCGCCGCCGACCTCGCGGGCGGGACGGTAGTAGGCGGCCACCTGCCAGTCGTCGAGCTCGGGGAGCTGCTTGGGCAGGAAGTTCTGCTGAATCAGCTTGGCGACCTCGAGCTCCTGCTCGAACCGCTGGCGCGTCGCCGCCTCGGCCTGCTGCTCGCGCACCAGCTGGCCGACCCGCAGCGCCGGTGCGGCTTGCGCGGCCAGGTTGTCCAACAGCTTGCGGTCGTCGGTGGAGTAGTCCTGCTCGGACCGGCGCGGCCCCAGGTTGAGCACGCCGATGAGCTCTCCCTGGCTGACCAGGGGAACGGCGAGCTTGACCCCGGCCGCCTTCATGGCGCTCAGCGCGGGAGACTGGAGCTCCAGCTCCTCCACGTCGACCGCTCCGCTGGCGCTCTGGAGGTAGGCCAGCAACGGGTCGTTGGGCCCGATGTCGATCGGGGGTACCTCGTCCTCCAAGGGCTGCAGGGCATCGCCGGGCTCGGTCGACGCGTGCGACCGCTCGGCCGAGCGGCCGAGGAACCGGCGGCGCAGGGAGCTGGTCAGTGTCGTCATGGCGTGACCTTTCTAGACGGGTGTTGTCCAGGAATCGTTACGGCGAGTCGGCGGCACCGGCCTCCAGCAGCTCTTTGAGCGTCTCGCAGCTCGTCGACCACTCCCGTCCCGCGACGCGGGCGAACACCGGCTCGGCGAGGCGGAAGAAGCCCTGCGCCTCGACCTCTCCCTCGGTCGTGAAGCGGGTTCCGTCTCCGGAGGACTCGAAGCGGTAGGTCCCGTCCAGTCGCACCGGCCCCGCCGCCGTCCGCACTGCGCTGCGCTTCAGCAGCTCGTGCTCGGTGACCTCCAAGGTGATCTCGAACCGCTTGCCGAGGAAATGCGCCACCTCCTCGATCCTGGTCCCGACCGCAAGCTCCTGGCCGGCACCGCGCCGGACCTCGATGATGGGTCCCTGCCAGACAGGGTTGTTGCCGACCTCGCAGACGAAGGACCACACGTCCTCGAGGGGTCGGTCGATCTCCACGCTGTGCCCGAACCTGGTCATGGCTGGCCTCCTTGCCGTCTGTGTGGTGGAGGCTGCCATCGCACAGTCCACCAATCGTTACGGCGGGCCGATCAGTCATCACGGGTACCTCGCGTCCACAGGGACACGTGGGTCGGACTCATCGTGTCGTGGACGACCGCGAGCAGGTCAGCGCCGATCGTCCGGAGGTCCACCTGTTGGCGCAGCGTCGCACTGAACGTCTCCAGCGTCTGATGAGCGTCGTACCGGGATCGGAAGAACCGCCGGTCGACCACCCCTTGGATGCGTGAGCGCAGTGGGCGGAAGAGGGCTGCGACTGCCAGCGTGGAGGCCGCAACCGCCAGGTCGGACTCACCGGTCAGGGGGTTGAGAGCCAGGCGCAAGGTGAGCACCAGGCCGAGGTACACCGCGACCAGCGCGGCGGTCAGTGCGCCGTAGACCAGGGTGCGATTGATCACGACGTCGATGTCGTAGAGCCGGTGACGCAGGATCGCCACCGCGATGGAGACCGGGACGATCGACAGGCCGAGCGACGACAGAGCGTTCGCGATGTCGATCGCGTAGTCGCCCGCCTGGGTGCTTTCGACCACGATCGAGGCGGCCAGCCAGGTGAGGACCATCGGGACCGACCAGGCGAGCCACTTCAGCTGCTGCCGCTGCTCGGGCGCAGCGGACCGGTAGCGCGCCAGCAGCGAAGCGCAGCAGGCCAGGATGCTCACGAACAGCACGGCGAGCCCGGTGTTCGTCATCGTCTCGGTGATGCCACCTTCCGGGCCGAGCCCGACGGGGTTGACCACCTGGGTGCCTGCGATGGTCCCTGGTGTCAGCGCCAGTCCGGTCACGCTCAGCAGTACGGCGGCGGCTGAGGTCCAACCGACCGGCCGCCAGCGACGCGAGGGTAGGTGACCGTCGGGGAACAACAGGAGTATCAGCGTCGCCGCCGGACCGAGCCCGAGGATCCAGACGAACGTGCCGACCACGGCTGCCGTCGCTGCAGCCACGCCTGCGTCCCCATCGTCGAGGGTTCGCGACGACACCTCTTCGCAGAGCCCGCCGACGCTGAACGAGAAGGCCGCCAGGCACAGGATCCAACCCACAGGGTTCTCCGGGACCCGCGAGCTGACCGCTGCACCCGTGGTGGCGAACGCGGCGATGAACAGGGCCCCGGCGGCGGATCCCCAGTCGCCTGACCCGCCCACTCCGAACGACAGGAGGCTGGCCACCACGACGACGTCGAAGGCCCAGAGTCCCCAGGCGACCCAGGTCGTCCACGGGCGTCTCATCGGTCGCTCCGCAGCCACAGGCTCTGGTGGACCGGCTGCATGGTCTCGTGGACGACGGCGCGCAGGTCGGTGCCGACCGACTCGAGGTCGACCTCGTGGCGGAGTCGTGCGTTGAAGTCGTCGAGGGTGCGTGCGGCGTCGTACCGCGAACGGAAGAAGCGCTGGTCGACCAACGACTGCACCCGACCGCGCAGCGGCCGGAACAGCGCCGCTACCGCCAGGGTGGAGGCCGCCACGGCCAGGTCCGACTCATCGGTCAGTGGGTCGAGGACGAGGCGGAAGGCGAGCACCGATCCGAGGTAGGTGGCCACTAGGACAGTGGTGAGGATCGCGTAGACCAGTGTCCGGTTGATGACCAGATCGATTTCGTAGAGCCGATAGCGCAAGATCGACACGGCCACCGCGATCGGGAGGCCGAGAAAGGCGCCGACGGCCAGGACGAGGGGGAGAGCGGACGCCGGGGTGTCGTGCAGATCGAAGATCTCGACGACCACGTTGCTCAGCACGAACAGCGGAATAGAGACCGCGAAGTAGGCGAACCACTTGAGTTGCTGCCGTTCCTCGTTCCGGGCGCGGCGCCAGCGAACGAGGACGGACACGAATCCGAGCAGGGCCGCCATCACGTAGAGGCTGGGTGCTACGTCTTCGAGGATTGCGTAGTGACGTGGGGCGATCGCATAGGGGTTGGTGATGGAGCTCTGGTCCAGCTTGCCGGGCTTGAGCGCATCGGCGAGCAGCAGCCCCAGGGAACCGACCGCGGCGAAGACCAGGGCTGGGTACCACCGTCGCGAGAGCGGCCGGCCGGTAGGGAACAGTTGGGGAAGCAACGTCACGATGACGCCCAGCGCCGGCACGAACGTCCAGGACTGAAGCCAGGCGGCCAGCACCCCGAGGGGGAGCGAGGGCCGGACCTCGAGCGCGAGGTACTGGTAGCGCTCGGCCATGAGGTAGACACCCACCGACACCCCGACGAACACGAACAGCCAGGACACCGCGTTGTCCGGACGTGCACGGGCCAGGACGAGGCCGACGGTGGCGAAGGTCAGGGCTTGGAGGAGCAGCAGGAGGAAGAACGCCCACCCGTCGTCGACGGAATCTCGCAGGACCGACCGGTTGGGGGGAAGCAGGAGCGCAACCACGGTGAGCAGGACCGTGGCCGACCATGGCACCCAGGGGAGCCAAGCCCGGGGGTGGGCGCTCATCGGGAGGTCTCCCGCAGCCAGAGCGACACGTGGGTCGGCTGCATGGTCTCACCGACGACCGTACGGAGGTCCTTGCCGGCCGTCGTCAGAGAGATCTCGGCCCGGAGCCGTGAGCTGAAGTCCTGGAGGGTGCGCTCGCCGTCGTACCGCGCCCGGAAGAACCGCCGGTCCACGAACGTCTGGAGTCGTGCGCGCATGGGGCGGAACAGGGCGGCCACCGCGAGGGTGGAGGCGGCGACGGCCAGGTCCGACCCGCCGACCAGCGGGTGGAGCGCAATCCGGAAGACCAGCACGGCGCCGAGGTAGGTCGCCACCAGCAGCGCCGTCAACGCGCCGTACACCAGCGTCCGGTTGATCAGCCGGTCGATGTCGTAGAGCCGGTGGCGCAGGATCGCGATGCCGGCGGTGATCGGCAACCCGGACACGGCCACGGCGAAGAGAATGCCGCCGATCGCCCGAACGGTCTCGCCCCCCTCTGCGCCGCCGATCAAGGTCTCGACGATCCCCGCTGTGAAGATCAGTACGCCGATCATCGCGCCCGACCAGGCGAACCACTTCACCTGCTGGCGCTCGATGCCGTGAGATCGGCGGAAGCGTACGACGACGGACGCCGCACTCAGCAGCAGGTAGGCCGGGACCGCAACGTCGACGGGCGTGCCGCGCAGAGGCCGCAGGGGCTCCACACCTGCAGGGTTGGTCAGCATCGCGAAGTCCGCGATCGGACCCGGCGCCAGGGTGGAGATGACGAGAACCGGGAGGGTCCCGATGACGCAGAACCAGAAAGCCGGTCGCCAATGCCTCGACGGAAGAAGTCCGTCGGGGAAGAACAGGATCGCTAGGGAGAGCAGCATCGGTGACAGCGCGCTCTGCCAGGTGGAGAGCCAGGCGGACCAGCCGGTGCCGGGAAGGGCGTTCGCCCCCAGGGAGTAGTGCGTGTAACCGATCGCGAGCTCGTACCACCCCTCGGCGAGGGCACTCGCCAGGAACAGCCAACCGATCGGGTTGGCTGGACTGTGCTGCGCCACGACGGCGCCCACGAGGCCGAAGACGGCCATGACGGCGACGAAGAGCGTCGACCACAACAGCGACCCGCCCTGGTCCTGCAGTGCGGAGTCGGGCACGAGCACCAGGAGGGTGAGCCCGGCGGTGCTCATCGCGACATAGAGCGCGAACTGCCCCCAGCCGAGGAGCGCCAGGCTGGGCCCGCGCCTGCTGGTCATCGCGTCCCCCGCAGCCACAGGGAGACATGGCCGGGCTGCATCGTCTCGCGTACGACGGCACCGAGGTCGGTGCTGACGGCCGCGAGGTCGACCTCCTGACGCAGCCGCCCGGAGAACGCCTCGACGGTGCGGGCAGCGTCGTACCGGGAGCGGAAGAATCGTCGGTCCACCACCCGCTGCACCCGCGAGCGCAAGGGTCCGAACGCCCCCGCGACCGCGAGCGTGGAGGCCGCCACCGCAAGATCTGACTCGCCGGTGAGCGGGTCGAGCACGAACCGGAGGATCAGCACCGAGACGAGATAGGTCGCCACGAGCATCGCGCTCAGAGCGCCGTAGACGAGCGTCCGGTTGATGACCCGGTCGATGTCATAGAGCCGGTAGCGCAGGATCGCCATCGCGATGGCCGCCGGAATCAGCGCGAAGGACGCGATGACGACATTCTGGAATGCGATCAGCCATGCGGGGTCGGCCCCACCTGACAGGGCCCCGGGCTTGAGGAGCTGTCCGACCATGGCGAGCAGGTAGAAGGTGGCCACCAGGGCGCCGGCAGCGGCCAGCCACTTCAGCTGGAGCCTCTCCACGCCGCGCGAGCGCCGGAACCGTTGCACGAGCGCGAGGGCCGCAGCCACGATGCAGGCCGGCAGAAGGGGCAACGTGGACAGGAGCAGACCGAAGAGCGGCTTCTCCCACGACTCGATGCCGATCGGGTTGATCATGCCGGGAACCGGACCCTCGGTGAGCTTCCCGGGGCCGAGGGCTATGACCATGGTGATGAGTGCCATGACGATCGCGGCGAGTCGGGCCAGCCATCGCCAGTGCGGTGAGGGGAGCCGACCGTCGGGGAACAGCAGGATCACGAAGATGCCAACGGCGCCGATGATCCAGACCCAGCTGCCCTCGTTGACCGCTGCTGCCACGGCGGCGCCCGGCAACGCTCCCGGCACGACGACCAGCCCGAACACCGCGTAGCTGTCGAGCAGGGTGGAGAGCCCGCTCGCCATGCCCACCCCGAGCAGCAGGAGCCACCCGAACCGATTGGCCGGCTGCCGGTGGACGATGAGCAGGCCGACGCACGGGAAGCTGAACGTCATCAGGGTGAAGGCCAGCTCGGCCCAGAACCCGGGCGTCCCCCAGCTCGACTCGGAGGCCGAGAGCGGAGCGATCAGGGCCAGGACCAGCGCGCTGAGCATCACCGCCAGCCCGGAGAGCCAGGTCGCCCAGCCGGCGCGACGCAGCGTGGTCTCGGACCACGACGACAGAGGGCTCATGCCGGACCCCGCAGCCATAGGGACACGTAGGTGGGCTGCATCGTGTCGCGTACGACGGCCCCGAGGTCGGCGCGGACGGCCTCGAGGTCGAGCTCGTGGCGCAGCCGCCCGACGAAGGCGTCCACCGTGCGTCCGGCGTCGTACCGGCTTCGGTAGAAGCGCCGGTCCACGACCTGCTGCACCCGGGCACGCAGGGGGCGGAACATCGCGGCCACCGCCAGGGTGGACGCTGCGACGGCCAGGTCGGACTCTCCTGCCAGCGGCCCCAGCAGGACCCGCAGGCTCAGCACGAGTCCTAGGTAGGTCACAACGAGCAGCAGCGTCAGGGAGCCGTAGACCAGCGTTCGCTTGATGACGAGGTCGATGTCGTAGAGCCGGTGCCGCAAGATCGCCACGGCTATCGCGGTCGGCAGTGCTGTCAGGGCCACCACGACTCCGATGAGTCCCCACCACGAGTCGTCGAGGCCGAGGGGCAGCACGTTCGGGATCTCCACCAGCACGATCAGCCCTGCCGCGTAGGCGACCCACTTCAGCTGCTGGCGCTCCTGCCCGCCAGCCTGGCGCAGTCGCACGAAGATCGATCCCAGCGCCAAGAAGAACACACCGCTGAGGATGAGTCCCGACACCGTGAGCACGGTGTCCAGCGTGGCGGCGAGGGCGGCCACGCCCAGGGGGTTGGTCATCGGGCCGAAGCCATCCATCCGCCCCGGAGCGAGTGCTGCCGCGACGGTGACCGTGACGCCGCCTACGCCGAGGACGCGCGCGGCCCACACACGGAACGGGCCGGACAGGTGACCCTGCGGGAAAACCAGCATCAGCAAGATGATCATGCAGAACGCTGGAAGGTAGGCCCAGGTGGTGACCCAGGCTGCGCCCCGCGCCCACGGCCATGACGCGACAAGCAGGGCGTAGCCGGCGTAGGAACCGAGCACGACCGGTGCGGTGAACAAGACGCCGACTCCCAGCATCAACCACCCGACTCGGTTGTGGGGTCGTCGCGCCGACACGACGCCGCCGACGACGACGTAGGCGACGGCGAAGAGAGAGAAGAAGAGCGTGATCGAGCGCTCGGAGTACGCCGTCGGCGGGATCAGCAGCGCGGTCCCGATCGCAGCCAGGCACACGATGACGACGATGATCGGGAAGCGCCTCATCAGCTGCTCCTCAGCCACAGCGAGACATGAGTGGGCTGCATCGTGTCGCGCACGAGGACGCCGAGGTCGGCGCAGACGGCCTCGAGATCGAGCTCGTGGCGCAGCCGCCCGACGAAGGCCTCCACCGTGCGTCCGGCGTCGTACCGGCTTCGGAAGAAGCGCCGGTCCACGACCTGCTGGACCTTGGCGCGCAGGGGGCGGAAGAGGGCGGCAACCGCGAGGGTGGAGGCGGCCACGGCGAGGTCGGACTCGCCCGTCAGCGGTCCGAGCAGCACCCGCATGCTCAGCACCAGGACGAAGTAGGTCGCGGCGAGCATCAGCGTGAGCGAGCCGTAGACCAGGGTCCTCTTGATGACGAGGTCGATGTCGTAGAGCCGGTGCCGCAGGATCGCGGTGCCGACGGCCAACGGCAGTCCGATCACGAGGAGGAGGAGGGCGCTCATCCATCCGAAGGCGCCGAGGACCAGTGCCCAGTGCGGCGGCGGTTTGGAGATCGCCTCCTCGGTGAAGACCACGATCGTCGCCAGCACGAGACCGCTCAGCGCCAAGGTCGCGACGTAGACGAACAGCTTGAGCTGCTGCTGCTGACGACCGGTCGAACCACGTAGCCGCAGCACCAACGAGATCCCTGCCAGCACCAAGCCGATCGCGGCCAGAACCTCTCCGGCGAGACCGGCGGCGGACGCCAGCGCGTCGGCCCACCCGTGGAGGCCGACAGGGTTGACGATGGGCCGCACGGACTCCGCGTGAAGCCGCCCGTTGACGAACCCCTCTGACACGACCGCCAGCGCGAAGGCGGCGGCAGCCAACCACACCACGATGCGCCAGCGTTCGGAGAGCAAGCGGCCGTCAGGGAAGATCAGCGGGAGGATCAGTCCGGTGAGGTAGAGCCAGACGTACCAGACCCATGCACTGACCCAGGCCACTGCGACCTCGCCGGGTCGGCCCGGGGCGCCGAGGTAGGCGTCCACCAGTCCCTGGAAGCCGAACGCGACCGCGATCGCCAGAAGCAGCCAGCCGACCGCGTTCCCCGGTTCCCGACTCGCGATCAGGGCTCCCACCACCGGGAAGCACACGGCCACGACGATGAAGCCCTGGTCGATCGTGCCGCTGCCGGACAGCACCAGGGACAGGGTCGTGACCGCCTCGAAGACGAAGACCGCGCAGAGCCCCCAGGCGAGCAGATGTGCCGTGCGCTGTGAGAAGCGTGGCGACAGTCGTTCGATGCGGCTCATCCCGCCCTCCGGAGCCACAGCGAGACATGGGTGGGCTGCATGGTGTCGCGCACGACGACGCCGAGGTCGGTGCTGACGGACTGGAGGTCGACCTCTTGGCGCAGCCTGCCGGAGAACGCCTCGATGGTGCGAGCGGCGTCGAACCGACGGCGGAAGAAGCGGCGGTCGACTACTTGTTGAACTCCGGCACGCAGAGGGCGGAACAGACCCGCCACGGCCAGGGTGGAGGCTGCGACCGCGAGGTCGGACTCACCCGTCAGTGGCCCGAGCAGGACCCGCAGGCTCAGCACCAGGCCCAGGTACGTCGCAGCGAGCAGGGCGGTCAGCGAGCCGTAGACCAAGGTCCGCTTGATGACGACGTCGATGTCGTAGAGCCGGTGACGCAGGATGGCTACGGCGATCGCCAGCGGCATCCCGATGAGCAGGGAGGTGAGGAACATGAACCAGCCGACGTTCCCGAGCGCCTCGTAGCCCGTGAGCTCGCCGACCGCAGCCGAGGTCAGCCCGATCAGCAGCATCCCGATGGCGTAGGCGAACCATTTCAGCTGCTGACGCTCCGTCCCGCGCGACCGACGCAGTCGCACCGCCACAGCCACGAGCGTGCCCAGGAGCACGGGCACGAACGCGACGTCGCTCAGGCGCGCAGCCTGGCGCAGCAGCTCTCCCGCCGGACCACCGAGGAAGACCGGATTCGCGACCGAGCCATCCTCACCCCAGTCAAGACGTGCGGTCCCGAACGCCGTGCCCACCACTCCCATACCGATGACGACCAGTCCGACCCACAGCAGCGGGCGCCAGCGCCGAGAGGGCAGGCGCCCGTCGGGGAAGAGAAGCGGCAGCAGGATCGCCACCAGGCCGAACCAGAGATCGATCACCCACTCGTCGAACCACACCAGGAGCAGGACCTTCGCGGACGGCGTGTCGTCCTCGACGCGCAGGTAGACGCCGCTCGTCACCGTGCTCGCGGTGACGAGGAGAGCGAGAGTGATCAGGATGAGGCCGATCGGGTTCCCCGGCGCCCGGCGCATCAGCAGCGCGCCGACGCCCGCGAGCACGACCAGGAGGCTGACCAGCACTGCCTCGATCGGCTCGGACACGGCGAGCTGGAGACCTGCGGACACGGCCGCCAGAACGGCCCAGAGCGCGAGCAGCGGCCAGGCCCATCTTCGGAGCCGGCGCGTGCCTGGGCTCGACGGCCACATCTGGAGATGACCTCCTTCGCCCCTGGTCATCGGTCACGGTCGTCCGTCACCGTCGTCCGTGTCCGTCCGGGAAACGTTACGGCGGTAGACCTCGGGTGGGTAGCCTGCTTTGCGGCCACCGGGAAGCAGCCTTCGTTTACGATCCGGGTGACGCGGAGTTCGCCCTAACGGTGAGGGGGCTGGTGTGATCCACCTACAGCTCCTGGGACCGCCGCGGGTGGTGCGCGACGACGTCCTGGTGGTCTTCGACACCCGCAAGGCGCTGGGCCTGCTGGCGCACCTCGCCCTCGCTGAGGCCCCCCGGCCCCGCGACGCGTTGGCCGACCTGTTGTGGCCGGACTCAGACCTGGGCCGTGCTCGCTCGGCGTTGCGGCGGACGCTGTCCAGCCTGCGCAGCGGCATCGGCGCAGAGCATCTCGAGGCCAACCGCGACCACGTCCGGCTGGTCACCGGACCCGGGATGCTCGTCGACGTCCACCGCTTTCGCGAGCTCCGGTCAGCAGGGGACCTCGTCGGCGCGGTGGCCCAGTTCCACGGCTCACTGCTCGAAGGGTTTGCTGTGCGAGGCGCGCCCGAGTTCGAGGCGTGGCTGGAGGGGGCGGACGCGGCGCTTCGGCGCGAGCTGATGGAGGCGCTGGGCGAGCTCGCAGCCGCCATGGAGTCGTCGGGTGATCTCCCTGCCGCGGTCACGGCGGTCCGCCGGTGGGTGGACCTGGACCCCTTGCACGAGCCGGCCCACCAGGCGCTGATCCGGCTCCACGCCGCCTCCGGGGACCGGGCGGGCGCGATGGCGCAGTACCGAGCGTGCGTGGGAGTGCTCGCCCGTGAGCTCGGGGTGCGGCCCTTGACCGCGACCACGGACCTCTACGAGGCCGTCAGCCGGGGCCTGGTGGGTCCGAGCACTCCGGCTGACCCGCGGCAACCACAGGTCCAAGGGCCGGCAGCAGCACCCTCGCGACCGCTCTCACCGCTCACCCCTGCCTTCGTCGGACGTGACGAGGACCTGGCGGCGATCCTGACGGCTCATCGTGGTGTCACCAGCGACGGACGGGTGGCTCTCGTCGAGGGTGAGTCGGGCATCGGCAAGTCGAGGCTGATCCACGAGGTGCTGACAGCTGTGCGAGCCGACGGGGGTGTCGTGCTCACCGGACGCTGCTACGAGGACGAGAGCGGCCTGGCCTTCGGTCCCGTCGTCGACCTGGTGCGGGACAGGCTCCGGCAGGACGACACCTGGGTCTCGCAGATCGGCAGCCCCGTCCTGACCGAGGCGGCCCGGCTGCTTCCCGAGCTCGTCGATCGCCACGGAGTACAGCCGCCGCAGCCGTTCGACCAGCCGGGCGCGGAGAGCCGGTTTCTCGCCGCGGTCTGGGACCTGCTGACCGCCGCGACGGCGGGGCCCGCGCCGGGCCTCCTGGTCCTCGACGACGCCCAGTGGGCCGACGAGGCGACGCTGAGACTGCTCGCCTACGGCATCCGTCGGCTGGCCGGTCGACCGCTGCTGCTGCTGATCGGATGGCGCACTCCGGCCGACCACCCGGTCCGTCGCGCGGCGCTCGCGGCCACCTGGGCCGGTGGATCGGTCCATGTCGTTCCGGACCGACTGGACGAGGAGGCGGTGGCCGAGATGGTCGCCTCGGTCCGCTCCGGAGCGGCGGCCGACCCCTCGCTCGTACGACGGCTCTGGCAGTCCACCGAGGGGGTGCCGCTCCAGCTGGTCGAGCGTCTCCGGCGGCCTGAGGACGAGACCTCTCAGCCTGGCGGCACCCGCGCCCTCATGCGGGCCAGGCTGGACGACGTCAGCGAACAGGCGAGGCAGGTCCTGGCGGCTGCCGCCGTGCTCGGGCGACGCTTCGACCCCGAGGTGGTGCGCGCGGTCAGCGGCCGCACCGACGACGAGATCGCCTCCGCCCTGCGAGAGCTCGTGGACCTGGTCGTGCTGCGCCGCACCGACGAGGCCTTCGACTTCGAGCACGACCTGGTGCGCGCCGTGGTCTATGAGCAGACCAGCCTGGCGCGGCGCAGGCTGCTCCACGGTCGGGCGGCGGACGCGATCGCTGCTCCGCCCGCCGCCCGGGGTCGTCACCTCCAGCTCGCCGGGCGGGAGGCGGACGCCGCACGGGCCTACCTCGAGGCGGGGGAGGCGGCTCGAGCGTTGTTCGGCAATGACGAGGCGCTCGTTCATGTGCGGACCGCCTTGAGCCTCGGTCACCCGGACCGCACAAGGCTGCACGTGATCGTCGCTGACCTCGAAACGAGGCTGGGGGACTACGCCGGAGCCCTGTTGAGCCTCGAGATCGCGGCCGCCGAGTGCGCGCCGGAGGACTTGGCCGGGGTGGAGCATCACCTCGGTCGGTTGCATCACCGCCGCGGAGAGCATGCCTTGGCCGCAGCGCACCTTCTCGCTGCACTCGACGAAACGCCCGAGACGGATCTCCCGGCACGCGCCTCGGTCACCACGGACCTCGGGCTGGCCACGCATGCGATCGGCGATCGTGCCGGTGCCCGCTCACTGGCCCGGGCGGCGGTCGCGCTCGCGGAACAGGCGCAGGAACCACGGGTGCTCGGGCACGCACGGAATCTGCTGGGGATGGTGGGGACGACCGACGGCGACGCTGAGGAGGGTCTGGCCGACCTCGATCGAGCCCGGCGGATCGCCGAGGAGCTGGACGACCCGGACCTCCTGCGTGGCGGTGCTCAACAACCTCGCGCTCGCTCACCGGGCCCAGGGCTCGCTCGAGCGGGCGCTGGAGCTGACCACCACAGCACTGGACCTGTGCGCCAGGCTGGGTGACCGACACCGCGAGGCGGCGCTGCACAACAACCTGGCCGACCTACTGCATGACCAGGGGCACGGGGAAGAGGCGATGGAGGAGCTGAAGGCGGCAGCGCGACTCTTCACCGACGTCGGCGTCGAGGAGCAGCCTCGCCCGGAGATCTGGAAGCTGGTCCGCTGGTAAGCCGTGCAGAGGGGTGCCTTTTGAGAGACGCGCCTTCGGGTTCGGCGCAACGCCGTGACGATGTCGTGGAAGCCCCGTCAGATGACTGAAGTGCTGCACCAGACCCGCTACCTCAGGTGCCATGCCTGACGAGCCCGCCGCCCACGTCGGCTCGAGATCACCCAGCCCACCGTCGTACTCCTGAGGTCAGATCAGGAACAGGGGCAGGCACATCACCGCGGTGAGGAGCGGGAAGAGCCAGGGCGTGAGCTTGCCGCCGATGCGATCAATGGTCGTCGAGGTCTCGAGGGTTCCCGCGCCGTCGGCCTGAGGGGGCCCGACGACCGGATCCTCGAGCCGGTCGGCCCGCCGGAGCGCCAAGAACGTGCTGGCAGCAAGCGCCAGCAGGCCAAGCGCAAGGGAGGGTGCCATGGGCACGGTGAACAGCGCGGTCTTGCCGAGCAGCAGGAGGACGCCGACGAAGACCACCATCGGTGCCAGGGTGAGGACGATCGCGAGCCAGACGCGCGTCGCGATCGCCCGCAGCAGGGGAGCGGCGAAGCGGACGATGAGGGCGGTGCCGATGACCACGAGCGCCAGAACCGCCACGGAGCCCGCGGTCACGTCGACTCCCGTGCCGGAGCGCCAGGCGCTGACCGCGGCCAGCGTGAGCAGCATCCCGCCGAGGCCGAGCCCCAGGACGGGCAGCTCGGCGCGCAGCGACAGCGTCTGGTCGGGCGAGGACGGCAGCTGCAACGCGGTGGCGTAGGTCTCGGCATCGCCGAAAGCGGCGTGCGCCGTCTCGCCACTCTCGGCACAGTGGGTCTCGACCTCGGCGAGGGCGGCACCGATCTGGTCACCCGCGACACCGCGCAGGCGGAGCTCGAGCAGGAACCTCTCGGCCCAAGCCGGCTCGACGTGGGGTGTGTTGGTCTGGATCCTCATGGTTGCTCCTTCTAGGACGTGGGGGAGATCGGGTGGTTGAGGAAGGTGTGGGTGAGTGCGGTGAAGTCCAGCCAGTCCGCTGACTGGCGCGCGTGCTCGGCGCGACCGGTCGGGGTCAGGGCGTAGAACTTGCGGCCGGGACCGCCGTCCCCGGCTCGCCACTCGACCTCGACGAGGCCGCGTTCCTCGAGCCGGGCGAGGAGGGGGTAGAGGGTCCCGCCCTTGACGGTGCCGAACCCCGCCTCGGCGAGGGCGCTGGCGATCGCGTAGCCGTACGTCGGTCCCGCGGCGATGACATGGACCACGCACACGCCGAGGGCGCCGCGCAGCCACTCGGTCGGCCAGGAGTCGGCCTCGGCCTTGGTAGTCGTCCGCATGACTAGATCGTGACAGCAACTAGTCAGCGAGTCAACCTAGTCGCCGTTCACCTTGACCGCACCCCCAACGCCTCCCACAGTCCCAAGCGCGGCTTGGGAGTGCGTGACGCCCTCTTGGGGATCACCCCATAGCGCACATCTGTTCCAATACCTACGCTGCACGCATGGTCGATGTCGTGGAACGCCCCGTCAGATGGCTGAAGGTGCTGGACCAGACCCGCTGTATCGGGTGCCATGCCTGCACGACGGCGTGCAAGAGCGAGAACGAGGTGCCGCTGGGTGTCACCCGCACCTATGTGAAGTCCGTCGATGTGGGGGAGTTCCCCCAGGTAAAACGGGCGTTCCAGGTGACACGGTGCAACCAGTGCACCGACGCGCCCTGCGTGACCGCCTGCCCCACAGAGGCGATGTACAAGCGCCCCGACGGGATCGTCGACTTCGACAAGAGCATCTGCATCGGCTGCAAGGCCTGCATGGCGGCCTGCCCGTACGACGCGATCTTCATCAACCCCGAGGACCACTCGGCCGAGAAGTGCAACTTCTGCGCCCACCGCATCGATGGCGGGCTCGAGCCGGCCTGCGTCAGCGTGTGCCCGACCGAGGCCATCCTGGTCGGGGACATGAACGACCCGACCTCGAAGGTCGCCCAGGCGGTCAAGCGGCAGCCCGCCCTGGTGCGCCGGCCCGAGAAGGAGACGGGTCCCGGGCTGTTCTACCTCGGCGCCCACCAGGCCACCCTGGACCCGCTCGGGTCCACGCGGCCCGAGGGCGGGCTCTACGCCTGGTCGACCCAAGGACCTCCCGACCCGCAGCTGGTGCCGTCGGGTCACCCGCAGGGCGCCCGCTCCTCGGCAGCCGCCCTGCTCTCCTACGACATCCCGCACTACGCCCCGTGGGGGTGGCGGGTGAGCCTCTACACCTGGACCAAGAGCATCGCGGCAGGCGCCTTCCTGGTGGCGATCCTGTTCGCCTTCACCGGGTTGATGACCTGGGACGACCCCGTCGTGCGGTACGTCGCGCCGGTGCTGGCGCTCGCGTTCCTGGCGATCACCGGCGTGCTGCTGATCTGGGACCTCAAGCACCCCTTCCGGTTCTGGCTGATCTTCACGCGCCACCAGTGGCGCAGCTGGCTGGTCCGGGGGTCGTTCATCATCGGCGCCTTCGGTGCGGCCGCGTCGGCGTCGTTGCTCGTCGGGGTGCTGGACCTGCGGACGCCTCAGCAGGTGATCGGCGTGATCGGTGCGGTGACCGGTCTGGCGACCGCCGTCTACACCGCCTACCTCTTCGCCCAGGCCAAGGCCCGCGACCTGTGGCAGAGTCCGCTGCTGCCCGCGCACCTGGCGGTGCAGGCGGTGCTCGCCGGTGCCGCGTCGCTGCTGCCCTTCTCGTTGGTCATGGGCGACGACGCCTCGGTCCGCCCACTGGAGGTCGTGCTGGCGGTGTCCGCCCTCGCCCACCTGCTGCTGGTGTGGAGCGAGACCACGCTGCCGCACGTCACCGCCCACGCGCGGCTGGCGGGTCACGAGATGACCCGCGGCAAGTTCGCGACCTACTTCCGGGTGGGTGTGGTGGGTGTGCTCGTGTCGGCCGCCGCGCCCGTCATCGGAGTGGTCGCCGTCCCGTTCGCCCTGATCGGCCTGCTGGCGCACGAACACGCCTACGTGCAGGCCGGCCAATCCGTTCCGCTGGCCTGAGAGGAAGACCCCCATGCCGTCGAACAAGTCCAAGCGCGTGTCCCTGACGGAGCGGGCGCGACGCGTCTCCGCGGCCCGCAAGGACGTCGAGGCCCGTGGCGAGACGTTCTACCAGGGCGCGAGCGGGATCCACCTCGCCGCGTTCCCGCCCAAGGAGCGGTGGGACGACTGGGTGGACCTGGACTCACGGGCCTGGCCGCGCCGCGAGGAGCACCACTACATGCTGGTGCCCACCACGTGCTTCAACTGCGAGTCGGCCTGCGGCCTGCTCGCGTACGTCGATCGCGACGACCTCCACGTGCGCAAGTTCGAGGGCAACCCCGAGCACCCCGGCAGCCGAGGACGCAACTGCGCCAAGGGGCCCGCCACGATCAACCAGGTCACCGATCCCGACCGCATCCTCTACCCGCTGCGTCGGGTGGGGGAGCGTGGCGAGGGCGCATGGGAGCGGGTGTCGTGGGACGAGGTCCTCGACACGCTCGGGGAGCGGCTGCGCAAGGCGATCATCGAGGAGCGGCAGAACGAGATCATGGTGCACATCGGCCGCCCGGGTGAGGACGGCTTCACCGAGCGGGTGCTGGCCAGCTGGGGCGTCGACGGCCACAACTCGCACACCAACGTCTGCTCGAGCGGCGGCCGGGCCGGCTACCAGTTCTGGATGGGGGCCGACCGGCCGAGCCCGGACCACGCCAACGCCAAGGTGATCTACCTGATCAGCTCGCACCTCGAGACCGGCCACTACTTCAACCCGCACGCCCAGCGCATCACCGAGGCACGCGCCAACGGCGCGAAGGTCATCGTGCTGGACACCCGGCTCTCCAACACCGCGACGCACGCCGACCACTGGCTCTCGCCCCAGCCCGGCAGCGAGTCGGCCATCAACCTCGCGATCGCGCAGCACCTCATCGCGACCGGTCGCTACGACCGTGAGTTCGTGCGCACGTGGTGGAACTGGCAGGAGTACCTCGAGGAGTGCCGACCCGAGCTGCCGGCCACCTTCGAGGCGTTCGAGGCCGAGCTCGCCACGCTGTACGCCGAGTTCACCTTCGACTACGCCGCCCAGGAGTCGGGTGTCGACGCGGCCACGATCGCCGAGGTTGCAGAGACGGTGGCCTCGGCCGGCACGCGCTTCTCCTCCCACATCTGGCGTTCGGCGGCCGCGGCCAACCTCGGCGGCTGGCAGATCACCCGCACCCTGGTGCTGATCTCGGCCCTGCTGGGGTCGATCGGGACCGAGGGCGGCCTGTTCGCCAACTCGTGGAACAAGTTCGTGCCGAAGCCGATCTACACCCCGCCGCACCCTGGGGTGTGGCAGGAGCTGACCTGGCCCACGGAGTTCCCGCTGGCGCAGAACGAGATGTCGTTCCTGCTGCCGCACTTCCTCAAGGAGGGCCGGGGCAAGCTCGACACCTACTTCATCCGGGTCTACAACCCGGTGTGGACCAACCCCGACGGCATGTCGTGGATGGAGGTGCTCACCGACGAGGAGAAGGTCGGCTGCTTCGTGTCGCTGACCCCGACCTGGAACGAGTCGGCCTACCTCGCCGACTTCGTGCTGCCGATGGGCCACAGCTCCGAGCGGCACGACACCCACTCCTACGAGCAGTACGACGGCCAGTGGGTGGGCTTCCGCCAGCCGGTGCTGCGTGCTGCACGCGAGCGGCTGGGGGAGACGATCACCGACAGCCGCCAGGTCAACCCCGGCGAGGTCTGGGAGGAGAACGAGTTCTGGATCGAGCTGTCCTGGCGCATCGACCCCGACGGCAGCCTCGGGATCCGGCAGTACCACGAGTCCAAGGCCGATCCGGGGACGAAGCTGTCTGTCGACGAGTACTACGGCTGGATGTTCGAGAACTCCGTGCCCGGACTGCCGGAGAAGGCCGCTGCCGAGGGCCTGAGCCCCCTGGAGTTCATGCGTCGGTACGGCGCGTTCGAGATCACCAAGGGTCAGGGGGCGGTGTACACCGCCGAGGTGGCCCAGGAGCAGCTTGCCGACCTCAACGTCACGTCGCGGGGCCGGGTCTTCACCGCCACGGACAAGCCGCCCGTCGTGAACATGGCCCCGGTCGGCGCCCCGGCTCCCGACGACGAGGGTCGTCGGCCGGTCGGCGTGATGGTCGACGGCGTCGTACGCACCGGCTTCCCGACGCCGTCCGGCAAGCTGGAGTTCTACTCCTCCACCCTCGCCGGGTGGGGATGGCCGGAGCAGGCCATCCCGGGCTACCTCAAGAGCCACGTGCACCCCGACGAGCTGGCCGAGGACCAGATGGTGCTGCTGTCCACCTTCCGGCTCCCGACGCAGATCCACACGCGCTCGGCAAACTCGAAGTGGCTCGACGAGCTGGCGCACACCAACCCGGTCTGGATCCACCCCCAGGACGCAGGACGGCTGGGCGTCGAGCACACCGGGGACCTGGTGCGGGTGCAGTCCGACATCGGCTACTTCGTGGCCAAGGTCTGGATCACCGAAGGCATCCGCCCCGGGGTGGTCGCGTGCTCCCACCACATGGGTCGCTGGCGCCCGGAGAACCAGGGCGGTGGCGTCGGCGGCATGATGGCGACCGTCGATCTGCAGCGCGAGGGGAACGACTGGACGATGCGGCGCCTGCGCAACGTCGGCCCGCACGAGTCGAGCGACCCCGACACCCAACGGATCTGGTGGAGCGACACCGGCGTGCACCAGAACCTCATCTTCCCGGTGCACCCCGACCCGATCTCCGGCATGCACTGCTGGCACCAGGCCGTCCGGGTCGTCAAGGCCGGGCCGGACGACCGTGCCGGTGACATCAGTGTCGACACCTCCAAGGCGAGCGCCGTGTACGACGACTGGATGGCCCGCACCCGACCGGCGGGGCACATCTCACCGGACGGCACCCGTCGGCCCAGCTGGCTGATGCGACCACTGAAGCCGAGCGCCGACACGTTCGCCCTCGACACGTGAGCACCTCCACGATGTCGCAGTCGAAGGCGGACGAGCCGACGGTCGAGGCCCAGGAACGCTACGAGCTGCTGCGAGCCCTCGGCTCGGTGGTGCTGACGCCTCCACCGGGCAACGAGCCGGTGTGGCACGCCCTCGGGCTGGTGCCGGCGACCGGTGCCGAGCACACGGCGGTCTTCGTCCTCGGACTGCCCCCGCACGCGGCGATCTACCTCGGGGACGAGGGCAAGCTGGGCGGCGAGGGCCTCGACCGGGTCGGCGGGTTCTGGCGGGCGCTCGGGCTGAGCGCACCGGAGGACGCCGACCACCTCGGCGCGCTGCTGATGCTCTACGCCGAGCTCGGCCTGGCCGAGTCGCTGGCGACCGGCGACCGCTCCGTCGAGCAGCTGCGCACCTCACGCCAGGCGCTGCTGCACGAGCACCTGTGGCCCTGGGTGCCGGCGTACCTTCGCGCGGTGGCCGACCTCCAGGTGCCGAGCCTGACCGAGTGGGCCGCACTCACCCTGACGGTCGTGTGCGAGGAGCACGAGCGGCGCCACCCCCGCGCCGTTGCTGCCGCTCGCGCTGCGCGAGGCGCCGCGACCGCTGGCCGCGGAGGACTCGGTCGACGACCTGCTGGACGCCCTGG
The DNA here is from genome assembly GCA_963845655.1 of uncultured Actinomycetota bacterium. GTDB lineage: Bacteria > Actinomycetota > Actinomycetes > Propionibacteriales > Nocardioidaceae > Nocardioides_B. The sequence goes on along the minus strand of CAWJTB010000003.1, from coordinate 759,125 downwards.
TGGCACCGGTGCGCTCGGGCGTCGTGCTGAGCCAGCGTGACCTCCAGACCGGTGCCGCTCTCGTCGGGGTCGGCTTCCGACGGGGCGAGCGGCGCTACGCGTTGCAAGGCGATGCTGGAGCAGGACGCTCCGGCCACGCTTGGCCTGGCTCGCCGACCGAGCGCGGTCCTGGGCCGAGATCCACCGCGAGCACGGTGCGGACGCGACCACCGACTGGTGGCGGGTGCGCGCCGAGTCGACTGCGACCGTCCTGGCCGCAGCCCTGGAGGGCGAGCAGTGAGACGACAGCGGGACCGGGACGCGATCGCGGACGCCGTGGGCCGGGTCTTGGACCCCGAGCTCGCGCGGCCGCTCTCCGAGCTCACGATGGTGCGGCGCGTCGACGTCGACCGCCACGGGGACGTGGAGGTGGGGATCGCCCTGACCACGCAGGCGTGTCCGATGCGCGAGGTGCTGGCGCAGGAGGTCGGCGCCGCCGTACGAACGGTGGTGGGGGAGACCCCCGTCCGGGTCGACTTCTCGGTGATGAGCGAGCGGGAGCGCCGGGACATGGCGGCCCGCTTCATGGTGGAGGGCCACCAGCGGGGCGCCACCAACGCGGACGCCATCTATGCGGTGGCGAGTGGCAAGGGCGGCGTCGGCAAGTCCACCGTCGCGGCGAACCTCGCGGTGTCGCTGGCGGCCGAGGGGAAGTCGGTCGGCCTGCTGGACGCCGACGTGTGGGGCTACTCCGTGCCGCAGCTCTTCGGCGTGCACCACAGCCCGATCGCCCTCTACGAGACCATGCTGCCGGTGCAGGCGCACGGCGTCCGGCTGATGTCGCTGGGCTTCCTGGTCGAGGACGAGACGCCGATCGTGTGGCGGGGACCGATGCTGCACAAGGCACTGACGCAGTTCATCCACGAGGTGCACTGGGGGGACCTCGACGTCCTGATCCTCGACCTGCCGCCCGGCACGGGCGACGTCACGCTGTCGGTGCTGGAGCTGCTCGAGGAGGCGTCCCTCCTGGTGGTCACCACACCCCAGCCGGCGGCTCGCACCGTGGCGACGCGGGTGGGGCTGATGGCGCGCGACCTCGGGATGCCGGTCGCCGGCGTGGTCGAGAACATGTCGGCAGCCGTGTGCGACACGTGCGGCGCGCACAGCCCGCTGTTCGGCAGCGGTGGAGGTCAGCAGCTGGCCGCCGACCTGGGCACGCCCCTGCTGGGACAGGTGCCCCTGGACCTGGCGCTGCGCGAGGGCGGCGACCGGGGAGTCCCCGTGGTGGTGTCCGCCCCCGACTCGCCGTCGGCCCGCGCCCTGCACGAGGTGGCCTCCCGGCTGCGCCCGGTCCGCCGGTCGCTGGTGGGCCGCTCGCTGTCGCTCACCCCGGTCTGAGCGGGTCAGGCGGACCGGCGCGGCCCTTGCGGCAGCGTGCGTCGGGACAGTCCGACGAACGCGCGGGCCGCGCCGAGCAGGGGACGACCCGCCGGCCAGACGGCCTGCAGCGCGCGTCGCAGGTCGAGCCCCTCGACCTGCACGGCGATCAGGTGGCCGAGCAGCAGGTCGTCGGCGACCGCCAGTGAGCTGACCACCGCCGGTGCCAGGCCGTTGTGGGCGGCTGCCTTGATGGCGGTGGTGGAGGTCAGCTCCAGCACCGGTGGTGCGCACTCGACCTTGCCGAGGGTCTGCCGCAGCGCCCGGTCCAGGGTCCAGCGCGTGCCGGAGCCGGGCTCGCGCTGGATCAGCGGGGTCTCCGCGAGCTCGCGGGCGCCGATCCGGGCGCCGGGTCGTGCCCACGGGTGGTCTGGGGCCACGACGACGAGCAGCTCGTCCCGCGCGACCGTGGTGGTGCGCAGGCCGCTCGTGCGGGGCAGCCCCTCGACGTACCCGAGGTCCGCCATGCCCTGGGTGACCCGGCGGGCCACCTCGGTGGAGTTCGCCAGCTCCAGGGCGACGACGAGATCGGGGTCCTCGCGATGGGCCGTCATCAGCCACGAGGGCATGAGGTACTCCGCCACGGTCATGCTCGCCACGACCCGCAACCGGGCCTGCGTCTGCTCGCGCAGCGCGTCGACACCCCGCTCGAGCGCGGCCGCCGACTCCACGACGTCGCGCGCCCACTCCACCACCAGGCTGCCGGCTCCGGTCAGCACGGATCCCTGCGCCGTACGCTCGATCAGCGCGACCCCGAGGAGCCGCTCCATGCGGCGGATGCGTGAGCTCACCGCGGGCTGGGTCACCCCGTGCTCCTCGGCCGCTCGTCCCATGCTGCCGTGCCGCGCCACGCTGAGCAGCATGTCCATCGCCGCCAGGTCCGGCACGTGCGGCGACAGGGGCATGGGGCGACTCTAGGGTCTCGGGTCACAGGGGGATCAACCGTGCAGGTCGGTGCGTGGGTATTCGATGAAAAAAAGTGCGTCGTCCTTCAACAGCGTCAGGCCTGGGTCCGTATACCCAGTAACCGTCCCCTACCTCATGGAGGCATCATGCGTTCCAAGCTCACCAAGACCCTCGCGGTCGTCGCGATGGTCACCGCTTCGATCTCCCTCAGCGCGGGTGGTGCTTCGGCAGCACACTGCGTCGAGGGCGACAGCCCTGGCTTCTCCTACTTCGGCAACGACCACGTCGCCGACCAGTCGCCTCACGCCGACGAGGGCAAGGGGAGGCACGGCGGGACCGCGGGGGCGTCCAACTGCCGCGAGACCACGGGCAGCCCGTCGGAGCGCGCCCCCGGCAGGGCGTAGAGGTTCCCGATCCCGGCGGCGGCGCGCCTGGGGGAGCGCCACCGCCGGTGCCGGGGCGAGGAGCAGAGACAGGTCAGCCGAGGAAGATGCCGGTGAGCCTGCTCCCGGGTCGCTCGGCCGACGGGGCGTTCTCCTCCGCCACGAACTCGCGCATCAGGTCGATCGCGGTCAGGATCTTCTGGCTGCGCAAGGAGTAGAAGACGCTGGTGCCGACCCGGCGCGTCGTCACGATCCCCCGCTCGCGCAGGACTGCCAGGTGCTGACTGGCGTTGGACTGGCTCACCCCGAGGGTGCCGGCGATCTCTCCCACGCTGAGCTCGCCGTCTCGGAGCACGCTGATGATGAGCAGCCGCTTGGGGTCGGAGATGGCCTTGCAGACCCGCTCGTGAAGCTCGCGCAGCTCGGCTTGCAGTGCCTCGTCCACGGTCACCTCCTGCAGGGTGGGACGAGCGAGCCGTCGGGCGACGTCTCGCGCTCGGCGACGAGTTTAGCCCGAGACCACGCTGAGCCAGATCGCCATCACCGCGAGCAGCGACACGGTCCCGGCCAGCAGGAGCAGGAGTCGGCCGTGGCCCGGGTCCCGCCCGGCCACGATCCGGGCGACGGTGCGCTCGTAGCGCCGCTCGGTGAGCAGCAGCAGGATCGTCGCGACGGTGAGGCCGACGAGCCCCGGAAATGCCGAGAGGAGTCGGCCACCGGTCTGGTGCAGGAGGAGCGCCGAGATGCCGGCGAGCCCGAGGGCGGTGCGCTGCCACGCCATGGCGGTGCGCTCGGCCGGCAGACCGGCGTCGTGGTGCGGTTGCCCGCGGTCGCGACCGAAGAGCCAGCGCGAGAGCACGATCAGTCGACCAGGTCGGCGACGACCAGGGCGAGCGCCACCACTGAGGCGAGCACCAGGGACCCGGTCACGAGTCGAGGCACGAACGACTGCGGGAGCCGGCGCCCGTACCGCATCGCCTGCTCGTTGCGCCCCCAGTCGCGGTAGGCCATCCACGACAGGAGACCGCCCATCCCGATCAGCAGGAACCCCAGTGCGTGCCGAATCACGCTCAGGCCCGGTACGAAGCGGATCACGGCCACGCCGGCGGCGATCAGCGCCAGGGCGGTGCGCACCCAGGCCAGGAAGGTCCGTTCGTTGGCCAGGGTGAAGCGGTAGTCGGGGTCCTTCCCGCCGTCCGACCCGCGCTCGTGCTCCGCGGACTCAGGTGCCATGGGCGACCTCTCGGCTCGGTCAGGTCAGTGAGGTGGACGCGGCGCACTGGTTGCGCCCCACGTCGAGCACCGACAGCTCGTCCTCGGGCGGGCGGAGCTGCCCGGCGTTGACCAACCTAATGGTGTCGTAGGCCTCGGGTGCCTCGGGGAGGGTGGAGACGATCTCCTCGACGAAGCGCTCGATGGCGCGCTCGTTGAGCAGGGTGGCCTCGAAGACCTGGCCGAGCGTCGTGGTCACCGCACCTGCCTCGTTGAACTCCTCGGGGCTCGACCAGTGCGCGGGCGCGATGACCGTGGCCGGGTCGAGGGGCTCCAGCCGGTCGTGGACGCTGCGGAACAGCGAGCGGGCCAGGTCCTCTGCCTGTCCGGTGAGGTCCGGTCGTCCGAGACCGCGCACGAAGATGGTGTCGCCGACGAGCATGAGCCGTTCGCTGACGAGGAGGGCCGTCGTCCCGGGAGTGTGGCCCGGGAGGTGCATGGTCAGGGCCCGCACGACGCTGTCGCCTCCGAGGGACAGCTCCTCGCCGTCGGTGAGGGGACGGTTGGGGAACGGGATCGCCTCGGTGCTGTCCTCCGGTGGGAGGTGGTACTCCACACCGAGGCTCGCGGCCAGGCCGGGACCACCGCTGATGTGGTCGGCGTGGACGTGGGTGTCGATGACGTGGGTGATCGTCATGGCGTGCTCGCGCGCGAGATCGAGGTACGGCGTGTGGTGACGAGCCGGGTCGACCACGATGCAGCTCTCCCCGGGAACGCCGATCACATAGGACAGACAGCCCTTGGCCGGACGCTGGAGCTGCCACGCACGTGCGGGAGCGGGGACGCCGTCGAGCTCGACCGGCACCAGCAGGCTGACCCAGGCCTCCATCCCACCAGCGAGCGACTTGGTCTCCTTGCCCAGCGAGCTGAACTCCTCCACCACGAGCGCCGAGCCGTTGCCGTGGCCGCACACGATCACGGCGTCGTCCAGGGTGGCGGAGGCGAACTTCTCGGGCTCCTCGAGGAGCTCGTAGACCGGGACGTGGCGGGTGGGCACCTCCCGCCGGCCTTCGAGCGGCTGAGCGGCGTACTCGTCGCTGTTGCGGACGTCGAGAATCTCGGGGATGCGACCGCGCAGGATCTCCTCGTGGAGCTCGGCGGCCGAGATCGTCCAGGCTTCCATGCCGTTCGTCCTTCCTGCGTCCGCGACCTGCGGGCGCGTTCGGTGCACGGGCAACGGGTGCAATGTCCGGACAACTTGAGGGTCCGAAGGCCTGTTGCATGCGTCGTCACGAATGTAGTGTGACGGGCAGCACAGTGCAATCCCTCGAACCCTCCCGGAGGACCCTGATGAGCGAGACGGCACCAGATGAGGAAACTCCCGAGAGCATGACGATCGTCGCGTGGAGCGGTGATCTCGACAAGATCTGGCCGACCCTGATCCTGGGGTCGACGGGTGCCGCCTACGGCATGAAGACCACCATCTTCTTCACGTTCTGGGGGCTCTTCCCACTGGTACGCGACGACGTGCGGATCACCGGCACCAACGCGATGACCAAGGCCCTGGCCGGGATGAACCCGCCCGGCGTGAGCCACATGAAGCTCTCCAAGCTCAACATGGGCGGCGCCGGCTCCTGGATGATGAAGAAGCTCGCCCGGGACAACAAGGTCGCCAGTCCCAAGGAGCTGCTCGAGATGTGCTCCGAGCTCGGCGTCAACCTCTGGCCCTGCGAGATGACCATGGAGCTGATGGGCCTGCGCCGCGACCAGCTCATCGAGGGCGCGGGCGACCCGGTGGGCGCCGCGAGTGCGCTCTCCGCGATGAGCCGCTCCCAGATCAACCTGTTCATCTGACCACACCCGGCCGCCGGCCGATCCGAACGGAGATCCTCATGGACCACAACATCGACGCCACCGCGGACGCCAAGGGCCAGAAGTGCCCGATGCCGGTGCTGCTCGCCTCGCGCCAGATGAAGGGGCTGAGCGCCGGACAGGTGCTGCTCGTCGAGGCGACGGACGGCGGCTCGCAGAGCGACATCCCGTCGTGGGCGAAGGACACCGGCAACGAGCTGCTGGACAGCTCGACGGAGGGCGACGTCTTCCGCTACCTGATCCGCAAGAGCTGAGCCGGTCAGTCCCCGGTCGTCGTCAGCCCCAGCTCCACGGCCTGCTCGAAGTCGTCGTCGATGAGAACGACGTCGTGACCCTCGCGGGCCAGCAGGCTGGCGCAGATCGCGGAGCGGTACCCGCTGGCACAGTGCACCCACAGCGTCCCTGAGGGGACGTCGTCCAGGCGCTCCAGCAGGGCATGGATGGGGATGTGGCTCGAGCCCGGGATGGCTCCGGCAGCCCGCTCGTCGTCGCGACGGACGTCCAGCACGGTCGGGGGCTCCTGCCCGTCGGTGCGCTCGTCCGGCTCCTTCGCGAGGTCCTCGAAGGTGACCACGGGATAGGCGGCCAGGCCGTCGTCCGGGACCAGGGAGCTCGACATCCCCGGCGGCCGCCCCCGCGGGTCGGTCGATGCCGATGCGCACCATCTCGCGCTGCGCGTCGGCGATCTGCTCCGGGGACTCGCCGATCAGCGTCACGTCGGTGCCCCACGGCATCAGCCAGCCCAGGTAGGTGGCGAACTGGCCGCCAAGGTCGATGCTGATGCTGCCGCGCAGGTGGCCGGTCGGGTAGACCTGGCGGTCACGCAGGTCCACCACCCAGTCGCCGGCGTCCACCCGGGCGCGCAGCTCGGCGGCGTCGACGCTCTTCGCAGGGCTGAGGTCGATCGGACCCGGTCCCGCACTGTTGAGCTCGCCCATGTGGGCGTAGTACGCGGGGTAGGCCGTGAGGTTCTCCACGAGCTTGGCCACGAACGTGTCCTCGTCGTCCTCGGTGAGCGCGTCGTTGCGCTTGCGCTCCTCGCCGATCGTCGAGGAGTCGCCGCCCGCCGCCGACCCGGACGAGCAGAAGCTGCCGAAGCCGTGGGTCGGGTAGACCTCGGTGTCCTCGGGCAGCAGGGAGACGAGCTTGCGGGCGGAGTGGAACTGCGCGCGGGTCAGGTCGTCGGTGTGCTCCTCGCCGAGGAGATCGGTGCGACCCACACTCCCGAACAGCAGCGAGCCCCCGGTGAAGACGGTCTGGTTCTCGGGGTCCTCCCGGTGCGTGACGGCGTAGGACACGTGCGTGTGCGTGTGGCCGGGGGTCGCGATCACCCGGACCTCGAGAGGACCGTAGGTGAGGACGTCGCCGTCCGAGACGGGTCGACGGTCGAAGGCGACCTCGTCGTCGGCGCAGACGAGGTACTCCGCGCCGCTCTGGCGCGCCAGCTCGAGACCACCGGTCAGGTAGTCGTTGTGGATGTGCGTCTCGGCCACGGCCGCCAGCGTCAAGTCGTGATCGGCGAGGATCGACTCGACGCGGTCGATGTCGCGCTGCGGATCCACGACCACCGCGGTGCTGCCGTCGTGCACGACGTAGCTGCGGTCTCCGAGCTCGCTGGTGTCAATGACCTCGACCTTGAGCATGTGCATGCACCCTTTCGCGATATGACCGGACATTTACAGCACCGTAGGACGTGAGACCCGGGCGCCACAAGGGCTGGTGGTGGCACACTCGGTCCGTGGCCCTCCCAACGTCTCGCTTCGCTGATGTGACCCCTGCCGGCGTGCTGGGCACCGCCGGTCGCTATCCGGTCGAATCGCCCCAGGTCCTGCCGCTGACGCTGAGCGGGACAGCCCTGGTCTCTCCAGGACCGCTGCGCATCTACACGTGCGGCATCACCCCCTACGACGTCACGCACCTGGGTCACGCCTCGACCTTCGTGTGGGCCGACCTGATCGCCTCGCTCGCGCAGGCCACCGGGGTCGAGGCTTTGACCTGCCGCAACGTGACGGACGTCGACGACGTCCTCACCGCGGCGGCCCGGGGCAGGGGCAGGCACTACGACGACTTCGCCCTGACCCAGGAGTTCCTGTTCGAGCGCGACCTGCGGGCCCTGTCGTCCGCACCCCCTGACCTCAACCCGCATGCGCGGGCCTTCATCCGGCCGGTGCAGCGGCTCGCGACCGCCCTGCTCAACGCCGGCGCGGCCTACGAGCGCGACGGCTACGTCTTCTTCCGCGGGGCGCACGTGCCCGCCGCCGCGGGCCTGTCCGAGGATCGGCGGCCCTCACGGCCTCGCACGCCTTCGGCGACCAGGAGGCCGTCCCCGGGCGGGATTCCGTCTTCGACGTGGCGCTCTGGCGTCCGTCCCAGGAGGACGACCCGGCGTGGCCGAGCCCGTGGGGGTGGGGTCGGCCCGGGTGGCACGCCGAGTGCGCCGCGATGGCGATGGCCTGCCTCGGGAACTCCATCGACGTGCTCGTCGGCGGTGCCGACCTGGCCTTCCCGCACCACGCCTACCAGGCGGCGATGGTCGAGGCGGCCACCGGCGTCGCTCCCTTCGCGCGCGCCGTCGTGCACGTCGGCGAGGTGCGGCTGGCGGGCGAGAAGATGGCGAAGTCGACCGGGAACCTCGTGCTGATCGGGGACGTGCTGCGCAGCCACAGCGCACCCGCCGTCCGGCTGGCGCTGCTCAACCGCGTCTGGCACGAGCCCTGGGAGTGCGCCGACTCCGAGTTCGAGACGGCCGCCGCGGTGCTCGAGGAGCTGCACGGCGCCGCCGGTCGAGCCGGTGGCCGAGCGGATGCGCGCGCCGACGTACTCCGGTTGCTGGTCACCGACCTGAACGTCCCCGACGCCGTACGACTCGCGCTCGGCGAAGGGGGCGGCGCCGCCCGCTTCCTGATCGACGCGCTGAAGCTGCGTGACGCGCCGCCGCAATGAGAGAGCTCCACGGTCGATGACCAGTCCCCGTCGGCGCGCCGTCGCCACCGGTCCCCGCGGGGTGGACCGGACCCACGCGGCTCCCCTGTGGGAGCAGGTGCGGGCCGACCTGATCCGGCGCGTGCGCGATGGCGAGTTCACCGACGCGTTCCCGGGGGAGCTCGCGCTCGTCGGCGAGTACACCGTGAGTCGGCACACGGTGCGCGAGGCGCTCCGGCGGCTCCGCGAGGCGGGCGTGGTGACAGGCGAGCGAGGACGCACCTCGCGCCTGACGGCGCCGGCCGAGATCGACCAGGAGCTGGGCACGCTCTACAGCCTCTTCTCGGCCGTGGAGGAGGCGGGCCAGACCCAACGCAGCATCGTGCGTCGGCGCGACATCCGGGCCGACGGCGTGGTGGCCGAGAGGCTGTCGCTCGAGGCGTCGGTGCCGCTGTTCTACCTCGAGCGGCTGCGGCTGGCCAATGACCGGCCGCTTGCCCTCGACCGCGTATGGATGCCGGCCGAGTTCGCCGCGCCCCTGCTCGAGGTCGACTTCACCGAGACGGCGCTCTACACGCAGCTGCGCGATCGATGCGGGGTCACGATCACCGGCGGCAGCGAGCACCTGCGCGCCGTCGTACCGACCCGCGCCGAGCTGGACCTGCTGGCGATGCCACCGGACGTCGCCGCGTTCGCCATCGAGCGACTCGGCTTCGATGGCGGCCGTCCCCTCGAGTGGCGGCACACGCTGGTCCGCGGCGACCGGTTCGCGGTCAGCTCGGAGTTCGCCCTTCCGGACGGTCATCGGCCGTCCGGTGGCCCGTAGGACTCCCGTGCGCCTCGTCGGTGCGGGGCTCGCCGTTCGGCAGGGCGACGTGACACTGCGGGAAGATCCTGGCCGTGCACGTGCGGCAGATCTCGGAGTCGAGCCGCGGATAGATCGAGTCGATCGGGTGAGACTTGGTCGGGAAGAGGTTCTCCTCCCCGATCTCCTCGAGGTAGGGCCCCTGCTGGAGTGCCTCCTGCACCCCGGTCTGCACGCGGTAGAGGTACAGCCCGCCGCCGAGGCTGCGTCGGCGCTTGGCCTCCTGGACGAGCATCTCGGCGCCGGCGACGTCGATGAAGTTGATGCCCCGGTCGTCTCGATCAGCAGGTGCTTCTGATCGGGTGTCCGCTGTCGATCCGTCTGGAGCATCGCCCTGCACGTGGTCGACCGCGCCGAAGAAGATCGAGCCGTTGATGCGCACGATCTTCAACTGCGGGCAGTCGGGCAGCCCGCTCGCGCAGAGACGAGGTAGTATGCTCGTCGGGATCGGGCTTCACGTCGGCGATGCGCGGTCGCGAGGTGCGCGTCAGGTAGAGCATCAGCGAGAGCAGGATCGCCGATGTAGATCGCGCTTCTCGAGCGTGCGATCAGCGTGGCCACGAACGTCACCAGCAAGCACCGCGGTCTCCTGAGCGGCTCGTGCGCAGGATCGATGCGGATCGCCTTGAAGTCGATCAGGCCCCACGCGACCAGGAAGAGCATGCCGGCCATGGCGGGGATCGGGCAGGTAGCGCGCCAGGGGCGCGAGCGGCAGCAGGATCACGATCAGGAAGAGCGAGGCGAACACCGCGGCGAGCGGCGTCTTGGCGCCGGCCTCGTAGTTGAGCCCGCTGCGGTTGAACGAGCCGCTCGACGCATAGCCGGAGAAGAAGCTGCCGACGATGTTCGACAGGCCCTGCCCGATGAACTCCTGGTTGCCGTCGATGCGCTGCTCGGAGCGTAGACCGCGATCGAGCGCGAGATCGACACCGCCTCGGTGAGCCCGAGCATGGTGATCGCGATCGCGATCGAAGCGGTCTTGCGCAGGGCGTTCGAGCGAGAAAGTCGCGGCAGCGAGAGCTGCGGCAGCGCCGCCGAGAGCGCCGACACCGTCGTGATGTCTGTGACGTCGAGCAGCCCCGGCGAGCCGGTGCAGCAGCAAGCGCGATGAGGCTGCCCGCGAGCATCGCCGCGATCATGTAGGGAAACTTCGGATAGCGCCGGCGCACGACGATCCCGGTCGAGCAGCGTGACGAGGCCGACCGAGACGTCACGTACGAGGTTGAGTCTCGCCGAACCGCGTAGGAAGCCTGGAGGCGACTCGGCGAACGACATTCCGCGCTCCATCCGAATGCCGAAGAAATGCTGGATCTGGCTGCTGGCGATCAGCAGGCCCGCGCCCGGCGGTGAAGCCGACACGACGGTGTGCGAGATGAAGTTGACCAGGAGCGCCCAGGCGCGCCATGCCCATCGCAAGCTGGAAGACGCCGGTCAGGAACGTCGCGAGAGCACGAGCCCGACGTAGCGGGCGAGCCCGGCTCCGCCAGCGTGCTCATCGAGCGATAGACGACGATCGAGATCGCCGTCGTCGGCCCCGACACGAGGTGCCAGCTCGAGCCGAACAGCGCGGCGACGATCGCCGGCACGATGGCGGCGTACAGGCCGTACTCCGGCGGCATGCCGGCGATCGTCGCGAAGGCGACGCCCTGCGGCAGGACGATCACGGCGCCGATCACGCCGGCCATCAGGTCGGAGCGGGTGCTGTGCCGGTCCACCCGGGACCGCCAGCGCAGGAACGGCAACAGCCGGGCCGCCCGCGCACCGGCTGCGGTCGTCGTCAAGGCTGGCCTCCTGGGGCGTCCCGTTCGCGGCGTTGTCGGGCACAGCATATGCGCGAGGACGCATCTTCGGGGCTGTCTTTGCGGGCAAGGATCGGCGGGTGTCTCGCTGGGGTCGCGGCTCCGTGTTGCGCTGGTGCCGTTGGGTGGTCGAGGACCGGTCGGGTGGGTTCTGGGTCGCGGGCGACGTACGGCGTGGGGGGAGCCGAGCGCGGCGTAACCGGCGATGGCGACGGCGAGCGCGCCGGCGTACGTCTCGGGGAGGGCCGGTCGGGGCGGGACGTGGAGCGTGGACGTGAGGCTGCCCATGGAGAACTGTCGCTGCCCCAGGGAAGTTCACCGTGGGCAGTGAAGATTCGCTGCATCCCCTGGTAATCGGGGGGAGGGGGCATCGGGTCAGGCTGGTCAGAGCGCTGCGGCGAAGACCAGCCGGTTGCGACCGTCCTGCTTGGCGGCGTAGAGCGCTCGGTCGCAGCGGCGCTGCAGGTCGGACACCGACTCGTGCGGCTGGCGCACGGCAGCGCCGGCCGAGAAGGTCACGGTCCCGAGCTCGAGCTCTGTCATGACAGCCGCCCAGTTCGCGCGGATGCGCGCGACCAGTGGGGAGGGGTCCTCACCGTCCGGAAGAAGGATGGCGAACTCCTCCCCACCGATGCGGGCGCACAGGTCCTCCTCGCGGACGGTGTCGCGCAGCACCCCGGCGAACGCCCGCAGGACCTCGTCCCCGGCGTCGTGGCCCCAGGTGTCGTTCACCCGCTTGAAGTGGTCGAGGTCGAGCAGCAGCATGCCTCCGTGCCGCGGCAGGGACTGCATGCCGACCTGCCAGGCCCGCCGGTTCGCGATCCCGGTCAGGACATCGGTCAACGCGAGCGTGTGCAGCTCCGCGAGGATCTGCTCGCGCTCGATGGCGATGGACAGCTCGGCGGCGAGCAGCTCCAGCGGCGGGATGGCCGCATCGGCAGCACGCTCGTCGATCTGGTCGAAGGCCGCGCACAGGACCCCCTGCGACGCACCGTGCGCCCGCACCGGGACGTAGGAGATCGAGTGCAGCCGGCTGCCGAGCAGACGCTCCACGGCCTTGAGCACCGAGTGCGCGCCGTCCTCGTCGTGGATGTCGAGCACCCGCACCGCCTGCGACGAACCGAAGACCCGGCCGGCGATGGAGGGCTGATCCAAGGGGATGCGCAAATCGGGGAGGTCGGACCCCGCGCTCGCGGTGACCCGCAGGGCACCGTCGTGCGGCTCGAACAGGACCGCCACCCGGGCCCGTGCCACCTCGAGGACGGATTGGACGACCACCTGACGAGGGTCCTCGTCCCGCAGGACCTGGCGGCGGGCCTCGGTCAAGGTGGTCAGCAGCTCCTGCAGCCGACTGCTCTCGTTGAGGAGCCGGCGTGCGTTGAGGTTGGCGGCCGTCAGGCCGATCCAGAGCAGCACCCACAGCACCGACACGGCGAGGCGGAGGTTGTGAGTCCTCGCGTCCGGGGCGATGACCACGGCGATGATCAGCACCACCGTCCCGACCAGGAAGAGCAGGCCACCGAGGGCGTACGTCGCGAGTCGGGCGCGGGTGATCTGATCACGTGGTCCGGCAGGGGAGGACACGGTCAACGGCCTTCCTCATCGGTCGGTGGTGCGTGCCGGTCAGCGTAGAGGTGAGAGCCACCACCGCGCAGCGAACCAGCCGGTCTCGTGACCGACGGCCCCCGGCCGCCCCGCCGGCCTAGACACTCACATGCCCGTCCGCCGGGAGGGTACCGTGGGTGAGGACGTACCCACGCGAGTGGTTCGCGTCCGAGGTCCAGCGTGGCAACGCGCGTGCGCTGGCACCGACTTCACCCTGGACCCTGGTGTCGATGCACGAGCAGGCGGCACGTCACGGGTGAGGTCAAGCAGTCGGCCTCTTCGCGTCGTGTCGTCTGGCGCGTCCACGCAGCACCCGGCCGCGCTGCAGGGAGCCATCGCTCCTAGGATCCCCGGGTGGGTGATCGGGAGTCGTGGCCGCAGGCGTAGCTGCCGGGGTCGGTGAGACCGGCTCGCGGGTCGCGCTGTCGCGCCTGCCGGACGAGCGGGTCCTGGCGGTCGACGACGGCGTCGAGCGCATGCTGCCGCTGGACGAACTCGCGACGTACGTGCAGCACCGTGAGCTCCGCAACCCCCGCTGGGTGTGGGACGACACCGCACGGTGGTACCCGCCGCTGCTCGCCTCGGGCGTGCGGGTCGGGCGATGCCACGACCTGCGACTAGGACGCCGGCTGCTGCGGCGGTCCCCCGTGGTGGACCAGCGTCTGTTGCAGGGGGAGCAGTCGGAGCACTGGGACCTGCTGGGACCGAGCAGGCCGTCGGACCCTGCGCTGTTCTCGGCCGACGAGTCGGCCGAGCACCTCCGCGCCGACGTCGAGGACGCGCGGCAGCTGGGTGCCGTGAGGTCCTGCGCCGAGACCAGCCGACTGGCGCTGCTGCTGGCAGCGGAGTCCTCCGGGGCGCTCGCCGCGGCGGAGATGACAGCGGTGGGGGTGCCCTGGCGGCTCGACATCCACGAGCGGCTGCTCATCTCCCTGCTCGGGCCCCGGCCCCTACGAGGCACCCGGCCGACGAGGCTCGAAGAGCTGGCCAGTGAGGTGCGGGCCGCGTTCGATGCGCCGGGGCTGAACCCCGACTCGCGCCCCGAGCTGCTGGCAGCGCTACGCCGGGCGGACCTCGTGGTCACCGACACGCGCGCCTCCTCGCTGCGTGCCCTCGAGCATCCGGGTATCGAGCCGCTGCTGCGCTACAAGCAGCTCGCGCACCTGTTCTCGACGAACGGCTGGGCGTGGATCGACCAGTGGGTGAGCGGGGGCCGGTACCGCCCGTCCTACCAGCCGGCCGGGTCGAGCACGGGTCGGTGGTCGTCCAACGGGGGAGGCGCGCTGTCGTTCCCGGTGCAGGTCCGCCCGGCGGCGGTGGCCGACGACGGGTGGACGTTCGTGGTCGCCGACGTCGCCCAGCTCGAGCCGCGCGTGCTCGCCGGCATGAGTGCGGACCGGGCGCTCGCCCGCTCGGCGCGGGGTGCCGACCTCTACCAGGGAATGGTCGACGACGGAGCTGTCGCCACCCGCAACGACGCCAAGCTCGGACTGCTCGGCGCGATGTACGGCGCCACCAGCGGCCAGAGCGGCCGCATGGTCGCCGAGCTCACCCGGCGCTACCCCGACGCCTTCGGGCTGCTGGAGGACGCGGCTCGGGCCGGAGAGAACGGACAGGTGGTGCGCACGCTGCTGGGGCGCGGGTCACCGGGGCAGAGCGATGCCGAGGACGGCGCGGACGACGAGCCGACCCACGACCTCGACGCCCAGCAGCGGCTCCGGCGGGCGCACGGCCGCTTCACCCGCAACTTCGTGGTGCAGGGCACGGGCGCCGAGTGGGCCCTGTGCTGGATCGCGGAGCTGCGCAACCGACTCTGGAGACTCGGCCGGGCCGGCCCGCTCGCCTCGCGACCCCACCTCGTCTTCTTCCTGCATGACGAGGTCGTGGTGCACACCCCGACCGAGCTCGCCGACGTGGTGGCCGGCGAGGCACGGGAGGCGGCCTCGGCCGCCGGACGCCTGCTCTTTCGCGACCTGGACGTCGACTTCCCGCTCACCACCTCGATCGTGCGGTCGTACGCCGACGCCGGCAAGGCCGGAGCGGGCCAGCCGCCTCCGTCGCCGCGACCCGCTCACTCCTCGCCGACCACCTTCTGAGGGGGGAAGGCATCGGAGGGGGTGACGCGCGCCTGCTCCGCCGCCTCGAAGTAGCGGTCGAAGGCGGCGTGCGCACGGTCGAGCGCGGCGGGGCTCGGATGCCGTGCGTGCTCCGCGACAGCCTTCGCCCAGGCGTGCCGGAGCTGACTCAGCTCGCTGTCGAAGAACCATGTGGTCGACATCGCCCACCCTTCGTACGCCGGTCGGGTTTGGGGTACCGGAATGTGTACAACGGGCGGGCGCGAGGAAGGTTACGGGTGTGACCTCGGGAGGCTCCTGAGGCGAAGCGGTCCCTGGCGTTGAAGCGCCGGATAGCATGCGCGCGTGTCCGACGTCTCCGCCCTCGCGTACTTCGCCGACGACCCGACGCGGGTCTACCAGCTGCTGCAGTGGCTGCCGGTGCTGGAGACCCTCGATCATCGGCATCCGGTCGGCCTGGTCCTCCGCGACCAGGAGTCGGCGGCGCTCGTCCAGGGCCGCACTGAGCTGCCCGTCTTCGTGGCCCCGTCGTTCCCCGAGCTCACGGCGCTGTACGACGACCTCGACGCCGACATCGTGCTCTACGTCAACAACTCGATCTTCAACTTCCAGTCGCTCATCGACGGTCGGCTGCTGCACGTGCACGTCAACCACGGCGAGAGCGACAAGCAGAGCATGGCGAGCAACAACGCCAAGGCCTACGACCGCGTCTTCGTGGCCGGGGAGGCCGCGGTCCAGCGCCATGAGGCAGGCCTGATGGAGTTCGACATCGGCCGGCTCGTGCGCGTCGGCCGGCCGCAGCTAGACCTGCGACCGGTCTCGCTGCTACCTCCGACGCCTCGGCGCACCGTGCTGTACGCCCCGACGTGGGAGGGCGACGCGGAGTACAACGACTACACCTCGGTCGACGTCATGGGCCCCGCGATCGTGCGCGCCGTCCTCGACGTGCCCGACGTGCGCCTGGTCTACAAGCCGCACCCGAAGGTCGTCACGTCGACCGCACCACGGTGCGCGCGGCGCACCGCGCGATCCTCCAGGTCGTGGACGACGCCGCCCGACGAGAGCCGGACGCCGCCCACGTGGCGGTCACGGCGGGCGACATCCTCGCGGTGATACCCGACTGCGACGCCATCGTGACCGACGTGTCCTCGGTGGGGCTCGACTGGCTCTACCTGCGCACCGAGCGACCGATCTTCCTCACCGACCGGCACGGCGACCCCGAGCGCCTTCGTCAAGAGGTCCCGGTCAGCCGGTGCGCCGACGTCGTGGAGGCGAGCGGCCTGGGACGGCTGAGCGCGCTCGTCGCCGAGCGGCTGGCCCACGACGAGCACCACCTGGCCCGGGTGGCCATGCGGCGCCACTACTTCGACGACCTGCAGGTCGGCGACAGCACGGAGCGGTTCCTCGACGCCGTCTCCGACCTCGTACGGCTGCGGCTGCGCCTGCGCGGCGCGGACCCGGCGGAGTCGGACGCGATCACCGCCTGAGGGAGCTCTAGGGTCAGGGCGTGAGCGACCTTCCTGTCCTCGACCCGGCGGAGCAGCGCATCCTCGGCAGCCTGCTGGAGAAGCAGGCGACCGTTCCGGCCAGCTACCCGCTGTCCGCCAACGCGCTGCAGTCCGCCTGCAACCAGACGAGCAGCCGGGACCCGGTGCTCGACCTGGACCAGCCGACCGTCGAACGGACCGCCCGCGGTCTCAAGGAGCGGGGCCTGCTCCGGATCGTCTGGTCCGACCGGGGGCGTCGCACACTGAAGTACCACCAGACCCTCGACGAGGTCCTGGACCTGACCGACGACGAGCGCGCCCTGCTCACCGTGCTGCTGCTGCGCGGCCCGCAGTCGCCGGGGGAGCTGCGCACCCGCACCGAACGGCTGCACGCGTTCGCCGACCGGGACGAGGTGGAGACGTGCCTGCGCCGCATGGCCGCGCGCGACCAGCCCCTCGTGCGGAGGCTCGAGCGGCGTCCCGGTCAGCAGGACCACCGCTGGGTGCTGCTGCTCGGACCCGTCGCCGCAGCGGACACGGCGGTCGAGACGCCGGCCCCCGACCGGGACGCGGTGCTCGCCGACGGCGCCGACCGTCGTGACGAGCGGGTGCGGGCGGCGTACGACGTGGTCGCGGCCGACTACGCCGACCACGTCGTCGACGAGCTGGACGCTCTGCCGTTCGAACGGTGGCTCCTGGACCGCGTCGTCGTGGCAGCCGCGGGAGCGCCCGTCGTGGACGTCGGGTCGGGGCCGGGACATGTCACGGCCTACCTCGCCGCGCTGGGTGCCGACGTCACGGGGATCGACGTGGCGCCCGCGATGGTCGAGCAGGCGCGCCGCCGCTTCCCGGACGGCCGCTACGAGCTCGGCGACCTCCGCAGACTCGCCCGGCCCCCCGCGAGCAGTGGCTGGGGCGCCGTGCTCGGGTGGCACTCGCTGATCCACCTCGCGGCCTCCGAGCTGCCCGGTGCGGTCGAGTCGCTGGTGCGGCCGCTGGTGCCCGGTGGGTGGTTGGTGCTGGCCCTGCAGGCCGGCTCCGAGATCCGGCAGGTGGACGAGTGGTTCGGGCACGACGTCGACCTGGCGATCGTGCTGCACGACCCCCCTTCCGTGCTCGGTGTCGTCGAGGCTGCGGGTCTGGTCGACGTCGAGTGGTACCTGCGAGGTCCCCTCCGCGCCCGTGGCGAGACCACCCCGCGGCTGTTCGTCGTGGGTCGTCGTGCCCCGCGTGTCTGAGCGGTCACGGCGCCGGTCGGCGTTGCCGTCCTCCGGGTCCGGGCATCCGTGGCGGGGGTTGACGCTGGTCCTCCTCGCCGGCGCGATCTGGGGCACGATCGGCACCGCGGTCCAGCTGATCCACGAGCGGTCGTCGCTGTCCCCGTTGACGATCAGCGCCTACCGCGCCGTGGCAGCTGTGATCGTGCTGGTGGCCGCCGCGGCCGTCCTCGGTCGGCTCGACGCCTGCCGGGCGCTGGTCCGGACCCAGGGACGGCGAGCCCTCGCCGTCGGGGTGCTGACCGCGACCTTCCAGCTGCTCTTCTTCGTGGCCGTCGTGCTCAGCGGCGTGGGCGTCACCACCGTGGTCTGCCTAGGCTTCGCGCCCGTCCTGCTGCTCGCCGTCGCCAGTGTCCGGCGTCGCAGGCTCCCGTCGACCGGGCAGGCGGTCCCGGTCGTGGTCGCGGTGGCCGGGTTGTTCCTGGTCGGCCTCGCGGGGACCGGGGGAGCGACCTCGTCGTACGCCGGCTGGGGGATCCTCGCGGCGCTGGGCTCGGGCGCGGCGTACGCGCTGTCCGCCGAGGCGGCCCGTCCACTGTCCCAGGGGCACGACACCCTCACCCTGACGACGGTCACGATGACGATCGCCGCCGTCGTACTGGTCCCGCTGGGCACGATCCCGGTGCAGGTCCTCGGAGGCAGGGCCGTGACGTCGGACGCACCCTCGTGGCTGCTCATCGCCTACCTCGGCGTCGTGACCATGGCGCTGGCCTACGCGATGCTGTTCGCGGGTCTGCGCACCACGCCGAGCGGCACGGCGGTCGTCGCCACGCTGACCGAGCCGGTCACCGCGGTGCTCCTCGCGGCGGCGGTCCTCTCGGAGCGACTGACCCCGGCTGGCGTCCTCGGGGCGCTGCTGATCGTCGTAGCGATCGGCAGCCTCGGCAGGCAGCCCGCCGAGCCGCCCCCGCAGTAGCCCACCCACCTGGTTACCCCTTCGGGCACTCTGTGCGTGCTTCGTTGCGAAGACGATCTCCGCGTCCCTAGGCTCCGTGCCATGACGGAACGGGCGCACCGCGCCCACCCCTCGCGCGCGCAGGACGACCCAGCGGAGGGGCTGCGGGCGCGCGACCGGGAGCATCTGCTCGTCAACCTGCAGCGACAGGTCGGCAACCGCGCCGTCACGGCGTTCGTCGGCGCGTTGGCCGTGCAGCGGGTCAAGGAGGGCGACGGTCCGTCCCACGACGTCGGGGTGGTCCAGCAGCAGCTGAACGCGGTCGGGGCCGCGCCGCGCCTGGCGATCACGGGCCGGTTCGACTCGGAGACCACGACCGCGGCCAAGGCCTTCCAGCGCAGGCTCATCGCGGAGAAGGTCGCGGGCGTGGCCGAGGACGGCCTCGTCGAGGGGGAGACGCACAAGCAGCTCAAGGCCAGGGCGCCATCGGTGAGCGTGAGCGGCAACGACACGGTCATCGGCGGACCGGGCAACACCCAGGTCCCGCTCACCCCGGCGCTGGGGACGCACAAGCAGCTGCAGGCCGGGGCCAAGGGGGTCGCCGTCAAGGAGCTGCAGCAGCGACTGAACGGCAGCGGCCTGACCACCGGCGCCAAGCTCGGCGTCGACGGGGTGTTCGGGCCGAAGACCGACGGCGCGCTCAAGGAGTTCCAGACCGGGGTCAAGCTGCCCAACAACGGCGTCGCCGACCCGGCCACCTGGGCCAAGCTGGAGACGGCGGGGGCGGCGACGCAGGGACACGTCGAGTTCGACTGGCGCGAGGAGGTCGAGGGCGTCAAGAACGTCGGCCTCCGCGCCAGCTACGACTGGAAGATGTCGAAGACGGCCATGACGATCACCGTCGGGATCAACTTCCTTCCCAAGCAGAAGAACGTCTCGGGACGGATCGGCCAGTGGCTCAGCGACATCCGCGAGATCTGGAGCACCTTCAAGGCGGTCAACCACAGCGACCCGAAGAAGAAGTCGATGAACCTCGACTTCACGGCCAAGCGCGGGGGAGACCACGACGTCGAGGTGTTCCGCTTCGACCCGTCCCTGCCCAAGGCCGACCGCGCCGACAGCCGTTCCAACTCCGGGACCTGGTACACCATCGACCCGCGACGCTCGATGGCTCCCCACGAGTTCGGGCACCTGATCGGTCTGGCCGACGAGTACAACCGCACCGAGGAGCACTACGTCGACGTGACCGGCGAGGAGCCGTCGGTCGGGGACACCAGCGGCCTCGCCGCCGACGCCACCAAGACGGCCGGCGACATCAAGGCCAAGCTCCCCCTCGACGACGCGCCGCCCGCACCGCTGGCCGCCAAGAACGACCCGCGGTGGGGCGCCAACCTGGCCGGCATCATCACCACGGCGCTCGGTGGCAAGCAGGGGGGCTTCTCCCGGCTGGTGGCGCAGGACTACGCCCGGGCGAACGGCGGCAACAAGGTCTACGCCGACATCCAGAAGGCGTTCAACGACGTGAAGGTGACCGGCTTCCAAGCGAACTTCGGTGCCAGCGTGACGCCGTTCCTCTACTCCAACCGCAGCCTGATGGGGACGATGGAGACCACTCCGGCCAGGGGCGGCGGCGGCAAGTCGGCGCCCGCCCACGAGCACCCCATCGAGCCCCGGCACGTGCAACCCTTCGTCAACCTCCTCGCCAAGGAGTGGGCGCTGCAGAAGGGCGCCGTCGACATCTGGAAGCCGGAGCGCCGATGACCACCCGCCTCACCCGGACGACGCACGGCACCCGCACCACCGAGGCGGGCGTCGAGGTCGACGACACCGGTCGGGCCCGCGCCTGGCAGACCGCGGGACACCGGGTCGGCACGTTCGCGCGCGACCTCACCCCTGCGGAGCGTACGGCGCTGGCCGACGCCTCGAAGGCGGCGCACGACGCCGACGCCCCGGCCGACGACGCCTCCCCGGGCGCCTCGCGCGACCACCTGGTCGCCGACGGTCTGCCCGACGTCGTCCTCGACGGGCCCGCGAGTGCGCCGACCGGCTTCGCGGAGCTGGTGGCGGTGCTGCGCCGGCTGCGCGAGGACCTCGCGGACGACCCGGTCGCCGCGCTCGAGCTGCACGTCGGCGCCGGTGCGGTCGTCCGGCACGTGGGCACGGCCCCGGTCGTCGTACGCATCGGGGCATCGGTGAGCGTGGAGGTCACGGTGTTCGACGAGGACAGCGCCGTCGTCGACCAGGCGACGCACCCGGTCGACACCGACGCCACCGACGGTCCGGTCGGGCCCGGCTGGGAGCTGCCCCTGGTCGACGACCTGGGCGTCGGCGAGCGGCCCGGCGGAGGGTTCCGCACGGTCCGCGTCGGACCGCTGGAGGTCGACGCCCTCGGGGACGGCGTGCTGCGCACCACCGAGCTCACCTGGAGCGACGCATGACGACGGCCGAGGTCGACGTGCAGGGCAAGACGATCGGCTCGCTCTTCGCGCCGCAGCCGCCCGAGGCGCCGTCGTACCGGCTCTCGGAGTCGCCGCTGTGGGAGCGGCAGCGCAGCCTCTACGCGCGTGCCGCCCAGGAGATCTGGGGCACCTCGACGGTGCCGCACCACATCACCGGCAACCCGCGGATCGCCAGCACCTACGCGCGACTCGCGCTGGAGTTCTTCGACGCGGCCGGTGCGCGGACGAGCGGCGCCGGCGGCCCTGACGTGCCGGGGGACGCTGACGTGCCCCACGTCGTGGAGCTCGGGGGCGGAACGGGCCGCTTCGGCTACCTGTTCGTCCGGGCGTTGCGCGAGCTCGCCCCGGGGCTGCGGTTCACCTACGTCCTCACCGACTTCTCCGCCGACCGGGTCGCGTCGTGGGTCGCGCACCCGTCGTACCAGTCGCTCGTCGCGGAGGGGCTGCTCGACTTCGCGGTGCTCGACGCCGACCGGCTCGGGCCGCTGCGGCTCGAGGTGTCCGGGCGCCTCCTCGAGGCCGGCACCCTGCGCGCGCCGGTGCTCGGGATCGCCAACTACGTCTTCGACACCCTGCGCCACGACGGCTACACGGTGCGCGGTGGCGCGTTGCGGGAGTGCCACGTCGCGGTGCCCGACGGCACCACCGAGCTGTCGTGGCAGGACCGCGACTGCGGGCCGGTGCCGGACGACGTCGCCGCCGTGCTCGCGCACTACGTCGAGGTGCTCGACGACACCGCGGTCCTGGTGCCGTCCGGTGGCCTGCGCTGCCTCGAGCACCTGGCGGGCCTGACGTCCGGCACCAGCTGCGTGCTCGTCGCCGACAAGGGGCACAGCACGCCGTCCGAGCTGTGCGGACACCCGTCGCCATCGGTGGTCTGGCACGGCAGCGGCTTCTCGGTCATGGTCAACTTCGACTTCCTGGCCCGCTGGCTCCGCCACCGCGGGGGTACGCCGATCCTGCCCGCCGAGCCGGCCCGCAGCCTGGTCGTCGCGGCCCTCGTGCACGGACACCTCGACGACCCGGACCGATTCGGGTCGTGGGTGCGCGACCAGCTGCTCGACACCGGTCCGGACAACTACTACGCGCTCCGGCCGCTGCTCAGTGCGGGCCAGCCGTCCTCGGTCGAGTCGGTGCTGGCGGCCCTGCGGCTGTCGCGGCATGACCCGGCCCTGCTGATCGAGCTGCTGCCGGTGCTGCTGGAGCTGCTGCCGGTCGTGCCCGAGCACCTGAAGTGCGAGGTCGCGCGTGCGCTGCGGCGGGCGTGGGACAACTACTTCCCCATCGGGGAGCCGATCGACCTGGCGCTGTGCGTCGGGCTGGGGTTCTCGGCGATGGGGTGGTTCGCCGACGCGGCCGGCTTCCTGGAGCGGTCGGTCGCGGAGCATCCGGACAGCGCGCCCGCCGCGTTCGCGATGGCGATGGCGCATCGGGGGCTGCGCGACCTGCGGACCGCGACGACGTGGGTGAACCGGGCGCTCGAGCTCGAGCCGACCTTCTCGGAGGCCCGCAGCCTGCGGGCAGTGCTGAACGAGGAGCTGGGCTGATGTTCGGCGAGGTGCTGGACTTCCTCTCCACGGACGGCTGGCCGGTCGCGCCGGGCACCTTCGACGGACTGCCGTGCATCGACACCCGCTTCGTCGGCACCGAGCACAGCTGGACGTGCCGGGCGCGGCCCTACGACCCCTTCGGCCAGCTGGCGTTCGAGTCGGTGCTTCCGGTGACGGTCGAGCCGGAGCACCGCGAGTCCGTCACCCGGCTGCTGGTGCGCGCCAACTGGCGGCTGCTCACCGGCGCCTTCCAGCTCGACCTCGACACAGGAGAGCTGGTGTTCCGCACGATGCTCTTCCTGCCCGAGGGGGTCGGGCTGCCCGCCGTGCTGTGTCGGGGCCTCGTCTACAGCAACGTCCTCACCGTGGACCGCTGCCTCGCGGAGTTCCTCGACGCCGCGGCCGGCGGCGACCCCGCCGAGGCCTACGAGCGGTTGGCGCTCTGAGGGGTAGCCTCCCGGCATGACGCCCGACGAGTACCTCTCCCACGACGCCACCGGCCTCGCCTCCTTGGTCGCGAAGGGCGAGGTCACCGCCCCCGAGCTGCTCGCCCTGGCCCGCCGCCGCCGCGACGACGTCAACCCGGCGATCAACGCGATCGTGCGTGACCTCGACGCCGTCGCGGACGAGCGCGCGGCCTCGACGCTGGACGGTCCCTTCGCCGGGCGTGCCGTTCCTGGTCAAGGACCTGGGTCAGGAGTACGCCGGCTTCCCGACGTCCAACGGCTCGCGGTCCCTCGTCGACGACGTCGCCACCGAGCACGCCCTGGTCACCCAGCGATTCCTGGACGCCGGCCTGGTCGTCTTCGGCAAGACCAACACCCCGGAGTTCGGCGCCAAGGGGATCACCGAGTCCGAGCTGTGGGGGCCGGCACGCAACCCGTGGCACACCGGGCACACGCCCGGGCGGATCCTCCGGCGGCTCGGGTGCGGCGGTCGCGGCCGGCATCGTGCCGGCGGCCGGAGCCAACGACGGCGGCGGTTCGATCCGGATCCCGGCGGCCTGCAACGGGCTCTTCGGCCTCAAGGCGAGCCGCGGGCTGACGCCCCACGGTCCGCAGACCGGTGAGGTCATGTTCGGCATGGTCACCCAGGGCGTCGTGTCCCGCACCGTGCGCGACAGCGCGGGGCTGCTCGACGCGATCATCGGGCGCCGACCCGCGCACCGGCTACCAGGCCGCGCTGCCCGCCGACCGCGTTCGCCGACGCCCTCCGCCAGCAGCCCGGCACGCTGCGCATCGGCTGGTCGGCCGCGTCCGCGATCAACGCCTCGCCCGACCCGGAGGCCGTGGCTGCCGTGGAGGCGACCGCCGCGCTGCTCGTCGAGCTCGGCCACGAGGTGGAGGAGGTCGCACCGCCCTACGACGACGAGGCGTTGGCGCGCGACTTCCTGACGATCTGGTTCGGCCAGCTGCACGGCCAGGTCGCCGACATCAAGAGGCGGCTCGGCGCTCCGGACAGCGCCTTCGAGGCCGACACGCTGGCGAGCGCGGAGCTCGGGCGCGCCACCGGGCTGCTGCCGATGCTGCGCGCCCTGCAGGACGTCAACAACTACGTGCACTCGCTCGCGGCGTTCCACCAGACCTACGACTACTTCCTCACGCCGACGCTCGCGAAGCCGCCGCTGGAGGTGGGTGTCACCACGACGCCCGACCGGCTGCAGAAGGCGTCCCGGGTGATCAGCAGGCTGCGGGCCGGCAAGCTGCTCGCCCGGTCCGGGATCATGGACGAGCTGATCTCCGACAACCTCGGCTGGGTGCCCTACACCCAGCTGGCCAACCTCACGGGCCGCCCGGCGATGAGCGTGCCGCTGCACTGGACGGCGACGCGGACTCCCGCTCGGCGTGCAGTTCGTCGGGGCGTCTGGGCTCCGACGCGGCGCTGCTGCAGCTCGCGGCCCAGCTGGAGGAGGCCCGGCCGTGGGCGCAGCGACACCCGGCGGCGGCCGAGCCCCGCTGAGCCCCGCTGGCCCCTAGGTCGCCTCGACCCCCGGCACGATCCGCATGTCCCGCACGGCGCCGTCCCCCAGGACCGTCAGGGCCTCCTGGTAGGCATCGCTCTCGTGCGCGGCGCGTGCGGCCTCCACGGAGTCGAACTCGATGACGACCGTGCGGGTCTGCTGACCGTTCTCGTAGGTGAGCTCGGGCAGTCCGCGGGCGACGTACCGACCGCCCGCCCGCTGCAGGGCCGGGCCGGCGATCTCGGCGTACGCCGCGACCTTGGCGTCGTCGGTGATCTCCTGGTAGATGCTGATCCAGTAGGCAGTCATGCGGTCATCCTCTCGTGGTCACCAGCGGTCGTGGATCGCGGCACGCAGGTGGTCGTCGTAGATGCCGCGCACCCCCGCGTCGAACGCGTCACCGAGCGGCGCCACGTCGCCGGCCGCGGCGTTGGCCCGCGCCTGCTTCACGTTGCGGGCACCCGGGATCACGCTCGACACGGCCGGGTGCTGCCAGAGCCAGGCGATCGCGGCCTGCGCCGGGGTGAGGCCGTCGGGCACCAGCCCGGCGAACTCCTGGGCCGCCCGGAGCCCGGTCTCGAAGTCGACGCCGGAGAAGGTCTCGCCGACGTCGAAGGCGCTGCCGTCGCGGTTGTAGGAGCGGTGGTCGTCCTTCGCGAACGTCGTGCTCGCGTCGTACTTCCCGGACAGCAGGCCGGAGGCCAGCGGCACCCGGACGATGATCCCGACGCCGGCTTCTGCAGCGACCGGGAAGACCTCCTCGACGGGCTTGAGCCGGAAGGCGTTCGCGATGATCTGCACGCTCGCGACCTGCGGACGCGCGATCGCGGCGAGGGCCTCCTCGACCTTCTCCACGCTGACGCCGTAGGCGGCGATGGCGCCCTCCTCGACGAGGGTGTCCAGCGCGTCGTACAGCTCGTCGTCGGTGTAGACGCTCGTGGGCGGGCAGTGCAGCTGCACCAGGTCGAGGGTGTCGACGCCGAGGTTGCGGCGCGAGCGCTCGGTCCAGGCGCGGAAGTTGTCGAGCACGTAGTTCTCGGGGACCTGCTCCTCGCGGCGTCCCATCTTGGTCGCCACCGTCACGCCGGCGTCCGCATGCCCCGGGTGCTCGGCGAGGAACCGGCCGATCAGCTGCTCGCTGCGGCCGTCGCCGTAGACGTCCGCGGTGTCGAAGAAGGTGACGCCGCCTTCGACGGACGCCGCGAGCACGTCCAGGGCGTCCGACTCCGTGACGTCTCCCCAGTCCGCTCCGAGCTGCCACGTGCCGAGTCCGACGACGGAGACCGAGCGGCCCGTCCTGCCTAGTGTGCGCTTGTCCATGGGCAGCCCGTACCCACTGAGCTGCCTCCCAGGCGTCAGGGGGTCAGCATGTCCGCGATCGCACGGGCGGTGAAGGCATCCGCGGCGTCGCGCTGCGCGGCAGAGACCGGGACGGGGGACAGGTCGGGCCGGGAGGAGGCAGCGCCACGCCCCCAGGCGCGCAGCACCCTCCCGTCGAGCAGACCGTCGCGGACCCGCTGCGGGTGGTCGCCGACAGGAATCTCCGCGATCACCTTGCGCTTGCGGTAGTCGATGACCGTGACCAGGTCGCTGCCGCTCATCGACACCCAGCACTTGCCGTCGCGCTGCCCGGTGGTGGCCCAGTAGGGCTTGGCGTAGGTGCGGCCCTCGAGGAACCGGGCGCGGCCGGAGAAGACCCGGTGGCGGAAGGTGGAGCGGTCGACGATGGCGGCGTAGTCCGACATCGTGCCCGCGACGCAGAGCCGGGTGCCGGCGCGGTTCATCGCGATGCCGTGGTGGGCGGAGTCGAGGACGTACTGCTCGCGCGGGGTGTTCCGGGCCTCCTCGGAGACCGGAAGCCGCGCGATCCGGGTGACCACGCCGGTCGCCGGCTCCTTCGCGGTGCCGACGGTGTAGTCGCCCCCGCCGGTCGGGTCGCGACGGTCGAGCTTGAACTCCACGAAGCCGTGCAGGAAGGACACCTGGAGGTAGGCCGTCCGCTCGTCGGGGGACAGGGCGACCGGACGCACGGCCGAGCTCATGCCCGGGTAGCCGGCCTCGGTCAGCTCCTTGCCCAGGTCCCAGCGCTTGAGGATCGCGAAGTCGCGGGTGCGCACGACCTGCAGCCAGCGGTCGGCCTTCACGGTGTCGTGCACGACGTCGCCGTCGATCGGGCCGAGGTGCGGGTAGTCCAGGGGGGTGTAGACGCGCCCGATCGAGGCGTGCAGCACCTGCGCGCCGTCGCGCAGGTAGTTGCTCTCGTGCGGGGTGTCGCCGGACTCGAAGGTGCGCAGCCGGCGGCCGGTGCGGGTGATGCCCTTGCCGCCCATGGCGTACTCGTGCACGGACCGGTCCGTGGAGTCCGAGACCAGCAGGCGCCGACCGTCGGGGGAGACCCCCATGTGGTCGGTGCGGTAGCCGTCCATCTGCTGCTCCCGCACGATCCGGCCGCTCGCCAGGTCGATCCAGACCACGTCGGCGAAGCTGGGGCGTGAGACGGCGAGCAGCCGGCCGTCGCGGGTGGTGAACATGTCGTCGACGTACTGGTCGTGGCCCTCGCCGACTCCCTGCTGGACGGCGAGGTAGAACGCCAGCCGGTCGGGGCTGGCATAGATGTCGCGCAGCTCCTGGGCGCGGTCCGGGATGATGTTCAGCGTCTTGATCCGCTTCCTGCGGTCGACGTCGACCACGGTGGCGGTCCCGTCCCAGTTGTTGCCGACGAACATCACGTGCCGGTCCCTGGTCGGACGGGCCGCCGCCGGCTCGGCCGGGGTGAGGCCGGTGAGCGCCACGGTCGCGGCGGTCACGGCGGCGACCGCCGCGACGCCGGTGACGCGCGCGCGGCGGGTGGGTCGGGACGGACGGCGCATGGTGGCTCCGGTCTGGGCAGGGTCGGCTGGGACGCGGGGACGCTGGGACGTGTGCATGGGTACAACGCGTCCCGATCGCCGCGGTTATGCCATCGAAGTCACCTGAAGGGGCGAAATGATATGACCCGTTGTGACTAGGTGCGGTGTTTCTGCGTCATCAGGGGCAGTGGAGGGCGTCTCCTGGGAAACACGAGCACGATTTGGGGAGATGAGACTCGTGACCCGCACCGAGACCGGCACCGTCGCCGAGAACCGCACCAACCAGACCCGCGCCCGCTGCGCCAGCTCGTCGAGCTGCAACTGCGGTCAGCAGCTCGACCTCTGCGCCCGGGCCCACTGCCCGCGCTGCGGCCGCTCGATCACGCACTCCTGACGCGTTCCCGCGGACACGCGCCGACGCCGCACCAGCGGCGAGAAGGCAGGGCGCGGCGGGCTAAGGTACTGCACGACCGGACGGGTCGACCCGACCCGCGAGCAGCCCAGACCACGCGAGGCCGCGTGGTGAGTGAGGGATAGCTGGTGGACGCGCAGGACGACATGGTGGCGGACACCCACCGGGTCCTCACCATCCCGAACATCATCTCGATCATCCGGCTCGCGGGCGTGCCGTTGTTCCTGTGGCTGATCCTCGTGCCCGAGGCGGACGGATGGGCACTCGCGGTCCTCTTCGTCTCCGGCCTGACCGACTGGCTCGACGGCTACCTGGCCCGCAAGCTCCACCAGACCTCGCCGCTCGGGGCGATCCTCGACCCCGTCGCCGACCGGCTCTACATCCTCTCGACGGTGATCGGTCTCGGGATGCGCGACATCATCCCGTGGTGGCTGGCGGTCCTGCTGCCCGCGCGCGACGCCTTCCTGTGGTGCCTCGTGCCGTTCCTGCGCACCCGCGGCTACAGCTCGCTGCCGGTGCACTTCCTCGGCAAGGCCGCGACCGCGAACCTGCTCTACGCGTTCCCGCTGCTGCTCCTCGGCGACGGCATCGGGTCGCTGGAGACGCTCGCGAAGGTGTTCGGCTGGGCGTTCGCGATCTGGGGCACCGGGCTCTACTGGTGGGCGGGCCTGCTCTACGCCTGGCAGGTCCGCAAGCTGCTTGCCGACCGCGACCACCGGGCCCCGGTGCTCGACAGTGGCTGACCAGCGCGTCCACACCCCGGCCTCGGACACCCCGCAGGCCGTGATGGGCCTGCTCAACTACCTGACCGCCACCTCCCTCGACGAGGACTACGCCCACGTCTCGCAGGCACGGGCGGGTACGGCGGCCGGCGGTCCGCGCGTGCCCAGACGTCCAGGTCTCACGGCCGTGCTGGTGCTCGCGCTCTTCGGCGCGCTCGTCGCCACGGCCGCCGTACAGACCGCGCGCAACGCCGACGAGTCCGCCTTGTCGCGGCAGTCCCTCGTCGCGCAGGTGAACGCCCGCCGCGACAACCTCGACGCGCTGCGGGCGCGCAGTGCCGAGCTCGAGAGGGAGGTCGACTCGCTGCGGGCCGGCAACCTGGACGCGAGGGCCCGCGGCCGGGCGGTCGAGTCCGAGCTGGAGCGGCTCGGGGTGACGTCGGCCGCCGCGGCGATCACCGGCGAGGGCATCAAGGTGCGGGTGGCGGACGCGCCCGGGACGACCAACGACAAGCAGCGGGTGCACGCCCTGGACCTGCAGCGCCTGGTCAACGGACTGTGGGAGGTGGGGGCGGAGTCGATCTCGATCAACGGCCAGCGGCTCACGAGCCTGAGCGCCATCCGCGACGTGGGCAGCTCGATCGGCGTGAACTTCGTCTACCTGCGCAGTCCCTACAACGTGCTGGCCGTCGGCAACAGCAAGACGATGGGGGGTCGGCTGCTCGACACGAAGGGCGGGCAGACCCTGGTGACCCTACAATCGTCGTTCGGTCTGCAGTTCGAGGTGACCACCGAGGAGAAGATGACGTTGCCCGCCGCGAAGCGCACGTCGCTGCGCTACGCCGCCATCCCCGCGTCGCTCCGCACCGCCCCGGGCGGTAGCCAGTGATCGCCGCCATCGGGCTGCTGCTCGGCGTGCTCGCCGGGCTGTTCCTGCAGCCCGAGGTCCCGCTCTGGCTCGAGCCCTACCTCCCCATCGCGGTGGTCGCGGCGCTGGATGCGGTGTTCGGGGCGCTGCGCGCCTTCATGGACGGCATCTTCGACGACAAGGTCTTCGTCGTCTCGTTCGTCTCCAACGTGCTGATCGCGGCCCTGATCGTCTACCTCGGCGACAAGCTCGGTGTCGGCGGCCAGCTCTCGACCGGCGTCATCGTGGTGCTCGGCATCCGGATCTTCTCCAACGTCGCCGCGATCCGGCGGCACATCTTCCATGCCTGACCTCACCCCCGACACCCCGACGGAGCCGGGCCGCGACGAGGAGTCGGAGGCCACGGTCCCGCCGACCGACGGTCGCGCCCGTCTCCTCGCGGCGCTGCGCAGCACCTCGCGCGGCCAGGTCGTGGTCGCGGTGCTGCTCGCCGTCGTCGGCTTCGCCGCCGTCACGCAGGTCAAGTCCAACGACAAGGACGACCAGTACGTCGGGGCGCGGCAGGGCGACCTGATCCAGTACATCAACAACCTCTCGCTCGCCTCGCGCCGCACCGAGTCCGAGATCGCGCAGCTCGAGGAGAACCGGGCGTCCCTGCGCACGGACACCGACGCACGCCGTACGGCGGTCGAGCTCGCGCGCGCCAAGGCCGACACCCTCGGCCTGCTCGCCGGCACCGTGCCGGCCGTCGGCCCGGGGGTGCGGATCACGGTCACCGACGTGGGGCAGGGGGTGGGCACCAACCAGCTCCTCAACGGGCTGCAGGAGCTCCGCGACGCGGGCGCCGAGGTGATCGAGTTCAACGACTCGGTGCGCGCCGTCGCGCAGACGTCCTTCCAGGACACCGCCTCGGGCGGGGTCCGGGTGGACGGCACGACCCTCGAGGCGCCCTACGTCATCGAGGCGATCGGTGACCCGGACACCCTGGCTACGGCCCTGGACTTCTTCGACGGCTTCATCGACGGCGTCGCGGACGTCGGCGGCGAGGTGACGGTGGTCAAGGTGACGGCCGCGGACGGCATCGAGATCCGCAGCGTCGTCGACCCGGACGAACCTCGCTTCTCCGAGGTCAGCCCCAGCCGGTAGCCTGCCGCTCACCGATCCCGACCGGCCCACCCCTAGGAGCGACGTGTACCCCGACGACCTCAAGTACACCAGCGAGCACGAGTGGGTGCGCAGCCCCGGCGAGGCCGAGGGCTCCGTCCGAATCGGCATCACCGACTACGCCCAGGAGGCGTTGGGCGACATCGTCTACGTCTCGCTCCCCCAGGTGGGGGAGAGCGTGTCGAGCGGTGGGGCGATCGGCGAGCTCGAGTCGACCAAGTCGGTCAGCGACGTCTACGCACCGATCACCGGCACGGTCGCGGCGCGCAACGAGGCGCTCGACGGCACCCCCGAGCTGGTCAACTCCGACCCCTACGGCGAGGGCTGGCTCTTCGAGCTGGTGCCGGCCGACAGCGCGGAGGTCGACGCCCTCATGGACGCCGACAGCTACCGGTCCAGCGTCGAGTCCTGACGGGTTGCTCCACCGTCGTTCACTGATAGGTTCGTCGCAGCAACCATGAACCTCGACTGACGGTTGAGGGTTGTGGTCGCCGCCACCACCACCGCACACCGGGAGACCTCAATGCCGTTCTGCACACAGTGTGGGCACCAGAACCCCGACGGGGCGCGCTTCTGCTCGCAGTGCGGCACCCAGCTCCAGGCGGCCGGCACTCCGGCCGCGGGCGCCGGCGCGGGGGAGTCGCCCAGCGAGACCACCGCGACGATCACCTTCGGCGGCCCGGTCAAGGAGGCCGAGCACCGCGAGGAGCGCTCGCTCAACGACTCCGACGCCGCTGCGGTCGACGCCCTTCCCCAGGGCAGTGCCCTGCTGGTCGTGCAGCGCGGCCCGAGCGCCGGCAGCCGCTTCCTGCTCGACACCGACGTGGTGTCCGCAGGTCGGCACCCCGACAGCGAGATCTTCCTCGACGACGTGACGGTCTCGCGCCGGCACGCCGAGTTCCGTCGTACGCCGGACGGCTTCCAGGTCGCCGACGTGGGCAGCCTCAACGGCACCTACGTCAACCGCGACCGCATCGACGAGGTCGCCCTGCAGGGTGGCGACGAGGTGCAGATCGGCAAGTACCGCCTGGTGTACTTCGCCTCCCACGCCACCACGACGAGCTAGCACCGGCCCGTGAGGCAACCAGCGTCGCGGGCGCGGATGAGCATCGGGGAGGTGCTCGAACGCCTCCGCCCCGACTTCCCGGGCCTGAACATCTCCAAGATCCGGTTCCTGGAGTCCGAGGGGCTCATCGAGCCCGAGCGAACCCCGTCGGGCTACCGCAAGTTCTCCCACCAGGACGTCGAGCGACTGCGCTACGTCCTGACCTGCCAGCGGGAGGCCTACCTGCCGCTCAAGGTGATCCGCGAGCACCTCGACGCGATCGACCGCGGCCTGGAGCCGCCGGCGCTCAACGGCTCGGCCACCCCCCAGGTGCCGCGCGTCGCGCTGGCGATCGACGGCTACCCCACGCCCGAGGCGTTCATCAGCGACAGCAGCAGCGAGCTGCGGCTCTCGCGCAACGAGCTGCTCACCGCGGCCGAGATCGAGGAGCCGCTCCTCGAGCAGCTGGAGACCTACGGGCTGGTGAAGCCGCGTGGGGGCAGTCACGGCGCGCCGTACGACGGCGACGCGCTGGTCGTGTCGAAGACCGTCGGCGAGCTCGCGGCCTACGGCATCGAGCCTCGCCACCTGCGCGCGTTCAAGACCGCGGCGGACCGCGAGGTCGGGCTCACCGAGCAGGTCGTCGCCCCGATCCGGCGTGGCCGGGAGGCCGGCGCCTCCGCGCGTGCCGAGGAGGCCACCGCGCAGGTCGCGGCGCTCTGCGTGCGGCTGCACGCCTCGCTCGTGAAGAGTGGGCTGCGTTCGTCCTAGGGGCTCGTCGGCCCGGCCGGCCGGTGCGTCCGCACCGCACGCCTTTCCGGCGGGAGTAGGGTGATTCTCGTGCGTGAAGTCGACGTGATCGGTGTCCGGGTCGAGATGCCCTCGAACCAGCCCATCGTGCTGCTGCGGGAGGTCGCGGGCGACCGCTACCTGCCCATCTGGATCGGGGCCGTCGAGGCCACCGCGATCGCGTTCGCCCAGCAGGGCGTCGTCCCGCCGCGCCCGCTGACGCACGACCTGATGAAGGACGTCCTCCACGCCACCGGCAACGACCTCACCGAGGTCCGGATCACCGAGATGAAGGACGGCGTCTTCTACGCCCTGCTGGTCTTCGAGTCCGGCATCGAGGTCAGCGCCCGGCCCTCCGACTCGATCGCGCTCGCACTGCGCACCGGCAGCAAGATCGTGTGTGCCGAGGACGTCCTGGACGAGGCCGGTCTGGCCGTCCCGGACGAGCAGGAGGACGAGGTCGAGAAGTTCCGCGAGTTCCTCGACCACGTGTCCCCGGAGGACTTCGAGTCCCGCTGACCCGCCGCCTCACCGCCTCCCCGATTCGTCTGCGATCGGGCGGGGATCGTGGGCGGGGCACTCGCAGACGAATCCAAGCCTCAACCTCAACTTGAGAGTTACCTGCGAGCGTGTCGCGTTGACCGACCCAGGGGTGAGGCTTACCTTGAGAGTGTCTTCGCTGTAACTCCACCGTTGTACTCCGGTCACCCGATCGGCCTTCCCCGGGAGCGACATGCTGAGCGAAGCAGATGACGGAGGTCACCGGTGACAGGCAACGACAAGTTCGCGCACGAGGCGCTGGACGCCGCGGCGCAGCGCGCCGCCGACGAGGCAGCCGCCCACGCGGACGACCAGGGCCTCCTCTTCGACGACGACGTGTCACCGCTGCCCAGCGACACCGGCTACCGCGGACCCACCGCGTGCAACGCCGCCGGCATCACCTACCGCCAGCTCGACTACTGGGCCCGCACCAAGCTCGTCGAGCCGAGCGTCCGAGGCGCCACCGGCTCCGGCACCCAGCGGCTCTACTCCTTCCGCGACATCCTGCTGCTCAAGGTGATCAAGCGGCTGCTCGACGCCGGCATCTCGCTGCAGCAGATCCGCACCGCGGTCCAGCACCTGCGCGCCCGCGGCACCGACGACCTCACCCGCGTCACCTTGATGAGCGACGGCGCGAGCGTCTATGAGTGCACCACCAACGACGAGGTCATCGACCTGCTCCAGGGTGGTCAGGGCGTCTTCGGCATCGCCATCGGCGGCGTCTGGCGCGAGATCGAGGGATCGCTCGCCGAGCTGCCGAGCGAGCGCGCGGCCTCCGACGGCGACGACCACGCGGCGGACGAGCTGGCGGCTCGTCGTCGGGCCCGCACCGCGGGCTGACCCTCGGCGCGCTCCGATGCTCGAAGGCGCCCTTCGGGGGCCTTGGTAGGCTGGGCGCGCTGCTGACACCGCACGGGAGAGTCTTCGACCCCGGGAGCACCATGGGTCGGAGCGCCGAAGGGGCAATTCCTCCCCGGAACCTCTCAGGCGCCAGGACTGTGCGGGCCAGGCAACTCTGAAGCACTCCCGGGCACCCTGCGGGCGGCGGTGACAGAGGGGGAGGCGACCTGACCGTTGCACACCCCATGCACCAGGAGCCTCCGTGTCCGACCACCCCTCCCTGTCCGAGCTCGACACCGCGCAGCCGTTCGCCACCCGACACATCGGCCCCGACGCGGACGACGTCTCGACCATGCTGGCGTCGGTCGGCTTCGCGTCGCTGGGCGACCTCATGGACGCCGCGGTCCCCGGGGGCATCCGCGCCGCCGACACCCTGGGCCTGCCACCGGCCGCGACCGAGCAGGTGGCCGCCCGTGAGCTGCGCGAGATCGCCGCGCGCAACACGCCCCGGGAGCCGATGATCGGGCTGGGCTACCACGGCACGATCACCCCTCCCGTCGTACGCCGCAACGTGCTGGAGGACCCGTCCTGGTACACCGCCTACACGCCGTACCAGCCGGAGATCAGCCAGGGGCGGCTCGAGGCGTTGCTCAACTTCCAGACCGTGATCGGCGACCTGACCGGGCTGCCCACCGCCAACGCGTCCCTGCTCGACGAGGCCACTGCCGTGGCGGAGGCGATGACGCTGGTGCGTCGGGGCAACAAGTCGGCGACCGGGCCGTTCGTGCTCGACGCCAACGCGCTGCCGCAGACCATCGCGGTCGTCGAGACCCGCGCGCGGGCGATGGGCATCCCGGTCGTCGTGGCCGACCTGACGGCCGGGCTGCCCGCCGGCGACGAGGCCCCCTGCGGCGTGCTGGTGCAGTACCCCGGCGCCGACGGCGGCATCCTCGACCCGCGTCCGCTCATCGACGCCGTGCACGAGGCGGGTGGGATGGCCGTGGTGGCCGCAGACCTGCTGGCACTGACGCTGCTGGAGTCGCCGGGCTCGATGGGCGCTGACGTCGTGGTCGGCTCCTCGCAGCGCTTCGGGGTGCCGCTGTTCTACGGCGGACCGCACGCCGGCTTCATGTCCGTGCGCGCCGGGCTCGAGCGGCACCTGCCCGGTCGTCTCGTCGGGGTGTCGCTCGACGCCGAGGGCCGCTCGGCCTACCGCCTCGCCCTGCAGACCCGCGAGCAGCACATCCGCCGCGACAAGGCGACCTCCAACATCTGCACGGCACAGGTGCTGCTGGCCGTGGTGGCCTCGATGTACGCCGTCTACCACGGCCCCGAGGGCCTGCGGAGCATCGCCCGGCGCACCCACCGGTACGCCGCCGTGCTGGCCGCCGCGCTGCGTGACGCGGGTGTCGACGTCGTGCACGAGCAGCTGTTCGACACCGTCACGGTCCGCGTCCCCGGACGCGCCGCCGACGTCGTCGCCGCCGCCGCGGAGGGCGGGGTGCACCTGCGGCACGCCGACGACGACACCGTCGGGATCTCCACCTCCGAGACCACCGGCCGCGAGCACCTGGACGCCGTGCTGGCCGCCTTCGGTGTCGACGACGCCGACCTCGACGCCGTCGACGCCCGGGTGGGCGACGAGCTGCCGGCCGCGCTGCGCCGCGAGACCGACTTCCTGACCCACGAGGTGTTCAACACCCACCGCTCCGAGACCTCGATGCTGCGCTACCTGCGGCGGCTCTCGGCGCGGGACTACGCACTCGACCGCGGCATGATCCCGCTGGGGTCGTGCACGATGAAGCTCAACGCCACCACCGAGATGGAGCCGGTCAGCCTGCCCGGGTTCGCCGACCTGCACCCGTTCGCGCCGGCCGCGGACGCGACCGGCTACGTCGAGCTGATCGAGCAGCTCGAGGGGTGGCTGGCCGAGGTCACCGGCTACGACCGGGTCTCGATCCAGCCCAACGCCGGCTCCCAGGGCGAGCTCGCCGGCCTGCTCGCGATTCGCGCCTTCCACGTCGCGAACGGCGACGAGGCCCGCGACGTGTGCCTGATCCCGGCGTCGGCGCACGGCACCAACGCGGCCAGCGCCGTGATGGCCGGCATGCGCGTCGTCGTCGTCAAGGCCGCCACGGACGGCCGCGTCGACATGGACGACCTGCGCGCGCAGTGCGAGAAGCACGCCGACGACCTCGCCGCGATCATGGTGACCTACCCCTCCACCCACGGCGCCTACGAGGACGGCATCGGCGACCTCTGCGCGATGGTGCACGAGCACGGTGGCCAGGTGTACGTCGACGGTGCGAACCTCAACGCCCTGCTGGGCTACGCGAAGCCGGGTGAGTTCGGCGGCGACGTGTCGCACCTCAACCTGCACAAGACGTTCTGCATCCCGCACGGCGGCGGCGGTCCCGGCGTGGGGCCGGTCGGCGTGCGCGAGCACCTCGCGCCGTACCTCCCCTCGCACCCGGGCCACCCCGACCCCGCACGCCGGGAGGGCATCGGCCCGGTGAGCGCGGCGCCGTACGGCTCGGCGGGCATCCTGCCGATCTCGTGGGCCTACGTGCGGCTGATGGGCGGAGAGGGCCTGACCCAGGCGACGGCGGTCGCCGTGCTCTCCGCGAACTACATCGCCAAGCGGCTCGGCGAGCACTTTCCCGTGCTGTACAAGGGACACGGCGATCTCGTCGCCCACGAGTGCATCCTCGACCTGCGCGAGATCACCAAGAGCACCGGCGTCACCGTCGACGACGTGGCCAAGCGGCTGGTGGACTACGGCTTCCACTCGCCGACCATGAGCTTCCCGGTCGCGGGCACCCTGATGGTCGAGCCGACGGAGTCCGAGGACCTCGCCGAGATCGACCGGTTCGTGGAGGCGATGATCGCGATCCGCGGCGAGATCGACGAGGTCGCGGCGGGAGAGTGGACCCCGGAGTCGTCGCCGCTGCGCGGTGCGCCGCACACCTCGCGCATGCTGACCGGCGAGTGGGACCGCGCCTACAGCCGTGAGGTCGCGGTCTTCCCGACCGGCTACGACCCGGACAAGTACTGGCCGGCCGTCGCTCGCATCGACCAGGCCTACGGCGACCGCAACCTGGTCTGCGCCTGCCCGTCGCCCGAGGCCTTCGCGGAGTGAGCCCGCTGCTCGAGACCACGGCTCGGCGGCTCGAGGTCGCCTTGGCGGCTGCGCAGTCGCAGGGTCGGCTGCCGTCGGTCGTGGCCGGCGTCGTGCGGGACGGCGAGCTGGTGTGGACGGGATGCGCGAGGGCGGACCGTCCGGCTGGGGTCCGATGACCGGCCGGACGCGGACACGCAGTACAAGATCGGCTCGGTCACCAAGACGCTGACCGCTGCCCTGGTGATGCTGGCCCGCGAACGCGGTGAGCTGTCGCTGAGCGACACCGTCCGGCGCTTCCTGCCGGACGGTCCGTTCGCCGACGCGAGCCTCAGGTCGCTGCTCGCGCACACGTCCGGCATCTCGGCGGAGCCCCTCGGGTCGTGGTGGGAGCGCAGCCCGGGCGTCGACCTGGCCGCGCTCGCCCTGGCGCACGAGGGCGCCGAGCGGGTGCTCGAGCCGGGCGCGCGCCATCACTACAGCAACACCGGCTTCGGCGTGCTCGGCGAGGTCGTCGCCTCGATCAGCGGTGCGTCGTGGTTCGACACGCTGCACGCGCAGATCCTGGAGCCGCTGGGCATGCGGCGCACGTCGTACCAGTGCGAGGGTGCGTACGCCGAGGGGTTCGCCGTGCACCACCTCACCGGCGAGCTCACCGTCGAGCCGTTGCCCGATACCGGGGCGATGGCGCCGGCCGGGCAGCTGTGGAGCACCGTCACCGACCTGGCGACCT
This sequence comes from uncultured Actinomycetota bacterium, assembly GCA_963845655.1. GTDB lineage: Bacteria > Actinomycetota > Actinomycetes > Propionibacteriales > Nocardioidaceae > Nocardioides_B. The sequence goes on along the minus strand of CAWJTB010000003.1, from coordinate 721,362 downwards.
GGATCACGGCCCTGGTCGACCCGGAGCGCTCGGTGCTCACGGCCGCGTCGCTGGAGGCCATGCGCACGCCGCAGTCGGGCACCCCGGAGGACCGTGCGGCCTCCCTCTACGGCCTCGGCTGCTCGGTGATCTACGGTCGCGGCCGCGTGCTGGTCGGACACGGCGGATCGATGCCGGGCTTCTGCTGCGGCGTCGAGATCGACCCGGACAGCTCGGTCGGCGCGATCGTGCTCACCAACGGTGCCTACGGACTGGTCGACCTCCCGGTCCGGCTGGTGCACGACACCCTCGACGCCGAGCCGGCGCTCGCGAAGGAGTGGCTGCCGCCCCGCGAGCCGGTCGCGGCGGACCTTCGCGACCTGGTGGGCATCTGGTACTGGGGGCAGGCGCCGGCGATGCTGCGCGTCGACGGCGACGGCTTCACCCTGGGCCCGGTGGACGGCGGCGGGCGCCGGATGGCCTTCACGCGCACGGGGCCCGACACGTTCCTCGGCACCCGCGGCTACCACGCGGCCGAGACCCTGCAGGTCGTGCGGCGTGCGGACGGCTCGCTGTCGCACCTCGAGGTCGCGACGTTCGTCTACACCCGGACGCCGTACGACCCGGCCGCGCCCATCCCCGGCGGTGCACCCGGCTGAGCGCCCGGTTCACCAGCGGCTGGATAGGGTCGATCACCATGGAGGAGAACAAGGCACGACGGGTCGTCGACACGCTGCGTGAGCGCGGTACCAACGCGACCATGGCGCGGGTCGGGGTCTACCAGTTCGGCGTCGACATCCGGCTGCCCGACGGGCGGGTCGCGACCTGGGACTCCGACGGGACCGCCGAGCTGGAGGCGCAGGTGATGCGCAACGGCATGCTGGTCGGCTTCGTGCCGGTGATCGAGGGCTCGGGCGACTACACCGAGGAGCAGGTCGTCGAGGCGATCCTGCGCACCGACTACGACAAGCCGATCGCCACCCGTCGGCCGACGACCCCACCGCCCGAGGCGCCGCTGCCGCAGAAGGGCGGCCTGTTCCGGCGCTTCATGGGCGGGTTCCGCGAGCACTGAGCCCGGTCTGACCCCTACTGCGCCTGCGACACCGTGGACATGTTGAAGTCGGGCACGCGCAGGGCCGGGGTCGCGGTGCGCGGGAAGTAGTCGCCCCACTCGCGGGAGAAGCTCGGCGTGGTGCCGGACGCGTGGGTGAACCGCCGGAGCAGGTCGATGGGGCTCTCGTTGAAGCGGAAGTTGTTGACCGCACCCGTCACCTCGCCGTTCTCGACCAGGTAGACGCCGTCGCGCGTGAGTCCGGTGAGCAGCAGCGTCTGCGGGTCCACCTCGCGGATGTACCACAGGCAGGTGACCAGGAGTCCGCGCTCGACACCGGCGACGAGGTCCTGCGTGGACCCGGTCGCGCCGTCGACCGAGACGACCAGGTTGTCGACGTACGGCGTGACCGGCTGGCCGGTGAGACCGGCGGAGTAGCGGTTCTGGAGCAGGGCGGCGAGCTTGCCGTCCTTGACCCAGTGGGTGCGCGAGAGCGGAAGGCCGTTGTCGAAGACGACTCTCGATCTGGTTGCTGGACGATGCAGTGACGAACGGCGACGACTGCAGCCGCTCGTAGGCGGGGTCGGAGAAGATCTGCAGTGGCTTGTCGGAGAGCACCTCGCCGATCCGGGTGCCGCCACCGCGCCGGGAGTAGACGGTCTGCCCGTCGTGGGCGTCGCGGGCGGAGGACTCCCAGTAGGCGTAGATCATCAGGTCGGCGACCGCGGTCGGCGGCAGGATCGTGTCGTAGCGACCGGCCTCGAGCTCGACGCGGCGCTTGGCCCAGCCGATCCGGCGGTTCAGCTCCGCCTCCATCACGGTGACGTCGACGTCGGTGAAGTCGCGCGTGGCGCCACCGACCCAGGCGCTGGTCGACAGGTCGGTCGGCTTGCCGGTGCAGCCGTAGTGACCGGTCGGCTGCACGTGCCGCAACCGGAGGCCGGTGCTGGACCCGACGTACGTCGTGGTCACGTCGTGGTCGACGAAGCCGTAGAGGATCCGCCGCTCGGCATCGGCGCGGCCGAAGGCGTCGCCGAGGGCGGGAGCGAAGTCGGCGAAGACGTCGATGGAGGTGTCACCCGACGGGTCGTGCCAGTCCGCAGCCATCTCGCCCGCCACCAGGTCGGCGGCGTCCTCGGCCGCGGTGCCCGCCCGCGCGGCGGCGTCGGCGGCCTCGACGATGGCGCTCACCTGGTCGGTGCCGGAAGCGCTCGCGGTGACCGAGCCGGTCGCCGTACCCTCCGCGCCGGCGTGGAACGAGACGACGGTGACCGTGACACCGTGCATGACGCCGTTGGTGGTCAGGGTGTTGTTCGCCCAGCGCAGGTTGGCGCTCATCGAGTCGTGCACGATCGCGATGCAGTGGTCGGAGGTCGAGCTGGCGAGGGCGTGCTCGACGAGCTCCTGCGGACTGGTGAGCTTCATGGTGATCCTTCTCGCTCTCGGTCGGTGCCGCGCAGCGGCGGTCAGTTGCCGGCTTCGGCCGTGGCGTTCAGGACGTTGACGTTGCGGAACAGCGATGTGGGGCACCCGTGGGAGACCGCGGCCACCTGGCCCGGCTGCGCCTTGCCGCAGTTGAAGGCGCCCCCGAGCACCCAGGTGTCCGGACCGCCGACGGCCTCCATGGAGTTCCAGAAGTCCGTGGTGGTGGCCTGGTAGGCGACATCGCGCACCTGGCCGGCCAGTCGGCCGTCCTCGATGCGGTAGAAGCGCTGGCCGGTGAACTGGAAGTTGTAGCGCTGCATGTCGATCGACCACGACTTGTCGCCGACGACGTAGAGCCCGTGCTCGACCCGCGCGATCAGCTCCTCGGTGCTCGGGCCGTCGGGGGCGGGCTGCAGGGAGACGTTGGCCATCCGCTGGATCGGGATGTGGCCGGGGGAGTCGGCGAAGGCGCACCCGTTGGAGCGACCGTCGTTGAGCTCGGGGTGCATGTGCCCCATCGACCGGTCGAGCTGGTAGCCGACGAGCCGACCGTCCTTGACGATGTCCCAGCTCTGGCCCGCGACCCCCTCGTCGTCGTAGCCGACCGTGGAGAGGCCGTGCTCGACGGTGCGGTCGCCGGTGATGTTCATGACCGGCGAGCCGTACTGCAGCACGCCGAGCTGGTCGATCGTGGCGAAGGAGGTGCCGGCGTAGTTGGCCTCGTAGCCCAGCGCCCGGTCGAGCTCGGTGGCGTGACCGATCGACTCGTGGATGGTCAGCCAGAGGTTGGAGGGGTGGATGACCAGGTCGTGGACGCCGGGCTGCACCGACGCGGCGACGAGCTTCTCCGCCAGCAGGTCGGGCAGCTCGGCGAGCTCGGTGTCCCAGTCGTAGCCGGTGGTGAGGTACTCCCAGCCGCGTCCGACCGGCGGCGCGATGGTGCGCATCGAGTCGAAGACCCCGCTGCGCTCGTCGGTGCCGAAGACCTCGACGTCGGGCTGCAGACGCACCCGTTGCTGCGTGGTCGTGCTGCCCGCGAGGTCGGTGTAGAACTTGTTCTCCACCACCTGGCTCAGGGTCGCCGAGCTGTGGGCCACCGAGGCTCCGGCCAGGGTGCGGGCGGACCACTCGGAGAGCAGCGCCACCTTGTCGCCCAGGGGTACGCCGAGGGGGTCGATGTCGTAGGCCGAGACCCACTCGACGTCGTCGTACACCGGCTCGGGCGCGAGCTCGACCGGCCGGGTGGTCATCGTCGCGGCGACCTGCGCCACCCGCACGGCCGTCTCGGCCACCTGGATCGCGGCCTCGGCGCTCAGCACCACCCCCGACGCGAAGCCCCAGGCGCCGTTGAGCACGACGCGCACTGCGAAGCCCATGTCCTCGCTGTCGGACGCGCCCTGGAGCCGGCCGTCGCGCACCCGGACGTCTTGCGAGCGCACCCGCTCGAAGCGGAAGTCGGCATGGCTGACGTGGAAGTCCTGCGCCCGCGCCAGGGCCGCCTCGGCGAGCCGCCGGTAGGGCAGCGCGGTGAACGAGCCGTCGATGCGGGACGAGGTCATGCGCTCACGCTATCCACGTCACACCGGGTCAAACGACGAGGGGCGCTCATGTGCGCCCGTCGCGCTCCTGGGCGTCGCGGAGCGCCGCGAGCGCGGCGGTGCTGGAGTGCTCGCCCATCCAGGTGGCCGGAAGGACGTCGAAGCCGTCGCGGCGGGCGGCGTCCAGGACGCGCGGATCGTCGTCGACGAGTACGACGACCGTGTGCGTGCGCGCCAGGCGCCGCAGGACGTCGACCTTGTAGACGCTGCCGGGGCGGTAGTCGCCGGTGGGACGCAGCGTCAGCGTGCCCGCGGGCAGGTCGTGCTCGGCGAACCAGGCCTCGGTGACGGCCCGCAGGTGCTCGGGCCGGCCGGAGACGTAGGCGATCTCGTAGACCTCGGCCAGCTGTCGGACCACGTCGGCTCCCTCGGCGAGCAGGGCGTCGTCCCCGGCCGACCGGAAGAAGGCGCCCCATCGGTGCGCGCCACCGGTCACGTGGTGCAGCCGGTGCCGGACGTCGGCGACCACGCCGTCGACGTCGATGACGGCGAGCATCGGGCGGTCGGGCTGCTCGGTCACAGCGGGCTCACGGCTGGGTCACCCGACGAGGGTGCGGACGTCGACGGTCGATCCGGTGCGGGTCTTGTCGACGTGCACCTGGGTCGGGATCCGGTTGCGCAGCTCGCTGACATGGCTGACCACGCCGACCGTCCGCCCGCCCGCTCGGAGACCGTCGAGGCGGTCCATCACGTCGTCGAGCGTGTCGGCGTCGAGCGTGCCGAACCCCTCGTCGACGAACAGCGTGTCGATCTGGATGCCACCGGCCTCCTGGGTGACCACGTCGGCCAGACCGAGCGCCAGGGACAGCGACACCAGGAAGGTCTCTCCTCCGGAGAGCGTGGACGGGTCGCGGACGTCGCCGGTCCACTGGTCGACGACCTCGAGCCCGAGTCCGGCCTGGCTGCGGCGACGGGCAGCCCGGCCGGTGCGCTGGAGCAGGTAGCGCTGGTCGCGCATGTGACCGAGTCGTTCGTTGGCAGCCTCGACCACCTGGTCGAGCCGGGTGGCCAGGACGTAGGCGGAGAGTCGCATCTGCAGCTGGTTGTCGTGGCCCATGCCGCGCACCAGACGCGACATCGAGTCGGCGGTGAGGTGCCGGTCGCGGGCCGGGGCCCACGCCGCGAGCTCCTCGTCGAGGCGGGCGGTCAGGGCAAGGAGGCCCAGGTGGCGCTCCTCGGCCAGATGCCGTGCTCGCGAGGTCAGGGCCACCTGGGTGTCGGCGAGGACCAGCTGCGCGGCGAGCCGGTCGGGGTCGGCGTCGTCACCGGGGTCGGCGTCCGCGCGGTCGAGCGTGGGGGAGTCCGGGGCGTCCGCCAGGTCGGCCAGCACTGCTTGTGCCTGCGCCTCGGTCCGGACCCGCTGCGCGAGCTGCTCCTGGAGCCGGGCGCGGTCGGCGTCGGGGAGCAGGGCGTCGAGCACGGACGCGACCTCCTCGAAGCCGTGCTCCTGAGCGGTCCGCAGGACCCGTGCGGACAGGTCCGCACACCGCTCCTGCGCGGCCTCGAGCGATCGACGGGCGGTGAGCATGCGGTCCAGCGTGGCGAGGTGGGAGCGCAGCGCGTCGACGTGGTCGCGCAACGAGGAGTCGGCACCGGTGACCCCGCCTGGGACCCCGCCGGGGATCGCCCCGACGATGACACGGCGGGCCGTCGCGATCTCGGCGTCGATCAGGTCGGCCCGCGCCTGGTGGGCGTCTGCCGCCTGTCGATGGATCGCGGTCTGCGTGGCCGCGGCGGCCTGCTGCGCGAGCAGGTCGGCCTGCTCCTGGCGCAGAGCGGTCAGGGCGCGGGTGAGGTCGGCCGCCTCCGTGGCAGCGGCCTCGGCGTCGACCAACGCGTCGGTCGCGCTCAGGTGCTCGGCGGTGGCCGTCTCGAGGTCGCGACCGTCGGCGGCGGCGAGCAGCAGGTCGCGACGGTGCCGGGCCGCCTGCACAGCGGCGGCGGCTCCGTCCAGCTCGTGGGTCGCGGCGGTGAGGCCGTCGTCGGCCTGTGCCTGGTCGGCCTCGCGGACGGCGTCGTCGGCAGCCCGTGCGGGCGCCGGATGTGTTGCGCTGCCGCAGACCTGGCAGGCCACCCCCTCGCACAGCGCGCCGGCCAGCTCGGCGGCCATGCCGGCGAGGCGGCGCGCGGTCAGCGTCTGCACCCGCTCGCGCGCGTCGAGGACGCGATCGCGCGCGTCGCGCCAGGCGTCCTCGAGAGCGACGACCTGCGACGCCGTCCGCTCGAGCTCGGCCGCTGCATCACGCCGCTCCCGGGCAGCCCCCACGACGTGGGCGAGGGCCTCGCGGCGACCGGCCCGGGTGGCGGCGACACCCAGCGCGATCTCGGTCTCGGCCATCAGGTCGGGGAGCGCCTCGCAGCGTCGGGTGCTCGCGGCCACCGCCTGCTCGGTCTCGGCCAGGCGGGCCAGGGTCGCGGTGACGTGCTCGCGGGCCTCGGTCGCCTCCTGCTCGCGGGGGAGAAGTGCCTCCAGCCGCGCGGCCTGCTCGCGCTCGGCGTCGAGCAGCGCAGCGAGGGCGCCCGTGTCGAGGCCCGTGCCGGTGCCGGCTGGTGGATCGGCTGAGGGGCCGGTGTGCGGGTCCTGTCGTGCCTGCCGCAGGCGGCGCTCCGCCTCGTCGAGCACCGCCAGCAACGGCCGGACCGCGGCGGCCCGCCCGTCGGCGTCGAGGAGCGCGGCACCACGCGCGGCGTCGTCGGCGGTCCGCTCGAGGTCGTCGAGGGCCTCGCGCGCGGCGCGGTGCCGGGCGCGGAGCTCGGTCCGCCGGACGGCGGCCTCATGGGCCGCTCGCGTGTCGGCCAGCGCGACCGTGGCCTCGTCGTGGGCGGTCGCCGTGTCGGCGGCGGCGAGGGACGCCGACCCCAGCAGGAAGTCCGTCCACGGCTCGAGGCGTCCCTCGGCGGCCGCGCGCGGCAATCCGTCGCCGGCCAGCCCGTCGGGCACCGACGACCCGGACCGCTCGGCCAGCCGCTCGACCAGGGCCCGGACGGCCGCCTCACCTGCTGAAGCCTGCTCGCCCAGCAGCCGGCTGCGGTCGTGCACCCACTCCTCGATGCGCGCGAAGCGGTCGGTGCGGAACAGCTGCTGCAGCACGTCGTGCCGCTCCTGCGAGGTCGCCCTCAGGAAGGTCGAGAACTCGCCCTGCGGCAGCAGCACGACCTGCTGGAACTGGCTGGCGTGCATGCCCATCAGGTCGGTCAGGAACAGGCCGACCTCGGCGGCGCGGGACGAGAGCATCCGCTCCTCGCCGTCGGTGGTCTCCAGCAGCACCGCCGACGCCTTCTCGGTGATCAGGCCGTCGCCACGCCGCTTGGGGCGGGTCCACTCCGGGGTGCGGCGCACCACGAACCTCCGGTCGCGGGCGCTGAAGTCGAGCACGACCTCGGGCCTGGTCTCGACCGGGGCGTGCTGGGACTTCAGCACCTTGACGCCGCGCGCCCCGGGGACGGTGCCGTAGAGCGCGAAGCAGACCGCGTCGAGCAGGCTGCTCTTGCCGGCGCCCGTGGGCCCGGTGAGCAGGAACAGGCCGGCCTCGTTGAGCTCGTCGAAGGCCACGGTCTGACTGTCGGCGAAGGGCCCGAACGCGGTGACCGTCAGCTCGTGGAGCCGCATCAGCCCACGTCCCCCAGGTCGAGGCCGTCCTGGACCGACTGGCCGACCCGGAAGTCGGCGTCCCGATCGGCGTCGATGCGGCAGGAGTCGCAGGCCAGCTGGAGCAGGAGCTGCTCCTCGGTCGTGGCCTGCAGGTCGCGGACCTCCGCAACGAAGCCGAGCGCGACGTCGAAGTCACTGCGGCCGTCGACGTGCGGCATCACCGGGCCGCGCTCGCGCACGACCCCGTCGGGCTCGAAGCCGATGACCAGCGTGTGCGGGAAGCGGGTGGCGAGCCGCTCCATCGCGTGCCGGGGCCGGACGGGGTCGGTCAGGGTCACCTGCAGCCAGGCGGCCTCGGCCTGGTCGTGGGCGGCGTCCCGGAGCAGGTCGTCGATCCGTCCGCGGACCGTCGCCAGGCGGCGCGGCACCGGCGCCGGCACGAACTGCGAGGTCCTCAGGCCGTCGGGGCCGAGGTCGACCAGCCAGGAGCCCTTGGTGTGACCGGCCTCGGAGAAGGAGTAGGCCAGCGGAGAGCCGCTGTAGCGGACGCTCTCGCTGAGCGTGTGGGCGCCGTGCAGATGCCCGAGCGCGACGTAGTCGAGCCCGTCGAACAGGCGGGTCGGTGCGATCTGCAGCCCGCCGACGGAGATGTCGCGCTCGCTGTCGGACGCCATCTCGGGCGCGGCGTCCGGACTGCCGGCCACGAAGGCGTGCGCGAGCACCACCGAGCGGGCTCCGGGCCGGCGACCGAGGTCGGCCCGGACCCGGACCAGGGCCTCGCCCAGGGCCGCGGCGTGGCTGCGCTCGGACAGCCGCCAGGCGGCCCGGACGGCGTCGGGCTCGAGGTAGGGGATCGCATGGACGGCGATCGGGCCGTGCGCGTCCTCGAGCACCACGGGGACGCCGACGTCCTGCCACCGCGTGCGCAGGTGCACCCCGGCGGAGTCGGCCAGGCGCGCGTTGAACCCGAGCCGGGCCGGCGAGTCGTGGTTGCCGCTCGAGACGACGACCGTCGCGCGCGACGCAGCCAGCCGGGCGAAGGTGTCGTCGGCCAGCTCCACGGCGTCGACCGGCGGGAGCGCACGGTCGTGCACGTCGCCGGACACCACGACCAGGTCGACCTGCTCGCTCTCGACGACGTCGAGCAGGTGGTCGACGTACGCCGCCTGCGCGCCCAGCATCCCGACACGGTGGAAGGACCGCCCCAGGTGCCAGTCGGAGGTGTGGAGGATGCGCACACCGGAGACGCTAGGCGGACCTGCCGACAGTTTCCGACTCACACGCCGAGGCGCTCGGCCCCGGCGTACACGACCAACCGGCCGTCGCGGACGAACCCGGCGGTGCAGAGGCCCGCGCGCTTCGCCAGCTCGACCGCGAGGGACGAGGGCGCGCCCACGGCCGCGACGCACCCCAGGTCGGCGACCACGGCCTTCTGGACGATCTCGAAGCCGATCCGCCCGCTCACGCAGAGCACCGGGACGGCGGGGGACTGGCCGGCCAGCAGGCGCGACCCCACGACCTTGTCCACGGCGTTGTGCCGCCCGATGTCCTCGCGCACCACGAGCAGAGTGCCGTGCTCGTCGAAGAGGCCCGCGGCGTGCAGACCGCCGGTGCTGTCGAAGACCTTCTGCGCCGTCCGCAGGGAGTCCGGGCAGTCCGAGCACCATCTCGACCGACAGCTTCAGCTCCGACCACCGCGAGGAGGCGTGCACGTCGCACTGCGCGAGGACGTCGTCGATGCTCTCGGTGCCGCAGACGCCGCACGCGGAGGACGCTGCCGACAGCCCGGCCGCCCGCTGGGCCGGCTCGCGGCGCGGCGGCCGGCCGAGCTCGACAGTGACCACGTTGAACTCCTGCTCCGGGCTCAGCGTGGTGTCGGTGCAGTAGGCCACGGTGCGCAGGTCGTCGGCCGAGGCGAGCACCCCCTCGCCGTGCAGGAAGCCGGTGGCGAGCTCGAAGTCGTGGCCGGGGGTGCGCATCGTGACCGCCACGCGCTGGGCGGGGCGGCCGGGGACCGCGAGCCGGATCTCCAGCGGCTCCTCGGTGGCCAGCCGGTCCTCGTGGCGCCGCACCGACTCCGCTCCTGGTGCGAGGGTCACCTCGTGCACACGCACCCGGGTGCTGGGGCCTGGGCGACGGGGGAGGCTCATGCCCGTCAGCCTATATTTGAGCCCGAACTCGCACGTGGGCGCCGACGGGGGGTCTGCGGGTTCCCACGTCCGGAGCAGCGTGGCGCCACGGAGGGGAGACCGCGATGCGCAGGCCGCGACGTCCCGCCCAGCCACCCTGCTCGACGACGGCTGGACCTCGCACGTCGCATCCGGGTTCGCGCTCGCCGGCTTCCTGTCCCTCGTCTTCGTCGCGTTCACGCTGCTCGCCCTGCGGCCGCTGGAGTCCATCGACGCCTACCTCAACCTCGAGCCGCCCCCGGCGCGCTGGGTGCCCGTCCTGCACGTGCTCGACCGGATCGGGCAGCGTGCGGTCGCCCTGCCGATCCTGGCGGTGGCGGTGATCGCCGCCTGCCGACACCAGGAGTCGTGGCGACCGGCGTGGGTGGCGGGCGTCTCGGTGTTCTGCGTCAACCTGGTCGTGCTGATCCTCAAGGTCGGCCTGGGCCGGGCCGAGCCGAGCTGCGGCGGACCCGTCCTTCTTCGAAGGAGGGATGGCCTACCCCTCGGGGCACACCGCCAACATCGTGCTGGTCTACGGCCTGGCGGTCTACCTGCTGGCGCGCTACCGGGGCGTCCCGCCGCGGGTGAGCCGGCTGCTCTGGGCGCTCGTCGTGCTGCTGTCGGTGGTCATGGTGGCGACGTCGGTGACCCTGAACTGGCACTGGTTCGCCGACCTGATCGCCGGGCTGCTCGTGGGTGCCGTCGTGCTGCAGCTGACGGAGGCCGTCGACTCGCTGGTGCCGCGAGATGCGTTCACCGGCAGGCTGTCCACCGCCCGCCGCCGCCGACGTCGTACGGCGACCCGGGCCGACTCGTGACGCAGCGGCGCGGGACGTCCGCACGTCTCGCACCCTGCATCCTGGTCCTCGCGCTGCTCACCGCGACGGGCTGTGGTGAGCGCACCTCGACGCCCGGCGGGAAGGACCGCTCGACCACGACGTGGCAGGGCTGCTCGCCGGACGACGTCCGCGCCGCCGGCCGCTCGGTCGGAGGTGGCGACTTCGACGCCGACGGCAGCACCGACGAGCTGTGGCTGCTTCCGGCGTCCTCGAGGTGCCCGGGTCTGGCCGTCACCCTCGACAGCGGAGTGGTGGGCACCGCTCCGGACTTCGAGCTCGACGGGAAGGGCCACACGTTCGCGTTGTCCGACGGTCGCGCCCTGGCGGTGCTCCACGGGGCCGCCCACCCTCGTGGCGGCGCGCAGCCACACGTGTTCGGCCTCGACGGCGACACGCTCGGCGAGGTCACGCTGAACGGCGAGCCGGTGCTGCCGTTCGTGGCGACCGACGGCGGTGGCACACCGACCACCGCGACCTGCACCGACGACCGCGGCATCGAGGTCGTCACGGCGACCACGGCCGAGCCGCCCGGTGTCGTGCTCGCGTGGGACGTGCAGCGGACGCCGTACGCCATCGAGGGGCTGGCGGCCATACCCGAGGGCGAGGGCAGTGTGCAGGCCGGGCACACCACCCGCTGCTGCGCAAGCAGGTGCCGGAGCTGTTCGCTCTTCGCCGACTGCCGGGTGCGGGTGGCGGGCTAGTCCTGCGACTCGATGTCGTCCGGTGTGCGTGGCCGACGGATAGAGAACCCCTCGGCGTCGCGTCCCCACTCGTCTCTGCCGAGCCGGGCCAGCGGGAAGCCGGTCGTACTCCGGGTGACCGTCGACCAGCACCTCGTCGGCGACGGTCCTGGACCACGGCGCCGAGCACGATCGTGGAGTTCGCCGAGCTCGTGCGTGCTGTGCAAGGAGCACTCGATCGACACGGGGGAGTCACGCACCCGGGGTGGTCGACGCGACTCGCTTGGCTCCATCGCGATGTCGAGCAGGTGGGGCTCGCTGGCGTCCGCGTCAAAGGCCGCGGAGGAGTCGTTGACCTGGTGCAGCAGTGCGGCGCTGGCCAGGGCCCCGACGAACTCACCGGTGGCGAGCGCGTTGCGCAGCGTGTCCTTGGCACCCACCGAGGTGAACTGCACGATCGGCGGCCGGGCGCACGCCACCGTGTAGAACGAGTGCGGGGCGAGGTTGACCACGCCGGTCGCGGACAGCGTGCTCACCCACGCGATCGGTCGCGGGACGACGACCGCGGTCAGCAGCCGGTAGGGGTTGACCGCCGCGTCGTCGGAGCGGAACACGGTGCGCTGCATGGCTACCTCCAGTGCGGGGACGGTCAGGGAAGGACGGCCGGCGTGTCGCGGCGAACGCGACCTGCTCGTCAAGCGGCTGCGTCGCCGTGCCGGGGCCGCCGCTCCTCACTCGCGCTTCAGCCTGCCGAGAGGAGTTGTCAGGCGCTGACGTCGCCAGGAGGACGTGAGCGCCTGACAACTCGGGGCGGGCGCGAGATGGCAAGGTGGGATCCATGACCTCGACATCCCACGACACGCTGCGGTCCCTCGACCTGACGCGGCTCGAGAAGGGCCGCTACCGCGTGACGAACAGTCGGGGTGGCAGCATCGAGATCGGACAGGGCACCGCCTCCGAGCTCTTCAGTCCCGTCGAGCTGCTGCTCGCCGCGATCGCCGGGTGCGGCGCGATCGACGTCGACTTCATCACCGCGAAGCGGGCCGAGCCAGAGCGCTTCGACGTGCGGGCATAGGGGCACAAGATCCGAGACGAGCTGGGCAACAGGCTGGTCGACCTGCTGGTGGAGTTCGACGTCGAGTTCGCGGACGACGAGGACGGTCGTACGGCGCACGAGGTGCTGCCCCGCGCCGTACGCCAGTCGCACGAGCGGCTGTGCACCGTCAGCCGCACGGTCGAAATCGGCAGCCCGGTCGACGTACGCGTGCACTGATGGACTTCTCCGGCTACCGCGCCCGCACCGAGCGGATGCTCTTGCGTCCCTACACGATCGCGGACCTTCCGGCCTTCTACGACCTGCATCGCCGCGACGCCGTCACGCGCTACCTCCCGTGGGAGTCGCGCGACGAGGAGGCATCCCGTACGGCGCTCGGTCGGCATCTCCAGCTCCAGGTGGAGGTCGACGACCAGGGCCTCACGCTCGCCGGCCTCGAGGTGGAGACCGGGAGGCTCGTGGGCGAGTTCGTGCTGATCCTGCGCAGCGTCGAGCATCGCCGCGGCGAGCTCGGCTACGTGCTGCATCCCGACTTCCAAGGGCAGGGGCTCGCCACCGAGGGGGCGCGCCACATGCTCGGCATCGCCTTCGACCGGTTGCGGCTGCACCGGGTGATCGCCCGCATCGACCCGCGCAACCAGGCCTCGGCGGCCGTGCTGCGCAGGCTCGGCATGCGCCACGAGGCGCACCTGGTGCACAACGAGCTGTTCAAGGGCGAGTGGGGCGACGAGGACGACTTCGCCCTGCTGCGCTCGGAGTGGGACGCCCGCTGACGCCGAGGTTCGCTCGGCGCCAACGGGGTACCAGGCGCGATGTTCTTCTTCTTCAGCAACCGCCTGGGGTGCCTCGGGTCCGTGCTCGTGTCCCTCGCCGTCACGGTCGTCCTGGTGCTGCTGCTGAGCAGATGACCGCCCGTCAGCGCCCGAAGCGCAGGCTGTAGCGGTCGTCTGGCTCCACCGGCAGCTGACCGCAGACCCTCGTGGTGGTCTCGCAGGACCACAGGGTCCGCGCGTCCGAGGCCACGACGGTGTCCTCGTCGAGCCACCGCACCTCGGTCACCGTCGCGGGAAGTCCCTCGAGGCGGTCCTGGCTCGACGACGTGCCGACCCAGACCGAGGCGCGGTCGTCGCGAGTGGTGCGCAACGAGACCAGCCGGGTGCCGTCGCCGGAGAGCCGGGCCTCCCCGGCGACGGTCGTCGGGTGCCGCCGTCGAGCGAGCGGACGGTCGTGCTGCGGCGGTCCGCTGCTGGTACGGCGAGCAGTCGGCCACCCCGCGTCGCGGCGGAGGGGTTGTCGCCCCGGTCCAGGGCCACCTCCTCGAGCGACGTGCCGGACACGACGCGCAGGTCGCGGCCGGTGCTCGTCAGCGCCCCACCCGCGGTCACGTCCACCACGTCGCCTGCGTCCGCGACCCGGGTGCGCTCGCCCGACAGCAGGTCGAGGGTGACCAGGTCACCGCTGCGGTCGGCCACCGCGAGCCACCGCCCGTCGACGGACCGCGCCACGCTGCTCACGGCGGAGGTCACCGGTGCCTTGCCGCGGGTGAACGACCAGCTGCCCTCGGGGCCCTCCTCTCCCGAGGCGCTGTCGAACTGCACGAGCCGGCTCCCCTCGCCGATCACCAGGCCCGACTCGTAGGTCCCCGACCGACGATGCCCTCGGCCGACGTCCGCAGGTCGTGGGTGCGGCCCTGCGGGTCCAGCACGAACAGCTTCATGCCCCGCGTGAAGTAGACCGGCTGCTGCGGCAGCACCTCGCTGATCGCGGTGCCTCCCGTCGCCGGCCCGGGCTCGATCTCGTCCGGGGTGCCGAGCGCGACGAGCGGCCCGGCCACCACCGCGACGGCGGCGACCGACGCCACGGCAAGAGCTGCGCGGCCTGTCGTACGACGCCGGCGCTCCTGACGCACGCGAGCCTGGAAGGCGAGCTCGTCGACCAGGGGAGGGGTGGTGTCCTCCGCGACGCGGTGCAGGGTCTCGTGGATGTCGGCGGTCATGACAGCTCCTCGGCGAGGTGGTCCGTGGGAAGTGCCGCGCGCAGGCGGCGCAGTGCGTGGTGGGTCTGGCTCTTGACCGCGCCCTCGGAGCACCCGAGGGCCTGGGCCGTGGCGGCGACGGAGAGGTCGTCGAAGTAGCGCAGCACGAGGGTGGCGCGCATCCCCGCCGGCAGCCGCCGGATCTCGGCCCACAGGGCGAGCTGGTCGGCGCGCATCCCGAGGTGGTCCTGGGCCTCGTCGGGCACCTGCTCGCGCACGACCTCTCGACCGCGGCGGCTCCACTGCCGTTGGGCCAGGCGGAGCATCGACCGGCGCACGTAGGCGTCGGCGGCCCCCTTGTCCCGGATCGAGGACCAGCGCACGCAGGTCCGGGCGAGGGCCGTCTGCAACAGGTCCTCGGCGTCGTGCCGGTGGCCGGTCAGCAGGTAGGCGGTGCGGAAGAGCGGACCCCATCGGGCCGCCATGAAGTCTTCGAAGGTCAGCTCACCGGCTGCCATGTGTTCCCCCTCGGTTCGGGACGTGTCATGGAGCAAGGAGCACCGGGACGGTCTGGAGGTTGCACGCGGAAGCGTGGCAAGTTCGTCGCGGACCGGCTAGCCGCGGCCCTCCTCGGCCTGCTGCTGGTCGATCCGCTTCTTCATCCGCGACATCCCGGGGACCTGGCCGAGCATCTCGTTGAGCTCGCGGGAGACGTCGAGCAGGTCGTGCAGGTCGGGCGCGACGCTGTTCATGCTGTCGAGGATCGGCATGATGTCGGTCTCGAGCTTGTCGGCGAGACGTGGCAGCTGGTCGATCAGCTGAACCATCGCGTCGACCTCGTGCGAGTCGGTGGTCTCGGCGAGCCGCTCCAAGCGTCGGCTGCAGCGTGGTGAGCGACAGGCTCGAGACTGTCGAGCAGCCGCCGCAGCCGGACGCTCAGCGGCTCCAGGTCGGACACCAGGGTGGTGGCGCGGTTGACGACCTGGTCGGTCCGCTCGACGACCGCGTCGGCGGCGCGCCGGGTGGCGTCGATGTCGTCGATGAGCGGGTTCGCGCGCACCAGGAGCTTCTCGGCGTCGCCGATCAGCACCATCAGGCGGGGTACGGCGGCCAGGAGCTGCTCCACCGAGCCGGCGCCCCGCTCGAGCACGGACAGGATGTCGCGGGGACCGGGCACGGGCAGGCGCATGACCACAACGCTAGCGGTCGACGCCAGCGACGATCAGGTGTTGGCGCCGCGTGCCGCCACGCGCCACACGGCGACAGGCTCGGCGCCGCGCAGCACCACCAGCTCGTCGGCGAGGTTCACCGTGGTGCACACGTGGTTGGGCACCACGCGCAGGCGGGTGCCCAACGACGGCCGCGGCTGCCCCTCGGGCCACGTCACGACGGCGTGGTGCTCGGAGAGGTGCGAGATCCGTGCGTCCGGGTGGTCGACGAGGCGCCCGTGGCCGGTCGCCCAGGCGGCGCGGTCGGCGCCCAGCGCCTTGCTCCCGGAGTCGAGCACGACGGACCCACCGGCGTGACTCACGACGGTACCGACCACGGTGAGGGCGATGTCCGAGGGCGCGACGGTGCCCAGCTCCCACTGCTGCGCGTCACCGAACACGTAGACGCCGGGACGCACCTCGGTCACCACCGACGCGTCGGTCGCGTGCACGCTCGGCGTCGACCCGCCGCTGAGCACCGAGACGTCCAGACTCTGGCCCCGCAGCGCCTCGGCCGCCGCGGCCAGCGTCGTGGACTCCTGCGAGGCCACGACCCCGGGCGCACCGGGGGAGTAGCTGTGACCCGGGAACGTGAAGGCACCGACGACCTCGAGACCGGAGCGGGTCGCGACCTCGGCCAGCTCGGCGACGGCGTCCTCGGCGACCCCGGTGCGGTGACTGACCACTGTCGACCTCGACGACCACACGGGCAGCGGGCAGCTGGGCGGCGAGGGCGCGGGCACCGTCGACGGAGTCGATGCCGAGGGTCAGGGATGCCCGTGCGGCCAGGGCACGCAGTCGCAGTCCCTTCGCCGGGTCGACCCAGAGCGGGTAGGCGAGGAAGAGGTCCTCGAAGCCCGATGCCGCGAACACCTCCGCCTCCGCGACCGTCGCTACGGTGAGGCCGACGGCTCCTGCCTCGAGGCTGGAGACGCGCGACCTCGAGCGACTTGTGCGTCTTCGCGTGCGGTCGCAGGGCGACGCCCCGGGCGGACGCGAAGGACGCCATCGACGCCACGTTGGACTCCAGGACGTCGAGGTCGACCACGACGTACGGGGTCGACCGCGTGGTCACGAGCTGAAGACCAGGCCGCAGGAAGATGCCCATCAGCAGACCGGCCCCGATCCCGATGCCGGCGAAGCCGACCACCGAGCCGGCGGGTGAGACCAGACCCAGGAGGGCGCCGAACACGGCGCCGAGCAGCATCCCGATGCCGGGCAGCGCCCCGACGAGGTCGGCTCGCAGCCGACGGGCGGAGAACGGCATGTTCGACCCACGTGTCACCGCCACAACCTACGCGAAGGCCGAGTCCAACCGGTCGGCGATCAGGTCGAGCGTGGTCAGGGCCTGGGTCCGGTCACCGTCGAGGAAGTAGTGGTCGCGTCCGCCGACCACCCGGTGCAGCACCGACACGCCGTGCGCGGCCAACCTCTCGGCGTACCGGTCACCCTCGCCGCGGAGCACGTCGTACTCGGCGGTGATCACCATCGCCGGTGCGAGTCCGGCGAGGTCGGGGGCCAGCAGGGGAGAGGCGTAGGGCTCTTCGCGCCGGGCGACGTCGCGGAAGTACGTCGCGCGCACCAGGCGCTGGATCGACGGCGAGATCGACGGCGTGGCCAGCGGGGAGGTCTTCTCGCCGATGTCGGCGGCCAGGTCGAGGGCGGGCACCCCCAGCAGCTGCAGGACCGGGCGGAAGGACCGCTTGTCGCGCGCCTGGAGCGCGGCGCTGGCCGCCAGGTTGCCGCCCGCGCTGAAGCCACCCACCGCGACCCGGTCAGGGTCGATGTCGAGGTGGGCGCCGTGCGTGGCCACCCAGGCCGCGACGTCGTGCGCCTGCTCCTGGGCCACCGGGTAGCGCGCCTGCGGTGCGACGTCGTAGTCGACGTTGATGACGACCGCATGACACCTCGCCGCCACGAAGCGGGCGAAGAAGTCATCCATCTGCGGGTGCCGCATCACGAAGGCGCCCCCGTGCAGGTGGACGTACGCCGGTCGCGGGGCGGTGCTGCCGGGGGAGCGGTAGACGTGGCAGCGCACGGCACCGTGCCGGGTCGGGACGACCATCAGCCGGGCCGCGGGCAGATCCGCCCCGGCGAAGGTCAGGTCGCGACCGTAGTCGACCGTGAACGGGGCAGACTTCTGGATCAGGTAGGCCTGCAGGTCCGCCCGTACTCCCATGCCGCTTGTTCGCGGCGCCGCCGGGTCCGGATGGGTCGGAGCGGGTGGCGCCTCAGCCGGCTCGCAGCCGCTCCGCCAGGCCGCGGCCCATCAGGGTGACGGTGAGCCAGTCGAAGGCGCCACCGCCGTACGTCGCGACCGGGCCGGCGGGCTTGCCGAGCTCGAGCCGCAAGCGCAGATGAACGTGGGTGCCCGACGGGTCGACGCGGTCGGCCGGACCACCCTCGGCCGGTCCACCCTCGGGCGAGAGCGCGATCGCCCAGGTGCAGCGCATCGGCGCCCGCTCCCGGCCACGCCGGGGAGGACGCGGGCGCTCCGACCAGTAGACGAGGTGGTGCGGTGCCTCGACCTCGAGCACCTCGAACGTCGGCCGGCCGGGTCCCCAGTCGGGGATCACGTCGCCTGGCCGCAGCCCGAGCCAGCGCTGCTCGACCCGCCGCGTCGCGCGCCCGCCTCGCGGCAGCATCCGCTCGACCGCGCGGGGGAGGTACCAGCCGGCCCGCTCCTTGCCCAGCTGCTCGATCCACGGCCACACGACGTGCGGGGGAGCGGCCAGGTGCAGGTGTCGGTCCATCACCGGGTCGGCGTCGGGCAGCACGTCGTCCCCGGGCAGCCGCACCCGAGGCGCCGTACGACGCACGAGCCGGCCGATCAGCCGACCGAGGTCAGGGGATGGATGTCGATCGAGCCGCCGAGATGGTCGGCGGCCGCAGTCATCGCATCGGCGATGTCCTGGGTCTGCATGTGCGCGTCCAGCGCCTCCTGCGAGGTCCACGTCTCGATGGTGACGAAGGTGCCGGGGGCGGCGGCCGACTCGAACAGCTCGTAGGCCAGGCAGCCCTCGTGGTCCTGGGTCGCTGCGGCGAGGCGGGTCAGCGCCGTGCGGACGGTCTCCTCCGAACCGGGCTTGGCGGGGATCAGGGCGACGACGCGGAGGTCAGCCATGGGGGCACTCGATTCGGGGTGGCGGTCGTGGTGCGGACGAAGTCAACCTACGCCGCGCGGCTGTCGGGCGACAGGTTCGCCCGAAGTGACCCTCAAGGTCGGCCGAACGGCCAGTTCCGCGGTCCGGCGGGCACTTCTGGGCTGCCACTCTCCGGCAATTCCGACATAAGCCCATTCACGGCCCTACATTGGGCACATCGGTCGAACGCAACTGAGGACGAGGTCTGAGTCGATGCGCTGGGGAAACAAGTCACGTCGCTCGTCGCCACGCGGCGGCTGGGAGGACACGCGTGACGACGTCACGGGCCTGCTGACGTATGCCGCGTTCGTCACGCGCTGCTCGGATGCGGTCGGTGGCCGGATCCCCGGTTGCGAGCCCGCGATGCTGATGGTCGAGCTCGAGGGGGCTACGGAGGCCGCCGAGCAGGACGGTCACGCCGCCACCGACGAGGTGCTGCGCACAGCGGCGCAGCGCACAGCGCGTGAGGTGGGCTCGACCGGCATCGTCGGCCGCATGTCCGACCGACAGTTCGGGGTGCTCCTGCCCGCGTTGACGACACCGGCGGTCGCCATCGACCTCGCCTACCGGATCACCTCCGCACTCGCACCGCCCGTGGTCCTCGGCAACCAGAGGCGGGTGCAGCTCGCGTCGAGCTGTGGCCTGGTCACCTGGGAGTCGATGGGGGCCCAGGCGACGGCCGACGACCTGATCCGTGGCGCGGGGCTCGCGGTGCGGGAGGCCCGGCGGGGCGGTCGCAACCGCATCGAGGTGTGCACCGCGGAGCTGATCTCGGTCGCCGACGAGACGTTGGCCATCGGCAAGGACCTCCGCAAGGCGCTCGACGAGAACGGCTTGCGGGTCTGCTACCAGCCGGTCGTCGACCTGACGCACGGCTCGGTGCTCGGCTTCGAGGCGCTGGTGCGCTGGAGCCACCCGGTCCACGGTCACGTGTCGCCGGCTCGCTTCGTCCCCGTCGCCGAGGAGTTCGGACTGATCTCCGAGCTCGGCCGCATGGTGCTCTCCACGGCGACCGCCCAGGTGGCGCAGTGGTCCTCGACCTTCCGCATCCCGCTCGACGTGCACGTCAACGTGTCGGGGCTCGACCTCGTGCACGAGGGCTTCGTGGCCACCGTCGAGGAGGCGCTGACCTCCTCCGGGCTGGCCAACGAGCAGCTCGTCCTGGAGGTCACCGAGGCCGCGGTGGAGCCGGTGATGGACACCGCCCGGCAGCGGTTCGCCTCGCTCCACACCCTCGGGGTGCGGGTGGCGCTCGACGACTTCGGCACCGGACGCTCGGCGCTCGCCTACCTGCAGAGCCTGCCCGTCGACATCTTGAAGGTGGACCGGTCCTATCTCGACTCGGTCGACGAGCAGCGTGCCGAGGACCTGCTCGGCGGCGTGATCGCCCTGGGTCAGGCGCTCGGGCTCGAGGTCTACGGCGAGGGCATCGAGGACGAGGAGCAGCGGTTGCGCCTGCTGCGTCAGAACTGTCACGTCGGGCAGGGCTATCTCTTCGCGCACCCGCTCCCGGTGGAGGACGCCGCGGCGTACCTGCGCGACCAGACCGCTCCGGCCGACCTGCGCGTCGTACACGGCTGACCCCCCCTCGTTGAGTGGTCACTCGCGCTCCGTTGAGTGGTCACCCGCGCTCCGTTGAGTGGTCACTCGCGCTCCGTTGAGTAGGCGCTCGTGCTCCGTTGAGTGGTCACTCGCCTCCGTCGTGCCGCAGTCAGGCGCGTGGACGCCAGAGTGCAAGATTCGCCGTCTGGGTGACGGGATTCGCTCCGCTAGCGTCAAACAGCTGTTCGGCACGACCTGGATCGCTGACCTCCACGGCTGGTACGGCGTACCGGGTGTCTATCGAAGGCGCACACCTCGCGGCCACTGGGAAGGCGTCGACAACGATGGCACCCACCTCGTGGACGCGACCCCGACCCGCTCGTGATCGACGTATCCCTCGATCGAAACCTCGCCGAGCTCACCCGACCGAGCCCTTCGCTCGGCGGGCCGCCTGCCCATGCAAATGCCCCGACCTCCGCCGGTCGGACCCGAGCGAGCCAGCCGAGACCACACGCACGCACGGCGCGGGGCGAGACCCGGGTCAACGGGGAAGAGACCCGGGTCAACGGGGGAAGAGACCCGGGTCAACGGGGGAGGAGACCCGGGTCGGCGGGGGACGGCGTTGCGCAGACACGTGGGGCAGGATGGCAGCGCCCATGTCGATATCGGCCGGTCGGCTTCGTCCCAGGAGCAGACGCGGCCAGGGCGGCCGCACCACACGGAGGAGTCACGCGATGACGAAGTACCTGCTGCTCAAGCACTACCGCGGCGCCCCACGCGGGGTGAACGACGTCCCGATGGACCAGTGGGCCCCGGAGGAGGTCGACGCACACCTGCAGTACATGGCCGACTTCATCACCCGCCTCGAGGGCACGGGGGAGTTCGTCGACGGCCAGGCGCTCTCGCCCGAGGGCACCTTCGTCCGGTACGACGGCGAGGGCCGTGCGCCGGTCACCGACGGCCCGTTCGCGGAGACCAAGGACCTGATCGCGGGCTGGATGGCGATCGACGTCGACAGCTACGAGCGGGCACTCGAGCTGGCCGGCGAGCTGTCGGCCGCACCGGGCGCCGGTGGCAAGCCGATCCACGAGTGGCTCGAGCTGCGTCCGTTCCTCACCGAGCCGGAGACGGTCACCGAGTGACGCCACCGGACGGCGAGCAACCAGGGGAGTGCACGCCGTGGACGAGCTGCTGCTGCGCGAGCTGACTCCGGCGGTGATCGGGGTGCTCGTGCGTCGCGGCGTCGACTTCGCGGCAGCCGAGGACGCGGTCCAGGAGGCGCTCGTCTCGGCCGCACAGACCTGGCCGGAACAGATGCCGGACGATCCGCGGGCCTGGCTGGTGACCGTGGCCTGGCGCAGGTTCGTCGACGTCCACCGCTCCGAGAGCTCGCGCCGCGAGCGGGAGAGGCGGGTGGAGCTGCAGCCGGCGCCGGGGCCGGCCGCGAACGTCGACGACACACTGCAGCTGTTCTTCCTGTGTGCCCACCCGAGCCTGACGCCCGCGTCCGCAGTGGCCCTCACGTTGCGTGCGGTCGGCGGGCTGACCACCCGGCAGATCGCCCAGGCCTACCTGGTGCCGGAAGCGACGATGGCGCAGCGGATCAGCCGCGCCAAGCGCACGGTCGCCGGGGTGCGGTTCGAGACGCCGGGGGACCTGACGACGGTGCTGCGGGTGCTCTACCTGATCTTCAACGAGGGCTACACCGGCGACGTCGACCTGGCCGCCGAGGCGATCCGGCTCACCCGGGAGCTGGCGTCGGTCATCGACGACGTGGAGGTCGACGGGCTGCTGGCGTTGATGCTGCTGCACCACGCACGGCGCGCAGCGCGGACCCGCGACGGTGGGCGCCTGGTGCCCCTGGCCGAGCAGGACCGGAACCGCTGGGACACCGTGGCCATCGGCGAGGGCGTGCGGATCCTGCAGCGGGCACTGGCGCGCGACCGGCTCGGTGAGTTCCAGGCCCAGGCCGCGATCGCTGCGCTGCATGCCGACGCGCTGCGCGTCGAGGAGACCGACTGGGTGCAGATCGTCGGCTGGTACGACGAGCTGCTGCGTCTGACCGACAGCCCCGTGGTGCGCCTGAACCGGGCGGTGGCGCTCGGAGAGGCCGACGGTGCCCAGGCGGGTCTGGCGGCACTGGCCGAGGTGGACGCCGATCTGCCACGACATCGCGCCGTCGCGGCGTACCTCACCGAGAAGGCCGGCGAGCTGCCGGCCGCGGCCGCCCTGTACGTCGAGGCCGCCCTCGCCGCGGGCAACACCGCCGAGCGGGACCACCTCACCCGACAGGCTGCTCGCCTCAACCAGGCCCTGCGGGGAAGAGGAACGGAGCGCCCCGATCCACGTTAGTTGACATAATGTCGCTTATCGGCGCAATCTCAGGACGCCACGTAGGCGGCCAGGTGCTGACCGGTCAGGGTCCGGGGATCGGCGACCAGCTCCGCGGGCGTGCCCTCGAAGACGATCCGTGCCGCCGTCGTGGCCCGGCGCCCGGTCCGAGGTCGATCGAGCCAGTCGGCGTGCGCCATCACGGCCTGGTGGTGCTCGATGACGATCACCGACCGGCCGGAGTCCACCAGCCGGTCCAGCAGGCCGAGCAGCTGCTCGACGTCCGCGAGGTGCAGACCGGTGGTCGGCTCGTCGAGCACGTAGACCTCGCCCTTGTCCGCCATCTGCGTGGCCAGCTTGAGGCGCTGGCGCTCGCCGCCCGACAGTGTCGTGAGCGGCTGGCCGAGGCTGAGGTAGCCGAGCCCGACGTCGGAGAGCCGGTCCAGGATCTTGTGGGCGGCGGGCACCTTGGCCTCGCCCTCGGCGAAGAACGCCGGTCGCCTCGCTGACCGGCATCGCCAGCACCTCGCTGATGTCCCGGCCGCCCAAGGTGTACTCCAGCACCGAGGCCTGGAAGCGCCGCCCCTCGCACTCCTCGCACGGTGACTCGACCGTGGCCATCACGCCGAGCTCGGTGAAGATCACGCCCGCGCCGTTGCAGGTCGAGCAGGCGCCCTCGGAGTTCGAGCTGAACAGCGCCGGCTTCACCCCGTTGGCCTTGGCGAACGCCTTGCGGATCGGCTCGAGCAGTCCGGTGTACGTCGCGGGGTTGCTGCGTCGCGAGCCGCGGATCGCGCCCTGGTCGACCGGGACCACACCCTCCACACCGAGCACCGAGCCGGTCACCAGGGAGCTCTTGCCCGACCCGGCCACCCCGGTCAGGACGCACAGCACGCCGAGGGGGATGTCGACGTCGACGTCGCGCAGGTTGTGGGTCGCTGCTCCGCGCACCTCCAGCACGCCCGACGGGCTGCGCACCGACTCCTTGAGCGTGGCGCGGTCGTCGAGGTGCCGACCGGTGGTGGTGTCGCTGACCCGGAGCCCGTCCAGGGTGCCCTCGTAGCAGATCGTGCCGCCCGCGGTGCCTGCTCCCGGGACCGAGGTCGACGACGTGGTCGGCGATCGCGATCGTCTCGGGCTTGTGCTCGACGACGAGCACCGTGTTGCCCTTGTCGCGCAAGCGGAGCAGCAGGTTGTTCATCTGCTCGATGTCGTGCGGGTGCAGACCGATCGTCGGCTCGTCGAACACGTAGGTGACGTCGGTCAGCGACGAGCCGAGGTGCCGGATCATCTTGGTGCGCTGCGCCTCGCCGCCCGACAGCGTGCCGGCCGGCCGGTCGAGCGAGAGGTAGCCGAGCCCGATCTCGGTGAACGAGTCGAGCAGGTGCTGCAGGCCGGCGAGCAGGGGCGCCACGGACGGCTCGTCGAGCTCGCGGACCCAGTCGGCCAGGTCGCTGATCTGCAGGGCGCACAGGTCGGCGATGTTCTTGCTCGTTGATCCTCGAGGACAGCGCCTCCTGGGTCAGGCGGGTGCCGGCGCACTCGGGGCAGCTGGTGGAAGGTCACCGCGCGCTCCACGAAGCGGCGCACGTGCGGCTGCATCGCCTCGGGGTCCTTGGACAGCATCGACTTCTGGATCTTGGGGATGATCCCGTCGAAGGTGAGGTTGATGCCCTCGACCTTGATCTTGGTCGGCGGCGCGTACAGCATCGTGTCGAGCTGCTTGGCGGTGAACGACGCGATCGGCTTGTCCATCGGCAGGCCGACGCCCTCGAACAGCCGGCCGTACCACCCGTCCATCGAGTAGCCCGGGATCGTCAGCGCGCCCTCGCTGAGCGACTTCGTCTCGTCGTACAGCGCGGTGAGGTCGATGTCGGTGACGTTGCCCGTGCCCTCGCAGCGCGGGCACATGCCGCCGAGGTAGACGGCGTCGCGGACGATGCTCCGCTCGACGCGACCGCCCTTGTCGGTCGACATCACGCCGCTGGCCCTGCGGGTGGGGACGTTGAAGGAGAACGCCGTCGGCGGCCCGACGTACGGCTCACCCACCCGGCTGAACAGGATGCGCAGCATCGCGTTGGCGTCGGTGGCGGTGCCGACGGTCGACCGCGGGTTGGCCCCGATGCCGCTCCTGGTCGACGATGATCGCCGTCGTCAGCCCCTCGAGCAGGTCGACGTCCGGGCGGGCCAGGGTCGGCATGAAGCCCTGCACGAAGGCGCTGTAGGTCTCGTTGATCATCCGCTGCGACTCCGCGGCGATCGTGCCGAACACCAGCGAGCTCTTGCCTGAGCCGGAGACCCCCGTGAACACCGTGAGCCGGCGCTTGGGGAGCTCGACGCTGACGTCGCGCAGGTTGTTCTCCCGGGCGCCCTGCACCCGCAGCACGTCGTGGGTGTCGGCGGGGTGGCGAGGCGGCGTCGTCGGGCTCGTGCTCACTCGCCCGATCGTGCCACGTCACCCCCGTCGCTGTCCGCGTCTCCGCGGCCGGTCGCGGACTGCAGGCGGTCGATGTGCTCGGAGGCTTCTGCCTTGGTCAGGTCGGCACCGATCTGCTCGCCCGCCTCCCGAGCCAGCGTGTCGAGGTAGCTGCGCTGCGCGCCGGTCATCGGCTCGTCGCCGGTGACCCACTGCCCCGGGTCCTTCTCCGTCGTGCCGGCCTGCTGCGGGGTCGGGGCCCCCAGCATCTCGGGGTTGGCGTCGTTCGAATGAGTGTTCGATTCAGTCATGTCCGGGGGATACCCGGCCGCCACGATGCCAAACGCGCTCACCCTGACGCGCTCGACCCCGCGATCAACCCAGCCAGACGTCGTCGCGCGGGTCGTCGAGGGGCAGGTCGCCGCTGACGATCGCGAACACCTCGCTGCGCTCCAGGGTCAGGAGGCCGCCGTGGTTGGTCAGGAACGCCGTGTCGGACGCGTCGCGTCCGGTGCTGATCCGACGCAGCGACTGGCGCGGGGCCAGGCCGGTGGCGTCCAGGCACCACCACCGCCCGTCGACCCCCACCTCGACCACGGCGTGGAAGTCCATCGGGTCGCAGCCCGGCGCGTAGACCGCCACCAGGCGCGCGGGGACGTCGAGCGCGCGCAGCAGCCCGATCGTGAGATGGGTGTAGTCGCGGCAGACGCCCTGTCCCACCAGCAGCGTGTCCGTCGCGCCGTCCGTGGGGCCGCTGCTGCCGGGCACGTAGGACAGCCGACCGCTGACCCAGGACGCCACCTCGTGGGCGAGCTCGGCAGGTTCACGGCCGGTGCCGAACTCGCGCTGGGCGAAGCCGGCCAGCCTGTCGGACTCGGCGTAGCGGCTCGGTCGGGTGAGCTCGACGTGCTCCCGCTCGGACAGGAGGGGCTGCGGCGCCAGGCCCTCGACGCGGGCGTCGTACTCCACCACGAGCCGGCCCGCGACCCCGTCCAGCAGGTGCACGACTCCCCCGTCGGGCGCGGGCACCTCGGTGGCCGCCACCGCAGCGCCGTCGACCAGGACGGTCAACGTCTCCTCGATCGCGAGTCCCGCACGCCGCGCGACGGCGATCTGCAGCTCGATCCGGGTGGCGGACGACACGTCGGCCTCGAGCCGGGCGGAGACGGTCGTGGTCGACGGTGTGCTCATGGGACCAGCATGTCGGTCCCGGACGCGCGGCGGACTCAGTCGCCAGGAAGCGGACCGATCGTGGCGCGGTAGGCGCTCAGCGCGCGCTTCGGTGCCCGGCGCATCCAGGCCTCCACGAGCAGCTCGCGCAGCTCGGTCTGGTCGGCGGCGGCCAGCCGCACCAGCACGGCCGGGTAGCCGTCGTAGTGCGGCACGGTGAAGTAGGCCCGCTCGTCCGAGGCGAGCAGCGCGTCCTTCTCCCCCAGGTCCCCGACCTGGACCATCAGCACCTCGCCGTACGGCGCGCCGGTCGTCTCGTCGCACGTCGTCGGCCATCTCGCCGCGCAGCCGCGCGAACATCTTCCGGTTCACCCGCAGCGCCGGAGCGCCGCCGTACGACGGGGTGCTCTGCGTCTCGGGCAGGGAGAGCACGAAGCGCTCCACGTCGGCGAAGCTCGGCATGACGGCCACGCTAGGCCAGCGCTGCCGGGCGTGCCACCATCGAGGACGTCACCTCTGGGATCGGGGATGCCATGGACATGGAGCTGCTGCGCGCCAACCTGCTGCGGACGCTGGTGCCGATCGTGGTGGGGGCGGTCGTGACCGTGCTGCCCGGGACGCTCGGCAGCAACGAGCAGCTGCCGGTGCTGGTCGGCTTCGGGGTGTCCTGGCTGTACTACGCGGTCTTCCGGATCGCCGAGACCCGCTACCCCCGGCTCGGGCTGTTCCTGGGCAAGACGATGCCCGCGAACCGATCCCCGGCCCCGGCGGCCCGGACGACCCCGCCACGACCCAGCGGCGGCCTCGGCCGGAGACGTCGAGGTCGGCAGCGGGCTCGACGTGCGGATCGGCGGGGTGCGGCTGCCCGCCGTGGAGTCCGTCGCCTGGCACCACCGACCCGGCGGGACCCCGCTGCTGCGCGTCGCGATGGCGGTCGGCGACGGCACCGTCGTGGTCGGCGGACCCTCCGCTCCGCTCAGCGACACGCCCGGTCCAGCAGCGCGAGCAGCCGGGTCTGCTCGGCCTCGTCCGGGATCGTGACGATGCGCTGCTGCGCACCGCCGTCGAGCCGCACGTAGAGGCTCCACAGGAAGGTCTGCGAGCTCTGGCTGCGAGCGTGGTCGTCGCAGCGGCCGGCCGACCCCGCCAGCACGGGTACGACGACCCTGGTCGCTCCCGCGGACAGGTCCACCGGGAGTGCGCCCTGCCCGGCTCGCGGGACCAGGTCGAACAGCACGCTGCCCCCGAGCTCGGTCAACCGGACCCGGGCGGTCGCCCCGGGACGGTGCCGCAGCACGACCCGGGCGGGGACGTACTCCTCCCCCGCGACCGTCTCGGTCCGCTTCGAGAGCTGCAGGCGGACCGTCGCCACGGCGTCCAGGCGGCGCCGGGCACAGGCCTTGTCGTGCAGCCGCAGCAGCAGACCGGGGTCCTCCACCCGCAACGGGAGCCGGCGGGTCTGCCCGTCGACGACGGCGACCATCGTGGGCTCGGCGGCGGGCTCGCGGTCGCAGCGAGGGGCGCCGTAGGCGATGGTGAAGGCCGCCGCCTGTCCCGGAGGGATGTCGGCGTCCGGGATCGAGATCGTCGGGAAGGCGAAGCCGTCCCAGTCGATCGTGCCCGCGCTGATCCGGACAGGGGTGCGGCCCTCGTTGACGATCCCCGCCTTGAGGTTGCGGGTGCCCTCGTCGAAGCGGAACTGGGCCACCGACGCGTCCAGGCGCAGCGGCTCCGCCCGCGGCGAGTCCCCCGGCGGATCCGGCGCCGGGGCCGGTCCCGTCGTGCAGCCGCCGAGCAGCACGCAGGCGATCAGGACGGCGACCGTGGGCCGGAGGCGCAGAACCGTCCGGCGACGGTCACGAGCAGCGGGACGCATCGCCTCGACTATGGCCTTGCTCACCCCAGGTGTCCATGACGGCGGGGCCTGCACCGCACGGTCACCGGGGTCGGCCGCCGACCCGGCGTGCCGATGTGGCCCTATCTCATATCTGAGATACCGTCCGCCGCCATGACGCACGGACTACCTCGCCCGCATCGGCAACCTCATCCGCGACGCCCGCAAGCACCGGGGCTGGACCCAGCAGCAGCTCGCCGACGTGCTGTCGCACCAGCCAGAGCGCCGTCAACCGCATCGAGCGCGGTCACCAGAACCTCTCCCTGGAGATGCTGGCCCGCATCGGCGAGGCCCTCGACTCCGAGATCGTCTCGCTCGGCGCCGGCCCGACCCACCTGCGCGTCACCGGCCCCACCACGCTGTCGGGCTCGCATCGACGTCAAGACCTCCAAGAACGCCGGCGTCGCGCTGCTGTGCGCCGCGCTGCTCAACCAGGGCCGGACCACGCTGCGCCGGGTCGCCCGGATCGAGGAGGTCAACCGGCTGCTCGAGGTGCTCGACAGCATCGGGCGTGAAGACCCGCTGGCTCAACGACGACAACGACCTCGAGATCGTCCCGCCGGCGCGACCTCGACCTGAGCCGCATCGACGCCGAGGCCGCCCGGCGTACCCGCTCGATCATCATGTTCCTCGGCCCGCTGATGCACCGCAGGACGACTTCGAGCTGCCCGTACGCCGGCGGCTGCGACCTCGGCACCCGCACCGTCGAGCCGCACCTGACGGCGCTGCGGCCCTTCGGCCTCGAGGTCAAGGCGACCGAGGGCAGCTACCACGCGACCGTCAACCGCGCGGTCTCGCCCCACCCGGCCGATCGTGCTCACCGAGCGCGGCGACACCGTCACCGAGAACGCCCTGATGGCCGCCGCCCGCCACGACGGCGTCACCGTGATCCGCAACGCCAGCCCGAACTACATGGTCCAGGACCTCTGCTTCTACCTGGAGAAGCTCGGCGTCCGCATCGAGGGCATCGGCACCACCACGCTGACCGTGCACCGGCTGCCCCGAGCATCGACGTCGACGTCGACTACGCGCCCTCCGAGGACCCGATCGAGGCGATGTCGCTGCTCGCCGCCGCGATCGTGACCGGCTCCGAGATCACCATCCGCCGGGTGCCGATCGAGTTCCTCGAGATCGAGCTGGCGCTGCTGGAGGAGATGGGCTTCCGCTACGAGCGCAGCGAGGAGTACGTCGCCGCCAACGGCCACACCCGGCTGGTCGACCTCGACACGCGCGATCTCCGACGCTGCACTCCCCCATCGACAAGATCCACCCGATGCCGTTCCCGGGCCTGAACATCGACAACCTGCCGTTCTTCGCGGTGATCGCGGCGGTCGCCGAGGGCCAGACGCTGCTGCACGACTGGGTCTACGAGAACCGGGCGATCTACCTCACCGAGCTCACCAAGCTCGGCGCCTCGGTCAAGCTGCTCGACCCGCACCGGGTGATGATCGAGGGCCCGACGCACTGGTCGCGGCGCCGAGATCGTCTGCCCGCCGGCGCTGCGGCCCGGCCGTGGTGATCCTGCTGGCGATGCTGGCCTCCAAGGGCACCTCGGTGCTGCGGTCGGTCTACGTCATCAACCGCGGCTACGAGGACCTGGCCGACCGGCTCAACGCAGCTCGGCGCCAGGATCGAGACCTTCCGCGACATCTGAGCGGAGCTCGGCGGCCTGCAGGTCAGCCGAAGAGCGTCTCGACGTAGGCGCGCGAGCGCCGGGCCGGCTGGCCGGCGGCGGGGCGGTCATGTCCGGGTGATCCGCGGCAGCGGCTGGGTCCGCGACCGGCGCTGTCGCGGTGCCAGTCGTTCTCGGCCTCGATCAGGCTGCCGAGGTCGGCGCGCTCGAGGAAGACGCCCTGGCACGCGGTGCACTGGTGCACCGTGACGTGGCCGAGGACGCGCTCGGACATCGCGGACTGGCACTGCGGGCAGGTCATCTCCTCCATGCTGCCGACGGTACTCCCCGCCCGGCCGCGGCGCCTGAGTAGGAACGCGGATGTGCCGGGCGCGATCGTGGCCACGACTGGCGCTGCATGACCTCGCCGCGGCCATACTGCTCCGGTGACGCCGACCGCACACCGGCCTGCCGTACCTCGACGACGGGCGTGACGGCGCGGGTCGGTGCTCGCGATGGCGCACCGCGGCGGCGCCCAGCACCCGGACCTGCGTCGGCCTGGAGAACACCCGGCTCGCCTTCCGGCACGCGGTGCGCTCGGCTACCACTACCTCGAGACCGACGTGCACCTGACCAGCGACGGCGTCCTGCTGGCCTTCCACGACGACGTGCTGGACCGGGTCACCGACGGCAGCGGTCGGCTCCTGGCCGAGACCGCGGTACGACGACCTGGCGCGGCGCGCGCATCGGCGGGCGCGCACCCGATCCCGCGGATGGCCGACCTGCTCGAGGAGTTCCCGGACGTGCGCTTCAACATCGACCTCAAGTCCGACGGCGGCCGTCGGCGCGCTGGCCGACCTGCTCGAGCGCACCGGCGCCCACGACCGGGTCTGCGTCGGGTCCTTCTCCGAGCGCCGGCTGCACGAGTTCCGCACGGCTCGTCCGCCGACGGGTGGCCACCTCGTACGGCACCCGCTCGAGGTCGGCCCTGCGCCGGTTCGCCCCGCGGCGCCTCGCCGCCGTGCTGCTGGCGCGGTCGCGGGTCGATGCGCTCCAGGTGCCGCACCGGCGACCCGCGGTCCGGCCGCGTGGTCACCCGCGCGTTCGTACGCCGGGCGCACGCCGCCGGGCCGCACGTGCACGTGTGGACCGTCGACGAGCCCGCCGAGATGGACGAGCTGCTCGACCTCGGGGTCGACGGCCTGATCACCGACCGGACCGACGTGCTCAAGGACGTGCTGATCGAGCGCGGCCAGTGGGGCCGAGCGGAGCGAGGCCATGAGCAGCACCGTGCACGGGATCGCCGACCTGGAGCCGCTGGACCGGCGCCGGCAGCAGAAGGCCTGGAACTGGTACGACTGGGCCAACTCGGCCTACTACACGACCGTGCTCAGCGTGATGTTCGCGCCGTACATGATCACCGTCGCCGGGAAGGGCCGCCGGCTGCGTCGACGCCGACGAGACCTGCACCCGCACCGTCGACGTGCTCGGCCTGCACCTGGCGGCCGGCTCGCTGCCGAGCTACCTGACCAGCTTCGCGACCATCACCAGCGCCTTCGTGCTGCCGATCGTCGGTGCCTTCGTGGACCGCTCGGCGCGCAAGAAGCTGCACATGGCCGGGTTCGCCTGGGCCGGGGCCGTCTTCGCCTGCCTGCTGTTCTTCCTGAAGGGCGACAACTGGCAGATCGGCGCGGTCGCGATCGTGGTCAGCAGCATCCTGGCGCGGCTGCTCGCTGGTCAGCTACTACGCGATCCTGGTCGACATCTCCACCGAGGACGAGCGCGACCGGGTCTCCTCGCGCGGCTGGGCCTGGGGCTACCTCGGCGGCGGGGTGCTGCTGGCGCTCAACCTGGTGATCTTCCTCGGCCACGACGCCCTCGGCCTCTCCAAGGCGATGTCGGTGCGGATCTCGCTGCTCTCCGCGGCGGTGTGGTGGGCCGGCTTCACGCTGATCCCGTTCCTGCGGCTGCGCGACTACGCCCCGCCAGCACGTGGTCGCCGAGCAGGGCGGCCTGTTCGCAGCGCAGCTTCGGCCAGCTCGTGGACGACCCTGCGGGAGATGCGCAACTACCCGATGACGCTGACCTTCCTGCTGGCGTACCTGTTCTACAACGACGGCATCCAGACCGTGATCTACGTCGCGTCGACGTACGGCGAGAAGCAGCTGGGCTTCGGGCACCTCGGTGCTGATCGCCACGATCCTGCTGATCCAGTTCGTGGCCTTCGGCGGCGCGCTGCTCTTCGGCCGGCTGGCGGCAGCGCTTCGGCGTCCTACCGGCTGATCCTGTGGGGCACCTTCGCCTGGATGGTGCATCGTGGTGGCCGCGCTGTTCCTGCCCGAGCGGCAACGTCGCCGCTCTTCCTGGTCCGTGGCGGTCGCGATCGGCGATCGTGATGGGCGGCACCCAGGCGCTGTCCCGCTCGTTCTTCAGCCTGCTGATCCCCCGCGGGCCGCGAGGGCGAGTACTTCGCCCTCTACAACGCCTGCGAGCGCGGCACCTCGTGGTTCGGCACGTTGCTGTTCGGCGTGGTCTTCCAGCTCAGCGGGTCCTACCGGCCCGCGATCCTGGCCCTGATCGTGTTCTTCGTGCTCGGGCGCGTTCTTCCTGCTCCGGCTCGACCCGAGCGCGGCATCCGCGAGGCCGGCAACCGGGTCCCCGTCGGTGGTCTGAGCCAGCCCGCGTGAGCCGGACGTCACGTCCGGTGGAGCCCGGCCCGGGTGTGTCGAAGTGGGCGCAGTGGGTACGTTCCGACGGACCACTCATCCGGTCGACACGGCGGGAATGCTCGACGCCGGGTTGTTCGTTGTGCCGAGTGGACGACGGACTTGCGGTCACCGGCTCAGCGCGTGAGCCGACGGTCCGTCTGGACATCCAGCCGGAGATCACCAGGAGGTGGCTCATGGGAGAGCGCACTTTGCGAGGCGCCCGTCTCGGCGGCCAGAGCTTCGAGGACGAGCGCGGCATCGAGTTCGCAGCTCGTCAGAAGGTCGGCTACGCCTGCCCGCAGGGTCACGAGTTCGAGATCACGATGTCGGTCGAGGCCGACGTGCCCGCGATCTGGGAGTGCCCGCGCTGCGGCGCCGAGGCGCTGAGCACGGACGGCCTGACCCGGAGGAGAAGGTCGAGAAGCCGGTCCGCACGCACTGGGACATGCTGCTCGAGCGTCGCTCGATCAAGGAGCTCGAGGACATCCTCACCGAGCGCCTGGAGCTGCTGCGCGGCGGCGAGATCGGCCCGGCGCACCTGCACCGGCCCAGCAAGAAGAAGGCCCGTCGGCCTGAGCCGAGCACCAGCGACCGCCCTCGGATCACTCCTCGGACCGGGGGCGTTCGTGCGCGTGCCGGCGGGGTCAGTCCACGACCTCGCCGGGGACCACCGACGGGTCGGAGGCGCCGGGCTGCCGGCCGGGGCGACAGGGCCGCCCGGACGGGCCGCGAAGCCGGGGCACCGGGTCCGCTCAGGAAGCGGCGCTCCAGGAAGCGGGTCAGGCCGCGCCGGGCCAGCGGACGGGTCAACGGCAGCACGAAGAGCGACGCCCGAGGACGTCGGTGACGAAGCCGGGGGTGAGCAGCAGCGTGCCGCCGACCAGGATCAGCGCGCCGTCGGCGAGCTCCTTGGCGGGCATCCGGTGCTGGTCGAGCGCCTCGCGCAGCGCGCGCAGGCCCGGCCGCCCTCGCGCTTCATCAGCCAGGCGCCGAGCGCGCCGTCGGCGACCAGCAGCAGCACCGTCCACCAGGCCCCGATCACCTGGCCGACCTGGATCAGCACGTAGATCTCGAGCACCGGCACGAGCACGAACGCCAGGGCGAGCACCCACCAGGGCACCCAGCGGCGTCGCTGTCTCATCTCCTGCTCCTCTCGCACCCGTCCGTGGCGCTGCCGCGTCTGCTCGAGAGTACGTCGCGCAGCTGGGCGACGGCGCTGGCGCAGGCCCCACCCGGTGATCCGGCGCAGCGACTCGCGGGCGACCGCCCGTCTCATCTTGGACTCGCCCCGCACCCGCTCGACGAACTCGATCGGCACCTCGACCACCCGCAGTCCCGCGCGCGGACGGTCCGGAAGGCCAGGTCGGTCTGGAAGATGTACCCGGCCGACTCCACGCTGGCCAGGTCGATCGCCTCCAGCGTGCTGCGCCGGAACAGCCGGTAGCCGGCGGTCACGTCGCGCACCGGGATGCCGAGCAGCAGCCGGGCGTAGAGGTTGCCGCCCACGCGAGAGCGCCTTGCGGCTCCAGCGGCCAGTTCACCACCGAGCCGCCCGGGCACCCAGCGCGAGCCGATCACCAGGTCGGCCTCCGCGCAGCGCCGCGAGCAGCAGCGGCAGCTGCTCGGGCTGGTGCGAGCCGTCGGCGTCCATCTCCCCGACCACGTCGTAGCCCCGCTCCAGGGCCACCGCGAAGCCGTGCAGGTAGGCCGCGCCCGAGCCCGGCCTTCTCGGTGCGGTGCAGCACGCGTGACCTGCGGGTCGGCGGCCGCGAGCCCGTCGGCGATCGCGCCGGTGCCGTCGGGTGAGCCGTCGTCGACGACCAGCACGTCGACCTCGGGCACCGCGGCGCGCACCCGGCCCGACGATCCACTCGAGGTTCTCGCGCTCGTTGTAGGTGGGGATCGACCATCAGCACCCGGCGGCTCTCGGTCTCGCGCATCCGGCCCGCACCTCCTCGCCGGTCCGGCTCCCCTGGTCCTCAGGGTCGCGCCCGGCGGCCGTGGACCGGCGGCGCGGTCGGCGAGCACCCGCGGCGGCCAGCAGCACCGCCCGACCGCGGCCAGCGACAGCGCCACGCTCGGGCCACGGACCCAGCACGGCGGCCGGGGTGCGGCGGCGATCAGCCCGACCGTGCTGCTCCAGGACCGCCTGGCGTCGCGCGGCGCCCGTCTGCGAGCACCGAGCCGTCCGGGCGCGATCACCCGGAGATGCCGTTGGTCGAGGCCACCACGACGTAGCGACCGGTCTCGATCGCCCGCAGCCGCGAGATCGCGAACTGCTGCGCGACCTGCCCGGTGCCGGCGTAGGTCGCGTTGTTGGTCGGCACCACGATCAGCGTCGCGCCCCGCGTCGACCAGGTCGCGCAGCAGCCCGTCGTAGGCGACCTCGAAGCACATCAGCACCCCGGCCGTGACCGGCCCGACCTGAGCACCCCGGTGCGGGTGCCGCGGACCATGTCGCGGGGGATCTGGGCAGCGCCGGCGATCCAGCGGAGCAAGCAGCCCGCGCAGCGGGATGTACTCGCCGAACGGCACCGGGTGGGTCTTGTCGTAGTCAGCCGACCGGGCGGCCGGACGGCCGACCAGACGATGGCGCGGTTGTACCAGCCGTCGGTCGGCCCGGTCCCCGACCACCGCGCCCATCAGCAGCGGCGCGCCGATCGCCACGGCCGCGTCCGCGATGGCGGCACCCGCGGTGGCGTCGGCGTACGGGTCGATGTCGGAGGAGTTCTCCGGCCAGACCACCAGGTCGGGCCGGCGCACCTGACCGGCATCGACGCGCGCCGCGAGCCGCTGGGTGGCCTCGCACGTGGTTGTCGAGCGACCGCGCGCCGCTCGGCGAAGGCGCTCCAGGCCCTCCCCCGGCACGTTGCCCTGGACCGCCGCGACGGTGACCCGGGCGGTCACCGGGACGCGTCGCCTGCCAGGGGACCAGGCCGGCCACGCAGGCCACCACCACCGCCGCGGTGAGGCCGGCGACCGCGCGCACCGGCGCGTGCGCGCACCCGCAGCACCGCCCAGGCGAGACTGGTCCCGAGCAGCGCGACCGCGAAGGTCGCGCCGGTGCCCACCGACGTAGGCCAGCAGCGGCGCGACCGGGGTGTCCTCGACGGCGAACGCGAGCCGGCCCCAGGGGAACCCGCCGAACGGTACCATGGCGCGCAGCGCCTCGACGCCGACCCAGGCGCACGCCGCCCACACCGGCCAGCCCGGCAGCCGCCGCGCACGGCGCCGCCGCGGGTCAGCAGCGCCACCGCCAGCCGCCAGGCCGTAGAAGGGCCCTCCGAGCAGCGCCAGCGGGATCCAGGCGTAGACGCCGATCACCTGCAGCCACGGCAGCAGCACGAGCATGAACGCGGTGCCGAAGACGCTGCCCAGCCAGGCAACCCGAGTCCGCGGCCGCCGGCCGGCACGCGACAGCAGGGTCAGCGCCGCCACCGAGACCGGCAGCAGCGGCCACCAGTGGTAGGGCTCGAACGCACAGCCCGGCCGCGACGCCGGCCACGCGCAGCGGCACGGTGCGCGCGACCCGCCCGCGACGAGCGACGTGCGTGCGCACCGGCAGGGTCCTGCCCAGTCAGGTGCGTCGCGCGATCGGACCCCCAACCTACCGACAGCGGCTGTGCGATCCGTCGGCCCCGGGTCAGACGCGACAAGAGCCCGTCCCCTTCGGACCGATCCCGTCCTCGCTGGCTGCGGAGAACGGGACCGTTGTCTACTGGGCCTCGGACTCTTGTTCGCGTCCACCCCGTTCGCAGTCGCGCCGACGCTCCGGTGAACCGCGGCGCACCCGGGTTCGTGGTATCCGACCCGGTCGCGCGGCCTACCTGGACGCCCGCACGCTGCGACGACCTGCTCGATGGAACGCGGGAGAGCCTGTCGGTGCGGGGTGCGGGGTGTCAACCGCGCGCTGACCTGCTCGTTTTGCGCGAACATCGCAGGTCAGCGTCGGGTTCCCCGACACCTGCCGTTCGCACGAGTATTCTGCCGCTGTCGGCGTGTCGCGACCGCGACACGCCCAGACCCTGTGCGTCAAGGGAAACGACCGGTGTCGGCCGGTCGGGCACCGGCGGGACCACGACGACCCCGCGGGCCGTGGTCGCGACGAGCGGCTCGGCCAGCATCTCCGCGGCCGACGCGGAGCGGTCCGGACGGCCCCGTCCGACCACCACGGGCGACGAAGTCCAGGGTGCGCGACCGCGGCCCGACCGCGACCACCTCCGCGCGTCACCTCGAGCACGTCGCCGGCCCGCACCGGGGCCCGGAACTGCACGTCGGAGTAGGACGCGAACAGTCCCTCGTCGCCGTCGGTGCGGATGCACACCTCGGTCGCGACGTCGCCGAACAGGCCCAGCGCGTAGGCGCCGTCGACGAGGTTGCCGGCGTAGTGCGCGTGGCTGTACGGCACGTAGCGGCGGTGGGTGACGCACCCAGGCCGACGCTCTGGTCGTCCGTCATGCCGCCGGACCTTCTGTGCCGTCGAGACGAGCCGGTGGACGAGGTAGGAGGCCACCTCGCCGGGCGTGGTGCCCCGGCTGAAGACCCGGTCGACGCCGAGCTCCTCGGCCATCGCCTCGTCGAAGCGCGGGCCGCCGACGACCAGCAGCGGTCGTCGGTCGCTCGGGATAGGCCTCCCGGAACGCCGCGGACA
Organism: uncultured Actinomycetota bacterium; assembly: GCA_963845655.1. Taxonomy (GTDB): domain Bacteria; phylum Actinomycetota; class Actinomycetes; order Propionibacteriales; family Nocardioidaceae; genus Nocardioides_B. Next base: position 684,323 of record CAWJTB010000003.1, on the reverse strand, counting down.
TCTCGCGGGTGTTGTGCAGGTGGGCGTCGCGCTGGGTGACCACCTGGGAGACCAGCACGGCGTCGGCCTTCTCCTCGCTGGGCCCGGGCGACCAGCTGCGGGCACGGAGACCTGGGCGCCGAGGTTGACCACCTTCAGCTCGCGGTAGTACTCCAGGCCCTTCTCGCCGGCGAAGCCCTTGATGTTGAGGATCGCGTCGATGCCGACCGTGTGCGCGTCGGTGCCGATGCAGCCACCGACCACGACCAGCCGGCGGCGCAGCGCCCGCTTGATGGCGGCGTTGACCTCCTTGGGGCGTGAGCAGCGGGATAGTCGCGCTCGACGACCTCGACCTGCGAGGTGTCGACGAGGTGGTTGACCCGGCCGTAGACGACGAAGAACGTGAAGTCCGGTCCCATCGGCTTGGCGTGCACCACCAGCGCCGGGTCGATGCCCATCTTGTTGGCCAGCTGGGCGGCGGCCCCCTCGGCGACCTTGTCGTGCGGCGAGCGGGCAGCGTGAACGACACCTGGACCATCCCGTCGCCGGTGGTGTCGCCGTACGGGCGGACGATGCTCACTGCTCCCCCTCCAGGATCTCGGTGGCCGGGTTGACGTAGCCGGGCGCCTTGCGCGCCACGCCGTCGAGGCCGCGGCCGGCGTCGGCAGGACGCTTCATCAGCCCGAAGGTGCCGTCGGCGATGGCGTCGAGCAGCCCGGCCCGGTCGTGCGTCAGATCCGCTCCAGCAGGTCGATGCTCTCGCCGAGGACCTGGTTGGCCCGCTGCACGATGAACCCGTCGGGGCGGGGCTGGAAGTCCTCGTGCAGCCTGCCCGCCGCCTCCATGACGTAGCGGACGTTCTGCAGCGCGAGGTCGCGGTCCGAGATCCACGGGGTCACGACGGCCTCGGTCATCATCCCGACCAGCAGGATGCTCTGGCCGGTCATCACGCCGGCCAGGTTGAAGAACGCGTCGAGCAGGTAGCCGCGGAACACGTCGCCGGTCATGTGCCTGGTCGGCGGCATCCACTTCAGCGGCGCCTTCGGGAACAGCTCGCGGGCCAGCAGCGCGTGGGCCAGCTCCATCCGGAAGCTGTCCGGCACGTCGGGGTCGATCTCGAAGGCGTGGCCGAGGCCGAGCTGCCAGTCCTCGAGGCCGGCCTCCTTGGCGAAGTACTCGTTGAGCAGCTGGCTGACGGTGACGGTGTGCGCCGCCTCGACGGCGTCGGCGGTGGTGAGGTAGTTGTCCTCGCCGGTGTTGATGATGATGCCCGCGCGGGCGTGCACCTGGCGGCTGAAGCGCTGGTCGACGAAGGTGCGGATCGGGTTGATGTCGCGGAAGAGGATCCCGTACATCGAGTCGTTGAGCATCATGTCCAGCCGCTCCAGCCCGGCCAGCGCGGCGATCTCCGGCATGCACAGCCCGGAGGCGTAGTTGGTCAGCCGGACGTAGCGGCCGAGCTCCTTGCTGGACTCGTCGAGCGCCGCCCGCATCAGCCGGAAGTTCTCCTGCGTGGCGTAGGTGCCGGCGAAGCCCTCGCGGGTCGCGCCCTCGCGGCACGTAGTCGAGCAGCGACTGCCCGGTCGAGCGGATCACCGCGATGACGTCGGCGCCCTCGCGGGCGGCCTGCTGCGCCTGCGGCATGTCCTCGTAGATGTCGCCGGTGGCGACGATCAGGTAGATCCACGGCTGGTGGTCGGGGTCGCCGTACCGCTTGACGAGGCGCTCGCGCTCGCGGCGGCGGCGCGTCGACCCGCCGGATGCCGGCGCCGACCTGCTTGCGCGACGCGGCGTGCGCCCGGGTCCGGTCGCGCCCCTCGGGCAGCCGGAAGCGGACCGAGCCGGCGGCGGCCTTCGCGGCCAGCGTGGACAGGTCCTCGGCCTCGCCGCGCACCAGGGCGTCCCACACCGGCAGCGCGACGCCGTGCTCCAGCCCGACGTCGCCGCGTACGGCGTCCAGCAGCCGGTTGACCCAGGGGATCCCGTCGGCGTCGGCGCCCTGGAGCCCCGCCAGGCGCAGCGTCGCCCGCTCGACGGAGACGGTGGTGTGCTGCTGGGCGAGGTCGACGATGGGCTTGCCGACGCGCCGGGCGAGGGTGCGCGCCTTGCGCACGACGACCGGGTCGAGGTCGAGCTTCCCCCGATTCGTCTGCGATCGTGCGGGGCTGCGCCGGGGGGCGGTCGCAGACGAATCCGGCTTGGCCGCCACTAGTCCCACGCTCCTTCTCGTTCATAGGCGATGGCGCCGCCCGCGACGGTCATGCGCACAGGTGGGCAGGTCGGCGTCGGGGTGCAGGTCGGGCAGCTGGGGTACGCCGGCGCGCGGGTCGGTCGACCAGGCGGCGACGCGGGCGTCGGGGGTCTGCACGACCAGGTCGCCCGGGACGTCCCACACGGCGATGCTCGCCGGCGCGCCGGCGGCGATGACGCCGCCCTCGTCGCGTCGCGCGGCGCGCCAGCCGCCCCGGGTGTGCGCGTTGAAGGCCGCGCGGACGGTGATCCGCTCGGACTCGGTGCGGTGCCACGCCGCGGCCCGGACGGCGCCCCACGGGTCCGAAGCGGCGTCACCGGGGTGTCGGAGCCGAAGGCCAGCGCGACACCGGCCGCGGTTCATCGAGGCCAAGGCGTTCATCGGGACGGCGCGGTCGGCGCCGAGCCGCTGGGCGTACAGCGAGTCGGTGCCGCCCCAGTAGGCGTCGAACACCGGCTGCATGCTGGCGGTGACGCCCAGCGACCCGAGCACGGCCATCTCCTCGGCGTCGCCATCTCGACGTGCTCGAGCCGGTGCCGGCCCTGCACGATCGCGGGCGCGCCGAGGGTCCGCGCGGCGCCTGCAGCCCGGACGACCACCGCGACCGCCAGGTCGCCGATCACGTGGAAGCCGGCCTGGATCCCGGCGCGGGTGCACGCCACGACGTGCGCGGCGACCTGGTCGGCGTCGAGGTAGAGGTGACCGGCGGTCTCCGCGTCGGCGTAGGGCGCGTGCAGCGCGGAGGTGCGCGAGCCGATCGAGCCGTCCATGCACAGGTCTCCGGCCGCACCCGCGCAGCCGAGCTCGACGCGCCTTGTCGACGCGCGCCCAGCTCGCCCCAGTAGCCGACCACCTCGGGCAGCGGCGCGCGCGCGGTCAGCCCGGTCGCGATCGCGAGGTCCTCGGGCGGGCAGATGTGCGGGGCGCCGAGCTCGTGCACCATGCCGATCCCCTGCCGCGCGGCCTCCGTCAGCGCGCGCAGGATCGCGTCCTCGCGGTCGCTGACCGGGGTCAGGCCGAACAGTCCGTCCCGCGCCGCGTGGTGCGCGTCGCGTGCGACGAGCCCGCTGGCGTCGTACCCCTCGGCGTGGACGACGTCGGGGCAGGCGTCCAGGAAGGCCGAGGAGAGCACGGCCGAGTGCACGTCGACCCGGGACAGGAACGCCGCGCGGCCGCCCGTGGCCCGGTCGACCTCGTCGCGCGTGAAGGGTCGCTGCTCGGGCCACGTGGTCTCGTCCCAGTTGAAGCCGAGGATGACCGCCACGGTGGAGTTGTGCGCGTAGGCCGCGAGCGCGTCGAGGGCCTCGTGCAGCGAGATCGCGCCCGCCGAGGTCGAGACCTCCGGCCGCGAAGCCGGTCTGCGCCAGGTGGGCGTGCGCGTCGACGAAGGCCGGCGTGACCAGCCGGCCGTCGAGCTCGACGATCCGGTCGGCGCCGTCCTCGAAGTGGACCGAGGCGTCGTCGTCCCCGGTCCAGACGATCGTGTCGCCGTCCAGGCAGAGGGCGGTGGCGTGCGGGTCGGCGGGCGTGTGGACGTAGCCACCGCGGAGCAGGGTGCGGGTCACCGGGCCATCCTCACAGGCGCCGCTCGAACAGCGAGCGCACCCCGGCATGCCCGCGCAGCAGCGCGAGCGCGTGGTCGGCGTGGCCGGGGACGTAGCCGTTGCCCACGATCATCGTGACGTCGGCGGCGAGCCCCTCGGCGCCCAGCGCGGCCGCACTGAACGACGTGGCCATCGAGAAGAAGACGACGGTGCCGCGGTCGGCGGTCGCCAGGATCGCGCCGCCCTCGCAGCCGGGCACGTCGACGCAGACGACGGTGACGTCGGCCGGCCCGCCGGCCTCGGTCACCGCGGCGCTCAGAGCCACCGGGTCTCGCGCGTCGGCGACCACGACGACGTCGGCGAGTGCTCGCGTCGCTGAGCAGGTCCGCCTCGGCCTGGTGCGGGACGACGCCGATCGTGCGGCGCGCACCGGCGGCCTTGGCGGCGGCGAGCGACAACGACCCCGACTTGCCGGCACCGCCGATGACGGCGACGACCGGGTCGACGTACTCCCCCACCACGCGTGCGGTGAGCGCAGGCGCCCCGCAGACGTCCATCACCGACAGCGACAGCTCCGCCGGCAGGTCGTCGGGTACGACGGCCGCGATCGACCGGCCGAACAGCACGGCGTAGCCGTCGCACGGCACCTGCTCGCTGCGACCGTCCCACGCGGCCAGCCCGTCCTCGATCACCAGCGGGGTCAGCGTGAGCGAGACCAGGGTGGCGACCCGGTCGCCGACGGCGAGCCCGAGCGGCGAGGCCGGCCCGACCTCCTCGACGGTGCCCACGAGCATCCCGCCCGACCCGGTCTCGGGATTCTGCATCTTGCCGCGGCGGGCCACGATGTCGAGCACCGCGGCCCGGACCTGCGCACCGTCGGCGTGGGTCCGCTCCAGCTGCCGGAACGACGCCGCGTCCAGGTTGAGCCGCTCGACCCGGACCCGGACCTCGTCGGGCCACAGCTCGCGCCGCGTGTCGAGCCGCTCAGCGGCCTGCGGCAGCACGCCGGCCGGGGAGAGCACGCGGTGCAGCCCGACCGGACTCGACTGGGCACTCACGGATCGTCCTCTCTCTGGTGGAGGCAGATCTGCAGGATGTCTTGCGGTAGTTCATTCGACACGCGGGAGATTCTTCTCCTACTCTGGCAGGAGTCACCAGCGGCGGCAAACCGACGCGCCTCCCCATGATCGAGCACCGGAGTTGAGCACCATGAGCATCGAGACGTCGATCGGCCTGCAGACCGGTCAGCCCTACCCCTACCGGCAGCGCGCGCTCGTCGAGCCCGACTGGACCCGCTTCCCCGGCTGGCGCGACGTCACCGCTGCGGAGTGGGAGTCGGTGCAGTGGCAGCGGGCGCACTGCGTCAAGAACGTCCGCCAGCTCCGCGTGCTGTGGGGCGACCTCGTCGACGAGGCGTTCTACGCCGACCTCGAGCGCGACCAGGCCGAGCGGGCGACCATGTCGATGCTCGTGCCGCCGCAGATGATGAACACGATGGCACCGCACGAGGTGCCGGCCGGGCCGGGATCGCTGACCGACGCGATGTACGTCGACCCGATCCGTCGCTACATGCTGCCGGTGTTCTCCGACCGTCGCGCCGACTGGCCGTCCCACCCGCACGCCACCCGCGACTCGCTGCACGAGCACGACATGTGGGTCGCCGAGGGCCTGACGCACCGCTACCCGACCAAGGTGCTGGCCGAGCTGCTGCCCACCTGCCCGCAGTACTGCGGCCACTGCACCCGCATGGACCTGGTCGGCAACTCCACGCCGGTCGTCGACAAGCTGAAGTTCCTCGGCAAGCCGGTCGACCGGCACGCCGCGATGCTGGACTACCTGCGTCGCACGCCGTCGGTGCGCGACGTCGTGGTCTCCGGTGGCGACGTGGCCAACATGCCCTGGCCGCGGCTCGAGGAGTTCCTGACCCACCTGCTGGAGATCGACAACATCCGCGACATCCGGCTGGCCACCAAGGCGCTGGCCGGCCTTCCCCAGCACTGGCTGCAGGACGACGTACGCGCCGGGATGGAGCGGGTCGCCGGCACCGCCCGGTCGCGCGGGGTCTCGCTCGCGATCCACACCCACGTCAACCACGCGGCCTCGGTGACCCCGCTGGTGGCCAAGGCGTCGCGCGCGATGCTCGACGCCGGCGTGCGCGACGTGCGCAACCAGGGCGTGCTGCTGGACGGCGTCAACGCCGACCCGCACGCGCTGCTCGACCTCTGCTTCGCGCTGCTCGACGGCGCGCAGATCATGCCCTACTACTTCTACATGTGCGACATGATCCCGTTCTCGGAGCACTGGCGGGTCTCGGTCGCCGACGCCCAGCGGCTGCAGCACCACATGATGGGCTACCTGCCCGGCTTCGCGACCCCGCGGATCGTGTGCGACGTGCCGTTCGTCGGCAAGCGCTGGGTGCACCAGCTCGCGGCGTACGACCGGGAGCTCGGCATCTCCTCGTGGACCAAGAACTACCGGACCTCGATCGAGGCCGACGACCCCGAGGCGCTGACCCGCACCTACTCCTACTACGACCCGATCCACACGCTGCCGGAGTCCGGCCAGGCAGTGGTGGCGCCGAGCACGCCACCGACGAGTCGCTGCTCGAGGCCGAGCGTGCCGCCGCAGCCTCGCGCACGGCGTCGCAGGAGCAGGCGGCGGCACAGGAGCAGGCGATCCGCCAAGGAGCTCACGCTGTCCTGACCGCCGACCCGGCGCGTTGGCTGGTCCGAACTCGGCCGACTCGGCGCGTCGGTTGGTCCGAATCCGGCCGACCGGGCGCGTTGGCTGGCCATTCCCAGGCCCGGCGCTCCGGACGTGCCGGCCCGCTGACACGCTGCATAGACCACCAACGCGCCGACTCGGCGGGTTTCACACCAGCACACGCGCCGACTCGGCGGGTTTCACACCAGCCGACGCGCCGAGTCGGCGGTCAACGGAGGTCGGTGAACGTCTCCACCAGCCGCGCGACCGGGCTCTCGAGGTTCCACCGGGCCGAGAGCTCGACGAGCGCGTCGGGATCGACCGGGGACAGCGGCAGCGTCAGGTCGGGCGCGCCCAGGTCCAGGTCGCGCGCCACCCGGGTGACGTGCGCCGCGATCTCGGGGTAGTCGCCCGCCTCGATGATCCGGCGACGCGGGCTCGGCGCGATGTTGGAGTCCGGGTCGGCGGCCGCCGCGCGAAGCCCGGCGATGTCCCCGAACCGCTGCAGCAGCGTCATCGCGGTCTTCTCCCCGATCCCGTTGACGCCCGGCAGGCCGTCGGAGGCGTCCCCGCGCAGCGCCGCGAAGTCGGCGTACTGCGCGCCGTCGATGCCGTACTTCGCGCGCACGACGTCGTTGGTGACCCGCTCGTGCTTGCTCGACCCCGCGGGCGATGTAGAGCACCCGCACCTCGGCGTCGTCGTCGACGAGCTGGAACAGGTCGCGGTCCCCGGTGACGACGTCGACGGGCATGCCGGCGTCGGTGGCGAGCGTGCCGATCACGTCGTCGGCCTCGTAGCCGTCGGCACCGACGACCGTGATCCCGAACGCGGCCAGCACGTCGAGGATCACCGGCACCTGCACCTCGAACGGGTCGGGCACGACCTCGACGGCCGGACCGCTCGCCGGGACGTACTCCACCCGGTGGGCCTTGTACGACGGGATCAGGTCGACGCGCCACTGGGGACGCCAGTCGTTGTCCCAGCAGCACGCCAGGTGGGTCGGGCGGTACTCCCCGACCATCCGGGAGATGAAGTCCACGAGCCCACGGACCGCGTTGACCGGCGTGCCGTCCGGTGCCTTGAGCGAGTCCGGCACGCCGTAGAAGGCGCGGAAGTACATCGAGGCGGTGTCGAGCAGCATCAGACGAGAGGGCACGACCGGAGTCTTGCATGACGAGAACGCCGAGAGCGGGCTCGTTCTGCCCTAGGGTGACGCTCGTGGAAGAGCTCGACCGACGCATCCTGACCCTGCTGGCCAGCGACGGCCGGATGTCCTTCACCGACCTCGGCAAGGCCACCGGGCTGTCCACCTCGGCGGTGCACCAGCGGGTCAAGCGCCTCGAGCAGCGCGGCCTGATCACGGGCTACGGCGCCTCGGTCGACTACGAGGCGGTGGGCCTGCCGCTGACCGCGTTCATCTCGATCCGGCCCATCGACCCCTCGCAGCCCGACGACTCGCCCGGACCGGCTGCGCGGCATCACCGAGATCGAGAGCTGCTGGTCGGTGGCCGGCGAGGAGTCCTACATCCTCAAGGTCCGCGTCCCGGCCCCGACCGCGCTCGAGGACCTGCTGGCCCGGGTCCGTGCGGCTGCCAACGTCTCCACGCGTACGACGATCGTGCTGTCCACGCCCTACGAGAACCGGCCTGTCAGCTAGTCGCTCACCGACGAGTAGGCGACGACGCCCCGCCGGAGCGCACCCGCGCACTCGCGCGCCGTACGCCGGAGCGGTCCGTCGCCGGCCGCGTCGGCGACCTGGTCGGCGACGTCGAGCAGCTGCTTCATCCAGCGCACGAAGTCGCCCGCCGCGAGGTCGGTCTCGGTGAGCACGGCGTCGAGCGGTGCCCCCTCGGCCCATCGGTAGGCGGCCCAGGCGAAGCCCAGGTCGGGCTCGCGCAGGAAGTCGAGCTTGTGCTCGCGCTCGAACGCGTCGAGGTCGGCCCACAGCGACACCATGTCGGCCAGCACCTGCTGACCCGGCCCCCGGGCAGCCGCGGGGCGCTGCGCGTCGTCGGGCCTGCGGGCTTCGAAGACCAGTGCCGACAGCGCCGCGGCGAGCTCGCTCGGGGAGAGGCCGTCCCACAGGCCGTTGCGCAGCGACTCGGCCGCCACCAGGTCCAGGTCGGTGTAGATGCGCCGCAGCGTCGCGCCGCTCGCCGTGACCTCGTCGTCGCGCAGGTAGCCCAGCGCGGTGAGCACCTCGCACACCCGGTCGAACTGGCGCGCGATGGTGTTGGTGCGCTGCTCGATGCGCCGCCTGAGCGTCGCCGTGTCGCGCTCGAGCTTGTGGTGCCGCTCGGCCCACCGGGCGTGGTCCTCGCGCTCCGCGCAGCCGTGGCAGGGGTGGGACCGGAGGTCCGCGCGCAACCGGCTGATCTGGGCCTCGCCCTCCATGGCGACCCGGTCCGTCCGCGCGCGTCCACCGTGTCCGCCGCCGCGTCCGCCCTCGGACCCGCCCCTTGCGGTCCGCGCGGCGGCGGAGGGGTGAAGCCCTGCGTGCGCGACCGCAGCGCCGAGGCCAGGTCGCGTCGCGACTGCGGGTTGCGACCGTTGAAGCTCTTCGGGATCCGCATCCGGGTGAAGGACTGCACCGGGACGGAGAAGTCGACCAGCGAGAGCCGTCGTGCCTGCCGGTCGGCCGTGAGGACGTAGGGTCGCGGACCGTCGCGGTCGGAGCGCATGCCCGGGTCGATCACGACCGCCATCCCCGAGAACCGGCCGGTGGGCACCTCGATGACGTCACCGGGACGCAGCGCCTCCAGCGACGCGACCACGTCGTCGCGGCGATCCGCACGACGGGACCTGGCCAGGCTGGCTTCCACGTCGGAGAGCCGGCGACGCAGGGCGGAGTACTCCATGAAGTCCCCGAGGTGACAGGTGGCCGCGTCGGTGTAGCCGCTCAGGGCGCTCTCCGCCTTGCGCAGCTGCCGGGCCAGCCCGACCACCGCCTTGTCTGCCTGGAACTGCGCGAAGGAGCTCTCCAGCAGCTCGCGCGCGGTCTCGCGACCGACCTGCTGCACGAGGTTCACTGCCATGTTGTACGACGGCCGGAACGACGACGTGAGCGGATAGGTGCGCGTCGAGGCGAGCCCGGCGACCGACGACGGGTCGAGACCCGGCTGCCACAGCACGACACCGTGGCCCTCCACGTCGATGCCGCGCCGCCCGGCGCGCCCGGTGAGCTGGGTGTACTCCCCCGGCGTGATGTCGGCGTGCGTCTCGCCGTTCCACTTCGACAGCTTCTCGATCACCACGGAGCGGGCGGGCATGTTGATGCCCAGCGCCAGCGTCTCGGTCGCGAAGACCACCTTGCAGCGCCCGGTGGCGAACAGCTCCTCCACGATCTGCTTGAAGGTCGGCAGCATGCCGGCGTGGTGCGCGGCGATCCCGCGCGAGAGACCCTCGAGGAAGTCGTGGTAGCCCAGGACGTGCAGGTCCTCGTCGGGCAGGTTGCGACAGCGCTCCTCGACGAACGCGATGATGCCCTGCCGCTCCTCGGGGGTGGTCAGCCGCAGGTTCGCGTGCAGGCACTGGGTGACGGCCGCACTGCAGCCGACGCGGCTGAACACGAAGAAGATCGCCGGCAGCAGTCCCTGGGAGTCGAGGCGCTCCACGACGTCGAAGCGGCTCGGCTGGTAGGCCCGCCGCGCCGCGCCCTGCCCGTTGGCGCCGGCCCGTCCTCGGGGTGCGTTGCGCTTGGAGCGATGGTCCCGGGTGCGGGTGGTGCGCCAGTCGTCACGCGCGATCCGCCGCAGGTCGGGGTTGACCTCGCCGGCGAAGGCGCCGTCGTCGCGGAAGAGGTCGTACATCTTGCGACCCACCATGACGTGCTGGTAGAGCGGCACCGGCCGGCGTTCCTCGACGATCGTCGTGGTCTCCCCCCGGACGGTCTCCAGCCACTCGCCGAACTCCTCGGCGTTGGACACGGTGGCGGACAGCGACACCAGCGCCACCGACTCCGGCAGGTGGATGATGACCTCCTCCCAGACGGCGCCGCGGAAGCGGTCGGCGAGGTAGTGCACCTCGTCCATCACGACGTAGCCCAGACCGCTCAGCGTCCGCGACCCGGCATACAGCATGTTGCGCAGCACCTCGGTCGTCATCACCACGATCGGCGCCTCGCCGTTGACGGTGTTGTCACCGGTGAGCAGTCCGACCTGGTCGGCCCCGTAGCGCTTCACGAGGTCGCCGAACTTCTGGTTCGACAGGGCTTTGATCGGGGTGGTGTAGAAGCACTTGCGCCCCTGCTGCAGCGCCAGGTGCACGGCGAACTCGCCGACGATCGTCTTGCCGGAGCCGGTCGGGGCGGCCACCAGGACCCCGCGGCCCAGCTCGAGCTCCTTGCAGGCCTGCACCTGGAAGGAGTCGAGCGAGAAGTCGTACATCTGCGTGAAGTCGTGGAAGACCGGCGTGTCCTTCTCCCGCTGGAACTTCGCGTAGCTCTCCGACGGGCTCGGGCTCATGGGGTCCCTCCCGGCACCAGGACGGTCAGCGCCCGCGGTGCGATCTCGATGGTCATCGGCAACGACCCGAACCGCTCGCCGTCGGCGTACGTCGTGATCCCGGGCGCGGCGACGGTGACTGTGCGCACCCGGTGATGTTCGTACTGCGGGTGGCGGGTGTGCCGGCCGGAGTAGAGCTGGGGGTAGGTGCGGACGAGGTCGAGCCGCGACATCGCCTTCATGATCACCACGTCGAGCCAGCCGTCGTCGATCAGGGCGCCGTGGGTGATCCGGAGCCCGCCGCCGAACGACGGTCCGTTGCCGACCGCCACGACCATCGCCTCGACGCGTCGCACGGCGCCGTCGAGCTCGAGTGTGTAGGGCAGCGGCTCGAACACCCGCAGCTCCGTGAGCGTCGCCACGTGGTAGCGCATCTTCCCGCGCGGCCAGGACAGCTCGTTGGCGCGTTCGTTGACCAGGGAGTCGAAGCCGGTGGCCAGCACTGTCACGAAGAAGCGGGACCCGGCACGCCCGAGGTCGATGGTGCGGGTGCGGGAGCCGATCACCACGTCGGCCGCTCGTTGCGGGTCCTGGCGGGGGATGTCGAGGTAGCGCGCGACGTCGTTGCCGGCTCCGGCGGGGATGATCCCGAGGGCCGTCGAGGTCCCGGCCAGCTCCTGCACCGCGAGGTGCACCAGCCCGTCGCCGCCGACGACGACCAGCGAGTCGAAGCCGTCGGCCACGGCTGCTCGAGCCAGGTCCGTGGCCTCGTCGGCGTCCCGGCCCATCAGGGTGCGGACCCGGAAGCCGGCCTCCTTGAGCCGCGGCAGCGCGATGGCGGCGGTGCGGACCCCTCGCCCCTTCCCCGAGGTCGGGTTCGTCAGGAGAGCGATCTCGCGGGCCACGTCGCGACAATACGCGGCGAGGGTACGGCGACCGGCGGCGTGCCCTAGCGTGGCGCGGGTGAACCGCTACGACGTCGAGACACCGGACGGTCGCACCCTCGAGGTGCTCGGCTACGGAGCCGAGGACGGCTTCCCGCTGGTCTTCCACCACGGCACCCCGGTCGCGGCCGTGCTCGACCCAGCCCTGGACCGCGCGGCGACCAGCCGAGGGCTCCGGGTCCTGGCGGCGTCCCGACCGGGCTACGGCGAGTCGACGCCCCGCGCCGACCACGGGACGACGTCCACGGTCGCTGACGACGCCCGCGACTCCGCGAGGATCCTTGACTCGCTCGGCCTCGGGGAGTTCGTGAGCCTCGGCTGGTCCGGAGGCGGTCCGCGATCGCTGGCGTGTGCGGCGTCGCTGCCCGGACGCTGCCTGGCGGCGACGTGCGGAGTAGGGCTGGCTCCGCCGGCGGAGTTCGACGGCGACGTCCGCGAGGGCATGGGCGAAGAGAACGTCGCGGAGTACACCGCCGCGTTCGCGGGGTCGACGGAGCTGACCGCACTGCTCGAGGAGTTCGCTCCCAGCGTGTTCGGGGCGACCGCCCAGGACGTCGCGGACTCCCTCGGCGACCTCGTCGCGCCCGTCGACCGGGCGGCGCTGACCGGTGAGCTCGCCGAGCACACGGCCGCGTCGTTCCGGCACGCCGGCCGTCAGGGCATCGTCGGCTGGCACGACGACGACCTGACGCCAGCCGTCCCTGGGGCTTCTCGGTGCGCGACATCGCGTCCCGGTGGCGGTCTGGCAGGGCACCGAGGACCGGATGGTGCCGTTCGCCCACGCGCAGTGGCTGGTGGCCAACGTGCCGGGCGTGCGGGCCCACCTCGAGTCCGGTGAGGGCCACCTGTCGCTGCTGGCACGGATGCCCGACATCCTCGACGACCTGCTCGACCTGGCCGGTCACCCCGAGCGCTGACGGCCGGCGCGCCTCAGAGACGCAGCGTGACGCTGAACCGGCCGGCGTCGACGCCGACCGCCTTGGCGAACCGGCCGATGGTCTCCAGGACACCGTCGGCGGAGTAGGCCGTGCCGGGCACCGCGAGGGTCAGCCGCCCGTCGTACGTGACGAGCAGGACCTGGCCGTGGGCCCACGCCTGGTGGGCCTCTCGGCGCCAGGACTCCGACAGCGCCGGCTCCGGGTAGGCCAGGTCGGCGGCGAGCAGGTCGCAGGCCAGCCGGTCCGCGCGCTCCGGCGAGCATCGCCCTGCGATGCGCGATGCACCGCGCACCGCCGCTCACGGCGGTCCAGGACAGCTCGCTCGGTGCCCACCCAGTCGGGCAGGTCGAAGGGGTCCGCGGCCTCGACTGTCGTGCGCCACGGAGTCACTCGTCGTCGCAGCGAGGAGCGGCGGGTCGTCGAACCCGTCGTCGTCCTCGATGACCGACTGCTCGTCGTCGGCCAACCCGGCGGTCACGTCGCGCTTGCGGCGGCGCCGGTCGACCGTGCGCGCGATGACCTCGGAGACGAGGAAGAGCAGCACCATCGGGATGGCCAGCATCAGCATCGAGAACGGGTCGGTCGACGGCGTCGCGACGGCCGCGAAGACGAAGGTGCCCACCACGATCCAGGGCCGGTAGTTGGCCAGCGACCGTCCGGACACGACGCCGGCGAGGTTGAGCAGCACCACGAAGAGCGGGATCTCGAAGGCGACGCCGAAGACCAGCATCATCCGGGTCATGAACGAGAAGTACTCACCGAAGTCGACGAGGTTGGTCAGGTCCACCGGGGTGAAGCCGATCAGCACCTCGAGGCCCTTGGGCAGGACGTAGTAGCCGGCCGCCACCCCGACGAGGAACAGCGGACCGGCGACGGCGGCGAACAGTCGGGTCCACCGCTTCTCGTGTCGCGTGCAGGCCCGGGACGATGAACGCCCAGATCTGGTAGAGCCAGTAGGGGCTGGTGCACACCACGGCAGCCATCGCCGACAGCTTCAGCTGCAGCAGCAGGGGTCCGCCGACGCCGTTGATCGTGGCGACGGTCTGGGTGGAGTCGGGCAACCGCTCGACCGCGGCCTTGTAGGGGTCGTAGACGAAGGCCAGCAGGTAGTCGTAGAAGAACAGTGCCACCACGACGCGTGACGATGAGCAGGGCGATCACCCGCAGCATCCGGGCACGCAGCTCGCGGAGGTGGTCGGCCAGCGCCATCCGGCCGTCCGCGCCGATGGGCTGGTGCGGACGGGCGCGGAACAGCCCGAAGACCCCGGCGATGGACATGACGTGTCAGGCGATCCCGCTCAGCGCTTGGTGTCGGGGTGGTCGCCGAGGTCCGTGTGCTCGGGTCGGACCGGCTCGGGACTGACGGGGGCCGGCCGGACGGTCTGCGGGGTGTCGATCCGCTTGGCCGCCTCGGCGCTGCGCTGCGCGTCGATCTGCCGCTGCTCCTCGGTCTTGTCCCCGTCGTCCACGGTGTCCTCGTCGTCGTCGAGCAGGCCCTTGGTCTCGGCCTTGAAGATGCGCAGCGCCCGGCCGCTCCCTCGGGCGAGCTCGGGCAGCTTCTTGGCACCGAACAGCAAGACGAGGACCAGAATGATCAGGATGATCTCGGTCGGACCGAGGTTCGCAATCAGGGGAACGGTGGCAGTCATCTCATCCTCTTCGGTCGACGGTGCTCTGCCATCCTACGCGCCGGCCTCAGGCGTAGTTGCGCAGCGCCTCCGTGGCCACGCGGCGGACGCCGTGCGCCAGGTCGGGAGGGTCGAGCAGCTCACCGGCGCGACCCAGCCGCAGCATCAGTCGCACCAGCCACGCCGGGTCGCCCACGCGCAGCCGCACCGTGCAGGCCGCCAGAGGCCTCCTCGACGACCTCCTCCACGGGGTAGTACTCCGCGACCCAGCGGGCGTCCGGCGCGAGCCGCACCGTCGCGAGGAGGTCATCGGCCGACGGCTGGAAGATCCCGTCGGCGAGGTCGCGTGGCTCGACCCCGACGTGGTCCTGCACGCGCGCGTCGAGCACCTCCGCCTCAGAGATCCGGTCCAGCCGGAACAGCCGCTGGTCCTCGGCGAGGTGGCACCAGGCGTCGAGGTAGGTGTGGCCCTCGCGCGTGACCACCCGCAGCGGGTCGACCACCCGCTCGGTGGACTCGTCGCGAGCAGGCACGTAGTAGTCGATCCGCACCTGGCGTTGCCCGGCGACCGCCTGCGTCAGCCGCTCGCGCAGCGCGTTGACCCGGGTCTGCTGGCGGAAGCCGGACCTCCACGTGCGCCGCGAGCGCCGCGCCGTCGCCCGCCGCGACCTCGAGCTTGCCCAGCGTGCGGTCGACGATGGGCCGCACGTCGTCGTCGCTGCCCTCGCGCAGCGCCCGGAGCGCGACGATCAGGGCCGCCGCCTCCGAGCTGTCCAGTCGCAGCGGCCGGGCGAGGTAGTCGGCGTTGGACAGCCGGATCACCCCGTCGCCCTCGAGTGCGTCCATGTCGATGTCGATGAGGTCGCCCATGCCGAGTCCGGGCAGCCCGCAGAACCACAGCACGTTGAGGTCCTTGACGATCTGCGCCGGCGGCACGCCGAAGTCGGCAGCCGCCTGGTCGAGCGAGACCTCGTTGCGCGCCTGCACGTAGGGCACCAGCGCCAGCAGCCGCGCGACCTGCTCCCGTGCACCGCTCATGACGCTGCCCCCTCCCCCGCGGCCTCGTGCAGCCGGCGTACGACGGACGCGCGGACCTCCGCCGGGGCCTCGACGACGACGTCCGCGCCGTAGCCGAGGACCTCGTCCTCGAACGCGTCCGTGGCGCCGTACGACGCCTCGCAGCCGTTGCCAGCCGTCGGGGACGCCGTCCTGCGACACGGGCTGCGGCGTGGCGTCGCAGGCCGTGGCCCGCGTGGTGGCGCACCAGCACCGTCGCCGTCCGGTCCTCCGGCTGAGGGGCCAGGGACTGCGTCACGGCGCGCAGGTCGGTCCCGGCGGGCACGTCGTAGGAGCCGGCCGGGCCGTCGGGGCGGACCGCGCCCTGCACCCGGGAGAGCCGGAAGACGCCGGGGACCGCCCCGGTCGGAGTCGTGGCCGGTGACGTACCAGCGGCCGCGGGAGGACACCACGCCCCAGGGCTGCAGGTGCCGCGAGGTGACGTGGGTGGCCGAGGACGAGCGATAGTCGAAGGTGACAGGTGTGCGGGTGCGGGTCGCGTCCCAGAACGGCTCGAAGGCCGGCTCCTCGGCGGTGAGCTGGGGCTGCACGACGTCGAGCGCGGTGCGGTCCACGGTGACGCCGGCCGCCTTGAGCTTCACCAGTGCGTCCGACGTCGCGGCGGCCAGGCCGGCGTGCTGCCAGACCCGGGCGGCCAGACCGATCACCGCAGCCTCCTCGGGGGCGAGATCGATGTCGGGCAGCTCGAAGGCGGACCGCTCGATCCGGTAGCCCGGCTCGTCCTCGAACGCCCGGTCGACGTAGCCGACCTCGATCGGGATGCCGAGGGAGCGGAGCTCCTCCTTGTCACGCTCGAACATCTTCTCGAAGGCGTCGGACGAGGCGTCGCGGTAGGGCTCCACGACCTCGCGCAGCCGGTCCTTGCTGACGTAGGTGCGCGCGACCAGGAGCGCGATCAGCAGGTTGATCAGGCGCTCACTCTTGCGGGCGGTCATGTCCCCCCTCGACAGGTCCATCGACAGCAGAACCTATCCCAGCGCGGCCGGGGCGCCGCGAGGGCGCGCCCTCGCGGCGGGAGCGGCGCTCAGCCGTCGACGCCGAGCACGTCCACGACGAAGGTCAGGGTGGAGTTCTTCGGGATGCCGGGACGGTCGGTGGCGCCGTACGCATCGCCGGGCGGGGCGATGATCAGCACGCGGCTGCCCTGCTTGAGGCCCGGGATCGTCTCGTCCCAGGCCTTGATCAGGCCGTTCACGCCGACCCCGAACGGCTCGGGGGCGCCCCGCTCGAAGGAGGAGTCGAAGGCCTTGTCCGAGCCCCAGACGGCGCCGTAGTAGTTGAACGTCACGAGGCGACCGGCCTGGGCCTCCGGGCCCTCGCCCTCGACGAGCGGGATGACCTGGAGCTCGGTCGGAGCCTTCTCAGGCGCCGTGGAGAAGTCGAAGCCGGTGACCTTGCCGTCGGTCTCCTCGACCACGGGGGCATCGGCCGGTGCCGCGACGTCCTCCCCCTCCGGTGCGTCGAGCACGTCGGTGGGCTGGACGGAGAGCACGTCGACGACGAACACGACGGTGTCGGACGCCTTCAGCTCCAGCTGCGGTGCACCGGCGTCGCCCCACACGTCCTCGACGGTCGCGGCCAGCGCCACGCGGGAGCCCTGCGGCTTGCCGACCAGGGCGTCGATGACGGTCTGGAAGAACTCGTCCTGCTTCATCGTCACCTGGACCGGCGTTCCCTCCTCGGCGCTGCTGAACAGCTTGCTGCCGTCGGAGCCCTTCGCCAGCAGGATGTTGAACATCGCCTTCTTGTTGGCCTCGACCGGGTCGCCCTCGCCCGCGCTGATCACCTCGGTCGTCGGCTTGCTGACCTTGATCGCCGAGTCGACCTCGAGGGTCGGCACCTCGCCGAACTCCCCGGACACGGTGAGGCCCTCGATGTCCTGGCCCAGGTCGACCTTGGCCTTGTCGGTGGTGCTCGCGTCCTCGCCGCAGGCCGCCGTCGCGAACAGCATCAGGGCAGCGAGGAGCAGAGCAGGCAGACGGCGCACGGAGGGACTCACCTTATGAAGGGGGGAACGGGCAACCGCTCCACCGTAACCGGGTCACCTGAGCGACGACTGAGGCGGGTGCGAGGGCAGAGCCGAGGTCACATGCCCTCGATGAGCTTGTGCACCCGCTCGTCGTGGGCCCGGAACGGGTCTTTGCACAGCACCGTGCGTTGGGCCTGGTCGTTGAGCTTGAGGTGCACCCAGTCGACGGTGAAGTCGCGTCGCCGCTCCTGGGCGCGCTTGATGAACTCGCCGCGCAGCCGGGCGCGGGTGGTCTGCGGCGGCACGGACTTGGCCTCGAACACCTTGAGGTCGTTGGTGACCCGGGTGACCGCGCCCTTCTTCTCCAGCAGGTAGTAGAGCCCGCGGTTGCGATGGATGTCGTGATAGGCGAGGTCGAGCTGGGCGATCCGGGGATGGCTCAGCGGCAGACCGTTCTGGAGCCGGTAGCGCTCGATCAGCTTCCACTTGATGATCCAGTCGATCTCGCGCTCCACCGAGGAGAAGTCCTCGGACTCCACCGCCTTCAGCGTGCGCTCCCAGAGGTCGAGCGTGCGGGCGATCACCGGCGTCTCCAGCCCGCGGCGGTCCACGAAGTCCCGGGCCCGGTTGAGGTACTCCTGCTGGATGTCGAGCGCACTGGCCTCGCGGCCGTTGGCCAGGCGCACCTTGCGACGCCCGGTCATGTCGTGGGAGATCTCGCGGATCGCGCGGATCGGGTTCTCCATGGTGAGGTCGCGCATCACCACGCCCTCCTCGATCATCCGCAGCACGAGGTCGCAGGTGGCCACCTTGAGCATGGTGGTCGTCTCGCTCATGTTGGAGTCGCCGACGATCACGTGCAGGCGGCGGTAGCGCTCGGCGTCGGCGTGCGGCTCGTCGCGGGTGTTGATGATCGGGCGGCTGCGGGTGGTGGCGCTGCTGACGCCCTCCCAGATGTGCTCGGCGCGCTGGCTCACGGAGTACATCGCCCCGCGCGGGGTCTGGATCACCTTGCCGGCGCCGACGATGATCTGGCGCGTCACCAGGAACGGGATGAGCACGTCCGCGAGCTTGGAGAACTCCCCGTGCCGGCTGACCAGGTAGTTCTCGTGACAGCCGTAGGAGTTGCCGGCGGAGTCGGTGTTGTTCTTGAACAGGTAGACGTCGCCGGCGATGCCCTCGTCGTGCAGCCGCCTCTCAGCGTCGAGCAGCAGGCCCTCGAGGACCCGCTCCCCCGCCTTGTCGTGCGTGACGAGGTCGACGATGTCGTCGCACTCCGGAGTGGCGTACTCCGGGTGGCTGCCGACGTCGAGGTAGAGGCGGGCGCCGTTGCGCAGGAAGACGTTGCTGCTGCGTCCCCACGACACGACCTTGCGGAACAGGTAGCGCGCCACCTCGTCCGGCGAGAGCCGCCGCTGCCCGCGGAACGTGCACGTGACGCCGTACTCGTTCTCGATCCCGAAGATGCGGCGGTCCACGTCCTCAGACTAGGCGCACCGCGCAACCGCGCACGCTCAACGCGCCCGCTCCGCCCCGCGGAGTGCTCAGGCGACCGTCTCGGGGCGCAGGTGCGCCTCGTCGTTGAGCATCGCCGCCATCGCCGCCGGCGCGACCGGCGGCGAGAAGTGGAAGCCCTGGCCGGTCGTGCAGCCCTGACGCCGCAGGATCAGCATCTCCTGCGGGCGCTCGATGCCCTCGGCGACCGTCTCGAGCTGCAGGCTCGCCCCGAGGTGCAGGATCGTGCTGACCAGGGTGCCGTCGCTGGCCTCGACGCCGCTGCCCACCAGCCTCTCGATGAAGCTGCGGTCGATCTTGATGACGTCGATGGGGAAGCGGTGCAGATAGCTCAGTGACGAGTAGCCGGTCCCGAAGTCGTCGATCGCGAGTCGGACGCCGAGCGCACGCAGGGCCATCAGCGAGTCGTAGGTCTCCGAACGCTCGTCGATCAGCACGCTCTCGGTCAGCTCGAGCGTCAGCATCTCGGCCGCGAGGCCGGTCTCCGCGAGCACGGTGGCGACCAGGTCGGGGAAGTCGCCGTCGAGGAGCTGGCGCGGCGAGACGTTGACGCTGACCTTCAGGGGCAGTCCCCCTCGGTCGAGCTGTTGCCACTGGACCGTCTGGGAGCAGGCCTCGCGCAGGACGGTCTCGCCGATGGAGCGGATGAGCCCGGTGTTCTCGGCCACCCCGATGAAGTCGTCCGGCGGGATGAGTCCGCGGGTGGGATGCTGCCAGCGGACGAGTGCCTCCGTCCCCGTGATCGCTCCGGTGCGCATCGAGACCATCGGCTGGTAGTACACGACGAACTCGCCGTTCTCGACCGCCTGCCGCAGGTCGCTCTCGAGGCGCACGCGCTCGACGAGCCCGACGTGCATGGCCTGCTCGAAGACGACGAAGCCGCCCTCCCCCTCGGCCTTGGCCTGGTACATCGCGAGGTCCGCGTTGCGCAGCAGCTGCTCGGCGGTGGTGGCGTTCTCGTCCTGGCGGGCGATGCCGATGCTGGTCGTGACGTGGACGCGCTCACCCTGCAGCGCGAAGGGCGCCCGGATGGCCTCCCCGATCCGCTCGGCCAGGTGTGATCTGGTAGTCGTCGTCGGTCAGGTCCTCGAGCAGGACCGCGAACTCGTCGCCGCCGAAGCGTGCCACGGTGTCTCCGGCGCCCGGCCACCCGGTGCAGGCGATCCGCCACCTCCACGAGCAACGCGTCGCCGGCGCTGTGTCCGTTCGTGTCGTTGACCGACTTGAAGCCGTCCAGGTCCAAGAACAGCACCGACACCGAGCGGTTCAGCGGGTCGGAACGGCCCAGGGCGTGCTGCAGGCGGTCCTTGAACAGCGCCCGGTTGGCCAGGCCCGTCAGGGAGTCGGTGAACGCCATCCCGGTCAGCTGCTCCTCGAGCGCGACCCGATCGGTGATGTCGCGGCTGTTGAGCACCAGACCCCCGACGAAGGGGTCGGCGAGCAGGTTGGTCACGGTCACCTCCATGCGGCGGAGGTGTCCGTCGGCGTGCCGCCAGGAGCTGACGACGGTGTGCAGCCGCATGCTCTCCCCGGCGGCGTGCTCGAGAGCGGTTGCGAGCAGCGCCCGCTCGGCGTCCTCGGTCACCAGCTCGTAGATCGACCGCTCGACGAGCTGGTCCGGCTGGAGGCCGAGGACGCGGTCGCTCGAGGCGCTCTGGTAGGCGATCACGCCCAAGGGGTCGACCACGGTGACCACGTCGGAGCTGTGCTGGACCAGTGCGGCGAAGCGCTGCCGGCTGACCTCGAGCTCGGCCGTGCGCGTGGTGACCCGTTCCTCCAGCGTGGCGGTGAGCTCGTGGTTCTCGCGCAGCGCCAGCACCTGGCGCAGGACGAGCAACGTCATGATCGCGGTGCGCACCCAGGACACCATCAGGTCGCCGTTCCCGGCGCGCAGCACCTCGATGCTGGAGGTCAGCAGGGCGAGCACCACCGCGGCGTACGGCAGCAGGTTGCCCAGCTGGCGGGTGACGACGGCGTCCTCGGTCGCTGCGTCCCGGCCGTCCTGGCGGGACTCCGGCAGGGGTCGCAGCGCAGCGAGCAGCAAGAGGGTGAACCCGGCGAACCAGCCCAGGTCGATCAGGTTCCCCGAGCTGTAGGTGCCGGCCGTGGACTGGTAGGTGAAGCCGGAGTCGCCCACGGCGAAGAACACCAGCCCGGTGCCGACGAAGGGCAGGGAGACCGGCAGGATCCGGTGGACGTGCCGCGCCCGCAGCCAGGTGTACAAGACGATGGTGATGAGCACGACGTCGCACGCGGGGTAGGCCACCGAGATGACCTGCGCCACCACGTTGTCGGCGCCTGCACGGAAGACCGGGCCGAGCACGATGATCCAGGAGCACAGGAACAGCGACGTGGCGACCATCAGCCCGTCGAGCAGGGTGCGGACCCGGCCCGCCCACGACTGCGCGGCGAGCGGGAGACCGATCAGCGCGGCGATCGCCAGCGGCTGGAGGCCGAGGTAGCCCACGTCGGCCGGAGAGGGGAACGGCACCTCCCGGCGCAGCACGGTCTCGTACCACGCCCAGATCGCCTGGCCGGTCGACCAGGACAGCATCGCCAGGCCGAGCAGCAGCCAGAACCGACGGTCCGAGGCGCTCTCGTGCTGCTCGCGCCGCCACAGGGCGGCGAGGCCGGCGGCCAGTGCGACGAGACACAGGCCGAAGTTCGACAGGTCCTGTCCGACGGTCGTCGCGCCCGTGCTGTAGAGGGTCAGGCAGTACCCGACGGCCACCACGACGACCCCCGGCACGACGCCGCGCGGCACGACGATGGACGTCGCGGGTCGAGGAGCGAGGGGCTGGCTCATGAACCGAGTATGCCGATCTGGTGCCCTAATTAGTGCTTTTGTCGAGAATTTTGGATTTCGGGTACTTGGCTGCTTTTGCGTCGCTACTCTCGGTGCAGAATCATCCGTCGGCTGGGCGCCCGCTCGCGTCCTCCGGACCACGTGGGAGATCTCATGAGCCTGGCTGATCCCGGCACGATCCTCGGCTCGCCCGTGGACTGGCCGCGCAGCATGGATCCGCGCCGGCTGGCGACGATCGACGTGCCCACGCCGTTTCTGGCCACCGACCTGACGATCGTGGAGCAGGCGGTGCTCGGCTTCTCGGCGGCGATGCCCAGCGTGCATCCGCACTATGCCGTGAAGTGCAACTCCGCCCCCGAGGTGCTCAGCACGGCCGCGCGCCTGGGCACGGGGTTCGAGATCGCCTCCCTCGGCGAGCTGGCCATGCTGCAGGCGGTCGGGATCGACCCCACCGGGGTGCTCTACAGCAACACGGTCAAGCCGGCCTCCCACATCGCGGGGGCGGCGGCGGCCGGAGTGTGGCGGTTCGCGGTCGACTCCGAGGGCGAGATCGACAAGATCGCCCGTACGGCGCCGGGCAGTGCGATCTACGTCCGGGTCCGGGTCGACGACAGCGGCAGCGTCTTCCCGCTCTCCCGGAAGTTCGGCGCCGAGGCACATCACGCCCGGGCGCTGCTGCAGTACGCCCGCGCCGTCGGCCTCGTCCCCTACGGCCTCACGTTCCACGTCGGATCGCAGTGCGTCGCCACCTCCGCCTGGGTGCAGGCACTGACGGGCGCGGGTCGGCTGATGCGGCAGCTGGCCGGCGACGGCATCCGGATCCAGATGCTCGACATCGGAGGCGGCTTCCCGGCGCGGTACGACGAGTCGGTGCCGTCGATCCGGCGAGATCGGCGCCGTCGTGGAACGCGGCCTCGACGAGCTCCTGCCCTACCGTCCCGACCTGGTGGTCGCCGAGCCCGGCCGGCACCTGGTGGCCGAGGCGGGCGTCATGGTCGCCACGGTGCTGGGTCGGGAGGAACGCAACGGGGAGGACTGGCTGTACCTCGACATCGGGGCCTACCACGGCATGATGGAGACCCTGCAGACCGTCGGGCAGTGGCGCTACCCGCTGTGGTCCTCGCGCTCCGACCACGGGGTGGTCGGCCTCGGTGCCCTTCACCGTGACCGGCCCCACCTGCGACAGCGGGGACACGATGTTCTTCGGCGCCCTGCTTCCGGTGACCATGTCCGAGGGCGACCGGGTGTTCATCGGCTCGGCCGGGGCCTACACGCTGAGCTACGCCTCCAGCTTCAACGGCTTCCCTGCCCCGCAGCCCTACTTCCTGCAGTGAGGACGTGACGGTGACCGCGCCGCCGGTCGTCGCTTCCGCACCCCCCGTCCGCCCGCTTCCGGGCGCACGGAGGCCGCACGGTCGACTGCTCGCCCTGATGGCGGCGGGCCTCGTCGACTCGCTGGTGCTCTCGATGGCCTGGACGGTGGTGGTCCTCCGGGTGGCCGCACCCACGGCCTCGTGGGCGCCGGCCTGGTGAGCACGGCCCTGCTCGTCGGGATCGCGCTCTCCGCCCCGTTCGCCGCCTGGCTCTCCGCACGCCTCGACGGTCGCAGCCTGCTGCGGGTGGCCGCCGGCGTCGAGGCGCTACTGAGGCTCTCGGTGTTCGCGGCGCTCTACCTCGTGGCGCCGCTGGGCGTCCTGGTGGCCTGCGTCATCGCTATGAACATCGTGGCGTGGACGGGCTACGCCGGGATGCGGGCCGAGGTCGCTGCCGTGAGCACCGGCGCGGCCGCGATCACCTGGTACGCCACCATCGTCGCCTCCGTCGAGGCCGTGGGTGTGGCGCTCGCCGCGCTGCTGCCGGTCTCCGGTGAGAACGTCGCCGGCTGGCTGTGGGTGACGATGACGGCCGTCTACGTCCTCGGTCTGCTGCCGACCGTCATCGTGGCGGGTGGCTCGGCGGTGCCCCGAGCCGTGCGGGCTGTGCGTGCCGCACGCACCCGGTGGCGAGTCCCGGCACGCCCGTCGATGCCGGTCGCCGTGGGCACCGGCCTGATGCTCGATCGGCTCCGCGCCACCCTTGCTGGCGGTCGCCCTGGCAGCGCAGCTGCACGGCCGGACGGCGGTCGGGCTGGCAGCGATCGCGTTCACGGTGGGCTCCCTGCTCGTCCCCCGTGATCGCAGGGAGGCTGGAGGCTGCGGGCCGCAACGGACCGGTCACCTGGTCGCTGCTCGCCGCGGGCATGGTCGTCGGCTGGACCCTGGCGCCCGTGTCGATCACCTGGCTGTGTGTCGCCCAGCTGGCCTCCGGGCTGAGCATGACGACGCTCGAAGGACTGTGGACTCCTACGCCGCGGAGCGGAGGCCGCACGCAGTCACCGCGACCCTCGCGCAGACCACGGCCGGCCGGGCCCTCGGCTCGGCCGCCGCGGCAGCCGTGCTTCCCGGCTGTCGTGCTGACGGTCGGGCTGTCCCAGGCAGCGGCGACTCCTCACCGTGCGTGCTGCTGCTGGTGGCGGTGGTGGCTGCCGCACTCCCTGCGCGCCCGGTCCGGAGACCCGGCCAGTCCGCTAGGAGGCTGGCGGGGCCACCGGGGGGTCGGGCGCCTCGTCGGGCGCGTCGGTCTGGTGCGTCGTCGGGCGCCTCGACGACGTCTGCGACCGGATCCCCCGTGCTCAGGATCCTGGCGAGGGACTCGCCGGTCAGTCGCTTGAACTTCCGCTGCTGGGTGCGGGTGCGGTCGAGCACGGCGACCTCGAGGTTCGTGGAGGGGATCTCACGGGTGTCGCCGTCCCCCTGGCCGAGGGCCTGCACGGCCAGCCGGAGCGAGTCCTCGAGGCCGGACCCGGCGGCGAAGTGCGCCTGCAGGTAGGTCGTCGCCGGCTCGGCCGAGCCGCCCATGACCGCGAAGTCGTGCTCGTCGGCTACCTGGCCGTCGTAGGTCAGCCGGTAGATCGAGTCGTCCTCGATGGTGTCGCCGACCTCGGCCACGAACAGCTCCACCTCGTAGGGCTTCTCGCCCCCGCTGGAGAAGATCGTGCCGAGGGTCTGCGCGTAGGCGTTGGCCAGACCGCGGCCGGTCACGTCGCGGCGGTCGTAGGCGTAGCCGCGCATGTCGGCGAGCCGGACGCCGGCGATCCGGAGGTTCTCGAACTCGTTGTAGCGGCCGACGGCGGCGAAGGCGATCCGGTCGTAGATCTCGCTGACCTTGTGCAGCGCCTGCGAGAGGTTCTCCGAGACGAAGACGATCCCGTCGCGGTACTGCACGACGACCAGGGAGCGGCCGCGGGCGATGCCCTTGCGTGCGAAGTCGGCCCGGTCCTTCATCAGCTGCTCGGGCGAGACGTAGAACGGCATGCTCATGGGCGTTCCTCGGTGTCAGGGAGAGATCTCGACAAGCGCGATCACCCGGGGGTCAGGTCAGGGGGGCCGCGGGGCCGTCGGGACGGCTCATCCGGGCACCGATCACCCGATCGGCGATCGAGGCGACCCCGTCGTCGGGCATCCGGCGGTAGCCGTCGGCGGTGATGACGCCGACCACCGGGAAGATCCGCCGGGTCAGGTCCGGCCCGCCGGTCGCCGAGTCGTCGTCGGCCGCGTCGTACAGCGCCTGCACGACGCGCCGTCACGCAGCCCTCGGCGTCGAGGTCGTCGCGGTAGAGCTTCTTCAGCGAGCCGCGCGCGAACAGCGAGCCGGAGCCGACGGAGTGGAAGGCCGTCTCCTCGTAGCGTCCACCGGTGACGTCGTAGGAGAAGATCCGGCCCTGCTGTGCGGCCAGGTCGTAGCCGGCGAACAGCGGCACCACGGCCAGTCCCTGCATCGCCATGCCCAGGTTGGAGCGGATCAGGGCTGCGAGGCGGTTGGCCTTGCCGTCCATGGACAGCGTGGTGCCCTCGATCTTCTCGTAGTGCTCGAGCTCGGTCTGGAACAGCCGCACCATCTCCACCGCGATGCCCGCGGTGCCGGCGATGCCGACGCAGGAGTACTCGTCGGCCGGGAAGACCTTCTCGATGTCGCGCTGGGCGATGATGTTGCCCATCGTGGCGCGCCGGTCGCCGGCCATCACCACGCCGCCGGGATAGGTCGCCGCCACGATCGTGGTGCCGTGCGGCGCGAGGTCGGCGGCGTTGCCCTCCGGCAGCGAGCGACGGCTGGGCAGCAGCTCGGGCGCCTGCTCGGACAGGAAGTCGGCGAAGGACGAGCTCCCGGAGTGGGAGAAGGCAGCGCCGAGAGCGGGATTCACTGGCCACCCTTCTGGATGAACGACTTCACGAAGTCCTCCGCGTTGGTCTCGAGCACGTCGTCGATCTCGTCGAGGATCGAGTCGATGTCCTCGTCGAGCTGCTCCTTGCGCTCGGCGACGTCACTCTGCGGCGCGGTCGTGCTCTGGTCCTCGGTCTCCGAGGCCTTCTTCGGTTGCTTCTGCTCCTGTGCCATGCGGCCCTCCTGGGTGCGGGCTGGTGCGGACGACGGGGTGCGGCGGATCGTCTCGTATCGACCCTACCGACTTCTACCGGGTGAGGGCCTCGAACAGGGCCTCGGCCGTGTCACATCTGTCGAGCAGCTCACCGACGTGGCTGCGGCTGCCGCGCAGCGGATCGATCGTCGGCACTCGCTGCAGCGACTCGCGGCCGGGCAGGTCGAAGATCACCGAGTCCCACGAGGCCGCCGCGATCTGGTCGGAGTACTGCTCCAGGCACCGACCGCGGAAGTAGGCGCGGGTGTCGTGCGGCGGCTTGTGCATCGCGGTCGCCACCTCCTCGTCGGTGAGCAGCCGCTCGATCCGGCCCCGCCCGACGAGCCGGTGGTAGAGGCCCTTGTCGGGGCGGATGTCGGCGTACTGCAGGTCGATCGCGTGCAGCTTGGCGTCGTCCCAGTCGAGCCCGTCGCGGTCGCGGTACTGCGTCAGGAGCTGGAGCTTGGCCACCCAGTCCAGCTCGCGGGCGCAGAGCATCGGGTCGGTCTCGAGCCGCACCAGCACCGACTCCCAGCGCTCCAGGACATCGACTGTCTGGCTGTCCGCGTCGGAGCCGAGCCGGTCCTCGACGTACTTCTTCGCGAGGTCGAGATACTCCATCTGCAGCTGTACGGCGGTCAGCTTGCGGCCGTCGTGCATGGTCAGCAGGTGCTTCAGCGTCGGGTCGTGGGACACGTCGCGCAGTGCCCGCACCGGCTGCTCCACTGCGAGGTCCACGCCGATGAAGCGATCCTCGATCATCGCGAGCACCAGCGACGCCGTGCCGACCTTGAGGTAGGTGGAGATCTCGGCGAGGTTGGCGTCGCCGATGATCACGTGCAGACGCCGGTACTTGTCGGGGTCGGCGTGCGGCTCGTCGCGGGTGTTGATGATCGGTCGCTTCAGTGTGGTCTCGAGGCCGACCTCGACCTCGAAGTAGTCGGCGCGCTGGCTGATCTGGAAGCCGTGCTCGCGCCCGTCCTGCCCGATGCCCACCCGGCCGGCGCCACAGACCACCTGGCGCGACACGAAGAAGGGCGTGAGGTGCTTGACGATGTCGGCGAACGGCGTCGACCGGCGCATCAGGTAGTTCTCGTGCGCGCCGTAGGAGGCACCCTTGTTGTCGGTGTTGTTCTTGTAGAGCACGATCGGTGCGGAGTCGGGGATCTGCGCGGCGAAGCGGATAGCGTCGAGCATCACCTGCTCCCCCGCCTTGTCCCACTTCACGATGTCGCGCGGGTTGGTGCACTCCGGCGTGGAGTACTCCGGGTGCGCGTGGTCGACGTAGAGTCGCGCGCCGTTGGTCAGGATGACGTTGGCCAGGCCGAGGTCCTCGTCGGTGAGCTGGGAGGCGTCGGCGACCTCGCGCGACATGTCGAAGCCGCGGGCGTCGCGCAGCGGCGACTCCTCCTCGAAGTCCCAGCGCGCCCGCCGGGCCCGCAGGGTGCTGGTGGCGTAGGAGTTGACCACCTGCGAGGAGGCGACCATCGGGTTGGCCGTGGGCTGCCCCTGGACCGAGATGCCGATCTCGGTCTCGGTCCCCATCACGCGTCGGACGCTCATGTCGGCGAGCCTACGCGGGCGCGCCCGCGACCGTCGCGCGCTGACGTGCGGCGGACTCGTGACCGTGCTCGCGGCCGCCCGGCTTGTCGACGCTCCGCGGCGCCCGGCGTGTCGCGATGTCGGCTCTGCTCGCGGATCACCGGCTCGGAGGCCTCGGGGCGCGGGTGGCGCAGGTCTCGTCCTGCGGCCGCGCGCCTGCCCGACAGGACGAGCACGACGAGCACGATGACGACAAGCACGGCATCCAGGATCGGAACATCAGTCATGTTGCTCAACTCTCCCCGAGGTGGAGGATAACGGACTTGTCTTCGACACTACACCCGCACCCGCGCCGGTGTGGGTCACGCGTGCGGCTAGCACCGCCTCACCTCCTCGCGAGGCACCTGCTCCCGCCCGGCTCGGGCATCCGCCTAGAGGTACTGGCCGGTGTTGGACACCGTGTCGATCGAGCGCCCGGGCTCGGTGCCCTGCTTGCCGGTGATGAGCGTGCGGATGAAGACGATCCGCTCGCCCTTCTTGCCCGAGATGCGCGCCCAGTCGTCGGGGTTGGTGGTGTTGGGCAGGTCCTCGTTCTCCTTGAACTCGTCGACGCAGGCCTGGAGCAGGTGGGTCGACCCGCAGCCCCTTCTGGTCGTGGTCCAGGAGGTCCTTGATGGCCATCTTCTTGGCGCGGTCGACGATGTTCTGGATCATCGCGCCGGAGTTGAAGTCCTTGAAGTACAGGACCTCCTTGTCGCCGTTGGCGTAGGTGACCTCGAGGAAGCGGTTCTCCTCGGTCTCGGTGTACATCCGCTCGACCGTGGCCCGGATCATGCCGGCGACGCAGTCGTCCTTGCTGCCGCCGAACTCCGTGAGGTCCTCGGCGTGCAGCGGCAGCGTCGCGGTGAGGTACTTGGAGAAGATGTCGCGGGCGGACTCGGCATCGGGGCGCTCGATCTTGATCTTCACGTCGAGGCGCCCGGGTCGCAGGATCGCCGGGTCGATCATGTCCTCGCGGTTGGAGGCGCCGATCACGATGACGTTCTCGAGGGTCTCGACGCCGTCGATCTCGCTGAGCAGCTGCGGGACGATGGTGTTCTCGACGTCGGAGGAGACGCCCGACCCGCGGGTGCGGAACAGGGAGTCCATCTCGTCGAAGAAGACGATGACCGGCGTGCCCTCGCTGGCCTTCTCGCGAGCCCGCTGGAAGACCAGCCGGATGTGCCGCTCGGTCTCGCCGACGTACTTGTTCAGCAGCTCGGGACCCTTGATGTTGAGGAAGTAGCTCTTGCCCGCGGCGCCCTGGCCGCCGGTGCGGGCGGCGACCTTCTTGGCCAGCGAGTTGGCCACGGCCTTGGCGATCAGGGTCTTGCCGCAGCCGGGCGGGCCGTAGAGCAGCACGCCCTTCGGCGGCTTGAGCTCGTGCTCCACGAACAGCTCGGGGTGCAGGTAGGGCAGCTCGACGGCGTCGCGGATCGTCTCGATCTGCGCGAAGAGCCCGCCGATGTCGGTGTAGTCGATGTCGGGGACCTCTTCGAGGACGAGCTCCTCGACCTCGGACTTCGGGACCCGCTCGTAGACGTAGCCCGAGCGGGAGTCGAGCAGCAGCGAGTCGCCGGCACGCAGCGTGACCTCACGCAGCGGCTCGGCCACCCGCACCACGCGCTCCTCGTCGGCGTTGGCGATGCACCAGGACCCGGTCGCCGTCGGCGAGGAACTCCTTGAGCATCACGACCTCGCCGACCTGCTCGAAGTCCAGGGCGGCGACGACGTTGAGAGCCTCGTTGAGCATGACCTCCTGGCCCGCTGCAAGGAGTCGAGGTCCACCGACGGGCTGACGTTCACGCGCAGCTTGCGGCCACCGGTGAACACGTCGATCGAGTCGTCCTCGTTGCGCGACAGGAAGGTGCCGAAGCCGGCCGGCGGCTGCGCGAGCCGGTCGACCTCCTCCTTGAGCGTCATGATCTGGTCGCGGGCCTCACGCAGGGTCTGCGCCAGGCGTTCGTTCTGCGCGGTCAGCGCGGCCAGCGAGCGCTGGGTCTCGGAGAGGCGCTGCTCGACGGCGCGGGAGTGGACCGGGCTCTCCGCCAGGCGGCGTACGCAGCTCGCTGATCTCGTCCTCGAGGAAGCCGAGCTGGCTCTCGAGCTCCTGCGGCGTCCGGGATCCCGGTCGGCCGTGGCCCTCCGATGCTGGCACGTCAGACACCTCCACACTGGTTCACATCTGGTGCAGCCCCTGTGGTGCTTCGTCTTTCGGACCCTACCCGCGCGGCCCTGACGAGCGGTGGGGAACCACGCGGTGTCGAACAGGTTTGTCCCAACCGTGACCTGCCGGAAACACCCGGACCGGCTCAGGCGTCGTACGGCTCCTCGGCCACCTGCGGCGGCAGGCCGGCCGGCCGCGGGCCGGAGTAGTCCACGCCGTAGGCGCCGGGGGCCGGTCGCCGCTTCTTCGCCGGGACGGTCTCACCGGGGGCCATCCGCCGCGCGGTCACCAGGAAGCCGGTGTGCCCGATCATCTTGTGCCCGGGGCGCACGGCCAGTCCCTCCACGTGCCAGTCGCGGACGCAGCGTCTCCCAGGGCTGGGGCTCGGTGAACCCGCCGTGCGCGCGGACCGTCTCGACGGTGCGAGCGAGCTGGGTGGTGGTCGCGACGTAGGCGCACACGATGCCGCCGGGGGCGAGCACGTCGGCCACCCGGTCGACGCACTCCCAGGGAGCGAGCATGTCGAGGATCACCCGGTCGACCTCGTCGTCGGCGAGCGACTCGACCAGGTCGCCGACGGTCAGCCGCCACGCGGGGTGGGCGCCGCCGAAGTACTGCACGACGTTGCGCTCGGCCACGTCCGCGAACTCCTGCCGACGCTCGTAGGACGACACCCGGCCGTGCGGGCCCACGGCGCGCAGCAGCGAGCAGGTCAGCGCGCCGGACCCGGCCCCGGCCTCGACGACGCGGGCGCCGGGGAAGATGTCGGCCATCGCGACGATCTGGGCGGCGTCCTTGGGATAGACCACCGCGGCACCCCGCGGCATCGAGACGACGAACTCGCTGAGCAGCGGCCGGAAGACGAGGTACTCCCCGCCGGCCGACGACGTCACGGCGAAGCCCTCCAGCCGACCGATCAGCGCGTCGTGGTCGATCGACCCCCGGTTGGTGAAGAACTGCTTGCCCTCCACCAGGCAGATGTTGTGCCGGCGACCCTTGGTGTCGGTGAGCCGCACCCACTCCCCGGCACGCAGCGGTCCGCGGTGCACCCCGGACCACACCTGCGGCGCGACGTCCACGGTCCTCTCGGTCGTCGGGGGCGGGCGGAGGCGCGGACGGGTCGGACATGCGAGCACCTTCTCACGGGGTCCGGGACGCCCCGGTCGGCGGTGCGCGGCCTCAGAGACCGCCGGCGAAGGCCCGGTCGACGTCGTCGGTGACCAGCACGCCGTAGAGGCTGCCGTCGCCGTCGAGCAGGAGGTACTCCGAGGCCGGCTGCTGCTGCATCGCCCGCAGCAACGACTCGCCGACCAGATCGGCGGAGAGGCTGAGCCCCGGCTCGAGCGTGCGGGCCACCTCGCGCACCGGCAGCCAGGGCTGACGCTCGGCCGGCGTCGCGGCGACCGCGGCCTCGTTGACGATCGCGCTCGGCCGCCCGGACGTGTCGACGACGACGATGCTCCCCGCCCGCTGCGACTGCGCCCGTCGTACGGCCTCCGCGACCGGGAGCTCCTCCGGCACCGTGAGCGTGCGTCGCGCCAGGCTGCGGGCCTGCAGGACCGGGAGCCTGCGGCGCACCCGGGCGGAGGTGATGGAGGCCGACGCGCCCGTCCACAGGAAGCTGGCGATCACGAAGGCGAGCACGTAGTCGACGAGGTTGGGGTTGCGTCGAAGCCGAGCCGGATGCACGAAGGGGTAGCTCAGCGCGAGGACGGCAGCGACCCGACCGCCCCAGCCCGCCACGATGGTGGCGCGGTGCGGGTCGCCGGTGAGCTTCCAGACCGCCGCCCGCAGCACCCGGCCGCCGTCGAGCGGCAGGCCCGGCACCAGGTTGAGCACGCCGACGATCAGGTTGGCGACATCCGAGAGCCCAAGGCGCGAAGTGCAGCAGGGAGCCCGGCTCGAGCACGAGGGTGAACGGGAGCACCACCGCAGCGACCGCGAGCGAGGTCAGCGGACCCACGACCGAGACGCCGAACTCCCGGCCCGGGGTGTCCGGCTCGCCCTCGATCTCGGTGACGCCGCCCAGGAAGTGCAGGGTGATCGAGCTGACCGGGAGGCCGTAGCGCTGGGCCATCAGCGCGTGCGAGACCTCGTGCAGCAGCACCGAGAGGTAGAGCAGGACCGCGAAGGCGAGCCCGGCGACGTACGCCAGCCCGCCCAGCCCGGGCTCGCGCCGTCTCGATCTTCGGCGCGAGCATCACCGAGATCAGCGCGGCGACCAGCAGCCAGGACGACCGGACCAGGACGTCGACGCCGCCGATCTGGCCGATCCGCAGCGTGCCCGGCTCCCGACCGCGGCGGGCGGACGGGGCGACCGGTCCGGGACCGGTCGGGGGACGGTGGCGAGGTCGGTCCGCCGGTGTTCTGCTGCACGCCTCGAGGCTATCGCGCAGGGTGCACCCGGCCGGGCGGCGCTGTCGGTGCCGTGACCTAGGGTCACGACCAGACGCGGTCGAGCAGGCGGGTGGGACATGAGCAGCGACACGGTCGGTGGCCCCGACCTTCCGGCGGTGACCGGACGCGTCGGGGGCCGCGCCGTCGAGGGCACCCCGGTCGACGGGGTGGACGTGCTCGGGTCGCTGTCGCCCAGCCGGGCCGGCGACTTCCTGGCGTGTCCGCTGCTCTTCCGGTTCCGCACCGTCGACCGGCTGCCCGAGCCCTCCTCCCCTGACGCGGTGCGCGGCACCGTCGTGCACAAGGTGCTCGAGGACCTGTTCGACCTGCCTGCCACCGAGCGCACCCCGACCCGGGCCGCCGGGCTGCTGGAGCCGGCGTGGGAGGCGATCGTCGAGGCGGACCCTGCCATCGCTGAGATGTTCGGGCCGGAGGGTCCGGAGGTCGGCGCCTGGCTCGCGTCGTGCCAGGCGTCGTTGCGGCGCTACTTCGCGTTGGAGGACCCGCGCAACCTCGAGCCGGCCGAGCGCGAGGTGTACGTCGAGACGCTGCTGGACTCCAAGCTGCTGCTGCGCGGCTTCGTCGACCGGATCGACGTCTCGTCCACCGGAGCGATCCGGGTCGTGGACTACAAGACCGGCAAGGCACCGCACGAGTCCTACGAGGCCAAGGCGCTGTTCCAGATGAGGTTCTACGCGCTCGTCCTGTGGCGGACCCGCGGGGTCGTGCCGACGATGCTGCAGCTGATCTACCTCGGCAGCGGCGAGGTGCTGCGCTACACCCCCGACGAGGACGATCTGCGCGCCACCGAGCGCAAGATCGAGGCGCTGTGGTCGGCCATCAGGCTCGCGCAGGAGACCGGGCGACTGGCAGCCCCGGCGAAGCGCCCTGTGCGGCTGGTGCGCCCACCAGTCGATCTGCCCGCGTGGGGTGGCACTGCCCCCACCCCTTCCCCTCAGACCAGGGCGGGAAGGGTGTCCGGAGTGAGCCCGACGAGGGTGTCGCGGAAGATCCGGCGCTCCCCGTCGAGCACCGGCACGTGGTTCTGGACCACCAGCACGGTGCAGCCGGCGGCCTCGGCCGACCGGGCGCCGGTGTTGGAGTCCTCGATGGCCAGCGTGTCGGCGGGGTCGACGCCGAGGATCGCGGCCGCCTTCAGGTAGGGCTCCGGGTGCGGCTTGCCCTGGCTGACCCCGTCGCCGGTGACGACCACGTCGAAGGTGTCCGGCGGGAGCACGTCGAGGATCGGCTTCACGAAGCGCCGGTAGGACATCGTCACGAGCGCGCAGCGCACGCCGTCCGCGCGCAGCGACGTCAGCAGCTCGAGGGCTCCGGGCCGCCACGGCACCTCGGTCTCGACGCGGGCGCCCACCCGGTCGAGCAGCTCCTCGACGATCTGGTCCGGCGCCAGGTCGATGCCGCTGTGCTCGGCGATGTAGCGGCCGGAGACGAGCAGGTCGTTGCCGACCAGGTTCATCGCGTGCTCACGGCTCCACGTGCCGCCGTACGCCTCGATGAGCTCGAACTCGGAGTCGATCCAGTAGGGCTCGGTGTCGACGAGGGTGCCGTCCATGTCCCACAGCACGGCGGCCGGCGTGCGGCGAGGGCCCGTCATGTCCTCATCGTCTCAGTCCTCGGGCTCGTAGCCGAGGTTCGGGGACAGCCACCGCTCCGTCGCCTCGAGACCGAGCTGCGTGCGCTCGGCGTAGTCCTGCACCTGGTCCTGGCCGATCCGACCGACGACGAAGTACTGCGACTGCGGGTGCGAGAGGTACCAGCCGCTCACGGCTGCCCCCGGCCACATCGCCATGCTCTCGGTCAGCCGGATGCCGGTGGCCTTCTCGACGTCGAGCAGCTCCCACAGCTTGAGCTTCTCGGTGTGGTCGGGACAGGCGGGGTAGCCGGGCGCGGGACGGATGCCGAGGTACTGCTCCTTGACCAGCGACTCGGTGTCGAGGTCCTCCTCGGGGACGTAGCCCCAGTGCTCGGTGCGCACCCGCTGGTGCAGCCGCTCGGCGAACGCCTCGGCGAGCCGGTCGGCCAGGGACTCCAGCAGGATCGCGGAGTAGTCGTCCAGGTCCTCCTTGAACCGGGTGACGTGCTCCTCGATGCCGACTCCGGTGGTGACCGCGAACCCGCCGACGTAGTCGGCCAGGCCGGTGTCCTTGGGCGCCACGTAGTCGCCGAGCGAGCGGTTGGGCACGCCCTCGCGGTGCTCTCCCTGCTGGCGCAGGTTGCACAGCAGCGTCGTGACGTCGCGCCGGTCGTCGTCGGCGTAGACCTCGATGTCGTCGCCGACGGCGTTGGCGGGGAAGAACCCGAAGACGCCGTTGGCGGTCAGCCAGTGCTCGTCGACGATCTGGTCGAGCATCCGCTGCGCGTCGTCGTACAGCTTGCGCGCGGTCTCCCCGCTGGCGGGGTTGTTGAGGATGTCGGGGAAGCGTCCCTTCATCTCCCAGGCGTTGAAGAACGGCTGCCAGTCGATGTAGTCGCGCAGCTCGCCGATCGGGTAGTCCTCGAGCACCGTGACGCGCTCGCTCATGGCGGGCACCGGCGGGGTGTACGACGTCCAGTCGATCGGCGTGCGGTTGGCGCGCGCAGCCTCGATCGTCACGAGCTTGCGATCGTTGCGCTTGGCCGCGTGCCGTTCACGGATCGAGTCGTAGTCGGCCTTGACGTCGGCCATCAGCGTCACCCGGCGCTCCGCCGACAGCAGCGAGGCGACGACGGGGACGGAGCGGGACGCGTCCTTCACCCAGATCACGGGGCCGTGGTACTTGGGGTCGACCTTGACCGCGGTGTGCGCGCGTGAGGTCGTGGCGCCCCCGACCATCAGCGGGATCTCGAAGCCCTGCCGCTCCATCTCGGTGGCGAAGTTGACCATCTCGTCGAGGGAGGGCGTGATCAGCCCGGACAGGCCGATCACGTCGGCGTCGGCCTCCTTGGCGGCCTCGATGACCTTCTGGGCCGGCACCATCACACCGAGGTCGATGACGTCGTAGTTGTTGCACTGCAGCACGACGCCGACGATGTTCTTGCCGATGTCGTGGACGTCGCCCTTGACCGTGGCCATCACGATCGTGCCCTTCTTCACCTCGGCGTCGCCGGGCCGCTTCTCGGCCTCGATGAACGGGATCAGGTAGGCGACCGCCTTCTTCATGACGCGCGCCGACTTCACGACCTGGGGCAGGAACATCCTGCCGCTGCCGAACAGGTCGCCGACGACGTTCATGCCGTCCATCAGCGGACCCTCGATGACCTCGATGGGGCGGCCGCCACGCTCGGAGATCTCGGCGCGCAGCTCCTCGGTGTCGGACTCGGCGAACGCGTCGATGCCCTTCACCAGCGCGTGCGTGATCCGCTCCCCCACCGGCAGCGAGCGCCACTCCTCGGTGGCGACCTCGGGCACGGAGCCGTCGCCGGCGAAGTCGGGGGCGACCTCCAGCAGCCGCTCGGTGGAGTCCTCGCGCCGGTTGAGCACGACGTCCTCGATCCGCTCACGCAGGTCGGCGTCGATCTCGTCGTAGACGACCAGGGCGCCGGCGTTGACGATGCCCATGTCCATGCCCGCGCGGATCGCGTGGTAGAGGAACACCGCGTGGATCGCCTCGCGGACCGGGTTGTTGCCGCGGAAGGAGAACGACACGTTGGAGACGCCGCCGGAGACCAGGGCGCCGGGGAGGTTCTGCCTTGATCCAGCGGGTGGCCTCGATGAAGTCGACGCCGTAGTTGGCGTGCTCCTCGATGCCGGTGGCGACGGCGAAGATGTTGGGGTCGAAGACGATGTCGTCGGCGGGGAAGCCGACCTCGTCGACGAGGATGTCGTAGGCCCGCTGGCAGATCGCCTTGCGGCGCTCGAGGTTGTCGGCCTGGCCGTCCTCGTCGAAGGCCATCACGACGACGGCGGCGCCGTACTTGCGGCACAGCCGGGCGTGCTCGACGGAACTTCTCCTCGCCCTCCTTCATCGAGATCGAGTTGACGATCGGCTTGCCCTGCACGCACTTGAGGCCCGGCCTCGATGACCTCGAACTTCGAGGAGTCGATC
Source organism: uncultured Actinomycetota bacterium (assembly GCA_963845655.1). Taxonomy (GTDB): domain Bacteria; phylum Actinomycetota; class Actinomycetes; order Propionibacteriales; family Nocardioidaceae; genus Nocardioides_B. The sequence continues at coordinate 647,882 of CAWJTB010000003.1, read as the reverse complement.
ATCAGCGGGACGCGGGAGATGTCGGGCTCGGAGGCGATCAGCTTGACGAAGCGGTCCATCGCCTCGACGCCGTCGATCATGCCCTCGTCCATGTTGACGTCGATGACCTGCGCGCCGCTCTCGACCTGCTGCCGGGCGACGGTGAGGGCGGTGTCGTAGTCGCCCTCCTTGATCAGCCGTCGGAAGCGGGCCGAGCCGGTGATGTTGGTCCGCTCGCCCACGTTGACGAACAGCGAGTCGGCGTTGATCGTCCAGCGGCTCCAGCCCGGAGAGCCGCATGGCCGCGGCGACGCTCGACCGGCTCGCGGGGGGCCTTGCCGGCGGCCGCGGCCGCGATCGCCGCGACGTGCTCGGGCGTGGTGCCGCAGCAGCCGCCGAGCAGGTTCACCAGCCCGCTGCCCGCGAACTCGTCGAGCACGCCGGCGGTCTGCGTCGGGCGTCTCGTCGTACTCACCGAACGCGTTGGGCAGGCCGGCGTTGGGGTAGCAGGACACGAAGGTGTCGGCGACCCGGGACAGCTCGGCGACGTAGGGCCGCATGTCGGCGGCGCCCAGCGCGCAGTTCAGCCCGATGGCGAGCGGGCGGGCGTGCCGCACGGAGTTCCAGAACGCCTCGGTCACCTGGCCCGACAGGGTGCGTCCGGAGGCGTCGGTGATGGTGCCGGAGATGATGACCGGCCAGCGCCGGCCGCGCTCCTCGAAGAGCGTCTCCAGGGCGAAGATGGCGGCCTTGGCGTTGAGCGTGTCGAAGATGGTCTCGACCAGCAGCAGGTCGGCGCCGCCGTCGACGAGACCGGAGGCCTGCTCGAGGTAGGCCTCCACGAGCCGGTCGTAGGTGATGTTGCGCTTGCCCGGGTCGTTGACGTCGGGAGAGATCGACGCGGTGGTGTTGGTCGGGCCGAGGGCGCCGATCACCCAGCGGGGCCGGTCCGGGGTCTGCGCGGTCATCGCGTCGCACGCCTCGCGGGCCAGCCGCGCGGACTCGAAGTTCAGCTCGTAGCCGAGGTCCTGCATGCCGTAGTCGGCCTGGGAGATCAGCTGGGCGCGAGAAGGTGTTGGTCTCCACGAGGTCGGCGCCGGCCTCGAGGTACTCCCGGTGGATGTCGCGGATCAGGTCGGGCTGGGTGAGGCTGAGCAGGTCGGAGTTGCCGCGGACGTCCTGCTCCCAGTCGGCGAACCGCTCGCCGCGGTAGTCCTCCTCGGTCGAGCCCGTGCCGCTGGATCATCGTGCCCATGGCGCCGTCCATGACCAGGATGCGCGACCGCAGGGCGGCCGTCAGCACCTCGGTGGCGTCGGGGCGGATCAGCGACTCGGTCACACGGTCCTCGCTCTCGGATCGGTCAGGTCAGGCTAGGTGCGCAACAAGCACCCACCGTCGAACGATTCCGCATGGTGGCACGCGCGTCTCACGCTCGAGCGCGCCCATCCTCGCAGGTCGACCCGCCGACGCCCCGTGGCCGGCTCCGCCGGACACGGGGGTGGGCGCACTACGCTGAGGCGGTGATCGAGATCGACGATGTCCCCGAGCTCAGGTCCCCGATCCTGATCGCGGCCTTCGAGGGATGGAACGACGCGGCCGACGCCGCCTCGTCGGTGGTGGACCACCTGGCCCAGGTCTGGGACGCGCGGCTGGTCGCCGCGATCGACCCGGAGGACTTCTACGACTTCCAGGTCAACCGGCCCTCCGTCGGCACCGGCGACGACGGCATGCGCCGCATCACCTGGCCGTCGACCCAGCTGTCGGTGTGCTCGCCCCCGGGGCGCTGCGCGACGTGATCCTGCTGCGCGGCATCGAGCCGAACATGCGCTGGCGGCAGTTCTGCGCCGAGCTGCTGGCCGCCTCCGAGGAGCTCGGCGCCGAGCTGGTCGTCACCCTCGGCGCGCTGCTCGCCGACACCCCGCACACCCGACCCGTCCCGGTGCACCGGCACGGCGACCGAGCCCGAGATCGTCGACCGGCTCAAGCTCGAGCAGTCGACCTACGAGGGCCCGACCGGCATCGTCGGCGTCTTCCAGGACGCGTGCACCCGCGTGGACCTGCCGGCGGTGTCGTTCTGGGCCGCCGTCCCGCACTACGTCGCGCAGCCGCCCTGCCCGAAGGCGACGCTGGCGCTGCTGGGCCAGCTCGAGGACCTGCTCGAGGTCAGCATCCCGCTGGCCGACCTGCCCGAGGAGTCCCGCGCCTGGGAGCGCGGCGTCGACGAGCTCGCCGAGGAGGACGAGGAGATCGCCGACTACGTCCGCGCGCTCGAGGAGACCCGGGACACCGCCGAGCTGCCGGAGGCCAGCGGTGAGGCGATCGCGCGCGAGTTCGAGCGCTACCTGAAGCGTCGCGAGACCGAGGCACTAGAGCAGGATCCCGAGGCGCGCGTCGAGCAGGCGTCGTACGACGTCCGCGCCGCTGCCGTCGCCGCGGCGTCCGCGGCGCGGCCCACGCGTCCACGGCCTCCAGGGCGGCGGGCGCGTCGAGGTCGTCGCGCCAGCGCCGCGCGCACCGCGCCGACCAGACGCCGCCGCTCCGTCGTACGACGCCGAGCCGACCGCCGCGCGCCAGCGCGCGAGCCGCTCCTGCGCGCCGGAGAGGTCGGCGTCGGTCCACTCCCAGTCGGAGCGGTAGTGATGGCCGAGCAGCGCCAGCCGGATCGCCATCGGGTCGACGCCGGCCGTCGCGCAGCGCGGAGACGAGCACCAGGTTGCCCTTGGACTTCGACATCTTCTCGCCCTCGTAGCCGACCATTCCCGGCGTGCACGTAGGCCCGGGCGAAGGTCGACCCCGTCGAACGCGGCCTGCGCCTCGGAGGCGCTCATCTCGTGGTGCGGGAAGACCAGGTCGCTGCCGCCGCCCTGCACGTCGAACTCCCGGCCGAGGTGGTGCAGCGCGATCGCCGAGCACTCGATGTGCCAGCCGGGACGTCCACGACCGAGCGGCGAGTCCCAGGCCGGCTCGCCGGGCCGCTCGGCCTGCCAGAGCAGGCAGTCGAGCGGGTCCTTCTTGCCGGGGCGGTCGGGGTCGCCGCCGCGCTCGCCGAAGACCGCCAGCATCGTCGCCTCGTCGTAGCCGGAGACCTGACCGAAGCGCGGGTCGGAGCGCACCGAGAAGTACAGGTCGCCGTCCACCTCGTAGGTCGACGCCCCGGGCCTGCAGCTGCTGGACCAGCTCGACGACCAGCGGGATCGACTCGACGGCACCGACGTAGTGCGTCGGGCGCGAGCACCCGCAGCGCCGTCATGTCCTGGCGGAACAGCTCGGTCTCGCGCTCGGCCAGCGCCATCCAGTCCTCGCCGGTGGCGGTGGCGCGCTCCAGCAGCGGGTCGTCGACGTCGGTGACGTTCTGGACGTAGAGCACGTCGTGGCCGGCGTCGCGCCACGCCCGGTTGAGCAGGTCGAAGGCGACGTACGTCGCGGCGTGGCCGAGGTGCGTGGCGTCGTAGGGCGTGATGCCGCAGACGTACATCCGTGCCGTGCCGTCCGGCTCGCTGACCACGAGGGACCCGGTCGCGGTGTCGTGGACCCGGACCGGCTCGGCCGACCCGATCGACCGTCGAGCCGGGGCAGGTCGGGGCTCGTCCAGGCACGCATGCGCGCAGCCTATCCGGCACCGGCGCTCAGAAGGCGGGCCACGGGATCGAGGGCCGACGGTCGGAGGGCAGCGGCATCCGGTCGCGGCGCAGCAGGAGGTCGCAGCGCTTCACCGTGACGCGCGACCTCGTCGGCGCCCAGCAGGTCCGCGAGCGACGCGGACAGCTCGCTCGCCGGGTCGGCGAGCGCGTCCCGCACCCGCCGTACGGCGTCGGCGTCGTCGCGGTCGAGGGGCTCGCCGGCCCAGCCCCACAGCACCGTCCGCAGCTTGTCCTCGACGTGGAACGCCAGGCCGTGGTCGACGCCGAAGCGGTGCCCGTCGGCCATCGCGAGCACGTGGCCGCCCTTGCGGTCGGCGTTGTTGACGAGCACGTCGAAGACGGCCATCCGGCGCAGCGCCTCGCTGTCCTCGTGCACCAGCGACACCGGCTCGGTCCTCGCCGTCGTAGGCGTCCAGCACGTGGAGGTAGCCCGTCGGGCGTCGCCCCGGTCGTCACCAGGTCGACGGCGTCCTGCTCGGGGTCGGGGTCGCGCCAGGCCTGCACCATGCCGACGCCGGCGGGCCCGTCGCGCAGCACCGTCGGCGGGACGACGTCCCAGCCGAGCGCCTCCGGAGACGGCGAAGGCGGCCACCTCACGCCCGGCCAGCGTGCCGTCGGGGAAGTCCCACAGCGGTCGCTCGCCGGCCACCGGCTTGTAGACGACCTCGAGGGAGGCGTCGCCGTGCGTGGCGGTGCCGAAGAACGTGGCGTTGGAGGCGGGCATGATCCGGCCCTGGATCTCGATGTCTCCGAGACGCAGCGCGGTCGCCTCGGTCACGGGTCGGGTGCGCGACCCCTGCGTCGTCGGTCCACGCGTCAGGCCTCGGGTTCGACCGTGGTCCGTCGGAAGCCGTTGGCGCGCGGGCAGAGGTGACCGGTGGGGTCCATCGGGCCGCCACAGAACGGGCACGGCTCGCGGCCGGCGTTGACGACCGCCTGGGCGCGCTTGGAGAAGGCCCGGGCCAGGCCGGCGGGCAGCCGCACGACCAGGATCTCGTCCGGCTCCGGCTCCTCGATCTCGTCCTCGGGGGTGCCGGGCTCGACGACGCCCTCCTCGGTGAACGGGAAGACCTCGACCACGATCCGCTCGTCGCTCGCGTCCCACGACAGCGTCATCGTGCCGGCTCGGAACTCCTCGACGATCGGCTGCTCCAGCGGCGCGTGGTCCTCGAGCGCCACGGGCGGCACGGCCGGGATGGTGGTGTCGACCTCGGTCGCGGTGATCAGGTCGTCGAGCAGCTCGTCGATGCGCTCGGCGAGCACCAGCACCTGCTGCTTCTCGAGGGCGACGCTCGTGACGCGCTTGCCGGTGCGCGCCTGCAGGAAGAAGGTCCGCTGCCCGGGAGGGCCGACCGTGCCGGCCACGAAGCGCTCCGGCGGGTCGAAGCTGTGGATCACCGATGCCATGTGCCCAACCTAGTTGGTCGTCCCAGCGCCGCCGCCGACGGCAGCGTCACTGGTGCGCGCCCGGTTGCGGCCCTTGCGCGGCGCGGGGCGCCTGGAGGTGACCGAGGTCCCCGGCCGAGGAGTTCGAGGTGACGACGAACGGCCGCAACGGCGTGTAGCGCACCACCGACAGCGAGGCCGGGTCGACGACGATCCGCTGGAAGGCGTCGAGGTGGATGCCCGAGGGCGTCGGCCAGGATCGCCTTGATCACGTCGCCGTGGCTGCAGGCCAGCCACACGGCGTCGGGCCCGTGCTCGGCCTCCACGACGGCGTCCCACCGGCGTACGGCGTCGACCGCTCGGGCGGACATGTCCGCCATCGACTCGCCGTCGGGGAAGACCGCCGCGGACGGGTGCGCCTGCACGGTCGACCAGAGCTTCTCCTTGGCGAGCGTCTTGAGCTCGCGCCCCGTCCAGGAGCCGTAGTCGCACTCCACCAGACCGCGGTCGGTGCGGGTGCCGGCTTCGGGTCCTGCTGGCGGACGATCTCGCGGGCGGTCTCGCGGCACCGCTCGAGCGGGCTCGAGACCACCAGTGCCAGCGGCAGTCCCGCCAGCCGCTCCCCCGCCGCCCGGGCCTGCTCCACGCCGCGGTCGTCGAGGTGGACGCCCTTGCTCCGGCCGGCCAGCACCCCGGTCGCGTTGGCGGTGGTGCGGCCGTGCCGGGCCAGGATCACGGTTGCCATGGGACGGAGCGTAGGCCACGTACCCTGAGCGCCATGATCGTCGACAGCGCCCTCTACCGCGGCGGTGTCCGCGTCCCGGTGGACTGCACCAAGGAGGACCTCGAGCGCGCTGCGCGAGCAGGCCGTCGGTCCCGAGGACTTCCTCTGGGTCGGACTGCACCAGCCCGACGAGTCCGAGCTCGACTGGGTGGCCCGGGTGTTCGCGCTGCACCCCCTCGCCGTCGAGGACGCGCTCAAGGCCCACCAGCGCCCCAAGCTCGAGCGCTACGACGACGGCCTCTTCCTGGTCCTCAAGACCCTCTGGTACGTCGACGCGGAGGATGCCGTCGAGACCGGCGAGATCAGCCTGTTCGTGGGCCGCGACTTCGTCGTCAGCGTCCGGCACGGCGACGGCGGCGAGCTGCACTCCGCCCGGCTCGGCCTGGAGCAGCAGTCCGCCGTCCTCGGTCACGGGCCGTCCGCCGTGGTCTACGCGATCTGCGACCGGGTCGTGGACTCCTACGAGACGGTCGCCAACTCCCTCGAGGAGGACGTCGACGAGGTGGAGCAGTCGGTGTTCTCCCCGACCCGCACCCAGGACTCGCAGCGCATCTACGTCCTCAAGCGCGAGCTGGGAGAGATGCGCCGCGCGGTCAACCCGCTGCGCGAGCCGATGAAGCGCTTCGCCACCGGGTCGGTGCCGTTCGTGACCCAGGACGCCGCGCCGTTCTTCCGCGACGTGGCCGACCACGTCGTCCGGGTCTCGGAGTCCATCGAGTCGCTCGACGGCCTGCTGTCGACGGCGTTCGACGCCCATCTGGCGCGGATCTCGGTGCAGCAGAACGAGGACACGCGCAAGATCTCGGCCTGGGTCGCGATCGCGGCGGTCGGCACGCTGATCGCCGGCAACTACGGGCAGAACTTCGTCCACATGCCCGAGCTGGAGTGGCAGTACGGCTACCTCTTCTCCCTGGCCCTGATGGTGGTGTCGTCGCTGGTGCTCTACCGGTTCTTCAAGAAGTCCGGCTGGCTCTGATCCGCCGCCGGGTCAGGCGGCGAGCACGCCGGTCGCGACCAGCACGAGGGTGGCGCCGCCCAGCAGGATCCGGTAGATCACGAACGGCGCGTAGGAGCGGGTGCTGACGTAGCGCAGCAGCCAGGCGATGGCGGCGTAGCCCACCACGAAGGACACGACCGTGGCGACGAGGGTCGGCCCGACGCCGTAGGAGTTGTCGCCGCCGGGGATGTCCTTGAGCTCGAAGAGCCCTGCCCCGACGACCGCCGGGATGGCCAGCAGGAACGCGAACCGGGTGGCCGCCTCGCGGTCGTAGCCCAGGAACCGGCCCATGCTGATCGTCGCCCCGGAGCGCGACACCCCGGGCACCAGCGCGAGGGCCTGCGCACCGCCGAGGGCGACGGCGTGCGCCAGGGTCATGTCGGTGACCTCCCGGTCGCGACGTCCCGACCCGGTCGGCGACGCCCAGGACGACGCCGAGCACGATCAGCGTGGTGCCGATGATCCACAGGTTGCGGAAGTCCCGCTCGATGACGTCCTTGAGGAGCACGCCGAGGATCACGATCGGCAGGGACCCCACGATGACGTACCAGCCCATCCGCGAGTCGATGTGGCCGCGCAGCTCGGGCCGGACCAGGGACCGCGACCACATCGTGCCGATCCGCCAGATGTCGTGCCGGAAGAAGATGAGCACCGCGAGCTCGGTGCCGATCTGGATGACGGCCGTGAACGCGGCACCGGGGTCGCCCCACCCGAAGAGCTCCGGGAAGATCCGGAGGTGGGCGCTGCTCGAGATCGGCAGGAACTCGGTCAGGCCCTGGAGCAGACCGAGGAAGACGGCCTTGAAGAAGTCGAGCACGGGGCGAACAGCTCCTGGAAGGGGTGCGGGCGGCCGAGGCTCAGCGTAGTGGCACAGGACCGCTGGGTCCCCGGACGCCCCGCCCGAACGGAGGACCCGAGCTGGCTGCCCGATCTGGCTGCCCGATCTGGCTGCCGAGCCGGCTGCCCGGCGAGGCGGCGAGGTCGGCGCGGACCTGCCTCGATAGTTTGGGCCCATGCAACAGCGTCACCTCGGCCGGACCGGCCTCAAGGTCTCCCGCCTGGGTCTGGGCACCCTCACCTGGGGCCGCGACACCGACGAGCACGAGGCCCGCGACCAGCTGATCGCCTTCACCGAGGCCGGCGGCACGCTCCTCGACACGGCCGCCGGCTACGGCGACGGCGCGTCCGAGGAGCTCATCGGGTCGCTGATCGGGGACGTCGTGGCACGCGACGACCTGGTCATCGCCACCAAGGCCGGGCATCAACCGGGCGCGCGGTGGACGCGCCACGAACGCGTCCCGCGGCTACCTGATCTCCACCCTCGACGCGTCGCTGAGGCGCCTCGGCGTCGACCACGTCGACCTGTGGCAGGTGCACACGTGGGTCGAGGACACCCCGCTCGAGGAGACGCTGAGCGCCCTCGACTACGCGGTGAGCACCGGCCGCGCGGCGTACGTCGGGGTCTCGAACTACACCGGTTGGCAGAGCGCGCAGGCCGCGACCTGGCAGCGCGCCGTCCCCGGCCGGGCCGTGCTGGCCTCCACGCAGGTGGAGTACTCCCTGGTCAACCGGCGCATCGAGCAGGAGGTGCTGCCGGCCGCGGAGGCGCTCGGGCTCGGCGTGCTGCCCTGGTCGCCGCTCGGCCGCGGCGTGCTCACCGGCAAGTACCGCAGCGGCACCCCCGCCGACTCCCGCGCCGCCTCCCCGCACTTCTCCAGCTTCGTCGGCAGCTACCTCACCGACCGGCACGCCCGGATCGTCGAGGCCGTCGTCCGCGCCGCCGAGGGACTGGAGTGGTCCCCCCTCGAGGTCGCGCTGACCTGGGTCCGGGACCGCCCCGGGGTGACCGCCCCGATCGTGGGCGCCCGCACCGCTGCGCAGCTGCGTGGGTCGCTGGGCGTCGAGGACTGCGAGCTGCCCCCCCAGATCGTCACCGCGCTCGACGACGTCTCCTCCGACTGAGCGTCCTGCCGCGGACCGTTGAGGGTGTCTGCCACGATGGGGGCATGCCGCCCGGGACCCTGCAGAGCGTCGTCGCCAGGCGTGCGCTGCGACCCGGGGTGGAGTACGAGTTCGAGCGGTTGACCATCTCCCCCGAGCTCTCGCGCAGCGCCGTCACGCGGCTGCTGGTCGACCGCGCGGAGCGCGGCGGCTGGGAGCTCGACCGGCTCCGGCTGACCGCCGACGGCACCCGTCGCGTCATCCTGCGACGCAAGATCATCCGTCAGCGCTCCACCTACGACGGCTGATCGCCCACCGCACGTCCGCCCACCCGAGGAGCTCTCATGGCCCAGGCTGTCACCACCATCGATGCGACCGGAGCCATCCTGGTCGGTCACGACGGATCGGCTGCCTCGGCGCAGTCGGTGACCTGGGCGGCGACCCTCGCGGGCCGGCTCGGCTGCCCGCTCGCGGTCGTCCGGTGCTGGGTGCTGTCCTCCGCCCCGCGCCCGTCGACGTGGTCGCGTGGCTTCGTGCCGCCGCTGACCGACTTCGAGGGCGCGGTCCTCGAGAGGCTGCAGGCCGACGTGGCGGCCCTGGACCTGGCCGACGGCGTGCGCGTCACCTGCCACGTGCTGCACGGACCCGCGGGCCGGCGGTTGGTCGAGTCCTCCCGGGACGCCGAGATGCTGGTCGTGGGCTCCCGCGGCACCGGCGGCTTCCTGGGCCTGGTCACCGGCTCCACCGCCAACCAGGTGGTCGGTCATGCCGCCTGCCCCGTCGTCGTGGTGCCGGTCGACGTCGCCGACGATCGCGCACCGCACGAGCCCGACTCCGGGCTCGCGGACGCCTGAGGCCAGGGCTCAGACGCGGTCGAGGAAGCGGTCGAAGACCCGGGCGCCGAACTCCAGGGAGTCCGTCGGGACCCGCTCGTCGACGCCGTGGAACAGTGCGGTGAAGTCCAGGTCGGCGGGCAGGCGGAGCGGCGCGAACCCGAAGCAGCGGATGCCCATCTTGTGCCAGTGCTTGGCGTCGGTGCCCCCTGACATGAGGTACGGCGCCACGATCGCCTCCGGGTCCTCGTCGAGCAGCGAGGCCGTCATCGCCTCGACCAGGTCACCGTCGAAGGTCGTCTCCAGGCCGGCCTGCTTGCTGACGTAGTCGATGGTGATCCGGTCCCCCACGAGCTCGGCCAGGGTGTCGAAGAACTCGTCCTCGTAGCCGGGCAGGAAGCGCCCGTCGACGTGGGCCGTCGCCTCACCCGGGACCACGTTGACCTTGTAGCCGGCGCTGAGCATCGTCGGGTTGGTCGTGTGCTTGATGACCGCGCCGAGCATCCGGGCGGCGGCCCCGAACTCCTCGACCAGCTCCTCGGCGTTCTCGGGCGTGGCCTCGACGCCGGCCAGCTCGCCGATGGAGGAGAGCAGCACCTGCATCGACGGGGTGAGCCGCACCGGCCACGCGTGCGCGCCGATCCGGGCGACGGCGCTCGCGAGAGCCGTGACGGCGTTGTCGGGGTGACGCATGGAGCCGTGGCCGGCGTTGCCGGTCGCGGTCAGCCGCATCCAGGCCATCCCCTTCTCGGCGGCCTCGATCAGGTAGACCCGCCGGCCGCGCACCGTGGCGCTGAACCCGCCGACCTCGCCGACACCCTCGCGGCAGCCCTCCAGGAAGTCCGGTCGGCGCTGCACGATCTGCTCGGCCCCCTGGTGGCCACCGGCCTCCTCGTCGGCGGTGAAGCACAGCACCGTGGGCCGCTCGGGCTCCCGACCGGCCCGGGTGCGGGCCCGCACGACCGAGAGCAGCATCGCGTCGAAGTCCTTCATGTCGACGGCGCCCCGTCCCCACAGGTAGCCGTCCTGCACCTCTCCGGAGAACGGGTGCACCGTCCAGTCGTCGGCCTCGGCGGGCACGACGTCGAGGTGACCGTGCAGGAGCAGCGGGTCGCGGGTGCTCCCGGACGCGCCACCCCACCGCGCGACCACGTTGGTGCGGCCCGCGACGCCCTCCCACAGCTCGGCCTCGATGCCGACCTCGTCGAGCAGTGCCGCGACGTGCTCGGCCGCCTTCCGCTCGCCCGGGCCGGACCCGTCGCCGTAGTTGGTCGTGTCGAGCCGGATCAGGTCCCGGCAGATCTCCACGACCTCGGCGGCCGGGTCGTACGACTCGTCCTGGTTCTGGGCGCTGCGCGTCGTCATGCCGTCATCCTGACAGGCGCCCGCGCACGCCGCCCGATGCGAGGTTCGGAGCGCTGCTTTGCTACAGTTTCTCGTCGCACTCGGGGCCGCTTCACGGGCCCCGTGAGCACCACCTGTCCGGGTGGCGGAATAGGCAGACGCGCTAGCTTGAGGTGCTAGTGCCCTTTATCGGGCGTGGGGGTTCAAGTCCCCCCTCGGACACCAGCAAGACGGCACCGGCCGGTCCCTCGGGACGGCCCCCTCGGGCGTTTCAGAACGGCATCGACTCGAACGGCGAGGAGTAGGCCGGGTCCTGCGCCAGCAGGGACTCCGCCTCCTCGACCTGCACCCGGTCGGCCTCCGCGGCGATCACGTGCCGCAGCAGGCGGACGTCGCCGGGTGTCGCGAGCCCGGTCAGCTCGGGGTGCGCGAGCACCCACGACACGGCTGCCCGGATCGTCTCGGGATCGGTCTGCGGCTCGTACCACGTGGCGTGCGTCTGCTCGGCACCCTCGGGCCAGTTGCGGCGGGAGACCGTCTTGATCGTCATCAGGGCGGCGTCCTGACGCTGCACCTCGGCGACCAGCTCCTCGTAGTCGGCGCGGTAGTCCGGGCGTTGCCAGAGGACGGCGTTGAGCGGAGTGAGCACGCTGGCGAACGGGAAGCGCCGCAGTGCCTCGCGGTGCGTGCTGGGCGCGGTGTGACTGTGCCCGGTGATGCCCACGTGGGCGACCAGCCCCTCCTCCTGCGCGCGCACGGCCGCCTCGAGCGAGCCGCCGGGGCCGGTCGCCTTGTCGAGCTCCTCCAGGTCGCCGATCGCATGCAGCTGGAGGAGGTCGACCCGGTCGGTCTGCAGCCGCTCCAGGGACTCGTTGATCTGGGCCCACGCGGCGTCGCGCTCGCGCAGTCCGGTCTTGGTCGCCAAGAAGACGTCGCCACGGATCCGCGACATCCAGGGACCGAGGCGCAGCTCCGCATCCCCGTAGTCCGCGGCCACGTCGAAGTGGTTGATGCCCGCGTCCAGGGCCTCCTGCACCGAGGCGTCGGCGGTGTCCTGGTCGACCTCGCTCAGTGCGGCGGCGCCGTACAGCAGGACCGAGCTCTCGTGGCCGATGCGGCCCAGTCGTCGTCGCTCCATGGAACCACCTTCGCGTCGTCGGGAGCGCCCAGCCTGCCAGACGGCCTCAACCAGGTACGCCGCGTGCGTGGCCTGGCTACCGTGGCGCCATGACCTCCGCACCCCCCGGGACCCCCGCGCACGCGACCGAGCTGCTGCGCCTCCACCGCGACCCCCGCCTCCTGGTCGTCGTCAACGTCTGGGACGCCATCAGCGCGCAGGCCGTCGCCGGCGTCGAGGGCAGCAGTGCCCTGGCCACAGCGAGCCACTCCATCGCGGCGTCCCGTGGCTATCCGGACGGGGAGCACATCCCGGTCGACGAGATGATCGAGGAGGTCCGCCGGATCGTCGCCGCGACGTCCCTGCCGGTCAGCGCCGACCTGGAGGGCGGCTACGGCGATGCGGCCGAGACCGTCCGCAAGGCCATCGGCGCGGGCGTCGCGGGCGCCAACATCGAGGACCAGATGAAGCCGGTCGCCGAGGCCGCCCGACAGATCGAGGCGATCATGCGGGTCGTCGAGAGCGAGGGGGTCCCCGACTTCGTGCTCAACGCCCGCACTGACGCGTTCCTGGAGCTCCTGAAGGGCACATCCGGCGGCGACAAGGACGCGGTCCTTCAGGACACCGTCGAGCGTGGCAGGGCGTTCCTCGACGCCGGCGCCCCGTCGGTGTTCGTCCCCGGCATCCTCGACCAGGAGCAGGTGAGCACCCTGGTCGACGCCTTCGGCGCGCAGGTGCTGACCACGATCGGCATCCCGGGCAACCCCGACAACGCCTGGCTGGCCGCGCACGGTGTCGCCCGCGTCTCCTACGGACCCATCTCGCAACGCGTGGCGCTGACCGCTCTCGCCAAGCTCACCGAGGGCCTCTACGCCGGGGACACCGGGGTGCCCGAGGACACGCGTCCCCTCAACTAGAGCGACCCCTCCCGGGTCTCCTGCTGCTTGAGCCGCTCGTCGAAGAACGCCAGCACCCGGTCGACGCCGACCTGCTGGCGGTGCTCGGTCACCGTCGAGTGCCTGCGACCCGGGAACTCCAGCGCCAGAAAGTTGTCGCCGAGCTCCTCACGCAGCGTGTCGAAGCGCGTGCCGACCGCGAGGTCCTTCTCGAAGCGCAGCCCCAGCACGGCGCAACCCGCGGCGGCTCGGCGCTTGACGATCTCGAGGTCGCGCGGAGACAGACCGAGGTCGGCGGCGCGTGCCTTGCCCAGCGCCATCGGGTTGCTCGGCTGGCACAGCACCGGCGCCACCACCGCCTCGTCGACCATCATCGCGAGCGCGTAGCCGCCGGTGAAGCACATCCCCAGCGCCCCGACGCCCGGTCCGCCGAGCTCGTCGTGCAGCTCCCGGGCGAGCGAGCGCAGCCAGGTGGCGATGGGCGCGGTCTCGTGCAGGGCCAGCTTGGTGAACTCCTTGCTGATGCAGGCCTTCGGGAACACCTTGGCGACCTGGGCCACCGTGAAGTCGGCTCCGGGCTCGCCGAAGAGCGACGGCATCACGACGGTGAAGCCGGCGTCGACCACCTCCTGACCGAAAGCCGTCACTGCGGGGGTGATGCCGGGCATCTCGTGGATGACCACGACCCCGGGACCGGTGCCCTTGCGGTAGGTCGGGTGCGTCACGCCTTCGAAGGAGTGGCTGCCGGGCGTCCAGGTGTCCAGGGTGCTCATGGCGTCAATCTAGGGTGAGCCCCGTGACGCCGCCCTTCCGCGTCGGGTTCGTGCCCGGCGTGACCCCCGACAAGTGGTCCCGCACCTGGGCCGAGCGGATGCCGCGATCACCCCTCCGGCTCGTCCCGCTGCTGGAGGGCGACGGGCAGGACGCGATCACCCTGCTCCGCACGCGCGACCTCTCGATGGCGCTCGTGCGGCTGCCGGTGGACCGGGAGGGGGTGCACCTGATCCCGTTGTACGACGAGCGGCCGGTCGTCGTGGTCCCCGTGGAGCACCCCGTTGCGGCCTACGACGAGATCGACGTGCGCGACCTGGCCGACGAGCACCTGCTCCAGGACCCCGACGGCGTGCCGGAGTGGCGTGACGTCGCGAGCGAGATCGCCGACGGCAACCGCCACCCGGTGCCGCCGATGACGACCCGCCAGGCCGTCGAGAGCGTCGCGGCCGAGGCAGGGGTCGTGGTGCTGCCGATGTCGGTGGCCCGGCTGCACCACCGCAAGGACGTCGTCGCGGTGCCGCTGACCGGCGTGCCGACCACGAAGGTCGGCCTGGCGTGGCTGGTGGACGCCGAGGACGAGCGCGTGCAGACCTTCATCGGCGTCGTACGAGGTCGGACGCGGAACTCCTCGCGGGACTAGCGCGCATCCGCGGGCCCCTTAGTACACGCGCGGTCTGCGGGTCAGGTCGCGCACCAGGCGGAGGGCGTAGTCCGGGCGGCGCGCCACCTCGCGCAGGGGGAACGGCACCCGCCCAGCGCCGTACGGCACGAAGATCCGGGTGGTCACACCGTGCCGCAGGGCGACCCGGACGGCCGGTCGCGCGTTCATCCCCCACAGCACCTGGTGCTCGCACGGCACCCCCGCCCTGGTCAGCAGCCCCAGCGACTCGTCGAGCAGCGCGGCGTCGTGCGTCGCGACCTGCACCTGCCGCGGCGCGGACGCGCACAGCGCGGCGACCACGTCGAGGTAGCCGCGCCGGGGGTCCTGGTCGGGTCCGGGGCTGGCGGCCCACTCCCCCTTGACGACCCGGATCTTCACCGGCAGCCGACCCATCGTGGCGGCGTCGTCGAGACTGCGACCCCAGCGTCCGGGCAGGGTGCAGCCGAGGTGTCCGTCCGCCTCGGCGGCCAGCGTCCGGACGGCTGCCAGGGCGGCGTCCTGGTCGTCGTGCGACATGGCGTCCACGTGAAGCCCGACGCCGGCAGCGCGAGCCCGGTCGAGCAGCCCGCGCAGCGCCGCCACGTCGCCCCCGAGCCCGGACAGCTTCACCGACACCTGGGCATCGGCGCGGCCGGCCAGGGCGTCCAGGCAGGCGGCGTACTGGTCGCGCACCTCACTGGTCGTGTCCTCCGCGCGGTGCCAGTAGCCGAGCAGCGTCGCGCGTCCCCGGGCGGCGTGCGCGCCCTCCACGAGGCGGGCGTCCGCGAGGGTCGGACCGGTGACGTACCGCCCCCGCAGCCGCTCGCCGAGCCCCTGCACGACGTCGGCGCCGGCGCGGGTCACCACCCCTCGCACCAGCGGCGCGGCCAGGGTGACGACACCGGGGAGGGCGCGCACGTGTGCCGGCACCGCCACGACGTTCACCCGTTCCCGCACACCGGTCGACCACGGCGCCAGCCACTCCTCTGCGACACCGAGGAACTCGATCCCGGACCTCTGCTCCCGCGCCGCCTGCTGGACCAGGTGGGCCAGCAGCAGCACCCCCGGGGAGCACTGCCGGTAGGCCGGGTCGTAGCCGATCTTCAGCAGCCACACCCGGTTGCGCCACACGGCGGCCAGCTGCATCGCGGCCGGTCGACCCCCGACGTCCAGGAACGTGACGAGGAGCTCGCCGCGGGCGGCCAGCCGGGCGGCGTACCTGCGGTAGAAGGGCGCGCGCAGCGGGTCGCAGACGAGCGCCGTCCCGGCAGCCCCCTTCCACCCGGTCGCCTCGACGGCGAGGGCCTCCTGCAGGACCGCCGCCAGCTCCTCGGGACGCGGTCGCAGCATGCGTACCTCCACCGCACCGAGCCCCTCAGCCCGTCGGAGTGCCCGGCGCAGGTCGGAGCGACGACGCGAGGACAGGCCCCCGCCGAGCTCCTCCCACCGTGCGTCCAGGTCCAGGTACGGCGACCCTGGCTCGGGACGCGTCACCAGCCGACCCCCTCGGCCCAGGGTGCGTGCGAGGGCCGCCGGCGTCCCGGAGGTCACCGGGAGGTGCCGGAGGACGACGGGACGGCCTCGCGCGAGCAGCAGGCGGCAGAGCTCGTCGCGCGCCGCGTCGTCGACGGCGAGCAGGTCACCCGGCTCGAAGAGCAGGCCGGCCCCGAGGACGGCGAGCTGATGGCCACACGAGGACAGCGTGGCCAGTGCGACCAGCTCGCCGTCGCGGTGCACCGCCTCGACCACGAGGGGCCGCGAGCGCGGCAGCACGGCGGCGGCCAGGGTCCAGTCCGGAGCCTGGGTGGGCAGGGTCGCGCAGGTGTCGGCGAGCTGTTGCCACGCCGGCTCCAGCGCGTGGAGCTCGGCATGCACCACCGGTCGTCCTCCCAGGGCCACGCCCATCGACCTCACTTCCCGACAAAGTGATACCACTCTCGTCGTGACCTCGGAGGGACAATGATGAGGTTGTGGTGCGGTGTCCGACGTGATGATGTGTGCTCATGAGCACCGACGTGAGGCCGGACGGCACGGCCAACCCCGCTGTTGGACCTCCCGAGCACCGTCCCGGCGACTCCCACCCCGCCCTCGAGGCACCCTTGGCGACCGCGCGCAAGGGCGATCGTCCGGTCCTCGACACGGTGGTGTTCGGGGTCACCGCCGTTCTCGCCGTCGGCTTCCTGGTCTGGGGCTTCGTGAGCACCGACTCCCTGAACGGCGCGTCGACCAGCGCGCTCGGCTGGACCGTCGCCAACCTGGGCTGGCTGTTCGTGGTCCTCGCGTCCGCCTGCGTGGTCTTCGTGATCTGGCTCGCGGCGAGCCGCTTCGGCACCATCCCGCTCGGCGCCGACGACGAGGAGCCGGAGTTCAGGACGGTCTCCTGGATCGCGATGATGTTCAGCGCGGGCATGGGGATCGGACTGATGTTCTTCGGCGTGAGCGAGCCGCTGTCCCACTTCGCGTCGCCGCCGCCCGGCACCAGCGCCGCCGGCGACCCGCAGGCTGTGCAGACCGCGATGGCGACCACGCTCTTCCACTGGACGCTGCACCCGTGGGCGATCTACGCAGTCGTCGGCATCGCGGTCGCCTACGGCGTGTTCCGCAAGGGCCGATCGCAGCTGATCAGCTCGGTCTTCGCACCGCTGATCGGCGAGCGCCGGGCCAGCGGAGGGATCGGCCGGGTGATCGACATCCTCGCCATCTTCGCCACCCTCTTCGGGTCGGCGGCCTCACTCGGCCTCGGCGCCCTGCAGATCGGCAGCGGCCTGGAGATCGTGAGCGGTCTCGGCAGCATCGGCAACGGCGTGCTGGTGATGATCATCGCGGTGCTGACGATCGGCTTCATCGCCTCGGCGGTGTCCGGGGTCGCCAAGGGCATCCAGTGGCTGTCCAACATCAACATGGTGCTGGCGCTCGCGCTCGCAGGCTTCGTCTTCGTCGTCGGCCCGACCGTCTTCATGCTCAACCTGATCCCGACCGCGGTGGGCTCCTACTTCCAGGACCTCGCCACCATGTCGGCCCGCACCGAGGCGGCCGGGGGCGACGGGATGGCCGAGTGGCTCTCGGGCTGGACGGTCTTCTACTGGGCGTGGTGGATGTCCTGGACGCCGTTCGTCGGGATGTTCATCGCCCGCATCTCCCGGGGCCGCACGATCCGCCAGTTCGTCACCGGCGTCCTCTTCGTGCCCAGCCTGGTCAGCCTGGTCTGGTTCGCGATCTTCGGCGGCGCCGCGATCCGGATGCAGCAGCAGGGCACCGACCTCGCGGGCGCCGCGAGTCCCGAGAACCAGCTGTTCGGGATGCTCGCGAACATGCCGTTGTCGACGCTCACCTCGATCGTGGTGATGCTGCTGGTCGCGATCTTCTTCGTCTCCGGCGCCGACGCTGCCTCCATCGTGATGGGCACGCTCTCCGAGCGCGGCACGCTCGAGCCGCGTCGCCGTACGGTCGTCTTCTGGGGCATCACGACCGGTGGCGTCGCCGCGGTGATGCTGCTGCTGGGCGGTGACGACGCGCTGACCGGCCTGCAGAACCTCACGATCATGGCCGCGGTGCCGTTCGCGCTGGTGATGATCGGGATCGCGTGGTCGCTGGTCAAGGAGCTGCGCCAGGACCCGATGATGGTGCGCCTGCGGTACGGCGCCCAGGTGGTCGAGAACGCCGTGGTGAGCGGGGTCACCCGGCACGGGGACGGGTTCGCGCTGACCGTCGAGCAGAGCGACTCCTCACGGCTGGGCGCCGGCGACAGCTCTCGCTGAACCACCCGGCCAGTTCCGGTCAGCTCTGCCAGGCCTCTGGACGCTCTACCAGCGGTGTGCGCCTGCTCCACCGTCCATAACCCCGCGTTACAAGCGGCGGGGGCGGGGCGGCGAGGCGGGGCGGGGTGGGGTCACCAGCCGGTAGGCAGGGGCCGTCCCTCGTGGAAGCCGGCCGCCGACTGGATGCCGACCAGGGCCCGCTCCCGCAGCTCGTCGAGGGACCGGGCACCGGCGTAGGTGCACGCCGACCGGACGCCCGCGCAGATCTGGTCGATCAGGTCCTCCACGCCGGGACGCTCGGGCTCGAGGTACATCCGCGAGGAGGAGATGCCCTCCTCGTAGAGCCCCTTGCGGGCGCGGTCGAACGACGTCTCGGTCGAGGTCCGGTGCGCGACGGCGCGCGCGGACGCCATCCCGAAGGACTCCTTGTAGGCACGGCCGTCCGCGTCGACGTGCAGGTCGCCCGGCGACTCGTGGGTGCCGGCGAACCACGAGCCGATCATCACCGCGGACGCCCCGGCGGCCAGCGCCAGCGCCACGTCGCGGGGGTAGCGCACTCCCCCGTCGGCCCATACGTGCCTGCCGAGCGAACGAGCCGCCTCGGCGCACTCCAGCACCGCGGAGAACTGGGGCCGCCCGACGCCGGTCATCATCCGGGTGGTGCACATGGCGCCCGGTCCGACACCGACCTTGATGATGTCCGCCCCCGCCTCGACGAGGTCGCGCACGCCGTCGGCGGCGACGACGTTGCCGGCCACGACGGGCACCTGGGGGTCGAGCGCGCGCACGCCGCGCAACGCCTCGACCATCCGAGTCTGGTGGCCGTGCGCGGTATCGACGACCAGGCAGTCGGCACCGGCCTCGAGGAGGTCGGCCGCCCTGGTCGTGACGTCACCGTTGACCCCGATGGCGGCGGCGATGCGCAGCCGTCCGGCGTCGTCGACCGCGGGCGTGTACAGCGTCGAGCGCAGGGCGAGGGTCTTGCTGAGCACGCCGACCAGCCGCCCGTCCGCGTCCACGACCGGGGCGACCCGGCGGCGGGCCTCGTCGAGCCGCTCGTAGGCCGCGCGCGGGTCGACGGTGTCGGGCAGCGTCAGGGGGTTGGCCGACATCACCTGGTGCACCTGGGTGAAGCGGTCCACCTCGACGCAGTCCTCCGCGGTCAGCACTCCGACGGGCCGACCGTCCTCGACCACGAAGGCCGCCCGGTGTGAGCGCTTGGGCAGCAAGGCGATCGCGTCGCCCACGGTCTGGTGCGGGTCGAGCACGATCGGGGTGTCGAAGACCAGGTGTCGCCGCTTCACCCACGCCATCACCTCGCGTACGACGGGCAACGGGATGTCCTGGGGCAGCACCGTGATGCCGCCCCGTCGCGCCACCGTCTCGGCCATCCGGCGTCCGGAGATCGCCGTCATGTTCGACACGACGAGCGGGATCGTCGTACCGGTGCCGTCGGAGGTGGAGAGGTCGACGTCGTAGCGCGAGGCCACGTCGGAGCGACGCGGCACCATGAAGACGTCGTTGTAGGTGAGGTCGTGGCCGGGGGAAGTCTCGTGGAGGAACTGCACGAGACCGGGACTCTACCGGTTGGCGCCGTCCCGCAGCGCGGCCAGTGCCTCGTCGGCGTGCACCGTCATGTTCATCTCGCTGGTGATGACCTTGCGGATGGTGCGGTCGGTGTCGATGACGAAGGTCGCGCGCTTCACCGGGGTGATGTACTTCCGCTTCACCCCGAGGGCGCGGGCGAGGTCACCGGACTCGTCGGAGAGCAGCGGGTAGTCGAAGGAGTTCGTCTGGGCGAACTCCTTCTGCTGGGCGACCGGGTCGGTGCTGATGCCGAGCCGCTGCGCGCCGGCGGCGTCGAACTCGGCGCCGAGATCACGGAAGTGACAGGCCTGGGTCGTGCAGCCGCCGCTCGAGGCGACGGGGTACCAGAACAGCACGACCGGTCCCTTGGCCAGCACGTCGCTGAGCCGGACCGGGTTGCCGTCCTGGTCGGGCAGCTCGAAGTCGGGCACCTGGGTGCCTTCCTTGACAGTCTTCATGGGGGGTCTCCTTCGTGGTCGGTGCGTCGGGGCCGGTTGGGGCCAGGTCGGGGATGGTGGCGCGAGGGTCAGACGGTCCGGACGCGCGGCAGCACGCTGCGACCGTCGGGCGTGGGCTTGACCATCAGGATCTGGTCGACACCCATCCGGCCCTCCTCGAAGGCGAGCGCACCACCGACGAGGTAGAGCCGCCACACCCGGGCGACCTCCTCGCCGACCATCTCCACGACCCGGTCCCAGTTGGCCTCGAAGGTGGCGTACCAGGCGTCGACGGTCCAGACGTAGTGCTCGCGCAGCGCGTGCACGTCGCGGACCTCCAGGCCGGCCTGCTCGATCAGGTCGACCGTCTCGCCGACCGGGCGCATGTGCATGTCGGGCGCGATGAACGCCTCGATGAACGGGCCACCCCCGGGACGGCTCGTGCGTGACATCTGCTGGATCAGCGCCCGGCCACCCGGCTTCAGCAGCCGGTGGATCTGACCGGTGTAGACGGGGTAGTTCCGCTGGCCGACGTGCTCGCCCATCTCGATCGAGGAGATGGTGTCGAACGGCCCGTCGGGGACGTCGCGGTAGTCCTGCAGCCGGATCTCGACCCGGTCCTGCGAGTCCGCGCTCGGCGATCCGGGCGTCGATGAAGGCCTTCTGCTCCCGGGCGATGGTGACGCCGACCACCTGCGCGCCGTACGTCTCGGCGGCGTACAGCGACAGCGAGCCCCAGCCGCAGCCGATGTCGAGGTGACGACCCGCTCCGCCCGGCTCGTGCAGGCCGAGCTTGCGACAGACCAGGTCGAGCTTGTCGCGCTGCGCGTCCTCGACGGAGTAGCTCCGGATCGTCGGGGTCCTGGGTGAAGTAGGCGCAGGAGTAGGCCATGTGCGGGTCGAGGATCAGGGAGTAGAAGTCGTTGGACAGGTCGTAGTGGTGCGCGATCGCGTCGCGGTCGCGGGTCAGCGAGTGCAACCGGCCGCGCAGCCGGGCCTGCGACGACGGCGGAGCCGGGAGGCCGCCCGAAGGCACCGAGGCTCTTGGCCGTCCGCAGACCGGCCAGCACCGTGGCGGGACTCAGCCGAGGTGACGCGCCCTGCTCGCGCGCGGACGGCCCAGACCCGGCGGAAGCCGTCGAGCAGGTCGCCCTCGACGTCGATCTCACCGGTGACGTAGGCCTGGGCCAGTCCCAGCTCGCCGGGGCGGAAGACGAGGCGGCGCAGTGCGGCGGCGTCGTTGATGATCACGACCGGGGCGCCGACCGGCCCGGCCTCGCTGCCGTCCCAGGCACGGATCCGCACCGGCAGGCTGCCGCCGAAGAGTGGGGTCACCACGGCGGCCAGCTCCGCGGCGACGCCGCCCTGGGGAGCGGACGACCCGTCGGTGCCGGGCGTGCGGGAGTCGGTGAGCGTCATGGGGTGCCTTTCGCGAGATCGGGCGGTCTCGACGGTGGTTCGTCTCGAGTGCGGGCCCGGATGGGTCCTACCCGCCGTGGGCCGCCCCAACCGGCGGCACGTCAGTCGAACAGGTCGCGCTGTCCGAAGAGCGCCGCGGTGTCCCGGGCGGTCGGCGTGCCGCATCGGGGTCGGCGCCGGCGGCGAGCAGCGCCCGCACGACGTCGGGCTCCGCCTTGAACACCGCACCGGCCAGCGGGGTCTGCCCGCGGTCGTTGGGTCGGTCGACGTCGGCCGCCGCGGTCGCCCAGCGCGGTGCACGGTCGCGGCGTGTCCGTGGTAGGCCGCGAGCATCACCAGCGTGTTGCCCGACGCGTCGGTGAGGTCGACGGGCACCGCCGGCGTCGACGTACGCCGCGAGCCGCTCGGTCTCGCCCTGGCGGGCCAGGTCGAACATCTGGTGGGCCAGCTCGACGAGCTCCGGGTCCGGCGGGGCGCTGGCGTCCGAGGGCTCCGTCATGGCACTCTTGTCCCCCGGCCGTCCGTCGCCCCGCACGCGGTGGCGAGGGGCGGCCGGCCGGGCTACCAGCTCTCCGGTATTCGGGCCGGTTCGAAGCTTCCACGCCACAGGTGGTAGCCCGACGGGCCTCTGCAGTCGAACCATCTCTGCCGTCGGAATGGGCACGTGTGGGGCGCGGATCGAAACCCCTACAGTGTGCGGCGTGCAGACCCTCGACGCCGGTGACCCCTCCGTCCTGACCGAGCACGTCGCGACGCTCTTCGCCGACGAGCACGGGCGTGCGCCGCTCGGCGTCTTCTCGGCCCCGGGCCGGGTGAACCTGATCGGCGAGCACGTGGACTACAACGGCGGCCTGTGCCTGCCGATGGCCCTGCCGCACGCGACGTACGCCGCCGTGGGTGCCGCGGAACGACGACGTCGTGACCGTGCGCAGCGGGCAGCAGGACGACGTCTTCGAGGGTCGGCTCGACGCCCTCGGGCCGGGTGAGACCGCCGGCTGGGCGGCGTACGCCGCCGGCGTGCTGTGGGCACTGCGCGAGGACGGCTGGGACCTGCCCGGCATGGACCTCGTCGTGCACGGCACGGTGCCGCTCGGCGCCGGCCTGTCCAGCTCCGCCGCCCTGGAGTGCTCGGTCGCGCTCGGCCGCCGGCGCGGCCACCGGCACCGAGGTCGACGGCACGGTCCGCGCTGCGCTGGTGCGTGCCTGCATGCGCGCCGAGGCCGAGGTGGCCGGAGCCCCGACGGGCGGCATGGACCAGACCGTGTCGCTGTTCGCGCAGGCCGACGCGGCGCTGCTGCTGGACTGCCGCGACTGGTCGACGCGCCAGGTGAGCTGGGCGGCCGCGTCGGGGCTGGCGCTCCTGGTCGTGGACACCCGGGCGTCGCACTCCCTGTCCGACGGCGGCTACGCCGCCCGGCGCTCCGACTGCGAGACCGCCGCGGCGGCGCTGGAGGTCGACGCTGCGCGACGTCGAGGACCAGGAGACGGCCTGCGGCGCGCGCTCGACGGCGACCGGCTCGTGCGCCGGGTGCGCCACGTCTTCACCGAGATCGACCGCGTCCGCGAGGCGGTCGAGCACCTCGAGGCCGGCGACTTCGCGGCGCTGGGCCGGTCGTTCACGGCCTCGCACGTCTCGCTGCGCGACGACTACGAGGTGTCCTGCATGGAGCTCGACGCCGTCGTCGACGTCGCTCTCGAGCACGGCGCGCTGGGCGCGCGGATGACCGGAGGCGGCTTCGGCGGCTCCGCGATCGCGCTGGTGGGCGACGCCGACCTCGCGGCGGTCGAGCGGGCCGTGCTGGCGTCGTACGAGCAGCGCGGCTGGAGGGCGCCGGCGTTCCTCACCGCGCTCCCCAGCGCCGGCGCGCGCCGGCTCAGGTAGCGCTGACGCCGCCGATCCGGCCCTCCCGGAAGGCGTCGACGAACAGCGCATGGTCGGAGCGAGTCCGCGCGGCGTAGTCGACCGCGAAGTCGGTGAGGTCGGCCACGAACTGCTTGCGGCGCCCCTCGACCACCGCGCAGATCGCCTCCTCGGTCTGGAACTTCACCAGGTCCTGGTCACTGTCCTCGTCGGAGGCGCAGTGCACCTTGGCCGTGGCGCGACCGAGGCTCTGCACGACACTGGCCATCTCGTCCGGCTCGTTGATCTCCGCCCAGTCCAGGTCGAACTCGTAGGGCGAGATCTCCGAGACGACGTAGCCGATGCCGTCGAGGCTGGTGTAGCCCAGGAGCGGGTCCGTGTGCACCTGCAGCGCGCGCTGGCTGACTACGGTCCGATGACCCTCGTGGTCGAAGTACTTCTCGATGTCATGGCGCGCCGCGGGGGCCATGAAGCGGCTGACAGCGGGCACGTTGGCCTGCTTCATCGACAGCACCACGTCGTTGTCGAGACCCTGGCTGTAGCCCTCGACGAGGACGTTGTACGCCGGGAGGCCGGCGCTGCCGATGCCGAAGCCGGACTTGCCGACGATGTCGCGGACCTCGTAGAACAGCGCCCGGTCGAACTTCTTGGAGGCCGGGATCGTGTCCAGGTAGTCCTCGAACGCCCTCTCCACCTTGCGCCGCTCGGCCTTGCCCAGCCGCCGGACGGTGCCGCCCTCGGAGAAGACCCGCACGTTGCTCTCGAAGCGGGTCATGCCGTCCAGGAGCGCGACCCGGCTCGCCATCCGAGCGTCCGTGAGCACGTCGCGCACCGGTCCGTCGGTGTTCTCGAGGTGCAGCGCGAAGTCCTCGTCGTCGGTGACGTCGACGTAGTGCGTCACCTGGGCGAGGTAGGCGCGCAGGTAGCGGCCCACGAGGTTGCGGACCGTGTCGTCCGGCAGCGCCTTCTGCCAGGCCATCAGGGCGAGGCTGGCAACGAAGCGGCGCAGGTCCCAGGAGAAGTGCCCGACGTAGGCCTCGTCGAAGTCGTTGACGTCGAAGACCAGCCGGCCGTGGGAGTTCATGTAGGTGCCGAAGTTCTCGGCGTGCAGGTCGCCGTGGATCCAGACCCGGCTGGTGCGCTCGTCGGCCCAGGTGTCCTCGGCCGTGGTCATGTCGGCGTAGAACAGGCACGCCGAGCCCCGGTAGAACGCGAACGGGTCGGCTGCCATCTTGCGGAACTTCGAGCGGAAGGCGTGCGGGTCGGCCCTCATCAGGTCCGCGAAGGCATCGTCGAGCACGTCCACGATCAGCTGTTGCCGCCGCTGCGCGGCCTTGGTCACCATGACGCCGATCCTCCCCCGTCTACCCGCCCAGCCGGTCCGGGTGCGGGCCGACCCGGCCGTCGCGGTCGAGGCCCGCGATCGCGGCGAGGTCCTCCTCGTCGAGCGCGAAGTCGAACACGTCGATGTTCTCCGCGATCCGGCGCCGGTGTCACGGACTTGGGGATGACGATCGTGCCCAGCTGGACGTGCCAGCGCAGCACGACCTGGGCCGGCGTGCGGCCGTGCTCGCGGCGAGGTCCGACGATCACCGGGTCGGCGAGCAGCTCGCCGCCCTTGGCCAGCGGGCTCCACGCCTCGGTCGCGACGCCGGCGCTCGGCGTCGACGGCCCGGAGGCGTGCTGCTGGAGGTAGGGGTGCAGCTCGACCTGGTTGACCGCCGGGCACCACCTCGGCGAGCCGTCGAGGAGCTCGTCGCAGGTGGTCGGGCTCGAAGTTGGACACGCCGATCGCGCCGCACCCGACCGTCCGGTACAGCCCCTCCAGCGCCCGCCAGGTGTCCGCGGACGTGCCGCGTGCCGACGGCAGCGGCCAGTGGATCAGGTAGAGGTCGAGCACGTCGAAGCCGAGCCGCTCGATGCTGGCGTCGAAGGCGCGCAGGGTGGCGTCGTACCCGTGGTCGTCGTTCCACACCTTGCTGGTCACGAAGACGGCGTCGCGGTCCAGGCCGGACTCTCGCACCGCTGCGCCTACGCCTCGTTCGTTGGCGTAGAGCTTCGCGGTGTCGATGTGCCGGTAGCCGGCCTCAGCGCCGTGCCCACCGCCTGCTCGGCCGCGTCGTCGGAGACCCGCCAGACGCCGAAGCCGAGCTGCGGGATCTCGACGCCGTTGTTCAACACGACGGTGGGGACTACCCGTGGCGCTCGTCATCGCCCTAGGCCTGGGCGGGGTCCGCGTTGCTGATCGCCTCGGCGTGGTGCTGCAGCCAGGTCTCGTCCTTGGACTCGCCGATCTCGGAGAGCCCGCTCTCCAGCTCCTGGCGGACGGTCTCCGTGGGTGCCCCGGCCTGGTAGGAGAGCACCCGGTCGACGACGGCCTGCACGGCCTCGTTGTCCGCTTCGTTCCTGAGCTCGCTGTTGTCGGTCATGTCGAGCGTTATACCCAACCCGCGGGGTTCTACGACCCGCTCGGAGGACGGAGCCCGACGTCTCGCAGCTCCAGCAGCGCCAGCGACCGTACGACGGCCGGGTCGCGCTCGCGCCAGGCCCGCACCGGGTCGTCGCAGACCGAGGCCAGTCGGTGCATCGGCTGGTTGGTCATCGCCCGGAGCGCGAACAGGTCGAGGTCGGAGCGGGCGTCGATGAACCGCTGACCCGCCGTCGCCTGCTGGACGAAGCGCCAGCGTCGCGGCAGGTAGACCGCGACGACCACCAGGATCGGGATCGCCGCCACGACCACCCGCAGCCAGAACGCCAGGTCGGTGACGGCCTCGACCTGCGCCGTGCCGGCCGCCGCGATCTGGTCGGCGGCACGACCCGCGCCGTCGAACGGGGAGCGGACTTCGTCACCCACCAGCGGGACGCCTCCCACGGCCTCTCCGGCGTTGCGCAGCTCGCCCGCCAGTCCCCCGCCCGCGTCCTCGATCTGCCGGCCGGGCTCGGCCAGGGCCAGGGTCGCGTCGCGGACCACGGCGGCGAGCTCGAGCCACAGGTAGATCCACAGCACGAGCAGCAGGTCACCGAGGATCTGGAGGGTTCGACGGACGGGCCCGTCGGCGTAGAGCTTCATGCGCGCCATCGTGCCCGCGGCCGTCGCTGCCCATGCTTGCGGAGGCGATCGCGCGGACCTACTTGAGCTCGGAGCTCGACTTCCCCAGCAGCCGGCGGGCGACGATCAGCTGCTGGATCTGCTGGGTGCCCTCGAAGATGTCCAGGATCTTGGAGTCTCGGGCCCACTTCTCCAGCAGGTCGTGCTCGCTGTAGCCGAGGCTGCCGGCGAGCTCGACGCAGCGCAGGGTGATGTCGTTGCCGACCCGGCCGGCCTTGGCCTTGGCCATCGACGCCTGCGAGCGAGTTGGGCTTGCGGTTGTCGGCCATCCAGGCGGCCTGCAGGGTCAGCAGGTAGGCGGCCTCCCAGTCGGCCTCGAGCTGCAGGAAGGTGGCGGCGGCGGCCGGACTGCGAGCTGGGCCGGGCGGTCGTAGTCGATCTCGACGCCGGCCTCCGTCGAGCAGCTCGCGGGTGAGCTCCAGCGAGGCCCGGGCGCAGCCGACCGCCATCGCGGCGACCAGCGGCCGGGTGTTGTCGAAGGTCTGCATGACGCCCGCGAAGCCCTTGTCCGGATCGACCTCCGGGTTGCCGAGCAGGTTCTCCGCGGGCACCCGGCAGTTCTCGAAGCGGATGGTCGCCGTGTCCGACGAGCGGATGCCGAGCTTGTGCTCGAGCCGTTCGACGTCATCCCGGGCGTGTCCTTGGGCACCACGAACGACTTGATCGCGGCGCGGCCGAGGTCGCGGTCGAGCGTCGCCCACACCACGACGGCGTCGCAGCGGTCGCCGGCGGTGACGAAGATCTTCTCGCCGTTGATGACGTAGTCGTCGCCGTCGAGGCGCGCGGTCGTGCGGATCGTTCGGCCGAGTCCGAGCCGCACCCCGGCTCGGTGATCGCCATCGCCGCCCAGACGCCCTTGAAGCGCTCGAGCTGCTCGTCGCGTTGGCGACCGACGCGATCGCGGAGTTGCCGAGCCCCTGCCGCGGCATCGACAGCAGCAGGCCGACGTCGCCCCAGCACATCTCCATGATGGACAGCACCGAGGACAGGTTGGAGCCGTTCGGTTGCCACCGTGGCCGTCGTCGTCGGCGTCGCCTCGGTACGTCGTGACGCCGCGACGCACCGGCGCCGGACCGGTGCCGGAGTGCCGAGAGGCCGTCGACCATGGCCGCGAGCATGTCGAGCTCCTTCGGGTAGGCGTGCTCGGCGAGGTCGTAGCTGCGCGAGTTCGGCCGCAGCATCTCAGCGCGACCTGGTGCGCCTGGTTGACGAGCGGCCGGAACTTGCGGGGGGTCTCGAGGTTGATCATCAGACGAGCACCGCACCTTCCATCACGCCGATCGCCCGCAGGTCGCGGTACCACCGCTCGACCGGGTGCTCCTTGACGAAGCCGTGCCCACCGAGCAGCTGCACGCCGTCGGTGCCGATCTGCATGCCCCTGCTCGGCGCACAGGCGCCGCGCCAGCGCGACCTCGCGGGCGAACGTCATGCCCTTGCTCGGCGCGCGATCCGGCCCGGTAGGTCACCAGCCGCATGCCGTTCGAGCTCGATCGCGATGTTCGCGACCATGAAGGCCACGCGACTGGCGGTGGCTGATCGGCTCGCCGAACGCCTCACGCTCGTTCACGTACGGCGTCACGTAGTCGAGCACCGCCTTCGCCGTACCGAGGGCCAGCGCGCACCAGGCCGAGCCGCGAGAGCCGCACGCACTCGACGTAGTCCTCGGCGCTGCCGAGCAGCGACAGGTCGCCGACCGTCACGTCGTCGAGCACGACCCGGGAGAGCGACGCCGCGCGCAGGCCCATCGAGGGCTCGGCCTCGATCGTCAGCCCGGTCGTGTCGGACTCGACCAGGAACAGCGCGGGGCGCGCCGTCGAGCTGCGCGCGCGATCGACGAACAGCTCCGCGTCGGCGCCGCGCGGGACCATCGACTTCACCCCCTCGAGGACGTAGCCGTCGCCGTCGCGGCGCGCCGTGGTCCGCGGCTCGCAGGGCGTCGTACAGCGGCCGCGGCTCGGTGAGGGCGAGGGCGGCCGCGGGCACGTCGGTCCCCGGTGAAGGCCGGGAGGTACGTCGCCTGCTGGGCCTCGTCGCCCCACAGGGAGAGCGCGGTGCTCACCGCGCCGGGCGCCAGGCATGGCGACCGCGAGGCCCATGTCGCCGTGCGCGAGCGCCTCCGCGACCAGCGTGCCGGCCATCGCCGAGCGCTCGGCGGAGATGCCGCCGAGCTCCTCGGGAACGCCGAGCAGCGGCAGCCCGATCTCGAGTCCGGCCGCGAGCACCGTCGCGGGTGCCGCGGCGCTCTCGTCGGCCGCGGCAGCGGCGGGCCGGACCACCTCGGCCGCGAGCTCGCGCACCACGTCGACGAGCATCTGCTCGTCCTCGGTGGGCGTCAGGTCGAAGGAGCCGGTCGCCGCGGCAGCCGGAGCGCGCGTCGGGCGTCCGGAGACCTTCGCGCGGGAGAACCGGCGGCTGACTGCGCCGGCCGTGCGGAAGCCGGACCGGGTGGCCTCGAAGACGACCCGCTCCGCGGGGCGGCGCAGGCCGAACCGGTCGAGGGCGGGCGCCTGGGCGAGCCGGTTCAGTGCGGCGACGGCGAAGCCGATCGGGTCCTGCTTCTCGCGGGAGGTCAGGCCGTGCCGGCCGTCCTCACGGGGTGCTCTGGTGACGGACATGTCGATTACTGTAACTCCGAGTTACAGGAACCGGCCACGGGACCCGGACGTGTCGCCGGTCACGTCCGCCGGTCGGCTAGGTTGGCCGCCATGCCTGACGTGCCCGACGAGCCCGACGAGGCGCCCGCCTCCGCCCTTCCCGCCGGCAGCATCCTCCCGTCCGGCGGCACCGTGCGGACCATCGCCCGGTGGGGCGAGGCGGTCATGCACCGGGTCCAGGAGCCGGTGACCGCCTTCGACGACGACCTGCGGGCGCTGGTGGCCGACATGGTCGCCACGATGTACGCGGCCGACGGGGTCGGGCTCGCTGCCGCGCAGATCGGGGTCGACCGGTCGGTCTTCGTCTTCGACTGTCCCGACGAGCAGGGCGTGCGCCACCAGGGTGTCGTGTGCAACCCGGAGTGCTTCGTGCCCGAGGGCAAGGAGCGCCGCCTCGACGACGACGACGAGGGCTGCCTGTCGCTGCCCGGCGCCTTCGTCGCGTGCGCCCGCCCGTCCTACGCCCGCGTCGTGGGGCAGGACCTCGACGGCTCCCCGGTCGAGCACTCCGGCGACGGCCTGCTCGCTCGCTGCCTGCAGCACGAGACCGACCACTGCCACGGCACGGTGTTCGGCGACCGGCTCAACAAGCGGTCCCGCAAGCGGCTGTTCAAGGAGGCGGACAAGGTCCAGGCGAGCTTCCCGGCGTCGTGGCCGGTCCGGTCGGGCGAGCCCCTTCCCGACGCGCTGTGACGTAGCAGGCCACCGCCGTGGCCGCGGCGACGTTGAGCGAGTCGATCCCCGCCTGCATCGGGATGACCGCACGCCGGTCGGCGGTGCGCTGCCAGCGTGAGGACAGCCCGGGACCCTCGCTGCCGAGCACGAGGGCGACCCGGTCCGTCCCCGCTACGGCCTGCTCCACGTCGGTCGCGTCGTCGGCGAGCGTCAGGGCCACGGTCGTGAAGCCCGCGGCCGCAACGCGCGGCAGGGCGTCGTACCAGTCGTCGAGGCGGGCGTAGGGCACGCTGAACACGGCCCCCATCGCGACCTTGACCGACCGCCGGTAGAGCGGGTCGGCGCACCGGGGCGAGAGCAGCACGGCATCGATCCCGAGGGCGGCGGCGCTCCGGAAGACGGCCCCGACGTTGGTGTGGTCGACGATGTCCTCGAGGACCACGACCGTGCGCGCACCGGCGAGCACCTCCTCGACCGACGGCAGGGGCCGCCGCTCCAGGGACGCCAGCGCACCGCGGTGGACGTGGAAGCCGGTCACCGCCTCCGCGAGATGCTCGGGCATCACGTAGCAGGGCGCGTCGGTGCGGGCCAGCACGTCGGCGAGGCCGTCGAGCCAGCGCGGCGCCATCAGCAGGGACCGCACGCCGAAGCCGGCCTCGACCGCGCGGCGTACGACCTTCTCCCCCTCCGCGATGAACAGCCCGTGCTCGGCCTCGAGGTTCTTGCGCAGCTGCACGTCGCGCAGGTCGCGGTAGTCGGCGAGCCGCGGGTCGTCCGGGTCGGGTACGTCGATCAGCTCGGCCATCGCGAGAAGCGTAGGGGGTGAACGACGCTCTTGGTGCACACCGGACTGCGAGCTGGTCGACCGCCTGGTGCCGCGGTGCCCGGGCTCAGCGGAGCGCCGCGATCAGCCCGGCGTAGGTGCCGTCGACATCGCCGGGCGCACTGGGGACCACGACGTAGGACGGCCGGGCCGCGAGCACGTCGACCAGCCGGTCGTAGGTCTCGCCGAGCAGCCGCTCGCCTCCGGACGCGGCGACGATTGCCTGCACCTGCGCGTGCCAGGGGTCGTCGTCCGCCTCGCCCCTCGTGGCGAACCGTGCGATCGAGCTCGCTCGCTGGTCCGGCCGGGTGTCGCTGAGCATCACCTCGACCAAGGCGCCGCCTCCCGCTGCGGTCGCGGCCGCGAAGCGCTCGATCTCCGTGAGCCGCGCGAGCAGCTGGGGGAAGACCACGTCGCGACCACGCGAGAGGTGGGAGCGCGCCATGGCCAGCGCCATCGGTCGGACCAGCTCGCCGGTCTCGGCGAACCGGTCCTGCCAGCCGCCCACCATCGTGCGGAGCCGGTCCACGTCCAGGTTGAGGGTGCCGGGGTGGTCCTCGGCGAAGCGCCGGGCCAGGGTGGACTTGCCGATCGCGGGAGGGCCGTTCAGGTGGATGAGCCGGGGCACCTGCCGCGGAGCGTCGAGCCCGGCTCCCCCGCCGGCGTACGCCTGCTCGGGGCCGGCGAGGTCCTGAGAGAGGACCACGTCGTGGCCGCCGTCCAGGTAGGCCTGGGCCATGTCGCGCGCCAGCGGTCGCACGAGGTGACCGACCGCGGCGAGCCGGCTCCGCGCGTCGAGTAGGTCGTGTCCCGCCCCGATCAGCTCCTGCAGGCGCTCGAGGTCGAGGTGCAGCGTCCCCGGATGCGCCTGCACGAACCGTTGCGCCGGGCTCGACCCGGCGCCGTCCCGACGACCGTCGAGACGCAGGAGCCGGGGCACCCGCCCGAGGCTAGCCCGGCCCGGCGACCGGCCCGGCCGGCAGCGGTGTCGCGGCGTCCAGGAAGCGGTCCGGGTGCGCGACCGCCACCACGCCGCCGATCACGACGATGGCCGGCGGACGGACCTCCTCGCGTGCCATGTCGACGGTGACCGTGGCCAGCGTGGACAGCAGGGTGCGCTCCCCGGGCATGGTGCCCTCGCTGATGATTGCCACCGGCGTGCCTGCCGCCCGGCCACCGGCCACCAGCCGATCCGCGATGGCAGGGAGGTTCTGCACCGCCATCAGGAGGACCAGCGTGCCCCGCAGACCCGCCAGGGCGTCCCAGGCCACGAGCGACTCCGGGTGGTCGGGGGGCAGGTGGCCCGACACGACGGTGAACTCGTGGGCGACGCCCCGGTGCGTGACCGGGATGCCGACGACGGCTGGCACGGCGATCGCGCTGGTGAGGCCCGGGATCACGGTCCACGGCACCCCGGCCGCGTCGCAGGCCAGCGCCTCCTCGTAGCCGCGGCCGTAGACGAAGGAGTCCCCGCCCTTGAAGCGGACCACCCGCTTGCCGGCGAGCGCCCGGTCGACGATCACCCGGTTGATCTCCTCCTGCGCGGCGGCTCGGCCGCGTGGCAGCTTCGCGACGTCGATCAGCTCCACGTCCGGGGCCAGCTCGTCGAGCAGCTCGCGCGGGGCCAGTCGATCGGCCACCACCACGTCGGCCTCGCTCAGCGCCCGTCGCGCGGCGAGGGTGACCAGCTCGGGGTCGCCCGGCCCGCCCCCCACCAGCACGACGCCGGCCGCGCGCTCCTCGTCGTACGGCGCGACGATGGTGCCGTCCCGCAGCCCGGTCACGATCGCGTCGCGCACGGCGGCGGACCGTCGGGGCTCCCGGTTGCCGAGCACGGCCACCGTCACCCCCGCGTGCCGCCCGACCGCGGGCGTCCACGCGGTGGCCTGGGTGGCGTCGTCGGCGCGCACGCAGAAGATCCGCCGCTCCTCCGCCTCCGCGCTGACCTGGTCGTTGACGGCGGTGTCGTCGGTGGCGGCGATGACGTACCACGCCTCGGCCAGGTCGCCCGGCGCGAAGCCGCGCTCGTGCCAGGTGATCTCGCCGGCCCCCGCCAGGCCCTCGACGGCGGGTGTGGTCACCGGCGAGATGACGACGACGTCCGCCCCCGCGGTCAGCAACCGCGGGATCCGGCGCTGCGCCACGTGCCCGCCGCCGACGACGACCACGCGACGGTCGTGCAGCCGCAGACCCGAGGGGTACGGCGGGAAGCCGTCGTTGCGGTCGTTCCCACCTGATCGACCCGGCGTCGCAGAAGACATGGGTCCATTGTCTCCGGGCGCAGGCGATCGCCGGCCACCGCCCGCGGACCGGACGGCGCGGGTGCGCATGATCCTCCCGGTCGACGGGCACGGTGTCCGAGACGCCGATGCGCGGCCCACCGCCGCGCCGACGAGAGCCTGAGCCGCAGAGGAGTAGCGCATGACCGACACCGAATCTCGCCCGCAGGGGGGCTCGACCACGGAGTCCGGCGCCCCCGCCCCCAGCGACCGCAACTCGCTGACCCTGGGCGACACCGGACCGCTCCTGCTGCACGACCACCACTTCATCAACCAGATGGCGCACTTCAACCGCGAACGCGTCCCTGAGCGCAACGTGCACGCGAAGGGCTCCGGCGCCTTCGGGACGTTCGAGACCACCGAGGACGTGTCGCGCTACACCAAGGCGGCGCTGTTCCAGCCCGGGGTGAGCACCGACATGCTGGCCCGCTTCTCCACCGTCGCCGGCGAGCAGGGCAGCCCCGACACCTGGCGCGACCCGCGTGGCTTCGCGCTGAAGTTCTACACGACCGAGGGCAACTGGGACCTGGTCGGCAACAACACCCCGATCTTCTTCGTCCGCGACACCATGAAGTTCCCGCACTTCATCCGCTCCCAGAAGCGCCGCGGCGGCACCGGCCTGCGGGACAACGACATGCAGTGGGACTTCTGGACCCTCAACCCCGAGTCGGCCCACCAGGTCACCTACCTCATGGGGGACCGCGGCGTCCCTGCCTCGTGGCGGGAGATGAACGGCTACGGCTCGCACACCTACATGTGGATCAACGCCACCGGCGAGAAGTCCTGGGTGAAGTTCCACTTCAAGTCCGACCAGGGCGTGCGCAACCTCACCCAGGAGGCGGCGAACAAGATCGCCGGCGAGGACTCCGACTTCCACCGTCGCGACCTCCAGGAGGCCATCGACAACGGCGACTTCCCGTCCTGGACCCTGCACGTGCAGGTGATGCCGTACGAGGACGCGAAGACCTACCGCTTCAACCCGTTCGACCTGACCAAGGTGTGGCCGCACGGCGACTACCCGCTGATCAAGGTCGGCACGATGACCCTGAACAAGAACCCGGACAACTTCTTCGCCCAGATCGAGCAGGCGGCCTTCGAGCCGTCCGCGATCGTGCCCGGCATCGCGTTCAGCCCGGACAAGATGCTGCTCGGCCGGGTCTTCTCCTACGCCGACACGCACCGCTACCGGATCGGCCCCAACTACCACCAGCTGCCGGTCAACCGCCCCCGCGTGCAGACGCTCAACACCTACACGTTCGACGGGCCGATGGCCTACGACCACTCCGGTGACGAGCCGGTCTACGCGCCCAACTCCTACGGGCGCGGCTACTCCGACGTGACCGGCGAGGCGGAGGACAGCTGGGAGACCGACGGGGCG
Organism: uncultured Actinomycetota bacterium; assembly: GCA_963845655.1. GTDB lineage: Bacteria > Actinomycetota > Actinomycetes > Propionibacteriales > Nocardioidaceae > Nocardioides_B. The sequence continues at coordinate 613,569 of CAWJTB010000003.1, read as the reverse complement.
ATGGTCCGCGAGGCCTACGCCCTGCGCGCGGACGACGACGACTTCGGCCAGGCCCGGACGATGGTCAACGAGGTCTGGGACGACGCACAGCGTGAGCGCTTCGTCGGCAACGTCGCCGGCCACATCCTCGGCGGCGTCAAGCCCGAGACGCTCCCCCGGGTGTTCGACTACTGGAAGAGCGTCGACCCGGAGATCGGCAAGCGCATCGAGGAGGCCGTGCACGCGGGCCAGGACGCCAAGGCTCCGGCGCCCGGCCCGACGGAGCGGATCGGCGTGATCGAGGCGGCTGCCGACGACTGAGCCCTCCGCGGGCGGGGCCGAGCGATGCGGCAGGATGACGCGCGTGAGTGACGAGCAGACGGTCGACGTGCTGGGCGAGCCGTACGTCGCGGAGACGCTCGCGATGCGGCCCGACGACGAGGGCGAGGTCGTCGCCACCCTGGTGGTGCGGCGGGCTGCGCACGCGAACGGCCGGGCGGTGCTGCACGTGCACGGGTTCGCGGACTACTTCTTCCAGACCGTGGCGGCCGACTACTGGGTTGAGCGTGGCTACGACTTCTACGCCCTCGACCTGCGCAAGTACGGCCGCTCGCTGCGTCCCCATCAGACCCCCAACTTCGTCACCGACCTCACGGCGTACTTCGAGGAGGTCGACGAGGCCTTCCGCATCGTCACCGAGCGGGACGGCCACGACCACGTGCTGCTCACGGCCCACTCGACCGGCGGGCTGGTGCTGCCGCTGTGGGCCGACGACACGGCGCCCGGCGCTGGCCGGGATGGTGCTGAACTCGCCGTGGCTCGACCTGCAGGGCAGCCTGCTGCTGCGCACGGCCGGCACCAAGGCGATCGACCAGATCGGCGCGCACCGGCCCCACCTCGCGATCCCCCGCGACGTGTCGGGCTTCTACGCCCGCAGCCTGCACCGCGACCTCGAGGGCGAGTGGGACTTCGACCTGGCCTGGAAGCCGGTCGAGTCGTGGCCGGTGTACGCCGGCTGGCTGCGCGCCGTACGCCGCGGGCATGCGCGGGCGCACCGGGGGCTGCGCGTTCCCGCTCCGGTGCTGGTGCTCACCTCGGCGCGCAGCGGCCACCCCAAGGCGTACGACGAGCTGTGCTCGAGCACCGACATCGTGCTGGACGTCGAGCTGATCCGGAAGTGGGCGCACAAGCTGGGCGACCACGTCACGCTCGTGCGGATCGAGGGGGCGTTGCACGACGTGACGCTGTCGCGCGAGCCGGTGCGCGCGCACGTGTTCGACGAGATCACCCGCTGGCACGACGCGTACGTCCGCTGAGGAATCGCTGAGCGGCCCACCTGCTGACCTGGCCACCGAGGCGGCGGCGTGTCTCGCGGTTCCGCTCCGGTGTGCGAACGTCCGGGGCGCGCCGGCGTGCGGACGTGCGGGCCGGCGTACGGACGTCCGGGCGCGCCGGCGTGCGGGCCTCGTGCAGACGCCGTACTTCCCATGGAGAACTGTCGCTGCCCACGGGAAGATCTCCGTGGGCAGCGAAAGATTCGCTGCATCCCCTGGTAATCAGTCAGTTGGCGAAGAGGAACTGGGTCAGGGCGAGCACGCCGACCAGCACGATGAAGGCGCGCAGCGCCCACGACGGCAGCCGGCGGCCGACGGTGGCGCCGATCTGGCCGCCGATCACCGCGCCGACGGCGATCAGCCCGACGACCGTCCAGTCCACGTCGGCGACGAAGACGAACACGATCGCGGCGACCAGGTTGACCAGCAGGGCCAGGACGTTCTTGGTGGCGTTGTTGCGCTGCATCGACTCGCTCAGGCCGACCCCGAGGATCGCCATCAGCAGCACCCCCTGCGCGGCGCCGAAGTAGCCGCCGTACACCCCGGCGAGGTAGACCAGCCCCCACACCCAGAGGGCGCCGTGCTCCGGTCGCTCCACCCCGCGCGCCTCGGCGCGGGCCGCGACCCGACGGCTGATCATCGGCTGCAGGACCACGAGCACGCAGCCCAGCACGATCAGCACCGGCACGATCGCGTCGAACGCCGCGGCGGGCAGCACCAGCAGCAGCACCGCGCCGCTGATGCCGCCCAGCACCGAGGCGGCACCGAGGCGCAGCAGCCGCGGCACGCTGGCCGGCGAGCTCGCGGCGGTAGCCGATCGCGCCGGACAGCGACCCCGGCACCAGGCCGAGCGTGTTCGAGACGTTCGCGGTGACCGGCGGGACCCCGATCGAGAGAAGGGTCGGGAACGTGATCAACGTGCCCGACCCCACCACGGTGTTGATGGTGCCGGCCGCGAGCCCGGCGAGCAGGACCGCGGCCATCTCCAGGAGGTCACTGGGCGGGGGGCTCCCCGGGATCTCCCGCCGGCGTGTCCTGGCCGAGGCGTCGCCTTCGCGGCACCGGTCGCTCGTGCTCGGACGCCTCGGCCGCGGCGATCGCGGCCGCCACCTCGTCGTGCGCGGTCTTCAGCGTGGTGTCCTCCGGCACCTGCGGATCGGCCGGTCCCATGTCGATGCGCGTGCGCGGACCGTCGACCTCCTTCGGGATGCCCTGCAGGCTGTTCATCGTCGAGCCCAGGCCCTCCAGCGCCTTGCCGATCTCGCTCGGCACGATCCAGACCTTGTTCGCGTCGCCCTCGGCGATCTTCGGCATCATCTGCAGGTACTGGTAGGCCAGCAGCGACTGGTCGGGCCGACCGTCGTGGATGGCCTGGAAGACCGTCTGGATGGCCTGTCCCTCACCCTGGGCCCGCAGGATCGACGACTCCCGGTCGGCCTGCGCCCGCAGGATCTGCGACTCCCGGTCGCCCTCCGCGTTGAGGATCGAGGACTGCTTGTCGCCCTCGGCCGTGAGGATCGCGGACTGCCGCTGGCCCTCGGCGGTGAGGATCGCCGCGCGCTTGTCGCGGTCGGCCCGCATCTGCTTCTCCATCGAGTCCTTGATCGACGGCGGCGGGTCGATGCCCTTGAGCTCCACGCGGTTGACCCGGATCCCCCACTTGCCGGTGGCCTCGTCGAGCACGCCGCGCAGCCGGCTGTTGATCTCGTCGCGGCTGGTCAGCGTCTCCTCGAGGTCCATGCCGCCGACGATGTTGCGCAGCGTGGTCATCGTGAGCTGCTCGACCGCCTGGATGTAGTTGGCGATCTCGTAGGTCGCCGCGACCGGGTCGGTGACCTGGAAGTAGATGACGGTGTCGATCGAGACCACCAGGTTGTCCTCGGTGATCACCGGCTGCGGCGGGAAGGACACCACCTGCTCGCGCAGGTCGATCATGTAGCGCACCTTGTCGACGAACGGCACGACGATGTTGAGGCCCGGCCGGGAGGCTGGCCTTGTACTTGCCGAAGCGCTCGACCATCCCGGCGCGTGCCTGCGGCACGATCCGGACCGTCTTGGCGAGCACGGCCACGGCGAACAACGCGATGAGCGCGAACAGCACCAGGAATGCACGTGCCCCCTTCAGTTGGGTTGTTCCCTCTCAACGTCCGCGTCCGGCGGGTGGTGCCCGCCGGAGCCGTCAGACTCGAGCTCCGGGATCTGGTGGACCATGGCCGTCGCGCCCTTGATCTCCAAGATGTCGACCCGGGCGCCGGCTGCGATGACCGCCTCCTCGTCGTAGGGGCGCGCGGTCCAGATCTCGCCGCCGATCTTGACCAGGCCGCCCTGCGCGGAGACCTCCTCGACCACCACCCCCTGCTTGCCGACCAGCGCGTCGTGACCGAGCACCAGCTGGGGTCCGGCGTGCAGCCGCTTGACCACGCTGGGGCGCACCACCACGAGCACCGCCAGCGAGCCCCGATCGCGACCAGCACCTGGAACGGCAGGGCGAGGCCGACCACGGTCAGCACCATGCCCACCACGGCGCCGATCGGCGAGCATCAGCAGGATCAGGTCGAGGCTGAACAGCTCGGCGACGCCCAGCACGATGGCCAGGCCCAGCCACAGCTGCCAGGCGGAGAACCAGTCGAGTCCATGCCCCGAGCCTATCGGCCACCGGTCACCTGCGTCTCAGACGTGCAGATCCGGGTCCGCGACGTGCCGTCCAGCGGTCGTCCTCGTGGTGCAGGATGAGGGGCATCGCCGAACGTCGACGACACGATCTCCTCGGTCAGCACCTCCTCCATCGGGCCGGCGGCGACCAACCCGCCGCCGCGCATGAGCAGCGCGTGCGTGAAGCCGGGCGGGATCTCCTCGACGTGGTGCGACACCAGCACCGTGGCCGGCGACATCTCGTCCATCGCGAGCACCGACAGCGTGGAGACCAGGTCCTCGCGGCCGCCCAGGTCCAGCCCGGCGGCCGGCTCGTCGAGCAGCAGCAGCTCGGGGTCGGTCATCAGCGCGCGGGCGATCTGCACCCGCTTGCGCTCGCCCTCGGAGAGGGTCCCGAACGTGCGGTCGACCAGGTGCGTCGCGCCGACCTCGGTCGAGCAGCTCCTCGGCGCGGGCGTGGTCGAGCTCGTCGTACTTCTCCCGCCACCGGCCGAGCACGCCGTACGACGCGGAGACCACGACGTCGTGCACCCGCTCCGCGCGCGGGATCCGCTCGGCGATGGCGGCGCTGGTCAGGCCGATCCGCGGTCGCAGCTCGAAGACGTCGACGGTGCCGAGCACCTCGCCGAGGATGCCGACCACGCCGCCGGTCGGGTGGATCTGTGCGGACGCGACCTGCAGCAGCGTGGTCTTGCCGGCGCCGTTGGGGCCGAGCACCACCCAGCGCTCGTCCTCCTCGACCGTCCAGTCGATCCCGTCGACCAGCGTGGCCTGCCCCCGCCGGACGCTGACGTCGGCGAGCTCGAGAACGGCGTCCATGGTCGGTGCGGGCCTCCCTGTCGTCGGATCTGCGGTGCGCACGTCGCGCGACGAGGCCAACCTAACGGACCTGTCGCTCGACCACGCGGCGACGGGCCCGATCCCGCACGCCCGAACCGCCTGCGTAGCCTCGTCGCCGTGAGCACGCCCCAGCTGCCGCTGTCGATGCGGTTCGCCCTCTGGTTCACCGCCTGGGCGTCCGGCGCGGCCAGCCTCGACGACACGCGCGACGCGATCGTCGGCGACGACGCCGCGCACGACGTGGCCGGCCTGCCGGGCAGCGACGGGCTGCAGCCGCTGATCCTCGCGCTCGGACTGCTCCGCGCCGAGCGCGCCACCGGCGCCGGCATCGCCCTGCCGGTGCCGGGCGACCCGCTGGGGCTGGCCGGACCCAGCACCTTCAACGCCGAGGTCGTCGAGGCCGGCGAGGGCGTGGTGCTCGACGGGGCCGAGCTCGGGCTGGTGCCGTACCGCGGCCGGGGCCGGCGTGGTGTGGGCCTGCCACCCGGCCGTGTCGCGCCGCCAGGTGCCCGACCCGTGCGGAGGCCGACAGCTGCGTTGCGCACCGCCCTGGTGCGCACCGCCGACGCGCTGGCGGACCTCGACGTCGCTCGCTGGCGACCCGAGGTCGCCGACGAGCTGATGGTCGCTGCGCCGGCACGTCGACCTGGTCTTCCCGCACGGGATGGCGCCCCGCGCCGTACGCCTCGCTGCGCTGGCGTCGCGCTGCCGCACCATCGTCGACCTCGCCCTCGAGGACGACGGCGCCAGCATCACCGCGGCCGAGGCGGACGCCCGGCGCGCGGCGCTCGGCCCCCTCGACCACGCTGCGAGACGCGGTCTGGTGGCCGCCTGCGCCTACCCGTGGGACCGATAGCCTCGGCCTCCTCATGGCCGAGGACGACGCACCGAAGACCCTGCTCATCACGCTCACCGGCACGGACCGGCCCGGTGTGACCTCGACGATCTTCTCGACCCTCGCCGCGTTCGGCGTCCAGGTCCTCGACATCGAGCAGATCGTGCTGCGGCGCCGTCTGGTGCTGGGCGTGCTGATCACCCTGCCCCGCGACTGGAAGGCGCTGCGCGCCTCGTTGGAGCGGGTGGCCGCGCGACCTCGACATGCAGGTCGACGTCGACCGCGGCACCGGCGACAACCGCAGCCGCCAGGACGGGCGCAGCCACGTCACGGTGCTCGGCATGCCGCTGCGGCCCGCGGCAGTCGCCGCGATCGCCGGCCGGATCGCCGACACCGGTGCCAACATCGACCGGATCGAGCGGATGGCGCGCTACCCCGTCACCGCGATCGAGCTGCACGTCTCGGGCGCCGACCCCGACCGGCTGCGCGTGATCCTTGCGGAGGAGGCGGCCGTGCAGGCGGTCGACGTCGCCGTCCAGCCGGCCTCCCTGCTGCGGCACGGCATGCGCCTCGTGGTGATGGACGTCGACTCCACCCTCGTGCAGGGCGAGGTGATCGAGATGCTCGCCGCGCACGCCGGCTGCGAGGCCCAGGTCCGGGAGGTCACCGAGGCCGCGATGCGCGGCGAGCTCGACTTCGAGTCGTCGCTGCGCGAGCGGGTGGCCCTGCTGGAGGGACTCGACGCGAGCGCCCTCGACCGGGTGTACGACGAGCTGACCTTCGCACCCGGGGCGCGCACCCTCGTGCGCACGCTCAAGCGGCTCGGCTACCGGTTCGCGATCGTGTCTGGCGGCTTCACCCAGGTGACGGACCGGATCGCGGCCGACCTCGGCATCGACTTCGCGGCCGCCAACGAGCTCGAGGTCGTCGACGGCCGGCTGACCGGACGGATCGTCGGCCCGGTGGTGGACCGCGCCGGCAAGGCGGACGCCCTGCGCCGGTTCGCGGCCGACAGCGGTGTCGCAGTGGGGGCGACGGTCGCGATCGGGGACGGCGCCAACGACCTCGACATGCTCGCGGCCGCCGGTCTCGGCATCGCCTTCAACGCCAAGCCGATGGTGCAGCAGGCCGCGGACACGGCGGTCAACGTCCCCTACCTCGACGCGATCATGTACCTGCTGGGGATCAGCCGCGAGGAGGTCGAGGCCGCGGACGCGCTCGAGGGCCTCACCACTCCCGCGCCGCCGCTCGACCGGTCGAGCGATCAGGCGCCGACGAAGTAGCGGGTGACGCGACCGCACTCGGCGGCCAGCTCGGACCACGGCACCCCGACGTCGAGCACCGCGACGGAGGCCGGCGGGAAGCCCTGCAGGAGGCCGGAGGCGGCGGCCGGGTCGCCCTCGCCGTCGTCCAGGAAGTGGCAGAGGTAGGCCGCGGTGGGGTTGTGCCCGACGAACAGCACCGTGCCCGCGTCGTCCGGCACCTGGCGCAACGCGTCGAGGACCACGTCCGGGCTGCCGGTGAAGACGGCGTCGTCGAAGGACACCGCAACGTCCTGGAAGCCGGCGACCTCGGCGAGGGCCGACCACGACTGCCGGGTCCGGATGGCCGTCGAGACGAGGGCGTAGTCAGGCAGCAGGCCCTCGGCGGCCATTCGCCGCCCGACGTCGCGGGCGCCCTCGAACCCCCGGTCGGTGAGACGCCGCTCGTGGTCGGACGACGCGAAGGGCTCCGCCTTCGCGTGCCGCATCACGATCAGCCGCCGACGGTCGCTCACGATGCCAACTGTCGCACCCCGTAGGCTGCGCTGCATGCCGAATGGGCCAGTTGACAGTGATGCCGTGGCCGAGGTCCTCGAGGCGGCTGAGCAGGCCTCATCGGACGATCCGGCCACCCCCACGCCCCGCACGGCGGCCGGTCCGTTGATGGCCATCGGGGGCGCCGAGGACAAGCTCGGACGCCGTACGGTGCTGCGCGAGTTCGTCTCCCTCGCGGGCGGGAGGGACGCCAAGATCGCGGTGGTCCCCAGCGCGTCGTCGCTCGGGCCCGAGATCGTCGAGGTGTACGACGCCCTGTTCCGCAAGCTGGGAGCACGAGAGGTGGTCGCCGCACGGCCGGAGAGCCGCGAGGCCGCGGAGGACCCCGACGTCGTCGGCCTGCTGGACGACGTGAGCGGCATCTTCATGACCGGCGGCAACCAGCTCAAGCTGTCCGCGATCGTCAACGGCACGGCATTCGGCGAGGCGATCCGCGCCGCGCACCGACGTGGGGTGGTGGTCGCCGGGACCAGCGCCGGCGCGAGCATCCAGTCCTCGCACATGGTCGCGTTCGGCCCGGGCGGCTCGACGCCCAAGCAGCGGATGAGCCAGCTGGCCAGCGGGCTCGGCCTGGTCCGCGACGTCGTGATCGACCAGCACTTCGGGCAGCGCAACCGCTACGGCCGGCTGCTGATGCTGGTGGCGCAGAGCCCCAACCTGCTGGGGATCGGCGTCGACGAGGACACCGGCGCGATCATCCGCGAGGTCGACGGCACGGAGCGTCTCAGCGTCGTGGGCCGCGGCGTCGTGACGGTGTTCGACGGCCGCAACGTGGTGTCCAACGCCCACGAGGCCCGGCGCACCGCTCCCCTGCTGACCTCGGGCGTCGTGCTGCACGTCCTCCCTGCCGGCAGCGTCTTCGACCTGACCCACAAGGTGCTCGTCCGCGAGAGCCCGGTGGTCGACCCGAGCGAGGCCGAGGAGCTCGCGGTCGCCGGGGCGGACCTCAAGAGGCTGGCCCGCGACATCGCCGCGGGCGACGTCTCCCCGACGGTCCTCCGGCGACGTCAGGCCCGCCAGCACGTCGAACGCGGCTCCGACGAAGGTCACCCCGAGGGATTCCTGGAGAGCAACGAAGGAGCGCGTGGATGAACATGCCGTCGCCCGACCTGTCGATCATCGAGACGCGCGTCTACCGGGGTGCCAACGTCTGGTCCTACGACAAGGCCATCCACCTGGTCGTCGAGCTCGGTTCGCTCGAGGAGTTCCCGACCCACACGATCAACGGCTTCACCGACCACGTCCTGCAGATGCTGCCGGGCCTGCGGGAGCACTCCTGCTCGCGGGGACGACGCGGCGGCTTCGTGGAACGGCTCAACGAGGGCACCTGGCTGGGCCACGTCGCGGAGCACGTCGCGCTGGCGCTGCAGCAGGTCGTCGGGCACGACATCCGGCGTGGCAAGACCCGCCAGGTCAAGGGCCACCCGGGCCGCTACAACATCATCTACGGCTACGTCGACGAGAACGTCGGGCTTGCGGCGGCCCGGCTCGCCGTACGTCTGGTGAACCACCTGGTCGAGGCCGACAACGACTTCGACTGGGAGCAGGAGCTCGACGCCTTCATCCTGCGGGCCCAGCGCAGCGCGTTCGGCCCGTCCACGCAGGCGATCGTCGAGGAGGCGGTCTCGCGCGACATCCCCTGGATCCGTCTCAACCAGCACTCCCTGGTGCAGCTCGGCCAGGGCGTCCACCAGAAGCGGATCCGCGCCACCATGACCTCCGCCACGAGCGCGATCGCGGTCGACGTGGCCTCCGACAAGGACCTCACCACCCGGCTGCTCGGCGCCGCCGGCCTGCCGGTGCCCAAGCAGGAGTCGGTGCGCACGGCGGACCAGGCCGTCACGGTCGCGGACCGGATCGGCTACCCCGTGGTGGTCAAGCCGCTCGACGGCAACCACGGTCGGGGCGTGTGCCTGGACCTGCAGGACGGCGACGACGTGCGCGAGGCGTTCGCCATCGCCAAGGACCAGTCCCGTCGCGGCACGGTCATCGTGGAGTCCTACATCACCGGTCGCGACTATCGCTGCCTGATCATCGACGGCCGGCTCGCCGCGGTGGCCGAGCGGGTCCCGGCGCACGTGATCGGTGACGGCCGGTCCTCGATCGAGGATCTGGTCGAGCTCACCAACGCCGACCCCCGACGCGGCGTCGGGTCACGAGAAGGTGCTGACCCGGATCAAGGTCGACGACGCGGCGGTGCAGCTGCTGGCCGCTCAGGGCTACCGGCTCACCGACGTGCCGTCCGCGGGCGAGATGGTCAAGCTGACCCTCACCGGCAACATGTCGACCGGTGGCATCTCGATCGACCGCACCTTCGAGGCGCACCCGGAGAACGTCGAGATCGCCGAGGAGGCCGCCCGGATGGTCGGCCTCGACATCGCCGGCATCGACTTCATCTGCCCCGACATCACCGAGCCCGTCCGGGAGACCGGCGGCGCGATCTGCGAGGTCAACGCGGCGCCCGGCTTCCGGATGCACACGCACCCGACGATCGGCGACCCGCAGTTCATCTCCAAGCCCGTGGTCGACATGCTCTTCCCGCCGGGTGCGCCGAGCCGGATCCCGATCGTGGCGGTCACCGGCACCAACGGCAAGACCACGACGTCGCGGATGATCTCCCACGTCTTCAAGGGCATGGGCCGCAAGGTCGGCATGACCTCGACCGACGGCGTCGTGATCGACGAGCGCCTGGTGATCCGCGCCGACGCCTCCGGCCCGAAGTCGGCCCGGATGGTCCTCCAGAACCCCCGCGTCGACTTCGCGGTCTTCGAGGTCGCCCGGGGCGGCATCCTGCGCGAGGGTCTCGGCTACGAGCGCAACGACGTCGCCGTCGTCGCTCAACGTGCAGCCCGACCACCTGGGCCTGCGCGGGATCGACACCGTCGAGCAGCTCGCCGACGTGAAGGCCGTGCTCGTCGAGGCGGTCCCGCGCGACGGTCACGCCGTGCTCAACGCCGACGACCCGCTGGTCCGCGCGATGCGCCGCAAGTGCTCCGGCCAGGTGGTGTGGTTCTCGATGGCCGAGCCGGGCTCCGAGCCGCGCGACATGATCGACCAGCACTGCCGCCGCGGTGGCAAGGCGCTCGTGCTCGAGCCCAGCGAGCGCGGCGAGATGATCGTGGTCAAGCACGGACGCCGGCGAGATGCAGCTGGCCTGGACGCACCTGCTGCCGGCGACCTTCGGCGGGCGGGCCCGGATGAACGTCCAGAACTCCCTCGCGGCGGCCGCTGCCGCCTTCGCGGCCGGTGCGCCCCTGCACGACATCCGTCAGGGACTGCGGACCTTCTCCACCAGCTACTACCTCTCCCCCGGACGCCTCAACGAGGTCGAGGTCGACGGGGTGCAGGTGATCGTCGACTACTGCCACAACGCGCCCGGCATGCGGATGCTCGGCGACTTCGTCGACCGCATCGGCGAGAGCCTGACCTCGACCAGCGAGCTCGGGCGCCCGTCGCGGATCGGCGTGATCGCCACCGCCGGCGACCGCCGCGACGACGACATGCGCGAGCTCGGGGCCGTCGCGGCCCAGCACTTCGACGTGGTCATCGCCCGCGAGGACGTGTCCCTGCGTGGCCGCAAGCGAGGCGAGACCGCCGAGCTGGTGGCCGAGGGCGTGCGCGCCGCGCATGGCCGACGGCGTCCGCTGCAAGCAGCTCGAGGTGATCCACGACGAGATCGAGGCCGTCCGGCACGCGATGTCGCGGGCCAACGCGGGCGACCTGGTCGTGGTGTGCGTCGACAAGCATCCGCAGGTGATGACCGAGCTGGAGACCTGGTCCCACCAGGCCCAGGCCGGCTCCGGCAGTGACGAGGGGCCGTTCGGCGACCCGGACTTCAGCCCGGTCGCGAGCGACCACGCCTGACGGGAGCTCGCGGGGGATGATCACGCAGGCTGCCGTCGCTGCTGGCGCGGCTCGGTGCTGCCGTGGTGGTGCTGTTCGTCGTGGCGCCGCTGTGGTACATGGTCGTGCTGAGCCTCGACCCCGATCCGGTCGGCGGCGCGGCCGGGATGATCCCGCGGCGAGTGTCCTTCGACAACTACCGGCTGCTGACCTCCGACGTCTTCGGCGTTCTACCCCGCGCTGCAGCGCAGCCTCGTGCTGTCGGTGGCGACGACCCTCGTCAGCCTGCTGATCGCGATCCCTGCCGCCTACGCCCTGGGCCGGCTCGGGTGCGCGGCAAGGAGCTGATCCTGGCGCTGATGCTGGCCTTCGCGTTCTTCCCCGGATCGTGCCTGGTGGTCCCGATCGCCAAGGTGTTCGCCGACATCGGCTGGCTGGACCACCTGGCGCCGATCGGTCTGGCCCAGCTCAGCTTCACGCTGCCCCTGGCGGTGTGGCTGCTGACCTACGCGTTCCGAGCGGTCCCGCAGGAGGTCGAGGACGCCGCCCTGATGGACGGCGCCCGCACCGTGCAGCGGATCGTCGTCGGTGGTCCTGCCGATGGCCCAGCGCCGGGGTCGGCGGCACGGTCGCCCTGGTGTTCGTCGCGTCCTGGAACGACTTCCTCTTCGCCAGCACGCTGAACCGCAGCCGCGCAGCGAGACGCTGCCGGTGATGATCGCCGGCCTGCCCGACCTCGGGTTCCTCGGCGGCCGGATGGCGGCGGCCGTGCTCTCCTGCGCCCCGGTCGTGCTGGTGGTCGCCGCCCTGCTCAGCTGGCTCTCGCGACGCAACGACGGCCGGCCCGGCTGCGGACCGGCTCACCTCCGCGCGCGCCGCACGCACCTTGTCGCGCAGCGTCTGCGGGGTGTCCGCGCTGAACCCCTGCGCGGCCAGCCAGTCGTAGACGCCCTGTCGGTCCTCGTGGCACATCAGCGCCACCACGTCGCCGGGCCGCGGCCTGCGCGACCAGAGCCGCCAGCCCGTCGACCTCGGTGGGGTACGACGCCAGCTGCTCGACGCCGACGCGGGCGGCGCCCGCCCGGAACAGCGCGTCGAGCTCCTCCATCGTGCGGCCGCGCAGGTAGCGCGCCTTGTGCGCGACGACCGCGACGTCGGCGTCCCGGGCGCCCATCTCGCCGAGGGCCGCGACGAGGTCGTCCTGCCGGTCGCCCACGGCGCCGAGCGCCAGCAGCAGGCGGGCCCCGGGACGCCGTACGCCGTTCATGATCTCGAGCAGCGCCTCGAGACCGGCCTCGTTGTGGGCGAGGTCCATCACGACGCTGACCTCGTCGCGGGTGAAGAAGTTCATCCGGCCCGGGTTGTGCTCGGCGTCGGGCGCGAAGTCCGCAGGCCCTCGACCACGGCCTCCCGCGGCAGCCCGACCCCCAGGCGGCCGAGGCGGCGCCGAGGGCGTTCTCGACGTTGAAGCGGGACAGCCCGGCCAGCGTCATCGGCACGTCGACCACCTCGACCAGCGGATCGGGGTCGCCGTCGGGGTAGAGCACCGCACAGCCAGCCGTCGATGACCGTCGTGGCGCGACCGCCCTCCGAGAGCGATCTCGCGGATCGCCGGCGAGTCGGGGTCGCGGGAGAACACCCACGGCCTGGCCCGCAGCGACGTGCGGGTCGCGTAGACCCGCGGGTCGTCGCCGTTGAGCACCGCCCAGCCCGACGCCTTGGTGATCCGCGAGACCACGCCCTTGACCTCCGCGAGCTGGTCGAGCGTGTCGATCCCGTGCAGCCCGAGGTGGTCGGCGGAGACGTTGGTGAACACCGAGACGTGGTTGAAGGCCAGGCCGATCCCCTTGAGCAGGATGCCGCCGCGCGCGGTCTCGGTGACCGCCAGCTGCACCTCGCGGTGGGCCAGCACGCGGCCGGCGCCCGACGGGCCCGGAGTAGTCGCCCGGCTCGACCAGCTCGCCGTCGATGTAGATCCCGTCGGTGCTCGACCAGCCGACGTGCAGCCCGTGCGTCCGCGCGATGTGGGCGACCATCCGCGAGGTCGTCGTCTTGCCGTTGGTGCCGGTCACCGCCACGATCGGCACCCGCGGCCGCAGCGTCGTGGGACCGGGGCCCGGGCTCGCGTCGCTGCACGGTCGCCGCCGCCCGGCGACACCAGCTCCTCGAGGTCGGAGTCCGGGCAGGGCGTCGAGCACGTCGGCCGACCGCGTGCCCAGGGCCTCGGCCCGGGTGCGGTTGCGCCACGGGTAGGCGACCACGACCTGGTGCACGTCGGCGGTCGGCCGGACCCGGACGGCGAGCCGCGTGGTGCCGGCCTCCGCGGCGATCTGGCGCAGCAGCCGCTCCACCGCGCGGGCGGCGAAGCGCTGCCGGAAGCCGCTGCCCGGCTCCCCCGGCCGGGTCGTGCGCAGCCCGATCCGGGCGGCGAAGCCTGCGCGTCGCGGTCCTCGGGCGCGTCGATCACCCCGGTGAGGTCCAGGGTCAGCTTGATCGCGGCGCGGGGGAAGTAGAGGTTCGGGACCTTCGAGGACCCGGAGCTCGACGAGTGCGGTGCGTCACCGGGCGCACGCTATCGTCCGCCCGGGCGGGTCGAGGCTCAGGCCCCCATCGCGTGGAAGCCGCCGTCGACGTGCACGATCTCGCCGGTGGTCGCCGGGAAGAAGTCGGAGAGCAGCGCGACCACCGAGCGCGGCGGTGGGCTCGGTGTCCTTCTCGTCCCAGCCCAGGGGCGACCGGTCGCTCCACATCGACTCCAGCTCCTCGAAGCCGGGGATCGCCTTGGCGGCCAGCGTCTTCAGCGGACCGGCCGAGACCAGGTTGACCCGGACGCCCTGCGGACCGAGGTCGCGGGCCAGGTAGCGCGAGCACGACTCCAGGCCCGCCTTGGCGACGCCCATCCAGTCGTAGGCCGGCCAGGCCACCGTCGCGTCGAAGGTCAGACCGACCACCGAGCCGCCGTTCGCGCATCAACGGCAGGCACGCGGTGGACAGCGACTTCAGCGAGTACGCCGACACCCGCACCGCCTGCGCCACGTCGTCCCAGGGACCGTCGAGGAACTTGCCGCCCAGCAGCGTCTCGGGGTTGCCGTAGGCCGACCGAGTGGACGACGCCGTCGAGGCCGTCGACGTGCTCGCGCACCAGGTCGGGCAGCCGCGCGAGGTGCTCGTCGTCGGTGACGTCGAGCTCGAGCACCGGCGCCGGCTGCAGGCAGCCGGTTGACGATGCGCTTGGTGATCCCGAGCGCGCGTCCGAAGTTCGACACCAGCACGGTCGCGCCCTGCTCCTGAGCGACCCGTGCCACGGCGAAGCCGATCGAGCTGTCCATCGTGACGCCCGCGACGAGGATCCGCTTGCCCTCGAGAATGCCCATGCCGTCGTACTCCTTCGTTGCCGTGGTGGCCGGGATGGCCCGGTGCAGGAAAGGTCAGTGGCCCATGCCGAGGCCGCCGTCGACGGGGATGACCGCTCCGGTGACGTAGCCGGCCTCGTCCGAGGCGATCCAGCGCACGACGGACGGCGACCTCCTCGGTGCTGGCGTAGCGGCCGAGCGGGATCTGCTCCTTGTACTTGGCCTGGGTCTCCTCGGGCAGCACCGCGGTCATCTCGGTCTCGACGAAGCCCGGGCGCCACCACGTTGGCGGTGATCGAGCGGCTGCCCAGCTCGCGCGCCAGGGAGCGCGCCATGCCCACCAGGCCGGCCTTGCTGGCGGCGTAGTTGACCTGGCCGGCCGAGCCGAGCAGGCCGACCACGGAGGAGATGAAGATGAGCCGGCCGCGCCGCAGTCGCAGCATGCCCTTGGCGGCGCGCTTGGCGACCCGGAAGGAGCCGGTGAGGTTGGTGTCGATGACCTTGGACCAGTCGTCCTCGCTCATCCGGAGGACCAGGGTGTCCGCGGTGACGCCGGCGTTCGCGACCAGCACCTCGACCGGACCGTGCGCGGCCTCGACCTCGGCGAACGCCGCGTCGACCGACGCCGGGTCGGTGACGTCGCACCTCACTGCCAGCACGCCCTCGGGTGGCTCGCCACTGCGGTAGGTCACCGCCACCTGGTCGCCGTTGGCGACGAACGCCTCGGCGATGGCCTTGCCGATGCCGCGGTTGCCGCCCGTCACGAGTACCGATCTGCTCATGCGCGAGACGCTATCGGCTACCCCCGGGTAGAGGAGAATCAGTCGTCCTCGAGCCGGAACCCGAGCTTGAGTCCCACCTGGAAGTGCTCGACGGTGTCGATCCTTGACCTGCCCCCGGACCTGGGTCACCTCGAACCAGTCGAGGTGGCGCAGCGTGCGGGAGGCCCGCTCGATGCCGTTGCGGATCGCCTGGTCGATGCCGTCGGGCGAGGTGCCGACGATCTCGGTGACGCGGTAGGTGCGGTCGGTCATGGCGGGTCTCCTTCTGCTGCGGCGGTCGGGTCTCGCCGATCGTAGGCCCGCCTGGGGAAAGGCCCCTCGGCGACGTACGGTGAAGGCATGGCTCGCAGCGAACCGGAGGCCGTCCGGATCACGAGTGCGACCCGGAGTCACACCGATGACCTCGGGGCACGCAAACGGCGCTACCTCATCTCGATGGGCATCCGCACCGTCTGCTTCGTGCTGGCCGCGGTCAGCATCGGCCACTGGTCCATGTGGTTCTTCATCTTCGGCGCCATCTTCCTGCCGTACGTCGCGGTGGTGCTCGCCAACGTGGGGATCACCTCCGACCCCGTCGACCTCGACCCCGTGCAGGCCGATCCCACGCTCCACGCCCTGGAGGGTCCGTCCGGTCACGGGACCTGACACCCCGTTGGCTTCGGGCGCAGGCCGTGCAAGAATCGTCGTCGAAGGCGCTCGGTCTCCCCCGTCCGAGCGTTCTTCACCCGTGGCGCCGGACGACCTCCCCCGTGGTCGTCCGGCGCCATCGGCGCTCACCGGGCCCACCCCTTCCTAGCGCGAGGCTGGCGTCATGATGACCTGCTCGGCTCGGGGCTGCCACGCGGAGGCGGCGTGGTCGCTGCTCTGGAACAACCCCAAGCTGCACACCCCGGACCGCCGCAAGTCCTGGCTGGCCTGCGAGGAGCACCGGTCGACGCTCTCGGAGTTCCTGGCGGCCCGGAGCTTCCTGCGCGACGTGGAGCCGCTCGAGCCCCCACAGGCGGACCCGGCCGGACGACCGACCGACTGACGAAGGCCGGCCGGCCGCATCCGCTCGGTTCCGGGCAAAACACCCCGGCTCGGTCCCCTCGTACCGGATACTTGAGCGTGACCGTCCAGGAACCGGAGGTGTGATGGCTTCGCCGCTTGCTGCGCAGTTCGAGTCGCGCAGTCGCTGGTTCGACCTGGGCGTGTTCGCCAGCGGCGTGCTGCTGGTCGTCTACGCGGCGACCCACGTCGCCCGCACCGGCTTCGAGGTGTCGAACTGGGCGGTGCTGCTGTCGATCCCCCTGATCGTGGTCATCGCGAAGTTTCCGATGGTCCTCGACAGCGGCGACGGCGGGATCGAGGTCGGCTTCGACTCCAGCGTGCTGATGTTCCTGCTGTGCATCGTCGATCCGCAGGAGGCCATCCTGCTCTGGTCCGCCGGCGTGCTGATCACGCAGCTGACCACGGACAAGCGCTTCATCTACAAGCTGTTCAACCTCGGCGTCGGCGTCCTCGGCGGTGGCGTCTCCGCAGCGGTCGTCTACGTCGTCCGAGACGACTTCGGCACACCGCGCGAGCTGCTCGCGGTGGCGCTGGCCGCCGCGGCGTACTTCGCCGTCGACTTCCTGCTCTCGGCGTTCTCGGTCGCGATCGAGGCCGATACCCCGCTGCGCGACCAGCTGGTCCAGCGCGGCACCCTGGTCGCCATTGCCTGCTTCGTCCCGTTCGACTCGCTCGGCTACCTCGGTGCGGTGATCACCCGGGATTCTGCGTGGTGGACCCTGCTCCTTCTCGCGGTCCCGCTCGTCACCCTCCTTGTCGCCACCCGGGCGGTCGTGCGCGGCAGCGAGAACTCGCGCCGGCTCGGGGTGCTGTTCGACGCCGCCGTGCGGGCGCAGACCCTGTCCGACACCCGCCAGGTCGTCGACGCGCTCACCGACGACGCCCGGCGGCTGCTGCGCATGAAGCAGGTGGAGATCCGCCCCACCCCGCCCGCCGCCAACGAGATCGGCGCCCAGCTGCGGGACGGCCAGCGCGACCGCTGGATCGTCGCCCCCGGACGGCACCGGGCCCGGTCCACGACGACCGCCGACCAGCAGGCGCTGGAGGCGATGGTGGCGGTGTCCTCGGACGCGTTCGCCCGACTCCGGCTGACCGAGGACATGACCCACCTGGCGCGCCACGACCTCCTCACCAACCTGCCCAACCGCGGGCTGCTGCTCGACCGGGTGGAGCACGCCCTGCAGATGTCTCGGCGCCGCAGCACCCGCCTGGCCCTTCTCTTCGTGGACCTCGACGGCTTCAAGCCCGTCAACGACCGCTTCGGGCACGCCGCAGGCGACGCGGTCCTGATCGACGTCGCCCAGCGCCTCATCACGTGCGTGCGGCAGAGCGACACCGTCGCGCGACTCGGCGGCGACGAGTTCGCGCTGCTGCTCGAGGACGTCCATCCTCCCGAGGTCAGCTCGGCCTGCGATCGGATCCTCGCGGCCCTCTCGCTCGGGGCCACCGTGGCCGGCCACCACCTCGCGCTCAGCGCCAGCATCGGCGTGGCCTTCGGCGACGGCTCGGAGACCGCGGAGAGCATGCTGCGCAACGCCGACCTGGCGATGTACGAAGCCAAGTCGCGGGGCAAGAACCAGTACGTCGAGTACGAGCGTGCGATCGGCCGCTCGCGACTGCAGCGGCTCGAGCTGGTGGAGTCGCTGCGGGCCGCAGTCTCGGCCGGCGACCTCTCCCTGGTCTACCAGCCCATCGTGCGAGCCGCGACCGGCCGCATCGCCGGGGTCGAGGCGCTGGCGCGGTGGCGGTCGAACGGGGTCGACGTGCCGCCGGACGTCTTCATCCGGGTCGCCGAGGAGACCGGGCTCGTGGTCGCCCTGGGCGACGTCGTCCTCGACCTGGCCACCCGCGACGCGGCCCTGCTGGTGGAGGCCGCAGGCGGCGACTTCAACATGAGCGTCAACATCTCGGCCAAGCAGATCCGCGAGCCGGACTTCGTGGCCAAGATCGAGGCGGCCCGCGCCAAGATGAACGGCGCCGGGCTGGTCCTGGAGATCACCGAGCGGGACGGCGTCGGCAACGACGAGGCGTCGATGCTCGCGATGCGCACCCTGGCGGACCGGGGTGTGCCGTTCGCCATCGACGACTTCGGTGTCGGCTTCTCCTCCATCGGCTACCTGCAGGACATGCCGGTGGCGATCATCAAGACCGATGGCTCCTTCTCGGAGGCGATCGACCGCGACGAGCGCTCGTGCGCGCTGCTCTGCTCGATCACGATGATGGGTCAGGCGCTCGGCCTCGACGTCGTCGTGGAGGGGATCGAGCGGGCCAGCCAGCTCGATCACCTGCGCGAGCACGTGCACGCGCCGTACGCCCAGGGCTACCTGATGTATCGCCCGATGCCGGTCGAGCAGCTGCTCCAGGTCCTCGCCGAGAACCGCGGCACCGTGGCATCGCGCGCCGTCGCGCCGCCCACCGCGAGTCCGGCGGCCACGGCGTCGTGACCGGTTGCTCGGGCGGTCAGCGACGGCCGAGCGGCATCCGTTCCAGCTCCTCGAACGGCAGCGGTCCCTCGCTGCCCTCCGGCAGCCCCTTCATCAGCGAGACCGACTCCTGCACCCACGGCTCACCGTGGAACTCCTCCAGGCTGGCGACCAGGGCCTCCAGGTAGGGAGCCGAGGTCGTCTCGGTGATGGTGGCGACCGCCAGCCACGGACGGAACTGGCGGCGGTCGACGAAGAAGCCGAGCCGCTGCACCACCTGCGGCACGCCGCGGCCGATCGTGTTGAGCTTGTCGACGTCGCCGCCCAGCTTGACCCAGATCGAGTCGTCGCCGGGCCACTCCAAGCGCCGTGCCACCCTCGAAGGCCAGCTCCGGGCGGGCCCAGGTGGCGGCCTCCGCCCGCAGGGCGTCCGCCAGGCGCACCGAGTCTCCCAGCGTCACGTTGCCGAAGCTCGTGATCGGGAGGTACATCAGCGGCGTCTCGACCAGGTCGAGCTGGTCGTTCGGGGCCTCCGCGGCCGCGGACGACGCGCCGAACCGGCGCAGCAGGCGGCGCTTCGGCTCGACGGACGCACCGGGCGCGGGCACCGCTGCCAGGGCGGCACGCAGAGCCTCGAGCCGGTCCGGGGGCGGCAGAATCGCGGCGAAGAGTCGCATAACCGTAGTTTGGCTGACGAACCCGACCCGACCGGGACCGCCGCGCCGGTCACCGACCCGGATCGACCCACGCTCGGGTGCGTCGGGTCAGCCGCCGATCGCGGACATCGGCCGGCTGGGCTGCAGGAACGAGATGTCGTCGATGCCGTGTCCCGGACGCTTGGTCATCATCGCGGCCCGCCAGCGGTCCGCGATCTGGGCGTCGTCGGCACCCCCGCGCAGGGCGGCGCGCAGGTCGCTCTCCTCGCGGGCGAACAGGCAGTTCCGCACCTGGCCGTCGGCGGTCAGCCGGACCCGGTCGCAGTCGCCGCAGAACGGCCGCGTCACCGACGCGATGACGCCGACGGTGTGCGGACCGCCGTTGACGGCGAACAGCTCGGCGGGCGCGCTGCCCCGCGGCTCGCTCGCCGGCTCGAGGGCGAAGTGCCCACGCAGCGACTCGAAGATCTCCTCCGCGGTCACCATCGACTCACGGCTCCAGCTGTGCTGCGCGTCGAGCGGCATCTGCTCGATGAACCGGAGCTCGTAGCCGTGATCCATGCACCACTGGAGGAGCTCGGGCGCCTGGTCGTCGTTGACGCCGCGCAGCAGCACCGCATTGACCTTGACCGGCCCCAGCCCCGCCTCGGCTGCCGCGGCGAGACCCTCGACCACGTCGTGCAGCCGGTCACGGCGGGTGATCGTCAGGAAGTCCTCACGGCGCACCGTGTCGAGGCTGACGTTGACTCGGTCCAGCCCCGCGTCGGCCAGTGCCCGGGCGGTCCGGGTGAGACCCAGCGCGTTGGTCGTGATCGACGTCTCCGGACGGGGCGTCAGGGCCGTCGTACGACCGACGATGTCGGGCAGCCCGCGCCGCAGCAGCGGCTCGCCGCCGGTGAAGCGCACCTCGGTCACCCCCAGCCGCTCGACGGCGATCGTGATCAGGCGGACGACCTCGTCGTCGGTGAGCACCTCGTCGGTGGGCAGCCAGTCCAGCCCCTCGGCGGGCATGCAGTAGTTGCAGCGCAGGTTGCACCGGTCGGTCAGCGACACCCGGAGATCGGTGGCGACGCGACCGAAGCGGTCCGAGAGGGGGGCGGTGCTCATCACGCCAGTGTAGGAGATGGGAGCGAATCGTCGGGTCGGACCGCGGGTGCGGGTGCCATCGGGTCGCGAGATGGCGGGGCCGGACCGCCTGCGGCATCGACGCCCGGGCTAGTCTCGAGACGTGAGGTTCATGCTGAGCCGGCGCTGGGCGCTCTTCGCGCTGACCGTCCTGGTGCTGGCCTACGGTGCCTACCTGCTGGGCCAGTGGCAGTTCCACCGGCTGTCGCGACCGGGAGTCCGGCAACGCCCAGACCCGCACCAACCTCCAGGCGACGGCCGCGCCCGGTCCAGGACGTGCTCGCGGTCGGCCGGCCCTCGGCGACGAGGGACGAGTGGCGGCGGGTCTCGGCCACGGGCACCTACCTGCCCGACGCGAGCGTGATCGTGCGCTACCAGACCCGTGACGGCGGTGTCCGGGGTCGACGTCGTCACGCCCCTGGTCACCGACGAGGGGCCGGTGCTGCTGGTCGACCGCGGCTGGCTCAGGACCGGCAACGTCGGCGTCGACCGGCTCAGCGACCTCGACCTACCCGCTCCCCCGCCGGGCGAGGTGCGCGTGGTCGGCTACGTGCGGGCCGACGCCACCGGCGACGCCGCCACGGTGACCGACGGCTCCACCCGCGCGGTGTCGAGCACGCAGATCGCCCCCACCCTCGACCTGCCGGTGTATGGCGGCTTCGTGGACCTCGACACCGAGTCCCCGGCGCCGGACCAAGCGTTGGCCCGCGCCGAGCTGCCCGACCTCGGCAACGGTCCGCACTTCTTCTACGGCCTGCAGTGGTGGTTCTTCGGGGTGCTCGCGGTGTTCGGGTTCTTCTTCCTGGCCTACGACGAGCGCAAGAAGCTGCTGCGCGGGGAGCCGGTGGGTCGTCAGAGCGACCGGGTCATCCCGCCGTCCACCGGCAGCATCACCCCGCTGACGAACGACGCGGCCGGGGAGAGCAGGAACGCCGCCGCCGCGCCGAACTCCTCGGGCCGTCCGTAGCGTCGCAGCGGGATCTGCTGCGAGGTCCGCTCCCTGGCGGCGGCCGCATCGCCGGTCTGCTCGTCGAGCCACTGCACGCGAGGGGTGTCGACCCGGCCCGGGAGCAGGCCGTTGACCCGGATCCCGCGCGGGCCGAGCTCGTCGGCGAGCTGCTTGGCCACCATCGCCAGGCCGGGCCGCAACCCGTTGGAGGTCGCCAGTCCCCCGACCGGCGCCTTGACCGAGGTCGAGAGGACGTAGGCGATCGACCCGCCCTCGGACAGCGCACTGCCGACCTCGCGGCCGAGCCGCAGCCCGCCCAGGAAGACCGACTGCCAGGCAGCGTCCCAGGCGTCGTCGGGGGTGTCCATGACCGACCCGGCGGCCGGACCGCCGGTGGAGACGAGCGCCCCGTCCAGCCGGCCGTAGGCCGACCGGGCCGCCTCGATCAGCGCGGCCGGCGTCGCGGGGTCGGCGTTGTCGGCGACCACGCCGGTGGCACCGTCTCCGATCGCCGCGGCGGTCTCCTGGACCGTCTCGGGGTGGCGCCCGGTCAGCACCGACCTTGGCGCCGTCGGCGACCAGCGCCTCCGCGGTGGCGCGGCCGAGACCGCCCGATCCGCCGGTGACGATGTACACGCGTCCGCTCAGTCCAAGATCCATCGGGACAGCCTAGCCAGACCGCTCAGGCGGACCGGGCGGCGAACTGGGTCTCGTAGAGGGCCCGGTAGAGGCCACCCTCGGCGAGCAGCGCGGCGTGCGTGCCGGACTGCACGACCCGGCCGTCGTCGACGACCAGGATCAGGTCGGCGTTGCGCACGGTCGAGAGCCGGTGCGCGATCACGAGCGAGGTGCGGCCCTCGAGCGCCAGGTCGAGCGCACGCTGCACCGCGACCTCGGACTCGGAGTCCAGGTGGGCCGTCGCCTCGTCGAGCACCACGATCGAGGGCGCCTTGAGCAGCAGCCGCGCGATCGCCAGCCGCTGGCGCTCACCACCGGAGAGCCGGTAGCCGCGGTCCCCGACCACGGTGTCCAGGCCGTCGGGCAGGCTGCGGACGAGCGGGCCGATCTGCGCGGACTCGAGGGCGTGGAAGATCTCCTGGTCACCGGCCTCGGGTCGCGCGTAGCGGAGGTTCTCGCGGATGGTGTCGTGGAACATGTGCGCGTCCTGCGTGACGTAGCCGACGACGTCCTCCAGCGACTGCAGCGTGGTGTCGCGTACGTCGATCCCGTCGACGCGCACGACGCCGCCGGTGACGTCGTACAACCTCGCGACCAGGTGGGTGATCGTCGTCTTGCCGGCGCCGGACGGGCCGACCAGGGCGACCATCTGACCGGGCTCGGCGGTGAACGAGACGTCCTTGAGCACCACGGCGTTGTCGCGGCTCTCCACGCGGGCGACGGTCTCGAGGCTCGCCAACGAGACCTCGTCCGCCCGCGGGTAGCGGAAGGCGACGTGGTCGAACTCCACCCGCGCGGCCGTCGGGGACAGCACCGTGGCGTCGGCGCGCTCCTGGATCGTCGAGGGCAGGTCGAGCACCTCGAAGACCCGCTCGAAGCTGACCAGGGCCGTCATCACGTCGATCCGCACGTTGGAGAGGCCCTGCAGCGGGCCGAGCAGGCGCAGCAGCAGGGTGGCCAGGGCCAGCAGCGTGCCGACGGTGAGGGTCTCCCGGATCGCCAGCGTGCCGCCGACGCCGTAGACCAGAGCGGTGGCGAGCGCCGGGATCAGCATCAGGGCGGCGGAGAAGACCCGGGTGATGACCGTGATCCGGATGCCGAGGTCGCGCACCAGGCCCGCCTTGCGGGCGAAGTCGCGGTCCTCGTCGGCGCGACGGCCGAACAGCTTGAGCAGCATCGCCCCGCCCGACGTTGAACCGCTCGGTCATCGCGTTGCCGAGGTCGGCGTTGCCCTGCATCTGCTCCCGGGTCAGACCGGCGAGCCGGTTGCCGACCCACTTCGAGGCCAGCAGCAGGATCGGGAACAGAGCCAGGCACAGCAGCGTGACCTGCCAGCTGAGGGCGAGCATCACGACGCCGACGACCACGACGCTGATCAGGTTCGAGACCGTGCTCGACAGCGTCGACGTGAACGCCCGCTGGGCGCCGATGACGTCGTTGTTGAGCCGGGAGACCAGGGCGCCGGTCTGGGTGCGGGTGAAGAAGGCGAGCGACATCCGTTGCACGTGGGCGAAGACGGAGGTGCGCAGGTCGAAGATCAGGCCCTCACCGATCCGGGAGGACAGCCACCCCATGCCGAGCGCCAGCGTGGCGTCGACCACCGCGACCCCGGCGATGGCCAGCGAGAGCAGCACCACCAGCCGGGTGTCCTGCTGGAGGACGCCGTCGTCGATGATCCGCTTGATCAGCAGCGGGGTGACCACGACCAGGGCCGCGTCCATCACGGTCAGGGCGAGGAAGAAGCCGATCGTGCGCGCGTGCGGCCTCGCGAAGCCCAGGACGCGTCGCACCGTGTGCCGGGCGAGCTTCTGGTCCGCGATGCTGCGGTCGGTGCGCATGTGTCGCCAGACCGGTCCCATGCCGGATCCCATCGGCATCGGCTCACCTCCGTGTCGTCGGGACTGGTCAGTCCCCCATCAGTGACGCGAGAGCCCGGAACCGCCGCACCTGCGCCTCCCGCTCGGCGAGCCGCTGGTCCTCCAGGTCGAGCCGGGCGGCGCTCTGCAGCAGCGCCTTGGTCTCGCTCACCGCTCCGTAGATCGGGGCGGTCAGCGCGGCGACCAGGTCGGACACCGTCGTCGTCGAGCTCCTCGGCGGGCACCACGGCCGTCGCCAGCCCGATCGTCCGTGCCTCCTCGGCACCGACCCACCGGGTCGTGGCACAGATCTCCAGCGCCCGCGAGTAGCCAACAAGCTCCACCAGCGGTTTTGTTCCCGTCAGGTCCGGCACCAGTCCGAGGAGGGGCTCGCGCATCGAGAAGCGGGCGGTGTCGGTGAGCACCCGCAGGTCGCAGGCGAGGGCCAGCTGGAAGCCGGCGCCGACCGCTGCCCCGTGCACCGCGGCGATCGTGATCCGCTCCGGCCGGCGGAGCCACGTGAAGCCCTCCTGCCAGGTGGCGATGCTCTCGGCCATCTCGCCGTCCGGCATGTCGAGCAGCTGCATCACGGCGTTCTCGCCCTGGATGCCCTCGGGGCTGAGCATCCGCCGGTCGAGCCCTGAGGAGAAGGTGTCCCCGGCGCCCCGGACCACGACCACGCGCACGGCGGGGTCGAGCTCCGCACCGATGATCCGCAGCGCGTGCCACGTGGACGGGGTCTGGGAGTTCTTCGTCTCGGGGCGGTCGAGGGTGATCGTCGCGACGAGGCCGTTGACCTCGAGCGTGAGCCCGCCGCGAGCGAGGACGTCGGGCTCGATTCCGGTGCTGTCCATGGGCCGCAGCCTAGGCCCACGCAGCGACATCGGTCAGGCGAGGGAGACCAGGTCGGCGTAGTCGGCGCTCCACAGGTCCTCGACGCCGTCGGGCAGGATCAGCACCCGGTCGGGCTCGAGCGCGGTCACCGCGCCCTCGTCGTGGGTGACCAGGATGATCGCGCCCTGGTAGCTGCGGATCGCCGCGAGCACCTCCTCGCGGGAGGCCGGATCGAGGTTGTTCGTGGGCTCGTCGAGCAGCAGCACGTTGGCGCTGGAGACGACCAGGATCGCCAGCGCGAGCCGGGTCTTCTCCCCGCCCGAGAGCACCCCGGCCGGCTTGGTGGCGTCGTCGCCGCTGAACAGGAACGACCCGAGGACGCTGCGCGACTCCGTGTCCGTCAGCTGCGGTGCGGCGTGCCGCATGTTGTCCAGCACGCTCAGCGAGGTGTCGAGGGTCTCGTGCTCCTGGGCGTAGTAGCCGAGCTTGAGACCGTGACCGGGCAGCACCCCGCCCGTGTCCGGACGGTCCACCCCGGCCAGGATCCGGAGCAGCGTCGTCTTGCCGGCGCCGTTGAGCCCGAGGATGACCACCCGGCTGCCCTTGTCGATCGCGAGGTCGACGTCGGTGAAGACCTCGAGGGAGCCGTAGGACTTGGAGAGCTCGGCGGCCGTCAGCGGGGTCTTGCCGCAGGCGGCGGGTGCGGGGAACTTGATCTTGGCGACCTTGTCGGCGCGACGCTCCCCCTCGATCCCCTCCATCATCTTCTCGGCGCGCTTGAGCATCGACTGCGCGGCCTGCGCCTTGCTGGCCTTGGCCCGCATCCGGTTGGCCTGGTCGGTGAGCGTCTTGGCCTTGCTCTCCGCGTTGGTCCGCTCGCGCTTGCGGCGCTTCTCGTCGGTCTCGCGCTGGGAGAGGTACGACGACCAGCCCATGCTGTAGACGTCGATCTCGGCCCGGTTGGCGTCGAGGTGCAGCACCTTGTTGACGCACGACTCCAGCAGCTCGACGTCGTGGCTGATCACGATCAGCCCGCCCTTGTGGGACTTGAGGAAGTCGCGCAGCCAGACGATCGAGTCGGCGTCGAGGTGGTTGGTCGGCTCGTCGAGCAGCAGGGTCTCTGCACCGGAGAAGAGGATCCGCGCCAGCTCGACGCGGCGGCGCTGGCCACCGGAGAGGGTGTGCAGCGGCTGGGCGAGGATCCGGTCGGCGATGTTGAGGCTGGAGGCGATCTGCTTGGCCTCGGCCTCGGCCGCGTATCCCCCGCCGGCGTGCAGCATTGCGTCGGCCCGCTCGTAGCGGCGCATCCCACGGTCGCGGACGGTCGGGTCGTCGGAGGCCATCTCCGCCTCGGCATCCCGCATCCGTCGTACGGCGTCGTCGAGGCCGCGGGCGGACAGGATGCGATCCAGGGACAGCACCTCGGGGTCACCGGTGCGGGGGTCCTGCGGCAGGTAGCCGACGCTGCCGGAGCGGGTGACCTCACCGCTCGCGGGCAGCGCGTCGCCGGCCAGGATCTTGGTGAGCGTCGTCTTGCCGGCGCCGTTGCGGCCGACCAGGCCGACCTTGTCGCCGGGGGCGACCCGGAAGGAGACGTCCTCCATCAGCAGGCGCGCGCCCGCGCGGACTTCGAGACGGTGGGCGGTGATCACAGAGGTTCCTCGAGGAAGGCGGACGGGCTGAGAGGGTCACGGAGGTCGGGACGTGCACGACCAGCCGGATCGGCTCAGTCCGTGGGGTGCCTCATGGATCCAGTCTACGGGGCCCAGGGGGGTCAGGGCACAATCGAGCACCGACAGGTCTGCGAGCAGAAGGTGGCCCCCATGCGCTACAACCCCAAGGCACGGCTCGACACCAGCCAGGTGCGCAGCCGACGCGGCGGCGGCGGAGGGGGCGGCGGCGGCTTCCCCATCGGTGGCGGTGGCGGTCGCGGCGGTGGGATGAAGGTGGGCGGCGGCATCGGCGGCCTGGTCCTGCTGATCATCGTCATCCTGGTGCAGAACCAGTTCGCCGGACCCAATCGGGGCAGTGGCGAGCCGTCCGGGGGCGGCGTCGCCGACACCTCCCTGGAGAGCTGCAAGACCGGCCAGGACGCCAACCAGGACGAGGACTGCGCGCTGGTCGCGGACGTCAACTCGGTCCAGGCCTACTGGGCCGACACCCTGCCCGAGCAGTCCAACCGGGAGTACCGGCGCTCGGAGACCACGATCTTCACCGGCGGCGTGCAGACCGGGTGCGGAGGGGCGTCCTCCGACGTCGGGCCGTTCTACTGCCCGGTCGACACCACCGTCTACCTCGACACGACCTTCTTCACCGACATGCTGGAGGGACGGCTCGGCGCCCGGGACACCACGTTCTCGCGGGCCTACGTGATCGCCCACGAGTACGGCCACCACGTCCAGAACCTGCTCGGCACGATGGGCAAGGTGCGCTCCCAGCAGGGCGAGAGCAGCGACGCCGTCCGTCTGGAGCTGCAGGCCGACTGCTACGCCGGGATGTGGACCAAGAGCGCGACCTCGGCGGACGACGCCGGTGGGGAGCCCTACATCCTCGAGCTCGACCAGACCGACATCGAGAACGGCCTGGACGCGGCAGCCGCGGTCGGGGACGACCGGATCCAGCGCAGGACGTCGGGCCGCGTCGACCCGGACGTCTGGACGCACGGCTCCGCCGAGCAGCGGATGCGCTGGTTCACGGTGGGGCTCGAGGAGGGCACGCTGGCGGCCTGCGACACCTTCTCCGCACGGCGCCTCTGACCTGCTCGCGGACCGGACCTGCGCTCGCGGTCCGAAATGACCGCCCCTAGACTCCCCGCGTGACCGACGGCCGCCGTACCACCTCCCGGGACCTCGCGCTGATCGCGACCTTCGCGGGGGTCGTGGCCGCCCTCGGGCTGGTCCCGGGCTTCGTCCCCCCCGGCTTCACCGTGCCCGTCACCGCCCAGTCGCTCGGGGTGATCCTGGCCGGAGCCGTGCTGGGGGCCCGGCGCGGCTTCCTGGCGCTGCTGCTGCTGCTCGTCCTGGTCGCCGTCGGCCTGCCGCTGCTGGCCAACGGGCGCGGGGGTCTCGGGGTCTTCGCCGGTCCGTCCGTCGGCTTCCTGCTCGGCTGGCCCGTCGCGGCGTACGTCGTGGGCTGGCTGACCGAGCGGGGCGGACCGCGCTACCGGCTCGGCTGGGGCATCGCGGCCAACCTCGTCGGCGGGATCGTCGTGCTCTACCTCCTCGGCGTCGCGGGCATCGCCGCGGTGACCGGGCTCTCCGTGCCGGCGGCGACCCTCTCGGTCTGGATCTTCGTGCCGGGCGACCTGGCCAAGGTCGTCGTCGCCGCCCTCGTCGCACGCGGGGTGCACGCCGCCTACCCCGGCCTGCTCGGCACCACCTCACCTGGGGGCCGTCGCCGTGGCCGGGAGCGCGCGGCGGCCTGAGCCGCGTCGGGTCACCGACGCGGCCGACCCGGTCGCCGCCTTCGTCGCCGCTCACGAGGCCGGCCGACCGGTCGCGCTCGGGACGTCCGGCACCTCCGGGGCCGCCCGCTCGGTGCTGCGCAGCACGGCCTCGTGGGTCGACTCCTTCCCGCAGGTCGCGCGCCGCTGCCGGCTCGACTCGTCGTCGCGGGTCTGGGTCCCCGGCCCGCTGTCGGCCACGATGAACCTCTTCGCGGCCGTGCTGGCCGAACACACCGGGGCCCGGTCCGTGGGCTCACTGGCCGAGGCGACGCACGCGTTCCTGACCCCGCGCCTGCTGCGCTCGTCGCTGGGGACGCCGGGGGTCGACGGCGCCGTCGCGGTCGTGGCGGGCGACCGGCTCGCCCCCGCGCTGACCGCGCTCGCCGCGGCTCGGGGTCTCCAGGTGCACCACTACTACGGGGCCGCGGAGCTGTCGTTCGTCGCCTGGGGCTCGCACGCCGACGACCTGGTCCCCTTCGACGGCGTGGAGGTCGACGTGCGCGACGGGGAGATCTGGGTGCGCTCGCCCTACCTCTGCGACGGGTACGACGGACCGTCCGGGGCCCTGCGCCGGGCGCCGGACGGCTTCGCCACCGTCGGGGACCGCGGGCGTCGCGAGGGCGACCGGCTGGTGGTGCTCGGACGCGCCGACGCCGTGACGACCGGTGGGGCGACCGTGCTGGTGGCCGACGTGGAGCCGGTGCTGCGCGAGCGAGCCCGGGGCGAGGTCGTCGTGGTGGGGGTTCCGCACGACGAGCTCGGTCAGGTGGTGGCCGCGGTGCTCACCGTCGCCGCCGACCACGAGCCGCTGCGCGAGCAGGCGCGCGGCGAGCTCGACGGGGCGCACCGGCCGCGGGTGTGGTGCCACGTCCCGGAGCTGCCGCTCACCGTCCACGGCAAGGTCGACCGCGACGCCCTGGTCTCGCTGCTCTCCGCCCCCGGTGGCGCCGTGCACCGGATGCCCTAGCGTCTGTCCGGTGACCCCCCTCCCCGATTCGTCTGCGATCCAGCGGGTCCGTCCCGCGGGGCAGTCGCAGACGAATCGGGAGGGGGGGCCCGTCGTCGTCGCCGCGTTCCGCACCCCGATCGGCACCGCGGGGGGCGCGCTCGCCGACGTCGGGGCCGCCGACCTGGCCGCGCCCGTGCTGGCCGCCCTGGCCCGCACGACCCAGGACCTGCCGGTGCTCGACGTCGTGCTCGGCAACTGCATGGGTCCGGGCGGGGACGTCGCACGCGTGGCCGCTCTCGCGGCCGGACTGCCCGTCGGCGTACCCGCCCTCACCGTGGACCGCCAGTGCGCCTCCGGGCTCGCCGCCCTCGACGTGGGCGCGGCGCTGCTGCACGGCCGGCGCGGGGTGGTGCTGGCCGGCGGGGTCGAGTCGGCCTCGACCGCGCCGCACCGGCTGTGGCCGAGCGATCCGCCGGTGCGCTACGAGCGAGCGCCCTTCGCCCCCGCCTCGATCGGCGACCCGGACATGGGCTGGGCCGCGGACCTGCTGGCCGAGAGGTCCGGGGTCTCACGCCAACGGCAGGACGCCTACGCCGTCCGCTCGCACGCCCTCGCGATGGCGACCCAGGCTGCGGGCGGCTTCGACGCCGAGCTGGTCGCGATCGGCGGCGTCGACCGCGACGAGCGGCCGCGCTCACTCACCGAAGCGCGCCTGGCCCGGCTGCGGCCGGCGTTCCGGCCCGCCTCCGAGGGCGGCACCCTGACCGCGGGCAACTCCTGTGGCGTCAACGACGGCGCGGCGGGGGTCGCCCTCGTCGACGCGGAGACGTTCCGTGGCCTGGGCGTCGCGGGCCTGCGGGTGCTCGCCACGGCGACCGCCGGCGTCCACCCGGAGCTGCCCGGGCTGGGGTTGGTGCCCGCGGTGCGCACCGCGCTGGACCGTGCGGGGCTGGGCGTGGTCGACCTGGACGTGGTCGAGGTCAACGAGGCGTTCGCCGGGCAGGTGCTGGCCTGCTACGACCTGCTGGATCTCGACCCGGCCCGGGTCTGCGTGGAGGGGGGCGCCCTGGCGCTGGGTCACCCGTGGGGGGCATCGGGGGCGGTGCTGGTGGTCCGGCTCTTCTCCCAGCTGGTCCGCGGCGGCCGGGGACGCTACGGCCTTGCGGCGGTCGCGGCTGGCGGCGGCCAGGGCGTCGCCATGGTCGTGGAGGCGGTGCCGGCGTGCCCGTGATCGAGGTGCGCGAGGTCACCCACCGCTACGACGAGCGCCCCGACGCCCGCACGGTGCTGGCCGACGTCGACGTCCGGCTGACCGAGCAGCGCGTCGGCATCGTCGGCGCCAACGGCTCCGGCAAGTCGACCTTCGCCCGGCTGGTGAACGGCCTGGTGCTGCCCACGCACGGCCGTGTGAGCGTCGACGGCCTCGACACCGCTCGGCAGGGGCGCGAGGTGCGCCGACGGGTCGGCTTCTGCTTCACCGACCCCGACGCGCAGATCGTCATGCCCACCGTGGCCGAGGACGTCGGCTTCGGGCTGCGCCGCCGCGGCCTGTCCAAGCCCGAGGTCGCCGAGCGGGTGCGGGCGACGCTGGAGACCTTCGGTCTGGAGGGACACGCCGACCATCCGGCCCACCTGCTGTCCGGTGGGCAGAAGCAGCTGCTCGCCCTGGCGTCCGTGCTCGTGATGGAGCCCGACGTGCTGGTGATGGACGAGCCGACCACCCTGCTCGACCTGCGCAACGCCACGATGATCTCGCGGGTGGTCCACGGGCTGCCCCAGCAGGTGCTGCTCGTCACCCACCACCTCGAGCTGCTCCACGGCTTCGACCGGGTGCTGGTCTTCCACGAGGGACGACTGGTCGACGACGACGAGCCGGTCCGGGCCGTCGCGCACTACCGCGGGCTGATGGCGTGAGCCCGCTCGGCCTCTACGTCCCCGGCGCCTCTCTCCTGCACCGGGCGCCGGCCGGTCTCAAGCTCAGCGCGATGGTGCTCGCCGGCCTCGGCTCGATCCTGCTGGACGCACCCGGGGAGGTGGGGGTGGCGATGCTCCTCGTCGTCGCCCTGTACGGCGTTGCGGGCGTGTCGTGGCGCACGATGCTCGCTCAGCTCCGTCCCCTGCTGTGGGTCGGCGTCGTCACCGCCGGGTTCCACGTCGTCGTCAACGGCTGGGAGCGGGCGGTCGTCGCGGTCGGCGTGATCGCGACGCTGGTGCTGCTGGCCGCGCTGGTCACGCTGACCACCCGCACCACAGCGCTGGTCGACGCCGTGGTGGTGGCGTGCGGTCCCCTCCGCGTGGTCCGGGTCGACCCGGAGCGCATCGGGCTGCTGATCGCCCTGGGGGTCCGCTGCGTGCCGGTCGTGGTCGGCCTGGCCCAGGACGTGCGCGACGCGCAACGGGCCCGAGGTCTGACCGCAAGCCCGCGCGCGTTCGCCGTACCCCTCCTCGTGCGGTCGCTGCGGCACGCCGACGCGCTGGGTGAGGCGCTCGCCGCCCGCGGCCTCGACGACTGAGGTCAACGTGCCGGGCCGCCTGCGGCGGGACTGCTGCTCAGGACGAGGCGTCCGAGATCGCGACCTGGGCGGAGGCGGCGTCGCGGACCGCTTGCTCCAGTACGGCGCGACGCGGGTCGGGCACCGGGAGCCAGGGCTCATGGCGCAGCGCGCCCAGCGAGCGGAGACGGGCGTCCTCGAGCACCATCTCGACAGCCGGGCGGTCTCCCCCGCAGACCAGCGCCGTCACGCGACCTTCGAGCAGCACCCGGGCCGCGTGCTCGGCGGCGGCCTCGTAGGCCATCCGGGCCTGGTTGTCGCGGCGCCGAGCGAAGCGCTGCTGGGACTGGCCGCCCGCCTTCGTCCGGCCCTGCACGTGCCGCTGCCCGACCTTGGACCCGACGATCTCCCGGCCGTGCACCGAAGCGACGGCGAAGCCGCCCTTGCGCACGAGCAGCACGCCCCACCGCTCTGGCGTCGAGATCGCCTCGGCGAAGGCAGCAGGCGCCGGCGGACCGGCGTACGCGCCCGAGAAGGGCAGCCGCGCGGACGCCCGGGCGCCGTCGGGCGCGACCGCATGCAGAGCGCCGTCGTGCACCGACAGCTCGGCACCGCCGTGCCGGGTGCCGAAGTTGTCGAACCAGCGGACCACGCGCTCGTGCGGGACGAGCACGCTCCGCGAGGTCATCTGCTCAGACGTTGAAGCCGAGGGCGCGCAGCATCTCGCGACCGTCGTCGGTGATCTTGTCCGGACCCCACGGCGGCATCCAGACCCAGTTGATCGTCACGTCGTTGACCAGACCCTCGAGCGCCTGGAGCGTCTGGTCGGTGATCACGTCGGTGAGCGGGCAGGCGGCCGACGTCAGCGTCATGTCCAGGACCACGTCCTTGGTGGCGTCGTCGAGGTGCACGTCGTAGACCAGGCCGAGGTCGACCACGTTGATGCCGAGCTCGGGGTCGACGACGTCCTTCATCGCCTCCTCGACCTCGTCCTTGGTCACCGTCATGGTGCCGCCCGTGGCGACGGAGGTGTCCACCTCGGGAAGGTCGCTGTGGTCGGGGGTGTGCGGGCTGGTGTCGGTCATGAGGTCTCCTTGACGTCGGAACCGGAGGGAGGGGTGCTGCCGTGCTGCGCGACGACCTGGGCGCTCGCGTCCTTCCACGCCATCCACGACAGCAGCGCACACTTCACGCGGGCCGGGAACTTCGCGACGCCGGCGAAGGCGATGGCGTCCTCGAGGGTCTCCTCGTCGGGCTCCACCGAGCCGCGGCCCTGCATCAGCGCGAGGAACTCCTCGTGCAACGACAGCGCCTGCGACAGCGGCTTGCCGATGACGAGATCGCTCATCACCGACGTCGACGCCTGGCTGATGGAGCAGCCCTCCGCGTCGTAGGACACGTCGGTGACGACGGGGTCGCCGCCGCCGTCGGCGCCCAGGCCGGACAGCTGGACGCGCAGGGTGATCTCGTCCCCGCACGTCGGGTTGACGTGGTGCACCTCGGCCCCGAACGGGTCGCGCAGGCCGGCGTGGTGCGGGTTCTTGTAGTGGTCCAGGATGATCTCCTGGTAGAGCGCGTCGAGGTCCATGTCAGGCCACCTTGAAGTACTTCTTGGTGTACTCCAACCCGTCGATGAGGGCGTCGATCTCGCCCGGGGTCGTGTAGAGGTAGGACGACATCCGCGTCGAGCTCTGCACGCCGAACCGCTTGTGCGCCGGCTTGGCGCAGTGGTGGCCGGCGCGTACGGCGACGCCGCGGCTGTCGAGCACCTGGCTGATGTCGTGCGGGTGGATGCCGGCCATCTCGAAGGAGATCGCGCCGCCGCGCAGGTCGGCCTGCTGCGGGCCGAGCACGGTCAGGCCGGTGATCGTGGCGAGTCCCTCGAGGGCGTAGGCGGTGATCGCCTCCTCGTGCCGGCGGACGTTGTCGATGCCGAGCGCGTCGAGGTAGTCGACCGCCGCGCCGAGGCCCACGGCCTCGACGATCGGCGGCGTGCCCGCCTCGAACTTGTGCGGGATGCCGGCGTAGGTCGAGCGCTCCATGGCCACCGTGGCGATCATCTCGCCGCCGCCGAGGAACGGCGGGAGCTGGTCGAGGACCTCGCGGCGGCCCCACAGCACGCCGATGCCCGTCGGACCGGTGACCTTGTGGCCCGTGAAGGCGAGCAGGTCCACTCCGGCCGCCTGCACGTCGACCCGCATCTGCGGGACGGCCTGTGCCGCGTCGACCATCACGATGGCGCCGACCTCGTGGGCCCGCCGGGTGATCTCCTCGACGGGGTTGATGGTCCCGAGCATGTTGGACACCCAGGTCAGCGAGACGACCTTGGTGCGCTCGTTGATCAGCTCGTCGATGTTCGACAGGTCGAGCCGACCGTCGTCGGTGAGTCCGAACCATCGCAGCGTCGCACCGGTCCGCTGGGTGAGCAGCTGCCACGGCACGATGTTGGAGTGGTGCTCCATCTCGGTGATCAGCACCTCGTCGCCCGGACCGACCTGCAGCGGGCCGTGCCACGCCAGGGTGTTCGCCACCAGGTTGATCGCCTCGGAGGCGTTCTTGGTGAGGATGACCTCCTCGCGCGAGGGCGCGTTGAGGAACGCCGCGACCTTGTCCCGGCCGGCCTCGAACCCCTCGGTCGACTCCGCGCCCAGCTGGTGCATGGCGCGCGCGACGTTGGCGTTGTGCCGCTCGAGGTGGTCGACCATCGCGTCGATCACGACCTGCGGCTTCTGCGAGGTGTTGGCGCTGTCGAGGTAGACCAGCGGGTGACCGTCGGCGAGCGTGCGTCCCAGGATCGGGAAGTCGGCACGCACGAGATCGAGGTCCTCGAGGAGGCCCGGCAGCGCAGGGGTGGTGGTCACGGTCATCGGCGTAGCCCTCCTCAGACCGCCGTGCGGGTGAAGCGGTCGTAGCCCTCGGCCTCGAGGCGGTCGGCGAGCTCGGGACCGCCCTCCTCGGCGATCCGGCCGTCGACGAAGACGTGCACGAAGTCGGGCGTGATGTAGCGCAGGATGCGGGTGTAGTGCGTGATCAGGAGCACGCCGCGGTCACCCTGGGCGCGGTAGCGGTTGACGCCGTCGGAGACCACCTTGAGCGCGTCGATGTCGAGACCGGAGTCGGTCTCGTCGAGCACCGCGACCTTGGGGTTGAGCAGCTCGAGCTGCAGGATCTCGTGGCGCTTCTTCTCGCCACCGGAGAACCCCTCGTTGACGGAACGCGTCGCGAACGCCGGGTCCATCTTCATCTGCGCCATGGCGCCGTTGACGTCCTTGACCCAGGTGCGCAGCTTGGGCGCCTCGCCGTCGACGGCGGTCTTCGCCGTACGCAGGAAGTTCGAGACCGAGACACCCGGCACCTCGACGGGGTACTGCATCGCGAGGAACAGGCCGGCGCGGGCGCGCTCGTCGACGGACATCGCGAGGACGTCCTCGCCGTCGAGGGTGACCGAGCCGCGGGTGACGGTGTACTTCGGGTGGCCGGCGATGGAGTACGCCAGCGTGGACTTGCCGGACCCGTTGGGGCCCATGATCGCGTGCGTCTCGCCGTCCTTGATGGTCAGGTCGACGCCCTTGAGGATCTCCTTGGGGCCGTCACCCTCGCTTCCGGTGTCGACCGTGACGTGCAGGTCGCGGATCTCCAGCGTTGCCATGTCGTATCTCTCTCTTCGCTTCTCGTCTGTCAGGAATTGAGCGGGCTGGTCACGTCGACGAGCACGTCGTCGCCGTCCACCCGCACGGGGTAGATGGCCACCGGCTCGGTGGCCGGGAGGCCGGAGGGCTTGCCGGTGCGGAGGTCGAAGCGCGAGCCGTGCAGCCAGCACTCGATCTCGCAGCCCTCCACGTCGCCCTCGGACAGCGGGACGGCCGCGTGCGAGCACTCGTCCTCGACGGCGTACCAGTCGTCGCCGTCGCGCACGACCGCCACCGGCTTGCCCTCGGGGGTGTCCAACGGGGTCGCGAGCGCCGACCCGGGGGCCACGTCCGCGACGCCGCAGGCGCGCTGGAAGCTCACAGGACTGCTCCCGCAGGCTTGCCTACGTTCTTCTCCAGCTCGGCCTCGACGGTCGCGAGCAGGCGGGACTCGATCTCGGGGACCCCGATCTTGCGCACGATGTCGGCGAAGAAGCCGTGCACCACCAGGCGGCGGGCCTCGTCCTCCGCGATGCCGCGCGACTGCAGGTAGAACAGCTGCTGGTCGTCGAAGCGGCCGGTCGTGGACGCGTGGCCCGCACCCTCGATCTCGCCGGTCTCGATCTCCAGGTTGGGGACGGAGTCGGCCCGGCATCCGTCGGTGAGGACCAGGTTGCGGTTGGACTCGTAGGTCTCGATGCCCTCGGCCACCTTGCGGATCAGCACGTCGCCGATCCAGACGGCGTGCGCGCCCTTGCCCTGCAGCGCGCCCTTGTAGTCGACGTTGCTGCGCGTCCGGGGGGCGTTGTGGTCCACGAAGAGCCGGTGCTCGAGGTGCTGGCCGGCGTCGGCGAAGTACAGGCCCAGCATCTCGGCATGGCCGCCGGGACCGTCGTAGGTCACCGAGGCGTTCATCCGCACCAGGTCACCGCCGAACGACACCGCGACGTGGCGCAGTGTGGCGTCGCGGCCCACCTTGCCGTGCTGCGTCGTGTGGTGAACGGCGTCGTCGGCCCAGTCCTGCACCGATACGACCGTCAGGTGCGCGCCGGCGCCCACGACGATCTCCACGTGGTCGGCCAGCACGGCCGAGCCCTCGAACGCCAGCACGACGGTCGCCTTGCTGTGCGGCTCCGCCACGATCACGACGTGCGCCGCGGAAGCGCTGTCCATCGACGTGCCCCGGTGGGTGATCACCGTGGCGTGCTCGATGACCGCCTCGGTGGGCACGGTCACGACGGTGGCGTCCTGGACGGCCGCCCATGCCCGCGCGCTGACCCGGTCGGTCGGCACGTAGCCGCTCGACCCACGGGCCGCGTCGTCGGCGGCAACGGTCCGCACGTCGACCCCCGAGGCCGCGCGCACGGTCACGTCGTGGCTGCTCGCGCCCAGCGGAGTGGTCGCGTCATCGGTGTGCAGACCCTTCAGCCGTCGCAACGGCGTGAAGCGCCACACCTCCTCGCGCCCGGTCGGCACCGGGTGCGCCTCCACCTCGAACGAGCCGTCCGGGTGCAGGTGGGAGGCGACCTGGTCGCTGGTCTCCACGGCCCCCGCCACGGCGGGGCTCTCAGTCACAGTCACTACGTCGCTTTCGGGTTCGAGTTCGGTTCGTTCGGTCGCCGCGGGCGTCAGCCGACCGCGCCTTCCATCTGCAGCTCGATCAGCCGGTTCAGCTCCAGGGCGTACTCCATCGGGAGCTCCTTGGCGATCGGCTCGACGAACCCGCGCACGATCATCGCCATCGCCTCGTCCTCCTCCATGCCACGGCTCATCAGGTAGAAGAGCTGGTCGTCGGAGACCTTCGAGACGGTGGCCTCGTGCGCCATCGACACCTCGTCCTCGCGGACGTCCACGTAGGGGTAGGTGTCGGAGCGGCTGACCTGGTCGACGAGCAGGGCGTCGCACTTGACGATGCTCGAGGAGTGGTGGGCGCCGTCGTTGACCTGGATCAGGCCGCGGTACGACGTCCGCCCGCCGCCCCGGGCGACGGACTTGCTGATGATGGAGCTCGACGTGTGCGGCGCGGCGTGCACCATCTTGGCGCCGGCGTCCTGGTGCTGACCCTCGCCGGCGAAGGCGATGGACAGCGTCTCGCCGCGGGCGTGCTCGCCCATCAGGTAGATGGCGGGGTACTTCATCGTCACCTTGGAGCCGATGTTGCCGTCGACCCACTCCATGGTGGCGCCGGCCTCGCACGTGGCGCGCTTGGTCACCAGGTTGTAGACGTTGTTCGACCAGTTCTGGATGGTCGTGTAGCGGACGCGGGCGCCCTTCTTCACGATGATCTCGACGACGGCCGAGTGCAGGGAGTCGGAGCTGTAGATCGGCGCCGTGCAGCCCTCCACGTAGTGCACGTAGGAGTCCTCGTCGGCGATGATCAGGGTCCGCTCGAACTGGCCCATGTTCTCGGTGTTGATCCGGAAGTAGGCCTGCAGCGGGATCTCGACGTGGACGCCCTTGGGCACGTAGATGAACGAGCCGCCGGACCAGACCGCGGAGTTCAGCGCGGAGAACTTGTTGTCACCGACGGGGATGACGGTGCCGAAGTACTCCTGGAAGATCTCCGGGTGCTCCTTGAGGGCGGTGTCGGTGTCCAGGAACAGCACGCCCTGGGCCTCGAGCTCCTCGTTGATCTTGTGGTAGACGACCTCGGACTCGTACTGCGCCGCGACACCGGACACCAGACGGGCCTTCTCGGCCTCGGGGATGCCGAGGCGGTCGTAGGTGTTCTTGATGTCGGCCGGGAGGTCGTCCCAGGTGGTCGCCTGCTTCTCGGTCGACCGGACGAAGTACTTGATGTTGTCGAAGTCGATCCCGTCGAGCTCGGCGCCCCAGTGCGGCATCGGCTTGCGGTCGAAGAGCTTGAGGCCCTTCATGCGCAGGTCGAGCATCCACTGCGGCTCGCTCTTCTTCGAGGAGATGTCGCGCACGACGTCCTCGCTGAGCCCGCGCTTGGCGGTCGCACCGGCGGAGTCCGAGTCGGACCAGCCGAACTGGTAGCGGCCGATGCCCTCGAGCTCGGGATTGCGCTGGTCGATGGTCGTCATCAGGTGCTCAACCTTTCGGGGGTGCGAGAAGTGGTGCCGGACGTGCTGGTGCTGGACACAGAGCTGGGGATGCAGGTGGTGCACACGCCGTCGCCGTGCGCGATGGTCGCGAGTCGCTGCACGTGGCGGCCGAGGACCTGGGAGAAGAACTCGGTCTCCGCCTCGCACAGCTGCGGGAACTCGTGCGCGACGTGCGAGACGGGGCAGTGCTGCTGGCACAGCTGCTCGCCCACCGGACCCTGACGGATCGAGGCAGCGTAGCCACCGCGGGTCAGGGAGCGGGCGAGGGCCTGGGAGGGCGGCAGATCGGGCTCGGCGGCGACCACGTCGGCGTAGTGGCCCTCGAGCTGGCGGACCCGGCGGCGGGCGAAGGCGAGGACCGCCTCGTCCCCGCCGGTCTCGGCCAGGAAGCGGAGCGCCTGGACGGCCAGGTCGTCGTACTGCTGGTCGAAGCGGTCGCGTCCGCTCTCGGTGAGCGCGAAGACCTTGGCCGGGCGGCCGCGTCCGCGGGCGCCGTAGACGCGGGGCTCGCGGGCCTCGACGGCGCCTTCGGTGACCAGGTGGTCGAGGTGGCGCCGGACCGCGGCAGGGGTCAGCGCGAGCCGTCCGGCCAGGACGGCTGCGGTGCTGGGTCCGAGCTCGAGGATCGACCGAGCCACCCGCTCACGGGTGGGGGCGTCGGCATCTCCCCATCGCTCCTGCAATTCCACAACACCATTGTGTCGTTATTGCCCGTGCCCTTCAAATAAGGCTCACCTAACCCCTCTCCGGCCGGAGAGGTCCCGTGTGCGCCGGGTCACGCCGTTCACCCGTGTGGCGCCGCCGTGCCGGTGCGGTTCCTAGACTGGGCGAGTGACCACCCCCGGGACGGACCGTGCCCTCGCGCCGGCCGTCGAGATCGACGGGCTGGTGATGACGTACGGCGCCAAGGTGGCCGTCGACGACCTCACCCTGAGGGTCGAGCGGGGCAGCATCACCGCCGTGCTCGGGCCCAACGGCGCGGGGAAGACCACGACCCTGGAGACGTGCGAGGGCTACCGGCGCCCGCAGGGCGGAACCGTGCGCGTGCTCGGGCTCGACCCGCAGGCCCAGCGACGCCAGCTGCTCCCCCGGATCGGCGTGATGCTCCAGAACGGCGGTGCCTGGTCGGGTGTCCGGGCCGTGGAGATGCTCCAGCACGTCGCCGGCCTGCACGCGCACCCGATCGACGTACCCCTGCTGGTCGAGCGGCTCGGCCTGGACTCCTGCGGGCGCACGCCCTACCGGCGGCTCTCCGGCGGTCAGCAGCAGCGCCTCGCGCTCGCGATGGCGGTCGTCGGCCGGCCGGAGCTGGTGTTCGTCGACGAGCCGACCGCGGGGATGGACCCGCAGGCGCGGCGCACCACCTGGGACCTGCTGGCCGAGCTGCAGGGCGACGGCGTGACGATCGTGCTGACCACGCACTACATGGACGAGGCGGAGCGGCTCGCCGACCGCGTGCACGTGATCGACCACGGCCGCCTGATCGCGTCGGGCTCGCCCTTCGAGCTCACCCGTGGCACCGGGTCGAGCACGATCCGCCTCGTCGTGACCGAGCCCTTCCCGCCGTCCGCCCCGGCCTCGCTGCAGGCGACGCTGGGACCGGGGACCGACGTGCAGCCGATCAACGCGCACAGCCTGCTGATCACCGGGCCCGCCGACGCGAGCACGCTGGCGAAGGTGTCGGCCTGGTGCGACCACAACGGCGTGCTCCCGGAGTCGCTGGCGCTCGGCCAGCGGACCCTCGAGGACGTCTTCTTGCAGATCACCGGGCGCGAGCTCGCCCGATGAGCGGCGGCATCTTCACCCCGGCGCCCGGCTCCGCGCCGCTGAGCCGGATGGTGCGGTCCCAGGCCCGGATGGAGACGCGGCTGCTGCTGCGCAACGGCGAGCAGATCCTGCTCGCCGTCGTGGTGCCGCTGATCGTGCTGATCGGCGGCATCGTCGCGGCCGATCACGTCGCCATCACCTTCGGCACCAACGCCGTCGACACGCTGACGCCGGGCGTGCTCGCGCTGGCCGTGATGTCGACGAGCTTCACGTCGCTGGCGATCGCCACCGGGTTCGAGCGCCGCTACGGAGTGCTCAAGCGGCTGGGCGCCTCTCCCCTGCCGCGCTCCGGGCTGCTCGCCGGCAAGGTCGGCGCCCTGCTCGTCGTCGAGGTGCTGCAGTTCGGGGTGATCGGCGTGGCCGGGGCGCTGATGGGCTGGTCGCCGACCCTCACCCCGATCTCGCTCCTCGGAGCGGTCGCCATGGCGCTGCTCGGGACCGCCGCGTTCGCGTCCCTCGGCCTGTTCGTGGCCGGCGCCCTGCGCGCCGAGGCGACGCTGGCCGCGGCCAACCTCGTCTACCTCCTGCTGCTGGCCGGTGGCGCGGTGGTCTTCCCCGCCTCCTCGTACGGCGCCGCGGGCCCGTGGCTGACCTGGCTGCCCTCGGGGGCGCTCGGCACCGGCATGCGGAGCGTCTTCCTCGACGGCAACCTGCCCGTCGTACCCCTGCTCGTGCTCGCCGGCTGGACCGTCGTCGGCACCGCCCTGACGGCGAGGACCTTCCGATGGGAGTGAGTCTCTCGACCCGGATGCCACCCCTCGGCGCACCGTCGGGCTGGGCCGTGCGATGGATGCGCCCCGCCGCGATCGCGACGCTCGTCGTGAACGTGCTCATCGTCGTCACCGGCGGCGTGGTGCGGCTGACCGGGTCCGGGCTCGGGTGCCCGACCTGGCCGCGCTGCACCGACCAGTCGTTCGTCCCGCACCGGGAGATGGGCATCCACAGCGCGATCGAGTTCGGCAACCGGATGCTCACCTTCGTGGTCGCCGCCGTGGCGGTGGCGACCTTCGTGGTGGCGTGGCGCTACGCGCGGCCGACCGTGACCCGGTTGGCGTTCCTCCTGGCCCTGGGTGTCCCGGCGCAGGCGATCATCGGCGGCATCACGGTGCTGACCGACCTCAACCCCTGGATCGTCTCGTTCCACCTGCTGGTCTCGCTGGCGATGGTCGGGCTGTCCGTCGTGCTGATCCGTCGGCTCGACGAGGGCGAGGGGCCCGCGCGGCTCCTGGTGCCGTCGGGAGCGGCGTGGCTGGCGCGGGCTGCCTTCGCGGCCGGCTGGGTCGTCCTCTACATCGGCACCGTCGTGACCGGCAGCGGTCCGCATGCCGGGGACCTCGACTCACCGCGCAACGGGCTCGACCCGCGGCTGCTCAGCCAGCTGCACGCCGACGCGGTCTTCCTGCTGCTCGGCCTGACGATCGCGGCCGCGCTCGTGCTCCGCTCCCGCGCCGCTCTCGTCCTGCTCGCGGTCGTGCTCGCGCAGGGGCTGGTCGGCTTCGTGCAGTACGCCACGGACCTGCCTGTCGTGCTGGTCGCCGTGCACCTGCTCGGCGCCGCGCTCGTCTCGGCCGCGCTGGCCTGGCTGGTGGTCAGCGTCCGCGAGCGCGTCGCCGACTAGGTCTCGATGCTCGCTGCACGCAGGCGGGCGAACTCCGCAGCGAGGGTGTCGACGGTGTAGTGCGCGTTGAGGCCGCTGGGGTTGGGCAGCACCCAGACCCGGGTGTCGCCGACGGTCTCGTCCTGCGGGCCGACCTGGGCCTTGGGTGCGGCGAACCCGGTGCGGTAGGCCGTGACACCGACGACCGCGAGCCAGGCCGGCCGCAGGACCCGCACCTTCTCGCGCA
Source organism: uncultured Actinomycetota bacterium (assembly GCA_963845655.1). Classification (GTDB taxonomy): domain Bacteria; phylum Actinomycetota; class Actinomycetes; order Propionibacteriales; family Nocardioidaceae; genus Nocardioides_B. The sequence continues at coordinate 571,309 of CAWJTB010000003.1, read as the reverse complement.
GGACCGTGCCGCCCGCCACGACCTCGGCGTCGCTCAGCTCGTCGGCCCGCGCCGAGGCCCGGGGTACGACGTTGGTGATCCCCAGACCGAGGGCCGGCAGCTCGTCCTGCTCGGCGGGCAGCAGCCGGCGCGGCGTGAAGCCGGAGCGATGCAGCGCCGGCCAGAACCGGTTGCCCGGGCGGGCGAAGTGGTGCCCGGTCCACGCCGACACCAGCCCCGGGTTGATGCCGCTGAAGAGCACGTGGAGTCCCGGGGCGACGACGTCGGGGATCAGCCGGTCGCGTGCGGACTCGAGCTCCGCCCGCGACGGGCCGCGCACGGTCAGCCCGCGATCAGCGGGTCGAGCGCGACGGCGACGAACAGCAGCGAGAGGTACATGTTGGACCAGTGGAACAGGCGCATCGGCCGGAGCGCGACGACGTCGTCGTCGGCCGCTGTGGCGGCCCGGCGCAGCAGCAGGTGCGACTCGACCAGGAACGCCGCGCCCAGGACCGCCGCGACCGACGGGTAGAACCAGGTGGTGCCGGCGACCGGCCACAGCACCAGCGACGTGGCGACCATGACGTAGGAGTAGATGACGATCTGGCGCGCCACCTCGCGGGCGCCGGCCTTGACGGGCAGCATCGGCACGTCGGCCGCCGCGTAGTCCTCGCGGTAGCGGATCGCGAGGGCCCAGAAGTGCGGCGGCGTCCAGAAGAAGACGACCAGGAAGAGCACCACCGGCGGCCAGGCCAGCTCGTTGGTGACCGCGGTCCAGCCGATGAGGGCGGGGAAGCAGCCGGCGGCGCCGCCCCACACGATGTTCTGCGTGGTGCGCCGCTTCAGGATCATCGTGTAGCCGACGACGTAGAAGACGTTGGCGACCAGGGCCAGGAGCGACGACAGCGGGTTGACCAGGAACCACAGCCACACCGTCGAGATCACCCCGAGGGCGAGCCCGAAGACGAGTGCGGCGCGCGTGCTCACGGCGTGGCGCGGCAACGCGCGACGCCGGGTCCGGCGCATCCGCTCGTCGATGTCGGCGTCGTAGACGCAGTTGAGGGCGTTGGCGCTGCCGGCCGACAGGGTGCCACCCAGGACGGTGGCCACCACCAGTCCGAGCGGCGGCACGCCCTGCTGGGCCAGGAACATCACCGGGACCGTGGTCAGCAGCAGCAGCTCGATGATGCGCGGCTTGGTCAGGCCGACGTACGCCGCCAGCACGTCCCGGAGGCCACCCTCGTGCCGCGTCGGTCGACCGGTCCGCGGAGTCGCGGACACGTGCGGGTCGACGGCGGTCACACAGAACCTCTGGGTTAGCGGTCTGGACGGTGTGGGTGGCGCACCGGGCGGTTTTCATCGTGCTGCCCGACGGGCACCGACGAGTCTAAGGGGCAGGGGCCCCACCCTCGGCATCGGGCGAGCGTGGGACGCCAGTGCCGTTGGTCACCCGTCGTGGGTAGGGTCAGGCGTGCCGGGTAGAGGGCCGGGTGCAGACAGCTGAGGCCGGGCGGAGGATCGCCCGACCGACACGATGGAGAGGATCGAAAGTTCGTGAGCAAGCTCGATTGGACCGACCTTGACCGACGCTCGGTGGACACCGCGCGTGCGCTGGCGATGGATTCCGTGCAGAAGGTCGGCAACGGACACCCCGGCACCGCGATGAGTCTGGCCCCCGTCGCCTACACCCTCTTCCAGAAGGCGATGCGCCACAATCCGGCGGACCCCGACTGGGCCGGCCGCGACCGCTTCGTGCTGTCGGCCGGGCACAGCAGCATCACGCTCTACACGCAGCTGTTCCTCGCCGGCTTCGGCCTCGAGATCGACGACCTGCGGTCGCTGCGCACGTGGGGCAGCAAGACCCCCGGTCACCCCGAGCACGGGCACACCGCCGGGGTGGAGACGACCACCGGACCGCTGGGCCAGGGCGTCGGCAACGCCGTCGGCATGGCGATGGCGGCCCGCCGCGAGCGCGGCCTGTTCGACCCCGAGTCGGCGCCGGGCGAGAGCCCCTTCGACCACCACATCTTCGCGATCGCCAGCGACGGCGACCTGGAGGAGGGAGTCAGCGGCGAGGCCTCCTCCATCGCGGGCACCCAGCAGCTGGGCAACCTCACGCTGATCTACGACGACAACGACATCTCCATCGAGGGCGACACCGACATCGCCTTCACCGAGGACGTCGCTGCCCGCTACGCCGCCTACGGCTGGGACGTGCACCGGATCGACTGGACCAACGGCGGCACCCGCTACGAGGAGGACGTCCAGGCACTCTGGGCGGCGCTGGAGAAGTCGCGCCGGACGACGGACAAGCCGTCGTTCATCGCCCTCAAGACGGTCATCGCCTGGCCCGCGCCCCACGCCCAGGGCACCGGCAAGTCCCATGGCTCGGCTCTCGGCGACGAGGAGGTCGCGGCCACCAAGGAGATCATGGGCCTCGACCCCGCGCAGACCTTCGAGGTCAGCCCCGAGGTCATCGCGCACACCCGCGGGGCCCTCGAGCGCGGCAAGGCGGCCCAGGCCGCCTGGCAGGAGCAGTTCGACGCCTGGGCCGCCCGCTACCGGCAGCGCAAGGAGCTCTTCGACCGGATGCGCACGCGCAGCCTGCCGGCCGGCTGGGAGAAGGCCCTGCCGTCCTTCCCCGCCGACGAGTCCGGCGTCGCGACCCGCAAGGCGTCCGGCGAGGTGCTCTCGGCGATCGCCGAGGGGCTCCCCGAGCTGTGGGGCGGGTCCGCGGACCTCGCGGAGTCCAACAACACCACCCCCAAGGGCCAGCCCTCGTTCATCCCGGCCGAGCGGTCGACCAAGGACTTCTCCGGCGACCAGTACGGCCGCGTCCTGCACTTCGGCATCCGCGAGCACGGCATGGGCTCGATCATGAACGGCATCGCGCTGCACGGCGGCACCCGCGTCTACGGCGGCACGTTCCTGACGTTCTCGGACTACATGCGCGGCGCGGTCCGGCTCGCGGCCCTGATGAAGCTGCCCGTCACCTACGTGTGGACCCACGACTCCATCGGCCTCGGCGAGGACGGCCCCACCCACCAGCCGGTCGAGCACCTCACCGCCCTGCGCGCGATCCCCGGGCTGGACGTCGTACGCCCCGCCGACGGCAACGAGACCGTCGCAGCCTGGAAGGCGATCCTGGAGAACACCGGCAACCCGGCCGGTCTGATCCTGACGCGCCAGAACGTCCCGACGTTCCCGCGCGGCACGGAGGGCTTCGCGAGCACCGACGAGGTCGCCCGAGGCGGCTACGTCCTGCTCGACGCCGAGGGCGGCGCGCCCGACGTCATCCTGATCGCGACCGGCTCCGAGGTGCAGCTCGCCGTCCAGGCCCGCGCCACCCTCGCGGACAAGGGCGTGCAGGCCCGGGTCGTGTCGATGCCGTGCCGCGAGTGGTTCGACCGCCAGGACCAGTCCTACCGCGACACCGTGCTGCCGCCCATCGTCAAGGCGCGGGTGAGCGTCGAGGCCGGCATCGCGATGAGCTGGCGCGACCTGCTCGGCTCCACGGGCAAGGCGGTCTCGGTCGAGGACTACGGCGCCTCCGCCGACTACCAGACGATCTACCGCGAGTACGGCGTGACCGCGGAGGCGGTCACCCTGGCCGCCGAGGAGAGCATCAGCGACTCCCAGGGCTGAGCGCCCCTCTCGACCTGACCCGACCCACCCAGCACGAGCATCCGGAGGAGATCCGATGACCGAACGACTCAAGGCCCTCGCCGAAGCAGGCGTGTCCATCTGGCTCGACGACCTGTCGCGCGAGCGCATCGAGACCGGCAGCCTCGCCGACCTCGTCTCGTCCAGCTCGGTCGTCGGCGTGACGACCAACCCGACCATCTTCGCCAGCGCGCTGGCCGACGGCGAGCGGTACGACGCCCAGGTGCGCGAGCTCGCGAAGGCCGGCGCCGACGTGGACGAGGCGATCTTCACGATCACGACCACCGACGTCCGGGACGCCTGCGACCTGCTCAAGGGCGCCTTCGAGGCCAGCAACGGCGTCGACGGCCGCGTCTCCATCGAGGTGTCCCCCGCGATGGCGCACGACGAGAAGGCCACGATCACGGAGGCCAAGCGGCTCTGGAAGGAGGTGGACCGGGAGAACCTCTTCATCAAGATCCCGGCCACCACGGAGGGCGGCCCGGCCATCACCGACGTGCTCGGCGAGGGCATCAGCGTCAACGTCACGCTGATCTTCGGGCTGGACCGCTACGACAAGGTCATGGACGCCTACCTCGAGGGTCTCGAGAAGGCCAAGGCCAACGGCCACGACCTGTCCAAGATCCACTCGGTGGCGTCGTTCTTCGTGTCCCGCGTGGACTCCGAGATCGACAAGCGCCTCGACGCCTCCGGGGACCCGCAGGCCGGCAACCTCAAGGGACTGGCCGGCATCGCGAACGCCCGGCTGGCCTACCGCGCCTACGAGGAGAAGTTCTCGGGCGAGCGCTTCGCGGCGCTCGCGGCCGACGGCGCCCACAAGCAGCGCCCGCTGTGGGCCTCGACCGGCGTGAAGAACCCGGACTACCGCGACACGATGTACGTCTCCGACCTCGTCGTGGGCAACACCGTCAACACCATGCCGGAGAAGACGATGCAGGCCTTCGCCGACCACGGCGAGGTGGACGGCGACCAGGTCACCACGCACTACGCCGAGGCCCAGCAGGTCATGGACGACCTCGGTCGGCTCGGCATCGACTACGACGACGTCATCGAGGTCCTCGAGCGCGAGGGCGTCGACAAGTTCGTCGCCTCGTGGGACGAGCTCGTCGACACGGTCAAGGGTCAGCTGCAGGGCGCGGCCACGTGACCGAGGCGCTCGAGGTCACGGCCCGCGGCGCAGCGGCGGACGCCGTACGCCGGCACGTCCCCACGCTCGTCGCCGACGGCTTCGCCGGCAGGCTCTTCGCGCAGGACCCCACCCTGTGGGGGCCGGAGGCCGAGGAGGAGTCCGCCAAGCGGCTGTCGTGGGTGCGGCTCCCCCGCTCCTCCCGACCGCTCGTCGGGGAGGTGTCGGCGCTGCGCAGCGAGCTCGAGGAGGGCGGGGTCGACCACGTCGTCCTGTGCGGCATGGGCGGCTCCTCGCTCGCGCCGGAGGTGATCTGCGCGACGTACGGCGTCGAGCTGACCGTCCTCGACTCCAGCCACCCGGACCAGGTCCGGGCCGCGTTGGGTGACCGGCTCGAACGCAGCGTGGTCGTGGTGTCGAGCAAGTCCGGCTCGACGGTCGAGACCGCCTCGCAGCGTGCGGCCTACCAGCAGGCCTTTCTCGACGCCGGCATCGACCCGACGCAGCGCATCGTGATCGTCACCGACCCGGGCAGCCCCCTCGACGAGGAGGCGCGCGCAGGCGGCTACCGCGTCGTCAACGCCGACCCCGACGTCGGCGGCCGCTACTCAGCCCTGACCGCGTTCGGCCTGGTGCCGAGCGGGCTCGCGGGCGCCGACATCGGCCTGCTTCTCGACGAGGCCGAGGCGGTGTCCGACCTGCTCGCGGAGGACGACGACGCCAATCCCGGGCTCCGGCTCGGCGCTGCCTTCGCGGGCACCGACCCGCTGCGCAACAAGCTGGTGCTCGTGGACCAGGGCTCAGGTCTGCGGGGCTTCCCGGACTGGGCCGAGCAGCTGATCGCCGAGAGCACCGGCAAGCAGGGCACCGGCATCCTTCCCGTCGCGGTCGGCGACGACTCCGCGCCCGAGGTCGCGCTGCCCCCGCACGACGTCACGCTGGCCCGCCTCGTGGGCAACACCGACGACGACGCGCCCGAGACCGACGCGGACGCGGCCGGGTCCGAGATCGAGGTCACCGGTCCCCTCGGCGCACAGCTGATGCTCTGGGAGGTCGCGACCGCGACGGCCGGGCGCCTGCTCGGCATCAACCCGTTCGACCAGCCCGACGTGGAGAGCGCCAAGCTGGCGGCGCGATCGATGCTCGACGGCGCACCGGACGCCACCCCACCCGCCTTCGTCGACGGACCCGTGGAGGTCCGCGCGCTCGGTGGCGACTGGCTCGGTGACGCGGGCACGCTGACCGAGGCGGTCTCGGCGCTGCTCGCCGAGGCCGATCGCGATCTCGGCTACGTCGCCGTGATGGCCTACCTCGACCGGATCGAGCTGGCCGACCTGGTCGACGTGCGCAACACCCTCGCCCACCGGGTGCGACGCCCGGTCACCTTCGGCTGGGGACCGCGCTTCCTGCACTCGACCGGCCAGTTCCACAAGGGCGGACCGGCCGAGGGGATCTACATCCAGATCACCGGCACCCCGGCGCAGGACCTGCCGGTGCCCGGCCAGGACTACACCTTCGGCCGGCTGATCGACGCCCAGGCCGCGGGTGACGCCAGCGTGCTCGCCGACCATGGTCGACCGGTGCTTCGGCTGCACCTGACGGAGCAGGACGCCGGCGTGACGGCCTTGCGCGAAGCGCTGCGGTGAGCCCGGCGAAGCGGGTGGCTGCCGACGGCTCGTCGCTCAACCCGCTGCGGGACCCGCAGGACAGGCGGATGCCCCGCATCGCCGGTCCGTGCGGGATGGTGCTCTTCGGGGTCACCGGCGACCTGTCCCGCAAGAAGATCATGCCGGCGATCTACGACCTGGCCAGCCGCGGCCTGCTGCCGCCGGGGTTCTCCCTGGTCGGCTACGCCCGCCGCGACTGGGCCGACCAGGACTTCGCCCAGGTGGTGCACGACTCGGTCAAGGAGCACGCCCGGACGGAGTTCCGCGAGGAGGTCTGGCAGCAGCTCGCCGAAGGCTTCCGCTTCGTGCAGGGCGACTTCAGCGACGACGCCGCGTTCGAGACCCTGCGGCAGACGATGCTCGACCTCGACCGGGTCCGCGGCACCGGTGGCAACCATGCGTTCTACCTCTCCATCCCGCCGAAGTTCTTCCCCGACGTGATCGGTCAGCTCAAGGAGCACGGCCTGGCCGACCCGGGGCAGGACAGCTGGCGCCGGGTGGTCGTCGAGAAGCCCTTCGGTCATGACCTGGCGTCCGCGCAGGAGCTCAACCGCACGATCCACGAGGTGTTCCCCCCGGAATCGGTGTTCCGGATCGACCACTACCTGGGCAAGGAGACGGTGCAGAACATCTTGGCGATGCGGTTCGCCAACTCGATGTTCGAGCCGGTCTGGAACGCCAACTACGTCGACCACGTGCAGATCACCATGGCCGAGGACATCGGCATCGGCGGTCGGGCCGGCTACTACGACGGCATCGGCGCCGCCCGCGACGTCATCCAGAACCACCTGCTCCAGCTGCTGGCGCTGGTCGCGATGGAGGAGCCGACCTCCTTCGACGCGCACAGCCTGCGGATCGAGAAGCAGAAGGTGCTCTCGTCCGTCGTACGCCCACCGCGTCCCGACCTGACCACTGCGCGCGGCCAGTACGTCGAGGGGTGGGCCGGCGGGGTCAAGGTGCCCGGCTACCTCGACGAGGACGACATCCCTTCGTCCTCCACGAGCGAGACCTACGCGGCGATCCGGCTCGACGTCGAGACCCGGCGCTGGGCCGGCGTGCCGTTCTACCTGCGGCACGGCAAGCGGCTCGGCCGTCGGGTCACCGAGGTCGCGGTGCTGTTCAAGCGCGCACCCCACCTCCCCTTCACCGAGACCTCCACCGAGGAGCTCGGCCAGAACGCCCTCGTGATCCGGGTGCAGCCCGACGAGGGCATCACGATGCGCTTCGGCTCCAAGGTGCCCGGCAGCTCCATGGAGATCCGCGACGTCAACATGGACTTCGCCTACGGCGGCTCCTTCACCGAGTCCTCCCCCGAGGCCTACGAGCGGCTGATCCTCGACGTGCTGCTCGGCGACCCGCCGCTGTTCCCGCAGCACGAGGAGGTCGAGCTGTCCTGGAAGATCCTCGACCCGATCATCGACTACTGGGCCGACCACGGCAGGCCGGACACCTACGAGGCCGGCACCTGGGGTCCGGCGTCGGCCGACAAGATGCTCGCGCGCGACGGCCGCACCTGGCGCCGGCCGTGACCGGCACCGCCCGCTCCCCGGAAGGACACCTGCGTTGATCGAGCTCCTGGACACCAACGCCAGCGAGATCGCGGCCGAGTTCGTCCGCTCCCGGCGCCGCTCCGGCAGCCCGGCGATGGGGATGGTGATGACCCTGGTCATCGCCGCCGACGACGACGGGGCGGAGGTCGCCATGACCGCGGCCCGCTCGGCGTCGCGCGAGCACCCGGCCCGGATCCTGGCGGTGGTCACCGGCAAGAAGCGCGGCACCAGCCGGGTGGACGCCACCGTCGGCATCGGCTCCGGCATGTCCGGTGAGCGCGCCGTCATCCGGTTGGAGGGCGAGGTCACCCGGCACGCCGCCTCGGTGGTGCTGCCGCTGCTGCTGCCCGACTCCCCCGTCGTGGTGTGGTGGCCCACCGGGGCGCCGGACGACCCGGCCGACGACCCCCTGGGCAGGCTCGCGCAACGCCGGATCACCGACGCTGCGTCCGTGCCCAGCAGCAGGGCGCGGGCGATGCTCACCCAGTGCCAGCACTACGCGCCGGGCAACACCGACCTGGCGTGGACCCGCATCACGGGCTGGCGGGCGCTGCTGGCCTCCGCCCTGGACCAGCAGCAGGCCACCGTGCTCAGCGCGTCCGTGACCGCCGAGCGGATCAGCCCCAGTGCCGACCTGCTGTGCGCCTGGCTGGGCGACCGCCTCGCTGTCGACGTCGAGCGCAACAGCTCGCAGGGGCCGGGCATCACCCAGGTGGCGCTGACGACCGCCGAGGGCGACATCACGATCTCCCGTTCCGACGGTCGGCTCGCGACCCTGTCCTCGCCCCAGCAGCCGGACCGACCGGTGGCGCTGAAGCGTCGCGACCTCGACGAGCTGCTCGCCGAGGAGCTGCGTCGCCTCGATCCCGACGACATCTACGCCGCGACCGTGCGCCGGATGGCTCGCACGGGCATCAAGGCCGTGCCGAAGGGCACCAGCAGGAAGCCGACGAAGAAGACCACGACCAGGACTGCCAGGAAGGCGACCCGATGAGCCAGCCGGAGATCGAGACCTTTGCCTCCCCCGACGCGCTCGCAGCGGCGGTGGCCGGACGCCTGGTGGTGGCCCTCGCGGCCGCGCAGGGAGCCGAGCGCACCCCTCATGTCGGCCTGACCGGTGGCAGCATCGCGGAGAAGATCCACGCCGCCGTCGTGACCGCGTCGGGCACCTCCGCCTCGGCACGTGAGCAGGCAGACGACCAACCAGACGAGGACGGGGAGTCCGGCGAGGACGCTGAGCCCGGCGCACGTACGGCTCCCGCGGCGCGGCTGCACGACGCGACGACTCCCGTCGACTGGTCGCGGGTGGCGTTCTGGTGGGGCGACGAGCGCTACGTCCCGGCCGCCGACCCGGAGCGCAACGCCAAGCAGGCCTGGGATGCGATGCTCTCCCACCTCGACGTCAACCCGCGCAACGTGCACGAGGCCCCCGCCTCGGACGGGGACCACGCCGACGTGCACGAGGCCGCCGAGGCCTACGCCGACGAGGTCCGCGAGCACTGCTCCGAGGGCTTCGAGATCCTGATGCTCGGGGTCGGTCCCGACGGCCACGTGGCGTCGCTGTTCCCCGGCTCGGAGCAGCTCGACGCCACCGGGGCGATAGCGGTCGGCGTGACCGACTCCCCCAAGCCGCCGTCCGAGCGGGTCACGCTGACGTTCGAGGCGCTCGCCCGCAGCCGCGAGGTGTGGTTCGTGGTGTCCGGCGAGGCCAAGGCCGACGCGGTCGCGCAGGCGCTCGCGACGGGTGACGACGCCGCCGACGTGCACGCCGTCCCCGCCGCCGGCGTCCACGGCACCGAGGTCACCCGCTGGTTCCTCGACGAGCCCGCGGCCTCGATGCTCCCCGAAGGTCGCTAGAAGACGATCTCGCCGCGCTTGCGCTTGCGGCGCAGCGTCTGGATCGCCTCGTCGAGGATGTCCTCGGCCTCCTTGTCGGAGCGACGCTCCTTCACGTAGGCCAGGTGCGTCTTGTAGGGCTCGATCTTGGGCGCCGGCGGGGGGTTCTCGGAGTCCAGGCTGGCCGGCAGGCCGCACCGGGGGCAGTCCCACGACGCGGGAATCTGGGCCTCGACGGCGAAGGTGACCACGGACTCGTGCGCGTGGGAGCAGAAGTAGACGACGCGTTGGCGCGGCGCGGACTCGCCCGCGCTCGGCCTCGCCCATCGGCCCCGCCCCGACCCGGCTGCCGCGGATCGCGTTCGCTCCACCACTTGCCACGCTTCGTGCTCCTGTCAGTCCCCGTCAGATGCTGTCCGTGAAGGTGGCGTCGTTGGCGTCGCCGGTGGTGCGGGTCAGCTGGCCCCGGCCTTGAGCAGCAGACCGAGGGCGATGATGCACGCGAACCAGATCACGCCCGCGCCGATGGTGATGCGGTCGAGGTTGCGCTCGGCCACCGAGGAGCCACCGAGTCCACTGGACACCCCGCCCCCGAACATGTCGGAGAGCCCGCCGCCCCTTCCCTTGTGGAGGAGGACGAGCAGGATGAGCAGCAGGCTGGTCATGATGAGCAGCACGGTGAAGGTGATGACCACGGTGGGAAAGCCTAACTCACGAGTCGGGGTGGGTTCGGCGGGTGGTCAGATCACCGGCATGTCGTAGAAGCGGCAGATCCCGCCGAACTCGTCGGCCTGCAGGCTGGCGCCGCCGACGAGGCAGCCGTCGACGTCGGCCTTCTCCATGATGCCGGCGACGTTGGCTGCCTTGACCGAGCCGCCGTAGAGGATCCGGAGAGCGGCGCCGGTGTCCTCGCCGTGCAGCCTCGGCGATCCGGGCGCGGATCGCGGCGCAGACCTCCTGGGCGTCGTCCGGGGTCGCGACCTCGCCGGTGCCGATCGCCCACACGGGCTCGTAGGCGACCACCAGGGCCGCGCCACCTGCTCGGCGTCGAGCCCGGCGAGCGAGCCGTCGACCTGGGCGAGCGTGTGCTCGACGTGGCGGCCCTCCTTGCGGACCTCGAGGCCCTCGCCGACGCAGACGATCGGGGTCATGCCGGCCGCGATCGCCTTCTGGGCCTTGGCGTTGACCGTCTCGTCGGACTCCGCGTGGTGCTCGCGACGCTCCGAGTGGCCGACGACGACGTAGGAGCAGCCGAGCTTGGCCAGCATCGAGGCGGAGATCTCACCGGTGTAGGCGCCGGAGTCCTGCGTGGAGACGTCCTGGGCGCCGTACCGGATCTCGAGCCGGTCCCCGTCGACGAGGGTCTGCACGCTGCGCAGGTCGGTGAACGGCGGCACCACCACCACCTCGACCTTGCGGTAGTCGTGCTTCTTGTCCGAGAGGGTCCAGGCCAGCTTCTGCACCAGGACGACAGCCTCCTGGTGGTTGAGGTTCATCTTCCAGTTGCCGGCCATCAGCGGGACGCGGGTGTGGTTCGCCATCAGGTGTCGCTCTCGGGGTGGGTCGGTCGCAGGTCAGGAGCAGGACGTCGATGCCGGGGAGCGTCTTGCCCTCGAGGTACTCCAGGCTCGCGCCGCCGCCGGTGGAGATGTGGCCGAAGGCGGACTCGTCGAAGCCGAGCTGGCGGACCGCGGCCGCCGAGTCGCCGCCGCCGACGACCGAGAGCCCGTCGATCTCGGTCAGCGCCTCGGCGACCGCACGGGTGCCGCCGGCGAACGCGTCGAACTCGAAGACGCCCATCGGGCCGTTCCAGAACACCGTCCGGGCATCGGCCAGCGCGGCCGCGAACGCCTTGCGCCGAGTCCGGCCCGATGTCGAGACCGATCTGGTCGGCCGGGATCCGGTCGGCGGCGACCACGGTCGGCGGGCGCGTCGGCGGCGAACTCCGGCGCGACCACGACGTCGGTGGGCAGCAGGATCTGCACCCCGGACTCCTCGGCCCGCTGCAGGTAGGACCGGCAGGTGTCGAGCTGGTCCTCCTCGAGCAGGCTGCGTGCCGACCTCGTGGCCCTGGGCCTTCAGGAACGTGAACACCATGCCGCCGCCGATCAGCAGCTTGTCGGCCTTGCCGAGCAGGTTGTCGATCACGCCGAGCTTGTCGGAGACCTTGGAGCCGCCGAGCACCACGACGTAGGGCCGCTCCGGGTCCTCGGTGAGCCGGCGCAGCACGTCGATCTCGGTCGCGACCAGGCCGCCCATCGCGTGCGGGCAGACGCTGGGCGACGTCGTACACCGAGGCCTGCTTGCGGTGCACCACCCCGAAGCCGTCGCTGACGAACGACGTCGGCGAGCGCGGCGAGCTGGTCGGCGAAGGCGCCGCGCTCGGCGTCGTCCTTGCTGGTCTCGCCCGCGTTGAAGCGGACGTTCTCCAGCACCGCGACCTGGCCGTCCGCGAGGGACGTCGACCGTCGCCCGGGCGGTCTCCCCGACGGTGTCCTCGGCGAACGCGACGTCGCGTGCCGAGCAGCTCGCCGAGCCGGGCGGCGACGGGACGCAGGGAGTACCGCGGGTCCGGCGCGCCCTTCGGGCGGCCGAGGTGCGCGGTCACGACGACCCGGGCGCCGGCGTCGGCGAGCGTCCCGGATCGTCGGGACGCTGGCGCGGATCCGGCCGTCGTCGGTGATCCGGTCGCCCGTCGAGCGGCACGTTGAGGTCGGAGCGGACCAGCACGCGCTTCCCGCGGAGGTCGCCGAGGTCGTCGAGTCACGCGCCATCGCGTCAGAGCGTCGCGCCGACGTGCGTGATCAGGTCGGCGAGGCGGTTGGAGTAGCCCCACTCGTTGTCGTACCAGCCGACGACCTTGACCTGGTTGCCGATCACCTTGGTCAGCCCGGCGTCGAAGATGCACGAGTGCGGGTCGGTGACGATGTCGGCGGAGACGATCGGGTCCTCGGTGTACTTCAGGAAGCCCTTCAGCGGGCCCTCGGCGGCGGCCTTGACGATCGCGTTGACCTCCTCGGCCGTGGTCTCGCGGCCGGCCTCGAAGGTCAGGTCGGTGGCCGAGCCGGTCGGGATCGGCACCCGCAGCGCGTAGCCGTCGAGCTTGCCCTTGAGCTCGGGCATCACCAGGCCGATCGCCTTCGCGGCGCCGGTCGAGGTCGGCACGATGTTGAGCGCGGCGGCGCGGGCGCGGCGCAGGTCCTTGTGCGGGGCGTCCTGGAGGTTCTGGTCCTGGGTGTAGGCGTGGATCGTCGTCATCAGGCCCTTGACGATGCCGAACTCGTCGTGGAGCGCCTTGGCCATCGGCGCGAGGCAGTTGGTGGTGCACGACGCGTTGGAGATGATCGTGTGCTGCGTCGGCGTCGTAGTCGTTGTGGTTGACGCCCATCACGATCGTGATGTCCTCGTTGGAGGCCGGCGCGGAGATGATGACCTTCTTGGCGCCGCCGTCGATGTGCGCCTTGGCCTTGGTGGCGTCGGTGAAGAAGCCGGTCGACTCGACCACGACGTCGACGCCGAGGTCCTTCCAGGGCAGCTGCGGCCGGGTCCTTCTCGGCGAGGATCTTCAGGGTCTTGTCGCCGACCTTGATGCCGTCGTCGACGACCGACACCTCGGCGGGGAAGCGGCCCAGGATCGAGTCGTACTTGAGCAGGTGCGCCATGGTCTTGAGGTCGCCGAGGTCGTTGGCGGCGACGATCTCGATGTCGGCGCCGCCGACGGCCTGGACGGCGCGGAAGAAGTTGCGGCCGATGCGGCCGAAGCCGTTGATGCCCACGCGAACGGTCACGGGATATCGTCTCCTCGGTGAGGTGTCAGTCAGGTGACGGTGCGACGGCGGTCGGACGCCGGCATCGGTCATGACCCTACCGCGTGCGCAGGGCGACCCCCGCACGAGCCGTCCGGCCTACGTGCCGAGTAACAACGAGCCTCACCGGTCGGTCGACGGCCGCGCGAGGATCCGCCGCGCGTGCTGCCGAGATGCTGGAGAGGGTGCGTCAGCCTCTGCTCGGCGAGCATCTCCGGGGTCAGGCTGGACTCGGTGTCGGGGATGCCGAGCTCCTCGCGCGCGCTTGTCGGCCATCGCCAGCAGCCGGCGGATCCGGCCGGCGATCGCGTCCTTGGTCAGCGGCGGGACGTGCAGCTGGCCGAGCTCCTCGAGCGAGGCCTGCTTGTGCTCCAGGCGCAGGTCGCCGGCCATCTTCAGGTGGTCGGGGACCTCGTCGGCGAGGATCTCCAGGGCGCGCTCGACCCGGGCGCCGGCGGCCACCGCGGCTCGGGCGGACCGGCGCAGGTTGGCGTCGTCGAAGTTCGCCAGCCGGTTGGCGGTGGCGCGGACCTCGCGGCGCATCCGGCGCTCCTCCCAGGCCATCAGCGACTCGTGGGCGCCGAGCCGGGTGAGCAGCGCGCCGATGGCGTCGCCGTCCCGGATCACGACGCGGTCCACGCCCGCGCACCTCGCGGGCCTTGGCGGCGATGCCGAGCCGGCGGGCGGCGCCGACCAGCGCCAGCGCGGCCTCGGGACCGGGGCAGGTGACCTCCAGGGCGGAGGAGCGGCCCGGCTCGGTCAGCGAGCCGTGGGCCAGGAAGGCGCCACGCCAGGCGGCGACGGCGTCGCAGCCGGCGCCCGGAGACCACCTGCGGCGGCAGGCCGCGCACGGGGCGGCCGCGGGCGTCGAGCAGGCCGGTCTGCCGGGCCAGCGCCTCACCGTCGCGGACGACCCGGACGACGTAGCGGCTGCCCTTGCGGATGCCGCTGCCGGAGACCATGACGACGTCGGAGGTGTGGCCGTAGACCTCGGCGATGTCCGTGCGCAGCCGGCGGGCGGCAGCGCCGGTGTCGAGCTCGGCCTCGACCACGATCCGGCCGCTGACGATGTGCAGGCCGCCGGCGAACCGCAGCATCGAGGAGACCTCGGACTTCCGGCAGCAGGTCTTGGTCACCGCGTGTTGGCCAGCTCCGCCTTCACCTGTGCCGTCATCGCCATGCGCCCGATCCTGCCACGTGTCGTGTCGCCACCGATCCCCGCTCGCCCGGAGCCCGTGCGGACCGGGCACCTTATGCCCCTGCCGAGAATCCCGGCATAGGCGCCGGCCAGCTTGTCCGGGTCGTGTCGCGGGCGTGCCGTCGTCGGCGGCGACGTCGGCGACCACGAGCTCGGCGCCGAGCGGGTGACCGCGCGGCGCAGCTCGTCGGCGTCGACCACCGACCGGCGGTCGGCGAGCACCACGTCGACCGTGAGGTCGGGCGCGTGCGTCGGTCAGCACCTCGAGGTGGGTCTCGCGGTGAGAACCCCTCGGTCTCGCCGGCCTGCGGCTCGAGGTTGACCGTGACGAGCGTGCGCGGCCGGGTGACCGCACGATCGCGTCGCGCAGCTCGGGCACCAGCAGGTGCGGGATGACGCTGGTGAACCACGAGCCCGGCCCCAGCACCACCCAGTCGGCGGCCGCGACCGCCTCCAGCGCCTCCGGGCAGGCCGGCGGGTTGTCCGGCTCCAGGTGCACCGAGACCACCCGGCCGGGCGTGGTGGCGACCTCCACCTGGCCGCGCACCGGTGGTCAGCGCGCCGGGGTCGGCCGGGTCCAGGCCCCGCACCTGGGCGGTGATGTCGATCGGGGTGACCGACATCGGCAGCACCCGGCCGTGGGCGCCGAGCAGCCGGCCCACCCAGTCGAGGCCCGCCGACGTGCTCGCCGAGCAGCTCCCACAGCGACACGATCAGCAGGTTGCCGAGCGCGTGCTTGTCCAGTCTCGCCGCCGGTGGCGAACCGGTGCTGCAGCACCCGCGCCCAGGTCCGGCCCCAGTCGTCGTCGCCGCAGAGCGCGGCCAGCGCCATCCGCAGGTCCCCGGCGGGAGGACACCGAACTCGCGGCGCAGCCGGCCCGAGGAGCCGCCGTTGTCGGCGACGGTGACCACCGCGGTCAGGTCCGCGACCACGTGTCGGAGCGCGGCCAGCGAGGCGGCCAGGCCGTGCCCACCGCCGAGCGCGACCACGCGGAGGTCGTCCCGGAGCTCGAACGAGTCCCCGGGGAACGCGGCCGGAGGCATGTCACTCCCGCCCGAGGTCGCGATGGACCGCTCGGGCGTCGAGACCGATGTCGCGCAGCCGGGCGGCGATCTCCTCGGTCATCGCGACGCTGCGGTGCTTGCCGCCGGTGCAGCCGATCGCGACGGTCATGAACCGCTTGCCCTCCCGCAGGTAGCCCTGGACGACGGTGTCGATCAGGTCGACGTACTCCTCGAGGAACTCCTGCGCCTCGGGCCGGCTCTTGACGTAGTCCGCGACCCGCCTGTCCCGACCGGTCAGCGGTCGCAGCTCGGGGACCCAGTGCGGGTTGGGCAGGAAGCGCATGTCGGCGACCAGGTCGGCGTCCACGGGGATGCCGTACTTGAAGCCGAAGCTCACCACGGTCGCCTTCATCGAGGTGGTGTGCTCGGTGCCGAAGGCCTCGGCCATCTTGTCGGTCAGCTGGTGGACGTTGAGGTTGGTGGTGTCGATCACCAGGTCGGCCTCGGAGCGAAGGTCGGCGAGCACCATCCGCTCGCGGCGCAGCCCGTCGAGCAGCCGGCCGCCGTCCTGCAGGGGGTGCGGCCGGCGGACCGCCTCCTGCCGCCGGACCAGCACGTCGTCGGTGGCCTCGAGGAACACCAGCGTCGTGCGGCGTCCGGTCGTGCCGTGCGCGAGCACCTCCTGGAGCCCGGCGAAGAACGACCCGGAGCGTACGTCGACGACGACGGCGATCGGCTGGCAGCACCCCGCGGACTCGTCGACGAGCTGGACCACGTCGGGCACCAGCTGCGGCGGCAGGTTGTCGACGACGTAGAAGCCGAGGTCCTCGAGCTCCTTGGCCGCGGTGCTGCGGCCGGCGCCGGTCATGCCGGTGACGACCACCAGGTCGCCGTGGTGCGGTGCCGCCTGGACGACGGCGACATCAGCCCTCCTCGAACTCGGTCTGCTCTGTCATCGGAGCTCACTCGATCTCGCCGGTCGCGGTGTTGACGCTGACGGCGCGCTCGCGCGCCGGCCGGTCGGCCAGCGCGGCGACGATCGCCTCAGCGGTGCGCGGCCCGATGCCCGGCACCTCGGCGATCTCGTCCACTGTGGCAGCCCGCAGCTTCTTCAGCGAGCCGAACTGCCGCAGCAGGCTCTTGCGGCGCACCTCGCCGAGGCCCGGGCACGTCGTCGAGCAGGCTCTCGACCATGCTCTTGGACCGCCGGGACCGGTGGTGGGTGATGGCGAACCGGTGGGCCTCGTCGCGGATCCGCTGGAGCAGGTAGAGCCCCTCGCTGGTGCGGGGCAGGATCACCGGGTCCTCCTCGCCGGGCAGCCACACCTCCTCCAGGCGCTTGGCCAGCCCGCACACCGGGCACGTCGTCGATGCCGAGCTCGTCGAGCGCCCGCTGCGCCGCGGCGACCTGCGGCGGCCCGCCGTCGACGACGACCAGCCCGGGCGCGTAGGCGAACTTGCGCGGGCCGGCCGGTCTCCGGGTCGATCAGCATCGGGCCCTCGTCGGCGGCGTCGTCGGGACCGTCCTGGCCGTCGCCGGGAGTCCCGGACTCGGCCCGCTCGTCGAGCAGCCGGCGGAACCGGCGGGTGATCACCTCGTGCATCGAGGCGACGTCGTTCTGGCCCTCGACGCCGCGACCACGAAGCGGCGGTACTCGCTCTTGCGGGCCAGCCCGTCCTCGAACACCACCATCGACGCCGACCACCTCGGTGCCCTGGAGGTTGGAGATGTCGTAGCACTCGATGCGCAGCGGCGCGCCGGCAGCGCCGAGCGCCTGCTGGATCTCCTCGAGGGCCCGGTTGCGGGTGGTCAGGTCGCTGGCCCGCTTGGTCTTGTGCAGACCGAGCGCCTGGAGCGCGTTGCGGGCCACCGTCTCCTGCAGCGCCTTCTTGTCGCCGCGCTGCGGCACCCGGAGCGCACCCGGGCGCCGCGCTGCGTCGCTCAGCCACTCGCTCGAGCGCGGCGTGGTCGTCGGGCAGTGCGGGCACCAGCACCTCGCGCGGGATCGCGTCGCCGACCTCGTCGTCGTAGAGCTGGAGCAGGAAGCGCTCGCACCAGGCCGGCGGTGTCGGCGTCGTCGACCTTGTCGGCCACCCAGCCGCGCTGGCCGCGGACCCGGCCGCCGCGCACGTCGAAGATCTGCACGGCCACCTCGAGCGGGTCCTCGGAGAACGCGACCACGTCGGCGTCGGTGCCGTCGCCGAGCACGACGGCCTGCTTCTCCAGGGCCCGGTTGCAGGGCGCCGAGGTCGTCGCGCAGCCGGGCGGCCCGCTCGAAGTCCAGGTCGTCGGAGGCGGCGTACATCTGCTTCTCGAGCGCGCTTGACGAACGCCGTTGGTCTGCCCGGCCATGAAGTCGCAGAAGTCGTCGACGATCGCCCGGTGCTCCTCGGCGCGTGACCCGGCCGACGCACGGCGCCGAGCACTTGCCGATGTAGCCCAGCAGGCAGGGCCGGCCGATCTGGGCCGAGCGCTTGAACACGCCGTTGGAGCAGGACCGCATCGGGAACACCCGCAGCAGCAGGTCGACGGTCTCGCGGATCGCCCAGGCGTGGGAGTAGGGGCCGAAGTAGCGCACGCCCTTGCTTCTTGGCGCCGCGCCCGACCATGCACCCGGGGGAACTCCTCGTCGAGGGTCACCGCCAGCCACGGGTAGGACTTGTCGTCGCGGTACTTGACGTTGAAGCGCGGGTCGAACTCCTTGATCCAGGAGTACTCCAGCTGCAGCGCCTCGACCTCGGTGCCGACCACCGTCCACTCGACGCTCGGCGGCGGTGGTGACCATCGTCTGCGGTGCGCGGGTGCAGGTTGACGATGTCCTGGAAGTACGACGTCAGCCGGGCGCGGAGGTTCTTCGCCTTGCCGACGTAGACCACCCGGCGCGTGCGCGTCGCGGAACCGGTAGACGCCCGGTGAGGTCGGGATCGACCCCGGGGCCGGGCGGTACGTCGACGGGTCGGCCACGCCGCCAACCCTACGGCGGGCCGCCGACGGACTCGTCGCCAGGAGTCTCGCCGGGGTCAGGCCACCGTGATCTGGTCGCCCTCGACCGTGACCTTCTTCGCGGCCAGCGCGCCGGGGCCGGGCCCGAGACCGGGCGAGCCGTCCTCGATGGAGAACTGGCTGTTGTGGCAGGCGCAGTTGATCGTGCCGTCCTCGACACTGCTGACCGTGCACCCTGGTGGGTGCAGACCGCGGTGAACGCCTTGAAGGTGCCCTCGGTGGGCTGGGTCACGACCACCGGCTCGTCCGCCAGGATCGTGCCGCTGCCCGACCGGGACGTCGGCGACCGCCACCGTGGTCGGCCCGGCGGCGCTGGACTTCGCCGCCGGCCGCGCCGGGCTGCGGCCGAGCGCGCGTGTCGCCGAAGTCGGCGCCGCAGGCGGCCAGGAGCCGGTGCCGCGACCCGGCGACACCGGCGCCGCGCAGCATCGAGCCGCCGCGGACACGCGCCGCGTGGTCCGGGCCGGCCTGCCGCGACCCGGTCGTCGGCCTCGGCTGCCCGTCCGTCATGACTTGCTCCTCCGTGCCCGACCGTTGATTCCGTCGGCCACGTCACGCGGCGTCAGCCACCGCGCGCGGGCGAGGGCCTGATCGACGTGCGCTGGATGGATCCGCTTGCACCCGAGCGGTCACCGGCGGACCGCCGCGCCGGTCGTTCCTGGCTGCGGTCTTCTGTGGCTGCGGTCGTTCTTGGACTGCGGTCTTGCCTCTGGCGGTGGTCCGCGTCGTGGCACGGCCTTGGCGGGGTGCCGGACGCCTTGGCCGCACCGGGCTTCGCGGCTGGCGCGGCCGCGCGGTTCGCCGGCAGGCCCAGCAACGGCTGCAGGAACTCCCCGGTGTGGCTGTCGGGGACCGCGGCGACCTCCTCGGGCGTGCCCTCCGCGACGCACCGAGCCGCCGCCGCTTGCCGCCCTCGGGGCCCATGTCGATCAGCCAGTCGGCGGTCTTGATCACGTCCAGGTTGTGCTCGATGACCAGCACCGTGTTGCCCTGGTCGACCAGCCGTTCGAGCACGAGCAGCAGCTTGCGGATGTCCTCGAAGTGCAGGCCGGTGGTCGGCTCGTCGAGCACGTAGACGGTGCGGCCGGTGGACCGCTTCTGCAGCTCGGCCGCGAGCTTGACGCGCTGCGCCTCGCCGCCGGACAGCGTCGGGGCCGGCTGGCCGAGCCGGACGTAGCCCAGGCCGACGTCGACCAGGGTGCGCATGTGGCGGTGGATCGCCGGGATGGCCGCGAAGAAGTCCACCGCCTCCTCGATCGGCATGTCGAGCACCTCGGCGATCGTCTTGCCCTTGTAGTGCACCTCGAGCGTCTCGCGGTTGTAGCGCGCGCCGTGGCAGACCTCGCACGGGACGTAGACGTCGGGCAGGAAGTTCATCTCGATCTTGATCGTGCCGTCACCCGAGCACGCCTCGCAGCGGCCGCCCTTGACGTTGAAGGAGAAGCGGCCCTGCTCGTAGCCGCGCACCTTCGCCTCGGCCGTGGTCGGCGAACAGCTTGCGGATCTGGTCGAAGACGCCGGTGTAGGTCGCCGGGTTGGAGCGCGGCGTCCGGCCGATCGGGGACTGGTCGACCTCGATCACCTTGTCGACCTCGTCGAGCCCGTCGATGCGCCGGTGGCCGACCCGGGCACCGTGCGGGCGTTGTAGATCTGCTTGGCCAGCGACGGTGTAGAGGATGTCGTTGACCAGCGTGGACTTGCCGGAGCCGGACACCCCGGTGACCGCGACGAACAGGCCGAGGGGGAAGGTCACGTCGATGTCGCGGAGGTTGTGCTCCTTGGCCCCGCGCACGACGAGCTCGCGGCCCGGGGTGCGGGGCCGGCGGACCTCGGGGACCGGGATCTTCTTGCGGCCGGAGAGATACATGCCGGTTGCGGAGTCGTGGTGGTCGAGCAGCTCCTGCACCGGGCCGGAGACGACGACCTGGCCTCCGTGCTCCCCCGCGCCCGGCCCGATGTCGACGACCCAGTCGGCGACCCGGATGGTGTCCTCGTCGTGCTCGACGACGATCAGGGTGTTGCCGAGGTCCTTGAGCCGGACGAGGGTCTCGATCAGCCGGTGGTTGTCGCGCTGGTGGAGCCCGATCGAGGGCTCGTCGAGGACGTACAGCACGCCGACGAGCCCGGCGCCGATCTGGGTGGCGAGCCGGATCCGCTGCGCCTCGCCGCCGGACAGGGAGCCCGAGGGCCGGTCGAGGGAGAGGTAGTCGAGGCCGACGTCGAGCAGGAAGTTGAGGCGCTCCTGGATCTCCTTGAGGACCCGCTCGGCGATCTGCTTCTCGCGGGCCGAGAGCTCCAGGGTGGCCAGGAAGTCCGCGGTCTCGTTGATCGCCATCCGGCACACCTCGGCGATGCTCTTGCCGCCGAGCGTGACCGCCATCGACACCGGCTTGAGCCGGCTGCCCTCGCACACGGGGCACGGCACCTGGCGCATGAAGCCCTCGAAGCGCTCCCGGCTGGTGTCGGACTCCGCCTCCCGGTGCCGCCGCTCGATGTAGGGCCGGACCCCCTCGAAGGCGGTGTAGTAGGAGCGCTCGCGGCCGTAGCGGTTGCGGTGCCGCACGTGCACCTTGGTGGAGTGCCCGTCGAGGATCGACCTGCGTGCCTTCGCCGGGAGGTCCTCCCAGGGGGTGTTGAGGTCGAAGCCGAGCTCGTCCCCGAGGGCCCCGAGGATCCGGGTGAAGAAGTCGGCGACGTGTGCCCCGGACCACGGGCCGATGACGCCCTCGCCCAGCGTCTGCGACGGGTCGCTGACGACCAGCTCGGGGTCGACCTCCATGCGCGTGCCGATGCCGTGACAGGCGGGGCAGGCGCCGAAGGGCGAGTTGAACGAGAACGACCGCGGCTCGAGGTCGTCGGTCTCGATCGCGTGCTCGTTGGGACAGGCCATCTTCTCGGAGAACTTCAGCTCCCGGTCGGCGTCCTTCTCGCCCCGGTCGACGAAGTCGAAGACCACGAGACCGGACGCGAGACCCAGCGCGGTCTCGACCGAGTCGGTCAGCCGCCGCTTCGAGGAGGCCTTCACCGAGAGCCGGTCGACGACGACCTCGATGGTGTGCTTCTTCTGCTTGTCGAGCTTGGGGCCCTCGGTCAGGATCGTGTCGAGCTGGTAGGTCTCGCCGTTGACGCGGGCCCGGGAGAAGCCCTGGGTCTGGAGCTGGCGGAACAGCTCGAGGTACTCACCCTTGCGGCCGCGGATCACCGGTGCGAGCACCTGGAAGCGGGCCCCTTCCTCGAGGGTGAGGATCCGGTCGACGATCTGCTGCGGGGTCTGCCGGGAGATCGGCGCGCCGCAGGTCGGGCAGTGGGGACGCCCCGCGCGTGCGTAGAGCAGCCGGAGGTAGTCGTAGACCTCGGTGATCGTGCCGACGGTCGAGCGGGGGTTCTTCGACGTCGACTTCTGGTCGATCGACACCGCCGGGGACAGACCCTCGATGAAGTCCACGTCGGGCTTGTCCATCTGGCCCAGGAACTGCCGTGCGTAGGCCGACAGCGACTCGACGTACCGGCGCTGACCCTCGGCGAAGATCGTGTCGAACGCGAGGCTCGACTTGCCCGACCCGGACAGTCCCGTGAACACGATCAGGGAGTCTCGGGGGAGCTCGAGGGAGACGTCCTTGAGGTTGTGCTCGCGGGCACCTCTGATGACGAGCTGGTCAGCCACGGAACTTCCTTGCCACTCGGCGCGTTCGAACAAACGTTCGCCATGATAGCGGGGGCGAGCAAGGCTCGCGGGACCGGTTGCACGGCACGACGGACACGTCCTCCCCCTGCCCGCAAATCAGCGCTGCACACGGCGACCTGGCAGGGTGGCTGGTCGGACGCGGCGGAGGACGCGGGCTGACCTGCTCCGCGGGCACCCTCCCCCAGCTCGGAAGGCGGCGACGATGAGCCCCAGCGGCGGTTACACAGGCAGGGTGTCCCCCGGCGGCACGCCCGACGTGCGTGAGCTCCCGGGGCTCGTGATCACCAAGCTGTCGGTGAGCGAGATGGACAACAACGTCTATCTGCTCCGCTGCCGGCAGACCGACGAGCAGCTGCTGATCGACGCCGCCGACGACGCGACCCGGATCCTGCAGGTGGTGGGCGCCGACGGCCTCGCGACCGTCGTCACGACGCACCAGCACTGGGACCACCACCGGGCGCTCCCCCAGGTCGTCGAGGCGACCGGCGCGACCACCGTGGCAGGCACCGAGGACGCCGACGAGCTGCCGGTGCCGGTCGACGTACGGGTCGGCGACGGGGACACCGTGCGGGTCGGCGCGGCCTCGCTCGAGGTGATCCACCTCGTCGGTCACACGCCGGGCTCCATCGCCCTGCTGTACGACGACCCCGACGGCTCGCCCCACCTGTTCACGGGCGACTGCCTGTTCCCGGGCGGGGTCGGCAAGACTGGCTCCGCCGACGACTTCGCCTCGCTCGTCCACGACGTGTCGACGAAGCTCTTCGACCGGCTGCCCGACGAGACGTGGTTCTATCCCGGCCACGGTGCGGACGGCACCCTCGGGACCGAGCGCCCCCAGCTCGCCCAGTGGCGCGAACGCGGCTGGTAGGCCGGCTCCGCCGAACGGTCTGAATCGCACGATTCGTCGGACGCTCGTCGCTTTCGTCCTTTAAGTTGCACGCATGGGCAAGATCGTTGTGACGAGTGTGTTGGCGCTGGTCTTCGGGTTCCTCGGAGCCGCCACCGCGACCACGGTGTTTCCGGCGGCGTTCCAGGGGGAGCAGGGCCAGACCGGCCTCGCCGGCGCCCCGGGCAAGGACGGTGCCGACGGCGAGGACGGAGCCGTCGGACCGACCGGACCGGCCGGCCCCGCCGGCAAGGCCGGGAAGGCGGGCCGCGCCGCCCAGGCGGCGGCGGAGAAGCCGCTCAACATCGGCTCCTCGGGCTGCATCGGGAAGTCGGTCCGGGTGATCACCGACATCTCCATCTCACCCGACCAGAAGCTGAGGCTGACGCGGGAGAACGTCTGCGTCGTCCCCTAGGCGTGATGCCCGGGGACGACCCCGCGACCGGCTCGTTAGGCTCGTGAGGTGATCGAGTTGCGCACCCCTGCCGAGATCGAGCAGATGAAGCCCGCCGGGCGCTTCGTCGCCGACGTGCTGACCCGTCTCGCCGAGGTCGCCGAGGTCGGCATGAACCTGCTGGAGCTCGACGACCTCGCCCACGAGATGATCCGGGACCGCGGAGCGGAGTCCTGCTACATCGACTACCACCCGTCGTTCGGCGCGATGCCCTTCGGCAAGGTGCTCTGCACGTCGGTGAACGACGCCGTGCTGCACGGCCTCCCCCACGACTACGTCCTGGTCGACGGCGACCTGCTCAGCCTCGACTTCGCGGCGTCCGTGGACGGCTGGGTGTCGGACTCCGCGATCTCGCTGGTCGTCGGTACGGCGGCCGAGCAGGACCTCGCCCTGATCGACACCGCCAGCCGTGCCCTCGACGCCGGAATCGCCGCGGCCCAGGCCGGCTCGCGCATCGGCGACATCTCCGCGGCCATCGCGGCGGTCGCCCACGCCGAGGGCCTCTCCATCAACACCGACTTCGGCGGTCACGGCGTCGGCCGCACCATGCACGGCGACCCGCACGTCGCCAACAACGGCCGGGCGGGCCGGGGCTACCCGCTGAAGCCCGGGCTGGTGATCGCCATCGAGCCGTGGTTCCTGCAGACCACCGACGTGCTCTACACCGACCGCAGACGGCTGGACCCTGCGCAGCGGTGACGGCTCACGGGGCGCGCACATGGAGCACACGATCGCGATCACCCCCGACGGTCCGCTCGTCCTCACCGCCCGCGACTGACCTCTGCTCGTCTGAGATCCTCCTCCGATGACGGACGCCGACCACCCGCTCGTGCGCCACGAGCACCTGCTGCCCGACGAGGGGTGGGACGACGCCCACCGCGGCGGCGCCACCTGGCGCACCCTCTTCAGCCGGGACGTCACGCCGACGACCGCGCTGTCGACCGGCATCTCCAGCGTGCCCCCGGGTGGCGAGCTGGCCTGCCACCGGCACCAGACCGTCGAGAGCTACTACGTCGTGCAGGGCGTGGGGCTGCTCCGGCTGGGGGACACCGAGCACGAGGTGCGGGCCGGCTCGGCGGTCCACATCCCGTCGCTGACCCGTCACGGTCTTCGCAACACGGGCGAGGACGTGCTGCGCTTCTTCTACGTGTTCGCTGCCGACCGGTTCGCCGACGTCGTCTACGACTTCGGGACGGCCGCCGACGAGGGGCACGGCTGACGCGTGCAGACCTTCCTGCCCTACGCCGACTTCGAGCGCTCGGCGCGCACCCTGGACCGGCAGCGTCTCGGCAAGCAGCGCGTCGAGACGATCCAGGTCGTGCGTGCCCTCACGAGGCCGGGCTACGGCTGGGCGAACCACCCGGCCACCCTCATGTGGAAGGGCTTCGAGGAGGCACTGGGGAGGTACGGCTTCACGTGCTGCGAGGTGTGGGTCGAGCTCGGCTTCGGCGACACCTGCGCGCTCACCATCGCCACGGACCTCCGCGCGGCGGGGATCGAGACGGTGCGCACGCAGGAGGAGCTGGCCGCCGCGGGGGCGCTGCCGGCGTGGTTCGGCGACGAGGACCTGCACCGCAGCCACCGGTCGGCGCTCGTGCGCAAGGACGCGCAGCACTACGGGCCGCTCTTCCCCGGTGTGCCCGACGACCTGCCCTACGTGTGGCCGGTGCGCTCCGAAGCCGTTCTCGAGACCGAGCGCCGCAAGGCCGCCTCCCAGGTACGACGCCGGGAGCGCGCGCTCGAGAAGGCGCGGCTCGACGCCGAGCGGCTCCACCGGACCCGCAGCCGGGCCGCCAAGAAGGCCTGGCAGACGCGCCGGCGCAACGCCGACGGGTAGCGCCGCAAAGTCCCGGGCCTCCTCGCTCATCCCTGCCCGAGGTTCGGGTACGACACTGCATGGCCTACCTCGACACCGCGGCTCGCGCCGCCTCATCGGCCGGTGGACAGCTGCTGCGCGCTGCCACCCGCGTCACCGCTGCCCGACCGGCGGCCAAGCCCCTGCACCCTCGGGGTCACGTCGTGACCGGCACGCTGCGTCGTTCGGGAGCCGCCGCGCGGAGCGGATCGTCCTGGCTCGACGAGGCGGGTGAGGATCGCGTGCTGGTCCGGCAGTCCCGCTCGCTCGGCCTGCCCGCTCCCCTGCCCGACGTGTTCGGTCTCGCCCTCCGGGTGCCGGTCGACGCCGACCGCTCCGGCGACCTGCTGTTCGCCACGACGGGGCTCGGGCGGCTGACGCGCTTCACCTTCACGGTCGGGCGGTCGGCGTACACCCGACCGATGACCACCCTGCTGCCCTACTCGACGCCGTCCGGGCCGGTGCTGCTCTCCGCGAGGTTCCGCGACGAGCACGCGCTCGACCTGGCGTGGGCCGTCGGCGCGGGCCGCTGGCACCCCTTCGCCGAATTGGTGCTCGACGACGACCCGGCGGACGAGCCGGACGCCGCCCTGTCGTTCGACCCCGTCGTCAACCGGCTGCCGGGCCTGGAGCCCTACGACTGGGTGCGCCGGCTGCGCGAGCCCGCCTACTCGACGGCCCGCCGGTCGCGCGACGCATGAGCCGCCGCATGCGCATCGTGATCACCGGGGCCAGCGGCAACGTCGGCACCGCACTGCTGCGGCGGTTGAGCGCCGAGGGGCGGCACGACCTGGTCGGCGTCGTGCGACGCCCGCCGCCGCCGGTCGCGCCCTACGACACCGTGGAGTGGGTGACGAGCGACCTCTCGCGCGACGACGACCTCGACGCGCTGCGCTCCTGCTTCGCCGGGGCCGACGCCGTCGTGCACCTGGCCTGGGGGTTCCAGCCCACCCACCGCGAGGACTACCTGGCCTCGCTCGGCGTCGGCGGCACGCAGCGCGTCATCGACGCGGTCACGGCGGCCGGGGTGCCCCATCTCGTGCACATGTCGTCGGTCGGCGCCTACTCGCCCAAGGACGACGACCGGCCCGTCGACGAGACGTGGCCGACCGGGGGCGTGCCCACCTCGATGTACAGCCGTCACAAGGCTGCGGCCGAGCGGCTCCTCGACCGGTGGGAGGGCGAGGGGTCGGCTCCCGTCGTGACCCGGATCCGGCCCGGCATCGTCGGGCAGCGCGCCGCCGGCAGCGCCCTGCTCCGCTACGGCCTGCCGGCGCTGCTGCCCGCCTCTCTCCTGGATCACCTGCCGGTGCTGCCGCTCGACCGACGGCTGACCATCCCGATGGTGCACGCGGACGACGTGGCCGAGGCGTTGGCCCGAGTCCTGGAGGCGCGCGCCCCAGGAGCCTTCAACCTGGCGGCGCCGCCGGCGCTCACCGCGGCCGACATCGCGGACGTGCTCGGCGCACGGCTGGTGCACGTCCCCGCCGCGGCCCTCCGGGCGGCCGTCTCGGTCAGCTGGCACGCGCGCCTGCAGCAGCTCGACGCCGGCTGGCTCGACCTGGGCTACGCCGTCCCGCTGATGGACACGTCCCGCGCCGCCGCCGAGCTGGGGTGGTCCGCGAGCCAGGACGCGGTGTCGGTGCTCGCGGAGACGGTGCAGGGCATGCGGGACGCCGCGTCGGGCCGGTCGCCGGTGCTGCGCCCGCGCAGCGTGCCCGGTGCGCTGCGGCAGTTCGTCGGTCGCGGACCTGTCAGCAGCCGTCGCCGGGCATGAGCGGGGCTCGACCGCGCACGGGAGGAACGCCGACATGGCCCGGGTGGTGACCGAGGCGACGCTCGGCGCCTGGCTCATCAAGGCCGACCCGCGCGTCAACCGCGAGCTCCTCCAGCCTCGCGGCGGCCGCGAGCCCACGATCACCTCGCGCTGCGTGACACCTGGATACCGGGCGGACCTGATGCGGGCCGGCCACCCCGTGGCGCTGTGGGTCTCCGGGGCGGGGCGCGGCCTGCGAGGACTCGGTCACGTGACCGGAGCCGTGGCCCGGACGGACGCCGAGCTGGCCGTCCCCGTGCGCATCGCGCTGTGGACCGCCCCGCTCACCGACGCCGAGCTCCGGGCGGCGGGCATCGACGACCTCGAGGTGCAGCGGATGCCGGCCGGGCCCAACCCGTCCTGGGTCTCGCGCGAGCAGTGGCGCCGGATCGCGGCCCTGCTCGACGAGCGGGTGGAGCCGTAGGTCCCGCGCTCCGGGTATCGTCACCCAGCGTGAGCTCACATCCCTCGTACGACCAGCTCGTCGACCTCCCGGCGTACGTCGAGCAGCCTGTCCCGATCGCCTTCGAGGACGTCAACGGCCACCTCAACGTCCGGCACTACACCGGCATCGCCAGTGAGGGGCTCGACGAGTCCCTCGTGGCGCTGGGGATCCCGCAGAACTGGCCCGCCACCGGTCACGCGGTCTTCTCGGCCGAGCACCACCTGACCTACCTGGCCGAGCTGCGCACCGGCGACAAGCTCTCGGCGCGGGTGCGGCTGCTCGGTCGCGCGGAGCGGTCCGCCCACGCCCTGGTCTACCTGCTCGACGACTCGCACCGCCGCCTGAGCTTCGTCATGGAGGAGGTCTTCCTGCACATCGACATGGAGACCCGGCAGACCTCACCGTGGCCCTCCGACGTCGCCGCGGCCCTCGACGAGCGCGTCGCCACGGACGCCGAGATGCCGTGGGAGCCCGACGTGTCCGGCTCGATGCAGCTGCGCTGACGCGCCGCCCCCGGGCGCTCGCACTACGCTCCGGACATGCCTGCGACCCCGGACTCCACCCGGCTCGCCGTCCTCATCGACGGTGACAACACGACGCCGACCATCATCGAGGCCTTGCTCGCCGAGATCGCGAAGTACGGCGGCGCCACCGTCAAGCGGGCGTACGGCGACTGGACGACGCCGAACCTGCGCGGGTGGAAGGAGGCGATCAACGCGCACGCGATCCAGCCGATGCAGCAGTTCGCCTACACCACCGGCAAGAACGCGACCGACAGCGCCATGATCATCGACGCGATGGACCTGCTCTACACCGGCAACCTCGACGGCTTCTGCCTGGTCACCTCGGACAGCGACTTCACCAAGCTGGCGTCGCGGCTCCGGGAGTCGGGGAAGACGGTCTACGGGTTCGGCGAGCCCCGCACCCCGCAGTCGCTCGTCGCCGCCTGCGACAAGTTCGTCTACCTCGACGTGCTGCGGCGCACCGACAAGCCCAAGGAGCCCAGCGACGAGGACACCGCACCGACGGCCCCGACCCGCAGGAGCAGCAGCGAGCTGCGCCAGGACGCCAAGCTCGTCCGCTGGATGCGTGAGGGCATCGACGCCGGATCCGACGACGACGGCTGGGCCAACCTCGGAGGCGTCGGCTCCTACGTCGCGAAGCAGGCGCCCGCGTTCGACTCCCGCAACTGGGGCTACGCCAAGCTGGTCGACCTCGTCGCGGCGATCGACCTGTTCGAGGTGAACCGGTCCTCCGGGCAGGGCGTGCGAGTGCGGGAGAAGCCCAAGGGAGCAGCCGGCCAGGGGACGGCCCAGAAGAAGACGACTCAGAAGAGGACGCAGAAGAAGACCGCCGGCGGCAACGACACCAAGGCCTGACCGGTGCGTTGACCTCGCGTGGCGGGCGAGCCAGGATCGAGCCCCATCACCAGCCACGAGGAGAAGCGCATGCGCACGGTCGAACGGCCCCCCACGATCGTCCGTTGGACGCTCGCCCTCGAGCGCGCTTCGGTTCTCGACGCCCCGGTGCGCGCGTTGGAGCCGCACGTCACCAAGGCGTTCGGCAGCGGAGCCCGCGGCGGGCTGCTGCGGGGCGACTGGCTCGGCCACGCCGTCCACCCGCTGCTGACCGACGTCGTGCTGGGCAGCTGGACCTCGGCCACGCTGCTCGACCTCGCAGGCGGCGCCGGGTCGGCCGCCTCGGCCAAGCGCCTGGTCGGCGCGGGCCTGCTGTTCGCCGGACCGACCGCGTGGACCGGGTGGGCCGAGTGGTCGCGAACCGGCCCGCGCGACCAGCGCGTGGGTCTCGTCCACGCCGTCACCAACGGGGTCGCGATCGGCACCTACGCCGCGTCGTGGGTCGCCCGGCAGCGGGGCCGGCACGGAAGCGGGGTCCGGCTGGCGTTGGCCGGCGCCGCGGTCTCGACCGTGGGCGGCTACCTCGGCAGCCACCTCGCGCAGGCGCGCCAGGTCGCGAGCCACCACAGCGCCTTCGACGAGCCCACGGCTCAGGCAGGAGCCTGACCACCGAGCTCCGCCAGCCGCTTCAACCCGGCCGGGACAAGCGCCTCCAGACGGCCCTGCACCTCGCTCACCCCGGGGGCTCCCGCGTCCTCCGGCGCGACCCGGGACGGGTTGAGGGCGACCCGGTCCGCCCACGCCTTGATGTCGGGCTCGGCGCCGAAGGCCGCCGCGTTGCGCATGCCCCGGACGTTCATCTCGGCCCACTCGGTCAGGCGAGTTGCCGTACGACGACGGCGGGCACAGCCGGTTCTTCTCGACGTCGTCGTCGCGGGTCGCCTCGACGTACCCGGTCAGGGCGCGCCCCGAAGCACGGGAACCCGGCCCGGATCGGCTGCAGCGTGATCGACGCCGGCTGCCCAGATGGGCACCCGCGGCCGCATGCTTCAGGCCGTCGGCCGCACAGTTCACGACCAGCGCATCGTCCGCGACCGTGACCGAGCCGTCCGTCGAGGCTCGATCCTTCCCCGCCGCACCGCGCGGACGTGCCCGAGGCGTACGACGTGCGTGATCGTGCGCAGCAGCGTCGAGCTCCCACCGGCCCAGCGTCGGTGCCTTCGCCATCGTCGGGGTGACCGAGCGGTCGATGCGCAGCATGATGCCGGCGTCCTCGAGCCGGAGGAACAGGTCCGGCAGCGACGGGGCGCCTGCGGCCGCCTGCATCAGGTCGGCGACCATGCCGAGGTAGATCACGGGGTCCGGCTGGATCAGGGCCCGGTCCAGCATCCACGGGTCGCGCGGTCGCACCCAGCAGATCGCGTCGGGGTCGACGCCGCGCGTCAGGAGCCAGACGCAGGCGTCCGTCGCGGTCTTGCCCGAGCCCACCACGACGTACTGGCTCGGTGCCTCCTCCAGCCGCGACCAGGTCGTTGACCGGCACCACCCGTGCACCTCCGTCGACCGCGAACTGCGGCGGGGTCTCCGCCGGGATGTCGGGGGCGAGGTAGCGCGCATCCACGACCCGGCACTCGCTCCGGCACCTCGAAGCGCTCACCCGAGACGCGCGACACGAAGGTGCGGTCCCCCGACGTAGTCGCAGCCGGGGAAGAACTCGACCCGGCCGCTCGCGAGCATCCGGTCGGCCAGCACGTCGTTGAAGTAGGCGCTGATCGTCGGCTGGCCGGCACGCTCGTGCAGCCCGCGCTCCGGTCCCTGGGTCTGCGTGCGCCCGCCGCCGAGCAGGGTCGAGGCGACGCCGTAGAAGGTCGACGACTGGTGCAGCCGCACGAACGGGTAGGCCTCGAGCCAGTGACCTCCGGCGGCGTGGCGACGGTCGACCAGCGCGACCCGCACGTCGGAGTGGTCGATGAGCGCGTCGGTGAACGCCATGCCCATGGCGCCGGCCCCGACCACCAGGTAGTCGACGTCGACTGTGCGCCCCACGCTCTCACCTCGTCCGGTCCGTTCTCGTCGTGCGCGACGTGCGAAGTGAGCCTGCGTACTCAAGACGGAGCCCCACTGCCGCGGATAGCGTCATGCTCGACGGTAAAGGAGCCTCTCATGACCACGGCCACGAATCGACCCACACTTCCTCGGGCGCACGCACGCAGCGCCGGCTGGCTCGCCGTACCGGGGGTCCTGTCCTTCAGCGTCCCCCTGGTCGGCTTCCTCACCTCGCTGCTGCTGCCGGCCTTCGCCGCCCGTGTGCGGGATCGGCTCTGGCCCGCGACCTCGCCGGCGCTCGGGCACGTCTGCGCGGCCCTCGTCGTGACGGGACTCTGGCTCCCCGCCGTCCTGACCGTGGTCTCGGGAGGTCGCTTCGGCCTCGAGGCCACCACCTGGCTGGTCCTCCCGCTGTGCACGCCTGCGGGGGCGTCCCTGCTGGTGCCTGCCGCCGTGGCCCTCGCGGCCTACCTGGGCGGACTGGGGGTCGCCGTCCTCGTCCGCAGCCCCTGGCCCTGGGTGGTCGGCGCCTGGGCCGCGCCCCTGGCCTACTCGGCGGCCGGCCGGTGGCTGGTCGACTTCTCCTGCGTCGCCTGAGGGAGCGTCACGCCTCGAGGGCCAGGGCGTTGATCTCGGCCGCGACGCGGACCGGCTCGTCGATCTGGAGCAGCGAGCCGCCGTCGTCGAAGGCCACCAGCCGGGCCCGGGGCAGGCTGCGGGCCATGGCGACGGCGTGCCCGAAGGGCATCATCCGGTCCGTCCGCGACCAGAGCAGGAGCGCCGGCCGTCGAACTCGGGCAGCGCCCGGCAGGCGGCCGCGATCGCGGAGAAGTCGGGCGCGGTGGCGTACTTCACCAGGTCGCGACGGACCGCCCGGTCCCGCAGCAGGGGTGCGGTCCAGCGCGACACGAGCCGGGGGTCGAGCGGTCTGCGGGACATCGGTCCGAGCGTGAACGGGAGACGGCGGGCGAACGGCAGGCGCAGCGCGGCCGCGGCCACGAGGACCCCGCCGGGGATGCGCGCAGCAAGGGCCACCGTTCGGCCCGGAAGCCCCGGGGGGATGTTGTCGAAGGCCTCGCAGGGCAGTGCCACCAGTGCCCCGACCCTCGGATGGCGCGCGGCGGCCAGCAGGAGGGGGAAGCCGGTGTCGCTGACCACGAGGACCACGTCGTCCAGCTCGAGGCGCTCCAGGAGCTCCGCGAGCATGGCGGCCTGGCCACGCAGGGACAGGTCGGCATCGGGGCGCATCGGCAGCCGGTGCGCCCCGAGCGGGAGGAGCGGCCTGACCACGCGCAGCCCGGGGTCCAGGTGGGGCAGCATCCGGTCCCAGACCGAGCCGTCCATCAGCAGCCCGTGACACAGCACGACGACGCGTCCGTGGCCACCGGTGTCGTCGTACTCGACGGTGCCGCCCGTGAGCTCGACCTGCCGCACGGTCAGAGTGACTTCTGGAACTGCAGCTCGCGGCCCATCACGCGGTAGCCCAGCAGCTCGTTGACCGCGATCATGTGGTCGTTGGACTCGGTGTTCCACGTGTCGATGGTCTCGACCTGGGGCTCGGTCTCGGCCAGCCACAGCAGCATGCCGGCCTTGAGCAGCAGACCGAGCCGGTGCCCCCGGTGCGCACGCGCGACGGCGGTGTCGTGCTGGTCGGCGATGCTCGGGCGGGCGCTCTCGACGGCGACGACGGTGTGGCCACCCAGGGCACCGGTCTCGCGGTGCCGGGCGACCAACCGGTAGAGCGTGTTGCCGCGCCGCTCGACGCCCTGCTCGTACTCGGCGAGCCGCTCGGGCGTGAAGACCTCGTCCTCCAGGTCGAGCGCGTCGGTGGGGGCGTCGTTGATCGCCGAGACGAGCTCGACCATGCCGTCCACCAGCTCCGGGGGCGTCCGGCCGACGATCCGGACGAGCTCGTAGTCGGTCGCGACGCCGGCCGCCTCGTCGTACAGCCGCTGCGCCAACCCCGGCTCGATCTCCTTCAGGTGCTGGCGACGCTGGATCGCCTGGGACTTGCACTCCAGGCCCTGCCGCGCGGCGAAGCCGGAGGCGCTCTCCGACTCCCAGCCGTCGGCGCCGATCGTGGTGCGGTCGTGCGCCCGGGCGACCTCGCACAGTGCCTCGAACAGCCGGCTGCCGTAGCCCCGGCGCCGGCACGACGGGTCGACCACGGGCGAGGCCCAGGCGAGGTGCGTGTTGTCGTACTCCGAGACGAACATCAGCGCCGCCCCGACCGGCTGCCCGTCGACGGTCGCCAGGTGCGCCAGCGGTGGCTCGCCATCCCAGCCGCGCTCCAGGAAGCCGACGTACTGACCCTCCACCCACGGGTGCTCCCACGGCGAGTCCACGGTCCGGCCGGCCTCGAAGACCGCCAGCGACGCGCGTACGTCGCCGAGGTCGTCGGCGTGGAACCGGTGGATCTCGAGCTCGCCCATGTCAGCAGCCTGCTCCTTCGCAGGCGTGCGCGCGACCGAATTTCGCAGGTCCGTCAACGTCCTGGTGGCGGATCGACGTTGACCGTGGGGACTCCGCCACCGGCGCGGGCGATCACGGCCAGCGTCGGCGCATCGGTGGGGTTGCTCTCCCGGTGCACGGTGTGCGCGGGCACGTGCACGAAGTCGCCCTCCTCGGCGTCGAGGTGGCCGTCGTACCCCTCGAACTCCAGCCGCAGCACCCCGCGCACGACGTACAGGCTGGACTCGTTGACGTCGTGGTGGTGCCAGCCGGACGTCGAGCCGGGCGCGGTCTCGACCTGCCCCGACCACAGCGATGGCACCTCGAAGGCCTGCTTGCGCTGCATGCCGGGGGTGGGGTCGGCGGGGACGAGGTCGCCCGCACGGACCACCCGGATCGGGGTCGGGTCACTCATGGGGGCCAGTCTGCCCGAGTCACTCCTGCAGCGGGCCCTCCGAGGGCGCCCCGCTAGCCTCACGGCCATGTCCTACCTGCACCGCCAGCTCGCCGCTGACCGCGCTGACCGCCAACGCGCTGCGGGCCGTGCCGAGCTACTACGCGGGGGTGCCGTCGATGGTGGCCGGCTGGCTGACCAGCGAGCTGGCGCCGCACCTGCTGGCGCTCACCGCCGCCGACGCCGCCCGCGAGCTGACCCGTCGCGAGCCCGACCGACGGGCCTGGCGCTGGCGGCCGGCACGGTCGCGGGCCTGTCGGCGATGGTGCTGCAGTCCATCCGGGCCGGCGCCTGCGTCGAGCGCGCCCTCGTCGAGACGCTCGGCGAGGACTACCGGGACCGGCTCGAGGAGCGGCACACCGACCTCGACCTGTCCACGCCGCTGAGCGCGCTGGCGCTGCCGTTCCGGCTGGCCCGCGACCACGTCGAGGTCATCAAGGACGTGGTGTACGACGAGGCGCACGGCCGCCGCGGACTGCTCGACGTCTACCGACCCCGCGAGCTCGGCGGACCGCCCGGCGCCGGTGCTGCTGCAGGTGCACGGCGGCGGCTGGACGATCGGGAGCAAGGACGACCAGGGGGTGCCGCTGATGCTGCACATGGCCGCAGCCGGGCTGGATCTGCGTCGCGGCCGAACTACCGGCTCGCCCCGCGCGACCCGTTCCCGGCGCACCTGGTCGACGTGAAGCGGGCGCTCGCCTGGGTGCGCGAGCACGGCGCCGTCGTACGGCATGGACCCGGGGTTCGTGGCCATCACCGGCGGCTCCGCCGGCGGGCACCTCGCCGCCCTGGCGGCGCTCACGCCCGACGACCCGGAGTACCAACCGGGCTTCGAGGACGCCGACACCTCCGTGCAGGCGGCGGTGCCGCACTACGGCATCTACGACTTCGCCGGCGCGACCGGCCACCGGCGCGCGGAGGTGCTGCGGGACCGGTTCCTGGGCCCGAAGGTGCTGTTCAAGGACCCGCGCGCGCGACCGGGAGGAGTTCGAGAAGGCCTCGCCGCTGCTGCGGGTGAACGCCGGACGCCCCGCCGTTCCTGGTGATCCACGGACGCGGAGACTCCCTGGTGCACGTCGACCAGGCGCGGCAGTTCGTCGACTCCCTGCGCGCGTCCTCGCGGCAACCGACCGCCTACGCCGAGCTGCCCGGCACCCAGCACGCCTTCGACGTCTTCCCCTCGATCCGCAGCGCCGCACGTGGTGCGGGGCGTCGACCGCTTCCTGCGGTTCACCCGCGACCGCTGGCTCGACGCCCAGGTGCCGGCGTGAGCGCCGATGCCCGACGGCGCTGCTGGCGCACGCCCTGGCCGCGACCGGCTTCATGCCGCCGGACGAGGGCGACCTGCTGCACGAGGTGGCCGTCCGCGCGCTGCGCGAGCACCCGGGCCTGCCCGGCCTGGAGGTCGGCACCTACTGCGGCAAGTCGGCGATCTACCTCGGCGCCGCCGCACGGGCGGCCGGCAGCACCGTCTTCACCGTGGACCACCACCGCGGCTCCGAGGAGAACCAGGTCGGCTGGGACTACCACGACCCCGCCCTCGCCGACCCGGAGTTCGGTCGCCTCGACACCCTGCCGACCTTCCGCCGCACCATCGCGGCCGCCGGGCTCGAGGACGAGGTGGTCGCGGTCGTCGGCCGCTCCTCGACGGTCTCGGCGCACTGGCGCACTCCCCTGGCCCTGCTGTTCGTCGACGGCGGGCACACCGACGAGCACGCCGGCGCCGACTACGAGGGCTTCGGCCGCTGGGTGGCGCACGGCGGCACGATGGTCGTGCACGACGTGTTCCCCGACCCCGCGGACGGCGGGCAGCCGCCGTACCGGGTCTACCTGCGCGCGCTCGCCGACGGCTTCGAGGAGACCGAGGCGCACGGCTCGATGCGGGTGCTGCGGCGCACCGGCGGCGACGCCGGCGACCCGGTCTCCTAGCGCGCGGTCGAGCTGCTCCGCGCAGCCGCACTCCAGGCCGATCTCCGGGAGCTGCAGCGGCAGGCTGCTCCCCCGGAAGACGTCGGCGCCCGGCGTGGTCACCGACAGCGCGTCGACGGCGAGGATCACGGCGGCCGCGGTGTACGTCGTCTGCTGCGCGGGCCACACCACCTCGTCGGCGAACACGTAGCCGGTCCAGTAGCCACCGTCGGCCGACCGCAGGTGCTGCATGTCGCGCAGCAGCCGCAGCGCCCGCTCGCGCTCCCCGACCGTGTCGAGCGCCAGCACCAGCTCGCAGGTCTCCGCACCGGTCACCCACGGGTTGGTGTCGACGCAGCGGATCCCCAGCCCCGGCACGACGAAGTCGTCCCAGCGGCTGTCGATCAGCGCCCGCCCCTCGTCCCCGCGCACCGCGCCGCCGAGCACCGGGTAGTACCAGTCCATCGAGAAGGTGCGCTTGTCCAGGAACTCGTCGCGGTGCCGGCGCAGGGCGTGCCGCAGCCGGCCGGCCGCGAGCTCCCACTCCGGCTGCGCGTCGTCCATCAGCTCCGACAGCGCGATGCCGGCCGCCAGGGCGTGGAAGGTGCTCGCGCTGCCGGCCAGCAGCGCCTCCTCGTTGACCTGGCCGCCGGCCTCGCGCGACCAGGCGATGCCGCCGAAGGGCAGCTGCAGCGAGACGACCAGGTCCAGCGCCCGGCGTACGGCGGCCCAGCAGCGACGCACGAAGCGCTCGTCGCGGCGCACCAGCCAGTGGTGCCACACGCCGACGGCGAGGTAGGCGCACATGTTGGTCTCGGCGCTGCTGTCCGCGACGACGCCGCCGAGCACCTTCATCGGCCAGGAGCCGTCGTCGCGCTGGGTCGCCAGGCACCAGTCGTAGGCCCGCTGCGCGGCCTCGGGCTCGCCGCCGACGAGCAGCCCCATCGCCGCCTCGACGTGGTTCCACGTGTCGGTGAAGTCGCCGGTCGTCCAGGGCAGCGCGCCGTCGGGCTCCTGCATCCGGGCGATCGAGGCGGCCGTGGCACGCACGTCGTGCCGGCTCAGCAGGCCCTCGATGGCCGGCAGGCCGGCGCTCACGCGGCCGCCTCCCGGCTTGTGCAGGTAGAGCACCAGGCTCTTGCCGATCAGCGGGTTCAGCGCCCGCTCCGCGAGGCGCGGTCGACGAGCGGCCGCTTCATGATGTCCCAGACCAGGAGCCGGTGGTAGGTCGTGACGAGCGGGTGCTTGTCCTTGGTCACCCCGACCGCGCACTTGATCCACCAGTAGGGCGCGTGCAGGCCGTGCGCGTGGTCGCGGCCGTCGTACTCCAGCCCGGCCTCGACCAGGGCGCGCACGAGCTCGTCGCCGGCGTAGATCCGGACGTGACCGCCCTCGTTGGCGTGGTACTCGTCGGAGAGCGGCCAGCAGACCTGCTCCGGCAGCCAGCGCGGCACCGTGACCGCGATGGTCCCTCCGGGCCGCAGCACCCGCACCAGCTCGGCGATCGCCGCGGCATCGTCGGGGATGTGCTCGAGGACCTCGGCGGCCACCACCCGGTCGAACTCGCCGTCGGCGAAGGGCAGGGACAGCGCGTCGCCCTGCTTGATGTCCGCGTCCGCCCCCTCCGGGACCTCGCCGGCCTCGCGCATCGCACCGAAGAGCTCCAGCACGTCGGACAGCTCGTCGGCGTCCGGTCGAAGGCGACCACGTCGCCGCCGCGGCGGAACATCTCGAACGCGTGCCGGCCGGCGCCGCACCCCATGTCGAGGACCCGGTCCCCGGGCCGCAGCCCGAGCCGGTCGAAGTCGACGGTCAGCATCTAGCTCTCCTTCTGCAACGGGTCGATCTGCGGGTGGAGGACGGCGGTCCGGTACGCCGCGGCGGTGGCCTCGGCGACTGCCCGCCAGCTGAAGGTCGTCAGGGCCCGCTCGCGCGCCGGCAGCACCCATCCGCGCCCGCCGGTCGGGGTCGTCGAGCAGCGCCTCGAGCGCCTGCCCGAGCTCGCCGACGTCGCCGGGCGTGACCAGGTCGGCGCACAGCCCGTCCTCGCCGACCACCTCGGGGATCGCGCCGGCGCGGCTCACCACCAGCGGGGTGGCGCATGCCATCGCCTCGACGGTCGGCAGCGAGAAGCCCTCGTAGAGGGAGGGCACGCAGGCGATCTCGGCCGACCCCACGGTCGCCGCCAGGGCTCGGTCGGAGAGCCCGTGGACGAACCGCACCGAGTCGGCGAGGCCGAGCGTGTCGATCAGCTGCTCGGTCCGGCCGCCGGGCTTGGGTCGGCGAGATCAGCAGCAGCTCGAGGTCGCGCTCGACCCGCAGCTTCGCGAAGGCCTCCAGCAGGGTGGCGATGCCCTTCATCGGCATGTCGGCGCTGGCCATCGCCACGATCCGGCCGGGCACGCGCGGCACGGACGGCGGCGTGAAGACCGCGTCGACGCCGATCGGGATGACCGTGATCCGGGCGGGGTCGACGCCGAAGTCGGTGACGACGTCGCGGGCCGAGGTCTCCGAGGGGCACAGCACGTGCGGCACGGCGCGCGCGACCCTGCCCTGCATCCGCAGGAAGCCGTACCACCGGCGCAGCGTCAGCCGCCTGCGCCAGGTCGGTCGCCTCGGCCAGGTCGACCCGGCGGTCGAACGTGATCGGGTGGTGGATCGTGGTGACCAGCGGCAGCCCGGCGCGCGCGATGTCGAGCATCCCGTAGCCCAGCGTCTGGTTGTCGTGGACCACGTCGAAGTCGGCGAGCCGCTCGCGCAGCGAGTCGCGCGCACCCGACGGGCGAAGGTGCGCGGCTCGGGGAAGCCGGCGGTCCACATCGTCGCGACCTCCAGCAGGTCGGTGACGTCCCGGATCTCCGAGGGTCGCGGCGTGCGGAACGGGTCGGGCTCGCGGTAGAGGTCGAGGCTGGGCACCTTCGGTCAGCCGCACCCCGGCGTCGAGCACCGGGTAGGGCTGGCCGGAGAAGACCTCGACCTCGTGGCCCAGCGCGACCAGCTCGCGGCTCAGGTGCCGCACGTAGACGCCCTGGCCGCCGACGTGCTGCTTGCTGCGGTAGGACAGAAGAGCGACGCGCACCCCCACCTCCGATGCAGGTTCGAGACAGCACCGGTGGGCTGTCGATCAAGGTCGTCCGGGTCTGGAGACGTGGTCCGACTCTCCGTCCCGGCGGGGTCAGCCTACGGGTCAGGTCGGCCGCGAGAAGCGCCAGGTATGCGGCATGGAACGGCCCCGTCGAGCGCACCTCGCCGGTGGCCGCTGCGCCGACGCCGCGCTACAGCTTGCCGTGGTCCCAGCTGACCACCCGGCGCGGCGTCACCACCACGCCGACCCGCTTGGGCACCTGCCGCTCGACCTCGGCGCGGCCGGCGTCGCCGAGGTCGCCGATCCCGGCGCTGCTCCGCGATCCGGGTCGCGATCGCCGTGCCGATCGAGCGGACGTCGGCCGGGTCGCGCAGCAGCTCCGCCTGCCCGCTGAGCGAGACACCGCGCAGGTCGAAGTACGCCTCACCGTCCTCGACCAGGCAGGTGATCCGGGGGTCGCGCTCCAGGTTGCGGACCTTCTGGGAGGTGGCGTAGGTCCAGAAGGCGAGGCGACCGTCGTCGCGCACGACGTGGAACAGCGTGGTCAGGTGGGGGCTGCCGTCGGGGCCCACGGTGGCGACCTGCACCTTCCGCTGCCCGGCGAGGTAGGAGCCCACCTCGTCGTCGGTCATCTTGATCCGGTCCCGGCCGCTGGTCGCCACGTGCCCGTTATGCCACACGCTCCGGCGGCTGTCGACCGGGCCGCGCGGCTAGCCTGACCGGGTGGAGAGCGCGTGAGCCCCGTTCGTGAGGTGGGCGTGCCCGTGACCACGCTCTGGCGCGCACCCGATGCGCCTCGGGCCGTCGACGAGCCCGCCGTCCGGGACCGGCCGGACGTCGCCGGCTGGGCCGACGGCATGGGCCTGGAGACCCGGCTCGGCCTGCACGGTCGCACCGAGAGCCAGCTGCTCCTCGGCGAGCCGATCACCCAGGCTCGAGGAGCGGGACGGCTGGTCGCTGGTGCGGGCGCTCTGGCAGGCGTCGGCGACCCACCCCGGTGGCTATCCCGGCTGGGTCCGCACCGCCCACCTCGCCGAGCCGGTGCCGGTGCGCGAGGGGCCGACCGCCTACGTCACCGCGCGGACGGCGAGGCTCGACGACGCGACCACCCTGTCGTGCGGCACCGTGCTGTGGGTGGCCGGCACCGAGGACTGCGCACGTGGAGGTCCACCTGCCGGGCGGGCGGACCGGACGGCTCGCCGCCACGGACGTGCACCTGTCCACCAAGGCCGACCAGCCGTCGTACGACGCCGAGCGGCTGCTCGACCGGGCCCGGCTGCACCTCGGACTGCGCTACCTGTGGGGCGGCACGAGTGCCTGGGGGCTGGACTGCTCCGGGCTGGTGCACCTGACCCTGCGCTCGTTCGGCGTGGTGCTCCCCCGCGACGCGCACGAGCAGGCCACCTGCGAGCGGGTCGACCCGGTGCCCCTCGACCAGGTGCGGCCGGGCGACCTCTACTTCTTCGCCCGACCCG
The DNA here is from genome assembly GCA_963845655.1 of uncultured Actinomycetota bacterium. Taxonomy (GTDB): domain Bacteria; phylum Actinomycetota; class Actinomycetes; order Propionibacteriales; family Nocardioidaceae; genus Nocardioides_B. Next base: position 530,557 of record CAWJTB010000003.1, on the reverse strand, counting down.
GACAGGCGGTGCACCACGTCGGGCTTCGTGACGCGTGCCGTCGCCGACGACGGCACGCGGTGGATGCTGCACGCCCCGGAGCGCGGCGGCGAGCGCATCGAGGAGGTGGCGATCGGCGCGGACCGGCTCGCGGAGCTGGTCTCGGCCGGGCGCGTCAGTCCTCGCTGAGCAGACCCTCGCGCCCCGCGCGGGCCACGATGGCGCGGACGTTCTCGATGCGGCCGCAGTCGTCGTCGAGCTGAGCGTTGCGCTCCCGGGCGAAGGCCGCCCCCAGCTCGCGCCGGGTCGCCTCGTCGACGTCCTCGCGGGCCGGGTTCAGGATGCTCAGCTCCTCCTCGGTGAGGTGGTGGTTGATCGTCCCGGCCAGCTCCTCGACGAGGTCGTCGAACGCCTCGTCGTCGACCGACTCGGACTCGAGCACCGCCAGCAGGGCCACGTTGCCCTCCGCGTGCTCCTCCTGGCCGTGCTCGGCCTCGTGCTCGCCGATCGCCTCCGTGCGGCGCAGCGAGGGGTAGACCTTCGTCTCCTCCGCCTGGGCGTGCGCGACGTGCAGCGCCGCGAACCGCCGTCGTACGGCGTCCCGGTCGGCCGTCGCGTCGCGCAGCTCGCGCAGCAGCGACTCGAACAGCCGGTGGTCCTCGAGGATCAGGTCGACGACGTCGCCGTCGGAGATGCGGGGCAGGTCGCTCATGCGCCTGCCCTACCCGCGCCGGCCGCGCTCATGCGCGGTCCGACGCCTCGTCCGGAGTGTGGCCGGCGCGACCGGAGGTGTCGATCACCTCGTCGTCGTTGTTGCCGAAGGCCGCGGCCAGCGGGCTGGCCTTGCCGACTCCGTTCTTGGAGGCGATCAGGCTGGCGACCGTGGTGATCGCCAGGATCGCCGACGATCGCGCCGAGGGAGACCAGGATCGGGATCTCCGGGGCCCACTCGATGTGCTCGCCGCCGTTGAGGAAGGGCAGCTCGTTCTCGTGCATCGCGTGCAGGATCAGCTTGACGCCGATGAAGCCGAGCAGCACCGAGAGGCCGTAGGAGAGGTAGACCAGCTTCTGGAGCAGGCCACCGATCAGGAAGTAGAGCTGGCGCAGCCCCATCAGCGCGAAGATGTTCGCGGTCAGGACGAGGTAGGGCTCCCGGGTCAGGCCGTAGATCGCCGGGATCGAGTCGAGCGCGAACAGCAGGTCGGTCGTGCCCAGCGCGATGATCACGATGAACATCGGCGTGATGACGCCGCTTGCCGTTCTCCTTGGCGATCATCTTGATGCCGTGCCACTTGTCGGTCGCGGGCAGGTGCGTCTCGACGAACTTGATCAGACGGTTCTCCTCGAACTCGTCGTCGTCCTCCTGCGCCTCCTTCGCGAGCTTGACCGCGGTGTAGATCAGGAACGCGCCGAAGATGTAGAAGATCCAGCTGAAGTTGTTGATCGCGGCCGCGCCGACGGCGATGAAGATGCCCGCGCATCACCAGCGCCATCACGATGCCGATCATCAGGGCCTCCTGCTGGTACTCCCGAGGCACCCCGAACTTCGCCATGATGATGATGAAGATGAACAGGTTGTCGACCGAGAGCGAGTACTCCGTCAGCCAGCCGGCGAAGAACTCGGTGCCGTACTGCTGTCCGGAGAACACCCAGACCCCGATGCCGAAGACGATCGCGAGCCCGACGTAGACCGAGAGGTAGACCGAGACCTCTTTGGTCGACGGCTCGTGCGGGTTGCGGCCGATGACGAACGACGTCGAACAGCAGCACGCCGACCGTGACGATGATGGTGGTCCACCAGACCCAGGTGGGAACGTCCACTGAGAAGCCCTTCCGGAGATCGTTGAGCGGGCGCGCGAGGACGCGACCGGATGATGTCCGGAGGTCTCTTCCGCCCGTCCATGGTGCGTGACGGACCAGCGGCACCGGGTCCGGCAGCGGGCTGCCGGGGACCGTGATGACGACACCGCTGCGAAGGAATACTCCCCTCCACTGGGCCTAGTCTCCCAGACGGCGAACGTCGAAACCTAATCTCAGGGCGTCGACGGGCGCGGCGCCAACGCCGTGAGCACCCGCGCACCCCCGTCGAGGGTCAGCGCGCCCCGGCCTCGACCATCTGCCGCAGCTCCTTCTTCAGGTCGGAGATCTCGTCGCGCAGCCGGGCCGCCAGCTCGAACTGCAGCTCGGCGGCGGCCGTGTGCATCTGGTCGGTGAGCTGCTGCACGAGGTCGGCGAGGTCCGTGCTGGGCATGCCGGCCAGCTCGGCGGCGTGCCGGCCGGAGTCGCCGTGGCCCGGGACAGCCCGGGGACCGGCGCCTTGCCGCGGGACTGCTGCCGGCCGCTGCCGATGTTCGCGAGCAGCTCCTCGGTGTCGCCGTCCTCCCGGGCCAGCATCTCGGTGATGTCGGCGATCTTCTTGCGCAGCGGCTGCGGGTCGACGCCGTGGGCGGTGTTGTAGGCCACCTGCTTCTCGCGGCGCCGGTTGGTCTCGTCGATCGCCCGCTCCATCGAGGGGGTGACCTTGTCGGCGTACATCACGACCTGGCCGGAGACGTTGCGGGCGGCGCGCCCGATCGTCTGGATCAGCGACTTGTCCGAGCGCAGGAAGCCCTCCTTGTCGGCGTCGAGGATCGCGACCAGCGACACCTCGGGCAGGTCGAGTCCCTCGCGGAGCAGGTTGATGCCGACCAGGACGTCGTACTGGCCCAGGCGCAGCTCGCGGAGCAGCTCGATCCGGCGCAGCGTGTCGACCTCGCTGTGGAGGTAGCGGGTGCGGATGCCCGCCTCGAGGAGGTAGTCGGTGAGGTCCTCGGACATCTTCTTGGTCAGGGTCGTGACCAGGACCCGCTCGTTCTTCTCGGTGCGCTCCTTGATCTCGTGGATCAGGTCGTCGATCTGGCCCTTGGTCGGCTTCACGATCACCTCGGGGTCGATCAGCCCGGTCGGCCGGATGATCTGCTCGACGACGTCGCCGCCGACCTTGGCCAGCTCGTAGTCGCCGGGGGTGGCGGAGAGGTAGATGGTCTGGCCGATCCGGTCGAGGAACTCCTCCCAGCTCAGCGGACGGTTGTCCATCGCGCTCGGCAGCCGGAACCCGTGGTCGACCAGGTTGCGCTTGCGGGACATGTCGCCCTCGTACATCCCGCCGATCTGCGGGACCGCGACATGCGACTCGTCGACCACCAGCAAGAAGTCCTCGGGGAAGTAGTCGATCAGGCAGTTGGGCGCCGAGCCCGCGCTGCCGCCCGTCGATGTGCATGGAGTAGTTCTCGATGCCGGAGCAGGACCCGACCTGCCGCATCATCTCCACGTCGTAGGTGGTGCGCATCCGCAGCCGCTGCGCCTCGAGCAGCTTGCCCTGCCTCTCGAACGTGGCGAGCTGGTCCTCCAGCTCGAGCTCGATGCCGCGGATCGCCCGCTCCATGCGCTCCGGCCCGGCCACGTAGTGGGTCGCGGGGAAGATGTGCAGCTCGGTGTCCTCGGTGACCACCTCGCCGGTCAGCGGGTGCAGGGTCATCAGGCGCTCGATCTCGTCGCCGAAGAACTCGATCCGGATCGCGAGCTCCTCGTAGACCGGGAACACCTCGAGGGTGTCGCCCCGGACCCGGAACGTGCCGCGCGTGAAGGCCATGTCGTTGCGGGTGTACTGGATCTCGACGAGCCGGCGCAGCATCCCGTCGCGGTCGTGCTCCTCGCCGACCTTGAGCCGCAGCATGCGGTCGACGTACTCCTGCGGGGTGCCGAGACCGTAGATGCACGACACCGTCGAGACCACGATCACGTCGCGCCGGGTGAGCAGCGAGTTGGTCGCGGAGTGCCGCAGCCGCTCGACCTCCTCGTTGATCGAGGAGTCCTTCTCGATGTAGGTGTCCGTCTGCGGGACGTAGGCCTCGGGCTGGTAGTAGTCGTAGTAGGAGACGAAGTACTCCACCGCGTTGTGGGGAAGCAGCTGGCGGAGCTCGTTGGCGAACTGGGCGGCCAGCGTCTTGTTGGGCTGCATCACCAGGGTCGGCCGCTGCAGCTGCTCGACCGCCCACGCGACGCTCGCGGTCTTGCCGGTGCCGGTCGCGCCCAGGAGCACGACGTCCTGCTCGCCGCCCCTGATCCGGCGAGTGATGTCCTTGATCGCCGCCGGCTGGTCGCCCGACGGGGAGTAGTCGGACTCCACCTTGAACGGGGCGACCCGGCGCTGCAGATCGGTCACTGGCCTCATGGCGGCCAGCCTACGACCCACCGCCGACAGGCTAGGTTCGCGTGGTGAGCACCCTGCGTACGTCGGCCCTCAGCCTCGCGAAGCGGGTCGTGCTGAGCGTCCTCGGCGTCCAGCTCGTGCTCGTCGTGGTGCTCTCGCTGGTCGACTCCTACCGCCGCCGCGGCAAGCGCCACCGGCCCTTCCCGACCACGCCGCCGGCCGAGGTCTCGATCGGCGACGGCACCGTGACGACGTACACCTTCGGCCAGGACCTCTACGACGACATGCTCGCCGCGATCGCCGGGGCGCAGCACCAGATCCTGTTCGAGAGCTACATCTGGAAGGGCGACGAGACGGGCGAGCGGTTCAAGCGCGCGCTCAGTGACGCGGCGGGACGCGGCGTCGAGGTCTACGCCGTCTACGACGGCTTCGCCAACCTGGTCGTCTCCCCGATCTTCAAGAGCTTCGGACCGCGCATGAAGGTGCTGGAGTACCCCGTCTACTCCGCGGGCTGGCGCTTCTTCGACCTGCGCCGCTACGGCCGGGACCACCGCAAGATCCTGGTCGTGGACGACGAGGTCGGCTTCGTGGGCGGCTACAACATCGGCGCGGCCTACGCCACCGAGTGGCGCGACACGCACGTGCGGATCACCGGCCCCGGTGTGTGGGACCTCAAGCGGGCCTACGCCGACTTCTTCAACCTCAACCGGCGCCCCCGGCACGGACGCCCCCTCCTGCTGCAGACGGCGGCCGACTGGGAGCCGCGGATCAGGGTGCACCGCAACGTCCCGCGGCTGTGGATGTTCCCGATCCGGTCGATGTACCTCGAGGCGATCAACCGCGCCTCCCACCACATCTGGATGACGCACGCCTACTTCATCCCCGACACCGACTTCGTCGAGGCGATCGCGCACGCGGCCCGCCGCGGCTGCGACGTCCGCCTGCTGCTGCCGGCGACCTCCAACCACGTGGTCGCCGACTGGCTCTCCCGGGGCTACTACGGCGAGCTGCTCGCCGCCGGGGTCCGGATCTTCCAGTTCCAGGGCGCCATGGTGCACGCCAAGACCTCCACCATCGACGGACGGTGGTCGACGGTCGGCACGGCCAACATCGACCGCCTCTCGATGACCGGCAACTACGAGATCAACGTGGAGTTCATCGACCCGGCCATGGCCGAGCAGATGGAGCGGATCTTCGAGACCGACCTGACCAACTGCGTCGAGCTGACCGCCGACCGCTGGGAGGCCCGCGGCCTGCACCGGAGGTTCACCGAGGCGGTCCTGGCACCGCTTCGCCCGCTGCTGTAGCCCCGGCCGTTAGGGTCGGGTGCAGAACGGGGGTGAGTGTGATCGAGAACGACCCGGACCCGACACGTCCCGTGTGGTGGTGGCCGACGCTGCTCGGACTCGCCCTGCTGGCGGTCCTCGCCCTCGACGTCGTCACCCATCGCGGCTACGCCACCGGGGTGCTCTACGGCCCGATCGTGGTGCTCAGCAGCCAGACCGGGCGGCGCCGTACGGTGCTGGCCGTCACCGCCTGCGCCCTCCCCCTGATCGTCCTCGGCGCCCTCCCCTCGTCCATGGGGCCGACGCGGCCGGAACTGAACCTCGTCGTCGCCAACGACCTGCTCGCGGCGCTGGTCGTCCTCTTCTCGGCGGGCCTGGCCCTTCACATCGTCGCCCAGCGCAACCGCCTCCAGGCTTCTCGCGAGCGACTCCTGACGCAGCGGACGCAGCTGGCCGAGCAGCACGAGCTGCTGGCCCTGGCCGGCGAGATCGGACGGCTCGGCGGCTGGTCCTACCAGGTCGAGGATGCCGTCGGGCGATGGTCCGACGAGGTGGCGCGGATCCACGGGGTCGAGCCGGGCTTCGCCCCCGGAGGCGAAGCGGGGTGGGCGTTCCTGGTGCCGGAGGACCGCGAGCGCATCGCGGAGGCGTTCCGCCTGTGCCTCGAGGAGGGGATCGCCTTCGACGAGGAGTTCCGGATCGACCGCACCGACGGGCGCCGCGTGTGGGTCAACTCCATCGGCCGCGCCGTGCACGACGAGACCGGGACCGTGGTCGGCGCCCGGGGCGCCTTCCAGGACATCACGACGCGCAAGGAGGCCGAGTTCGAGGCGACCCGCCGACGGCGCGAGGTGCGCGACCTGGAGGCGCAGTCGCTGCAGCTGGCCCGCCGGCTCACCGACACGGTCGAGAGCGTGGGCGACGCGGTCCTCGGGCTGGACCTCGAGTGGCGGATCACGGTGGTCAACCGCAACGCCGAGAAGATGATGGGCCGCGACCGGGAGGACCTCCTGGGGCGCAACGTGTGGGACGAGTTCCCCGAGGAGGTCGGTGAGGTCTTCCAGATCGAGTACGAGCGCGCGGTCCGCGAGCACGTGCCCGTGCGGATCGAGGCCTTCTCGCACGCCCTCGGTCTCTGGCTCGAGGTCTCGGTCTATCCGCACGAGAACGGTCTGAGCATCTACTTCCGCGACGTCTCCGAGCGACGCCAGCTCGCCGAGCAGCTCGCCCAGCTGCAGCGCCTCGACTCGCTCGGCCAGCTGACCGGCGGGGTCGCCCACGACTTCAACAACCTGCTGACGGTGATCCTCGGCAACGCGGAGATCCTGCCGCCTCAAGCTGGACGACCCCGCGCTGGTGCGCGCTCGCCGAGGCGATCAGCAGCACGGCTCACCGCGGTGCCGAGCTGACCCACAGCCTGCTGGCGTTCGCGCGCCGCCAGCCGCTCGACCCCGCCCTGGTCGACGTGAACGACGTGGTCACCGCCACGACCTCGATGCTGGAGCGGATCCTGCCCCCCGAGATCGCGGTCACCGTCCACCTGCGCCCGCACCCGCCTCGGTGCCTCGTGGACCGCGCGCAGCTCGAGAACGCGGTGCTCAACCTGTGCATCAACGCACGGGACGCGATGCCGTCCGGCGGCCGGCTGCAGCTCGAGACGGCGGAGGTCGACCTCGACGCGGCCTTCCGGCGCACGCCCAGGGCCTCGAGCCGGGGCACTACCTCGTCGTCGCGGTCACCGACGACGGCGACGGCATCGACAGCGCCGATCGTGCAGCGCGTCTTCGAGCCGTTCTTCACCACCAAGGCGGTCGGCGCCGGGTCGGGGCTCGGTCTGGCCATGGTCTACGGGTTCGTCAAGCAGTCCGGAGGCCACGTCGACATCGTGTCGGCACCCAACCGGGGCACCACGGTGACGATCTACCTGCCCGTCGCCCCCCAGGACGCGGACGCGGATCCGCGTCCGGCTCCCCCGACCGGCGCCGAGGGTGCGCGCGCGACGGCGAGCGGATCCTCGTCGGTCGAGGACGACGAGGACGTGCGCCGGGTGTGCCGCGAGCACCTGACGTCGCTCGGGTACGACGTGCTGGTGGCCGTCGACGCGTCGTCGGCGCTCCGGCTCTTGGCCGACCGCGCACGACGTCGACCTGGTCTTCACCGACCTGGTGATGCCCGGCTCCATGAGCGGGCTGGAGCTCGGAGCCCGGATCGAGGCCGACTCGCCCGGCCGGCCGGTGATCTACACCTCCGGCTATGCCAGTGCCTCCCTGCTCGGCCACCGCAGCCTCGTCCCCGGGGTGAACCTGCTGCGCAAGCCCTACTCCCGCAGCGAGCTGGCGCGGATCCTGCGCGCCGGACTGGACCGCGGCCACTCCCGGGAACCGGCATGACGACCGCACGGGTGCTGATCCTGGACGACGACACCGCGGTGCTGGACACCCTCGTGGCGCTCGTCGAGCACGCCGGGCACGAGGCCCGCGCCACGACCGACCCGGGCTCGTTCTTCGGGCTGCACCGGACGTGGCGGCCGACGCACCTGGTGGTCGACCTCCGGATGCCTCAGATGGACGGCATCGACGTGCTCGCCCAGCTCGCCGACGAGAGGTGCGAGGCGTCGATCGTGATCGCGAGCGGCGTCGGCGGGCGCGTGCTCGACGCCGCCCGTCGCTTCGCTGCCGAGAACGGCCTGCGATCTCCGGGGTGCTGTCCAAGCCCTTCACCCTGCTGGCTCTGGCTCCCCTGCTCGACCGGGAGGGGCAGCCGGCGGCCGACCTGCTCGACGACGTGGCGCCCGCCGGGCCGGGCGCACGCGACCTGGCTGCGGCGCTGGACGACCCGCAGCAGCTGCACGTCGTCTACCAGCCGAAGGTGACGGCGCTGGGTCAGCGGCTGACCGGCTTCGAGGTGCTCGCCCGCTGGGAGCATCCGACCCTCGGGCCGGTCTCCCCCGCCCACTTCGTCCCCCTGGCCGAGCGCAACGGCCTGATCGACCGGCTCACTGCTTGCGTGGTCGACCAGGCGCTTCCGTGGTTCGCGAGCCTGCGCCGCCCGACGTTGTCGCTGGCGGTGAACCTGTCGGCACAGGTCGCTGGGGACCGGACGTTCCCCGGACTCCTGGAGGAGCGCTGCCGCCACCACGTCGTGGACCCCGGGAAGATCATCCTCGAGCTGACCGAGACGGCGAGCAGCGACGACGCCAACGAGGCGCTGCGGATGCTCACCCGGATGCGGGTGCGTGGCTTCCAGCTGTCCCTCGACGACTACGGCACCGGCTACTCCTCGATGAGCCAGCTGGCCCGGCTGCCCTTCACCGAGATCAAGATCGACCGCTCGTTCGTCATGACGTCCCGGGCTCTCGCGCGAGTCCCGGCTGCTGGTCGCCTCCGTCGTCGACCTCGGTCGCAGCCTCGGCCTGACGACGGTCGCCGAGGGAGTGGAGGACGCCGCTGTGCTCGACCTCCTGGGCGAGCTCGGCTGCGACCTGGTGCAGGGGTTCCACGTCGCCCGTCCCATGGCCGCCGAAGACGCCGCCCGGTGGGCAGAGCCGAGCCAGGCCTAGACCGGTGATGAATGTCTCACCTGCGGCCGGGTAACACAGCCGGGAGGGATGGTCGAGATCCAGACGATCGACGCCGTCAGGGAGGGAGATCTCACGTGCGGGTCGACAAGAGGGCTGTCGCGGCAGTCCTACGCAACCAGGGTGACCATGACCGGGCCCAGCAGGCGGAGTGCTCCCTGCCCCGGCACGTCGACACCGAGCGAGACGCCGGCCTGCTCCGGCAGCTCGACGTGGACGTCGTCGGCCTCCGGTCCGAGCAGGCCGGGCGCGACGACTCCTCCTAGCTCGGCGCTCCGGACCCCTGCACGTCCAGCTCGCCGTCGGAGTACCACCGCCGGATCACCTTCTTGTCGAACTTGCCGACCGAGGTGCGCGGCACCGCCTCGATGAAGGCCCAGGCGTCCGGCAGCTGCCACTTGGCGACCGACTTCGCGAGGAAGTCGCGCAGCTCGGCCGGCGTCGACGGTGGCGCCCTCGCGCAGCACGACCGAGGCCAGCGGACGCTCGGCCCACTTCTCGTCGGGGATGCCGACGACCGCCGCCTCCTGCACGTCGGGGTGCGCCATCAGGGCGTTCTCGAGGTCGACCGACGAGATCCACTCGCCGCCGGACTTGATCACGTCCTTGGAGCGGTCAGTGAGCGTGATGTAGCCGAGCGGGTCGATCGTGCCGACGTCGCCGGTGCGCAGCCAGCCGTCCCGGAACTTCTCGCGGGTCGTCGTCCTTGGTAGTAGGCACCGGTCACCCAGGCGCCCCGGACCTCGAGCTCTCCGACCGCCTCGCCGTCGCGCGCCAGCACGCTGCCGTCGTCACCGACGATTCGGCCCTCGATGCCGGGGAGCAGGCGGCCCTGACCGCCGCGGTAGTGCCACTGGTCCTCGCCCTCCACCCCGACCGGCGGCCGGGCGACCGACGCCACCGGCGAGGTCTCGGTCATCCCCCACGCCTGCACCATGGTGATGCCGTGGCGTTCCCCGAGTGCCTTCTGCAGCGAGACCGGCACCGCGGAGCCGCCGCAGAGCACCAGCCGCAGGTGCGAGGACAGCTCGATGTCGTCGTGCTGGTCGAGGTGCGAGAGCACGTCGTTCCACACCGTGGGCACGGCGCCCGACACCGTCGGCCTGGCGTCCTGCATGAACCGGCACAGCGGCTCGGCCTGCAGCCAGCGGTCCGGCATCACCAGGGAGGCCCCGGTCATCACGGCGGCGTAGGCCAGGCCCCAGGAGTTGGCGTGGAACATCGGGACGATCGGCAGCACCCGGTCGGTCCAGGTGAGGCCACCGGCGATGCCCATCCCGACCGCCATCGAGTGCAGGTACGACGACCGGTGGCTGTAGACCACGCCCTTCGGGTTGCCGGTGGTCCCGGACGTGTAGCACATCGCCGCGGCGTCACGCTCGTCCAGCTCGGGCCACGCGAAGGTGTCGTCCTGCGCGGCCAGCAGCTCGTCGTACAGGTGCACGGTGACGCCCTGGACCCGCAGCGAGTCGAGGTCGGCCTGGGCGGCCTCGGGCCCGGCCACGAGCACGTGCTCGACGGTGTCGAACGTCGGCAGCTGCTTGGCCAGGAGCGGCACCAGGGAGTCGTCGACGATGACGACCTTGTCCTCGGCGTGGTTGGCGATGTAGGTCAGCTGCTCGGGGAACAGCCGGATGTTGAGCGTGTGCAGCACCGCCCCCATCGCCGGCACCGCGAGGTAGGCCTCGAGGTGCTCGGCGTTGTTCCACTGGAACGTCCCGACCCGCTGGTCGCCGGTGATGCCCAGCCCGCGCAGCGCGTTGGCCAGCCGGGCGGCGCGGGCGCCGATGTCGGCGTAGGACGCCGAGCGCTGCGACGTCGGCCGTCGCGGTGATGACCTCGCCGTCCCCGTGCACCTCGCTGCCGTGCCGCAGGATGGTGCCGATGGTCAGCGGGAAGTCCTGCATGGTGCTGCGCATGGTGGTGTGCCCCTTCGTGCCCGGTCGTGTGCGATGCGTCACGTGGTCCCCGATCCTGCCGTGAGCACCCAAGCGCGTCTAGGTTCGGACCATGCCAGCGACGACCCCCGCACCCGACCTGCTCCTGCTCTCGCGCAAGGCGTGGGGCGACCTCGAGTCGCTGCACGTGCTGGGCTACTTCGCCCCGGAGGTCAAGGAGGCCTACACCGCGCTCGGCCTGCACCCCGACCTGGCCTACTTCGCCGGCCGCTCCGCCGCCTTCGGTCCCTGCGGTCCCGGCCCGAGCATCGCGACCTTCTACGTCTTCGCACCGTGGATGGCCGAGGCGATCCTGCCGTCCGCCTGGGACGTCACGACTCCGGCCGACGTCGTCCAGGCCCGCCGTACGGGCATGGCCGCGGTGCTGGGCCGGGTCCTCGGCGAGCCCGACGTCGCCGAGGCGCTCGGGATCGCGCGCGACGTGTGTGCGGCGCATGACCCGCGCCGGGCGCCCGCTGTACGCCGCGCACGCCGACCTGGCGTGGCCCGAGGACGACCTGCTCGGGCTCTGGCACGCGGCCACCCTGATCCGCGAGCACCGCGGCGACGGCCACGTCGCCGTCCTGCAGCAGGCCGGCGTCGACCCGGTCGAGGCCACCGTGCTGGGTGGGGCGTGGTCCGGGACGATGCGCTTCCTGCGCAAGACCCGCGGCTGGTCCGACGAGGAGTACGCCGCAGCGAGCGACCGGCTCCGGGAGCGCGGCCTCCTCGACGATGCGGGCGAGTTCACCGCGCAGGGCCGGTCCTTCCGCCAGCAGATCGAGGACGACACCGACCGGCTCGCCGTCGAGGGCTGGGCCGCCGTCGGCCCCGAGCGAACCGCCCGCCTGCACGAGCTGGTGAAGCCGCTGCGCGAGGCGGTCACCGCCTCCGACGTGCTGCCCTCCTCCCTGCGCGGGTCCACGGCTCGGCACAGCTGACGGGGACCTCCGTAGGGTGACCCGCATGGCTCGTATCGCGGTGACCGGTGGCAGCGGCAGGCTCGGCAGGGCGGTCGTGCGCGACCTGGACGAGCACGGCTACGAGGTGGTGAACCTCGACGTGACGCCGCCGCCCGACGACGCACCCGGTGACTTCCTGCGCGTCGACCTCGGCGACTACGGCCAGGTGGTCCAGGCGCTGGGCCGGGTCGAGGACCGCTACGACACCGTCGACGGCGTCGTGCACCTGGCCGCCGTACCCGCACCGGGGCTGGTGCCCAACACCACCACCTTCACCGGCAACATCACCGCGACCCACCACGTCTTCGCGGCCTGCCGTGCCCAGGGCATCCGCGACATCGTGTGGGCCTCGAGCGAGACGGTGCTCGGTCTGCCCTTCGACACCCCGCCGCCGTACATCCCGGTCGACGAGGAGTACCACCCGCGGCCGGAGTCGTCGTACTCGCTGGCGAAGACGCTCGAGGAGGAGATGGCCCGGCAGCTGTGCCGGTGGGACCCGACGCTGAAGATGTACGGCCTGCGTCTGTCCAACGTGATGTATCCCGAGGACTACGCGGAGTTCCCGTCGTTCGACGCGGACCCGATGCTGCGCAAGTGGAACCTGTGGGGCTACATCGACGCCCGCGACGGCGCGCAGGCGTGCCGGCTCGCGCTCGAGCACCAGGGCACCGGGCGCGAGGTGTTCGTCATCGCCAACGCCGACACGGTGATGTCGACGCCGAGCAACGAGCTGGCTCGCCGAGGTGTTCCCCGGTGTCGAGCTGCGCGGAGGTCGAGCGGCACCGCGACGCTGCTCTCCATCGACAAGGCGCGTCGGGTGCTCGGCTACGACCCGCAGCACTCCTGGCGCGACGCCCTCTCGACGTGAGTGACCTCCTCGCGCTGGGGGACGAGCGCTTCGTCTCCCTGACGACCTTCCGCCGCACCGGCGTGCCCGTCTCGACGCCGGTGTGGGTGGTGCGCGACGGCGACGCGCTCGTGGTCACCACGCCGTCCGGCAGCGGCAAGGTGAAGCGGCTGCGGCACACCTCGCGGGTGCTGCTCGTGCCGTGCAGCCGGCGCGGCACCGTCGATGAGGACGCGACACCTGTCGCCGGCGACGCGCAGCTCGAGACGCCGGACCGCCCCGACCTCTTCCTGGCGAAGTACCGCCTGGAGTACCGGATCTTCATGCTGGTCGAGCGGTTGTTCGCGAAGGGCGCCCGCGACCGCGTCCTGGTGCGGATCACGCCGACCTGACTCCGACCTGACGTCGGCCGGTGGGCGTCGTACCCGGGGCTGCCCCTGGAGAACGGTCGCTGCCCCGGGGAAGTTCACCGTGGGCAGCGCAAGATTCGCTGCATCCCCTGGTAAACGGTCAGCGGGCGGCCCACCAGGCGAAGGCGTCCGGGACGATCCGCTCCATGTCGCGACGGGTGGCGCGCGCGGGCGCTTCCTCACGGTCGAACCAGCCGTGCTCCACGAGCTCGTCCTCCTGCAGCACGACGTCGCCGCCGTCGAGACGTGCGGCGAACACCGCCACGACGTACGACGCGCGCGCGCCGTCCTCGTAGGTCACCTCGAAGCCCGGACCGCCGTAGACCCCGACGAGACCCTCGATCGAGGCCCGCAGGCCGGTCTCCTCCGCCAGCTCACGCACCGCTGCCTGCTCGGGGGTCTCCCCGGGGTCCATCGCACCGCCGATCGTGGCCCACGCGCCGGAGTCGAGGTGACGCGCGAGCAGCAACCGGTCCCGGTCGTCGAAGACCGCGAGCGCGACCGCGGGCAGCAGCAGGAGGTCGGTGCCGACCTTGGCGCGCAGGCCGGCGACGAACGGAGACATGGGCACGATGCTCTCCTTCAGGCGGGCAGGTGGCGACGGGGGGCCATCCGAGGGCCGTGCCGCGGACGACGCAGGCCGGCCAGCTCGATGAGGCGTTGCACCCGGTGGCGGTGGGGGCGATAGGGCTCGAGCAGCTCGGCGAGCCCGTCGTCGTCGACCTCCTGACCGGTCAGGGCCCAGCCGATGTTCTTGGCGACGTGGTAGTCGCCGAAGCTCACCGCGTCGGGGTCGCCGTGCGCGCGGAAGCGCACCTCGGCGCTCGTCCACACCCCGATCCCGGGCAACGACCGCATCCTCCGGTCGGCCTCCTCACCGGGAACTCGGCGGTGCGCTCCAGCGACGCGGCGACCTGGGCCGAGCGCACCACCGTCTTGGAGCGCGCCGGGTCGATGTGCATCCGCAACCACTCCCACGACGGCACCAGCCGGAGCGCCTCGGGTGACGGCTGCACCCACACGCCGCGCTCGGCACCGTCGCCGGGCGCTCGCTCACCGAAGCGGAGCACCAGCAGCCGGAACCCGGCGAACGCCTCCTGACCGGTCACCTTCTGCTCGATCACCGCCGGGACGAGCGACTCCATCACCAAGCCGGTGCGAGTGATCCGCCAGTGCTCGTGGTGGCGCAGGGCGTCTCGGAGCACCGGGTGCGTGGGACGGAAGTCGGAGGGATCGTCGTCGGCGCCGAGCATCGCCGGCACCGACTGCAGCGCCCAGTCGGCTCCGTCGCCCCAGGCCGTGGCGTGCACCTCGCCGAGATCGGGGCGAGCGCACAGCCGCAGCGTCGCCGGGCCCTCGGGCGTGCGCATCCCTCGCCAGACCGTGCCGTCCGGATCGGTGCGGAACGTCGGATCGCCGCCGCCGTGCCGCAGGATCCGGACCGTCGCTCCCAGCACGCACGGCCACGCCGGCCGCCACACGCGCTCGGTCCCGCTCATCGGGCCAGAGTATGTCGGTCGGCTCGGACACAATGGCCCGGTGCTGCTCGCCGACCTCGTCCACGCCTCCGCGACCGTGAGCGCCACCCGGTCTCGCACGGCGAAGATCGCGGCGCTCGCCGTCGCCCTGGGCGCTGCCGCGCCCGACGAGACGTCGACCGCGACGTCGTACCTCTCCGGCGCGCTGCGCCAGCGCCGCACCGGTCTCGGCTGGCGGGCCCTGACCGACCTGCCACCGCCGGCCGACGACCGCGACGCTGACCGTCGGTGAGGTGCACGACGCGTTCGAGGCGATCAGCGAGGTCTCCGGCGCCGGCTCGCAGGGTCGGCGCACCGCGCTGGTCGAGACGCTGTTCGGTCGCGCGACCCCCGGCGAGCAGGCCTATCTGCGCGGCCTGGTCACCGGCGAGCTGCGACAGGGCGCACTCGACGGCCTGATGCTGGAGGCGGTCGCGGTGGCGGCCGACGTGCCCGCGGCCGAGGTGCGCCGTGCGTCCATGTTCGCCGGGTCGACCCTGCCGGTGGCCGCGGCGGTGTTGGCCGGCGGCACGGCCGCGCTCGCGGCAGTTCACGCTGACGCCCGGGCGTCCGATCCGGCCGATGCTCGCCTCGAGCGCTCCCGACGTGCCGACGGCGCTGCTCAAGGCAGCCGCCACGGGCGGGGAGGTCGCGGTCGACCGCAAGCTCGACGGCATCCGGATCCAGGTGCACAAGCACGACGACCGGGTGCAGGTCTACACCCGCAGCCTCGAGGAGATCACCGACCGGCGTCCCCGAGGTGGTCGAGGCGGTCGCGGCGCTGCCCGCCACGCACGCTGATCCTCGACGGCGAGGCGATCGCGCTGCGCACCGACGGCCGGCCACGAGCCTTCCAGGAGACCGGTTCACGCACCGCCAGCCGCGTCGACGTGGCCTCCCTGCGTGCGAAGGTGCCGCTGACGTCGTACTTCTTCGACCTGCTGCACGTCGACGGCGTCGACCTGGTCGACGCACCCGGCCACGTGCGCGCCGCGCGGCTGGCGCGCGAGCTGCCCGAGGAGCTCGTCGTGCCGCGGATCGTGACGGCCGAGCCCGCGGAGGCGCAGCGGATGTTCGCCGAGTCGGTCTCCGCCGGCCACGAGGGCGTCGTGGTCAAGGCCCTCGACGCGCCGTACGACGCCGGTCGGCGCGGTGCGTCGTGGGTCAAGGTCAAGCCGCGGCACACGCTCGACCTCGTGGTGCTCGCCGTCGAGTGGGGCAGCGGTCGTCGGCGAGGCTGGCTGTCCAACATCCACCTCGGCGCTCGGGACGGCCACGACGGCTTCGTGATGCTCGGCAAGACGTTCAAGGGCATGACCGACGAGATGCTCGCCTGGCAGACCGAGCGGTTCCTGGCACTCGAGACCGCACGCGAGGGGCACGTGGTGCACGTGCGCCCCGAGCAGGTGGTCGAGATCGCCCTCGACGGGCTGCAGACCTCGAGCCGCTACCCCGGCGGGGTCGCCCTCCGGTTCGCGCGGGTGCTGCGCTACCGCGACGACAAGACAGCGTCCGAAGCCGACACGCTGGAGGCGGTGCGGTCGATGTACGCACCGTGACTCATCGAGTTGCACAGTCGTAGCATGGCGAGCATGACGGCTCCCGGGACGCAGGCCGACTCGTCGTTGGCCGACCATTCGCAAGATGACGACACGAGGGCAGCCCCGCCGCAGGACGGCCGACGCTCCGCTGCCGCGGCTCGCCGCCGGCGGCGGGAGAAGGAGATCCTCGACGCCACCCGCGGCCTGTTCGACGCCCGGGGCGTGCGCGAGGCGCAGATCGAGGACATCGCCCGCTCGGTCGGCATCAACCGCGCCATCATCTACCGGCACTTCTCGGGCAAGGAGGAGCTCTTCGCCCTCACACTGGTGGGCTACCTCGAGGAGCTGGCCGACCGGCTGCACCGCGCCGACGACGAGGCGCTCACCCCCGAGAACAGGCTGCGTCGGCTCACGGCGGCCTTCGTGGACTACGGCCTGGAGTTCCCGGCCTTCGTGGACTGTGCGCTGACCCTGATGCGCCGCCCGGGTCCTGAGCTGCTCGACGAGATCAGCGAAGGCGCGATGTACCGACTCGGGCGGGGCGTCTCGACCTGCCTCGCAACGCTGGCCAAGACCGTGAGCGCCGGGGTCGCGGATGGCGTCTTCCACACCGAGGACGTCGACCTGCTCGTCAACACGCTCTACGCGAGCGGTCTGGGCGGCATGCAGCTGGCTCGTGTCGGCATCCTGGTCAAGGAGGCAGCGCCCGGCGTCCCGACCACGGCCCGGCTCTCGGCGCTGCAGGTCAAGGAGCACCTGATCGCCGCCGCCGTCGCCATGGCGGTGGGCGCCCCCCGTTGACCCGGGTCTTGTCTCTCGTCGACCCGGGTCTTGTCTCTCGTCGACCCGGGTCTTGTCTCTGGTTGACCCGGGTCTTGTCTCTCGTCGACCCGGGTCTTGTCTCTGGTCGACCCGGGGCTCGTCCCCCGTCGACTCGGGTGTTGTCTCTCGTTGACCCGGGCTGCTTCCCCGATCACTCGCGTCCCCTCGCACGGTCTTGCCGGTTGCTGGCGCCGCGCGGTTCACTGGTGCGGTGAACGCGAGTTGGGTCGGCTTCGTCGGCACGATCGTCGCGGCGATGCTGGCCTTCGTGTTCGGTCGGGTCAACCTGCGTCGGGCGTCCGACCACGAGCGCTCGGAGTCTTTGCGCGCCGAGCGTCTAGCCACCTACGCGACCTTCTGCGCTGCCATCGTGGAATACCGCCGGGCCCAGCTGCACCGATGGTTCGTGTCCCGCGACCTTGCGGGAGGGGTCGAGGCGATCCATGCCGACCGGCCCGATGTGGCCGACGAGCTGCGGGCCTCACGTGCCGCCGCGTGGAGCGCCTACTACCGCCTGGTCATGATCACCGACGAGCATGCGCTGAGGGAACGAGCCCACGCGATCCTCGTGCTCACCAAGGCGATGAAGAGCGCCGCGGACGCGAACGAGCTCAACACCTTGAGCGACGACGTGCACCAGGCTGTCGGCAGGTTCGCCCTTGCTGCGCGTGGAAGTGCGACCACGCAGGCACCTCGCGGCCCGGGTCAGCAGGTCGACTGACCGGGTCAACCAGGGACAAGACCCGGGTCGACCGGGGACAAGACCCGGGTCGACCGGGGACAAGACCCGGGTCAACCAGGGACAAGACCCGGGTCAACCAGCGGTGAGCTGGGGGCGGCTACTTCTCGAGGATGGCGGTGACGCCCTGACCGCCGGCGGCGCAGATGGAGATGACGCCCTTGCCGGAGCCCTTCTCGTCGAGCAGCTTGGCGAGCGTGGCGATGATCCGCCCACCCGTCGCGGCGAAGGGGTGGCCCGCGGCCAGCGAGGAGCCGGCGACGTTGAGCTTGGCCATGTCGATCGCGCCCAGCGGGGCGTCGAGACCGAGCCGCTCCTTGCAGAAGATCGGGTCCTCCCACGCCTTGAGGGTGGCGAGCACCTGGGAGGCGAACGCCTCGTGGATCTCGTAGAAGTCGAAGTCCTGCAGCGACACGCCCTCCCGCTCCAGCATCCGCGGCATCGCGTACGCCGGGGCCATCAGCAGGCCCTCGCCACCGTGCACGTAGTCGACCGCGGCGGTCTCGTAGGCCGTGAAGTAGGCCATGCACGTGCCACCCACGCTCGGCGGCGTACTCCTCCGAGCAGAGCAGGACGCTGGAGGCTCCGTCGGTCAGCGGCGTGGAGTTGGCCGCGGTCATGGTCGCCGCCTGGCCCTTGCCGAAGACCGGCTTGAGCGTGGCGAGCTTCTCCTCGGAGGAGTCGGCACGCAGGTTCTGGTCGCGCTCGAGACCCTGGAAGGGCGCTCACCAGGTCGTCGAAGAAGCCCCGGTCGTAGGCGGCGGCCAGGTGGTGGTGCGAGGCGACGGCGAGCCGGTCCTGCTCCTCGCGGCCGACCTGCCACTCCAGGGCGGTCAGGGCGGCGGACTCGCCCATGGACAGCCCGGTGCGGGGCTCGCTGTTCTGCGGGATCGCCGGCACCAGGTGCTGCGGGCGGACCTTCGCCAGCGCGGCGAGGCGGCCCTGCATGGTCTTGGCGCGGTTGGCTTCGAGCAGCACCTTGCGCAGGCCCTCGCCGACCGCGATCGGTGCGTCGGAGGTGGTGTCGACCCCGCCGGCGATGCCGACCTCGATCTGACCGAGGGCGATCTTGTTCGCGACCTGGACGGCTGCCTGGATGCCGGTGTCGCACGCCTGCGAGACGTCGTACGCCGGGGTCTCGGGCGAGAGCCGGGAGCCGAGCACGGCCTCACGGGTCAGGTTGAAGTCGCGGGAGTGCTTGAGCACCGCGCCGGCGACGACCTCGCCGAGCCGCTCGCCCTCCAGGCCGTAGCGCGTCACCAGACCGTCGATGGCGGCGGTCAGCATGTCCTGGTTGGAGGCGGTGCTGTAGACGCTGTTCGAGCGTGCGAAGGGGATCCGGTTTCCACCGACGACCGCGACACGGCGAGTGTGGGACTGCATGGGGGTTGCTCCTCCGGGTGACGGGACGGCTCGAGGCCGTTTTCGGCTCGGTTACTCCGGGGTACATACTGACGCGACCGGCGCGGTGACACCAATCCTCTGTCGTGCACGTCACGAAAGGTGGACAGCGAGTTGCACACCCGGTTACCTACCTGGAACCCCCTCTGATCGGAGAAGCCCCGCGATGAGCGACCGCTACTCGTCCCTGATCCACACCCCCGTCGGGCAGCTCCTGGCCAAGAACCTGGGCCTTCCGAACCCGGTCACGCTCGAGCGCTGGACCGAGGGTGCCCCGCTCGTCGACGGCACGGTCGCCGTCGGCGGGGACGGTCGACTGGGCAAGGCGGTCGGGGCTGCGCTCGACGAGCTCGGCATCGCCAACGTCCTGGACCAGGGCGCCGGCATCCCCGCCGACCAGCGCTACAAGGGGTTGGTCTTCGACGCCACGGGACTCACGTCCTCCGACGAGCTCGTGGGTCTGCAGGAGTTCTTCGCCCCCCTGCTGCGCAGCCTCGAGAGGTGCCCCCGGATCGTCGTGATCGGCACTCCCCCGGAGTCCACCAACTCCGGCGACGAGCGGGTCGCGCAGCGAGCGCTCGAGGGCTTCACGCGCTCGCTCGGCAAGGAGGTCGGCCGCGGCGGCACCGTCCAGCTCGTGTACGTCGCGCCCGCCGCCGACGGCGCGCTCGCCTCGACGCTGGCGTTCCTGCTCTCCCCCAAGTCGGCCTACGTGTCCGGCCAGGTGATCCGGATCGGGTCGCACGGCGCGACCGCGGTGCCCGCCGACGGCGAGGTCGCCGACTGGGCCCAGCCGCTGACCGGACGGGTCGCGATCGTCACCGGCGCCAGCCGCGGCATCGGCGAGCAGATCGCCCGCGTGCTGCACCGGGACGGCGCGACCGTCCTCGGGATCGACGTACCCTCAGGCCGCCAGCGAGCTGCAGGCGGTCACCGGCGAGCTCGGTGGTGACCACCTCACCCTCGACATCACCAGCAAGGACGCCCCGCAGCGGATCGCCCGTCACGTGAAGGAGAAGTTCGGCGGCGTCGACATCGTCGTCCACAACGCCGGCATCACCCGCGACAAGCGGCTGATGAACATGAAGCGCGACGGCTTCGCCTCCGCCATCGCGGTCAACCTGACGGCTCCGGAGCGGATCACCGCCGAGCTGCTGTCCCAGGGCCTGGTCAACCCCAACGGTCGGATCGTCGGGGTCGCCTCGATCGCGGGCATCGCCGGCAACCTGGGCCAGACCAACTACGCAGCGAGCAAGGCCGGGGTCATCGGTCTCGTCGAGAGCCTCGCCGACGAGCTCGAGGACGGCATCACGATCAACGCCGTGGCGCCCGGCTTCATCGAGACCAAGATGACGGCCGCGGTGCCGTTCGCGACCCGCGAGGTGGGCCGTCGGCTCAACGCGCTGTCCCAAGGCGGTTTGCCGGTCGATGTGGCCGAGACGATCGCGTGGTACGCCAACCCGGCCAGCACCGCCGTGAACGGCAACGTGGTCCGCGTCTGCGGCCAGATGATGCTGGGCGCCTGATGGCCAGCGAGCCGCGCGTCGTCGACGGTGCCCCGTCGACCCTTCCCCTGATGCTCAAGGCGGCCCTGCCCGTCCTGCCCGGTCTCAACCTCGTCCCCGGCGTGCGCAAGCACGGGAGCGTGCTCCCCGACCTGGCGCTGACCCGGCACGACGTGCCGATCGATCGGTCCCACGTCGCGGCGTACTCCGAGGTCTGCGGCTTCTCCCTCAAGGAGACCGTTCCGCTGACCTACCCGCACATGCTGGCGTTCGGGTTGCACATGTCGATCATGACCGACGCGACGTTCCCGTTCCCGGCGGTCGGCACCGTGCACCTGGCCAACTCGATCACGCAGCACCGCGCGATCTCCGCGAGCGAGCGGCTCCAGGTCACCGCCCGTCCGCAGGACCTGCGGGCGCACCCCAAGGGCCGGGTCTTCGACATCGCCACGACGGTGCACTCCGGCGGCGAGCTGGTGTGGGAGGAGACGAGCACGTTCCTGCGCGTCGGCAAGGGCGACCCGGCTGCTCCCTCCGGCGCCCCGGTGTCACTGGAGGGCCTGGAGGCTCCGACGAGCACCGGCATCTCGTGGCGGCTCAAGGGCGACCTCGGCCGTCGGTACGCCGCGGTGTCGGGCGACCACAACCCGATCCACCTCTACGGCCTGAGCGCCAAGGCGTTCGGCTTCCCGCGCCAGATCGCGCACGGCATGTGGACCAAGGCGCGCTGCCTCGCGGCGCTCGAGGGCCGGCTGCCGTCAGCGGTCACCGTCGACGTCGTCTTCAAGAAGCCGGTGCTGCTGCCGGGGACCATCGCCTTCGGCATCGGCCAAGCGAGACGACGGCTACGCCTTCGGTCTGACCCGACCCAAGGACGGTGCGCCGCACCTGCTCGGGGTCGCGCACGCCTGAGACGCACCCTGAGCGCCGACACGCGCTCCGCACCTGCGTCGCGGGCCGTCACGCGCCAGCGGCGTCAGGAGCAGCCGTGAGCCCATCCCGACCGTGCGTGCCAGCGCGCCGGCATAGCGCTTCGCCACCCGCTCGACCCGACGCAGCTCCCACAGGGCCAGCGTGTTGGCCCAGGCCAGGTCGCGTGCCTTGTCGATGTTCCAGGCGCTGACCAGGTGGGCGACGGGTCCCAGATGGCCGTCGGCGGCCTTCCCGACCTTGGTCAGGAAGGACCGCCGGATCTCGCCCTCGACGTCCGCGAGCAGGTCGTTGACCAGCTCGTAGTCCTCGCGCACCCCCCGCGTGGTCGGCGTGAGGCCGCGAGCCGCGCAGGTGGCGACCACCGCGACCGGCAGGTCGTGCTCGATGTGGGCGTTCATCCCGGCCAGGGCGAACTGGATCGGCAGGATGCCGCGGCGTGCGGCGGGCGTCGAAGAGCGGGTCCCACGCCTTGGGTACGACGCTCGGGTCGGCGTCGTGGGCGGCGAACCACAGCCCCGCGAAGCGCACGTCGAGCTCGCTCATGAAGGCGTCGTCGCGGAAGGTGGCGCGCCCGGCGAGACGCTCGGCGACCATCTCGGTCACCTGGAGGTAGACCCGGTTGAAGATCGCGACGCCGTCGCGGGGCTCGAGCTCCGACTGGATGGTCCGCATGCGGGCGACCACGTCCGCCACGGTGTGCACGTCGTTCATGGGCCCATCAGAGCATGTTCAGCCGCGCGCCCGGCCCCAGGTGATCCGGCGCGTGGTGGCCGCGGCCCCGGCGGTCTTCGCCGGCATCCGCTGCGTGAGGCTGGCTGTCGCGGGGTCCCAGGTGGCCAGGTCGGTCGTCGCCGTCGTTGTTCCAGTCGCCGGTCACGGGCAGGTGGGTGCCGGTGCCCCAGGCCACGGTGCTCGTGCTGACGGCGCCGGACCTCGTCGCGGTCCGCAGCGTGAAGCGGGCGTAGCGGGGGCTCCACACGCCGACGTCGGTGAGGCCGTCGCCGTTCCAGTCCCCGGTGACCGGACGGTCTCCCGACCGAGCCGAGCGTGACGGTCCGGGTCGTGCCGTTGGACGGCGCGCAGCGTGAAGACCCGGCTGGCCGGGCTCCACACGCCGACGTCGGTCTTGTCGTCCCCGTTCCAGTCGCCGGTCACGCCGACGTCCGAGACGGCGCCCAAGGAGATCGTGCTGCTGCTGCCGTCGGCGTCGCGCAGCAGGAACGCCTTCGCGCCGGCGCGGCGGACCCCGACGTCGGTGACGCCGTCGCCGTTCCAGTCGCCGGTCATCGCCTCGTCGGTCGGACGACCGAAGGACACGGTCAGCCTGGCTCGCCCGGGTCGCTTGAGCACGAAGGTCGGGGTGGCCCCGCGGCGCAGGATGCCCGGGTTGTCGGCGCCGACACCGTCGAAGTTGCCCGCGATCGGGGTGTCCCCACAGGACTGGGAGGCGGCGGTGCTGCCCATCACCCACGCCGCGCGGTGGAAGTACGACGTCTGCACCGTGCCGTTGAGGCGCTGCTCGAAGTGCAGGTGCGGACCGGTGCTGCCGCCGGACGTGCCGACCTGCCCGATCACGAAGCCCTGGTCGACGGCCTGCCCGACACTGACCCACTGCGACACCAGGTGCGCGTAGAGCGAGGTGCGCCCGTTGCCGTGGTCCAGGACGATGTAGCGCCCGTAGCTGCGGCTGCCGAGGTTGACGACCTTGGAGACGACGCCGGGCGCGGTCGCGGTGGTCGGCGCACCGAGGTCGTTGGCGCGGTTCCAGTCGATCGCCCTCGCCGACGGGCTGTGGTTGGACGCGGGTCGACCCTCGCCACGTGTCGCCGCACGGGAAGGGGATCTCGTAGTCGGGCCCGGCCGGTGCGGCCTGCGCTGCCGGGACACCGGGGCCGAAGACACCGGCCAGCACGACTCCGACGACGACCGACGCGCACGTCCGACGATGCATCGCGGACTCCTCCTACAGGCGTGTGTCTGGGCACGTACGTCCCGGTGGACGCACTGAGTCACACGGGTCACATCGGACCTCACATACCCCAAGACCGATCAACCGTAACCGCTGACCGGCGTGTCTGTCAGCCTTTGTCGGGATCGTGTGCTAATGACACCGCTGTGATTCGGCTCAGCCGCGCGGTCGGATCAGGCCCTCCTGGGCCACCGTGGCGACCAGACGGCCGTCCTCGGCGAACACCCGGCCCACCGCGAGCCCTCGGGCCCCGGACGCGGAGGGCGAGTGCTGGTCGTAGAGCAGCCACTCGTCGGCCCGGAACGGCCGGTGGAACCAGATCGTGTGGTCGAGCGAGGCGGACTGCACCGTCGGGTCCCAGATCTGCACACCGTGCGGCACGAGCGTGGAGCCGAGCAGGGTGAGGTCGCTGGCATAGGTGAACGCAGCCTGGTGGATGAGCGGGCTGTCCCCCAGCGTGCCGTTGACGCGCAGCCACAGCCGCGCCTGCGCGGGCTTGTCCTCGATCGGCAGCCGGCCGCCCGGGCGCGAGTCGCCGACCGCCCGCAGCTCGAGCGCCGCCCACTCGGACTTCCAACGCTCGGCGTCCTCGACCGAGCGGTGCCGAAACAGCTCGCCGATCTCCACGGAGTCCTGCGGCGAGGGCACCTCGGGCATCCGGTCCTGATGCTCGAAGCCGTCCTCCTGCACCTGGAAGCTGACGGTCATGAAGTAGATGGGCCGGCCGTGCTGACGGGCGACGACGCGCCGGGTCGAGAACGACCGGCCGTCGCGCATCCGCTCGACGTCGTAGACGATCGGGACCGCCGTGTCGCCCGGACGTAGGAAGTAGCTGTGCAGCGAGTGCACCCCCAGCCCGTCGTCGACGGTGCGCGCGCCGGCGACGAGCGCCTGCGCGGCCACCTGTCCGCCGAAGACGCGCTGCAGCCGGGTGTCCGGCTGCTTGCCGCGGTAGAGGTTGAGGTCGATGACCTCGAGGTCGAGGAGCTCGACGAGCTCGTCGGAGGAGCTGGGCACGGAGGGTCTGCCGTTCTACTCGGTGTCGTCGGGACGGTCGCGCGGGTCTGACGGGTCGAGCCCGGCCAGGAACCGCTCGAACTCCGCACCCAGCTCCTCCCCGGTGGGGAGATCGCGCTCCTCGGCGAGCGGCAGCGCGTCGGCGTCCTCGGTCGTGGGACGGTGGAAGGCGTCGTACTGCTGCTCGAGCCCGTGCACCACGTCCCGCACCTCCTCGGAGTCCTCGATCTGGGCGGCGATGTCGACCATCTTGGCCTCGCCCGCCTCCTCGAGAGCCTCCAGCTCCCACTGCAGGCCGGTCACCACCTCCACCGACTCCAGCATCGTGGCGGCGGCGGAGGGGTAGTCGAACTGGGCGACGTAGTGCGGGATGTGCGCGACGAAGCCCATCGCCGGATGCCCCCAGCCGCCGAGCCGCATCTCCAGCAGCGCCTGCGCGCTGGCGGGCACGCGGATCTCGCCCTTCCAGATGTTCTCCGACACCAGCAGGTCGGGAGTGGTCGCGTGGTTGGTCAGCATCACCGGGCGGGTGTGCGGCACCGCCATCGGCACCGCACCCAACGAGACGGTCAGCCGGACCCGGAAGGTCTCGACGATCTCGCGCACGGCGATGGCGAAGGCCTCCCAGTGGGTGTCCGGCTCGGGCCCGCTCAGCAGGAGGTACGGCGTGCCGAGGCTGTCGTGGTTGAGGCGCACCACGAGGCGCGGGGCCTCGTAGCCCTCGTAGCGGTACTCCGAGAACGTCATGGGAGGACGCCTGCGCCCGGTAGTCGTAGAAGGCGTCGATGTCGAAGCTGGCCACCACGCGGCCCGACGACTGGTCGAGCAGGTGACGCGTGGCGATCGCCGCTGCGTTGCCGGCATCGAGGAATCCTTCGAGCGAGTGCACGAGCACCGGACCGTCGCTGAGTGCGTCGAGCTCCGGCACGTCGTCCACGATGTGCACGTAGCGCGCACTGTCTGCCATCGATGTCCTTCCAGAGTTGCGTTCCTCGTCGTCAGGGGAACGCCGCTACCTTGCTCACTATGCCCGATGCGGTGTCCGACCTCGTGCGCACCGTCCGCGACCGCCTCGCGGCAGCGGGCAATCCGGCCAAGGCGCCCGCGATGCAGGCCTACATGAAGTCGACGATGCCCTTCCGAGGCGTGAGCGCGGACCCGCTGCGCCGCATCTGCCGTCAGGTGTACGACGCCCACCGGCTGCCGGACCGGGAGTCGTGGGAGGTCGCCGTACGCACGCTCTGGGACGGCGCGACCTATCGCGAGGAGCGCTACGCGGCCAATGCGCTGACGCAGAGTCGCCACTACCGCGCGCACCAGGACCCGTCCGTGGTGCCGCTCTACCGCCACCTGGTCGTGACCGGAGCCTGGTGGGACCACGTCGACCCGGTCGCCACCCGGTCGATGGGTGGGCTGCTGGCCTCGCACCCGGACGCCACGGGGCGGGTGCTGCGGAGCTGGGCGGTCGAGGACGACCTGTGGCTGCGGCGCACCGCCGTCCTGGCCCAGCTGCACCGCCGGGAGGCGACCGACCTCGCCCTGCTCACGCACGCGATCGACGCCAACCTCCCGGGCAGCCGGCACGGTGACGACTTCTTCGTCCGCAAGGCCGTCGGCTGGGCTCTGCGCCAGCATGCGCGCCTCGACCCCGACTGGGTGCGCAGCTTCGCGGCGGACCGTCCATTGTCCGCGTTGTCGAGGCGCGAGGCACTCAAGCACGTGCAGCGCCTAGGCTGAGCGCGTGGCCGAGTACCAGCTGACCTCATGGCGAGAGCTCCCGTCCCTCGTCGTCGCCCGCGAGGGCGCCGACCCGACCGAACCCGCCGGTGC
The DNA here is from genome assembly GCA_963845655.1 of uncultured Actinomycetota bacterium. Taxonomy (GTDB): domain Bacteria; phylum Actinomycetota; class Actinomycetes; order Propionibacteriales; family Nocardioidaceae; genus Nocardioides_B. The sequence continues at coordinate 504,093 of CAWJTB010000003.1, read as the reverse complement.
TCCCGCCGGCGACACCGTCAAGATCCAGCTCGCCCCGCGCTTCCAAGAGGCGATCGACGAGGCCGCGATGCGGCTCGGCGACACGGGCAGCGACGCCTATCTCGAAGGCTGGACCCGCGGCGGCTGGACGACCGACGAGGGCTCGGCCGCCGAGGTGGCCGACCGGGTGGTCGCCGCGCTCGAGGCGCGCTGGACCGACGATGCGATCGCCGCCTACCTGGAGGGACTCACCCCGTGAGCCGACTGTCCGACCTGCTCGAGCCCGGCACCGTCGTCATCGACGGAGGGATGGGCACCCTGCTCCAGGATCGCGGCCTGGACGACGGCGGCGCGGGCGAGCTGTGGAACGTCGACCGTCCCGACGTGATCCGCGACGCGCACGAGGCCTACGCCCGGGCCGGTGCCCGGGTGCTCACCACCAACACCTTCGGCGGCACCCGCCCGCGGCTGGCGATGCACGGCCTCGAGGACCGCGTGCACGAGCTCAACGCGGCGGCCGCCGGGATCGCGCGCTCCGTCGCCCGCGAGCACGGCGTCCTCGTCGCCGGCGACCTCGGCCCGACCGGTGAGCTGCTCGAGCCGCTGGGCACGATGACCGCGGCCGATGCCCAGTCTCTCTTCGAGGAGCAGCTGCGTGGCCTGGCCGAGGGCGGCATCGACCTGGTGCTGATCGAGACGATGAGCGACCTCGGCGAGGTCGAGGCCGCGGTCCGGGCCGCTCAGAGCGTCGTCCCCGACCTGCCCGTCGTCGCGACCCTGTCCTTCGACACCAACCTGCGCACGATGATGGGCGTCCGCCCGGGCGACGCCGTGACCGCGCTCGCGGCCCTCGGGGTCGACGCGGTCGGCGCCAACTGTGGGCGCGGCCCCGAGGAGATGGAGCAGATCGCGGCCCAGCTCGCGGATGCCCGACCCGAGGGCCTGCTGCTCGTCGCGCAGTCCAACGCCGGTCTGCCGCAGGTCGTCGGCGACCACTTCGAGTACGACGCGTCGCCGGCCGACCTCGCCCAGCACGCGCTGGCCCTGCAGAAGCTCGGCATCGACCTGGTCGGCGGCTGCTGCGGGTCCACCCCCGAGCACATCGCGGCCGTGCGCGACGCCGTCAGCTGACTCCGCCCGCCGCGGCCTGCGCGAACTCCTCCTCGATGAGGTCTGCGTTGACCATGGCACCCGCGCGGACCCCGGCCCCGGCCGCGTGCACCACCTGACCCATCAGGTCGTTCACGTTGCCCGCGACCCACACCCCGGGAGCCGCCCGGAAGGTCAGCGGGTCGGAGGTGACGTACTCCCCCAGCACCTGACCGTTCACCGCCATCGGCACCGGACGGATCCCCAGCGGTGCCAGCACCTCGGCGTTGGCCACGACGTGGGTCTGCACGGTCACCACCTCGAGCGGGACCAGCTCGCCGCCGGCCAGGCGGGCACCGACCAGTCGGTCCCCGTCGCGCTCGAAGGCCGTCACCGGCTCGCGCACGACGCGCACCCCGCGCGCCTCCAGGATCTGCCGGTCCCCCGGCGCCAGACCCGGACCGTTGCCGTCCAGGATGGTCAGGTCGGCGGTGAGCTGACGGAAGAGCTTGGCCTGGTGCACCGCCATCGGGCTCGTGGCCAGCACGCCGAGCACGCGGTCGCGGACCTCGTAGCCGTGGCAGTAGGGGCAGTGCACGACGTCGCGGCCCCAGCCCTCCGCGAGGCCGGGCACGTCCGGCAGCCTGTCGGTGAGTCCGGTCGCGACGAGCAGCCGACGGCCGGTCGCCCGGTGTCCGTCCTCCAGGCGGACGACGAACCCGCTGCCCTCGCGTGAGGCCGACACGACGCGTCCGTCCCGGACCTGGCCGCCGTACGACGCCACCTCGGCGCGGCCGATCCGCCCCAGGTCGTGCGGGGAGATCCCGTCGCGGGTCAGCAGCCCGTGCACGCCCGCGGCGGGGGCGTTGCGGGGCTCGCCCGCGTCGACGACCAGCACGGAGCGCAGCGAACGGCACAGGGTCAGCGCAGCACTCAGTCCGGCGGCGCCGCCGCCGATCACCACCACGTCGTAGTCGTCGCTCATGGCTCCCACCCTGCTCCTCGGCGGACCGCACCACAAACCTCCTGCCGACCGCAGGCGGCACGTGACGACGCCCACAGGCGTCCCGGCTTCCGGCAATTGTTACCGGCGGGTAATCTGTGGTCTCCACCCCCGGAACCACGAGGAGCCTGCGTGCCCCGACAGCTGCGAGAGGTCGTCTTCGTCGACGGCGTGCGGACCCCGTTCGGCAAGGCGAAGGGTCAGTACGCCGAGACCCGCGCCGACGACCTGGTCATCAAGTGCATCCGCGAGCTGATGCGCCGCAACCCGAGCCTGCCGCCGGAGCGGGTGGACGAGGTCGCGATCGCTGCGACGACCCAGATCGGCGACCAGGGCCTCACCATCGGCCGGACCGCCGCCCTGCTGGCGGGACTGCCGCAGAGCGTCCCCGGCTTCGCGATCGACCGGATGTGCGCCGGTGCGATGACGGCGGTCACCACGACGGCCGCGGGCATCGCCTTCGGCTCCTACGACGTCGTGATCGCCGGCGGGGTCGAGCACATGGGCCGCCACCCGATGGGCGAGGGCGTCGACCCCAACCCGCGGATCATGTCGGAGAAGGTCGTGGACCCCGAGGCGCTCTCGATGGGCAACACGGCCGAGAACCTGCACGACCGCTACCCCTCGATCACCAAGGAGCGTGCCGACGCCTACGCCCTGCGTTCGCAGCAGAAGACCGCGCAGGCCTACGCCGACAACGTGATCCAGCCCGACCTCGTGCCCGTCGCGATCCGCACCGCCGAGGCCGGCTGGGGTCTCGCCACGACCGACGAGCCTCCGCGTCCGCAGACCACGGCCGAGGACCTGGCCGGCCTCAAGACGCCCTTCCGGCCGCACGGCCGGGTCACCGCGGGCAACGCGGCCGGCCTCAACGACGGCGCCACCGCTGCCCTGCTCGCCGACGAGGAGACCGCCCGCGCGCTCGGACTGCCCGTCAAGATGCGCCTGGTGTCGTTCTCCTTCCTGGGCGTCGAGCCCGAGGTGATGGGGGCCGGCCCGATCCCCGCCACGGAGAAGGCGCTGCGTCAGGCAGGTCTCACCATCGACGACATCGGCGCCTTCGAGGTCAACGAGGCGTTCGCCGTGCAGGTGCTCGCCTTCCTCGAGCACTTCGGCATCGCCGACGACGACGCGCGCGTCAACCCCTACGGCGGGGCGATCGCCGTCGGTCATCCGCTGGCGTCGTCCGGCGTGCGCCTGATGACCCAGCTCGCCGCCCAGTTCGCCCAGAAGCCCGACGTGCGCTACGGCCTGACCACGATGTGCATCGGCATCGGCATGGGCGGCACCGTCATCTGGGAGAACCCGCACTTCGAAGGAGCAGCAGCATGACCCACCTCGAGACTCTGCTCGAACGCGGCGCCTCCCTGTCCCCCGACGAGGTCGTCACCGAGGCCAAGAGCCGCGACGTCGCCCTGCCGTACGGCGCCGGCACGATGGCGCTGATCACCCTGGACAACGGCCTGGACCACACCCGGCCGAACACGTTCGGTCCCGCATCCCTGGCCTCGCTCAACGCCGCGATCGACGACGCCCTGGCCCGCGAGGACGTCGCCGCCATCGGCGTCACCGGCAAGCCGTTCATCCTGGCCGCCGGGGCCGACCTCTCCGGCATGACCGAGCTGCGCGGGCGCGACGACGCCCTGCTCATCGCGCAGATCGGGCACGGCGTCTTCCGCAAGCTCGGGGAGGGCGGCAAGCCGTCGTTCGCGTTCGTCAACGGGCTCGCGCTGGGCGGTGGCCTCGAGGTCGCGCTGCACTGCGACTACCGCACGGTCCAGGACAGCGCGCCCGCGCTGGGCCTGCCCGAGGTGATGCTCGGTCTCGTGCCCGGCTGGGGCGGCGCCTACCTGCTGCCGAACCTCGTCGGCGCCGAGACCGCCGTCAAGCTGATCATCGAGAACCCGCTCAACCAGGGCCGCACCTTGACCGGCCACGCCGCCTTCGCGGCCGGGCTCGCCGACGCGGAGTTCCAGGGCGCCGACTTCCTGGAGCAGTCGCTCCTGTGGGCCGCCCGGGTGCTGACCGGCGAGGTCACGCCCACCGCGCTCCGAGTCGACCGGGGTGCGGCCTGGGACGCGGCCGTGGCGCACGGCCGCGGCGTCGCGGACGCGAAGACCGGTGGCGCCTCCCCCGCGGCGTACCGTGCGCTCGACCTGATCGCCGCCGCCACGGACCGCCACCCGCGACGAGGGCTTCGCCGCCGAGGACGAGGCGCTGGCCGACCTGATCCTCACCCCGGAGCTGGCCGCGAGCCTCTACGCCTTCGACCTCGTGCAGAAGCGCGCCAAGCGGCCGGCGGGTGCGCCGGACAAGGCGCTGGCCCGCCCGGTCACCAAGGTCGGCATCGTCGGCGCCGGACTGATGGCCAGCCAGCTCGCGCTGCTGTTCGTACGGCGCCTGCAGGTGCCCGTGGTCCTGACCGACCTCGACCAGGCACGGGTCGACAAGGGCGTCGGCTACGTGCACGCCGAGGTCGACAAGCTGCTCGCCAAGGGCCGGGTCTCCCCCGACCGGGCCAACCGGCTGAAGGCCCTCGTCACCGGCACGGTCGACACCACGTCGTCCTTCGCGGACGCCGACTTCGTGATCGAGGCCGTCTTCGAGGAGATGACGGTCAAGCAGCGGGTCTTCGCCGACCTGGAGGCGCGTGGTGTCCCCCACGTGCGTGCTCGCCACGAACACCTCGTCGCTGTCGATCACCGAGATGGCCTCGCAGCTCGAGCACCCGCAGCGGGTCGTGGGCTTCCACTTCTTCAACCCGGTGGCCGTGATGCCGCTGCTGGAGATCGTCCGGGGCGAGCAGACCGACGACGCCACGTTGGCCACCGCCTTCGCGACCGGCAAGGCGTTGAGGAAGACCTCGATCCTGGTGGCGGACAGCCCGTCCTTCATCGTCAACCGGCTGCTCGGCCGCTTCATGGGCGAGGTCGGCCGCATCGTCGACGAGGGCACGCCGCTGACGGTCGCCGACGGCGCCTTCGCGGGCGTCGCGCCGATGCCGCCGTTCTTCCTGCTGTCGCTGGTGGGACCGGCGATCGCGTTGCACAACAGCGAGACGCTGCATCGCGCGTTCCCGGACCGGTTCTACGTCTCGCCGAAGCTGAAGGAGCTCGTCGCAGCCGGCAAGACCAGCGTCTACGCCCCGGACTTCTCGATCGACCCCGAGGTGGCCGAGATCTTCGCGGTGCCTGCGGACGGCGTGGCACGCGAGCCCGCCGCCGTACGCTCCCAGGTGCTCGAGGCGCTCGCCGAGGAGGCCCGGCTGATGCTCGACGAGGGCGTCGTCGTCGGGCCGGAGGACCTCGACCTGGCGATGATCACCGGTGCGGGCTTCTCGTTCTGGAACGGCGGCCTGACCCGGCTGCTGGACCGCGAGGGCATCTCGGAGAAGGTCACCGGCCGCCGCTTCCACTGACCTCCCCTGCCTGTTGAATGGCCAGTTGTGCCCCGGTCAGTGGTCAGTTGTGCCCCAGTACTGGGGCACAACTGACCACTCGACGGGGCACAACTGGCTACTCGACGGTCGACGACGTCGATCCGGTCGGTGGCGACCGGCGTGTAGGGGCTGTTCGCCGTCAGGTAGGCGGCGAAGGCGTCGATGTCGAGCCCGCCGAAGTACTTGTCGGTGGCGGTGCTGAAGGCAGCGAACCCGTCCCCGCCGTCGGCGAGGAAGGAGTTGGCGACCACGCGGTAGGTGCGGCTCGGCTGGAGCGGGGCCCCGTTGACCTCGACGCTTCCCGCGACCACCTTGGCGCCGGCGGGAGCCGACCTGCTCCACGTGTAGGTGATGCCCGAGACCTGCAGCACCTTGAAGCTGGCGGCGTTGGCCCCGCTGAACTGCTGCTCGAGCACGCTGAGGAGCTGGGCGCCGGTCAGGTCCATCGACACGTCGTAGTTGTTGAACGGCTGCACCGCGAACGCCTGGCCGTAGGTGACCTCGCCGCCGTTGGTGGCGAGGTCGGCGCGGATCCCGCCCGGGTTCATGAAGGCGATCTCGGGCGTCTTCCCGCCGGTGATCGTGGAGGCGTCGGCCTTCTGGGCGTCGGCGATCAGGTTGCCCAGTGGGGACTCGAGGCTGTCGTCGCCCGTCCGGCTGATCGTCGAGCTGCCGGCGGCGAGCCGCCCGATGACGCGGTTGGCGATCGGGGCCACCAGCGTCTTGTAGGTGTCGATCAGCGAGGTGAGGGCGGGCGCCTTCGCGACGTCACGCGTCACGATGGTGTTCTTCGCGACCGCGGTGCTGCGACGCACGTCGCCGGTCGAGCGGTCGACGGTCAGGTCGATGTCGGTGACGAGCCGGCCGAGGCTGGCCCCGCTGGTGACCAGGCGGCGCGCGCCGGACGGGTCCGGCAGTGAGCAGTTGTAGGCCTGGTGGGTGTGACCGGTGATGACGGCGTCGATCGACGAGCTGAGCCCGGCGTTGATGTCGACGATCGGGCCGGAGATGCCCGGGCAGGAGTCGTAGGCCTTGGGGTCGGCCGGGAAGCCACCCTCGTGGACCAGCACCACGATCGACTGCACCCCCTGCCGGCGCAGGGCCTTCGCCGCGGCGTTGGCCGTCTCCACCTCGTCGGCGAACCGCAGCCCCGCGACGCCGGACTTGGTGACGATGTTGGGCGTGTCCTCCAGGGTCATGCCGATGAAGCCGACCTTCACCCCGGCGTACTTCTTCACGGTCGTCCCGGGGAGCACGGTCCGGCCGGAGTCCTGGTGGAACACGTTCGCGGCGAGGTAGCTGAAGTCCGCGCCCTGGTAGGTGTGGGCGGCGCAGGAGTTCTGGTTGTCGCGACCCCCGCCGTCGTCGATGCAGCCACCGCGCTGCATCCGGACCAGCTCGCGCCAGCCCTCGTCGAACTCGTGGTTGCCCACGCTGGAGATCTCGAGGCCCATCTCGTTCATCGCCTCGACGGTGGGCTCGTCGTGGAAGGCGGCCGAGAGCAGCGGGGTGGCGCCGATCAGGTCGCCGGCGGCGACGGTGACCGAGTGCCGCTTCTCCGCCGCCGCGGAGCGCCGCAGCGCCTTGAGGTGGGTGGCGAGGTACTCCGCACCTCCGGCCGGGGTGCCGTTGATGACGCCGGAGCTGGAGGACGTGCTCGGTTCGAGCTGGCCGTGGAAGTCGTTGAGCGCCAGGATCTGCAGCTTCACGTCCCGCGAAGCCTGCTTGGCGTGCGGGGCCTTGCCGCTCTTCGCCTGCGCGGGGCCCGCCCCGCCGGTGGTGGAGATCAACGCGATGGTGGTGACGGCGGCGATGCCGAGGGTGCTCAGCAGACGCCTGCGCTGCGGTCGGGGCATGGGAGGGACTCCTTCGTGGGCTTGAGTTCACCGAGAGTCGCTCGGCTCACGAACCCCGCCAGTCAACCCCACGGACCCGGCGGACACGCCACCGCGCAGGTAACGATTGGCTCACGGCGACCTCAGCCCCCGGCGCGCTGGACCACCAGGTCGGCTGCCCGCTGCGCGAGCCGGTCGGAGTCGATGCCGAACAACCGACGCAGCACCCGGTCCTGGTCCGACTCCGGGGTCCGCCGGTCCCGCCCGACCTCCGTCATCTCACGCAGGAACGACCACAGCCGCCGCTCGCCGAACCGGTCCGCGAGGTAGACGCAGGCGGCCAGCGACACGTCGTACTCGAAGAGCGCATGCCGGTCGCCGAAGGTGTCGCTCGCCGGCATCCCCACGGGCGCGTTCCGGGCCCGGGTGCGCGAGGCGGCGCCGACGTACCAGTCGCGACCCCCGCTCGAGGCGATGTAGTCGGCCAGCCCCTCCTGCAGCCAGGCGGGCGTGTGGCCACTGGTGCGCGCCAGCGCGACGTGGGTGATCTCGTGGGTGAGCAGGTAGGTGCCTTCCCGCTCGGTGCGGGGGAGGTACGCCGGGTTCATCACGACCCGGGTGGCGACCCGGCTGGTGGGTCGCTCGTTGTCGTTGAGGACGGGGAACGCCACGGCGGCGCGGTCGAGGAAGCGCTTCCCCAACGTGCGCAGCACCCGGTCCCGGGACAGCGCGTAGATGACGACCGTCCCGCCCCATTCGCGCGGGACGTCGCGCCGGACCCGTCGGATGCTCTCCTCGGTCCACCGCATGATCCGGTCCGAGGAGCGGGCCGAGCGCTTGTCGAAGACGCCGAGGACGTGTCGGCTGCGGCGCACCACGATCCGGTCGAGGTCCCAGGGGGCGTCGCGGGCGCCCGGCACCTCCAGGGCCGTCACGTCCCGGTCGGAGACGATCCGCCAGCGCCCGTCGACCGGGGCCAGCGTGAGCCCGAACAGCGTGCGGGCGGGCGCGCTGTCGAAGCCGCGCAGCTGCAGTCGCTGGTCGACGTCGGCGACGTAGGCCGTCTCGCGGAACCGCGGCGCGGCGAAGTCGGCCGGGTAGCTGTCGTCGGTGACCGTGATCGAGAACGCCTCCAGCGGCAGCTGCACGAGGTTGTCGAAGAGCCGGCCCTGGCGGGCGATCAGGCCCTTGTTGCCGGGGTCGAGGTCGTCGAGGAACGCCTTGCGGTCGCCGTTGCGGACGGCCTGCTCGCGCTTGGTCATGATGGTCTGGGCGACGGCCGCGGCCGCGGACTCCGGCAGCGGCCCGGTGGGGCTCGGCATGGGGAGCACGCTCGGCGCCGACGGCGACGCCGCGCCGGGTCCCGCGGCGGGGTCCTCCCGACCGACGGTGCAGCCGGACACCAGCGCGAGCACCACGAGGGCGCCCGCCAGCCGCGCCCCCCGCGGCCGGGTCATCGAGCCGAGAGGCCCGTGGTCAGCGCGGCGACGCCGGAGACGAGCCGGTCGACGTCCTCGACCGAGGTGTACGGCGCGAGGCCGGCCCGCACGCCGCCCACACCGCCGAGGCCGAGCCGCTGGGAGGCCTCGAGGGCGTAGAAGCTGCTGGCGGGGGCGTTGACGCCCCGCCGGGCGAGTGCGCGGTGCACGTCCGCCCCGGGGACGTCCGCGACGTTGAACAGCACCGTCGGCGTGCGCGAGACGGGTTCGGCGTAGGTCGTGACGCCGTCGAGATCGCGCAGCCCCCCGAGCAGCCGGCGGAACAGGTCGTCCTCGTGCTCCTCGACGGTCCGCATCGACGCCACGATCCGGTCGCGCCGTGACCCCTCCGAGGGTGCGAGGTCGGCCAGGAAGTCCACGGTCGCGGTGACGCCGGCCAGCAGCTCGTAGGGCAGCGTGCCGAGCTCGAACCGCTCCGGCACCACGTCGGTCGACGGCAGCAGCTTGTCGGTGTGCACGAGCTGGAGCAGCGTCGGGTCGGCCACCAGCACCCCGAGGTGTGGCCCGAAGAACTTGTAGGGCGAGCAGGCGTAGAAGTCCGCGCCGAGGTCGCGGACGGCGACGGACGCGTGCGGCGTCAGGTGCACCCCGTCGACGTACACCAGGGCGCCGGCGGCGTGCGCGTCCGCGGCCAGCCGCGCGACGTCGGGGCGGGTGCCGAGGAGGTTGGACGCTCCGGTCACGGCGACCAGGCGGGTCCGGTGGGAGAGCACCGACGCGTCCCACAGCAGCTCGCCGGTGGTGGGATCGAAGTCGACCCACCGGACGGTCGCGCCGGCGCGCTCGGCGGCGATCACCCAGGGCCGGATGTTGGCGTCGTGGTCGAGACGGGTGACGACGACCTCGTCGCCGGGCTCCCACTCCCGCGCCAGGGCGCGGGAGACGTCGAAGGTCAGCTGGGTCATGGACCGGCCGAACACCACTCCCCCGGGGTCGGCGTCGAGGAGGTCGGCCATCGCGGCCCGGGCGTCGAGCACGATGTCCTCGGCGCGGGCCTCGGTCTCGGTGACGGTGCCGCGGTTGGAGACACCCGCGACCAGGGCGGCGGCCACCGCGTCGGCGACCACGCGGGGGGTCTGCGAGCCGCCCGGCCCGTCGAAGAAGGCGGTGCCGGAGTCGAGAGCCGGGAACTGCGCCCGGACGCGGGCGAGGTCCAGCGTCATGAGTCGATGTGCAGCAGGGCGTCGCCGCTGTCCAGGGCCGTGACGTCCTCGACGATGCTGCGGGCCAGGGACTGCGCGGTGAGCCCGGTGCGCTCGAGGATCACCCCGCGCTTGGCGTGGTCGAGGAACTCCTGGGGGATGCCGTGCAGCCGCACCGGGGTGTCGATGCGGGCGGCGTTGAGGGTCTGGAGCAGCACCGAGCCGCAGCCTCCGACGATGCCGTTGTCCTCCACGCTGACCACGAGCCGATGCTCGCGAGCGAGCTCGAGGAGGGCGGGGTCGACGGGCTTGACCCACCGGGGGTCGACGACGGTGACGCCGATCCCCTGCGCGACGAGCCGGTCGGCCACCTCGACCGACGTGGCCGCCATCGAGCCGATCCCCACGATCAGGACGTCCTTGGTGCCGTTGCGGACCAGCACGTCGCAGCCGCCGGCCCGGTCGACGCGCTCGATGTCGGCGTGGGGCGGACCCTTCGGGAAGCGTACGACGGTGGGGGCGTCGTCGACGGCCACGGCCTCGCGCAGCAGCTCACGCAGCCGGGCCGCGTCGCGGGGCGCCGCGAGCCGCAGGCCGGGGACGACCTGCAGGATCGACATGTCCCACATGCCGTTGTGCGAGGCGCCGTCGTCGCCGGTCACACCGGAGCGGTCGAGCACGAACGTCACACCGCACTGGTGCAGCGCGACGTCCATCAGGACCTGGTCGAAGGCGCGGTTGAGGAAGGTCGCGTAGACCGCCACCACAGGGTGCAGCCCGCCCATCGCCAGCCCGGCCGCCGACGTGGTGGCGTGCTGCTCGGCGATCCCGACGTCGAAGGTGCGCTCGGGGTATCTCAGGGCGAAGGTGTGCAGGCCCACGGGGTGCATCATCGCCGCCGTGATCGCGACGAGGTCCGGGCGCTCGGCGCCGAGCGCGACGATCTCGTCGGCGAAGACGTCGGTCCAGATCTGGCCCTTCGGGTTCTCCTCGCCGGTCTCGGCGTTGAAGGGGCCGGGGCCGTGGAACTGGTCGGCCTCGTGCCGCTCGGCCGGGTCGTAGCCGAAGCCCTTGTGAGTCATCACGTGCACGATCACCGGCCCGTTGAACCGCTTGGCCTGGGTGAGTGCCTTCTCCACCTCGACGCGGTCGTGGCCGTCGATCGGGCCGACGTACTTCAGGCCCAGGTCCTCGAAGAGCCCCTGCGGCGCGAGCGCGTCCTTCATGCCCTTCTTCATGGCGTGCAGGGCGTCGTACACCGCCGGTCCCACACCGCGGACCCCGTTGAGCCGCTTCTTCACCAGGTCGAGGACCTGCTCGTAGCGCGGGCTGGTGCGCAACGTGGTCAGGTGATCGGCGAGGCCGCCGACGGTCGGGGTGTAGGAGCGTCCGTTGTCGTTGACCACGATCACCAGGCGGCGGTCGTGGTCGGCCGCGATGTTGTTGAGCGCCTCCCACGCCATCCCGCCGGTGAGGGCGCCGTCGCCGATGACCGCAGCGACGTGCCGGTCCTCGCCCCGGACGGCGTAGGCCTTGGCCAGCCCGTCGGCGTAGGACAGCGCGGTGGAGGCGTGGGAGTTCTCGACCAGGTCGTGCTCGGACTCGGCGCGGCTCGGATAGCCCGACAGGCCACCCTCCTGTCGCAGCAGGTCGAAGCCCGCGGCGCGGCCGGTGACGATCTTGTGCACGTAGGCCTGGTGACCGGTGTCGAAGACGATCTTGTCGTGCGGGGAGTCGAAGACCCGGTGAAGCGCGAGCGTCAGCTCGACGACGCCGAGGTTCGGACCGAGGTGGCCCCCGGTGCGTGAGACCTTGCGGACCAGGAAGTCGCGGATCTCGGTCGCGAGCTCGTCGAGCTCGTCGGCGGTGAGGTCACGCAGGTCACGCGGGCCGGTGAGCCGGTCCAGCACTCCCATGGGTCCTCCTCGCGAGGTTCGGGTCGGCCCTTCAGTCTAGGCATCCGACCCAGCACGCGCGGCAGCACCCGGTCAGTCCAGGCCGACGACCCGCTGCCGGGGAAACCGGCGCGGCTGCACGCCCAGCGCGTAGTCGATCACGCCCTGCTCGAGCTCTTCCTCCTTGGCCATCGAGGCCACCACCATCAGCTCGGTGACCAGACGGATCTCGTCGCCGAGCTCGCGGTCCAGAAGTTCTGCGTCCAACATGTCGTCCATGAGATGTGCCTCCTTGCTTCCCTAGGTCCAACGACCACGGGGGCCATGCGTTAGTCAGCCGAACGGCTGACGTCGTGCGTCCTTTCGGACGAGGCCTACGTCCTTCCTACCCGGTCACTTCAAGGTCAACCCGCCCGATGGCACTGTTGTGCAGACTCCCCAGCCACACGCGCCCCTCGTGCTCCCTGACTCCCGTCACCAGGTGGAAGGACGGGCTGTCGGCGCGGATCTCGTGCACCAGGCCCCCGGCGTCGTCGTAGGCCCGGACCCACACGGCGCGGGCCGGCTGCGGGCGCAGCACCGCCGGCAGGCGACTGGCGGCCCGCCGCACCAGCATCGGTCCGCGCTTGGTCAGCTCGAGCGCGGCGACGGTCGGCGAGGCCAGCGTCACCCACAGCAGCCCGTCCGTGCCGGTCGAGGTGTTGTCCGGGTAGCCCGGCAGGTCGTCCAGGAACACCTCGCGCTGCCCGGCGCGCTCCCCCGTGAGCCAGAGGCGTACGACGGACCGGCCGCCGGTCTCGGCCACCGTGACGTGCGACTCGTCGGCGGCGAGGGCGACGCCGTTGGCGAACCGCAGTCCATCGAGCAGCACCTCCACCCGTCCGTCGACCGAGCGCCGCAGCAGGCGCCCGCTCGCGGTGTCCTCGAGCAGGTCGGCCTCGTAGCGGTCGAGGGCGTAGACCTGGGAGGAGTCGGAGAAGTAGATGTCGCCGCTGCTGTGCACCGCGGCGTTGTTGCACACCAGGATCCGCCGGCCGTCCACCTCGGTGGCCAGCGTCTCGATGCGGCCGTCGACCGGGTCGAGGGCGAGCAGGCCGCGCTCCGCGTCGCACACGAGCACCCGTCCGTCGGGCAGCAGCTCGAGGCCGAGCGGGCGGCCGCCCGTGTCGCCGACCCGGTCGATCCGGCCACCGTCGGGGCGCACCCGGTGGATCACGCCGTCCTCGGTGCCGGTGAGCACCCAGCCCTCGGCGTCGACGAGCACGTCCTCGGTGCCATGCCCGGGGACCGGCAGCAGCGTCAGCGCGTGGGTGGGGGGCGGGCTCGTCCGGCTCATGCGCCCGACCCTAGGCCGCCTCACAGCCGCGCCACGAACCGCCGGCCGCGCAGAGCCTCCTCGACCAGGCCGACCGCGCGACGCTCGGCCATCAGTCGGGCCGCCTCGGCGTGCCAGGTCTCGATCGCGGCCTCGACGACATCGGGTGCGGCCACGTCGCGCAGCTCCGCACGAGCCTCGCTGAGCCCCCGTCGTACGGCGGCCTGGGAGGCGTCGACGTGCAGCACCGCGAACCGGGCGAGAACGACGTCGTGACGGCGCAGCGTGGGGTAGCCGCGGTACTCCGGCGGGCACAGGTCCAGCAGCCAGCCGACCGCGGTCTGCTCCCAGCCGGGGGCGCCGGGCGGGCGCACCTGACGCGGCCAGCCCGGGGGTGCGACGGCTCGGTCCATGGGTCGAGCCTACCCCGTTCCTCGAACATATGTTCGAGCGCCTCTTGTCGAGCAGATGGGAACCGCTCAACGTGCGGCGCCTGCTCGGGGACCGGCCCGGGTGACCTTGTGGGTGCCGGTGTGGTCCACGAGGTAGATCTGGCCGTGCGGGTCGCGCCAGACCAGGATGCCTTCGAAGGGCTGGCGCACCGTCCAGCGACCGTGCGTCTTGACCCGGTGGTGGAACCGTCCCAGCGGTGTCAGGTTGTCGGTGCGCGTCTGCCCGGGCTGTCCCGCGCCTCCACCTGACCGCGCTGTCCATGGTTCGACGTGGTCGAGGTCCAGGTCACGCGAGACCCGGGAGGAGTACGGAAAGGAGTCAGCCGGGGTCCGCAGCTGCACGGCCCGCCGTTGACGATCCGGGATCTCGTAGGCGTCGACCGAAGCCTGTCCGGCCACATCCAGCACCGGCGCGATGACGAAGCGGTGCAACGGCCGCAGATGCTCGTGGACGAACTGCATCGTGATCGGCCCCTCGCCCTCCCATCGCACCACCCCGCGGCGGCGACGCAACGACTCCTCGGCCACATGCACATGCAGCGTCAACGGCGGCAGCAGCGCTCCCCAGTCGAACGCGAACCGGGTTCCGCCACCAGGGTCGAGCGAAAGCCCTACAGGGAGGCGGGTCGGACAGAAGCCGACCGTGCGGGCGAAGGCATCCATTCGCATGAGCGGCGTCGTCCCAGTCTCGACCCGGTCGTCAGAGACGTCGGAGTCGTGCGGCGCATCCCACGGCTGCTCGACGTCCACGGTCCGCGACCGGAGCGCCGCGCCAGCTGCGAGCAGCTCCACTGCGCGAGTCGGGTTGGCCAGCAACGCGATCGCCTTCACCCGCCGGTGCTCAAGCGTGTCCGCATCACCGAAGGCCGCCAGCAGCCTCGCCAGGTAGTCCACCGTCGCGTCCAGCCGCGCGATCACGCCGACGGTCGAGCGCACGTAGAACCCGGCGATCCCGTGCTCCGAGGACCGCGACCGACGCGCGAACTGCTCGGAGACGCGCACCGCCTCCCGGGCGGCCGCGGCCTCCGGATCGGCCGCGACGATCCGACCCTCGAGGCGAGCCTCGAACCGGCCCCACGGCAACGACCCGTCCACGAAGGCGGCCATGGCCACATCCACCTCGGCGGCCGACTCGACACTCAGGTGCCGAGTCCGCGCTGCGACCAGGCGAGCGAAGGCCACCCTGGCCTCGCGACGTCGGACCCGCTCCCAGATCTGCGGCAGGCGGTGCCGCACGTCCAAGGCGTCGGCGACATAGTGCCGCGCCCCAACGCTGCCCATCCGCATCCGCGCCCCCAGCTCCACGCACGCGAACTCCGCCACCAGCGGCGTCCCGGACCCCCCGAGCCGCACCGCCCGCTCCATGCCCGCCAACACCCGCCCGCCGCGGGTCAGTCCCTCGTCGCCCTGCAGGTCGGCGAAGTGGGCGGCCAGCTCGAACATCTCCGCCTCAGCGTCGAGCTTGACCCCCCACAGGCGGTCGACGGCATCGAGCGTCGCGGTCACGTCGCCCGCCACGCCTCGCTCCTCGATCACCGCCGCCATACCCAGAACGCTAGACCCGACCACCGACACTTTTCGGAGTCAGATCCTTGTGCACACAGGTGTTTCGACGACGTCCTCGGCTTGGCGCTACCCCGGCAGGAACGACAGCCGGACCTCGCGGTCGGGGTTGTCGACGTTGAGGTCGACCAGGCAGATGCTCTGCCAGGTGCCGAGCGCGAGCTGTCCGTGCAGCACCGGCACGGTGGCGTACGGCGGCACGATCGCCGGCAGCACGTGGGAGCGGCCATGCCCCGCGGAGCCGTGCCGATGCCGCCACCGGTCGTCGCGCGGCAGCAGGTCCTCCAGCGCCGCGAGCAGGTCGTCGTCGCTGCCTGCACCGGTCTCGAGGATCGCGATGCCCGCGGTCGCGTGGGGCACGAACACGTGCAGCAGGCCGTCGTCCTCGCCCTCGACGAAGCGGGTGCACGCGCTGGTCAGGTCGTGCACGACCTCGGAACGGCCGGTGTGCACCGAGACGATTTCACTGCGCAAGGCGGTCCTCCATGCGGTCAGCCTGGCAGACGCCTGGCTAGGCTCGAGGCGATGGTCGGCGTGGGCGGTCCCGAGGTGATGGTGGCGGGCGCGCTCTGCTCCGGGCTGGTCCTCCTGGCTCTCGCGCTGCTCACCCGGCGGAGCCTCGGCTCGCTCCGGGCCTGGTCGCTGTCCGGGCTGCTGTGGTCGCTGGTCGTGATCGCGTTGGTGACGCTCGTGCCGGCGACCGGCGCACCGGGCTGGATCCCCGCCGAGGAGGCGCAGACGACCTGCTCCTTCGACCTGGGCGGCCCGGCGCCGGACGGGTTCTGGATCTTCGACGGCGGGCAACGGCTGCTCAACACCGCGCTCTTCGTGCCGGCCGGCTTCTTCCTGGTGCTGCTCACGCTGCGTCGGCGGACCTGGTGGGCGGCGGTGCCCGGACTCGCCCTCTTGGGGCTCTACTCCGTCGGGATCGAGGTGGTGCAGCTCGAGCTGACGCGGCTGGATCGGGCCTGCGACGTGACCGACGTCGTCGACAACGCCTCGGGGGCGCTGCTCGGCTGGGGTGCCGGGCTGGTCGTCGCACTCGTGCTCGGCGCCGTCCGGTCGTCGAGGTCGAGGTCGGGCAGGGCCTGACGCAACCGCGCCAGCGCGTCGCGCGCCTGCGACTTCACGGTGCCGACGGCGATCCCGAGGATCTCGGCGGTCTCGCGCTCGGTGAGGTCCTCGTAGTAGCGCAGCACCACGACCGCCCGCTGCCGCGGGGCGAGCCCCGCCAGCGCCGAGCGCAGCGCGAGCGAGTCGGACCGGTCGTCGCTGGTCGTGGTCTCGGGCGTCCGGTCGGTCAGCACCTCGCGGCCCTTGTGCCGCCGCCAGCGCGAGACGTTCTCGTTGACCAGGATCCTGCGCACGTAGGCGTCCGGCGATCCCTCGATCCGCTTCCAGACCCCGACGGCCTTGACGAGCGCGGTCTGCACCAGGTCCTCGGCGTCGTGGTGGTTGCCGCAGAGCAGGTACGCCGTGCGGGTGAGCGTCGCGTAGCGCGCTGCGACGTACTCGTCGAAGGTGTCAGCGGAGGCCACGACGCCTCCTCGCGAGCACGCCGCCGCCGACGAGAAGCACGAGAACCAGCAGTCCTCCGCCGGTCGCCACCAGGCGCGGGTCGAGCACCGACGCGGGAGCCGGACGGTCTGCCGTGGGCGTCGACCAGAGCGCGGCTGCGTACAGGCGGCCCGGCGCATAGGTGAACGGCGGCGTGGCCACGACCCGCTGCATCGACCCCGTCCGTACGTCGACCGCGTAGACGCCCGACCGGGAGCCCACCGAGGCGTCGACCAGGACGTGGTCGTCGTCCTGCCACCCGACCAGCGACTGCACCTGGACCCGTCCGCTCGGCCGGGTCAGGTCGAGCGCTCGGACGATGGCCGTCCGGTCCGCGGGGCGCAGGGCGCCGACGTGCAGAGCAGAGCGGCCCTCGGGACCGGCTCCCGCGACGAGCGCCACCTGGCCGGCGTCGGGTGCGAGCATGGCCTCGCCGAGGTCGCTCCGGCCTTCGGGCCGCTCGAGCGTGCGCACGTCGACCTGACGCCGCGTGTAGAGCGGGTCCTTCGCGGCCGTCCAGACGCCGAGGGTGTCGCCGTCCCAGGTGGAGAAGCCGTCGTCGGTGGGGGCGACGCCCATGATCGACTCCGACGCGGTCACGTCGAGCTCGACGGACGTGCCCGTGGACGCCGACCACAGCCGTGCGGGTGCGAGCGTGCTCGCCAACGAGGAGGCGTCGCGCTGGGTGATGACGCCGTAGCGCAGCAGCAGGGCCTCCTCATCCACCCACGCCAGCGTCTGCGGGGCCACTCCGAGCCGGGAGGGAAGGCGCTCGGTGCGGACCTTGCCCGTGGCGGTGTCGTAGACGGCGATGCCGCGAGCGACCTCGTCGCCGCGCCAGTAGGCGACGGAGCGTCCGTCCGGCGACAGCGCGACGGTCGCGCCCTCGTCGAGCAGGCTGCCGTCCGGCGAGAGCCGGCCCGGCAGGTCCAGGAACCGGTAGGCGCCGGTGGTCGCGGACACGCCGACCAACCCGTTGCGCTGCGTGCCGAACAGCCCGTCGCTGCGCACGGCGCCGATCACGACCGCGAGTCGTCCGGGCGGACCGAGCCGGTCCGTCCCCGGGGTCCACGAGCTCGGCTCCACGACCCGTGACGGGAGCGCGAGCGATCCGCCGTCCGCCGGTGCGGGTGTCGGGTGCACGGTGCGCGCGACGGTGCCGGCGAGGCCGCTCCCTGCCACGACCGCCAGCAGGGCGGCGGCGACTCCCCCCGCGAGCCGCCGACGCCGACGGCGTACGCCGCGCTGCCACAGGTCGGGCGGTGGCGACCCGGCGGGCGTCTGCTGCGCCAGCCGGTCCAGCCGCTCCCTCACGTCCACGGACACGGAAACCCCCTCGTGTGGATCACTGTCTCACCAGCGATACGCACGAGGGGGTCTGTTCGGAGGGGTCGCCCTCCGGACTTCCGTCAGCTCTTGAGCAGGCTGCGCAGGACGTACTGCATGATCCCGCCGTGCCGGTAGTAGTCCGCCTCGCCCGGGGTGTCGATGCGCACCACGGCGTCGAACTCCACGTCGTCGGCCTTCACGTGGACGGTCTTCGGCGTCGAGCCGTCGTTCAACGCGGTGACCCCGGTGAACGAGAAGGTCTCCTCGCCCGTCAGGCCGAGCGACTCGGCGCTCTGGCCCTCGGGGTACTGCAGGGGCAGCACGCCCATGCCGATCAGGTTGGACCGGTGGATCCGCTCGTAGGACTCCGCGATGACGGCCTTGACGCCCAGCAGCGCGGTGCCCTTGGCCGCCCAGTCGCGCGACGAGCCGGAGCCGTACTCCTTGCCCGACAGGATCACCAGCGGCGTCCCGGCGGCGAGGTACTTCTCGGAGGCCTCGAAGATCGACGTGACCGGCTTGTCCTCGGAGGTGAAGTCGACGGTGAAGCCGCCCTCGGTGCCCGGTGCGAGCTGGTTGCGCAGGCGGATGTTGGCGAAGGTGCCGCGGATCATCACCTCGTGGTTGCCACGCCGCGAGCCGTAGGAGTTGAAGTCGCGGTTCTCGACGCCGTGCTCGCCGAGGTACTTCCCGGCCGGGGAGTCCTTCTTGATCGCGCCGGCCGGCGAGATGTGGTCGGTGGTGACCGAGTCGCCCAGCCTGGCCAGCACCCGGGCGCCCTCGATGTCCTCGACGGCGCTCGGCTCCTTCGCCATCCCGTCGAAGTACGGCGGCTTGCGGACGTACGTCGACTCCGGGTCCCACGCGAACGTGTCGCCGTCGGGCGTCTCCAGGTTGCGCCACCGCTCGTCGCCGGCGAACACGTCGGCGTAGTCGTCGGTGAACATGTCGGAGGTGATCGCGTGTGCGATGACCTCCTCGACCTCGGCTGCGGAGGGCCAGATGTCCTTCATGAACACGTCGTTGCCGTCGGTGTCCTGACCCAGCGGGTCCTCGAACAGGTCGACGTCCATCGAGCCGGCCAGGGCGTAGGCCACGACCAGCGGCGGGGACGCGAGGTAGTTCATCTTCACGTCCGGGTTGATCCGGCCCTCGAAGTTGCGGTTGCCCGACAGCACCGAGACGACCGAGAGGTCGTTGTCGTTGACCGCCTGGCTGACCTCGGGGATGAGCGGCCCGGAGTTGCCGATGCAGGTCGTGCAGCCGTAGCCGACGAGGTGGAAGCCCAGCTTGTCGAGGTACGGCGTCAGGCCGGCGCGCTCGTAGTAGTCGGAGACCACCTTGGAGCCGGGGGCCAGCGACGTCTTCACCCAGGGCTTGGAGGTCAGCCCCTTCTCGACGGCCTTCTTGGCCAGCAGCGCCGCGCCGATCATCACCGACGGGTTGGAGGTGTTGGTGCACGACGTGATCGCCGCGATGGCGACGGCGCCGTGGTCGACCTCGAACTTCGAGCCGTCGTCGAGGGTGACGAGGGCCGGGTTGCTCGGCCGTCCGCCGTCCTTGGGTGCGGCCGAGAGGTAGTCGCGTGGCGCCTCGGAGCCGTTGCCGTTGTGCGACGGCGCGTCGGAGGCCGGGAAGGACTCGGCCACCTCCTCGTCGTAGCTGCTCTGCGCGCCGGAGCCGTCCCCGGAGTCGTTCGTGACGTAGTCGGCGAGGGCGCCGCGGAAGGACGTCTTGGCATCGGACAGCGACACCCGGTCCTGGGGCCGCTTCGGCCCGGCCAGGGACGGCACCACGGTGCTGAGGTCGAGCTCGAGCCGCTCGGAGAAGCGCGGCTCGGCGGAGGGGTCGTGCCAGAGGCCCTGCTCCTTGGCGTAGGCCTCGACGAGCGCGATCTGCTCGGCGGAGCGTCCGGTGAGCTCGAGGTACTTCGTGGTCTCCTCGTCGATCGGGAAGACCGCGATGGTCGAGCCGAACTCGGGCGACATGTTGCCGATCGTGGCGCGGTTGGCCAGCGGCAGCGCGGAGACGCCGTCGCCGTAGAACTCCACGAACTTCCCGACGACGCCGTGCTTGCGCAGCATCTCGGTGATCGTGAGCACCAGGTCGGTGGCGGTCGCGCCCTCGGGCAGGTCGCCGAGCAGCTTGAAGCCCACCACGCGCGGGATCAGCATCGACACCGGCTGGCCGAGCATCGCGGCCTCGGCCTCGATGCCGCCGACGCCCCAGCCGACCACGCCGATGCCGTTGACCATGGTGGTGTGGGAGTCGGTGCCGACGCAGGTGTCGGGGTAGGCCACGACGGTGCCGTCAGCGGACTCCCGCGTGAACACGGTGCGGGCCAGGTGCTCGATGTTCACCTGGTGCACGATGCCGGTGCCGGGCGGGACGACCTTGAAGTCGTCGAAGGCGCCTTGACCCCAGCGCAGGAACTGGTAGCGCTCCCGGTTGCGCTGGTACTCGATCTCGACGTTGCGCTCGAACGCCTCGGGCGTGCCGAAGACGTCGGCGATCACGGAGTGGTCGATCACCATCTCGGCGGGAGCCAGCGGGTTGATCTTGGTCGCGTCGCCGCCGAGCTCGGCCATCGCCTCACGCATGGTGGCCAGGTCGACCACGCACGGCACCCCGGTGAAGTCCTGCATGATGACGCGGGCCGGCGTGAACTGGATCTCCTTGCTGGGGTCCGCGTCCGCGTCCCAGCCCGCGAGCGCCCGGATGTCGTCGGCGGTGATGTTCGCGCCGTCCTCCGTGCGCAGCAGGTTCTCCAGGAGCACCTTGAGGCTGTACGGCAGGGAGTCGACGGCGCCGTCGGGCAGCCCCTCGCCGGTCACGGCGCTCAGCCGGTAGATCTCGTAGGACCTCTCCCCCACCTCCAGCGTGCCCTTGGCCCCGAAGCTGTCCGTGGTGCCCGTGCTTGCCGACTCCGACATCCGCATCTCCTCGCGCAGGTTTGCTCGTCAGGTCCATCTTGCCCATCCGTCGTACCCAAGGACAGAGCGCGTGGACATATCTCTTGACGTCAAGATACACGACGTCGAGACGGCGCGTCTCGGAGAGTCCGTGCACGAGAGGTCGCGTCCGCCGGCAGCGCGGTCGAAAAGAAGAGGGCTCAGCCGGTCGCCTCCTGGTCACGCAGCCAGCGGGAGAAGGCGACTGCCTGGCCGCTGAGCGGTTCAGCGTTGTCGGGTCGCAGCAGGTAGTGGGCGTGTCGCATGCGGATCGGCTCGCCCGGGGCCTGGAAGATCCGCTCGTCCTGGATGCTCTGTCGTGCGAAGCGCTCGGGCAGGATCGACCACATGCTGCTGGTGGCCACGATCTCGATGGCGGCCACCGAGGTGTCCACGGTGATGGCCGCCCGCGAGATGCTCGCTGCGCCGTCGCGGTCGTCACCGTCCTGGGTGAGGAAGCGACGCCACAGGTCGTCGAAGCCCAGCACCTGCACGCGTGGCTTGTCCGCGAGCGAGGTCCGCTCGATGCTCGGACCGTACTGGTCGAGGTAGCCGGGTCCGTACACCGCGATCGCGTAGTCGTCGTGCAGCTTCGAAGCCCGGTAGCCCGGCCAGAACCCATTGCCTTGACGGATCTCCAGGTCGACCTCGCTCGGTAGCAGCGTGTCGGCCCAGATCGTGCTGACCACCTGGAGCTGGATGTGGGGGAAGGCTGCCGCGAACCCGACCAAGCGGCTGGCCAGCCAGGTCTGGGCGTAGGAGACCTGGACCCGGATGGTCAGGCTGGACTGTGCTGCTGTGCCGAACAGCCCGTCCGTGGCAGCAGCGAGGTCCTCGAAGACGTCACGGACCGCGGGCAGGTAGGCCTCTCCCGCGGCGGTGAGGCGCAGGCTGCGTGGTCGTCTCTCGAACAGGTCGACGCCGAGGTGGGCCTCGAGGTTGCGCACCCGTTGACTGATCGCCGAGGGGGAAAGGTGGAGCTCGGCGGCCGCGGTGACAAAGCTGAGATGGCGGGCACTCGCCTCGTAGGCGTGCAGACCAAGGAGCGGCGGGGTGCCGCCGGCGGGCGGATGACGAAGCTTCATGCCTCACATTTTGCACCCCATAAGGCTGGGAAATGTGCTTTGACGAAGCCAAGAGGCCGCGCCGACACTGGAAAGCGTCATCTCGTCGTCGGCTTGGAGGACTCGTGTCAGGCACTGTCAGCACCCCGATCACCCACCACCCCGAACCCTCCAGGGATACCGGACTGGTCCTGGCCGATCGCCACCTGAGCCTGCCTCTGGACGCAGGGGTGGCCGCCTTCCACTACGTCTGGCTCCGCGACAACTGCTGGTGCTCGGCGTGCCGAGTGGTGCAGTCCGGAGAGCGCCGACTGTTCACCGCCGAGATCGTCGACGAGATCGCTCCGACCACCGCTGTGTACGAGGCGGGGGTCCTGCGGGTCTCCTGGAACGACGGTCACCACTCGACGTACACCGCAGGTTGGTTGGCCTGCCACGACTACTCCGGTCGCGAGCGAGTGCGGCAGGTGCACGAGCCGAGACTGTGGGACGCGACCCTGAGCAACGTGCCGGCGTTCGACCACGACGAGGTGGTGGGCACCGCAGCGGGACAGCTGGCCTACCTCGAGGCGGTTCGTGACTACGGCGTGGCACTCGTACGACGCACCCCCTCTCGCGACGGCGAGGTCGCTCGCTTCGCCGAGACCCTCGGCCACGTCCGGGAGACGGCCTTCGAGCGGATCCACAACGTGCGTCACGACCCGCAGGGCTACAACGTGGCCCACACCTCGATCGAGCTCAAGCCGCACACCGACATGCCCAGCTACCACTGGCCACCCAGCGTGCAGCTCCTGCACTTCCTGCGCAACGAAGCCACCGGTGGGGAGAGCACGGTCACGGACGGGTGGGCCATCCTGGCGGACCTGCGCCGAAGCGACCCGGCCGCCTTCGACACGCTGGCCCGGGTGCCGGTCGCCTTCCAGCTGTTCAGCGACACCGAGGACACCTACGCCCAAGCACCGTTGATCCAGCTCGACACGCAGGGACAGGTCGCGACGTTCCGGTTCTCGAACCAGCTCGCCCAGCCCCTGGACACGTCCTTCGAGGAGATGGAGGAGTTCTACCGCGCCTACCGCAAGCTCGGGCGGCTGATCGACAGCGACCGCTACAAGGTCGCCTTCAAGACCTCGAGCGGCGACCTGCTGACCGTGCACGGTCACCGGGTCATGCACGGGCGTCTCCCCTTCGACCCGACCAGCGGCGAACGACACCTGCAAGACGTCTACATGGACTACGACGACCTCATGGCGCGACGTCGCGTCCTGCTCGGTCAGCACAAGCCCCTCTCAGCCCAGGCAGGTGCGTGATGAGCGCGATCGTCGGCTTCACCCGGATGGAAGACGGCACTGCCGAGGACTACGCGCTCCTCGCTCGGATCGAGAGTGAGGAGATGCGGGGTTTCGCCGACCGCGTCCTCGGGTGGCTGGACACGATGAAGGACTCCGCCGGCGACCAGATCAGCCGCCTCGACCACTGCTTGCAGGCCGCGACCAGAGCTGAGCGAGCAGGCGAGGACGAGGAGACCGTGGTGTGCGCGCTCCTGCACGACATCGGCGACCACCTGGCACCCGCGAACCATTCAGAGGTGGCCGCCGCAGTTCTCCGCCCCTACGTCAGCGAGAAGAACTACTGGATCGTGAAGCATCACGGTCTGTTCCAAGGCTTCGACTACTTCCACCACCTCGGCGCCGACCCCCATGCCAGGGACCGCTGGCGCGAGCACCCCTACTACCAGGCCACGGTCGACTTCTGCGCGAACTACGACCAGAACTCCTTCGACCCCGCCTACGACTCCGAACCACTGAGCCACTTCGCGCCCATGGTGCGGCGCACCCTGAGCGAAGACAACCGCAAGGCGTTCAGCTAGTGGCCATCACGCCCGCGATCAAGACCGTGGGCTTCATCGGTCTGGGCAACGTGGGCGCGAAGCTGGCCGGTTCGTTGCTGATCGGCGGCCATGACCTGATCGTGCACGACCTGGACCGGGAGGCCGCCGCGCCGCTGCTCGAGAAGGGCGCTCGGTGGGCCGAGTCGCCCGCCGAGGTGGCGGCACAGTGTGACCTGGCCATCACCTGTCTGCCCCACCCGGCAGCGAGTCGCCGAGGTGGTCGAAGGCCGCGAAGGGTTGCTCAGCGCGCATCCGGCCCGGATCGGTGTGGGTGGAGATGAGCACGACGGACGAGGCCGAGGTGCGCCGTCTCGCCGTACGGTTCGCCGACGTGGGCGTGGCCGCCGCGGACTGCCCGGTCTCCGGTGGTTGCCACCGCGCGGCCACCGGCAACATCTCGATCTTCGCCGGGTGTGACCGCCCGACGTTCGAGCGGCTGCTCCCCGCTCCTCACGACGCTCGGTCGCCAGGTCCTGCACACCGGCCCGATGGGCACGGCCTCGGTCCTCAAGGTCGTGACGAACTACCTCGCCACCGCCCATCTGGTGGCGCTCACCGAGGCCCTGGTCACCTCGGCCGGAGCCGGCCTGGACCTGGCCACGACCTACCACGCGATCCGGATCTCGTCGGGGAACTCCTTCGTGCACGAGACCGAGAGGCAGGTCATCCTCAACGGCAGCCGCGACATCGGGTTCACCCTCGACCTCGTGGCCAAGGACCTCGGCCTGTTCCAGTCCGTGGCCGAACGTGCGCAGGTCCCGCTGACGCTGCTGCCACTGCTGCAGGACGGAGTCGCAGAGGCGGTCGAGCGCTACGGCCCCCGTGAGTGGTCTCCGAACATCATCCGCCGCCTGGAAGCGGCCACCGGCCTCGACGCTCGGGCCCCTGGATTCCCCGCCCAGCTGATCGACCTCGAGCAACGCTCCGAGGGCAGGGAGGTGATCAGCAGTGCCTCGGGCCGCGCGAATGGCGGTCAGGCGGGATGACTCTCCACGATTGCCCTCAGCCGCGCGAGGTCAGCCTCGACCATCGCGGCGTCTGTCTCGAAGTCGT
Source organism: uncultured Actinomycetota bacterium (assembly GCA_963845655.1). Classification (GTDB taxonomy): domain Bacteria; phylum Actinomycetota; class Actinomycetes; order Propionibacteriales; family Nocardioidaceae; genus Nocardioides_B. The sequence continues at coordinate 479,040 of CAWJTB010000003.1, read as the reverse complement.
CATCGCTCATGTCGAGCTGGCGGAGCGTGAAGACGACCTCCGAGCCTTCCGGATGAGCAATCACTCTCAACGGGTTGGTCACCACTGCCCCGGTTGGCAGCGTGACGTCATGGTCGAGCACGCCGAACTCGTTGGGCGACCCGAACTTCACCGTGACCAGACCCATCGGTGACTCCACCACGAGCAGATCGCCGTCGCGCTTCACATCGCCCTCAGCCAGACCTACCGCCCACTTCGGCAGGTTCGCCGGGTCAGCAGCGAAGGCGTAGACCGCGTCAGGGGTGGCCGCGATGACCGTGCTGACATGACGACTCCTCATGAGAGCCATCCTCTCAGCCGCGGCTCGGCATCGCCCGCACACCTTCGTTTCACGAAGACAGGGCCATCCGACGAGAGCCAGGGCCCGAGACCTCGCCGCTCGAAGCGCTACATCAGCGAGTCAGGCGGCGCCATGGTGAGGGACAAGGCCTGTAAGCGAGCGTTGGAGTTCGCGGCGATGCTGATCTGCGTCCAGCACTACGCCGCGTTCCAGCAGGGCCGGACGCCCCAGCCGATGCCGACGTACGTTGCCATTTCCACCCGGGGCTCAGCCTCGACGAACCCGTCCGACCAGGACCCGTGGCGAGAGCCTCCGCCTGAGAGAGTCCGAGTCCCGTCACCGCAGGTCAGGGCCGGTTCGTTCCAGCAAGCCGACGCATTCGACATGGTGCGTCATCGGGAACAGGTCGAAGGCCCGCAGCGAGGTGAGGGCGTAGCCCTCCTCGGCGAAGAACGCCACGTCGCGGGCCAGCGCGGCGGGATCGCAGGCGACGTAGGCCACGGCCCGCGGCTCCAACGCCGCGATCCCGCTCACCACGTCGCGCTTGGCACCGGTGCGTGGGGGGTCGAGCACCACGAGGTCGACGACCCCGATCTGGTCGGAGTCCTCGCCCAGCAGGAAGCGGTCGACGGTCGCGCAGGTCGCGGTGGCGTGCGGAAGGTCGGCGAGGTTCGCGGCGGCGTCCTCGGTGGCCACCTCGTCGGCCTCCACCCCCAGCACGTAGCCGGTCGGCCCGACCACGTCCGCCAGCGCCGCGGTGAACAGTCCGACCCCGGAGTAGAGGTCGAGGGCCCGCTCCCCCGGCTGCGGGTCGAGCGCGGCGAGCACTGCGCCTACCAGGGTGTCGGCGGAGTCGGGGTGCACCTGCCAGAAGCCTGAGCCGGTCACCGTGAAGTCGCGGCCCGCGGCCTGCTCGTGCAGCTCGGTCGGACCGTCGGCGAAGGTGCGCCCGTCGCGGGTCTCGACCAGCGTCAGGGTCTCCCCCGCCGCGGAGGCCAGCGTCTGCACGGCGACGGCGTCCGGCCACCTGGAGTCGGCCGAGGTCCGGCAGCCCGGGGTGCGCGATCCGGCAGTCGTCCACCGGCACGACCTCGTGGGAGCGGTGCTTGCGCAGGCCGGGGGTGCCGTCGGCGGTCAGCGCCCACTGCATCCGGGTGCGCCAGTCGAGTCCCGGCCGGCCCGTGGGGTCGGGCAGGCCCTCGACCGTGACGTCCACGTCGAGCTTGGCCAGGCGGGCGAGCTGCTCGCGCACCACGTCGGCCTTGAGCAGCCGCTGGGCCGGCACGGACACGTGCTGGAAGTCGCAGCCGCCGCAGCGCCCCGGTCCGCTGAACGGGCACGGGGGCGTCACCCGGTCGGGCGAGGCCTCCAGCACCTCGACGGCGTCGGCGCGCAGGAAGCGGTCGCCCTCCTGCCCCTCGGTCACCTCGACCAGGACCCGCTCGCCGGGCAGCGCGTGGCGCACGAAGACGACCACGCCCTCGTGGCGAGCGACGACGAACCCGCCGTGACCGACCCGCTCCGGGCGGACGTCGTACCGCTCGCCGACCAGGGACCTGCCCGTGGTGCGGCGGGCTCGGGCGCCGGTGCGGGCTCGCTGGCCTCGGGTCACGGAAGATCCTCGCTGCGCTGTCGTTCGTGGTCGGCGGTCTGGTCGCGCATCACCCGGCCGCTGCGCACGTCGCCGGCGCGCACCTGGGTGACGGCTCGTTCGGCCCGCTGCTTGGCGAGGATGGACGAGTGGAGCTGGAAGGGCACCGAGGTCACCATGACGCCCGGGGTGAACAGCAGCCGGCCCTTGAGCCGCAGGGCGGTCTGGTTGTGGAGCACCTGCTCCCACCAGCGTCCCACGACGTACTCCGGGATGTAGACCGCGACCACCCCGCGGGGGTTCGCATCCCGGATGCTGCGGGTGTAGTCCACGACCGGGCGGATGATCTCGCGGTAGGGCGAGTACAGCACCTTGAGGGGTACGTCGATCCGCCGCTCGTCCCACTCCTCCATGATCCGGGCCGTCGAGGTCGCGTCCGCGTCGACCATCACGGCCTCGAGCACGTTGGGCCGACCCGCCTTGGCATAGGCCAGCGCCCGCATCGTGGGCTTGTGCACCTTCGAGACGAGCACGATCGCGTGCACGCGCGTGGGCAGCACCTGGTCGTCGGCCTCGACGAGGAGCTCGCGACCGACGTTGTCGTAGTGCTTGCGGATGCTCTGCATCAGCAGGAAGAACGTGCCCATCGCCAGGATCGCGATCCAGGCGCCGGCGAGGAACTTGGTGACCAGCACGATCACCAGCACCACGGCGGTCATCCCGAGACCGAAGGTGTTGATCGCCCGCGAGCGGTACATCCGGCGTCGGGCCGCCGGATCGGTCTCGGTGCGCAGGTGTCGCGTCCAGTGCCGGATCATGCCGAGCTGGCTGAGGGTGAAGGACACGAAGACGCCGACGATGTAGAGCTGGATCAGCCGGGTGACCTCGGCGTCGAAGGCCACGATCAGCGCGATCGCCATGAACGCCAGGATCAGGATGCCGTTGCTGTAGGCGAGCCGGTCGCCGCGCGCGCCGAGCTGACGGGGCAGGAAGCCGTCCTTGGCGAGGATCGAGGCCAGCACCGGGAAGCCGTTGAAGGCGGTGTTGGCGGCGAGCACCAGGATGACGCCGGTCATCGCGATCACGAAGTAGAAGCCGACATCGAAGTTGTCGAAGACGGCCCGGGCGATCTGCGAGATCACCGTGTGCTGGTCGTAGTCCTCCGGCAGGGCCCCGTCCGTCGGCGGTCCGGAGCCGGTCGAGGTCGTCGGGGTCGACGTACTTGAGGTCGATCTCCCGGGCCAGCGCGATGATGCTCAGCAGCATCGTCACCGCCAGGGTGCCGAGCAGCAGCAGGGTGGTCGCGGCGTTGCGGCTCTTCGGCTTGCGGAAGGCCGGGACGCCGTTGGAGATCGCCTCGACGCCGGTCAGCGCGGCGCACCCGGAGGAGAACGCCCGCGCGAGCAGGAAGACCAGCGCCACCGTGGTGATCTGGCCCTCGTAGGTGTCGGTGGGGATGATCTGGTAGCTCGCGCTCTCCGCGTCCGGCAGCGTCGCCGGTCAGGTCCCGGACCAGCCCCCAGGCGCCCATCCCGATGACCGCCACCATGAAGCCGTAGGTCGGGATCGCGAAGAGCGTGCCGGACTCGCGCACGCCGCGCAGGTTGACGCGCGGCCAGGAGCAGCACCAGGACCGCCGCCCCACAGCGCCTCGTGCCCGGAGACGAAGCTCAGCGCCGACGCGGCGTTCTGCACGCCGGAGGAGATCGACACCGCGACGGTCAGCACGTAGTCGACGAGCAGCGCGCTCGCCACGGTGACCCCGGCCGTCGGGCCCAGGTTGACCGATGCCACCTCGTAGTCGCCGCCGCCGCTGGGGTAGGCGTGCACGTTCTGCCGGTAGGACGCCACCACGGTCAGCATCACCAGGGCGACCAGGATCGCGATCTTCCAGGACCACGCGTAGGCCGTGACACCCGCGACCGACAGCATGATGAAGATCTCGTCCGGGGCGTAGGCGACCGACGACAACGCGTCGCTCGCGAAGACCGGCAGCGCGACCCGCTTGGGTAGCAACGTCTCGCCGAGCTGCGAGCTGCGCAGCTTGCGGCCGAGAAGAATGCGCTTAGAGACGTCGCCGACACCCACGATCGGCAAGGCTAGTCCACGCGGGACCTGCCGGTGCACGTAGTAGCGTCTCCCTCGTGCACGTCGTGATCATGGGATGCGGCCGGGTCGGATCGACCCTCGCCCGCTCCCTCGAGGACCGCGACCACGATGTCTCCGTGATCGACAGCAGCCCGGACGCGTTCCGGCGGCTCGGTCCGTCGTTCAACGGCACCAAGGTGACCGGCATCGGCTTCGACCAGGACGTGCTCGAGAAGGCAGGGATCGAGAAGGCGGACGCCTTCGCGGCCGTGTCCAGCGGAGACAACTCCAACATCATCGCGGCCCGGGTGGCGCGCGAGACCTTCGGCATCCAGCAGGTCGTGGCGCGCATCTACGACCCGGGACGCGCCGAGGTCTACCAGCGGCTCGGCATCACCACGGTCGCCACCGTGAAGTGGACGGCCGACCAGATCCTTCGACGGCTGCTGCCCGCCGGCGCCGAGCCGGACTTCCGCGACCCGTCCGGCACGATCCGCGTCGACCACGTCCCGGTCACCGAGGCCTGGATCGGTCGGCGCACCGTGAAGTTCCAGAACCAGTCGGGCAGCCGGATCGCCTGGATCGACCGGCTCGGCGAGGGCATGATCCCGACGCGTGAGACGGTCATCCAGGAGGGCGACCTCCTGCACCTGGTGATGCGCGAGGAGAACGCCGAGCGGGTCTACGAGGTCTACAACGACGGTCCGGAGGCCGACTGATGCGCGTCGCGATCGCAGGCGCCGGTGCGGTGGGCCGCTCGGTGGCTCGCGAGCTGATCGGCAACGGGCACCGGGTGCTGCTCATCGACAAGGACCCCAACGCGCTCAAGCCCGAGCGGGTGCCGGACGCCGAGTGGCTCCTCGCCGACTCCTGCGAGCTGTCCTCCCTGGAGGAGGCCAGGCTCGAGAAGTGCGACGTGGTGATCGCCGCGACCGGTGACGACAAGGTCAACCTGGTCACCTCGCCTGCTGGCCAAGACGGAGTTCGCGGTGCCGCGCACCGTGGCCCGGGTCAACCACCCCAACAACGAGTGGCTGTTCTCGCGAGGCCTGGGGCGTGGACGTCAACGTCTCGACGCCGCGGATCATGTCCGCGCTCGTCGAGGAGGCGGTGACCGTCGGCGACCTCGTCCGGCTCTTCACCTTCCGGCAGGGCAACGCCAACCTCGTCGAGATCACGCTGGGCGAGGACTCGCCGTTCGTGGGCAAGCCTGTCGGGCTGATCCCGTGGCCGGAGAACTGCTCGCTGGTCACGATCCTGCGCGACGGGCAGGTCTACACCCCCGACGGGGAGCAGCCGATCGAGCAGGGCGACGAGCTGCTGTTCGTGGCCGGCGGCGAGTCGGAGGCCCTCCTGCAGGAGCTGTTGTCGCCGAACGGCGGACAGTAGGTCAGGACCGGACGGGCGCGACCGGCTCGGCCGGGTGCTCGATCGGCGTGTGGTTGCGCCCCAGCAGCCACGCCATGCCGGCGAGCGCGGCGATCTGCAGCGGCCAGCCCATCACGATCTTGCTGACGCCCAGCGCGGCGATCATCGGGCCGGGGTCCTCGGCGGCCGTGCCGGCCAGGTAGACCGGCAGCTGCACGACCAGCCGCACCACGCACGGCAGCGCCAGCAGCCACGTCAGGTTGCGGCACAGCCGCACGACCTGCCGGTCACGGTGCCACGCGGTGCTGGTCTCCGGCGACGCTGCCGACCATGAAGCCGACCAGCGGCCAGCGCACCACGATGCTGAGCACCATCAGCGCGGCGTAGCCGGCGTTGTAGATCATCCCGGGCACGAAGTAGGCCAGCGCCTGGTCGTTGGCGTCACCGCCGCCTCGGGCGGCAGCGCCAGGCGAAGAGCGCGCCGATGCCGATGCCGATCAGGCTGTTCACGCACGAACTGCACGCGTCGAGCGCTGCACCAGCCGGACCGCGAGGAGCACCAGCGCGACCGCCACGGAGATCCCGACCGCCAGCCGGAGGTCCCTGGTGGGCAGGAAGAGCAGGGTGAAGACCAGCGTGGGCACCGCGGCCTCGACCATGCCGCGCTTGCCGCCGAGCGCCTTGGACAGCTGGGCGCGGACCACCGCCTCGACGGTGTCGACGGTCGCCGACGGTGCCGGAGCGGTCGCCTCCGACGAGGACACCCGGTCTACCTGAGCTCGTAGCGCGGGTTGAACATGACGCAGACCTTGTCCTGCACGCCGATCCGGCCGACCACCTTCATCTGGCGACCGGGCTCGATCCCGGCGATCCGCCGGCGGCCGAGCCACACCAAGGTGAGCACTGCGGAGCCGTCGTACAGCTCGGCCTCGAGGGCCGGGACGCCGCCGCGAGGACGCAGGGTCACCGTGCGCAGGTTGCCCTGGATCTCCACCGCCGAGCGGTCGTCGGCGTCCTTGATCGGCGCAGCAGCCCGCCTTGACGGCGTCCTCCCGGAGCTCGCGCGCGTCCATCTCGTCGCTGCTCGCCCACCTGCTGAGGCTCTTGCGCAGCCGGCCCTTGACCTGTGTCATGCCTCCAGCGTACCCGCGTCGAAACCCGGTCAGGACCCGTCCGGCTCGATCCGCTGGGCCTGGGCCGGGACGGTCAGGGTCAGCGGCTCGCCGGGCGCGAGCGGGGTGCCGCCCCGGACCACGACGACGTCGCGCAGCGCCCGCTCCACGTCCCCGTCGGCCCGGTGCTCGACGGCCGGGCGCCCGAACAGCGTGGCCCGCACCAGCCACCGCGGACCGGCGAAGCCGACGACCCGCGAGATCTGGGTGGCGGTGCCGCCGTCGGGCAGGTTGCACCTGCGAGCGAGACCTTGAGCTCGGGTCCCTGGGGGCCGTCCTGCTCGGTGGCCGTGCCGCCGCGGCGGGCGACCTCGGCGGCGACCTGGCGCCGGACGTCCTCCCAGATGTCGCCGTTGCGGGGAGCCGCGAAGGGACGCAGCTCGACCGCGCCCTCCTGGCCGGCGAGCAGCACCGCGGCCACCTCGCCGCTGGCCTCGTCGACCTGCAGCTGCACGTCGAGGTCGGCGGGCGGCACGATCAGCAGGCCGCCCAGGTCGATCCGCTCGACGCCGTCCTCGAGGTCCACCTCGCCCACATCGCGCGGACCGTCGGGCGCCGCCTCCGCAGCGACCTCGTCGGGCCCAGCGAGCTCGTCGGTGCCGTCGGCGCCAGCGGTGCCAGCGGCGTCGTCGTCGGACTTCTTGCGGCGGAACATCAGCGTCACTCCTGTTCGGGGGGCGGGGCGAAACCGCCCGTGGAACCGTACCCGCCGGCGCCGCGTGCGGAGTCGGGCAGTGCCTCCACCTCCACGAAGCGGGCCTGCTCGACGCGCTGCACCACGAGCTGGGCGATCCGGTCGCCGCGGGAGAGCTCGACCGGCTCACGCGGGTCGAGGTTGACCAGCAGCACCTTGATCTCGCCCCGGTAGCCGGCGTCGATGGTGCCGGGCGTGTTGAGGATCGAGATGCCCGAACCGGGCGGCCAGCCCGGAGCGCGGATGCACCAGCGCGACGTAGCCCTCGGGCAGCGCCATCGCGATGCCGGTCGGCACGAGCGCCCGCTCACCCGGCGCGAGCCGGACGTCGACGGTGGTGACCAGGTCCGCGCCCGCGTCGCCCGGATGGGCGTAGCCGGGCAGCGGGACCTCCGGGTCCAGCCGGGTCAGCGCGATGTCGAGGTCGGGCACGCTGACGACCCTAGCGCCGCCCCGTGACCGGGCGGCTGAGAGGATCGGTCCATGCCGGAGTACGACGAGCGCCTCGGCGTGCCCTTGCGCTGGTGGGCACTCACCACGATGTTCCTGGCGACCGTCCTGCTCGCCTTCCTGGTCGCCGTCCCCGCCTGGGTCGGGCTCGCGGTCACCGGGGTGCTGCTGGCCCTGCGCCGTCGGCATCTTCGTGTCGTACGGCGCCGCGCGGGTGTCCGTGCGCGACGGCGAGCTGCGGGCCGGACGAGCGCACATCGCGCTGCACCACCTCGGGGCGGCGACCGCGCTCGACGCCGAGCAGGCGCACCGGCTCGCCGGGCGGGATGCGGATGCGCGCGCCTTCCTGCTGCTGCGTCCCTACCTGCGCCGCGCCGTGCGGATCGAGGTGGACGACCCGGCCGACCCGGCGCCGTACTGGCTGGTGAGCACGCGGCACCCGGAGCGACTGGTCCAGGCGCTCACGCATCAGCGCCCGCACAACGGGTAGAACTAGGTCTGCCACTCACGGCCACTACAGAGGAGACACAGATGGCTTCGGGCTCGAAGGTCTGGACCTTGTTCGGACTCGCCGCGACCGTGGGCGCCACCATCGCCGCTCGCAAGGCGATGACCGCCACCTGGAAGCTCTCGACCGGCAAGCAGCCGCCGACCAACCCCGAGCACCCCGACGTGTCGATGGCCGAGGCGGTCGCCTGGGCGGCGGCCAGCGGTGTCGCTGTCGGGCTCGCCCGGATGCTCGCGTCCCGCAAGGCGGCGGACTACTACCGCCGCTCGACGGGGCACCTGCCGGCGAACCTCGCCGACGTGCAGGTCTGAGGCCTGCAGCGACCTGACGCGGCAGAAAGGCCGGGACCCGAGGGTCCCGGCCTTTCGTCGTCCCTGAGCGGGGCCTGCGCGTCAGGCGCAGTCCCGGCAGATCAGCTTCTTCGCGTCCGCGAGCTGGCTGCGGTGGTGCACCAGGAAGCAGCTCATGCACGTGAACTCGTCGTCCTGGCGTGGGCGCACCTCGACCGCCAGCTCCTCGTGGGAGAGGTCGGCGCCGGGGAGCTCGAAGGACTCGGCCGCCTCGGCCTCGTCCTCGTCCACCTTCCCGGAGTTCTTGTCGTGCCGGCGAGCCTTGAGCTCTTCGAGGCTCTCTTCGCTCTGGTCCTCTTCGTTCTTGCGAGGAGCGTCGTAGTCAGTTGCCATGTTCCTGTCTCCTGCCCCCGTGGGGCCGCGCCCGTCGGTCTGTCTTCTCGGGGCTGGTTCGGCTGTGCCTGTGTGTGATTCGTGGTCTCTGCAGGTGCTGGGTCGTGCGCGGACGCCTGTCCGTGGGTGTGTTCTAGGAATCGCGCGCGCGTGGCGGATTGTGCACCATCAGAGGCCCTCAGCGCACGGTCATTCCGCCTGATGTCGTCAGACTCACACCGCTGCCCGCGTCACGGCCTCTCAACGGCGGCGCGACGGTGTCTATTCCCGGGCGCTACTCCGACTCGGAGGAGGCGAGAAAACCGCTGCGCACGACCAGCTCGCGGAAGGCCTCGAAGCCGGTGTCGGGGCCGCACAGGTAGCAGCCGTTGCCGCCCACGCCCGGGTGCTGCTCGAGGAGCGCGCCGGCCTCGGTCGCGACCAGTCCCCCGGCCGCCACGTCCCACAGGTTGAGGCCCTCCTCGACGAAGGCGTCGATCCGTCCGGCCGCGACGGAGCACAGGTCCAGCGCCGCTGCGCCGATCCGGCGGACGTCGCGGACCTCGTGCAGCATCGCCGACACCGCGACGGTCTGCTTCCTCTTCACCTCGGCCAGGTAGTTGAAGCCGGTGCCGACCAGCCGCTGCCCGAGGTCCTTGTCCTCCCGAGCGACGTGGAGCTGCCGTCCGTCGAGGAACGCTCCGCCGCCGAGCGAGGCGGTGAACCGCTCCCCGCTGGCCACGTTGACCACCACGCCGGCGACCGAGCGAGCCCTCGACCGTCGCCGCGATCGAGACGGCGTAGGCAGGGATGCCGTAGAGGAAGTTCACGGTGCCGTCGATCGGGTCGACCACCCACACGACGCCGCTGGTGGACTCCGAGGCGGCACCCTCCTCGCCGAGGAACCCGTCGCTGGGACGGGCGGCCATCAGCCGCTCGAAGATCAACCGCTCGGAGGCCTTGTCGACCTCGGTGACGATGTCGACCGGACTGGACTTGGTGCCGGCGACCTCGACGCCCTCGCGCCGTCGGACCCGCACCAGCTCGGCGGCCTCCTCGGCCACGTCCACGGCGAGGGCGAGCAGCTCGCGGTAGTCCGGCCGGTCCGCTCCGGCGTCGCTCACGCGCTCAGCCCGTCCTGGCCGCACAGGGCCGGACGCGGGCCGCGGGCGTTGGGGCAGCAGCCCACCGGGCACCGGTCGTGCGAGGCGCCGAGCAGACCCACCGAGGCTCGGGACACCTCCACGCCGCGCTCGACGGCCGCCCGCTCGAGCAGCAGGTCGCGCAGCATCGCGACGAAGCGAGGGTCCAGTCCCGCCGTCGCCGCCCGCGCGAAGTCGAGGCCGAGCTTCTCGGCGGTGGCGGCGGCCTCGGTGTCCAGGTCGTAGATGACCTCCATGTGGTCCGAGACGAAGCCGATCGGCACCACGACCACGCCGGTGACGCCGTCGGCCGCCAGCTCCTCGAGCCGGTCGTTCACGTCGGGCTCCAGCCACGGCACGCTCGGCGGTCCGGAGCGCGAGCAGAACACCAGCTCCGCTGGGGTAGCGGTGGCCGGTCTCCTGACGGATCCGGTCCCCGATCTCCTCGCCCACGGCACGGTGCTGGTCGACGTAGGCGTTGCCGTCGGGACCGGACGACTCGTTCATCGACGTCGGGATGGAGTGCGTCACGAACAGGATGTGCGCCTCCCGCCGCGCCGCGGCACCGAGGTCGGCCAGCGCGGTGAGGGTCGCGTCGACCATCGGCTCGACGAAGCCGGGATGGTTGAAGTAGTGCCGCAGCCGGTCCAGCCGCGGGGCCCGCTCGCCGACGGCGGCGACGGCGTCGGCGAGGTTCTCGCGGTACTGCCGGCACCCGGAGTACGACGAGTAGGCGCTCGTCACCAGGCAGGCCGCGCGGCGGCACGCCGTCGTCCGCCATCCGGCGGAGGGTGTCGGCCAGGAACGGGTCCCAGTTGCGGTTGCCCCAGTACACCGGGAGGTCGATGCCGGCGGACGCGAGGTCCTCCTCGACGGCGGCCACGAAGGCGCGGTTCTGGTCGTTGATCGGGCTGCGGCCGCCGAACGCGAAGTAGTGCTCCCCCACCTCCTCCAGCCGCTCGCGCGGGATGTTGCGGCCGCGGGTGACGTTCTCCAGGAACGGGATCACGTCGTCGGGCTTCTCCGGCCCGCCGAAGGAGACCAGCAGGACCGCGTCGTACGGCGCAGTGTCGAGGGGGCCGACGAGGTGCCGGACGAGGGGGCGGGAGGGGCGACCATGGGGCCAATCCTAGGATCAGCCCCGATGCTGACGACCTACCGCCGGGTGCTGTCGCTGCCGGGAGCCCTGGTGTTCTCGATGGCGGGCCTCTTCGCGCGTCTGCCGATCTCGATGGTGAGCCTCGGCATCGTGCTGCTGGTCTCGGAGCGCACCGGCTCCTACGCGCTCGCCGGGACGGTGTCGGCGTCGTACCTCATCGCCAACGCGTTGCTCGCGGTCCACCAGGCCCGGCTGGTCGACCGCGTCGGCCAGAGCCGGGTGCTGCCCTGGGCGATCGGCGTCTTCGCCGTCGGGCTCGGACTGATGCTCGCTGCGGTCGAGCTCGAGCTGGCGGCTGCCGCTGCCGCACCTGTTCGCCGCCCTGTCGGGGGCGGGCATGCCGCAGATCGGGTCGAGCGTGCGCGCGCGGTGGAGCCGGATCGTCGCCGACCGGCGCGACCTGCAGACGGCGTTCGCGTTCGAGGCCGTGGTCGACGAGTCGGTGTTCGTCCTCGGCCCGACGGTGGTGACCCTGCTCGCCACCGCGGTGCACCCCCTGGCCGGACTGGGTACGGCGGCCGCGGCCGGGGTCGTCGGCACCGCCGTGCTCGTCTCGCAGCGGGGCACCGAGCCGCCCCCCGGGGCGCACAGCGAGACGCTCGCCGCTCCCGATGCAGTGGGGCGCACTGTTCCCGATGGCGGTCTGTGGCTTCTCCATGGGCACGCTGCTTCGGCGGCGCCGAGGTCGCCACCGTGGCGTTCAGCGACGAGGCGGGGAACCGGGCCCTGTCCGGGGTGATGCTGGCCGTCTGGGCGCTCGGTTCGCTGCTGTCGGGCCTCGTGGTCGGGGCCGTCGCGCTGCCGTCGACCAGCCAGGTCCGCTTCCGCTGGGGGCTGCTCGCGCTGGGGCTGCTGATGGTCCCGCTGCCGTTCGTCGAGGGGTTCCCGGTCCTCGCGCTGCTGCTCTTCCTGGCCGGCTTCTCGATCTCACCGACGCTGATCGCCAGCACCCAGTGGATCGAGGAGACGGTGCCCCCCGGCCGACTCACCGAGGGGATGACGGTCTTCACGACCGGGCTGGGGGCGGGGGTCGCCCCCGGCGCGGCGCTGGTCGGCGCAGTGGTGGACGCCGCGGGCGCCTCGGCGTCCTACTGGGTGCCTGCGGTCGCCGGGCTGCTCGGCGCGCTGGTCGCCTTCACTCTGGTGCGACCATCGCCCAGCGGATCGTCCGGGTGAGCACGCTCCCCGTGGTGCGCACCAGGAGCCGCTCGGTCACCGGGAGGTAGGGCAGCAGCAGCTGGCGGCGCGCCCACAGCGGCATCAGCCCGACCGCGGCGGCCGCCAGACCGCCGTACGGTGCGCGGGCGAGCAGCGGCAGCGGCGGGGTGAGCAGCAGGAAGCGCGCGGTCTCGCGGGCGGCCGGCGTGCCGCGCAGCTCGGCCCGGTAGTCCCGGAGCTGGCTGCGCAGCTCCGCCTCGGTGTGCGGCACGTCGGTCGCACCGAGCGCCTCGGCGACCCGTGCGCTCTCCGCGACGTACAGGTCGCGTCGCTCCTGGTCGAGCGGGCTCTTGCCGTAGCGCTGGTGCGCGGCCAGGAAGCTGTCGATCTCGGCGACGTGCACCCACGCGCAGCAGGTGCGGGTCGCTGGCGGCGTACGGACGCCCGTCGGGAGCGGTGCCGACCACCGACTCGTGCACCTGACGCACGACGCTCCACCATCCGCTCCGCGTCGCGGGCGGTGCCGAACGTCGTGACGGCCAGGAAGTGGGACGTGCGCTGCAGCCGCCCCCACGGGTCGCCCTCGAAGCCGGAGTGGTCCATCACGCCGGCCATCGCCAGCGGGTGCAGCGACTGCAGCAGCAGCGCCCGGATGCCGCCGACGAACATCGAGGCGTCGCCGTGCACCTGGCGGATCGCGGAGTCCTCGGCGAACCACCGCGGACCCTCCGCACCGTGGATGCGGTCGCGACGCCGGGGACCCTCGGGACCGGCCACCCGGGCGAAGATCCGACCCCCGAGCTCACGGCGGAGCGCGGGCAGGACAGGCAGGGGCGACAGGCCGGGTGCGGACATGTGTCGAGTATGCCGGGACCACCCACGCGCTCGCTCTTGGTGCGCGGGCGGACAATCGGCCCCATGACCCGTGAACGTGGCCACCCCGTCCCCGACCCGCCCGGCGCCGGCCAGGAGTCCGTCTGGGACTACCCGCGACCGCCGCGCCTCGAGCGCAGCGACGAGGAGGTCGTGGTCGTCGCTCGGCGGAGCGGGAGGTCGCGCGCACGAGCGCCGCCTTCCGGGTCCTCGAGACCAGCCACCCGCCGACCTACTACCTGCCCCGGTCGAGCTTCGCCGACGGCTCGCTGCGTACGACGCGGGGTGGCTCGCTGTGCGAGTGGAAGGGCGCCGCGTCCTACCTCGACGTCGTGGGCGACGACATGATCGCCGAGCGCGCCGGCTGGTACTACCCGGTGCCGACCCGGCCCTTCGCGGCGCTGGTGGACCACGTCGCGCTCTACCCCGGACTGATGGACCTGGTCACGGTCGCCGGCGAGCGGGTCCTGGCCCAGCCCGGCGGCTTCTACGGCGGGTGGGTCACGTCCCGGGTCGTCGGCCCGTTCAAGGGCGACCCCGGCACGTCGTACTGGTGAGGCTGCCGAGCCAGGGTCAGGTGCTCGACCCGTGCGCCCGTGGGGCGTTCCAGCCGCGCCGCATCGCGGTCAGCCGCCAGAGCGAAGCAGACCGCGGCCGCGGGGACGGCGACCACCGCCGTCCGCAGTCCGGCCTGCTCGCCGAGGACGGCGATGAACGCCGCCACCAGCGCCGGCGTCGCGTAGAGCTCGCCACGGAAGACCAGGGGCACGCGCCCGGTGAGCACGTCGCGCACCATGCCCCCGCCGATCCCGGTCACCATCCCGAGCAGGGCCGAGGGCACCGGGCCCAGGCCGTACTCCACGGCCTTCAACGCACCGGTGACGCAGAACAGCGACAGTCCCGCCGCGTCGAGGACGTTGACCACCCGCTCCATCCGCCCGACCGCCGGGTGGAAGAAGAAGGTCAGCAGCCCGGCGATCGTCGGCACCAGCAGGTAGCGCCAGTCCGCCAGGGCGGCGGGCGGCACCGCGCCGATCAGGACGTCGCGGATGAAGCCGCCTCCCAGCCCGGTCACTCCGGCGAGCACGACGACCGCGAAGACGTCGAGGTCCTTGCGGACCGCGACCAGCGCACCGGTGAGCGCGAAGACGAAGATGCCGACCAGGTCGAGCACCACGAGGACAGGCATGGCGCAAGGCTAGAGCCCGAGTTGGGTTGCCGACCCGCGCGGCGACTACCGTCCGCTGCAGGCCGGAGCCAGTAGGGTCGAGGAAGACAGATCAGAGGGAGATCGGACGTCCATGAAGGAGCAGGACCTCACACTCGTGGGGCTGACCGACGACAAGCAGCGGCTCGTCATGGTCAGCGACGCGGGCGAGGAGTTCACGCTTCGGGCCGACGCCCGGCTCCGGGCCGCGCTCCGCGGCGAGCACGCCCGACTCGGCCAGCTGGAGATCACCATGGAAAGTGCCCTGCGTCCGCGCGACATCCAGGCCCGGATCCGGGCCGGTGAGTCGCCGGAGGACGTCGCGACCGCCGCCCAGACCTCGATCGAGAAGATCATGGGCTACGCCACCCCGGTCCTGGCCGAGCGCGCCCACATCGCCGAGCGCGCACAGCGCGCGAGCGTGCGCCGCAAGGGCACCGACGGCGCCGCCCGGATGCTCGGCGACGCCGTCGCCGAGCGGCTGCGCGGCCGCAACGTCGACCCGACGAGCGTGGAGTGGGACGCCTGGCGGCGAGAGGACGGCCGCTGGACGCTGGTCGCCGACTACCGCTCCGGCGAGAGCCCCCGGCACGCCGAGTTCGTCTTCGACGCCCCCGGTCGCTACGTCGTGGCCGAGGACGACGAGGCTCGCTGGCTGGTCGGCGAGTCGACCACCAGCCACGGCCCCCAGCCCCGCGCGCCCGGTGCGGGCGGTCAGCCCGGTGCGGGCCGCCGGCTCTCCGCCGTACCCGTCGACGACGAGCTGCCGCTGGGCGAGGACGCCATCGGCATGGTGAGCGAGCCGCCCGCCGACGCCGACTGGATCGCCACGCAGGCCAGTGACCGGCCCGAGCCGGACGCGGGCGACCCGGTCGCGGCGGACGGCGGCCGACGAGCTCGCGCCGACGATGTCGCCCCCGACGAGCCGGCTCCCGACGAGCCGGCCGCCCGCGGGCGCAAGGGTCGTCGCGCCTCGGTGCCGAGCTGGGACGAGATCATGTTCGGCGGCGGCAAGCAGGAGTAGCCGCCCGGCCCCGCGCGTCGGGTCTGGACAGAAAAGTTACCGTTGAGTAATGTCTCGTCGGGTAACCCTCTCCTCCCCCACTACCCGCGGACGGTCACGCATGGCGTACTTCGTCACAGGGGCCACCGGCTTCATCGGTCGGTACCTGGTCCAAGAGCTTCTCGACAACCGCGAGGGCGAGGTCTTCGTCCTGGTCCGCAAGGGCTCGCAGACGCGCCTGGAGCACCTGCTGCGCGCCTGGGGCAACCCCTCGCGCGTCACCCCGGTCGTCGGCGACCTGACCAAGCCGCGCCTCGGGGTCACCAAGGCCTGGATCACCGAGCACGCGGGGTCGATCGACCACTTCTTCCACGTCGCGGCGCTCTACGACATGACCGCCTCCGACGAGCTCAACGAGCAGCTCAACGTCGGCGGCACCCGGGCCGCCCTCGAGCTGGCCGGCGGCCTGCAGGCGGGCGTGTTCCACCAGGTGTCCTCGATCGCGGTGGCCGGTGACTACCACGGCACCTTCGACGAGACGATGTTCGACGTGGGCCAGCAGCTGCCCTCGGCCTACCACCGCACGAAGTTCGACTCCGAGCGGATCGTGCGGGAGGAGTCGCCGGTGCCCTGGCGGGCCTACCGGCCGGCGGTCGTGGTCGGCCACTCCGAGACCGGCGCGATGGACAAGGTCGACGGTCCCTACTACTTCCTCGGGCTGGTCAAGCGGCTTCGCGACACCCTGCCCGCCTGGACCCCGCTCGTGGGCATCGACCTCGGCGACACCAACGTGGTGCCGGTGGACTACGTCGCCAAGGCGATGGACCACATCGCCCACCAGCCCGGCCTCGACTCCCAGGCGTTCCACCTGGTCAACCCCGAGCCGATGCCGACCATGGACGTGATCAACGCGTTCGCAGCGGCGGCGAAGGCGCCCCAGGTGGCCGTGCCGATCGACCGGCGGATCACCGGTGTGCTCCCGACGACCGCGCTGCCCCGGGCGCTGCGTCCCCGCAACCTGGTGCAGAACGCGCTGCGCACCCCGCCGGCTCAGCTCGCGCTCCGCGAGACCGTGGGACGGCTCGGCATCCCGCCCGAGGTCCTCGAGCACAGCTCGTTCCCGACCGTCTTCGCCTCGCGCCGCACCGAGCGGGCTCTCGCGGGCTCCGGCATCTCCTGCCCCGACCTCGAGGGGTACGCCGCGTCGCTGTGGACCTACTGGGAGGAGCACCTGGACACCTCCACCGGCAGCGACCCGGACGTCCGCGCCAAGATCGAGGGCCGCACCGTGGTGATCACCGGCGCCTCCTCGGGCATCGGCAAGGTCGTCGCCCTCAAGGTCGCGCAGGCCGGCGGCATCCCGATCCTGGTCGCCCGCGGCAAGGACAAGCTCGAGGAGACCAAGGCCGAGATCGAGATCCACGGCGGCACCGCGCACGCCTACGGCTGCGACCTGTCCGACCTCGAGGCGATCGACGCGCTGTGCGAGCAGCTGGTCGCCGAGCACGACACGATCGACTTCATCGTCAACAACGCCGGCCGCTCCATCCGCCGCTCGCTCCGCCTGTCCGAGGACCGCTTCCACGACTTCGAGCGGACCATGCAGCTGAACTACTTCGGCGCCATCCGCCTGGTGATGGGCCTGCTGCCCGCGATGCGCGAGCAGAGGCGCGGGCACGTGGTCAACATCAGCTCGATCGGGGTGCAGACCAACCCGCCCCGCTTCAGCGCCTACGTCGCGAGCAAGGCCGCGCTCGACGCGTGGAGCAACGTGGTGGCCAGCGAGCTCGTCGGCGACGGCGTCAGCTTCTCCACGATCCACATGCCGCTGGTGCGGACCCCGATGATCGCGCCGACGAAGATCTACCAGAAGTTCCCGACCATCTCCCCCGGCCAGGCCGCCGACATGGCGATCGACGCGATGGTGGACCGGCCGCACGAGGTCAACACCCTGCTGGGCAACCTCGGCGCCGTGGCCCACACGATGGCGCCGAAGTCGATGTTCCGCGTGCTGCACCTGGCCTACCAGGTGTTCCCGGACTCCTCGGCCGCGGCCGGCAGCGACCAGGACGGCGACGACGCCACCCCGCGCCAGCTGCTGCTGGCCAAGCTCTTCAAGGGCGTGCACTGGTAGGTCCGCGCTCCCCCGCGCCGCCCCAGAGGTGCGGGGCATGGGTGAGGGGCCGGCCCCTGGGAGAACGCCGACCCCTCGTCCTGCACAACGAGCGACCGCGCGCGAGGTCACGCTCCGAGTGCCCTCAACCCTGCGCCACCGGCCGCTCCGGGTCGCTGACCCAGCCGCTCCACGAGCCGGGATAGAGCGCCGCGTCGCGCCCCAGCAGGTGCAACGCGAACAGGTCGTGGGCGGCCGTGACCCCGGACCCGCAGTAGACCGCTACCGGTCCGAGCCCGTCCGTGGCCGCGTAGACCTCGGCCAGCTCCTTGGCCGGGCGGAACCGGCCGTCCGCCAGGTTCGCCGACGCCGGGACGTTGCGCGCGCCCGGCACGCGCCCGGCCACCGGGTCGACCGGCTCGCTCTCGCCACGGAACCGCTCCGGGGACCGGGCGTCGAGCAGCACCCCGTCGCGCGCGACCTCGGCCGCCCGCTCGGCGTCCACCACCGGCAGGCGACCCGGGCGCGCCTCGAAGTCGCCGGGCGCGACCGTCACGGCACCGGTCTCGACAGGGGCGGCGCCTCGACTCCCACCACCTCCAGCCGCCGTCGAGCAGGCGCACGTCGCGGTGACCGTGGTGGCGCAGCAGCCACCAGGCGCGCGCCGCGGCGAGCCCGCCTTCGCCGTCGTAGACCACGACCGTCCGGTCGCCGCGTACGCCGCAGCGCCGCATCGCCGACGCGAACCGGTCCGGGTCCGGCAGCGGGTGCCGCCCTCCCCCGTGCACGAGGTCCGGCGGGTCGGCCAGGTCGGTCTCGAGGTCGACGTACGCCGCGCCCGGGAGGTGGCCTGCCTGGTACTGCGCCCGGCCGTCGGTGCGGCCGAGCTGCCAGCGCACGTCGAGAGCGTGACGCCGGTCGAGCACGGGGCTGCAGCTCGGCGGCCGACATGAGGGCGCTCATGTCGCCTCATGGTGTCAGGCGAACGGCAGCGGCTCGCCGATCATCGACACCGCGTGGGCGCGCGACGCGGTGAGCCGACGGCGGTGGTGCTGGCGGCAGAGCACCTCGTAGCCGACCTCGTGCTCCACCGGCGCAGCCTGGTCCTCGACGTCGCCGACGACGATCACGTCCCCCTCGGTGACCATCTCGCCATCGAGGGTGCGGGCGTTGTGCGTGGCTCGCTTGCCGCACCAGCACAGCGCCTCGACCTGCAGCACGTGCATCCGGTCGCTGAGCTCGACCAGCCGCGCGGAGCCCTCGAACATCGTGGTCCGGAAGTCGGTGAGGATGCCGAAGGCGAAGACGTCGACCTGCAGCTCGTCGACGACGCGCGCGAGCTGCTCGACCTGCCGGGCGGAGTAGAACTGGGCCTCGTCGCAGATCAGGTAGTCGACCCGTCCGCCGCGGGTCAGCGTGTCGACGACGTAGCCCCAGAAGTCGAAGTCGGCGCCGACCTCGATCGCCTCGTGCTGGAGACCCAGCCGACTCGACAGGGTGGCGGCTCCGGCGCGGTCGTGCCGGGTGAAGATCCGACCCTCACGCCCGCGAGCGGCGTGGTTGTGGTTGGTCTGGAGGGCGAGCGTCGACTTGCCGGAGTCCATGGTCCCGGTGAAGAACTGCAGTTCGGCCACGGGGCGTCATCCTGCCATGCGGCCCTGGGTCAGCAGACCAGCACCGGCACGAGCATCTCCGCCGACGTCAGCGAGCCGTGCAGGCCGACGAGGGTGGCCTCGTAGGGGAACGCCGCGCTGCTCAGGACCGCGAAGTCGTCGCGGGCGGCCACCAGGACGTCCCCGAGCCGGGGGCGTACGCCGGCGGTGACCGTCCCGAACCACCCGCGCTCGATCCCCTCGTCCCGCGACAGCACCTCGGCGCGCTCGCCGAGCGTCGCGGACCAGGCCGCCTGCACGTCGGGGACGGCCCCACCGCGGCAGTAGACGTGCCGGAACCGGGCCTCGCCCCCGAGCAGCGCCACCCCCTCGCCCAGCTCCGGGTGCGCGTCGACGTCGAGCCGGGCCTCCGGGGCGGAGTCGACCATGCCGTGGTCGGCGACGACGACGATCGCGACGTCCGTGGGCAAGCGTCTCGCGCAGCTGCTCGGCGGCGGCGTCGATCATCGAGAGCTGGAGCCGCCACGACGTCGACGCGACGCCGTACCGGTGGCCGGTCCAGTCGAGGTCGCCGTCGTACAGGTAGGTCACGGACGGTCCGGGCGTGGCCGCGGCCAGCACCGCCGCCATCCGCTCGCCCACCTTGTCGGCGCCGACGAACTCCGCGCCGCGGTGGCCGGCGATCGTGAGCCCGGAGCCCTCGAACTCCCGCTTGTTGACGACCGTCGTGTGCACCCCGGCCTGCTCCAGCCGGGTGAAGGCGGTCGGGTGCGGCTGCCACTCCCGCGGGTCCACGGACTTGCTCCACTGCAGCGCGTTGAGCAGGTCGTTGGTGCCCGGGATCCGCGAGGTGAACCCGACGAGACCGTGGGTGCCGGGCATCAGGCCCGTGCCGAAGGACGTCAGGCTGGTCGCCGTCGTCGAGGGCACGCCGACGGTCGCCGGCGGGCGCTGGTCGAGCAGGGCGTGCAGGAACGGCGCCTCGGCAGGGTGGTCGCGCAGCAGCTCGTAGCCGAGGCCGTCGACCAGGAACACGACGTACTTCTGCGCCGGCGGCAGGTCCAGGGCGCTCGGACCCAGACCGGCGTCGACCCCGATCGCCTGCGCCACCGCGGGCAGCAGGTCGCCCAGCGACCGGTCCCCGTAGGCCGGCTCGACGAAGGACCGCTCCTTCACCGGGTGCGGGCGGAGAGGGCGTCGGCGAAGCGCAGCAGGTTGGCGACCGCCTCGGGGCCCTCGGCCGCCGCGCTCACGCGCAGCGAGAAGTCGTCGGAGGTCACCAGGCCGGTGTAGCCGTGGTCGGCCTCGCACTCGGGGTCGGCGCAGCCGGCCGGCTCCAGGTCGATCCGCCCGACCGCCCCCCAGCCGATCGTCAGCACCGCCTCGTTGGCGCCGGGCGCGGGGATCGGCTTGCCGGCGTAGGTCTCCGGGTCGGCGACGATCCGGTTGACCACGACGGAGCGGATCGCGTCGAGGGTGACCGCCTCCGTCGAGCTGGAGGTGTACGGCGAGGGGAGCAGGTCGTCCGGCGCGTGCTCGTCGGTGTGCCCGAGGATCAGCCGGGTCGGCGTCAGCACCAGCACGGTGACGTGGCGCCGGACCTCGTCGCGCTCGTCGATGGTCGGCTCGTGGTGCACGAGGTAGGACACCACCTCGTGCCCCGCGATGGCGGAGCGGACGGCGTCCCACACCACGTCCGGGTAGTAGCCGGACTTCTCGATCGCGGAGCGCAGCGCGGCCGTCTCGTCCCGGTGGCCCCCGCGGGTGTCGCGTGTCTCCCGTGTCTCCCGTGTCATGGCCCACAGCATGGCACGGCGCCTCGAGGAGCCCGTTCGCGGCGGGGGGAGCGGCCACCCGGGCTATCACCTCACCGCGATCGGGCCGGTCTCGGCCGTGAACGCGGCGAGCTGATAGCCCGACGGGCCGCTCGTCCTAGCCGTGCAGCGTGTCGCCGGCCTGCGTGGAGAGCCTGCGGACGAACCAGTCCGAACGGGCGTCGGTGACCGGCTCGATGCGGCCCACGGCGCTCAGGACGTTCGCGCCCTGAGGTCCGACGAGGACCAGGTTGAGCTCGAGCGAGCGCACCTGCGGGAGGTCGTTCTTGAGCTGGGCGACCCGGAGGAGGAGGTGCTCGATGGCGTCGACGTCGACCTCCTGGCTGCCCCGGTAGCCGAACAGCAGCGGCGCGCTGCGGATCTCGCGGACCATGTCGCAGGCCTCGCCGCTGTGCATCGGAGGGATGCGGTAGGACCGGTCGGCGAGGAGCTCGGTCAACGGCCCGGACAGCCCGAAGGACACCACCGGCCCGAAGAGCGGGTCCTCCATCCCGCCGATCGACACGGGGACTCCGGACGCCGCCACGCGCTGGACGATGAAGCCGGCCAGCTCGGGCTCGTCGATGACGTCCTGCATCGTCTGCCAGGCGTCGCGCATCTCCGCCTCGGTGTCGATGTTGCGCCACACGTGCGCCTGGTCGGGACGCTGGCGGAGATGGTCGGCGGTCGCCTTGAGCACCACGTCGTAGCCCAGTCGTTCGGCGGCCTCGACCGCCTCCTCCTCGCTGGTGGCCGACAGCCGGTCCCACAGGTCGATGCCGTAGGCGGCGAGCAGGTCGTGCAGCTCCTCGAAGGTCAGGTCGCGACCCTCCTCGGCATCGCGCAGCACCGCAGCGCACAGCTTGCGGCCGCGGCCGACGTCGACGGTGTCCGGCGCCACGAGCTCGCCTTGCGGCTTGGCGCGCCAGGCGGCGTACTGCACGACGCGCGCGAGCGCGCGGACGGCCGCCTCGACGGCGGGGTACGACGGCACGGACCCGCGCCCGGCCGTGGAGCCGGCGACGTCGGGCACACGGAGCAGCTCCGGGATGCCCTCGCCGGCGAGGAACGTGGAGACCAGGGGCTTGTCGGACTGCTCGCCGACGGCGGCGAGCACGTCGGCCACCTCCTCGCCGGTCGTGTTGAGGGGTGGGATGAAGACCACGACGACCGAGTCGACCTCGGGGTCGTCGATGGCGGCGTCCAGGGCCTCCTCGAAGTCCTCGGCCGAGGCGTCGGCGCCGAGCGAGACCAGCTGACGCACCTGGAGGCCGACCGCGACCGCGGCGTCCGCGGCCAGCAGGCCGAGCGCGTCGGAGTTGCCCACGACCGCGACCCGCGACCCGCGCGGCAGCGGCTGGTGCGCGACGAGCTGGGCGACGTCGAACATCTCGTCGAGGGTGTCGACCTGGATCACGCCGGCCTGGCGGAACATCGCGTCGACGGCGGCCTGGGGGGCCAGCATCGAGCGGACCGCATGCCCCATCGGGACGCCCTGGGTGGAGCGGCCGGACTTCACTGCGATGACCGGCTTGCGCTGGGACACGCGGCGAGCGAGACGGCTGAACTTGCGAGGGTTGCCGATCGACTCCAGGTAGAGCAGGACCACCTCGGTGTCGTCGTCCTCCTCCCAGTACTGCAGGAGGTCGTTGCCCGACACGTCGGCACGGTTGCCGGCGCTGACGAAGGTCGAGAGGCCGAGGCCGCGTCGTGACACCTTCTCGAGGATCGCGACCCCGAGCGCCCCGGACTGGCAGAAGAACCCGGCGCGGCCGCGTGGCGGCATCAGCGTGGAGAGCGAGGCGTTGAGGGAGTACTGGCTGTCGGTGTTGACGATCCCGAGGCAGTTCGGCCCGATCAGGCGCAGACCGTAGCTGCGTGCCAGGCCGACGAGCTGGCGCTGGCGGCGACGACCCTCCTCGCCCGTCTCGGCGAACCCCGAGGAGATGACCACCAGTCCGTGCACGCCCTTGGCGGCGCAGTCGAGCACGACGTCCTGGACCGACTCGGCCGGGACCGCGACGATCGCGACGTCCACGTCGTCGGGGATGTCGCCCACGGAGTCGTAGGCCGGCAGCCCCGCCACCGAGGTCGCGGCGGGGTTCACCACGTGCACCCGCCCCTGGTAGTCACCGAGCACCAGGTTGCGGACCAGCGTCTGGCCGATGGTGTCGTGGCGTCGGGAGGCGCCGATCACCGCGACGCTCCGGGCGTGGAAGAACCTCTGGATCGAGGCCGCCTCCGCGCGGTGCTCGCGCCCCTGCATGACGTTCATCGAGGTGTCGGTGGCGTCGATCGGGAAGACCATGTGCATGACCCCGTCGGTGAAGCCGCCGGAGACCCGGTAGCCCGCCTCACGGAAGATCTGGATCATCCGCGCGTTCTCGGGCAGGACGTCGGCGACGAACTGCTCGATGCCCCGCTCCCGAGCCGCCTGCGCGAGGTGCTCGAGCAGCAGCTGGGCGATGCCGCGCCCCTGGTGGGCGTCCTGCACCAGGAAGGCCACCTCCGCCTCGACCCGCGGCGGCTGACCGGGCTTGGGGCGCGACTCGGCCGCCGGGATCCGGTCGAAGCGGCCCACCGCGATGATGCGCTGCGCGACGGTCAGCACGAACGCGACCCGGTCGACGTGGTCGACGGTCGTGAAGCGGGTCACGTCGCGGGTCGACAACCGGGGCATCGGCGCGAAGAAGCGGAGGTACTTCGACTGGGCGGACACCTGCCCGTAGAACTCGATCAACCGCTCCTGGTCGGCCGGGAGGATCGGGCGCAGGTGCGCGACCTGACCGTCGCGGAGCAGGACGTCGGCCTCCCAGTGCCGCGGGTAGGAGGCCGGGCTCCCGCCCGCATCCACATCGCTCGTGCTCACTGGGGTCACGGTGGAAATGTACCGTCCACGGGACGAGCGCGGCTTCCCGGCGAGCCCCCGGGCCCTGCGACGGGGCGACGTACGACAATGACGGGCATGGCCCGCTCCACCAAGCACGCTCCTCCCCCCGACGACTTCGAGGAGCACATCACCGACATCGACGTCGGTGACGAGATGCGTGCGAGCTTCCTCGAGTACGCCTACTCGGTCATCTACAGCCGGGCCCTGCCGGACGCCCGCGACGGCCTCAAGCCCGTGCAGCGCCGGATCCTCTACACGATGGCCGACATGGGGCTGCGCCCCGACCGCGGTCACGTGAAGAGCGCCCGCGTCGTCGGCGAGGTGATGGGCCGGCTGCACCCGCACGGCGACGGCGCGATCTACGACGCCCTGGTCCGGATGGTGCAGCCCTGGTCCCTGCGGGTGCCGCTCGTCGACGGTCACGGCAACTTCGGCTCCCCCGACGACCCGCCGGCCGCGATGCGCTACACCGAGTGCCGGATGGCACCGCCGGCGCTGGCGATGACGACCTCCATCGACGAGGACACCGTCGACTTCAAGCCCAACTACGACAGCCGCGAGCTCGAGCCGGTCGTGCTGCCGGCGGCCCTGCCCAACCTGGTGGTCAACGGCGCCTCCGGCATCGCCGTGGGCATGGCGACCAACATCGCGCCGCACAACCTCGTCGAGGTCGTGCAGGCGCTGCGGCACCTGGTCACGCATCCCCGGGCCACCCTCGACGACATCATGCGGTTCATCCCCGGTCCCGACCTGCCGACCGGGGGCAAGATCGTCGGTCTGGACGGCGTCCGTGAGGCCTACGAGACGGGCCGCGGCTCGTTCCGGATGCGGGCCACCGCCCGGATCGAGAGCGTGACCCCGCGCCGCAAGGGCATCGTGGTCACCGAGCTGCCCTACGGCGTCGGGCCCGAGCGGGTCATGGAGCGGATCAAGTCCCTCGTGCAGGGCAAGAAGCTGCAGGGCATCTCCGACGTGAAGGAGCTGACCGATCGCGAGAAGGGCCTGCGCCTGGTCATCGAGATCAAGAACGGGTTCGTCCCCGAGGCGGTCCTCGAGCAGCTCTACAAGCTCACCCCGATGGAGGACTCCTTCGGCATCAACGCGGTCGCCCTGGTCGAGGGTCAGCCGCGCACGCTCGGCCTCAAGGAGATGCTGGAGGTCTTCCTGGGCCACCGCTTCGACGTCGTACGCCGGCGCACGGTGTTCCGACGGGGCAAGGCGCGCCGACGAGCTGCACCTCGTCGAGGGACTGCTCATCGCGATCGTCGACATCGACGAGGTGATCCAGCTCATCCGCACCAGCGAGAACGCCGCGGAGGCCAAGGACCGGCTGATGTCGGTCTTCGACCTCAGCGACCTGCAGGCGACGTACATCCTCGACATGGCGCTGCGCCGGCTCACGAAGTACTCCCGGCTCGAGCTGGACAAGCGCCGGGCCGAGCTGGAGGAGACGATCGCCGGGCTGGACGCGATCCTGGGAGACGACGCGCTGCTGCGCAAGGTCGTGTCCGACGAGCTCAACGACGTGGCGAGGACCTACGGCACCCCGCGTCGCACGGTCCTGCTCGAGTCCGCCGGCCAGGCCGTCTCCGCGACGGTCGCGCTGGAGGTCGCCGACGACCCGTGCTTCGTCTTCCTGTCCAGCAGCGGCCTGCTCGCCCGCACCACCGGTGTCGACGCTCCTGGCGACGGGGAGGGGCGCGCGAAGCACGACGTGATCGTCTCCGCGGTCCGGACCACCGCGCGCGGGCAGGTGGGCGCGCTCACCACCGCGGGCCGACTGGTCCGGCTCGACGTGCTCGACCTGCCGACGCTGCCCGGCACCGCCAACCACCCGCACCTGCAGGGCGGAGCGCCGGTCAGCGAGTTCCTGTCGCTGGACAGCGGCGAGCGCGTCCTCGCGCTGGTCTCGCTGTCCGACGGGGCGTCCTTCGGCTATGCGCTCGGCACCCGGGACGGCGTGGTCAAGCGCGTGCACCCCGAGCTGCTCAACCGGGACAGCTGGGAGGTGGTGCGGCTGGGCGACGGCGACGAGGTCGTCGGCGCCGTGGAGCTGGGGACCGGCGACGAGGAGCTGGTCTTCGTCACCTCCGATGCCCAGCTGCTGCACTTCCCCGCGAGCGGCGTGCGGCCGCAGGGCCGATCCGGCGGCGGCATGGCCGGCGTCCGGCTGACCCCGAAGCAGCGCGTGGTGTTCTTCGGCGCGTTCGGCCCGGACGACGACGCGGTCGTGGTGACGGCGTCCGGATCCAGCACGGCGCTGCCCGGCACCGAGCCGGGGTCGGTCAAGGTGACCCCGTTCTCGGAGTACCCGCCCAAGGGTCGTGGCACCGGCGGGGTGCGCTGCCACCGCTTCCTCAAGGGCGAGGACACGCTCGTCTTCGCCTACGCCGGCCCGGGTCCGGTCCGCGCGGCGGCAGCCAGCGGCGCCGCGGTCGACCTGCCGGAGCCCACCGGTCGGCGCGACGGGTCGGGTCTGCCCGGCACCCAGCCGGTCGTCGCCGCCTCGGGTCCCGTTCGCGCCCTTGTGACAGGCTGACCGGCATGACCGCACGCACCCGCGGCTCCCTTGCGCTCGCCCTCGTGACGCTGCTGCTCGGCCTCACCGCCTGCTCCGGCGGCGATGACGAGCCGGAGGCCTCGCCGGAGCAGACGCTGGCGGCAGCCAAGAAGAACCTCGACGACACGCCCGGCGTCACCGTGACGCTCTCCACCCCCCAGCTGCCGTCCGGCATCAACGGCCTGCTCTCCGCGACCGGGGTGGGCACACACGCACCCGCGTTCAAGGGCGACATCAAGGTGGCCACCGGCGGCTTCACCGCCGACGCCGGCGTGGTGGCGGTGGACGACGTGGTCTACGCCAAGCTGCCCTTCACGTCCGCCTTCGTCCCGATCGACCCGGCGACGTACAACGCCCCCGACCCGGCCGACCTGATGCGACCCGAGGGCGGGCTCTCCTCGCTCCTCACGGCGGTGGAGGACCCGCAGGCCGGCGAGCGCACGCGCGAGGGCAAGGTGGTGGTGAGCTCCTTCACCGGGACCGTGCCCGGGGAGGCCGTCGCCTCGATCATCCCCAGCGCCGACGCCGCGGAGACCTTCGACGCGTCGTTCACGCTCACCGACGACGACGAGCTCACCAAGGCCGTGCTGACCGGCCCGTTCTACCCGGAGGCCGACGACGTGACCTACACCGTCACCTTCACCGACTACGGACCGGCCGCCGACATCACGAAGCCGTGACCCGGCTCTCCGGCAGCCCCCGGGTGCTGCTGGCGCTCGCGGCCCTCGCGGTGATGTTCGCCGCCGCCGACACCTACGTCGTGGTGCTCGCGCTGCCGGACATGATGACCACGGTCGGCCTCTCCGTCGACGAGCTGCAGCGAGCCGCGCCCATCATCTCCGGCTTCCTGCTGGGGTACGTCGCGGTGCTGCCCCTGATCGGCCGGATCGCCGACCTCCGGGGTCGGCTGCCCGTGCTCGTGGGGTCGCTGATGGTCTTCGCCCTCGGCTCGCTGGTCACCGCGGCGGCGTACGACCTGGACAGCATGGTGGCGGGCCGGTTCCTCCAGGGGATCGGGGGCGGCGGCCTCGTCCCCGCCACGCTCGCCCTGGTGGCCGACCTCTACCCACCCTCGCGCCGCGGGGTGCCGCTGGGCGTCGTGGGGGCGGTCCAGGAGCTCGGCAGCGTCCTCGGCCCGCTGTACGGCGCCGTGGTGCTCGCCGTGTCCGAGTGGGAGGCGATCTTCGCCATCAACCTGGCCGTCGGCCTGGTGCTCGCCGCCGCGCTGCGTGCGCTCCCGACCGATGCCTCGCCCGAGGCTCCACCGGGTCGCTGGGACTGGCTGGGCGGCCTGCTGCTGCTCGCGACCCTGGCCGCCCTGCTGCTCACGATGGTGCAACCCCCGCCCCTGACCAGCGACCTCACCCTCGGCCTGGCGTTCGTCCCGCTCGTCGGGGAGTCCCGGTGGCTCGGGCCGGTCGGCCTCGCGACGGTGTTCCTGGCGCTCGCGCTGCTGACCCGCTGCCTCACCGCTCGACGTCCGCTCGTGGACGTCCGCCGCTGGGGCGGGGTGGCCCGCCAGGCCGACCTGGTCGGCGCCGGGCTGCTCGCCCTCGTGCTGAGCGGGATCATCCTGGCGTTCGCGACCGCCGACCCCGAGGTCTCGGTGTTCTCCCCCGCCGGGCCCTACCTGCTCGCCGGCTCCGCGCTCGCGGCCGTCGGGTTCGGACTGCACGCGCGGCGCACGGCCAACCCGCTCGTCCCGCGCGGCGCCTTCACCGCCACCCCCGCCTGGGGGGCGCTCGCGGTCAGCTTCTTCATCGGGGCGGCCCTGATCGCCGCCCTGGTGGACATCCCGATCTTCGCCCGCGTCACCGTCTACCCCGCCTCCCAGCTCGACGCCGCGCTGGTGCTCGTGCGCTTCCTGGTCGCCCTCCCCCTCGGTGCGCTCGCCGGCGGCTACCTGATCCGGCGCGTGCCCGCGGGCGTCGTCACCGCGGTCGGGATGGCGTGCTCGACCGCCGGCTTCCTGTGGATGTCGACGTGGGGGCTGGAGAGCCTCCGGAGCCCGGTGGCGACGATCCCGCTCGTGCTCGCCGGGCTCGGCTTCGGGCTGGCGCTGGCACCGGTCAACGCCGCCCTGCTGGCCGCGACCGCCAGCGGCGTGCACGGGGTGGCCAGCGCGCTGCTCGTGGTGGCCCGGATGGTCGGCATGCTGGTCGGCATCTCGGCGTTGACCACGATCGGGCTGCGCCGCTTCTACGCCGTGCAGGTCGACCTGCCGGCGCCGGCGGACGTCTGCGCGTCGGGCACCCAGTGCGCGGCGTACACCCGGCTGATCAAGGAGGCCGGCCTCGAGCAGCTGCACACGGTCTTCCTCGGCGCCGCGGTCTGCGCGGTCGCGGCCGGTGTGCTCGCCCTGGTCACCTTCCGTCGGACCGGTGAGACGCTGCCCGCCGCCCCCGCCTCGTCCGATACGTTGCGGGCGTGACCGACGCGTTCGCCGACCTCCTCGCCGCCAACCGGGACTACGCCGCGACCCACGAGCTCAGCGGGTTCGACGGCATCGCGCACGCCGGCGTGGCCGTCGTGACCTGCATGGACTCCCGCATCGACCCGCTGCGGATGCTCGGCCTCGAGCCCGGCGACGCCAAGATCTTCCGCAACCCGGGCGGCCGGGTCACGCCCCAGGCGCTGGAGGCGCTGGTCCTCGGCGTGCACCTGCTCAACGTCCGCCGGATCCTGGTGGTCCCGCACACGCGGTGCGCGATGGCCAGCTCCACCCTGGACGAGCTGCGCGAGAAGGTCGGCGCGTCAGCCGGCCAGGACGCGTCGTGGCAGACGTTCGGGGTCGTCGAGGACCAGGACGGCGCGCTGCTCGACGACGTCCGCAAGGTCCGCGCGCACCCGCTGATCCCCGACAGCGTGCTGGTGGGCGGCTTCCTGTACGACGTCGACTCCGGCCTGCTCCAGCACCGGATCTAGTCAGGCGTCGATGGCGTCGGCGTCGACCTCGTAGGCGCCCTGCACGATGAACTCCTTGCGCGGCGCCACCTCCGAGCCCATCAACAGCTCGAACACCTCGCTCGCGGCGTCGCCGTCGTCGATCGTGATCCGGCGCAGCGTGCGGTGCCGCGGGTCCATGGTCGTCTCCGCCAGCTGGTCGGCGTCCATCTCGCCGAGGCCCTTGTAGCGCTGCACCGGGTCCTTCCACCGCACCCCCTTCTTCGACAGCTCTGCCAGCTTCCGCTGCAGCTCGGTGTCGGAGTAGGTGTAGACGTACTTGGCCATCCCCTTCTTGGGGTTGGACAGCTCGATGCGGTGCAGCGGCGGCACGGCGGTGTAGACCCGGCCCTCCGTGATCAGCTCGGGCATGTACTTGAAGAACAGCGTCGCCAGCAGACAGCGGATGTGCGCGCCGTCGGAGTCGGCGTCGGCCATGAAGATGATCCGGCCGTAGCGACGGGAGTCGATGTCGAACGTGCGACCCGAGCCGGCACCGACCACCTGGATGATCGAGGCGCACTCGGTGTTCTTCAGCATGTCGCCGACCGAGGCCTTCTGCACGTTGAGGATCTTGCCGCGGATCGGCAGCAGCGCCTGGAACTCCGAGTCACGGGCCAGCTTCGCCGTACCCAGCGCGGAGTCGCCCTCCACGATGAACAGCTCGCTGCGCTCCATGTCGTTGGAGCGGCAGTCGGCGAGCTTGCTGGGCAGGGCGCTGGACTCGAGAGCCGTCTTGCGCCGCTGGGTCTCCCGGTGGGTGCGGGCCGCGATCCGGGTCCGCGAGGCGTTGGCGACCTTCTCCAGCACCACCTTGGCCTGCGCCTTCTCGGCGCGCTTGGTGGAGGTCAGCCACTTCCGCAGCTCGCCGGTGACGACCTTGCGGACCACGGCCCGGGCGGCCGGCGTGCCGAGGATCTCCTTGGTCTGACCCTCGAACTGCGGCTCGGCCAGCCGCACCGTGACGACCGCCGTGATGCCCTCGAGCACGTCGTCCTTGATCACGTCGAGCTCGTTGACCTTGAGCTGCTTGCCGGCCCGCAGCACCTCGTTGAAGGTCTTGGTCACCGCCTGCTCGAAGCCGGCGACGTGGGTGCCGCCCTTGGGGGTGGCGATCACGTTGACGAAGGATCGCAGCTCGGTGTCGTAGCCGGTGCCCCAGCGCAGCGCGACGTCGACGACCAGCTCGCGCTCGACGTCCTGCGGCGTCATGTGGCCGTGGTCGTCGAGCAGCGGCACCGTCTCGGTGAAGCGGTCCGAGCCCTCGAGGCGGAGGATGTCGCTGACCGGCCGCGTCGGCGGCCAGGAACTCGCAGAACTCCGAGATGCCGCCGTCGTGCCGGAAGCTCTCCTCGACCGGCTCGGCACCGCGCAGGTCGCAGATCGTGATCTCCAGGCCGGGGACGATGAACGAGGTCTGCCGGGCTCGCGTGACCAGCTCGTCGAAGGTGAACTTCGCGTCCTTGGTGAAGATCTGCCGGTCCGGCCAGAAGCGGACCCGGGTGCCGCTGACGCCCTTGCGCACCCGGGCGCCCTTGCGGCTGAGGCCGGAGGACGGGACGAACGACGCCGAGGGCCCCTCGCCGGCGAACACGCCGGG
The DNA here is from genome assembly GCA_963845655.1 of uncultured Actinomycetota bacterium. Lineage (GTDB taxonomy): Bacteria > Actinomycetota > Actinomycetes > Propionibacteriales > Nocardioidaceae > Nocardioides_B. Next base: position 448,113 of record CAWJTB010000003.1, on the reverse strand, counting down.
GTTGCCGCGCTGGAAGGACATGCCGGCGATCGCCGGTGGGCGCTCGACGTCGACGTCGAGGCGGGCCGAGAGCGCGTTGACGACGGACGCGCCGACCCCGTGCAGACCGCCGGTGGCGACGTACGAGCCGCCGCCGAACTTGCCGCCGGCGTGCAGCTTGGTGAAGATCACCTCGACGCCGGGCAGGCCGGTCTTGGGCTCCTTGTCGACCGGGATGCCGCGACCGTCGTCGTGCACCTCCACCGAGCCGTCCGCGTGCAGGGTCACCTCGATGCGGGTGGCGGCACCCGCGAGCGCCTCGTCCACGCCGTTGTCGATGATCTCCCAGACGCAGTGCATCAGCCCCCGGGAGTCGGTCGAGCCGATGTACATCCCGGGACGCTTGCGCACCGCTTCGAGGCCCTCGAGGACCAGCAGGTGGTGGGCGTTGTACGAGCTGTCGATGGTGCTGCCTCCGGCGCTACGGGGTGCCACGGGACTCCTGTCGAGATGTGCGGTCTGCACCCTCGAACCTACCCGCGACACGCCCGACGGCCCGGATTCGCCACACCTACCCGTCAAGGCGGAGACGCCGGAGGACGATGGTCTTGGTAGCAGACCCGCGGAGCCTCCAGCGTCACGATGCGGCAACAGTCGTTTGGAGATTCATGGATTGGCAACCAGGAAGACCCAAGCCGAGCGAGACTTGGCGGCGAACAACCAATGACGGACGCAGAGGACGCAACGCAGCATCCTTCGCGATCGTGTGGGAGAGGTCACCCGGTCTCATCGGGTGGCAACCGGCCCACAGTGGGAAGCGTCAGGCGTGATTGGATGTTGGACCTGATGACGCAAGAACGCGGGACGACCGACAGCCTCAACGTTGGGCCCCCGGGTTAGGTTGATCAGGACACCACGAAGGAAAGAGGCCACCAAGTGACCACTGCAGTTGCCCCGAGCACTCCGCTGTCGGCCCTGGACCGTTGCGACCGTTGCGGTGCGCAGGCCTACCTCCGCGTCGAGCTCACCGGAGGTGGCGAGCTCCTGTTCTGCGCTCACCACGCCCGCGAGCACGGCGACAAGCTCCGCGAGATCGCGGTGACCGTCCACGACGAGACCGGCAAGCTGGTGGCGACCCCCGCGACCGACACCGGCCGCTGAGCCTCCTCTCCCCTCAGACACTCTCGCAAGCCCCGGGCCACGGCCCGGGGCTTGCGGCGTTCTCAGCGGTGTGTGTCGGTGGCGTGCCGGCGCGGTCACGGCCCTGTGACACGCTGACCGCATGACGCTGTCCGAGGGCCTGGTCGACGTGCTGGCCGGGCTCGCGATCCTGGCCGGGCTGATCGGGATCGTGGTGCCGGTGCTGCCCGGCTCGGTGCTCATCCTGGGTGCGATCCTGGCCTGGGCGGTCTGGACCGGCACGTCGCTGGGGTGGGTGGTCTTCGCGATCGCCGCGACCCTGCTCGTCGTCGGCGGCGTGGTGAAGTACGCCCTCCCCGGCCGCGGTCTGAAGACCGCCGGGATCCCCCACCGGACACTGGTCGCCGGCGGGCTGCTGGGCGTCGTCGGCTTCTTCGTGATCCCGGTCGTCGGCCTCGTCGTGGGCTTCGTGCTGGGCGTCTACCTCGCCGAGGTCCGGCGCGTGGGGACGGACGCCGCGTGGCCCTCGACCCGAGCGGCACTCAAGGCCGTCGGCATCTCCGTGCTGATCGAGCTGACGGCGGCCCTGCTGGCCGCCGCGACGTGGCTCGTCGGCGCCGTGCTGGCCTGAGCGGACGGCTGACGTGGCGATCATCCTGGCGCTCGGCTCCGCCCTGGCCTACGGACTGTCCGACTTCGTGGGCGGGCTGCTCTCGCGTCGGGCGTCCGCGTGGGGCGTGGCCGTCCTCGGCCAGACCTCGTCGGCTGTCTGCACGATCGCCGTCGCGCTGTTCGTCGCGGGCGAGCCGGGCCCGGCCGACTTCGGCTGGGCGGTGGTCGCGGGAGTCGGGAGCGGCGCCGGAACCGGGTTCCTCTACCGGGGCTTCGCCGCCGGCCGGATGGGGGTCGTCGCCCCCGTCTCCGCTGTCGGTGCGGCCCTCGTCCCGGTGCTGGTCGGTACGGCGACCGGCGAGCGCCTCTCATGGGTGGTGTGGTCCGGGATCCTCGTGGCACTGCCGGCGATCTGGCTGGTCTCGAGCCTGCCCGCAGAGCCCGTCGGGGCCGAGGGATCGCAACGACCCGCGCCCCGGGGCGGGGTGGCGGAGGGGCTGAGCGACGGCATCCTGGCCGGCCTCGGGTTCGGCCTGCTCTTCGCCGCCCTGGGCCAGGTCCCGGACTCGGCCGGGATGTGGCCGTTGGCGCTCACGCAGGTGCTCAGCGTGCCGGTCGTGATCGGGCTCGCCCTGCTCGTGCGGGCGCCCTGGGTCCCGCGCGGTCGCCCGGTGCGCTGGGCGGTCGTCTGCGGCCCGCTCGGCACCGCGGCGACGGTGCTGTTCCTGCTGGCGAGTCAGCGCGGCTACCTGACCGTGGCCGGGGTGCTGACCTCGCTCTACCCCGCGAGCACCGTGCTGCTCGCCGCCCTGGTGCTCAAGGAGCGCATCCACCGCGCGCAGGCGGTCGGGCTGCTGCTGTGCGGCATCGCCGTCGGGCTGGTCGCCGGTGGCTGAGCACATCAGGCGCAAGGCCTCACGCGGCCCCAAAGCAGACACCTTTCTTTACTCCCAGGTCATGGACGACCCTCGCGCCCTCCCCTAGCGTTCGATCACCGAACAAGGGGGGTCGTCGTGCCACGACGCGGTGCTGCCGGTGTGTCTCTGGTCTCTGGTCTGGTGCTCGCGCTGGCGGCGGCCCTGACGGTGGTGCTGTCCGCGCCCGTGCCCCCCGACCGCGCGACCCTCGCGCCGGTCTCGTTGTCGGCGCCGCGGATCATGGTGGTCGGCGACTCCATCAGCCAAGGCCTCGAGGGTGACTACACCTGGCGCTACCGGCTCAAGGGGCACCTGAGCGGCGCCGGTGTCTCGACCGACTTCGTCGGACCGTGGAGCGGCACGAACGCCGTACCGAGCAGCAAGACCGGCGGCTACCGACCGGGCATCGCGTTCTCCGACAGCCAGCACCTGAGCCAGTGGGGCTGGCAGATGGCCCAGGCCAAGTGGGACATCGCCGCCAACGTGCGCACCTACGCCCCCGACTACCTGCTCGTCGAGCTCGGGTTCAACGACCTCGGGTGGGGCGTGAGCGGTCCGTCGGGCACCCTCGACAGCCTGCGGGAGCTTGTCACCAACGCTCGCGCCGCGAAGCCGAACGTCCGGATCCTCGTGGCCAACGTCGTGCACCGCAGCGCCCTGTCGAACAATGCCGCTCTTCCGCAGAAGATCAGTGACTACAACGCCCTGCTGCCCGGCTTCGTCTCCTCGGTCAGCACCGGCACGTCGCCCGTGGCCCTGGTGAACCTCGACACCCCGTTCGACCACGCCACCGACAGCTACGACGGGCTGCACCCGAACGTGCGCGGCGAGCACGTCATCGCCCAGGCCTTCGCCAACACGCTCTCCAGCCGGTTCGCCGTGGGATCGTCGTACGGCGCGATCCCCACCTCCCTGCCCGCCGGCCTCACCCCGGCCGCGCCGACGAGCGTGACGGTGACTCCCTCGGGCTACTCGCTGAAGATCGCGTGGTCGCACAGCTTCGGAGCCGCCGGCTACCGCCTCTACAAGCGCGACGTCACGACCGGTGAGACCTTCAGCCCCTACCCGCTCGACATCGGTGCCGACTCCTGGACCGAGACGGTCGTGCCCGCGGGTCACCAGCTCGCCTTCTACGTGAAACCGGTGCGCGGCAGCACCGTCGGAGCGGCCTCTCCGACCGCGACCGGGACCGCGACCGCCCTGGCCAAGGTCGCCAACCTGCGAGGCTCGGCGGACCCCTTGCGTCCCTATTCCGCCACCCTGAGCTGGGACCCGGTCCCCGGTGCCGACGACTACCACGTCTACGCGGCGGGCAATGCGAACTCGTGCGACGTCATCCCGCCGTCGTCCTCGAGCTTCAAGCTCGTGCAGTGGTCGCTGGGGTCGAAGACGACCTGGACGCAGGACTACGTCTTCGACATCTGCGAGTGGTACTACGTGGTGGCGACGCGCAACGGTGGCGAGGGCCCGCGCCAGTCGGTTCCGGTCCGGGTGATGCCCTACGAGAACAATGCCAACCACTTCTACGCCCGCAACCGCTACTTCGACGCAGCCGTCGACGACGGGGACCGCAAGGCCGGCACCACCGTGCCAACCGGCCCGGACCGCGGCGTCGTGGTGGCCCGTGGCTTCATCCGCAACGCCAGCACCTTCACCGACCTCATCGGCGACCACCGCCAGTTCGAGTCGAACCCCTACGCGTCCTCCAAGATCGGCGTCGCGTGGGACACGAAGACCGGGGAGGTCGGGGTCTACGTGCACCGGTCCTGCGCCGTCGGGTGGACGTTCCTCTGGAACTCTTCCAACATCGCGTGCCACAACGCGTTCCCGATCCAGTTCGTCGCCGACGCGACCGCCCACAAGGACACCGACGAGAGCAAGGTCAACTACGTCTCGGTGTCGAAGTCGGGCAACAACCTGACCGTCGCGGTCTCCGCCATCAACTCGTGGGAGGGCTGGAACCCCAACGACTTCGGCCGGATCAACGCCAAGATCCAGCTGACCGCGTCGGGCAGCACCTACAACGTGACGATGGTGGGCGACAAGTTCCCGGCCTGGGAGTTCCTCCGCTACCCCCGCACGGACACCTTCCCCGCCGGGTTCGCCGGCACCTACCGGCTGCTCGGCACCCGTGACCAGACGTCGCTGAGCGATCTCAAGACCGCCCAGGTGACCTGCACGTCGACCTCGGAGATCAACACCTCGTCGATGTCGCGGCCGATGTCCTGCGGCTGACCGAGCAGTCGCGGATGCGGGTCAGTCGAGGTAGTCGCGCAGGACCTGCGAGCGCGACGGGTGACGCAGCTTCGACATCGTCTTGGACTCGATCTGCCGGATCCGCTCGCGGGTCACGCCGTAGACCTTGCCGATCTCGTCGAGCGTCTTGGGCTGACCGTCGGTCAGACCGAAGCGCATCGAGACCACACCGGCCTCGCGCTCGGAGAGCGTGTCGAGCACGGCGTGCAGCTGCTCCTGGAGCAGGGTGAAGGAGACCGCGTCGGCCGGGACGATCGCCTCGGAGTCCTCGATCAGGTCGCCGAACTCGGAGTCGCCGTCCTCACCGAGCGGGGTGTGCAGGGAGATCGGCTCGCGGCCGTACTTCTGCACCTCGATGACCTTCTCCGGGGTCATGTCGAGCTCCTTGGCGAGCTCCTCCGGGGTGGGCTCACGGCCCAGGTCCTGCAGCATCTGGCGCTGGACGCGGGCGAGCTTGTTGATGACCTCGACCATGTGCACCGGGATGCGGATGGTGCGGGCCTGGTCGGCCATCGCGCGGGTGATCGCCTGCCGGATCCACCAGGTGGCGTAGGTGGAGAACTTGTAGCCCTTGGTGTAGTCGAACTTCTCGACCGCACGGATCAGGCCCAGGTTGCCCTCCTGGATCAGGTCGAGAAAGAGCATGCCGCGGCCGGTGTAGCGCTTGGCCAGCGAGACGACCAGGCGGAGGTTCGCCTCGAGCAGGTGGTTCTTGGCGCGCCGGCCGTCCTCGGAGATCCACTCGAGCTCCTCGAGCGCCTTGGCGGCGATCTTGCCGCCCTTGGCGAGCTTCTCCTCGGAGAAGAGGCCGGCCTCGATCCGCTTGGCGAGCTCGACCTCCATCTCGGCGTTGAGCAGCGGGACCTTGCCGATCTGCTTGAGGTAGTCCTTGACCGGGTCGGCAGTCGCACCCGCGACCATGACCTGCTGGACCGGCTCGTCGGACTCGTCCGCCTGGGAGACGACGAAGCCCTTGCTCTCGTCCTCCTCCTCCTTCAGCGTCGGGTCTTCCTTGACGTCCTTCTCGAAGACCTCGTCGGGGACGTCGGGCAGGATCTTCTTGCCGTCGGCGCCGGTCGCGCCGGCGGCGCCGGCTACTGCTGCGGCCACGCCGTTGGTCGTGGCGTCCGCGGTCTTCTTGGCGGCGGCCTTCTTGGCGGGCGCACGCTTGGCGGCGGTCTTCTTGGCGGGGACCTCGACGGCCTCCTCCTCGACGGCGACGGCCTTCTTGGCCGGCGCCTTCTTGGCGGGGGCGGCCTTCTTGGCGCTGGCCTTGACCGTGGTGCGGGCGCTGGAGGCGGCGGCAGCCACCTTCTTGCGCGGCTGCGCGTCCTCGGCGGCGACCACGACGGCGACGCCCTCCTCGCTCAGCAGCCGAAGCACGGCCTTGAGGTGCTTCGGGGAGGTGGCGGCGGTCGCGGTGGCGGTGCGCAACGCCTCGGCGGTCACGTGGCCGGTCTCGCGGCCCTGGTGGACCAGTGCGACGACGTCGGGGTGGGCCAGAACGTCAGATGCATGCGTGCGGGACGAGCTCGAGGACACGAACTACCTCTCGTCAAAACGGATGTCGGGCGCGGCAAGGCCCGTTCACGTCAAGAGCCGCACGCCCATTGTGGCACGCTCTCAGGGTTTTCCAAGTTTCGGGGGCCGCGGTCTCGAGGGTCAAGCGACCCGATTCGGCCGCCTACCCGCTGTCGTTCGAGGTGGTTCGGGCAGCAGCCTTCTGCTGCTTCTTGAAGGTGCGCACCCTCTGCAGCGACTCGTCGTCCACGACGTCGGCGACGGACCGGAAGCTGCCCGATTCGGCGTAGTCCCCGGCTGCCCGCTCCCAGCCGTCCGGCTGTACGCCGAGTCGCTTGCCCAACAGGGCGACGAAGATCTGCGCCTTCTGCTTGCCGAAGCCGGGCAGCGCCTGCAGTCGTCGCAGCAGGTCGGCCCCGGAGGCCGCCTCGGTCCAGAGCCGTTCGGCGTCCCCGTCGTACTCCTCGACCACGAGGGCCGCGAGCTGCTGCAGCCGCGCCGCCATCGAGCCGGGGAAGCGGTGTACGGCCGGAGGCACGGCGCACAGTGCCGCGAACTCCTCGGGATCGGCCGCCGCGATCGCGGCCGGGTCCACGGACCCGAAGCGGTCGAGCACCTTGGCGGGACCCCGGAAGGCGTGCTCCATGGGGTACTGCTGGTCGAGCATCATGCCCGCCAGCATCGCGAACGGGTAGGCGTCGAGCACAGCGTCGCTCGCGGGCTCTCCGGTGATGTGCAGTCCCATGCGCGGAGTATCTCAGGCACGAGCCGCGACCTTCTTACCTGGACGTAGCCAGACGTGGCCCGGGCTCGACGCGCGGCTGGTCCCGCTGCGGTGGGAGAGCGGCGATGTCACACTCGGGAGCATGGGCATAGACGAGGGCACGCGCGCGAGCAAGGACAAGCCGAACGTCCTGGTGATCATGTTCGACCAGCTGACCCCCTCGGCGCTCGGCTGCTACGGCAACGGCGTCACGCACGCCCCCACGATCGACCGTCTGGCGCGCACCGGCGTCGTCTTCGACGCGGCGTACTCCAACAGCCCGCTGTGCACCCCGGCCCGCTACTGCATGATGACCGGCCAGCTGCCTTCGGCGACCAAGGGCTACGACAACGCCGCCTATCTCGCCAGCACCATCCCCACGCTCGCCCACTTCGCCCGCAGCGGCGGCTACCGCACGGTCCTCGACGGCAAGATGCACTTCGTCGGCCCAGACCAGCTGCACGGCTTCGAGGAGCGGCGCACCACCGACATCTACCCCGCCGACTTCGGCTGGACGCCGAACTGGCTGCAGCCGGACGAGCGCATCGACTGGTGGTTCCACAACATGGACTCGGTCACCCAGGCCGGCACCGCCGAGGTCACCAACCAGCTGCTGTACGACGACGAGGTCGGCCACCAGGGTGTCCGCGCGCTGCACGACCTCGCGCGCGACTCCGACGACCGGCCGTGGCTGCTGGTCGTCAGCTTCACCCATCCGCACGACCCCTACGTCACCCGCAACCGCTACTGGGACCTCTACGAGGGCAAGGACATCGCGCTGCCCCGCATCCGGGCCGAGGACGTCGACCTCGACCCGCACACCCGGAGGCTGCGCGCGGTCAGCGCGATGGACGAGGTCGAGGTCACCGACGAGCACGTGCGCCGGGCCCGGCGCGCCTACTACGGCAACATCTCCTACCTCGACGAGTGGACGGCGCGGCTGACCGACACCCTCGACGCCCTGGGCGCCCGCGACGACACGATCGTGATCCTCACGGCCGACCACGGGGACATGCTCGGCGAGCGTGGGCTCTGGTACAAGATGAACTTCTTCGAGGGCTCCGCGCGGATCCCGCTGATCATCAACGCTCCCACGCGGTTCGCCCCGAAGCGGGTCACCGAGCCGGTGTCGCTGGTCGACCTGCTGCCCACCGTCACCGAGATCGCCGGCGACGGCGTGCCGCCGAGCGTGGACCCGCTCGCGGGCCAGTCCCTGATCGAGCTGTGCCGCGACGACCGACCGGTCCGCGAGCCGCTGCCGCGGCAGGTGATCGGCGAGTACATGGGCGAGGGTGCGCTGGCACCGATCGTGATGATCCGCCGGGGGCGGATGAAGTACGTCCACTCCCCCATCGACCCCGACCAGCTCTACGACCTCGGCGCCGATCCCGACGAGCGGGTCAACCTCGCCGCCGATCCCGACTGGTCACGCACGGTGACCTCGCTGCGCCAGGAGGTCGCGCGTGAGTGGGACCTCGACCGGCTGAGCGTCGACGTCGTCGACGACCAGGCCCGGCGGCGACTCGTCGGCGGAGCCCTGCGCACCGGGGTCATCACGCCCTGGGAGTACACCCCACCGGCCGACGGCTCGCAGCAGTACATGCGCAACCACCTCGACCTCAACGAGCTCGAGCGCGGCGCGCGCTACCCGCGGCCTGTCGTCCCGGCCCCGCCCACGGTCGAGTAGGGGCGCGCGGGGTCAGTCCTCCTCGGCCTTGACGGCCAGGACCGGGCACGGAGCGTCGAGCAGCACCCGCTGCGCGTTGCTGCCCAGGATCAGCTTGCCGACCGGCGAGCGGCGACGCAGGCCGATGACGATGAACTCCGCCCCGACCTCGGTGGCGACGTTGACCAGGTCGTCGGCCGGGTCCATGCCCCGGACGAGCTGGCGGACCTCGTGCTCGACGCCCGCGCCGTCGAGCTCGCGCTTCACCTCGGCGAGCTGCTCCTCGGACTCGAGCGCGTCGTCCCGGTCGAACTCCCGACCGCCTCGGTGCGAGTTGACGACGACGAGCCGCGACCCGCGCAGGCGGGCCTCCTCGGCCGCGCGGCGGAGCGCGGCGCGCCCCTCGGGCTTGGGCACGTAGCCCACGACGATGGTCCCCATGGACCCTCCTCCTGACGTCCGTTTTGCCGCCCGCTGCTGCAGGCTCACGGGTGACGGTATCGCAGGGAGGCGCCGGGGCCTGTGGACGGTCACGCGCGCGGACGCCGTACGACGGGCATGCTGGGCCGGGTGCCCAGCCCTCCCACCGCCGCCGGCAGCGTGTCCCTGCCCGGGCTCGAGGCCGGCCTGCGGCTCGAGGTCGGCCGGCTGCGGGTGCGTGAGACCCGGCGGATCTTCGACTCCGCGGTGTACGTCGGGGAGCCCGGCGGCGACCACGACTCGTTCGTGGTCCGCGCCCAGGACCTGCCGGCGATGGACGCCGCCCTGCGCACCGACGTGGTCCTCGCGCTCCTCGACGGCGGCCCGGCCGCCTGGTGCCGCGCCTGGCTGCTGCGCGCCGGCACCCCCGAACAGCACGACCTCGACCTGGCCTGGCTCTCTGCGGCGCGTACGGCGTTCGCGATCCGCGACCGGCCGCTGGAGACCTTCCACGTCGTGACCCGGTCGGGCTGGCGCGACGTGCGCACCGACGACACCCGCACCTGGAAGCGGCTCCGGCTGCGGGGACCGGCCTAGTCCCAGGTGTGCACGGGGTCGTTGGTGTGCATGTGCGCGCGGTACTCGTTGAGGGTCGCGCGCAGGGCGTCGAGCCGGTCGCCGTCACCGCCGCCGAGCCGGTCGTGGAAGCGGCCGGCGAACCAGGAGGCGCCGTTCTGCCCGACGACACACCGCTGCTCCACGATGTTCAGCAGCCGGTCGCGCTCCTCGGGGACCACACCCCACGCGTCGAGCCCGTCTCGGGCCAGCGGGAGCAGCCGCCGCACGACCAGCTCGGTCGCCGGCACCTGGCCGAGCCCGGGCCAGTAGACCTTGGCCTCGATGCCGTGCTGGGCCGCGACGTGGAAGTTCTCCTCGGCCGCGCTGAACGACATCTGCGACCACAGCGGCCGCTCGTGCTCGGCCAGGGCCCGGGTGAGCCCGAAGTAGAAGGCCGCGTTGGCCATCGTGTCCGCGACGGTCGGCCCGGCCGGCAGGACGCGGTTCTCGACCCGGAGGTGGGGGGTGCCGTCGACGACGTCGTAGACCGGCCGGTTCCAGCGGTAGATGGTGCCGTTGTGCAGCCGCAGCTCGGACAGCGCCGGCGTCTTGCCGGACTCCAGGACGTCGAGGGGGTCCTCGTCGTCGATCACGGGCAGCAGCGCCGGGAAGTAGCGGACGTTCTCCTCGAAGAGGTCGAAGATCGAGTTGATCCAGCGCTCGCCGAACCACACCCGGGGTCGCACCCCCTGCGCCTTGAGCTCCTCGGCGCGGGTATCGGTGGCCTGCTCGAACAGCGCGATCCGGGTCTCGCGCCACAGCTCGCGACCGAGCAGGAACGGCGAGTTGGCGCCGATCGCGAGCTGCACGCCGGCGATCGCCTGGGAGGCGTTCCAGTAGGCCGGGAAGTCCTCCGGGCTGACCTGGGTGTGCAGCTGGGTGCTGGTGCAGGCGGCCTCGGGGACGATCGAGTCCGACGTGGTGCGCAGGTGCTCGGGCCCGGCGATGTCGATCACGATGTCCTCGCCCCGGGCGGCGAGGATCTGGTCGCTGAGCAGCTGGTAGCGCGGGTTGGCGGTCAGCGAGGCGGGGCTCATGTGCCCGGTCGACAGCGTCGGCAGGATGCCGATCATCACCATGTGCGCGCCCACCTCGGCGGCCTTGGACTCGGCATGGTTGAGGCTGGCGCGGACACCGTCCTCGAAGTCGGTGAAGCCGCGGTCCTTGAGCTGCTTGGGCGGCACGTTGATCTCGAGGTTGAAGGCGCCCAGCTCGGTCTGGAAGTCGGGGTCGGCGATCGCCTCGAGGGCCTCGGTGTTCTTCAACGCCGGGTCGCCGAGCTCGTCGACCAGGTTGAGCTCGATCTCCAGCCCGGTCATCGGGGAGTCCGCGTCGAAGCGCGACTCGCGCAGCATCCGCGCGAAGACGTCGAGGCAGCGCCGTACCTTCTCGCGGTACCGCGTGCGGTCCTCGCGGGTGAACTCCTGGTGTGACACCTCTTCGCCCATGTCGGGCAGCCTAGGGTGCGCGACCTCACCCGCGGAACAAGGTCAGCTCCTCGGACGACGCTGGCGACCAGCTGCAGGGCGGAACCGCGCCGTCGAGCTGGTCGGCGAGCAGGGCCGCGAGGTCGTGGTCGGGATCGGCGTCGCGGGCGCGCTCGACGGCGCACCAGGCCAGGGCACCGTTGCCGGACAGCCAGGCCGCGAAGCCCAGCAGCGCGGCGGGCGCCGCCCGGAGGTCGGCGGGAGCCCGGCGGGTCAGGTCCAGCCAGAGCTCGACGTGATCGGTGGCGTTGCCCTGGTGCATCTCGGCCAGCGCGACGTCTCGCACCTCGGGGCTCGCGGTGAGGAGGACCACGAGCCGGGCTGCGTCGGCCCGGTCGAGCGGGCCGCCGTCGGACAGGAAGCGGCCCACCCGCTCCCGCACCCACCGGCCCGCCGCGACCAGCTGTCGGCGCGCCGCGGCCGGGCCGAGCGGGTGATCCGCGCCGCGCGCGAACCGCTCGAGCGCCTCGCAGGCCAACAGCGCCACCGCGTCGATCTCGTCCGGGTCGCGGCCCACGAGGCTGTCCGCAAGGTCCTGCCGACTGCGGTGCAGCACGGTGCCGTCGAGGACCGCCTGCGCCACCATCGGATGGGAGGAGACGTCGTAGCGGGTCCCCCGCCCGCGCTCGCCGCGGTCGTCGTGGACCCACCAGCGCTCGCCGTCGGCCCGGACCGCCGCCACCAGCTCGACGCCGTGGCGGTCGAGGTGCGCGGCCAGCACGGCGAACACCTCGGTCGCCAGGACCGCGTCGTCGGAGTAGGCCAGCGCCACCAGCCGCTCCGCGCAGTGCCGGCCGGCCACCGCAGCCAGGTGGTCGGCCAGGCCGTCGATCTGCACCGGGTCGGTGGGCAGGTCGACCCGCGCGTGGAAGGGCTGGCCGGCCCGACCGAGGGTGACCAGCACGAGCGAGTCCTCCGGGTGGAAGCCGAAGAAGGTGGGCACGAGCGCCAGCAGGTCGCCGGGGCCCTGGGCCCGGTAGCGCTGCTGCGGCAGGGAGGGAGTGGTCTCAGTCATCCTCCGACCCTCGCCCGCCCGCCACCGCGGTGGGCCGTCGTCCTCCGCACCTGTGGACCGGCCTCCCGCGCCGGGCCCCGGTGGACGGAAAGCGGTCCCGCTCCGCCGACCTGACGCGTCGGTGCGCTGCGGGACCGGCGCTGCGGAACAATGACGTGGTGCGCTCCGAACCGACGATCCTCCACGTCGACCTGGACGCGTTCTTCGCCGCCGTCGAGCAGCGGGACAAGCCGTCGCTGCGCGGCAAGCCCGTCATCGTCGGAGGTGTGGGGGGACGCGGCGTGGTCGCCACGGCGTCGTACGAGGCGCGGGCGTACGGCGTGCGCTCGGCGATGTCCACCCGGGAGGCGCGAGCGCGCTGTCCGCACGCGGCCTACCTCACCGGCCGCTTCGGGGCCTACCGCACGGCCAGCCGGGCCGTGATGACGCTGCTGCGGGAGCTGTCGCCGCTGGTCGAGCCGCTGTCCCTGGACGAGGCGTTCGTCGACCTGGCCGCCGCCGGGATCGACGACCTCTCGGTCGACGGCGTCACCGAGGTGGCCCGGCAGCTCAAGCGCGACGTGCGCGAGGTGACGGGGGGTCTGGACGGATCGGTCGGGATCGCCTCCTCCAAGCTGGTTGCCAAGATCGCCAGCGACCTCGACAAGCCCGACGGGCTGGTGGTCGTGCCCCCCGGCACCGAGCGCGACCTGCTGCGGCCGATGAGCGTCGCGGTGATCCCGGGCGTCGGGCCCGCCACCGCCGAACGCCTGCGTCGGGTCGGCGTGCACACGGTGGCGGACCTGGAGGAGGTGCCCGCCGACGAGCTGGTGCGCATCGTCGGAGCGGCGCACGGCGCCTCGTTGTTCCGGATGGCCCGTGCCGACGACGACCGACCGGTGGTCGCCGAGCGCGGTGCCAAGTCGGTCAGCGTCGAGGGCACCTACGACACCGACCTGGTCGACAAGCGGCTGCTCGAGGGGCTGGTCGACCGGCAGGCCGGGCAGGTCACCGAGCGGCTGCGCAAGGCGCGGATGTCCGGACGCACCGTGACGGTCAAGGTCCGCCTGCACGACTTCTCCACGCACACACGCTCCACGACCCTGCCGGCGCCGACCGACAACACCCGGCTGGTGGCCCGGATGGCCCGGATGCTGCTGGGCGACGTCGACACCTCGGGCGGGGTCCGGCTGCTGGGGGTCGGCGTGTCCGGCCTGGCCGACTGGATCCAGGAGGACCTCTTCGAGGAGTACGACGACGACGCCGCCGAGGAGCCCTCGACGCTGACCGACGACGCCGTCGCCGCCGTGACCCGCGGCCGGCAGTGGGCACCGGGGCTCGACGTCGAGCACGTCGAGCACGGCCGCGGCTGGGTCTGGGGCTCCGGGGTCGGACGGGTCACGGTGCGCTTCGAGACGGCGCACACCGCGCCCGGCCCGGTGCGGACCTTCCGGGCCGACGACCCGGACCTGACCGCGCTGCCCAGCGAGCAGCCCGACGACCCCGACGCAGCCGGGTCGGTGGCGTGACGGCCTGATGGCGTGGACGCACGTCCGGCATAGGGTCGCCGCATGGCAGCCGAGCAGTCCCCCGCCCTCCCGCCCGTCGCCCGGCGGGTGCCCACCGAGCGCACCCATCACGGCCACGTCGTCGTCGACCCCTACGAGTGGCTGCGCGACAAGGAGGCACCCGAGACGCTGGCGCACCTCGAGGCGGAGAACGCCTGGACCGAGGCGCGCACCGCGCACCTGGACGGTCTGCGCGAGGAGATCTTCGGCGAGATCAAGGCCCGCACGCAGGAGACCGACCTCTCGGTGCCCTACCGGCTGGGCAGCTGGTGGTACTACGGCCGCTCCTTCGAGGGCAAGCAGTACGGCGCCAGCTGTCGGTGCCCCGTCTCGGGACCGGACGACTGGACGCCCCCGCGGCTCAGCGCCGACGTCGAGGTGCCCGGTGAGCAGGTCCTGCTGGACGTCGACGCGCTCGCGGAGGGCCACGAGTTCTTCTCCCTGGGGAGCATGTCCGTCAGCCCCGACGGCACGCTGCTGGCCTACAGCGTCGACACCGTCGGCGACGAGCGCTACCTGTTGCAGGTCAAGGACCTCCGGTCCGGGGAGAGCCTTCCCGACCAGGTGCCGGGCATCCTCGGCGGCGCCACCTGGGACCTCGCGGGCAGCACGCTGTTCTACTGCACCGTCGACGACGCCTGGCGCCCGGACAAGGTGTGGCGCCACGTCCTCGGCACCCCGGTGTCCGACGACGTGGTGGTCCACCACGAGAGCGACAACCGCTTCTGGACCGGCATCGGGCGCACCCGCAGCGACCGCTACCTGGTGCGCGTCTCCGGCTCGCAGACGACCGCGGAGTACGCCGTGCTCGACGCGGACGACCCCACCGGTGAGTTCCGGGTCGTCGCGCCGCGGCGGCAGGGCGTGGAGTACTCCCTCGAGCATGCGGTGCTCGGCGGACAGGACCGGTTCCTGGTGCTGCACAACGACGGCGCCGAGAACTACGAGCTCGCCGTCGCGCCCGTGGACGCGACCTCGCACGAGCAGTGGGTGCCGCTGCTGCCCCACGACCCGGCGGTGCGCCTCGAGGACGTCGACGCGTTCGCCACCCATCTCGTGCTCAGCCAGCGCAGCGAGGGCCTGACCCAGGTGCGGGTGCTGCTGCTCGACGACGCGGCCGCCGACGGTCTCGGCGAGGACTTCTCGATCGACTTCGACGAGGAGGTGCACACGGTCGGCGCGAGCGGCAACCCGGAGTTCGCCCAGCCCACGATCCGGATCGGCTACACCACGCTGGTCGACCCGCCGTCGGTCTACGACTTCGACCTGACCACGCGCGCGCTCACCCTGCTCAAGCAGTCGCCCGTCCTGCCGGGGCCGGACGGGGCGCCGTACGACCGGTCCGGCTACACCCAGGCCCGCGAGTGGGCGACCGCCCCGGACGGCACCCGGGTGCCGATCTCGGTGGTGGTGCCCGCCGACGCGCCTCGCGACGGGAGCACCCCGATGGTGCTCTACGGCTACGGGTCCTACGAGGCCTCCATGGACCCGTGGTTCTCGGTCGCCCGGCTGTCGACCCTGGACCGCGGGATCGGGTTCGCCATCGCCCACGTGCGCGGCGGCGGCGAGATGGGCCGGCACTGGTACGACGACGGCAAGATGCTGCGCAAGAAGAACACGTTCACCGACTTCGTCGCCTGCGCCCGGCACCTCGCGGAGACCGGCTGGACCTCGGCGGACCGGCTGGCGGCCGAGGGGGGCAGCGCCGGCGGGCTGCTCATGGGCGCGGTCGCGAACTCCGACCCGGACGCCTTCGCCGCAGTCGTCGCGCAGGTGCCGTTCGTGGACCCGCTGACCAGCATCCTGGACCCCACGCTGCCGCTGACCGTGATCGAGTGGGAGGAGTGGGGCAACCCGCTCGAGGACCCGGAGGTCTATGCCTACATGTCCTCCTACGCGCCCTACGACAACGTGCGCGACCAGGACTACCCCGCGATCCTCGCCGAGACGTCGATCAACGACACCCGGGTGCTCTACGTCGAGCCGGCCAAGTGGGTCGCCCGGCTGCGCGAGGTGCTCGGCCCGGAGCGCAGCGGCGACATCGTGCTGAAGACCAAGATGTCGGCGGGCCACGGCGGCGTGAGCGGCCGCTACAACGCCTGGCGCGACCACGCGTTCTCCCGCGCCTGGCTCGTGGACCGGCTGGTCACCCGCCTCGCACCCTGAGAAGTTTCTGAGTTCTTTCCACGATCGCAACTTCTCCTGCGTGCCGTACGTCATTTCGGGCAAGAGGAAGTACCGCGACGACGGGTGGGACGAGCCGAGGACGAACTCGGGAATCTCGAACACGCGTTCGCCGTTGTGCTGAATACGAGGCCATCCCCCGGGTATGTCCTTGGCCCACAGGAAGGGAGCCCACGCACCGTGGCAACCACTCGCACCGCCCAGCGTGAGATCGAGGGACGCGACAGCGTCGGGATGTACCTCGACGAGATCGCCCGCACCCCCCTGCTCGACGCCATCACCGAGGTCGAGCTGTCCAAGACCATCGAGGCCGGACTGCTCGCCGAGCACCTCCTGGCCGAGGGGCGCGTCGGCCGCCGCAAGGGCGGCGCCCCGAAGTACGCCAACCAGGACGAGCTCGAGTGGCTCGCGGCCGAGGGCCAGCACGCCATCCAGCGCTTCATCGAGGCCAACCTGCGGCTGGTCGTGTCGATCGCCCGCAAGTACGGCCGCAGCCAGATGCCGATGCTGGACCTGGTGCAGGAGGGCAACACCGGCCTCATCCGCGCGGTGGAGAAGTTCGACTACGCCAAGGGCTACAAGTTCTCGACCTACGCCACCTGGTGGGTGCGGCAGGCCATCACCCGCGGCATCGCGCAGCAGGCCCGCGTGGTCCGGCTCCCGGTGCACGTGGTCGAGGAGCTGAACCAGGTCGGTGCCGCTCGTCGCACGCTGGAGCGCCAGCTGGGCCGCGACCCGGAGCCGGAGGAGATCGGCACCGAGCTCGGGATGGACGTCGACCGCGTGATCGACCTGCTCTCCTGGGGCCGCGAGCACGTCAGCCTGGACACCCCGGTCGACGAGGACGGCGACACCTCGCTGGGCGACCTGATCGCCCAGGAGACCGCGCCGGGTCCGGACAGCACCTTCCTCGACGTGGAGTCCCGCGACCGGCTCGGCCACCTGGTGGAGCTGCTCGACGACCGGGCCGCCGACATCATCCGCTCGCGCTACGGCCTGGTCGACGGCCGGCAGCACAAGCTGGCCGACATCGGCGCCAAGCACGGCATCTCCGCCGAGCGGGTGCGTCAGCTCGAGCGCGAGGCCCTGCAGAAGCTGCGCGGCCTGGCCGACCCGGACCTGGCCGCCTGAGCGGACCGCCTCAGCGGGCGCTTGCCCGCACGATCTCGACGACCTCCGTGACACGCTCACGGAGGTCGTCGTACGTCCCGGTGTTCTCCAGCACGTGCGTGGCCGCGGCGAGACGCTGCTCCCGGGTCGCCTGCGCGGCCACCCGCGCCTCGGCGTCCGCACGGCTCCAGCCCCGGTCGCGGACCATCCGCTCGACCTGGGTCGCGACGGGCACGTCGACCACGAGCACGACCTCGAAGCGGTCGGCCTGACCGGACTCCACCAGCAGCGGGATGTCGTGCACGACGAGCGCCCCCGCGTCGACAGACTCCTCGATCTCGGCGCTGCGCTGCCGGATCAGCGGGTGCAGGATGCCCTCCAGCCGGCGACGTGCCGACTCGTCGGCGAAGACGACCGCACCGAGGGCCGGCCGGTCCAGCGAGCCGTCCGGGGTCACGACCTGCTTCCCGAACTCCGCGACCACGGCTGCGAGACCCGGCGTGCCGGGCTCCACGACCTCGCGGGCCAGCCGGTCGGAGTCGATGACCACCGCTCCGAGCTCCTCGAGCATCCGGGCGACGGTGCTCTTGCCCGAGGCCACCCCGCCGGTCAGTGCGATCCGCATCCCGGAAGTGTGCCAGGGACGCCACCCGCCCGGTCACCGCGCTCCCGGCCCTGCCTGATGTCTCCGGCTGCCGACGCCGAGACGACGAAGGGCCCGCCCACCTCGCGGTGGACGGGCCCTTCCTGTCGTGCGTGCTGTCAGCGGGTGCCGACGGCGGCTGCTACTGCTGGCCGCCGGTCAGCTTCTCGCGCAGCGCCTGCAGCGCCTCGTCGGAGGCCAGCGAACCGCTGGCGCCACCGGCCTCGGTGCCCTCGTCGGTGCTGCTCGACTCCGCAGCCGGCTCCGTGGCGCTGTCGCCGCCGCTGGAGTAGGACGTCGCCTCGCCGGCCTCGACCTCGGCCTTCGCCGCGTCGGCCTGCTGCTTGACGTGCGCCTCCCAGCGGGTGTGCGCCTTGGCGTACTGCTCTTCCCAGATGGCGCGCTGGTCGTCGTACCCCTCGAGCCACTCGCCGGTCTCGGGGTCGAAGCCGTCCGGGTAGATGTAGTTGCCCTGCTCGTCGTAGGACGCGGTCATGCCGTACAGCGTCGGGTCGAAGTCCTCGGCCTCGGACGCGGTGGCGGTCTCGTTCGCCTGCTTCAGCGAGAGCGAGATCCGACGACGCTCGAGGTCGATGTCGATGATCTTGACCATGACGTCGTCGTTGACCTGGACGACCTGCTCCGGGATCTCGACGTGACGCTCGGCGAGCTCGGAGATGTGCACCAGACCCTCGATGCCCTCCTCGACCCGCACGAACGAGCCGAAGGGGACCAGCTTGGTGACCTTGCCCGGCACGATCTGGCCGATCTGGTGGGTCCGGGCGAAGTGCTGCCACGGGTCCTCCTGCGTCGCCTTGAGCGAGAGGGAGACGCGCTCGCGGTCCATGTCGACGTCGAGCACCTCCACGGTGACCTCGTCGCCGACGGTGACCACCTCGGACGGGTGGTCGATGTGCTTCCACGACAGCTCGGAGACGTGCACCAGGCCGTCGACGCCACCGAGGTCCACGAAGGCACCGAAGTTGACGATCGAGGAGACGACACCCTTGCGGATCTGACCCTTCTGGAGCTGGGTCAGGAAGCCCTGACGCACCTCGGACTGGGTCTGCTCGAGCCACGCACGACGCGAGAGCACCACGTTGTTGCGGTTCTTGTCGAGCTCGATGATCTTGGCCTCGAGCTCCTTGCCGACGTACGGCTGGAGGTCGCGCACGCGACGCATCTCGACGAGGGAGGCGGGCAGGAAGCCGCGCAGGCCGATGTCCAGGATGAGTCCACCCTTGACGACCTCGATGACGGTGCCGGTGACGACGCCGTCCTCTTCCTTGACCTGCTCGATGGTGCCCCAGGCGCGCTCGTACTGGGCGCGCTTCTTGGACAGGATCAGGCGGCCTTCCTTGTCCTCCTTCTGGAGAACCAGGGCCTCGACCTTGTCGCCGACGGAGACCACCTCGGAGGGGTCGACGTCGTGCTTGATGGAGAGCTCACGCGAGGGGATGACGCCCTCGGTCTTGTAGCCGATGTCGAGCAGGACCTCGTCGCGGTCCACCTTGACGATGGTTCCTTCGACGATGTCGCCATCGTTGAAGTACTTGATGGTCGCGTCGATGGCGGCGAGGAAGTCCTCTTCGGACCCGATGTCGTTGACAGCGACCTGCGGTGCGTCCGAGAGAGTGGGGGTGATCGTCATAGAAAGATGTGAACCTTTGCGGATGGATGGTGTCGTGCGGACGCGCGAGAAGCCCGATGTCACTACCGTGGAACTGGGTGCCGACGACCCGGAGGGATCATCGAGGCGATAGCGAGCGAGAACCTGCTACGTCTGAGACTCTGGCAGACCTCTGCGCACCCCACAGGATACGCGGGGGCGCGCGCTCACGTCCAACCCGCCCCTCACGGGGTCGTGGGCGGTACGGCGTGCAGGTCGCCGCTCGACGCGATCGCCACCAGCAGCGCGTGGGCCTGCTCGGTCACCGGGCTCTCCCCCCGACGGGCCGCGAGGTCGACGAGGGCGCGCACGTCGGCGGCGCGGGCCCGGGTCAGCGGGTCGTCCCCGGCGTCGGGCACCGAGTCGCGGTAGACCCCCAGGACCGCCTCGGCGAAGGCGGGGTCCCGGTCGAAGCGCAGCAGGTTGCCCAGGTCGGTCACCGGCAGGCCGGCGTGCGCGAACTCCCAGTCCAGCACGCCGGTGACCTGCAGCGTCTCCGGGTCGACCAGCAGGTTCTTGGGGTTGAGGTCGCTGTGCACCAGGCAGGTGCGCGACTCACCGTCCAGCACGGCCTGGGCCTTGTCGGCGACCTCCAGCAGAGCGTCGTACGCGGCTGCGGGCCAGTCCGCGAGCGCGGTGCCCGGCCTGCGGGACTCCACGAGCGCCACCAGGTCCAGGTCGTGCTCGGGCGGCATCGGCTCGATCCTCAGGTCCCCGTCGGCGAACAGCCCGGGGCGCGGCAGCGGCATCTGGGCCAGCCGGGCGACCAGCTCCCCCATCGCCCGCCCGAGCCGGGACAGTGCGAGGCCGTCGAGATCGGGCAGCAGCAGGTCGAGCCGGACCCCCGGCAGGAACGACGTCACCAGCAGCGGTGGCGTCCCGGAGACCGGGTCCCCCCGGCGCACCTCGTGCACCTCCGGCACCGGGACCAGCCCGCGGACGAGCGCGAGCACGGCGGCATCGACCTCGGCGGCCGCGGGACCGCGCCACCCGCTGCGCGCGCCGTAGACCCGCACGACGGTCCGCTCCCCCGCGGCGTCGGCGAGGAACGTCTCGCCGCTGTGACCACCGGCGAGCGGGACCAGACCGAACTGCTGCACCCGCGCAGTGTGGCAGCGCCGGTGGGGCCCCGTCCCGCCCCCTGGCAGGAACTCCTCGATGGGCCCCCGACGCGGTGCCTGCCGTGCCCTATCGTCGGCGCATGGCCCTCCTCGACCCGGTCACCCTCCCGGTCCGCCTCGCAGCGCTGGAGGCCTAGCCGTGCAGCCCGCACGCCGGCACGTCGACGAGACCCACTCCCGCCGGGCCAACCGTCGCGACTGGGACGCCTACGCCGACGAGTACCAGCAGACCCACGGCAGCTTCCTCGGCGACGTCGGCTTCGTGTGGAGCCCCGAGGGGGTCCGCGAGGAGGACCTCGGGATGCTCGGCGACGTCGCCGGGCGACGGGTCCTCGAGGTGGGCTGCGGCGCCGCGCAGTGTGCCCGGTGGCTGGTCACGCAGGGCGCGAGCGCGGTCGGCCTCGACGTGTCGATGCGCCAGCTGCAGCACGCCCGGCGGATCGACGACGAGACCGGCGTACGCGTGCCCGTCGTGGAGGGCACCGCCACCCAGCTGCCGTTCGCCGACGGCTCCTTCGACGTGGTCTTCTCCTCCTTCGGCGCGATGCAGTTCGTCGCCGACATCGCCGACGCCGTGCAGGAGGCGGCCCGCGTGCTCTCCCCCGGTGGCCGCTTCGCGCTCTCCATCACCCACCCGATCCGCTGGACGATGCCCGACGACCCCACGCGCGAGGGCCTCGTCGTCACGACGCCCTACTGGGACCGGACCCCCTACGTCGAGACCGACGACGACGGCGTCGTCACCTACGTCGAGCACCACCGCACCCTCGGCGACTGGGTCGCGCTGCTCACCGCCGGCGGCTTCCGCCTCGACCGGCTCGTGGAGCCCGAGTGGCCCCCCGGCCACGATCGGATCTGGGGCGGCTGGGGCCCCGAGCGCGGCACCTTGATCCCCGGTACCGCGATCCTCGGCGCCACCCTCCCCTCGCTCTGATTACCAGGGGATGCAGCGAATCTTTCGCTGCCCACGGAGAAGTCCCCATGGGAAGCGACAGTTCTCCATGGGCAGCCTCGTACGGCGTCCGTCGTCCGCCCACGCAGCAGGGCCGACGCCGAGGGACAGCGGCGGCGCCATCGCCCCCGCCAAGCCCCGGGAACGCCGCAGGGGCGCCGATCGCTCGACGCCCCTGCGGGAGGGAGGGTGCTGGCTGCAACCCGGTCAGCGACCGGGCACGCCAACGGGTCAGAACAGCCGGCGACGCAGCGCGAACACGCCGCCACCGGCGCCGAGCAGGGCGAGCCCGCCGAGGCCACGGGCCCAGTTGCGACCGCTCTCGCCGTCGTCGCCGGAGATGACGTAGCTGTAGGCCGTCAGGCCGATCGCGTCGTCCGGTGCGCCGTAGGCCATCTTCTCCGCGTCCGCACGGTCGGCGCCGGCCTTCATGACCGCCACCATCTCGCCATAGCTGACGGTCGTGGCCACGCCCGCCTCGATGAGCTTCTGGGTGCCCTCGTCCGACAGCCGCTGCGCGCCGTCGCGCAGCTTCGGCGCACCGTCCGCGGCGGTTCCGAGACCCTCGGCCAGCAGGCCGGAGCCGTTGGCCGCGTCCTGCAGGCCGTCCGACAGCGTCTGCGCGCCGTCGGCGAGCAGGCCCGAGCCGTCGAACGCCTTCGCCACACCGTCGGCCAGCTTCTGCGCGCCGCCGTCAAGCTTGCCGAGACCGGTGCTGAGCTGGCCGGTGCCGTCAGCGAGCTGAGCGCCACCGTCGTCCAGCTTCACGGAGCCGTCGAGCAGCTTGGAGGTGCCGTCCTGCAGCTCCTGACCACCGTCGGCCAGGGCCGCGGCGCCGCACAGCAGCGTCTTGCTGTCGGCGGTGCACCCGCGAGTGGGCGCTCCCACGCTGGCGAGCAGCGTCTGCGAGATCGACTGGCTCAGGCCGTCCACCAGCGCGGGGATCGCGTCGGCGGCGATGTAGTCGATCGCCTGCTGCAGACCACAGTCGTCGGCCGGGCTCGCGGTTCCGTTCGCCGCCTTGCAGTCCGCGAGGGCGCCCGGGTTGTTTATCTTGGCCTTGATGCTGTCGATGCCGGGCACGATCAGGTCGATGATCTTGCCACGCGTCTTAGTCAGGCCGGCCGCGGCCGTCTTGAGCTGTACAGCGCCCGCGTCGGAGGAGTCGATGACGCCGCCGGGGCCGCCGATGCCATAGGCCACCTTGGCGGCACCCGACGCAGACCGGGCTCTGCGACTGCAGCGCCGACGGCGGGGGCAGGTCGCCACCGGTCGGGGCGCATTCACCCTGGGACGTCGACGCGACGTAGTTGTAGATCGAGGTCGCACCGGCGCGCAGGGTCAGCAGGTCAGCGCGCTTGAGCTCCACACCGTTGGCGGCCGCCGTCAGCCCGTCGCTCACCGTCTGCAGCGAGTCGGCCACGCCACACTGGGCGGTCGGGTCGTCCTTGGCCGCCTTGAGGCACTCGGCCGCGCTGTAGTCGAACGGCGTCTTCAGTCCGTACTTCAGGGCGTTCAGCGCGCTGAACAACGTAGCGGTCGCCGGGTTGGTGTCCGGGGCCGCGTTGGGTGAGCCGATTTTGGAGCTCAGCAGCTTGAGCGTCCCGATCAGCTGCTGGTAGTCCGGGTTGGTCTTGAGGCCCTCGGCCACCGTGGCCGGCAGGGCTTGCAGGCCCTGGTCGAGGAGCTGTACACCCTGGAGCAGCGACTGCTGCCCGGCGGCGAGACGCTGCGCGCCGTCGTTCAGGTCAGGCGTGTTGGAGGCGAGGTCACCGAGACCGGCGCTCAGCTTGGTCGCGCCCGCGTCGAGCTTGCGGCTTCCTGCGAGCGCGTCGCCCGTGCCGTCCGACAGCTGACCCGCACCGTCGTCGATCAGACCGAGACCGTCGTTCAGGTCACCCGCCCCGGCCGCGAGCTTCTGCGCGCCGGGAGCAGCCTGGCCGGAGAGTCCGGCGTTCAGCTCGCTGGCGCCGTCGCGCAGCTTGATCAGCCCGGCGAGCAGGTCGCCGGCACCGTCACGCAGCTTGAGCAGGTTGGCGTCGATCTCGATGGCGCCGTCGGTCAGCTTGGCCCCGGTGTCCGCACCGCCCTGGTAGCTGGCGTTGGCGGACTTGAAGGTCGGTACGTCGAGCGGGTTGACCGGCAGGGCCGAGATGTCCGCCCGCGGGATGACGCCGTCGACGATGTCGGCGGTGTAGCCGAAGACCGCGGTGGTGGAGCCGATCGGCGGGAAGAGCGTCATCGTGAAGGAGAGCTTGGTGCCGCCCTTGCCGTCACCGGCCCGGTTGGCCTGCTCGGACTCCACGTTGGTGAAGTTGGAGGGGGTGACAGTGGTCAGCGAGCCCACGATGGGAATCGCGACGTCCGCGGTCGTGGTGACCGTGCCGCCCTTGCCGTCGGGGACGGTGACGTCCTGGGACTCCCCGGTGATGTTCTCGACCGTGTAGACGACCTCGAGCTCGCCGGCGCCGCCGACGACGTCGCCCGGCTTCACGTACTTCGCCGTCGAGCTTGTAGGCGACCTTGACGTCCAGCGGCAGCTTGCCGTCGTAGGTGCTGACCGAGCGGACCTTCTCGGTGCCGTCGACGGTGGTCTCGACGACCTGCTCGCCGTCCTCCACGTCGAAGCCGCCGAAGCCGTTGAGGTTGCGCAGACCGTCGGTGGAGACGGGGTTGCGTACGTCGACGGTGCCGTTGCCGTACATCGACAGCTGCTCGTAGACGCGCGCCTCCTGCACGGCGCCGGTCGACGAGGTGTAGATCTGCACGGTCTCGGTGTTGACCACCTCGATGTCACCGGCGGCCGCGAGGGCAGGGCTCGCGGTGGCACCGACCGCGACGGTCGCCAGGGCGGCGAGGGTGAGGCCGCTGAGAGCGCGGTGGACGCGGGGGGTCACTTGGTGTTCTCCATCATGAAGTCGTCGAGCTGGGAGTCGTCGTGCGAGGTGAGGTCGTCGTCGTCCGGGTCCGACCCGTCGGGGGACTCGTCGGCAAGGCCCGACTCGTGGGTCGGGACGACGAGCGCTGCGGCGAGGAAGCCGATGGCGACGGTGAACACCAGCGCGGTCGCCGTGCTGAGCGAGGTCGAGGCGACCTCGGAGACGGCGGCGCTGAAGGTGATCTCGTAGGCGCCGGCGAGCGCTGCCGCGCCGAGCAGGGTGCTCCACAGGGGCAGCCGTCCCACCGCGGCGGCCGTGACGCCGACGCACAGCAGCACCACGAGCCCGACGGCCACGGCGCGGCCACCGTCGCTGTCGGGCAGCAGCGCCGCACGGACGAAGTAGCCGACCCAGGCCGCGGCGAAGCCGGCAGCGAAGCCGGCGAGACGGATCAGGGGTGAGCGGTCGGGCACCAGGGCCACGACGGCGCCCAGGGCGGCGCCCAGCAGGGCGACGCTCTCGAGCTCGAGGTCGAGCGCTGAGCTGACCAGGACAACCACGAAGGCTGCGACGGCCAGCACCACGCCCGCAAGAAGAGTTCTGCGCATGGGGCTGTGTTCCCTCCACATGAGACGCCGCGGTGCGAGGTGCACCCGGCGAACAGCCCCTCCCAGGGCCAAGTCCCCGGAAACATACGCTACTTTCTGGTAACTAAAAGCCTCCGGGGCGCTCGGACGACGGCTTCAAACTGTGTCGTCTGTCACCCGGGGCGGCCGGATCATTTCCTGTGCCGCGCGGTCAAGGGCCCAGGCGGACCGGTTCCGAGTGACGGTGCGCACATGCGTGGCGCGGGCCCGGGGTGCTCCGTCCGTGCACCAGGGACGGCCTAGGCTTGCCACGATGATCGAGACGACGACCCGGCGCCGGGCCCTCCTGCGCGGTGGTGCGGTGATCGCGATCGCCATGGGCGTCATGAACGTCACCACCTACGGCTTCACGATCCTCGCCGCCCGGATCCTCGGACCCGCCGAGTACGGCGCGCTCGCCGCGGTCATGGGACTGCTGCTCGTCGTCAACGTGCTCTCCCTCGGGCTGCAGGCCACCGGCGCCCGACGCGTCAGCGCCGCTCCCGACGACCTGCCGCGGCTGCGCCGCGAGGTGCTCACGACCAGCTACGTCGCGGCTCTCGCTCTGGGGCTGGTGGTGCTGGTCGCGACGCCGGTGGTGGTGGCCACCCTCAACCTGGGCTCCCCTCTCCCGGCCGTGCTGATCGCAGCCACCGCCGTGCCCCTCACCGTCATGGGCGGGCAGGCCGGGATCCTGCAGGGCGAGCGCCGCTGGGGTCCGCTGGCAGGCATCTACCTCGCCGTCGGCATCGGACGGCTCGGCTTCGGTGCGGTAGCGCTCGTCGTCGAGCCCGACACCACCGGCGCCATGACCGGCGTCGCGATCGGCGCTCTCCTGCCGGTGGTCGTGGGCTGGTGGGCGCTCCGCCACTCTCCGCACGGACGCGCACCCCGCACCGGCTCACGGCGCCAGGCGCTCGGCGCCCGGTGGGCGCGCGGCGGCGTGCTTCGCGAGACCGGTCACAACTCGCACGCGCTGCTGGCGTTCTTCGCGCTGTCGAACACCGACATCCTGATCGCCCGCTCGACGCTCAGCGAGTACCAGGCAGGTCTCTACGCCGGCGGCCTGATCCTGACCAAGGCGGTCCTGTTCCTCCCGCAGTTCGTGGTCGTGATCGCCTTCCCGTCGATGGCCAAGCAGAGCGCCGGACGCACGATGCACCTCGCGAGTCTGGGCGTGGTCGCCGCGATCGGGGGCGCGACGGTGGTCGGCACGGCGGTGCTCTCCGCGCTGGCCGTGGTGTTCATCGGCGGTCCGGAGTACGCCGAGCTGCAGGGGCGGCTCTGGACCTTCGCCGTGCTCGGCACGCTGCTCGCCCTGTTGCAGCTGCTCGTCTACAACATCGTCGCGCGGCAGCGGCAGCGCACCGTGCTGCTCGTGTGGGTGGCGATGGCGGTCCTGATCGGGACCGCGCCGCTCATCGAGTCGCTGTCGTTCCTGCTCGGCGTGGTGGGCGCCGTGGACGCGACCCTCTTCCTGGTGCTGCTGGCCCGCAGCCTCGCCCCGTCGTACCACCGGCACCCACCCACGCGGACGCCGACGGACCGGGCCCCGTCGCACGACACCCCCTGACGCAGCCGTCAGTGCGCGGCGGCGTGCCAGCTCGTCCCGGTGCCGACCGAGACGTCGAGCGGAACCGTCAGCTCGGCGGCCGCGGCCATCTGCTCCCTGACCAGGCCCTCGAGTGCTTCCGCCTCCCCGGTCGCCACCTCGAAGACAAGCTCGTCGTGCACCTGCAGCAGCATCCGAGAGGACAGGGGCGAGGCCGTGAGCGCGACGTCGACGTTGAGCATGGCCACCTTGATGATGTCGGCGGCCGAGCCCTGGATCGGCGCGTTGAGCGCCATCCGCTCGGCCATCTCGCGACGCTGCCGGTTGTCGCTGGTCAGATCGGGCAGGTAGCGGCGACGCCCCATGATCGTCTCGGTGTAACCACTGCGTCGGGCCTCGTCGACGACCCCCGCCAGGTAGTCACGCACGCCGCCGAACGTCTCGAAGTACTCATCCATCAACCCCCGCGCCTCACCGGTGTCGATGCCGAGCTGCTGCGAGAGGCCGTAGGCCGACAGACCGTAGGCCAGGCCGTAGTTCATCGCCTTGATCTTGGCCCGCATCTCGCCGGTCACCTCACCGGGATCGACCGCGAACACGCGTGACGCGGTGACGGAGTGGAAGTCGCGACCGCTCCGGAACGCCTCGATCAGCAGGGCGTCCTCGGAGAGGTGCGCCATGATCCGCATCTCGATCTGGCTGTAGTCGGCGGTCATCAGCCGGTGGTACCCCGGACCCACGACGAACGCCTCCCGGATGCGGCGACCCTCCTCGGTGCGGACCGGGATGTTCTGCAGGTTGGGGTCGGTCGAGGACAGGCGACCCGTCGCGGCGATCAGCTGGTTGAAGGTGGTGTGGATGCGACCGTCCGAGGCGACCGTCTTGAGCAGGCCCTCGACGGTCTGCCTCAGCCGCGAGACGTCGCGGTGGCGCAGCAGGGCCTCCAGGAACGGGTGCGGCGCCTTCGCGTTGAGCGACGTCAGCGCGTCGGCGTCGGTGGTGTAGCCGGTCTTGGTGCGCTTGGTCTTGGGCATCGCGAGCTCGTCGAAGAGCACCACCTGGAGCTGCTTGGGCGAGCCCAGGTTGATCTCCTTGCCGATCGCGGCGTAGGCCGCCTCGGCGGCTTGCTTGACCTCGCCGGCGAAGTGCGACTCGAGGGCGTCGAGGTGGTCCACGTCGACCGCGACCCCGACGCGCTCCATCTCCTCGAGCACCAGCACCAGAGGCAGCTCGACGTCGGAGAGCAGCCGGGTGCCGCCGCGCTCCTCGAGCTCGGCGTCGAGGGCCTCGGCCAGGTCGAGCACCGCGCGGGCCTGCAGCATCGCGGCGTCCCCGGCGCTGTCCACGCCGACGTCGTCGAACGACAGCTGACCCTGGTCGCCCGGGTCCTCGGCCTTGAGCTCGCGCTTGAGGTAGCGCAACGTCAGGTCGGCGAGGTCGTAGGAGCGCTGGTCGGGACGGGCGAGGTACGCCGACAGGGCGGTGTCGCGCTCGAGGCCGCGCAGCGTCCAGCCGTGCGCGGCCAGCGCCAGCATCGGCCCCTTCGCGTCGTGGAGCACCTTGCGTCGAGACACGTCGCCGAGCCAGTCGGCCAGCACCTGGTCGTCCTCGGGCGAGATCTGCTCGACATCGAGCCACGCCGCCGCGTCGTCACCGGTTGCGAGGGCGAGCGCCAGCACGCTGCCGCTCCCGCCTCGCCACGTGCCCTGGACCTGCACCCCGACGCGGTCGGGACCGTCGGCGTGCTCGGCCAGCCAGCCGGCCAGCCGCCCGGCCTCGAGCCGGGTGCTGTGCAGCTCGAAGCCGGAGTCGTCGATGTCCTCCTCGGACTCCAACGTGTCGAACAGCCGCTCGCGCAGCACCCGGAACTCCAGGCTGTCGAAGAGCCGGTGCACCTCGTGGCGGTCCCACGGCTGCACCGCGAGGTCGGTGGGCGTGGCTGTCAGGGCGAGGTCGCACACCAGGGCGTTGAGCCGACGGTTGCGGATCACGTCGCCCAGGTGCTCGCGGAAGGAGTCGCCGGCCTTGCCCGTGATCTGGTCGGCGTTGTTGATGACGTTGTCGAGGCCGTCGTACTGGTTGATCCACTTGGCCGCCGTCTTGGGGCCGACCCCCGGCACCCCCGGCAGGTTGTCGGAGGTCTCCCCCACCAACGCGGCCAGCTCGGGGTAGCGCGCCGGCGGGACGCCGTACTTGTCCAGGACGGCCTGCGGGGTCATCCGCGCCATCTCCGAGACGCCGCGGCTGGGGTAGAGGATCGTGCAGGTCGGCGAGACCAGCTGGAAGGAGTCGCGGTCGCCCGTGCAGATCAGCACCTCGAAGCCCTGGTCGACGGCCTGCGTGGCCAACGTCCCGATCACGTCGTCGGCCTCGAAGCCGTCCTTCTCGATCGTCACCACGCGCAGGGCCGCCAGCACCTCCTTGACCAGCGAGACCTGGCCGGAGAACTCGTCGGGCGACTTGGACCGGTTGGCTTTGTACTCGACGTACTCCTCCGTGCGGAAGGTCTGGCGTGACACGTCGAACGCGACCCCGACGTGGGTCGGCTGCTCGTCGCGCAGCACGTTGATGAGCATCGAGGTGAAGCCGTAGACCGCGTTGGTGTGCTGGCCCGTCGTCGTCGAGAAGTTCTCGACCGGGAGCGCGAAGAAGGCGCGGTAGGCCAGGGAGTGGCCGTCGAGCAGCAGCAGGCGCGGGCGGTCGGCGGAGGAGGCAGGCACGCCGCCACCCTAGTCGGGGTCACCCCCACCCAGGACCGCCCACCGGGGCTCCTAGGAGGGGCGGGTCTGCTCCGCGCGACGCATCGAGCGCCGGTGCGCCAGGACCTGGCCCACGCTGCGATGGCTGCGCCGGTCGACCTTCGCCACGGCGGGCGTCTCCACGGGCAGCTTGGCGCGGAGCGCGACCGTGGTGGCGCCGCGCATCATGGCGATCTGACCCAGCCCGAAGCGCGCCATGAAGCGGTTGGCATCACGCGAGCTCACGGACGCGGCGGTGATGACGTGCGAGGTGTCCTTCTCCTCGGCCCAGCCGACGGTGGCCTCCATGAGTGCGTGACCCACCCCGTGGCGGCGGAACTTCTCGACCACGTTGAGATGCATCATGTAGACGGCCATGTCGCTGTGCAGCGGGGAGAGGGGCGCGCGCACCAGGTGCACCGCACCGGCGACCTCTGCGTCGACCCGGGCCACCAGCACCCGCTGGTCGGGGTCTGCGGCGATCCGGGCCAGGGAGGCGCAGGCATCCTGCAGGATGACGGAGGTGTCCTCGCGGCCGGGCAGCGGGGCCCACACCCCCAGCAGCGACGTGGCGTCCTCGACGGAGGCGTCCGTGACCTGCACCGGATTGCGGAACATGCGGGGACACCTCTTCCCGGCCGGCTGCCCGGCGGCGACTCGTGGCAAGGGACCTCCGTGCCAGGCGACCGGTTGTGCCCCCGAATGTCACGAACCGAGCCGAGATGAGAGATTACGCCTTGATCCACCCCGGGGGATAGTCGGGGTTTCAACCAGTGCCGGACCAGGACGGGAGAGTGCGTGTTCCCGGGAATCGGCACGGTCGTCAACGTGGTGGCCGTCCTCGTCGGCGCGGCGATCGGCGTCCTGGTCGGTCACCGCCTCTCCCAGCGCACGCGCGACGTCGTCACCGACGGCCTCGGGCTGGTCACCCTGCTGATCGCCGCCGGTGCCGCCGCCAGCGTCACCGACCCGGACTGGACCGACGCGGTCGGGGACAGCGCACCCCTGCTGATCGTGCTCGGCTCGGTCGTCGGTGGCGGCATCCTCGGCTCGCTGCTGCGCGTCGAGGACCGGCTCGAGGGGTTCGGCGGCCGGCTGCAGCGACGACTCGGCGGGACCGGTACGGCGGACCGGCAGCGCTTCATCGAGGGCTTCGTCGCGAGCTCGTTGCTGTTCTGCACCGGCCCCCTCACCGTCCTCGGCTCGCTCAACGACGGGCTGGGCAACGGCGCCGACCAGCTGTTCCTCAAGTCCGCGCTGGACGGCTTCGCCGCGATCGCCTTCGCCGCGTCGTTCGGCTGGGGCGTCGCGGCCAGCGTGGTCTCCCTCGTCGTCATCCAGGGCACGCTGACCGCCGTCGGGGCGGCGCTCGGCGACGTGCTGCCGGCTGCGCAGGTCGCCTCGCTCAGCGCCACGGGCGGTGTGCTGCTGGTCGGTGTCGCGCTCCGGCTGCTGCGGCTCAAGCAGCTGCCGGTCGGCGACCTGCTGCCGTCGCTGCTGCTCGCTCCGCTGCTGACCACCCTCGTGATCGCTGTGCGCTGAGGAGGCGGCAAACGCACTCGTTGTCGTTTTGTTGCCGCAAACCGTACTGATGTGGCGACGATGGTCCTAGGGTGACTCGTTGGCGGGGGGTGGGCGAGCGCCGGCGTTTACACGCGCGAATCAGGTGCTCGCTACACTCCCGCCTCACTACTTGCCGGACTGAGGCGACAGGAGTCCCATGCACGCCCGCCCGAAGAGAAACGCAGCACGGTCCCGGCTCACCGCCGCCCTGCTCGCCGTCCTCGCGGTCGCAGCCCTGATGGTCACCATCGGGGCCTCCGCCGCGACGGCGTCCACCAGCGCCACCTGCGCCAAGCCGCCACCCCGCGACGACGACTCCATCCACATCCAGGGGTGCCTGCGCGACACACGGGAGACCCCGCCCAAGGCGGTCCCCGACGTGATGGTGTCCGTCGAGGACGACCAGGGTGAGACGGTCGGCGAGGGCACCAGCAACGAAGCCGGCGTCTTCGACATCGCGCTGCCAGGCGCGTCGATCGACAACCTCGGTGAGACCTTCACCGTGAAGATCGACCAGGACTCGCTCCCCGACGGCGCCGACCTGCGCAACCCCAAGCAGGTCTCCCTCAAGGTGGACATCAAGCTCGACTCCGACGTCTTCGTGACCTTCCCGATCGGGGACGCCACCGGAGCCGGGACCGGCAAGGCCACCCAGGCTCTGCAGCTCGCGGTCGGCGGACTGGTCTTCGCGCTGCTGCTCGCGATGGCCTCGCTCGGGCTGTCGATGATCTTCGGCACGACGGGCCTGACCAACTTCGCGCACGGCGAGCTGATCACCTTCGGGGCACTGATCGCCTACGGCGTCGACCGACTCCCCGGCGACATCCGGATCCTGGGTGCGAACGTCACGGTCTTCACGGCCGTGATCATCGCGACCCTCGTCTCCGGTGCGTTCGGCTGGTTCAACGACCGGGCGCTGTGGCGCCCGCTGCGGCGCCGCGGCACCGGCCTGATCGCCATGATGGTCGTGAGCATCGGCCTGTCGATCCTGCTGCGCAACGTGTACCAGTACTTCTCCGGCGCGGGCACGCACCAGTACTCCCAGTACTCCAGCCCCAAGCCCTACTCCTTCGGTCCGTTGCTGGTGACGCCGAAGGAGATCGGCATCGTCATCTTCGCGACGATCGTGATCATCGTGGTGACGATCGCCCTGCAGCGCACCCGGATCGGCAAGGCGACCCGCGCGGTCTCCGACAACACCGCTCTCTCGGCCTCGTCCGGCATCAACGTCGACCGGGTCATCTCGGTGGTCTGGATCGTGGGCGCCGGGCTGGCCGGCCTCTCCGGCGTCCTGCTCGGCATGACGCAGGGATTCGACTACCAACTGGGCTTCAAGCTCCTGCTGTTGGTCTTCGCGGCCACCGTGCTCGGTGGCCTCGGCACGGCCTGGGGCGCGATTCTCGGCGCCCTGGTGATCGGCATGTTCGTCGAGGTGTCCACGCTCTTCATCCCGGCCGAGCTCAAGTTCGTCGGCGCACTCGTCGTACTCATCATCGTCCTGCTGATCCGGCCGCAAGGCCTGCTCGGCAAGTCCCAGCGGGTCGGTTAGGAGACAGACTGATGGACTGGCAAGCAATCTTCAGCCAGGCGCTGCAGCAGGGACTCGGTCCCGTCGCTGCGGTCTACTGCCTGGCGGCCATCGGCCTCAACGTGCACTTCGGCTACACCGGACTGCTCAACTTCGGCCAGGCGGGCTTCATGGCCATCGGCGGCTACGCGATGGCGTCGTTCGTGGCGACCTGGGGCCTGTCCTTCTGGCTCGGCTGCCTCGTCGGCCTCGCGCTCTCCGGCGTCCTGGCGCTGCTGCTCGGCGTCCCCACGCTGCGCCTGCGTGCGGACTACCTGGCGATCGTCACGATCGCCGCAGCGGAGATCATCCGGCAGACGATCGGCTCCGTCACGCTGCTGAAGTACTTCGGCGGGCAGGACGGCCTGCAGGGGTTCAACCGCAGCTTCGCCGACCTCAACCCCTTCAGCAGCCGGGTCGGCATCCCCGGCGTGGTGTCCTGGCGGCCCTACGACTTCTGGACGCTGCTGGTCTGCTGGAGTCTCGCCGCGCTCTGCTGCCTCATCGTCTGGGCGCTCATGCGGAGCCCCTGGGGACGGGTGCTCAAGGGCATCCGCGAGGACGAGGACGCGGTGCGCAGCCTCGGCAAGAACGTCTACGCCTACAAGATGCAGTCGCTGATGATCGGTGGCCTCATCGGCGGCCTCGCCGGCATCATGTCCGCGCTGCAGCACTCGGCGATCAACCCGTCGTTCTTCGCCACCGACACCACCTTCTTCGCCTACACGGTGCTGCTCGTCGGCGGCGCCGCGCGGGTGCTCGGCCCGGTCATCGGAACCATCGTCTTCTGGTTCCTGCTCAGCTTCCTCGACCTGTTCTTCGGGGCTGCCACCGGCGGCACCGACCCGCTCATCCCCGTCGAGATCATGAACAGCAACCAGGCCAGCCTGATGCGGTTCGTCCTCATGGGCCTGTCCTTGATGCTGCTGATGGTCTACCGGCCACAGGGCATCATCGGAGACCGAAGGGAGCTGGCCATCGATGGCCGCTGACGACAACGCCACCACCGAGGAAGCCGAGATCGCCCAGGCCGGTGGTCCCGCGACCGAGGTGAGGAACGAGACCGGCGTCGACGTGTCGGCCGCCCGGGCCGCCCTGCGCGACGTGGCGCACGAGCCAGGAGCGAAGAAGCCGGATCCGATCGTCGTCGCGACCGGCATCCGTCGCACCTTCGGCGGCCTCACCGCGGTCGACGTCGCGCACGTGGAGATCCAGCGCGGGGTGATCACCGCGCTGATCGGGCCGAACGGCGCCGGCAAGACCACCTTCTTCAACCTGCTCACCGGGTTCGACCGCCCGGACGAGGGCGACTGGTCCTTCAACGCCAAGAGCCTCAAGGGGATCCCGGCCTACCGGGTCGCCCGGCGCGGCATGGTGCGGACCTTCCAGCTCACCAAGGTGCTCTCGCGGCTCACGGTCCTGGAGAACATGCGGGTGGGGGCGACCGGACAGCACGGCGAGTCGCTGCTGCGCGCGATGTTCGCCCCGTTCTGGCGCGCGCAGGAGACCGCCAACACCGAGCGGGCCGACCGGCTGCTGGAGCGCTTCTTGCTGATCAAGAAGCGCGAGGACTTCGCCGGCTCCCTCTCGGGCGGTCAGCGCAAGCTGCTGGAGATGGCGCGTGCCCTCATGGCCGACCCGGAGCTGGTGATGCTCGACGAGCCGATGGCCGGTGTGAACCCGGCCCTCAAGCAGTCGCTGCTGGGCCACGTGAAGTCGCTGCGCGACGAGGGTCGCTCGGTGCTGTTCGTCGAGCACGACATGGACATGGTCCGTGACATCTCCGACTGGGTCATCGTGATGGCGCAGGGCCAGGTGATCGCGGAGGGTCCGCCGGACTCCGTGATGGGCGACCAGCGCGTGATCGACGCCTACCTCGGGTCCCACCACGACCAGGACCTCACCGAGATGGAGGACCAGATCGCTGCCGAGGTGGCTGCCGAGATCGAGGGCGAGCACCACGGCGCCCCGGCCGCAGCGTCCTCCGGCCACACGACCGAGTCCGCCCCGGCGACCACGGGCGGCAGCACCGAGGGAGAGCACCGTGCCTGAGCCCACTCCGGCGACACCCGGCGGCAGCCGCCGCCGCCGCCGCGCCGCCCCAGAAGACCGACCCCCAGGTGCGCGAGGCGCACCTCAAGGCGGCCGAGGGCGCGGTGCTGCGCGCCGACGACCTCATCGCGGGCTACCTGCCCGGCGTGAACATCCTGAACGGCGCCGACCTCTACTGCCAGGAGAACGAGCTCGTCGGCATCATCGGGCCCAACGGCGCGGGCAAGTCGACGCTGCTCAAGGCGCTGTTCGGCCTGGTCAAGATCGGGTCGGGCACCGTGAAGCTCAAGGGTGACGACATCACCAACCGTCGCGCCGACCACCTGGTCAGCCGGGGCATCGGCTTCGTGCCGCAGTCCAACAACGTGTTCCCCTCGCTCACCATCCAGGAGAACCTGGAGATGGGCGTGTTCCAGCGGCCCAAGTCGTTCCGCAAGCGCTTCGAGTTCGTCGGGGACCTGTTCCCGGCCCTGATCGACCGCAAGGGGCAGCGAGCCGGCTCCCTGTCCGGTGGCGAGCGGCAGATGGTGGCGATGGGGCGGGCCCTGATGATGGAGCCGTCCGTGCTGCTGCTCGACGAGCCGTCCGCCGGCCTGTCCCCCGTGATGCAGGACGAGGTGTTCGTGCAGACCCGCAAGATCAACCGGGCCGGCGTCTCGGTGGTCATGGTCGAGCAGAACGCTCGCCGCTGCCTGCAGATCTGTGACCGCGGCTACGTGCTCGACCAGGGCCGCAACGCCTACACAGCCTCCGGCAAGGACCTGGCCAACGACCCCAAGGTCATCCAGCTCTACCTCGGCACGCTGGCCGGCAGCCACTGACGTCCTGCACTGCCCGCGCTCCGGGTCTCACGCGCTCCCGGACCGCCACCGCAGACGAAGAGGGGCCCCGACCGAATCGGTCGGGGCCCCTCTTGTTCGTGCGGGTGGATCAGATGACGCCGGTGACGAACTTGACGCTCTTGAAGGTGTTGTCGGCCGCGTACTGGAAGATGCCGATCGTCGCCTTGGTCGGGCTGCCGGTCTCGCCCAGGTCACACGGACCCGAGACACCCTGGTAGTCGATGTCCTCGCCGTCCTCGAGCAGCTTGCTGCACTCCTCGAACGTCGAGCACTCGGTGCCCTCCGCGGAGACCTCGATGATCTTCGGGGCGAAGGTCGTCGGGTCGTCGGACTTGGCGGCCACGGCGGCCAGCGCGACCAGGGTCGTCGCGTCGTAGGCCTCGGGACCGTAGGTGAAGGTCGTGATGTTCGGGTCCGCCTCGAGCAGGCGGTCCTTGAAGTCCGAGGTCAGCTCGGCGCCGGGAAGGGTCGCCTTGACCTTGTCCAGGGTGCCCTTCGGGAAGTCCTTCGAGTAGTCGGCGGTGTTGCCGTCCACGAAGTACATCTGCTGGCTGTCCGGACCGACTCCCTTGGCGATGAGCTGCGGGATGATCTTCTTGGTCTCGTCGAACGCGACCAGGATCAGTGCGTCGGGCTTGGCGGAAGCGACCTTGTTCACCTCGGCGGTGAAGTTGGTGGCGTCGGCCGAGTAGAGCTGCTTGGTGGTGACGTTGCCGCCGCCCGCCTTGATGCCCTTCTCGATCTGACCGGCCAGCAGCTCGCCGTAGGAGTCCTGGCGAGCCAGGATCGCCACGTTGTTGAAGCCGTCCTCCAGCACCGTGTTGGCCATGACCGCGCCCTGCAGGACGTCGGAGGGAGCCGTGCGGAAGTAGAGGTTCTTCGGGTCGGTCTTGGCGTCGTCGAGCGCCGGCGAGGTGTTCGCCGGGGAGAACTGCACGACACCGGCACCGGTGATCTTGTCGATGACGCTCAGGGACACCGAGGAGGAAGCAGCACCCACCACGGCATCGGCGTTGGCGTCGAGCAGCTT
Organism: uncultured Actinomycetota bacterium; assembly: GCA_963845655.1. Classification (GTDB taxonomy): domain Bacteria; phylum Actinomycetota; class Actinomycetes; order Propionibacteriales; family Nocardioidaceae; genus Nocardioides_B. Next base: position 411,644 of record CAWJTB010000003.1, on the reverse strand, counting down.
GTCGGTCTGGGCACCCGCGATGTCGGGCGTGCCGTCGCCGGAGTCGGCCTTGACCTGGGCGACGTCCTTGCCGAGCACCCCGCCAGCGGCGTTGATGTCGTCGACGGCAGCCTGCACGCCGGCGAACTCCGGCGGGCCGAGGAACGCGAGGTCACCCGTCTGCGGCAGCAGGGTGCCGATGGTCAGGGTGCCGTCACCCTTGGCCGGTGCGCTCGAGCTCTCGCTGGGCGCGGACGAGGAGTCCGAGTTGGCTGAGTCGTCGGAGTTGTTGCCGCCGCAGGCAGTCAGTGCGAGCGACGCCGTCGCGAGCACTGCAGCCGTGCGCCAGGCGCGGTTTGGGCGAATCATGAAGCCTCCGTGATGAGGAGTGTGCGCGGCTCCCCCCAGGGATCCACCGCTCTGATGAGGTGAACCTAGCGGCAATTGGCCGGTTGTATGGGGAGGTGGGTGCAAATCGAACTGCGGTCGTTGTCGTTTCGTGACCTCCCTGCAGGAGCAGGGCTTCCGCGGCCGGTCGTCGGCCCCATCGGGACTACTCGCGTGCGGTGCCGCCGGTGACCGAAGGGCCGTGCGTGATGACCCCGTCGGACACCTCGCGCATCGACAGGCGCAGGTCCATGGCGGTCTTCTGGATCCACCGGAAGGCGTCCGGCTCGCTGATCGAGAGCTGCTTTTGCAGGACGCTCTTGGCCCGGTCCACGGACTTGCGGGTCTCGAGCCGGTCGGAGAGGTCGGCGACCTCGGCCTCGAGCAGCTGCACCTCGGCGAACCTCGAGACGGCCATCTCGATCGCGGGCACGAGGTCGTGCTTGCTGAACGGCTTGACGAGGTAGGCCATGGCGCCGGCGTCACGCGCCCGCTCCACCAGGTCGCGCTGGCTGAAGGCGGTCAGGATGACGATCGGGGCGATGCGCTGCTCGGCGATCCGCTGGGCCGCCGCGATGCCGTCCAGCTGGGGCATCTTGACGTCGAGGACGACCAGGTCGGGCCGGTGCTCCTCGGCGAGCGCGACCGCGGTCCGGCCGTCGCCGGCCTGGCCGACGACGTCGTAGCCCTCCTCGGTCAGCATCTCCGCCAGGTCGAGCCGGATCAGCGCCTCGTCCTCCGCGATCACGACGCGACGCGCGGGAGCCCCCTGGTCTGCAGTCACGGGCACAGGCTAGTACGTCGGTGAGGATGCTGCGAAGACATGCGGCCCGGGTCGGTCCGTGGAGGCGGCGGCACCTCGGCTAGTCTGTGTCGCCGTCGCCCCGGTATCCCAACGGCAGAGGAAGCGGTCTCAAACACCGTCCAGTGTGGGTTCGAATCCCACCCGGGGCACCACCCGCGGCTCCGACCAGGACGCGGCGCAGGTCAGGACCTGCGGTAGGCCGGGGCGACCTCGTGGATCGCGTCGCCCATGCGGTGGATGCGCAGCGCGTTGGTCGACCCGGGGATGCCGGGAGGCGCGCCGGCGATGATCACGACCAGGTCGCCCTCCTGCACACGACCCACGCGCAGCAGGTGCTCGTCGACCTGGCGCACCATCTCGTCGGTGTGCTCGACCTCCTCGGCGAGGAAGGTCTCCACTCCCCAGGACAGAGTCAGCTGCGGAGCGGACGACCGGCACCGGGCGTGAAGGCCAGCATCGGGACCGGGCCGCGGTAGCGCGAGATCCGGCGAGCCGAGTCGCCGCTCTGGGTGAAGGCGACGAGGTACTTCGCGCCGATCCGCTCGGCCACCTCGCCGGCGGCCTTGGCGATGATGCCGCCGCGGGTGCGCGGCTGCCAGTCGATGGCGGCCATCCGGGACAGGCCGTGGTCCTCGGTGGAGGTGATGATCCGTGCCATCGTCTCGACGGTCAGGATGGGGTGCTCCCCCACGCTCGTCTCGCCCGACAGCATGACCGCGTCGGCGCCGTCGAAGACGGCGTTGGCGACGTCGGAGGCCTCGGCGCGCGTCGGGCGCGGGCTGGTGATCATCGACTCGAGCATCTGGGTCGCGACGATCACCGGCTTGGCGTGCCGCCGGGCGCACCTCGATGATCTGCTTCTGCATGAACGGGACGTCCTCGAGCGGGCACCTCCACGCCGAGGTCGCCGCGCGCGACCATGACGCCGTCGGAGGCGTCGACGATCTCGTCGATGTTCTCGATCGCCTGCGGCTTCTCGATCTTGGCGATGACCGGGAGGTGCACCGCCCTCCTCGTCCATGATCTGCCGCGCACGTCGTCGACGTCGGCGGCCGGCGCACGAACGACAGCGCGATGAAGTCGACGTCATGCTGCAGCGCCCAGCGCAGGTCCTCCTTGTCCTTCTCGGACAGGGCCGGGACGCGACACGCATCACGCCGGGCAGGTTGATGCCCTTGTTGTTGCTGACCGGACCCGGCACGACCACCGTGGTGAGCACGTCGGTGTCGTCGACCGAGAGCACCTCGAGCCGGACCTTGCCGTCGTCGATCAGGATCTGGTCGCCCGGCTGCCACGTCGCCCGGCAGCCCGGCGTACGTCGTGGAGCAGATCGAGCCGTCACCCGGCACGTCGCGCGTGGTGATGGTGAACTCCTGACCCGCGCGGCAGCTGCTCCGGGCCGTCGGCGAACCGGCCGAGCCGGATCTTCGGCCCCTGGAGGTCGGCGAAGATGCCCACGCCGTGCCCGGTGGCGTCCGAGGCCGTCCCGCACCATCCGGTAGACCGCCTCGTGGTCGGCGTAGGACCCGTGGCTGAGGTTCATCCTGCGCCACGTCCATGCCGGCGTCCACCAACGCGCGGATCCGCTCCGGGGTGTTCACAGCCGGGCCGAGGGTGCACACGATCTTTGCTCTACGCACGCACCGACCCTAGCGGGCTACCGGCCGGTCACCCGCGACCGCACCTGGATCGTTCCAAGATGTGAGCCGCTCAGACGACGAGGGGACGCTCGGTCGGCAGGATCGGGGCCGGCAGCGTCGTCGAGCCGGTCAGGTAGGTGTCGACGGCGGCCGCGGCCGCACGTCCCTCGGCGATCGCCCACACGATCAACGACTGGCCCGCGGCCCGCGTCGCCGGCGACGAAGACGCCCGGAAGGCTCGACATGTAGGCGTCGTCGCGCCGCGACGTTGCCCGCGGTCGTCGAGGTCGCACCTCGAGCTGCGCGATCACGCCGTCGCGCTCCGGGCCGGTGAAGCCCATCGCGAAGAGCACCAGCTCGGCGGGGATCTCGCGCTCGCTGCCCTCGACCTCGCTGAACCTGCCGTCCTTCATCTCCACGTCGACCAGGCGCAGGGCGCGGACGTTGCCCGTCCTCGTCGCCGCAGGAACTCCTGGGTCGAGACGGAGTAGACGCCGCTCGCCGCCCTCCTCGTGCGCGGAGGAGACCCGGAAGAGCATCGGGTACGTCGGCCAGGGCTGTCCCGTCGGGCGCACGTCGTCGGGCTGCGGCATGATCTCCAGCTGCGTCACGGACGCGGCGCCCTGCCGGTGGCGAGGTGCCCAGGCAGTCGGCACCCGTGTCGCCGCCGCCGATGATCACGACGTGCTTGCCGGTGGCGAGGATCTGGTCCGAGCCATCGGGCGTCGGGGCCTGACCCAGCGACGCGCGGTTGGACTGCGGCAGGAACTCCATCGCCTGGTGGATGCCCGCCGAGCTCGCGACCGGTGATCGGCAGGTCGCGCGCGACCGTCGCCCCCATCGCCAGCAGGACGGCGTCGAACCGCTCCACGAGCTGGGGGCCGGTCACGTCGGTGCCGACGTCGACGCCGGAGCGGAAGACGGTGCCCTCACGGCGCATCTGGTCGATGCGCCGGTCGAGCACCCGCTTCTCCATCTTGAACTCCGGGATGCCGTAGCGCAGCAGGCCGCCGGGCTTGTCGGCCCGCTCGTAGACCGCGACCGTGTGGCCGGCCCGGGTCAGCTGCTGGGCGGCGGCCAGGCCCGCGGGGCCGGACCCGATGACGGCGACGGTGCGGCCGCTGAGCCACTCCGGCGGCTGCGGGCGGACCAGGCCGGAGTCCCAGGCGCGGTCTGCGATGGCCACCTCGACGTTCTTGATCGTCACCGGGTCCTGGTTGATGCCCAGCACGCACGCGGTCTCGCAGGGCGCCGGGCACAGCCGACCGGTGAACTCGGGGAAGTTGTTGGTGGCGTGCAGCCGCTCGATGGCACCTTCCCAGTCGTCGCGCCAGACCAGGTCGTTCCACTCGGGGATGATGTTGCCCAGCGGGCAGCCCTGGTGGCAGAACGGGATGCCGCAGTCCATGCAGCGGCCGGCCTGCTCGGTGATGATCGGCAGCAGCGCGCGACCGGCACCCTCGGGGTAGACCTCGTTCCAGTCGTGCAGCCGCTCCTCGACGGGGCGACGGGACGCGACCTTGCGTCCCTGCTTCAGGAATCCTCGGGGGTCAGCCATGAGCGGAGCCCTCCAACATCTCGATTCTGGGGAGCGAGGCGATCGCTCGGAACAGGCAGACGTGGCTACCCATGGAGGGCCTCCATCATCTTCGTGGCCGTCTCGTCGTCGGAGAGGCCGTCGGCCTCTGCCTTCTCCTTGGCGGCGAGCACCAGCTTGTAGTCGCGGGGCATCAGCTCGGTGAAGCGTCCGACCGCGGCCGACCAGTCGTCGAGCAGCGCCTCGGCGACCGGCGACCCGGTCTCCTCCAGGTGCCGGCGCACGATGGCCTCCAGCTCGTCGGCGGCCTCTCCGGTGACGGGCGCGAGCTCGACCAGCTCGTGGTTGACGCGGCGCTCGTCGAGATCGAGCAGGAACGCCACACCTCCCGACATACCGGCGGCGAAGTTGCGTCCGGTGGGACCGAGGACGACGACGCGACCGCCGGTCATGTACTCGCAGCCGTGGTCACCCACGCCCTCGACCACCGCCGTGGCCCCGGAGTTGCGGACGCAGAAGCGCTCGCCCACCTGGCCTCGCAGGTAGATCTCGCCCGACGTGGCGCCGTAGCCGATCACGTTGCCGGCGATGATCTGGTGCTCGGCCTCGAACGTCGAGGACCGGTCGGGGCGCACGACGATCCGTCCGCCGGACAGGCCCTTGCCGACGTAGTCGTTGGCGTCGCCCTCGAGGCGCAGGGTCATGCCGCGTGGCACGAACGCGCCGAAGGACTGGCCGGCCGACCCGGTGAAGGTGATGTCGATCGTGCCGTCGGGAAGGCCCTCCCCCTTGTAGCGCTTGGTCACCTCGTGACCCAGGATCGTGCCGACGGTGCGGTTGACGTTGCGGATCTTGACCTGCGCACGCACCGGCTCGGCCCGTTCGAGCGCGTCCGCGGCCAGCGCCACGAGCTCGTTGTCGAGCGCCTTGTCGAGGCCGTGGTCCTGGTCGACCGTGTGGTGCCGGGGCGTTCCCTCGGGCAGGTCGGGCACGTGCAGGATCGGCCGCAGGTCGAGACCGCTGGCCTTCCAGTGGTCGACCGCGTGCTTCACGTCGAGCAGCTCGGCGTGGCCCACGGCCTCGTCGAGGGTGCGGAAGCCGAGCTCGGCGAGCAGCTCGCGCACCTCCTCGGCGATGTACTCGAAGAAGGTCACGACGAACTCGGGCTTGCCCGCGTAGCGCTTGCGCAGCACGGGGTTCTGGGTGGCGACTCCGACCGGACAGGTGTCGAGGTGGCAGACCCGCATCATGATGCAGCCGGACACCACCAGCGGCGCGGTCGCGAAGCCGAACTCCTCGGCACCGAGCAGCGCGGCGACCATCACGTCGCGGCCGGTCTTCATCTGACCGTCCGCCTGGACGACGATCCGGTCGCGCAGCCCGTTGAGCAGCAGCGTCTGCTGCGTCTCGGCCAGGCCGAGCTCCCAGGGACCCCCCGCGTGCTTGAGGGAGGTCAGCGGGGCCGCGCCGGTGCCGCCGTCGTGGCCGGAGATCAGCACCACGTCGGCGTGCGCCTTGGACACGCCCGCCGCGACCGTGCCGACGCCGACCTCGGCGACCAGCTTGACGTGCACGCGCGCCGAGGGGTTGGCGTTCTTCAAGTCGTGGATCAGCTGCGCGAGGTCCTCGATGGAGTAGATGTCGTGGTGCGGAGGAGGCGAGATCGAGGCCCACGCCGGGCGTCGAGTGCCGGGTCTTGGCCACCCAGGGGTAGACCTTGTGACCGGGCAGCTGGCCGCCCTCGCCCGGCTTCGCGCCCTGGGCCATCTTGATCTGGATGTCGTCGGCGTTCGTGAGGTACTCCGAGGTCACGCCGAACCGTCCGGACGCGACCTGCTTGATGGCGCTGCGCCGCTCCGGGTCGTGCAGCCGGTCGGCGTCCTCGCCGCCCTCGCCGGTGTTGGACTTGCCGCCGAGGCGGTTCATCGCGATCGCGAGGGTCTCGTGCGACTCCTGGCTGATCGACCCGTAGGACATCGCGCCGGTGGAGAACCGCTTCACGATCTCGGAGACCGGCTCGACCTCGTCGATCGGGACCGGCTGCCGCCCGGAGTCGTCGCCGTCCTTGAAGCCGAAGAGGCCACGCAGCGTCATCAGCCGCCGGGACTGCTCGTTGACGCGGTCGGTGTACTGCTTGAAGACGTCGTAGCGCCCGGTGCGGGTGGAGTGCTGGAGCCGGAAGACGGTCTCGGGGTCGAACAGGTGCGGCTCCCCCTCGCGGCGCCACTGGTACTCCCCCCCGATGTCGAGTGCGCGGTGGGCGGGCGGGAGCCCGTCGACGGGGTACGCCGTGCGGTGCCGCCGCGCGACCTCCTCGGCGACGGTGTTCACGTCGACGCCGCCCAGCTTGCTGGTCGTCCCGGTGAAGTAGCGGTCGACGAGCGGCTGCGCGAGACCCACGGCCTCGAAGATCTGCGCGCCGGTGTAGGAGGCGACGGTGGAGACGCCCATCTTGCTCATCACCTTCAGGACGCCCTTGCCGAGCGACTTCACGAGGTTCTTGACCGCCTGCTCGGGCTCCACGTCCACGTAGTAGTGGTCGCGAGCCAGGTCCTCGACGGTCTCCATCGCCAGGTAGGGGTTGACCGCCGCCGCGCCGTAGCCGATGAGCAGCGCGACGTGGTGCACCTCGCGTACGTCGCCGGCCTCGATGACCAGACCGACGTGGGTGCGGGTCTTCTCGCGCACCAGGTGGTGGTGGACCGCGCCGGTGAGCAGGAGCGACGGGATCGGCGCGAGCTCGGCGGTGGAGTGCCGGTCGGAGAGCACGATGATCCGGGCGCCGTCGGCGATCGCCTCGGACACCTCGACGCAGATCTCGTCGAGACGGTCCGCCAGCGCCTGGCCGCCGCCCTCGACGGCGTACAGGCCGCGCGAGACGTGCGTGGCGTAGCCCGGCAGGTCGCCGTCGCGGTTGATGTGGCGGATCTTGGACAGCTCGTCGTTGGTGACCACCGGGAACGGCAGCACCAGCTGACGACAGGACGCCGGCGTCGGGTCGAGCAGGTTGGCCTCGGGCCCGATCGTGGACGACAGCGAGGTGACGAGCTCCTCGCGGATCGCGTCGAGCGGCGGGTTGGTGACCTGGGCGAACAGCTGGGCGAAGTAGTCGAACAGCAGCCGCGGCCGGTCGGACAACGCCGCGATCGGGGTGTCGGTGCCCATCGAGCCGATGGGCTCGGCGCCGGTCTTGGCCATCGGGGAGAGCAGGACGCGCTTCTCCTCCTCGGTGTAGCCGAAGATCTGCTGGCGCCGGGTGACGGAGGCGTGCGTGTGCACGATGTGCTCGCGGTCCGGGAGGTTCTCGAACCGGACCAGGCCGGCGTGCAGCCACTCGTCGTAGGGGTGCTCGGCCGCCAGCTCGCCCTTGATCTCCTCGTCCTCGATGATCCGGTGCTCGGCGGTGTCGACCAGGAACATCCGGCCGGGCTGCAGGCGACCCTTGCGGACCACGGTGGCCGGGTCGATGTCGAGGACGCCGACCTCGGACGCCAGGACGACGAGGCCGTCGTCGGTGACCCAGTAGCGCGAGGGGCGCAGGCCGTTGCGGTCCAGGACCGCGCCGATCTGGTTGCCGTCGGTGAAGACCACGCAGGCCGGGCCGTCCCAGGGCTCCATCATCGAGGAGTGGAACTCGTAGAACGCGCGGCGCTGGGCGTCCATCTCGGCGTGGTTCTCCCACGCCTCCGGGATCATCATCAGCACGGAGTGCGGCAGGGTCCGACCACCGAGGTGCAGCAGCTCGAGCACCTCGTCGAACGACGCGGAGTCCGAGGCGCCCTGCGTGACGATCGGGAAGATCCGGTCGAGGTCCCCGGGAATCAGGTCGCTGGCCAGCAGCGCCTCGCGGGCCCGCATCCAGTTGCGGTTGCCCATCACGGTGTTGATCTCGCCGTTGTGCGCGATGAACCGGAACGGGTGCGACAGCGGCCAGCTCGGGAAGGTGTTGGTCGAGAAGCGCGAGTGCACGACGGCCACGGCGCTGGCGACCCGCTCGTCGACCAGGTCGGGATAGAAGTGGTCGAGCTGGTCGGTGGTGAGCATGCCCTTGTAGGCGATGGTGCGCGAGCTCAGCGACGGGAAGTAGACGTCGGTCTCGTGCTCGGCGCGCTTGCGCAGGACGTAGGCGAGGCGCTCCAGCGCCATCCCGACCACAGGTCCGTCGGTCGCCCCGACGAAGAGCTGGCAGAACGTCGGCATCACGCTGATCGCGGTGGCGCCGAGCGACGAGGGGTCGGTGGGCACGTCGCGCCAGCCCAGGACGGTGAGGCCCTCCTCGGCGGCGATCTCCTCGATGCGACGGCGGGTCTTGGAGACCTCGTCCTCGTCGCCGGGAAGGAAGGCCGTGCCGACGGCGTACGCGTGCGCCTGCGGCAGCTCGAAGCCGGCCTCGCCGCACACCTCACGGAAGAACAGGTCCGGGACACCCAGCAGGATCCCTGCGCCGTCGCCGGAGTCCGGCTCGGCGCCGGTGGCGCCGCGGTGCTCGAGGTTGCGCAGCGCCGTGATCGCCTTGGCCACGATGTCGTGGCTGGCCTGGCCGGTCAGGGTGGCCACGAAGGCGACTCCACAGGCATCGTGCTCGTGGAGACCGTCGTAGAGGCCCTGGGGCGTGGGGAACGCGTGCATGGCGGCATTCCTCCCGTCGTCGTGGCACGGGTCAGTCCCGCCACGAGGACGGAAGGACCGGTGCTTCAAGTGCAGTGAAATGCGCGGGACGACATTGGCCCATGCGGATGCCGAGACTACAGCACGGCGCCGCTTGGCGACTCGCCCAGCGAGACCGGCCGCCCACAGTGTGGACGGGTCACATCCGGCGCGCCAGAGAGCCGCAATCAGCCCAGGCCGGCGCCGCCGACCAGGCTGCCGAAGGCGTAGGTCAGCCCGGCTGCCGCCGCGCCCAGGAGCATCTGCCGGGCGCCGCCGTACCACCACGACCGGCTCGTCACGTTGGTCACCACGGCGCCGCACAGGAAGAGGGCGACCAGCGTGACCGCCAGCGCGGGCCACAGGGTGCCGGCACCGAGCAGGTAGGGAAGCAGCGGCACCAGGGCGCCCAGGGCGAAGGCGAGGAACGACGAGCCCGCCGCCACCAGGGGCGAGGCGAGGGCGTCGGGGTCCACCCCGAGCTCCTCGCGGGCGTGCACGTTGACGGCGTTGTCCACGTCGATGTGGATCTGCCGGGCGACCTCGCGGGCCAGCTCCGGGTCGAGCCCCTTGGCGACGTACATCTCGGCCAGCTCGCTGGCCTCCCCATCGGGGTTGGCGATGATCTCGCGACGCTCCTTGTCGATCTCGCGCTGCGCGGCCTCGGACTGGCTCGCGACGGAGGTGTACTCCCCCGCGGCCATCGAGAAGGCGCCCGCGGCGAGCCCGGCCAGGCCCGCGAGCACCACCGCCGTCGCTGCGCCCTGGTTGCGCGTGCCGCCCGCGACTCCGGCGATCAGAGCCAGGTTGGACACCAGTCCGTCCATCGCGCCGAACACCGCGGGACGCAGCCAGCCACCGGTCACATCGGGGTGGTCGTGGGAGATGGCCGGGAGGGAGGGCTCGCCCGGGATCAGGGCATCGGTGCTCACACCGAAGAAACTACCGAGGCGACGGGACTATTTCACCGAAGGAAAGCCAACCCTAACGGGGCAGGGCCCGCTAGGCACCGGCCCTGAACGGGGCACACAGAGCGTCAGCTTCGGATCAGGTGCCGGGTCGGTCGTCCGGGGGCCGGTCGCCGGACGTGCTGTCGCCCGGCGCACGGTCGACCGGTCCGCCGGCCACCGGGGCGCCGTCCTCCGGGGCGCCGTCCTCGGAGGGGACGGCGTCTGCAGATGCGGCATCCGGGTCAGCCGGGCCGTGTCCGTCGCGGACGACGGTCGCCTCGCGGGGGCCGCGGCGACGCGCGATCACGAAGTACGCGGCGGAGAGCACGAAGAGCACGATCGAGGTCCACACGTTGAGCCGCAGCCCGAAGACGTCGTCGGCCTCCACGGAGTCGATCCGGAGGTACTCGATCCAGCCTCGGCCCGCGGTGTAGCCCATCACGTAGAGCGCGAAGGCGCGCCCGTGCCCGAGCTTGAGCTTGCGGTCCAGCCAGATCACCAGCGCCGCGACGCCGAGGTTCCAGCCGAACTCGTAGAGGAACGTCGGATGGAAGGTCTCGAACTGCTCGTAGCCGGGAGGTCGCTTGGTCGGGTCGGGGATCTCCAGCGCCCAGGGCTGGGTGGTCGGCTTGCCGAACAGCTCCTGGTTGAACCAGTTGCCCCAGCGCCCGATCGCCTGTGCGATCACCACACCGGGCGCCAGCGCGTCGGCCACGGGCAGGAATCGCAGCCCCATCCGGCGCGCACCGAGGAAGGCACCGACCGACCCGAGGGCGATCGCACCCCAGATGCCGAGACCGCCCTGCCAGATGTAGAGCGCCGAGACCGGGTCCCCGCCGGGCCCGAAGTAGTTCGCGGGGTCGGTGATCACGTGGTACAGCCGGCCACCGACGAGGCCGAAGGGCACCGCCCAGATGGCGATGTCGGAGATCTGGCCCCGCACACCACCGCGGGCGACGAACCGCCGCTCCCCCAGCCAGATCGCCACCATGACGCCGAGGATGATGCACAGCGCGTAGCCGCGGAGCGGCAGCGGACCGAGGTACCAGACCCCTTGGGAGGGGCTCGGGATGAACAGCGTGCTCACCGGACCTCCACCTGGCCGTCGAGGATCGTGGTGATGTCGTCGGCGAAGGCCTGCGGGTCGGTGCCGTCGGTCCAGACGTACGGCGCCTCGCGGCCGGGCACGAGACCGACGACCTGCGTGCCGTGGGCGACCTCGTAGCCGCCGGACGGCAGCTTCTCGCCCTTCATGATCTCCACGTCCATGGCGCCGCCGAGGTCGACGATCGAGGACAGCGGACCGGTGGCGCCCTCGAAGGACGGGTTGAAGCGGTCGAGGTACTCCCGCAGCACGGCCGCGGTGTCGCGCTTCGGGTCGGTCGTCACGAAGACCATGCCGACCTGGTCGCGCTGCGACGCCTCGAGTCGGGAGACGGCCGAGGCGAGGTTCGCCATCACGACCTGGCAGATGTCGGGGCAGTTGGTGTAGCCGAAGAACACCAGCGTCAGCGGCTTCGTCGCGGCCGCGCCGACGTCGAAGGGAGCACCCGCGGTGTCGCGCAACGTGACCTTCGGGACGTCGTAGGGCTGCGCCAGGACGCTGCCGTCCAGGTTGTCGGCGTCGTTGACCTGCACGTTGGTGACCAGGGGCCCGTCGGCCTCGTCGACCTGCCCGCCGCAGGCGGTCAGCGTGAGCAGGGCGGCCGCGCCCGCGACCGCGACCAGCCGACGCATCGCGCCGCTAGCCACGACGGACCCCCTCGGCCAGGTCCCGGGTGAGCTCGGCCAGCGCGCGCAGGCCCGCACCGTGGTCGGTGCCCGCGTCGAGCAGCCGGCGCACGAAGGCCGACCCGACGATGACGCCGTCGGCGTAGCCGGCCACGTGGGCGGCCTGGTTGCCGTCGGACACCCCGAGCCCGACCCCGATGGGCAGGTCGGTCACGGCCCGGGTGCGCTCCACGAGCGGACCCGCGAGGTCGCTGGTCACGTCGCGGGCGCCGGTGACGCCCATGACCGCCGTGGCGTAGACGAAGCCACGACAGGCCTCCGTCGTACGACGCAGCCGCTCGTCGGTCGAGGACGGCGCGACGAGGAAGACCTTGTCGAGGCCGTGCTCGTCGGCTGCCGCCAGCCACTCGTCGGCCTCGTCGGGCACCAGGTCGGGCGTGATCAGACCGGCGCCACCCGCGTTGGCCAGGTCGGCCGCGAAGCGGGCGACGCCGTAGCGGGTGATCGGGTTCCAGTAGGTCATCACGACCGTGGGCACCCCGGTCGACGCAACCGCCTCGACGGTGCGCAGCACGTCGGAGGTCCGGCAACCGCCCTCGAGCGCCTGCTGGGCGGCGGCCTGGATCGTCGGGCCGTCCATCACCGGATCGCTGTAGGGCAGACCGATCTCGATCACGTCGCAACCGGCGTCGACCATCGTGCGGAGCGCCTCGATGCCTCCGGCGACGTCGGGGAAGCCGGCGGGCAGGTAGCCCACGAGCGCGGCGCGGCCCTCGGCCTTCGCCGCGGCGAACGCCGTCGAGGTGCTCATGCCTTCTGCTCTGCGGGGGCGTTGTTGCCCGAGCCCTCGCCGGGTGTCCCCGCGGCCGTCCCCGCCTCGTCGTCCGGCACGGTCTCGCCGAGCCCGAACCACTCGATCGCGGTCCCCATGTCCTTGTCGCCGCGACCGGACAGGTTGACCAGGATCGTCGACCCCGGCTGCTCCTTGGCGACCCGCATCGCACCGGCGATGGCGTGCGCGGACTCGATCGCCGGGATGATGCCCTCGACGCGCGACAGCAGGGCGAAGGCGTCCATCGCCTCGGCGTCGGTGACCGGGATGTAGGTCGCCCGCTCGCTCTCGGCGAGGTAGGCGTGCTGCGGTCCGACCCCCGGGTAGTCGAGGCCGGCCGAGATGGAGTGCGACTCCTTGGTCTGACCGTCCTCGTCCTGCAGGACGTAGGTGCGGGCGCCGTGCAGCACGCCGAACTCGTGGGCGTAGATGGTCGCCGCGTGCCGCATCGTGTCGACACCGTCCCCGGCCGCCTCGCACCCGATCAGCTGCACGTCGTCGTCGAGGAAGCCGGCGAACAGGCCGATCGCGTTGGAGCCACCCCCCACACAGGCGATCGCCGAGTCGGGCAGCGCGCCGGTGAGGTCCAGGCACTGCTGGCGCGCCTCGTCGCCGATGCCGCGGCAGAAGTCACGGACCATCGAGGGGAACGGGTGCGGTCCGGCCGCGGTGCCGAAGAGGTACGCCGTGTGGTCGACCGAGGCGACCCAGTCGCGGATCGCCTCGTTGATGGCGTCCTTGAGGGTGCGCGAGCCGGACTTCACCGCCACCACCTCGGCGCCGAGCAGATGCATCCGCGCGACGTTGAGCGCCTGGCGCTCGGTGTCCACCTCGCCCATGTAGACCACGCAGTCGAGGCCGAGGTAGGCCGCCGCGGTTGCCGAGGCGACGCCGTGCTGGCCCGCACCGGTCTCCGCGATCACCCGCGTCTTGCCCATCCGCTTGGTGAGCAGTGCCTGGCCGAGCACGTTGCGGATCTTGTGGGCGCCGGTGTGGTTGAGGTCCTCGCGCTTGAGCAGGATCCGGGCTCCGGCGAGCTCGGACAGCTTCGTGGCGTCGTACAGCCGGCTGGGGACGCCGGCGTACTCCGTGAGCAGGCGGGCGAACTCCCCGGTGAACTCCGGGTCGGCCATGGCCTCGCGCCAGGCGACGGTCAGCTCGTCGAGCGCGGCCATCAGCGCCTCGGGCATCATCCGACCGCCGAAGCGACCGAAGGTGCCGTCCGGAGGTGCCGTCGTGAGGGGTGTGCTCATGGGTCCGTCCTGCCTAGTCGCGCCGGGTCAGTGCCGGGTGCGACCCGGCCGCCACGAGGTCGGCGACCGCGGCGCGCGGGTCCTGACCGGTCACGAGCGTCTCGCCGACGAGGACGACGTGGGCGCCCTGCTTGGCGTACTCGAACACGTCGTGCGGCCCCCGGACGCCTGACTCGGCGATCCGGACGACGTGGTCGGGGATCCGCGGCGCGAGCCGGGAGAAGGTGGTGCGGTCGACCTCGAGGGTCTTGAGGTTGCGCGCATTGACGCCGATCAGCGTGGCGCCGGCCGCCAGCGCCCGGTCCACCTCCTCCTCGTCGTGCACCTCGACCAGCGGCGTGAGACCGATCGACACCGCGCGGTCCACCAGCGACTCCAGCTCGACCTGGCTGAGTGCGGCGACGATCAGCAACGCGAGGTCCGCGCCGGCGGCGCGCGCCTCCCAGAGCTGGTAGGAGGTGACGATGAAGTCCTTGCGCAGCACCGGGACGTCGACGGCGGCGCGGACGGCGTACAGGTCGGAGAGGCTGCCGCCGAACCGTCGCTGCTCGGTCAGCACGCTGATCGTCGCGGCGCCCCCGGCGGCGTAGCTGGCGGCCAGGGCTGCCGGGTCGAGGATCGAGGCCAGCGCCCCTCGGCTCGGGCTGGACCGCTTGACCTCCGCGATCACGCTGACGCCCGGCGCACGGAAGTGCGGCATCGGGTCGAGCACGTCGGACGCCCGGCGAGCCGCGGCCTTGAGATCCTCGAGCGGAACGCGTGTCTGGCGTTCGGCGAGGTCGACGCGAACACCGTCGACGATCTCGTCGAGAACGGACATGCGCACCTCTCCCTCGGACCGCCTCTTTGGGGATAACTAGACTCTCACGAGACTTCGACCGCGCCGCACCCGCCTGCTTCGGAAGAGACGACGATGAGCAACCCGCCCGACGAGCCGCGCCGCCCCGACGACGCCGGGAGCGACGATCAGGGCTGGCCGGCGGACCCGTGGTCGCCTCCCCCGTCCCCCGCCACGCCGCCTGCGTCCACGCCGCCGGCTCCCGCGGAGCAGCCGCCCCCGGCGCCGTACGGCCAGCTGCCCTACCCGCCACCCCCGGGCGCCAGCCAGCCGGCGTACGCGCCGCCCGGCTACGGTCAGCCGCCCTACGGCTCCCCCGTGTACGGCGCGCCGCCGGCCACCAACGGGAAGGCGCAGGCGGCGCTGTGGACCGGCATCGGCACGCTGGTCTTCTCCTGGTGCTGCGGCCTCGGCCTCGTCGGGATCGTCCCGGTGCTGCTCGGCATCCGGGCCCGGCGCGAGATCCGGGAACGCCAAGGAGCGCAGAGCGGGGACGGGATCGCGCTGGCCGGGATCATCACCGGTGCGATCGCGGTGTTGCTCGGACTGCTGGTCGTCGTGCTCATCGCGTTCACGATCGCCGTCGAGGGCGGTGCGGGTGTCGCGGGGTCCTCGCAGACCAGGGTCTGAGCCGCTAGCGTTCGCCGCACGTTCGGGCCGCATCCCGCGGGCTCGGCGACGTCGACCCCGAGGGGGACCCCGCAGATGAGCTACCCACCCCCGCCCGGCCAGGACGGCCCCGGCGGATCCGGTGACCAGTACGGCAGTGGTGGAGGCTACGGCGCTCCCCCTCCGCCGCCGCCCGGCTACGGCGCACCGCAGTACGGCGGCGGCTATGCGGTCCCGCAGAACAACAAGAAGGCGCTCTGGTCGCTGATCCTCGGGATCGTCGGCCTGGTCTGCTGCGGGCTGTTCACGGGCATCCCGGCGCTGATCCTCGGCAACTCGGCCAAGAAGGAGATCGCGGCCAGCGGGGGCGCGCAGTCCGGCGCCGGCATGGCCCAGGCCGGCTTCATCCTCGGCATCATCACGATCGTGCTGAGCGTTCTCGCCATCGCCCTCTTCGCGGCGGGCATCTTCGCCATGCCGAGCGGGACGACCTCTCCCTAGCCAGGACGCCCACCCGCACGACCGTCAGGTCACGCTCAGGGCGTCGACGTCGCTGCCGGCGGCAGCCCGGTCACGGAGCTGGACGGCAGCGGCGTCGTGGCCGGGCTGGTCGGGGTCGACGTCGTCTCGGTCGGGTCTCCACTCGGCTCCGCCGACGGCGACGCATCCGTCGTACCGCTGGTCGTGGGCTCGCTCGGCGAAGCAGCCGGGTCGGTGCTGGTCTCGGCGCTCGGGCTCGGGCTGGGCGACGGGGTCTCGTCGGTGGACGGGGCGCTGCCACCGAGGCCCGGGATCGTCGACGACGTGCCCTTGTCGGACCCGCCGGTGTAGCTGGAGACGGCGCGTCCGGTGATCGACTCGAAGACGAAGATCGCGACCATCGCGGCGACGAACACCGCGGCCGTCACGGCGGCGATCCGCTTCCAGGGCAGCGCCCGGAGCACCTCGCGCCAGGACGGCCCGGCCTCGGCCGGGTCGGCGTTCTCGATCTCCTGCGCTGCCTCGTCGAGCTGGCGGGTCGCCTGCTCGGCGGACCGCTCGGCTTCGCCCTTGTCCTCGCGGACGAGGGTCTGCATGGTGCGGGTGCTGGCACGGGCCTGGGCGACCCGTTGGAGCGCGGCCGTCTGGGCCTGCGCCACCCGGTCGCGGCTGACGCCGAGGTAGTGGGAGTACACCTGGCTGCCCACGGTGGCGATGACGCTGCCGACCGCGGCGCCGATGAGCGTGCCCGCCACACCGACCGTCGAGAGCAGGACCGCCGAGGAGACGGCCGCGAGCGCGCTCGCGGACACCTGGACCCAGCTCACCTCGACCCTGCGGACCTCTTGCTCCTCACCCATGCTTTCAGCCAACCACGCCTGTGAAGGCCTCCGAGCCGCCCCGCGGCCCGAGTGTGAGCGACGCAACCCCGACGCACGGGTCCTGCCGGACGCGTTCGCCTCCGTTCGCCGTCCGGATCCGCCATGATGACCACCGTGGCGACGGGCATGACGGAACGAGGCAGGGTGCAGGCAGGCCGACGACGGGCAGAACGGGTCGCGACGACGCGCGCCACCGGGTCGGCCACCTACGTCCTGGGACACCTGCTCGCCGTCGCCGCGGCTGCCGGCGCGTGGTACCTCCTGGTCCGCGCCGCCATCGACTTCGGCCGCTCGGCGCGCGCCACCGGTGCGGTCGAGGCGTGGCTGCTGTGTGCGGCCGGCACCGTCGGTGCGACCGTCTGCCTGCTGCTGGTGCTCGTGCTGCTGGCTCGCGTGTGGGCGCGGGTCGCCGGCCCCCGCGGCTACACGCCGCGCCGTTCCTCGGGCGGGAAGCGCGGCTCCCTAGGCCGCGTCTCGCGAGCCGAACGTCTGTACGCGATCTGAGACATAGCCTCTGGCCGGTCGGTCTCCCGGTCCCCTACCGTTGCTGCGACGTGACGACCACCCACATCGACGTCTCCCACCCGCAGCCTCTGGCCGATCGTCCTCTGCTGGGTCGCGGTCGCCCTCGACGGGTTCGACCTCGTCGTCCTCGGCGCGGTGATCCCGGAGCTCACCGCGACGAACGCCCTCGGCTTCACGCCCCAGACCGCTCACGCTCGTTGCCACGCGTCGGCCTGGTCGGCGTCGGCATCGGCGCGGTCGCCGATCGGCCCGATCACCGACCGGTTCGGCCGTCGCAAGAGCCTGATCACCTGCATCGCGGCGTTCTCGGTCTTCACCCTGCTGATCGCGGTGGCACCGAGCGTCACGATCTTCGCGCTCCTGCGCTTCCTGGCCGGGCTCGGTCTGGGCGCCTGCCTGCCGACCGCGCTGGCCTTCATGACCGAGTACGCCCCGCACGGCCGTGCGCGGCACCGCCGTCACCCGGATGATGACCGGCTACCACGTCGGCGCAGTGCTGACCGCGCTGCTCGCGATCATCCTGATCGAGCCGCTCGGGTGGCGATCCATGTTCGTCGTCGGCGGCGTCCTGGGGCTGCTGACCCTGCCGGTGATGTGGGCCAAGCTGCCGGAGTCCGAGGCGTTCCTCGCCGCGCGCAGCGGCGGGCGGGCGCCGGTCCCGGTGTCCGCGGTCGTGAAGGGGCGCTTCCTCGCGATCAGCATCGGGCTGTGGGTCGCCTCGTTCATGGGCCTGCTGCTCGTGTACGGCCTGAACACCTGGCTGCCCACCATCATGGGCGAGGCCGGCTACTCCACCGGAGCCGCGCTCGGCCTCCTGCTCGCGCTCAACCTCGGCGCCGTGACCGGGCTGCTGGTCGCCGGGCGGATCTCCGATGCCCGCGGCAACAAGCCGACCGTGCTGGCCTGGTTCGGGCTCGCCGCGGTGTTCCTCGCTGCGCTCAGCATCAAGCTGGAATCGACAGCCGCCGTGTACGTCGCGGTGTTCCTCGCCGGGGTGTTCGTGTTCAGCGCCCAGGTGCTCGTCTACGCCTTCGTCGGCCACCTCTACCCCGCGGACGTGCGCGGCACGGCGCTGGGCATGGCGGCGGGCGTCGGCCGGCTCGGGGCGATCGTCGGTCCGTTCCTCGGCGGTGCGCTGGTCAGTGCCGGGATCGCCTACCCGTGGGGCTTCTACGCCTTCGCCGGTGGCAGCCGTGATCGCCGTACTCGCCCTCGCCACCGTTCCGCGCCAGGCTCCCGTCGACCTCGCCGAGCGACAGCCGGCCTAGCTCCAGCTCGTCCGCAGCACCGTCGTCACGTCGAACGGGTCGCTGCCCCGGTGGGTGACCAGCACGCCCTCGCCGCGGGGGCTTCCGGTGTAGACGGCCGCACCGCCGCCCACCCACCGGTCCCAGGCGTGCGGCGAACGCCTGCGCCCGTTCGCCGGTCGTGCCCAGCACCGTCGGAACGGTGTGCCAGACCTCGCCGTCCGGGCGAAGCAGGCCGAACGCCACGAGCGCACCCGCTGTATTGCCCGCCGGCCTTCCCACCACCCAGCGCGGCAGCACGTAGCGCGGCGACCCCATCGGGGACACCACCTCGTCGAGAGCCGATGCGAACATCGCCGACACGTCCGGCACGACCCCGACCAGGGCGCAGCGGTACTCCCCCCGGTCGTCGACGTCGACCCGCACCCCGTCGGCCCCCACCGGTGAGAGCCCGGCGGCCCGCAACGCGTCCGCGACCGCGTAGCCGATCTGCTCGACGCTCGGCGGCCGCCGCAGCTCCTCGGCCACCAGCCGCCCCCGATCCACGGCCACGACGGCTTGGAGGCCGAGCACGGTCACCAGACCGACGCCGATCACCGCCGCCGGTGTGAGGTTGAGCAGGAACGCGACGAGCGCGACCACGAATCCCACCGCCACCACCGGGTGCGGGCGCCACGGCGACGCACGATGGTCCCGGATCACGACGGCGCGTTCGTGGAACGTCACCGCCGCCGGCTCCCGGCGCTGCGCGACCGCTCGCGACGACGTGATGCGCACCGTGTGCACGAGCGTGTCGTCGTACGGCGTCCCGACCTGCCACGCCTCACGGATCTCGTCGCGGCGCTCGGCCCGGTCGAGCATCCGCGCGTTCACGGCGTCGAAGGCGGCGACCGCGGGCGGCGCGTACGGCGACAGCTCGGCGTCCACCTGCGCCACCCCGACGACCACGTCGCCGTTGGCATCGAGGCCGTAGTAGCCCTCGTGCTTGCGCACGAACCGGTCCCAGTCGTTGCCGCCCCGCGGGTGGTCCTCGCTGACGCAGACGATCGTCCAGGTCAGCGCGACCTTGTCCGGCCAGCCCGGATCGACCCTCAGCGCTCGACCCCGGGTCTGCACCACCGCCGTCACGGTGGTCG
This sequence comes from uncultured Actinomycetota bacterium, assembly GCA_963845655.1. Classification (GTDB taxonomy): domain Bacteria; phylum Actinomycetota; class Actinomycetes; order Propionibacteriales; family Nocardioidaceae; genus Nocardioides_B. The sequence goes on along the minus strand of CAWJTB010000003.1, from coordinate 392,167 downwards.
CCGCGGTCAGGTCGACCAGCCCGGTCACGGCCGGCGCGTCCCAGCCCTCGCCGAGCAGACCGCGCGTGCCGACGAGCACCTGGCTGTGTCCGGCCTCGAAGAAGCGCGTCACCCACGGCACCCAGTCGCGGCTGGTCCACGGGCCCTCGAGCCGGCCCTCGGTGACCGTGAGCGAGTCGTCGCCGACGTACTCCCTGAGTGCCTTCAGCGTCTCGTCGGACCCGGCCACGGTGCGGCCGGTGACGAGCAACGGGTGCAGCTCGGGCAGGCCGTCCTCGAGGTGCCGCAGCGCGAGCATCGCGGATCCGGCCTCGACCTCCAGCACGCCGGCGAGCCCGACCGGCAACGTCGCCGTCGCCCGCTCGTGGTCGCACAGCACCAGCGTCCGCAGGCGCTCCCCCAGCGCCCGGTGCTCGGCCGAGACGACCTCCACCAGCGCCTGGGTCTTCGCCTCGCTGCGCGAGAGCACGCGGTCGACGGGGCTGCGACCGCGGCGTACGCCGTGCCTTGGTGAGCACGTAGCCGATCGAGGGCAGCACCGCCCGGACGCGCTCGACGTGCGTGTGGTCATGCTGCAACCAGTCGTCGAGCAGCAGGACCCAGTCGTCAGCGATCGGCTCGTGTCGATGACGTTCGACGCAGTCGGGCCCCTTCCGGCAGCGCCGAGCAGCTCGACGTGCGCCAGGCGCAGGGCAGCGTCGGTCAGCTCCGGCTCCTCCTGCGACGAGGCGGGCCCAGGTGAGGACGGTGCCGCTTCGCTCGACGAACCGTTGGTCGACGTACGGCAGGAAGCCCGTGCCGGCGTCGCGTGAGCCAGGCGACCAGCTCCGGCGAACCGCTCGCCCTGCTCCGCGAGCCAGTCGTTCTCGCGCGGCGTCGGCGTGGTCAGCCAGACCAGCTCGGCGAAGGGCGCCAGGTCTCCCTCCCGCACCGCCGCCGGGATGCTGGCGGTGAAGACCGTCTGGCCGAACAGCGCCTCGCATGAGGTCTCGCTGCTCGCTGGTCAGTGAGCCCGGCGGTGTCGCCGTGAGACCGAGGACGTGCGCGTCCGGCAGCTCCTCGAGCAGCTCCTTCAACAACCTGCCCCAGACCTCGAGCAGGTGGTGGCACTCGTCGAGGACCAGCGTCAGGTCGCCGATCTCCTTGAGCCGGTCGACAAGGGCGCGACCGTTGGGGATGCAGGTCGTCGAGCAACCGCTCCCCGTACCGCGTCGCGACGAGGCCGTCCTCGTCGACCTCGTCGTCCACCGCGAACGTCGCGAGCGACTGGTAGGTCAGGGCGGTCAGCGGGCGGGTGACGTCGCGGTCGCTGCCCTGCGCGCAGGTGCTCCTGGTCGCCGACGAAGGAATCCCAGCCACGGACCCACTGCGACACGATCGCGTTGTTCGGGCCGAGCACGACCGTCGGCCTGCCCCGTCGACGCGCGACCTCCAGGCCGACCCTGGTCTTGCCGGCTCCGGGCGGGAGCACGACCCACGCCCGTCGTACGCCCTCCTGCTCGGCGGCCGCAAGGGCGTCCAGCGCCTGCTGCTGGTGGACGCGCAGCGGCTGCGGCGCACGTACATCCGGCCCCTCCATAGGCGCATCCTCCTCACTGTCCACAGATCCGGGTCCGGGGGGTAGCGAGCCGCCGGGGTCCGTAGGTAGGTTGCTGGAACCTGTCCGTTTTGTCACGGGCAGAGGTCGATCGATCTTGGGGGTCGTCAGGTGCTGGGTCGCTCCGCCGCATCCGCGAAGGTGCTGTCGACCGTCGTGCTGGCGCTGTCGATGTCGCTCGGTGTGCTCTGGGCTGTCCGGCTGCGACGACACGTCCGTCACCCCGGCTCCCCTGCCCTCTGCGTCGTCCACTGCTGCGAGCTCGCCGACCGGCGAGCCCTCCGTGCCGGCGGCGCCGACGATGCCGCGACGCGGCGAAGGGGAATACTCCAGCGGCCGCGAAGGCCTTCGTCGGTCACTGGGTCGACGTCTCTGAACTACAGCGGATCCAGCCACGGATTCGGCTCAACTGCGAGCTCTGTCAACGACGCGCGTGCGTTGATTGCGACGCAATCGCCGACTACATCGACCAGATCCGAAGCGATGGCGGCCGCATCGCCGGAGACGGGTGGCACGCAACACAGACTTCGCATCCTCGGCAAGCCGACGGCAAGCCGTGACGCTAGACGCCGTTGTACAGGTGAGCCCGCAGACGGTTGTCTCGAAGGCTGGACGAAGCTCCCCGAGAAGTTCCAGGGTGGCAAACGTCTAAAAACCTTCTACCTGGTAGCGGTCGCGGACCAGTGGCGTCTTCAGAAGCTTGATCAGGGAAGACGCTGATGGCCTCAGATGATTCCGCGCTTGTCTGATCGCACTTTCCGCAGTTGTCGCTGGCTCCTTCGCGCAGCATGCGGCAGACGGATCCGCATGTCGACGCTTCGCCCGCCTTGGATGGGTATGAATTCGCCAGCCAGCAACGGCACGAAGCTGACCGCGGCATACCGACGGGTGCCATTCGGCCGCAGCCGCCAGCGCGAACTGACGCAGCGAGCGATCCCACAACGATCGTGAGATACAAGTGGATCTCGGCGTGCTTCGGAGGTGGGCCGGGATCGGGCTCCGCGGACATGGCTGATTGCGGCATCGCGCAGCTGTGCCCAGGCCCGCGCGAGCGACTGTGGCGGCTGTGGGGACAGCAGCGGAACCGTGACTGGACCTCGCTGGGCACGCGGTGCGCCGGTCCAGGTGGTCCCCCGGTCGCTGCCACCCCGGTCCCGCAGGTCACGCCCGGTCTCGTTCTGGATGCCCTGCGCCGGATCGGACTCCCGGCGCTGGAGGTGCGGACGCAGCCGCAGGACAAGACGCTGGTGAACTTCGCGACGATCTTCTACGCGGAGCCGGTGACCTTCGCGCGGACGATCACGTTGCTGGGACAACGCGTCGACGTGGAAGCCCGGCCGAGCAGCTACACCTGGCACCACGGGGACGGCTCGAGCGCACGAACATCCACGCCAGGTGCGCCATATCCAGTCTATGGACGTGACGCATGCCTACCTGGATGCGCACACGACCGTGCAGGCGAGCGTGGACGTCACCTACACGGCACGCTTCCGGGTGGGGAACGGTGGTTGGCGAGACATCGCCGAGACCGTGACGATCGCCGGACCGGGATCGGCGCTGCGGGTCAGCGAGGCCACCGCGGTGCTCTCGGGCGACTACCGCTAGGTCGCGTCTCCGACCACGTCGCACCGGCGTCGCTTCTGATGCTGACATCGAAGCCGAAGCGGTGCCTCGAAGCACGTCTCAGGTGCGCCGGGGTTGGTTGTGGTGGGGGTGGTGTCGTCGTGGGTGTTGGTGGGGGTCGAGGTGGGGTGGGGGGAGGAATTCGGGGCGTTGGTCGTGGGGGTTGAGGTGGATCTGCCAGGGGGTGTGGTGGATCAGGGTGTGGTGGGTGCGGCAGAGCAGGACGAGGTTGGGCAGGGAGGTGGATCCGCCGTTGGCCCAGTGGGTGATGTGGTGGGCGTCGCAGGCGATGGGGGGTCGGGTGCAGGAGGGGAAGGCGCAGTGCTGGTCGCGGGCGATCAGGGCGTGCCAGAGGGCGGGGGTGACCAGGCGGTGGGTGCGGCCGACGTCGAGGATCTGGGAGGTGGTGCCGAGCACGAGGGGCAGGATCTCGGCGTCGCAGGCCAGGCGGCGCACGGCGTGGACCGAGATGCGGTGTCCGTCGCCGGTGGTCGCGTGGCCGTGCCCGTGACCGGTCGTGGGCCCCGCAGTGGGACTCGCAGTGGGACCCGCAGTGAAGTCGGTCGTGGGGCCGGTCGAGGGCCCTGTCGTGGGTCGGCGGTGGGTGGTGTGTGGGTGAGCTGGTGGGCGAGGGTGTCGTAGTCCAGGGTGAGGGTGATGCGGGGTGGGACGCCGTGGGAGTCGGGGAGCACGGTGGTGGTGGCCAGGCGGCGAGAGGCCTCGACCAGGGCGTCCCACAGGCGGGCGCCGTGGTCGCGGGGGTCGCGGCCGTCGTGGGCGCAGTCTCCGATCCCGCAGGCGCCGGGCCGGTCGGTCGGGGCACGGCGCCCACACCGCTGCCCCTCCTGCGGGGTCGCTCGGGTGGTTGCTGGGGTGGGGTGCGGCCAGGGGGCGTAGGGCGTTGGTGATCGCGCTGGCGTCCTCGATGGTGCCGCGGCCGGTGACGCGGACTCCGCCGAGGCCGTCCTCGACGATGGACAGGATTCGGCGTAGGTGGGCGGAGCGTTCGAGGCGGTGCAGGGCGGCTTCCTCGCGGGCGGCGTCGCCGTCGGGGTCGAGGCGTTCCAGGACGTGGGTGGCGGCTTTGGCCAGGTCGGTGGCGTCGCGGACCTGGGCCTCCTCGAGCAGGACCTGCTCGGCGGCCTCACGTAGTGCGGGGTGGACGGGGAGTCGTTCGAGGGCGTCGAGGATGACCAGTGCCTGGGTGCGTGAGATCGCGCCGGCTGCCAGCGCCTGGGCCAGGCGGGGGCGGTCGCCGGTCAGGGCGTGGGCCAGGCGGGTCAGGGCCTTGCCGCTGCCCTTGCGGCCGCCGGTGATGGCGGTGAGGAAGTCCGCGGTGCTGGCCCAGCCCTCGTTCTTGGCCGCTGCGGTGGCCTCGATCTCGGCGACGACCTCGACCAGCACGGCGTCGAGCATCGAGCGCAGCGTCTCGATCGCGCAGACCGTGGCCAGCAGCTCCTCGGGTGGGCGCGGCGGCCCACAGGGTCTCGCGCAGTCCAGCGACCAGGTCGGTGCACTGCACCCAGCGGGTGGCCCGGCTGCTGGTGGTCGATGGTGGTGGCCATGGACCGAGACTCTGCCACCGCCCACCGACACTTTCGCGACCCGATGCAGGCGAGAATCACGTTGTCCACAACGAGAAACTCCCGGTCGAGCAACCGACCACCTGTGGACGAAAACCGGCCCAGGGCCGTCCGTCCTCGACAAGGGCGTCGCGTCGCGGCAAGGTGCGGGGATGGCGCGGACCACACTCTTCGCGGCCGGCTACGTCGCGGCGGCAGTCACCGACAGCTACCTCGCCGGCCAGGCTGGTACGACGGCCCGCCGGCTGCGGGTGCTGACCAAGCCCGCCCTGATGCCGCTGCTGTCTGCCTGCTGTCATGGGGCCACGACGACGAGCACCGGCGGGGGCTGCTGGCGGCGCATGCCCTGTCCTGGGGCGGCGACGTGGCGCTGCTGGCGAGTGGCGAACGCGCGTTCCTGACCGGGCTGGGGTCCTTCTTCGGTGCTCACCTCGCCTACCTGGCCACGTTCGCCTCGCACCGGAGCACGCACCGGGCCGCAGTGGAACCGGTCGGCCAAGGTCGCTCTCGGCGTGTGGGCGACGGCCGCCCCGGGGATGTCGCTCGCGGCGCGGCACCGCGACCCCGTGCTGGCGCTGCCGGTGGCGCTCTACGCCACCGCGCTGGCCGCCCTGCTGGCGTCCGCGGGGCAGCTCGACGGCAGCCGCGACCCGCGGGCCGCGCGCGAGGTGCTGGCCGGGACTTCGTTGCTTCCTGGCCTCGGACACGCTCCTGGGCGCCCGGACGTTCCTGCTCGACCGGCGACCGCACTAGGTCTCGAGAGTGCGGTGATGGCGAGCTACACCGCGGCGCAGGCGCTCATCGCGCGTGGCCTGACCCGGCTCTGACCTGCGTCGCCCGGCATGGCGAAAGGGCGGGACCGGTGCTGCTCGAGCACGGTCCCGCCCCTCGTCTTTCCCCTCATGCCGCCGACCCGGGTCGAAGAGGTCGGCAGCACGTCTGTGTCGCTCAGCCGACCGGGACGGCGATCTCCTGGCCCACGATCAGCCCGGCGCCGCTCAGCGCGTTGAGCTCCTGGATCCGATGGACCATCGTGCGCGTCTCCCCGGGAGCGGCCACGTCGTCCGCGATCTCCCACAGCGTGTCACCGGCACCGACCTCGACGGTCCGGGTCTGCACCGGGACGCCGGCCTCGCCGGTGGCCGCCGAGTGCGAGCCGAAGGCGGTGAGCGCCGCCAGCACCAGACCGAGGAGGAGGAGCACCGCGATCACGCGACCACGACGGGTCAGCCGGACGGGTGCAGACGATGCCGTCACCCGGGCCGAGCGAGCAGGGCGGGCGTGGCGGGTGAAGCCGGGGTTCATCGCGATCGAGCTCATCTGAGACCTCCTGGGGAAGGAGTCGGGGCGGGTGTCCGACAGGTCCTGCGTGTCCATGACCGAAGTTCTACCGACGACCTCCGACAGTTTCTGTCGGACGAGGATCGAAGAGACGTTCGATCGAACACATGTACGAAGTTAGAGCACCTGTTCGAACGAATCAAGCACCGAACGAACATCTGTTCGAACCGCGTGTCGCCCGCACCACGGTCAGCCCCGACGCCGCCGATCCAGCCACCGAACGAGCGCGAAGCCGGCCGCCGACCGCGACGGCAGCAGCCCACCGCCCCGCATCATCGCCGCCGGCAGGGCGGGCAGGCTGCGCACCATGCGACGGCTGCCGATCAGGCCGACCACGGCCGTAGCGACCTCCTCCGGCGTCAGGATCCGACCACCGGCCTGCACCAGCAGCCGCGCTCCCCCAGGCTCCATGGCGTCCACCATCGGCCCGGCGACGCCGGTCGGGCAGAGCGCGTGGACGCGGACGTCGGTCGGGCACCTCGAGTGCCACGCTGGTGGACAGCGAGACGACGGCCGCCTTCGTCGCGGCGTACGTCGACAGCCCGGGCACCGGCCCCAGGCCGCTCAGCGAGGCCACGTTGACGATGTCGCCGCCCTGCGCCCCGAAGGCCCCCATCGCCGCGCGCATCCCCCACAGCACCCCCTTGAGGTTCACGTCCACGAGCCGGTCGACAGCAGCGGACGGCAGGTCCGCGAGCGTGCCGTCGTCGCCGACGCCGGCGTTGTTGACCCAGACGGTCAGCGGACCGTGTCGCAGTGCCTCCGCAGCCACCGTGGCGTGCGAGGCCTCGTCGCGCACGTCCTGAGGGATGCCCGCGACGGCACCGATCGCAGCCGCCGTACGAGCGACCGCGTCGGCGTCCACGTCGGTGAGCACCACGGCGTACCCGCGTCGCACCAGCAGCTCGGCGGTGGCGCGCCCGATCCCCCGGGCCGCACCGGTCACCACTGCGGAGGACGAACCGGAGGACGGCTGGAGGTGCGTGCGGAGGACGTCATGACGAGCACCCAACCAGACGGAGAAATCGCGACACGCCGTTCGAACAGGTGTTTGAACCGGCCGACGGCGAGGACTACGGTGACGAGCACCACGGCGCGGCTGCAGGTGGACGCAGCCGGACCACGATGGACGGACGGAAGGTCAGCCATGGCAGGCAAACGCAAGGCAGGTCCGGCGGACGGGACCGGGGCGCGGAGCATCTCCGAGCTGCCCGACGGTCCCCCGGACGCCAGCGGTCTCACGCCCGCGGCAGCAGCGTGTCCTCACCACGATCCGCGACTCGCTGGAGTCGCGCGGCTACCCGCCGAGCATGCGCGAGATCGGCGAGCGGGTCGGGCTGACCAGCTCCTCGTCGGTGGCGCACCAGCTGCGGGTGCTGGAGGAGAAGGGCTACCTCAAGCGCGACCCCAACCGGCCGCGGGCGCTGTCGGTCTTCACCCCCGACGAGACCGCGACCCTGGTCGACGTCACGGACTGCGGCGACACCAGGCCGGCCGCGACCTACGTCCCGATGGTCGGCCGGATCGCCGCCGGTGGCCCGATCCTGGCCGACGAGCGGGTCGAGGAGATCATGCCGCTGCCCAAGAGCCTGGTCGGCGACGGCACCCTGTTCATGCTCGCAGGTCGTCGGTGACTCGATGGTCGACGCGGCGATCTGCAACGGCGACTACGTCGTCGTCCGCCAGCAGCCCAGCGCCGAGAACGGCGAGGTGGTGGCCGCGACTGCTGGACGGTGAGGCCACCGTCAAGACGTTCCAGCGCCGCAACGGTCACGTGTGGCTGCTGCCGCACAACGACGCCTACGAGCCGATCGACGGCACGCACGCGACCATCCTCGGCAAGGTGACCGCGGTCCTGCGCCGGATGTAGATCGCGACTCAGGCGATCTGGAGCAGCAGCAGCGGTCCGCCGTCGTAGCGACCGCCGTCGATGGCGACCACGCAGGTCCTCGGCGTAGCTGATCGGCGACTCGTACCTTCGCTGACGGACGTCGGTCAGCGTCGAGCCGATGATGCTGTGCCCGTGCACGATCCACGTGCCGCCGAAGGCTGGCGAGCATCGCGCGGGCGGCCTCGCTCTCCGTCGCTCCCGACGAAGTCGTAGCGGCTGGTCAGGGCCGCGAACACCTCGAAGTGCCCGGGGCGTCGTCCCCGGCGAGCAGCCCGCGCCACCGTGTCGTTGATCTCGTCGAGCGTTCCTCCCCATCCGAGGTAGTCCGTGGTGTCGGAGTGCATCAGCAGGAACTCGCCGGACCGGCCCAGCACCGGCAGTCCCCGGAGCCAGGTGACGTCGTCCTCGGTGAGCGCCTCCTGGTCGCGCCGGCGGCCGCCGTTGAGGCTGCCACACCTCCCCGAACCTGCTGTCCGGGAACAGCCTCTGCCCGAGCATCAGGGACTCGTGGTTGCCCATCAGGACGTGGACCAGGTCCGGGCGCCTGACGCTGCAGGTCACGCACGAACCGGACCACCCCGATCCCGTCGGGACCCCGGTCGACCAGGTCTCCGAGGACCCACAGCGTGGTGTCCCCGCCGGTCCAGCGGTCGTCGTCGTCGACGAGCCCGGCCCGGTGCAGCAGCGCCCGCAGGTCCTCGAGGTGTCCGTGCACGTCGCTGACAACGTAGGTACCCGCCATGCCGGCCATCCTTGCAGCCGACCGCGCCTCGCCGTACGACGGTCGGTTGCCCTGCTTGGCCTGCTCAGCCGGCGAGACGCAGCGCCTGGAGCACCACGTCGCGGTCCGTCGTGGACCACATCGACGGCAACGACGCACGCAGGAAGCTGCCGTAGCGCGCCGTCACGAGCCGGGGGTCGAGGATCGCCACCACGCCCCTGTCGCTCGTGGTCCGGATCAGCCGGCCGGCCCCCTGGGCCAGCAGCAGCGCGGCGTGGGTCGCGGCGACCTGCATGAACCCGTTGCCGCCGGCCTGGTCAGCGGCCCGCTGTCGCGCGGACATCAGCGGGTCGTCGGGCCGCGGGAACGGGATCCGGTCGATGATCACCAGCTGGCAGGTGTCCCCGGGCACGTCGAGGCCCTGCCACAGGCGACAGGGTGCCGAACAGGCAGGCGTGCGGGTCCTCGGTGAACAGCCGGGCCAGCTCGGGCAGCTGCGCCTCACCCTGCGCCAGGATCGTCAGGTGCGGCAGCCGCTCGCGCAGCGGCCTCGGCGGCGGCGTCCGCGGCCCGGCGGCTCGAGAACAGCCCCAGCGTGCGACCGTCCGCGGCGTCCACCAGGTCGACGATCTCGTCGAGCTGTGCCGGCCCGAGGCCGTCACGGCCCGGCGGAGGCAGGTGGCGGGCGACGTACAGGATGCGCCTGGCGGGCGTAGTCGAACGGCGACCCGACGTCGATCCCCCGCCACGGCAGCGTGTCGTCCTCGGTCGCGGACCGGTCCGGCGCGCCTCGGCGGGGGCGGAGCGGCTGCCAACGCGCTCGGCGAGTCTCTGCTGGCCTGAGGGAGCGAGGCGGCCACCGAGCTGAAGTCGCCGCCGAGCATCAGGGTCGCGCTGGTGAGCACCACGGTCTTCGTCCGACGAGCAGCCTGTCCCGCAGCGGTCCCCACACCTGCAGCGGCGCCACGCACAGCAGGTCGCCGCCGCGCTTGCTGTCGCGCTCGCTGAGCCAGAGCACGTCGACGGCGAGGTCGGACGCCATCCGCTCGGCGGTCTTGAAGATCTCCTGCACCGCGCCGCGGGCCTGGGTGCGGCCGGCGTCGGCCTCGCCCGTCCGAGAGACTCCTTGGGGAAGGCCGAGATCAGGCCGCGGGCCGCGTCGCGGACCAGCACGAGCGCGTCGGAGAGCGCTCCCGAGAGCGCGTCGACGCGACCCGGGTCGCGTCTCGTCGTAGGCCGCGCGCAACGCCTCGGCGGCGTCGGCGAGGTCGTCGGCCTCGAGTGCCCTCGACGTGCCGCTGCGAGCGGCGTGCGGCGCGCTCGACCTCGGCGCACGGACAGCTCGTCGGTGGCGGCCTGCGTGACCCGGCGCGGCCAGCTCGTGCGCCTCGTCGATCACCACCACGTCGTACTCCGGGATCATCGGCACGCCCTCGATGGCGTCGATGGCCAGCAGCGAGTGGTTGGTGACGACCAGCTGCGACTGCGCGGCCTTCTCCTTGGCCCGCTCCGCGAAGCACTCCTCTGCGAACGGGCACTTGGTCGCGCCGAGGCACTCGCGGTGGTTGACCGAGACCTGCCGCCAGACCCGGTCGCCGTGCTTGGGAGCGGAGTCGCGGTCGCCGGCTCCCTTCGCCTCGGCTCTGCTCCTCGGCCCACGCCCGCAGCGCGAGCACCTCGCTGCCCATCGAGCCGTCCGGCAGCTCCACCAGCGTGCCCTGGTCGTCGGGGACGCCCTCGCGGATCCGGTGCAGGCAGGCGTAGTTCGAGCGGCCCTTGAGCACCGCGTACGACGGCGTGCGGTCGCAGCACGTGCGTCGGCCGCCTCGAGCAGCGCCGGGATGTCGCGCTCGACCAGCTGGTGCTGCAGGGCCAGCGTCGCCGTGGCCACCACCACCCGGCGGTCGTGCAGCAGCGCGGGCACGAGGTAGCCCAGCGACTTGCCGGTGCCGGTGCCGGCCTGCACCAGCAGGTGCTCGCCGCTGGCCATCGCCCGGGCGACCGCCTCGGCCATCTGGATCTGACCGGGCCGCTCCTGCCCGCCGAGCGACTCGACCGCCGCGGCGAGCACCTCCCGCACGCGCGACGCCTCGAGCCGGAGCATCGTCGACGGGCACCGGAGCACCCTATCCGCGCCGGGTGGCGGGCGTCGGCGGTCGTCCCCAGGTCGGCCCGGCGCGGCTCGGCAGACGTCGCCCGGTGGAGCGCAACGCTCAGCGGAGCAGTGACTCGATGGTCGCCGCGACGGCGTCGAGGTCGGCCGGGTAGGGATGCACCAACCGGTGCGCCGGCAGCGGCCCGAGGGTGCGGTCGAGGAGCTCTGACTCCAGGTCCCCGGCCCGTTCCGCGAGGTCGCAGGTGCGCTCGGGGAAGGCGAAGAGGTACTGCTGGTAGACGCCGGTGAACGGCAGCCGCTCGTGCGCCAGCGAGTGCCGCATCCTGGCCGCCACCTCGGTGCCCGCCACGGGGGTGGCCGCGGTCTCGGAGCCGGGCCACGAGTGCACGAGCAGCACCTGGTCCAGGACGGCGTGCGAGACCACACGTCCCGCGAAGAGCCGGGCCGGCGGCACCTGCACGTAGGCCTGCCGGGCCAGCACGGGGGCGGCACGACGCCAGACGTCACGACCCGGCACGGAGCGCCGGCCCAGCGCGCCGAGCGTCGAGGCGGCGCCGTCCAGCATCCGCAGCCGGGCCCGCGTGCGACGGTCGGCGACCCGGGCGCGCAGCGCCGGGAGCTGCGCCAGCTGCCAGCTCCACACCCGCACCGGCTCGGGCAGGGACGAGGCGTGCGTGCGGTCCTCGACCCGGTGCAGATAGCTCCACTCGTCGGCGACGTACGTCGCGCCGGCCCGCTCCAGCGAGACCATCATCTCGGTCTTGCCGCCCTTGGACCATCCGCACGCCAGCACGGTGCGGCCGCGGTGCACCACGGTCGACGCGTGCACGGGGACGACTCCCCTGCCGAGCGCGAGCAGGTTGACCATCGCCACCAGCAACGGGACGACGCGGGCCCCGGACTCGACCTCGACCACGGCGCCGCCGTCGGCTCCCGCGCCCAGCCGGTCGAGAGGGGCACGCGCCCGCAGCGCCCGGTCGCCGCGGGACGCTCGGGTGCCGTGCAGGTAGAAGTGGCGTTCGTCGAAGGAGGTCTCCTGGTAGCCGGCCCAGATCGGCTCCCCCACGGTCGCCAGGTCGGGCACGAACGCGATCTCCAGGTCGACCGGCGTTCCCGGATCGGCGACCGCGGGACCGAGCTGCCGGGCCACTACGCGGTGGTCGGCCTCGTCCCCCCCGGTGACCGCCACGTGCACCACACCCCCCACCTGGTGGTGCGTCACCGGACCTGGACGGCGCGCGCCGGTCATGCGCGCCTGTGGGCCAGCTCGCGCAGACGGCGCAACGTCGGGGCAGGGTCCCGTGCGGCCATGCTGTGCGCCGTGCCCCGGTGCGGTGCCAACGCGCCCAGCGCCTGCCACGTGGTGAGGCGGCGCCGCCGCACTTCGGACACGACGTGGCGCACGTCGCCCTCGATCCATCGGTAGCGCACCCCCACGCGGGCGCTCGGGATGTCCTGGACCTCCCCGCGCAGGGCGGCGATGTGGATGGCGGGCAGGTTCAGCCCGGCGGCGAGCGCGAGCGGCAGCGAGCCGTAGACCCGGGGGTTGAGGTCGATCAGCGAATCGCCGATGAACTGCGCCTGGATCACGCCCTCGTGATCGCAGGCGAGCTTCTCCAGCGCGGCGACCCGGTCCGGGTCGACCGGCGTCGTGCGCGCGTAGCAGCTGACGCCGGCACTCGCGGGCCACAGGCGATCGCTCTCCTGAGCGACGACGGCGATCATCCGGCCGTCGTGCATGACGCCGCTGTAGGCGCTCAACGGCTCGTCCACCCATCGCTGGACGACGAGCGGTGCGAGGTCACGGTTGGCGATGAGGTCGTCGGGGCGATCGATCCGCTGCACCGGGACGTCGCTCGCCTTCCGCTCGATCGGCTTGACCGCGACCGGGTAGTCCAGCCCGTCGGCGACCTTCGCGACGTCGGCGGCTGTGTGGATCAGCCACTCGGGGATCAGGGGCAGGCCCGCGATCTCGGCGCGACGCGAGACCTCGTCCTTGCGGACCAGCTCGTGCCCTGGGGGTCGCAGCGCGAGCAGGCTGACGTCGCTGGAGCACATCACGGTGAAGAAGCCGTGCTGCTCCACCGCCGCGCGCACGTCGTCGGGGTAGGCGCCCGACTCCGCCACGCTCGTCGTCACCGCACCGGCGCAGTGCCGCGACGAGCTCGCCAGGCTCGGTCGGCCCGAGACCGTCACCCAGGGCTCGTGCCCTGCGGCGTGCAGGGCACGCACGGCCGCCAACGTCGATCGGGCGGTGACCGAGCCGCCGTCTGTGACCAGGACCCGGATCACAGCTCAGTCGTCCCCCGTGGCGCGGACCGTGCCGCGTCCCTGACCGCCGGCTCGACGAACCGCCAGGCACGGTCGAGCACCTCCTCGCGAGGAAGGGTGGCGTCGATCGTCAGGATCTGGCGGAGGTCACGCACGTGACGAGGGTACGCCGACAGCTGGGCGGCGACCGCCTGGTGCTCGATCGTGTCACCGGGCTTGCGGGCGACGGCGACCTCCGTGGGGAGGTCGAGGTAGACGGTGGCCGCGGCCCGCGGAAGCAGCCGGCGTACGAGCGCCCGCGGTGCGGCGAGCGCGACCCCGCGGTAGAAGACGTCCAGCGTCACCAGGGCGTCGGCCAGATGTCGGTCGAACAGCACGACCTGGACACCGCGCCGGCGCAGACGCGCGACCTGGGTGCGGACACCGAGCACGAAGGTCACGGTCACCAGCATGCACCACACCCAGCCGACCGGTCCCCTTCGAGACGCCGGGACGGTCTCGGACCGGGCGATCGTCCGCATCGTCGGTCCGTCCGAGACGGGACCGCCTCGGGACAGGACCCGGCGGGCCAGTCGCAACGGTCGGTCGACCCAGCCCATGCCCATCCCGGGGCGGTACCAGACGATCTCGGCCGCGACGCCCGAGGCGCGCAGCCGCTGCGCGACACCGGTCACCAGGGTGGACTTGCCGGCCCCGTCGACCCCCGAGATCGCGACCAGAAGCGGCCCGCGACTCACGGGGCAGGCGTGAGGACGAGAGTGTGGCCGATGCTGGCGCCGGAGACGCTCGAGGAGACGGTGGTCGCAGCCGACCTGGCCGGACGCGGGGATCGCGACGTCGGCGAGCTCACCGGTCACCTTGTAGGTGGCGGTGGGCGTCGAGGACTCGCCGCGCTCGGTCCAGCCCGTCGCGGGCGTGATCGCGGCGGCGTTGGCGAGCCCCACGAAGCCGACGGCGACGCTGGCGGGAGCTCCTGTCGCGGCGGGCAGCGCGGGCCGGTTGGAGCTGGCGTTGACCGACACGGCCGACGAGGCGACCGGCTGGGAGGTGGACACTCCCTGGTAGACGGCCGCGGTCCACGCCGAGGACTGGGCGGACGACAGCGTGAAGCTCGCGGTGCCGGCCGGAGCGGCGGAGGTGGCCACCTTGACGTAGGCCCACTGCCGCATCGTGGTGCCGTTGTCGTCCATGCGGACCAGCGACCACCCGGCCGGGGCGGTCATGCTCGGACGGCCGCGGGAGGCGACGGAGAGCACCGTGACGTCGCCGGCAGCGACCGCGGGCGTGCTCACCGCGACCGCGGTGCCGGTGGCGGAGCCGGACGTGCCGGCCTCGAAGCTGACGGAGGTCGGAGGCGGCGGGGCGGGGGTCGTCACGCTCGTCGAGGGACTCTGCGGCGAGGACTGGCCGCTGGTGTCCTTGGCCACGACCGCGTAGGAGTAGGTCGTCGAGGCTGACACGGTCGTGTCGGAGTACGACGTGCCCGTCGCCGTTCCGATCGGGCTGCCGTCGCGGAGCACGGTGTACGACGCGACACCGACGTCGTCGCTCGAGGCGGCCCAGCTCAGGTCGACCTTGGTCGCCGTCACCGAGGAGGCGGTGGGTGCCCCGGGAGCGGTGGGGGGCGCGTCGACGCTGGGCGGGTTGAGCGGCATCTCGGCGTGGTAGTAGCGGCTGTCCTTGCCACCGGACGCCGCCTGCACCACGACACCCGACTGCTGCGTCAGGGGTTGCTTGGTGCCGGTCGCGTTGTTGAGGTAGCGGTACTTGTAGGTCACGAACGGGGTGCCCCGGCCGGACGGGAACGTGAGGTCGTCGAGGCCGGACGCCTTGTAGTAGATCGTGCCGTCCGTGACCGGGGCTGTGCCGAAGACCAGCGCCCGCTGGTTGACGGTGTCGATCTGCACCATCGGTCGGCTCCAGTCGTCGGCCACCGTGGCCACCGTGTGCTGGGACCAGGTGCCGTCGGTGTCGCGCACGACCAGGATGATCAGGGGGTCGGTCGGCTTGGGCGCCGCGGTGTCGTTGAGGCTGGTCTTGACGATGCCGTAGACGCGGCCACGGTTGTCGTCGTTGACGTTCTTGAGGTTGAGGTGGTCGTCGGCGATGCTCGGCCCGGCGAGCGCGTTCTCGAACGACCACTGGTTGTCGGGGTCGGTGTCCCGGTGGACCGCGAAGCGGAAGGCCCCGGTGTCCTGGTCGGACCACATCACGCCGATCTGGCCGCGGAAGGCGACCAGGCCCGACAGGTCGTCGGAGCTGATCGCGGTGTCGGCGACCGCAGGCTTGAAGGGCGCCCCGAAGGTGGCGTCGCCGGTGGTCGTGTGAGCGACCCAGACCGTGCGGCCGCGGGTCCAGGTGACCCAGAGCCGGCCGAGGGAGTCCTTGTCGATCGAGGCGGACTCCGATCCCCCGCCGGTGGCGACCGTGACCGGGAACCCTGCGTCGGGGGTCCAGCTGCGCGATGCCGGGTCGAAGCTGAGCCGGTTCACCCGCAGCGGGGTGGAGGCCTGCCGGGTGGCGACGTAGAGCTTCGAGCCGTCCCAAAGGACGTCACCGGTGCTGTTGGGCCGGTTGTCGACCACGCCGGCGGTGGGCCGCCAGGTGTGGTCGGGCATCAGCTCGTGGATCCGGAAGGTGCCGTCGCTGGCGAGCATGTCCGACCACCACGAGCCGTGGGCGAAGAACAGCTTGCTCTGCGGCTTGTCCGCGGTGGGCGAGGTGCTGGACAGCCCGGCGTAGGACGAGCCGACGTACGTCACCGGGGACGGGTCGGCGGCCTGCACGACCGACTGCACGCCGAAAACCATCCCCAGCGCCAGCACCAGCGGCATCAGTGCACGCCGCACCCCCAAGTTTCCCATCAGAGCAGGATACGGGCGCGAGCGTCGAAATGGGTCTCCGGCGAGGAGATCTGCAGCACCTTTAACCCACGTTTCAGCACTCTTTACCCCCAAACCCTCAAGTCCGGGCCGTCCAGCGCCGATGACGTCCACGGGCAGGCTGCGCCCACGGCGGTGGCAGGAACGCGGTCAGGCGCTCACGAGGTACGGCGCCAGCTCACCGGCGAGGCCGGCGTGCACGCGCCCGCGCACCAGTGACCCGTCGGCGGTGTGCTCGAGGGACTCCACCTCGCCCGAGGTGTGGATCTTGTTGAGCAGATCGCCACGCTCGTAGGGCAGCAGCACCTCGAACTCCACGCCCGGGTGCGGCAGGTCGGCCTCGATCGCGAGCAGTGCCTCCTCGATCCCCTCACCGGTCCGGGCCGACACCACCACCGAGTGCGGCTCGCGGGCACGCAGCCGCGAGATCACCATCGGGTCGGCCGCGTCGGCCTTGTTGATGACCACCAGCTCGGGCACCTTGTCGGCGCCGATCTCGGCGAACACCTCGCGCACCGCGCTCAGCTGTCCCTCGGGGTCGGGGTGCGACCCGTCGACGACGTGCAGGACCAGGTCGGAGTCGGCGACCTCCTCCAGCGTCGAGCGGAACGCCTCGACGAGCTGGTGCGGCAGGTGCTTCACGAAGCCGACGGTGTCGGACATCGTGTAGATGCGCCCGTCGGACGTGGTGGTCTTCCGGGTGGTCGGGTCGAGGGTGGCGAACAGCGAGTCCTCGACGAGGACCCCGGCATCGGTCAGCCGGTTGAGCAGCGAGGACTTGCCGGCGTTGGTGTAGCCCGCGATCGCCACGGACGGGATCTGGTGCCGCTGCCGCTCGGAGCGCTTGGTGTCCCGGGTCGTGCGCATGTGCTTGAGCTCGTTGCGCAGCTTGGCGATCTTGGTGTTGATGCGGCGCCGGTCGGTCTCGATCTTGGTCTCTCCGGGGCCACGGCCGCCGATGCCCGCACCGCCGGCGACCCGGCCGCCCGCTTGCCGAGACAGGTTGCCACCCCAGCCGCGCAAGCGCTGCTTCATGTAGCTGAGCTGGGCGAGCTCGACCTGTGCCTGCCCCTCGCGCGACTTGGCGTGCTGGGCGAAGATGTCGAGGATCAAGGCGGTGCGGTCGACCACCTTGACCTTGACCTTGTCCTCGAGGTTCCTCAGCTGGGAGGGGGCGAGCTCGCCGTCCATGATCACGGTGTCCGCGCCGGTGGCCTGCACGACCTCGCGCAGTCCCTCGACCTTGCCGCGACCGATGTACGTCGCCGGGTCGGGCTTCTGACGCCGCTGGTAGAGCGCGTCGAGCACCTGGGAGCCGGCGGTCTCGGCGAGCAGGGCGAGCTCGGCCATGGAGTTCTCGGCGTCCGCGACGGTGCCCTCGGTCCACACGCCGACCAGCACCACGCGCTCGAGGCGCAGCTGGCGGTACTCGACCTCGGAGACGTCCTCGAGCTCGGTCGAGAGCCCCACCACCCGGCGCAGGGCGTGCCGCTCGGCCAGGTCCAGCTGGCCGCTCGACTCCTCATCCTCCTCGGGATCGGGCTCGTCGGCGAAGCCGCCGTCGCCCGAGTCGTCGGCGTCGCTCCCACTCCTCGGTCTCCAGGAGGGCGTCGTCGAGGTCGATGTCGGCGTCGGCGGGGACGGTCGGGCGTGGTCGGGGGCGTGCTCGTGTGCGTGCGTCATATCCACCAAAGGGAACGTCCGGGCGCCCGGGTGGATTCCCGAGGCACCACGATGCTCGCACGACTGCAAGGCGAGCAGCGACTCATTTCGCCAGCCAGGTGCCGGCCGCGACGAGCACCGCCGGCCCGGTGAGCACGACGCGTCCGGCCTCGGTCCAGGCAAGGTCGAGACGCCCACCCGGCACGTCCACCTGGTACGACGTCCGCGATCGGGTCTGCGGGGTCGTGACCGTCGGCCAGCGCAGCCGCGACCATCACCGCGCACGCACCGGTGCCGCAGGAGCGCGTCTCCCCCGAGCCGCGCTCGTGCACGCGCATCGCCAGGTGCCGGGCGTCTCGGCGCACCACGAACTCGACATTGACGCCGTCCGGATAGACGGCCGGGTCGTGCTCGGGGGCGTCGAGCAGCGGCCCGGCGTCGTCGAGCGCGTCCACGAATGCCACCGCGTGCGGGTTGCCCATCGACACGTGCAGCGCCGTCCAGGTGCGGCCCCGACCGAGACCTCGGTCTCGCCGAGCACGTCCGGCTCCCCCATGTCCACGCTGACCGGCCCGTCCGGACCGTCCGGGAACGACAGCACCTTGACCCCGTCGCGGGTGCCGACCGGTAGCGGCTGACCGGCGTCGACCCCCTGGTGCGCGACCAGGTAGCGGCCGAACACCCGCACCCCGTTGCCGCACATCTCGGAGGTGGAGCCGTCCGCGTTGCGGTAGTCCATGAACCACACCGCGCTCCCCCGGGCCGCGCGCGCCGACGGGTCGTCGTACGCCTCGGTGCGGACGACGCGCAGCACTCCGTCGGCACCGAGGCCGGCCCTGCGGTCGCACAGTCGCCGCACCAGGGCCGGGTCGAGATCCCCGAAGCGACTGCCATCGGGGTCCGGCAGCAGCACGAAGTCGTTCTCGGTGCCGTGCCCCTTGAGGAAGTCGAACCCCACGACGTCGATCCCGACCTGGCTCACCCAGCCTCCGCGACGGTCGTGGGCCCGGTCAACGTCCAGGTGACCCGGGTGCCCTCGCCCGCCTTGCGGTTGCCCGACCAGGCGTAGGCCGAGCCGACGCCGGACGCGCTCCCGGAGTAGGTGCGCTCCAGGGCGGGGTCCATGCCCTCCCAGGGCGACCAGGACGGCCACCGGTGGTAGTCGACGACCTGGGCGTAGATCATCGCCGGGTCGGCGTGGATCGTCTCGCTGCGCTGGACGGTGTAGGTGTCCCTGGTCATGGCGTCGATCGTACGGCCGTGGCCGTCAGCGGGGCTGGACCACCAGCGCCGAGCCGCCGCCGCGCCGCCGCGGTTCGGACACGGCGGTCAGCGCCCCCCGCGGGCCGAACTCGATCGCGGTCGCGG
Source organism: uncultured Actinomycetota bacterium (assembly GCA_963845655.1). GTDB lineage: Bacteria > Actinomycetota > Actinomycetes > Propionibacteriales > Nocardioidaceae > Nocardioides_B. The sequence continues at coordinate 373,112 of CAWJTB010000003.1, read as the reverse complement.
CGCCGATCTCCGCCGCGCTGGTGAACTGGTCGCCGGTCCGGGTGAACGTGTGGCCGAAGGGGGTCAGCAACGGGCCGTAGGTGTCGATGAACTCCGGCTCGGCGCTGACCGACGCGGCGTTGCGCTGAGAGGCCCGCGGGTCGGCGATGGCCTGCTCCAGCGAGAGTCCGCGGTCGATCCGGTTGACGATCAGCTGCGTCACGGTGGTGATGATCGTGGCGCCCCCCGGGGAGCCGAGGGCGAGGAACGGCTTGCCGTCCTTGAGCACGATCGTCGGCGACATCGAGGAGCGTGGCCGCTTGCCGGGCTGGATCCGGTTGGGGTCGGCCGGGTCGTAGACGGTGCTGAAGTCGGTCAGCTCGTTGTTGAGCAGGAAGCCACGGCCGGGCACGAGCATCCCGGAGCCGCCGGTCTGCTCGATCGTGAGGGTGTACTCCACGACGTTGCCGCGCCGGTCGGTGACCGTGAGGTTGGTGGTCTCGACGTTCTCGGTCTCGCCGAACTCCTCGTTCGCCCTCGTCGAGCCGCCGCAGCGCCCGTCGTAGTCGGTCACGTCGCCGGCGGGCGTCGGCTTCGGCATGGCCCGGGTCTCGCTGATCGCGCAGGCCCGCTCGGCGGCGTACCGGTCGGAGAGCAGGTCCGCGACCGGCACGTCGACGAAGCGCGGGTCGCCGAGGTACTTCGCGCGGTCGGCGAACGCCAGTGCGGTGGCCTCCAGGTAGTGGTGCAGGACACCGGCGACGCTGGAGGCGGAGAGGTCGTAGCGCTCCAGGATGTTCAGCGACTCCCCGACGGTGGTGCCGCCGGATGAGGAGGGCGCCATGCCGTAGACGTCGTAGCCGCGGTAGTCGCTGCGGGTGGGCCGCTGCTCCAGGACGCGGTACTTCGCCAGGTCACGGGTGGTGAGGTAGCCGGCCGGCACGGGCAGCGTGGTGTCCGGGCTCTTCGGCGGGTGCTGCACGAGGTCGGCGATCTGCCGAGCCAGCGGGCCGCGGTAGAAGGACCGCATCGCCCTCGCGGCCGAGCAGACGGTAGGTGCGGGCGAGGTCGGGGTTCTTGAACACCGAGCCCACGGCCGGTGGCTGTCCCGCCGGGCAGGAACAGCTTGGGCGTGGTCGTGTAGGCCTCGAACCGCTTCTGGTTGTCGGCGGTCTGCGAGCGGAACGTCTCGTCGACGACGAAGCCGCGGGCCGCGAGCGCGGCCGCGGCTGCAGCGCCCGCTTCAGGCTGAGCGTCCCCCAGCGCCGCAGAGCGGTCTCCCAGGTGGCCGGCGTGCCGGGCGTGCCGACGGAGACGCCGCTGGTGACCAGGTCGCGGGGTGAACGGGTAGGGCTTGCCGGTCGCCGGGTCGACGAACGCGTCCGTGGGCATCGTCCGCCGGTGCGGTCTCGCGGCCGTCGAGGGTGTGGACCTTGCCGGACCGGGCGTCGTAGGACACGAAGTAGCCGCCGCCGCCGAGCCCCGCGCTGTAGGGCTCGGTGACGCCGAGCGCAGCGGCCGTCGCCACGGCGGCATCGACCGCGTTGCCGCCGTTCTTCAGCACCTCGCATGCCGACCCTGGACGCCTCGGGGTCCACCGAGGTGACCGCCCCCCCGAAGCCCGGCTCGTCGGCGTCTTCACGGTGTAGAAGCCGTGTCGGCGGCCCGCTCGACGGCGGCCCGGGAGTCCGTTGCCGCGGTCCTGCTCCGGCCGCGGTGCCCGGCCCCTAGACCGGCGAGCGGGTCGCCTCCGGCAGCGGCGAGGGCGAGTGCGCGAAGCGCGGAGCGGTGGCGGATGAGCCCCATGGTGTTCCTCCCGAGTGTGCTGGGGCACGACGCTCCTACCCTCGCTGCTGCGCCCCGGTCGCGTCCAGTGCCCGCCGCAGCCGCTGCGGGTCGTCCCAGCCCACCCAGCGTGATCCGTGGGTCCTTGCGGAACCACGCGTCCTGCCGCCGCGCGAAGCGCCGCGTCCCGGTCACGGTCTGCTCACAGCGCCTGCTCCTCGGTGAGCCTCGCCGTCGAGGTAGCCGAGCACCTGCTGGTAGCCCAGCGCCCGGCTGCGCCGTGCGTCCCTCGCGCAGTCCGCGGTCGGCCAGCGCACGCACCTCCTCGACAAGTCCGGCCTCCCACATCCCGCGCACCCGTCGCTCGATCCGCTCGTCGAGCACCGGGCGTGGCACGTCCACCCCGATCTGCACGGCGTGCGGGAAGTGGTAGGTCAGGTCCGGCAGCGTGGCGGCGTACGGCGCCCCGGTGATCTCGACCACCTCGAGCGCGCGCACGACCCGGCGCGCGTTGGCCGGCTCGATCTTCGCGGACGCCTGCGGGTCCACCGCGGCGAGCCGACGGTGCAGCGCGCCGGCGCCGACCTCGGCCAGCTCGTCCTCCGAGCCGGGCCCGCACCGCCGGGTCGGTGCCGGGGAACTCGAAGCGGTCGAGGACCGCTCGGGTGTAGAGCGCGGAGCCGCCGACCAGGACCGGCACCGCACCGCGACCGGCGATGTCGGCGATCACACCCCGGGCCAGGGCCTGGAACTCGCGCGACGGTGGCCGACTCGTGCACGTCGAGCACGTCGAGCAGGTGGTGCGGGACGCCGCGGCGCTCGTCGCCGGCGAGCTTGGCGGTGCCGATGTCCATGCCGCGGTAGACCTGCATCGCGTCGGTGTTGACCACCTCGCCACCCAGCGCCAGCGCCAGCTCCAGGGAGAGGTCGGACTTGCCGGCCGCGGTGGGTCCGACGACCGCGACCGGGCCCGCGACCGGGGCACCTGACCGCTCGTTCGGCATGATGGGAGTGTGGCAAACCCGACGAGGCCGACCGGCCCCGGGCCGTCTGGGGAACGAAGGAGCAGCACATGGGGATCTTCGACAAGGCCAAGAAGCAGCTGACCAAGGCCGTCGACCAGCACGGCGACACGATCGACAAGGGCGCCGACCAGGTGGCTCGCACGATCAACGAGCAGACCGGCAACAAGCACGCCGCCAAGGTCGCCCAGGGCCGCGACGCAGCTGCGCAAGGGGCTCGACGGGCTCGACGGCAAGAACGACGACTTCGGCGATCGGCCGCCCCGCCGCTGACGCCCGGTCGCGCGCGCGCGTGGTTTCGACGGAGATGCGGCCGGGTACGGCGCACGACATGACGAGCAGCGACGCAGCCGACGCGGTCCGGACGCCCCTGCCCCGCCCGGCGGCCCGCAACGAGACGACGCCCCGGCCGGGCCCACCAGCCCCGGCGGGCCTCCGCAGTCGACGGACGCAGGCGCGCAGGACGCTCCGGTGCACGTGGACGCGGCTCCGGACCAGGACGGCGAGGCGCCCGGCTCACCTCCCCCGGCAGCCGACATGCCGGACGGCTCGAACAGCGCGCGCACCCAGACCGAGCAGGCCAACGAGGAGCTGCAGGAGGAGAATGCCGAGACGGCGCTCGACCAGCCCTCCGACGGATCGGGCGGCGAGTGACGAGATGTGCACCGACCCAGCACCGTGACGCAACCCAGCGAGAGGACCAGCCTGGAAGCGAACCAGGAGCCGAGGTCAGACCTCGGCGACGCTCGAACCCGACCAGTTCGTCGGCGAGGCGCCGGCGGGTGACGACGACACCGGGTGAGTTCACGTCGCGCGACCAGCAGCCGGAGCACCCCGCCGGCGTCCACGCCGGCCGACGACGAGCCGGACGACGAGCCGAGGACGAGGCACGAGGACCGGACGACGCCAGACGACGCCCGGCCGACGGACGACCGTGAACCGTGAGTCGCACCCGTCGTCGGGCGGACCCGCCGCCCTCTCCGGGCGACCTCGGCGTCAGCAGCGAGCGGATCGGGGTCTTCGACGGTATCGAGGGCACCGGCACCCTGGCGTCGGCGCAGGGCACCACCGACGGTGAGACGCCGACGACCCTCCCGGGCGACGTGCACCACGTCGGCTCCCGCGGGCCCGAGCGACGCCGACGAGCCGGTCCGACAAGCCGGACGAGACCGCCCCCGTCACGCAGGTCGACAAGACCGTCGGTGAGGTGCAGCCCGACCCGGTGCAGACAACAGGACGTTCGACCCGGATCGCAACCCGCGACACTGACCGGCCCGGTGCCGCTCAGCGGACCGCATGACCGACCGCTTCGTCGTCGTCCCCGCGGCCTACGTGTTCCTGCTGCGCCCCGCCCCGCACGCCGACGTCCGCGAGGTGCTGCTCCAGCTGCGTCGCCGGCACCGGCTTCCGCGACGAGCCACTGGGCGGCCGCGGTCGCCGGACACGTCGAGCGCGGCGAGTCGGTGCACGCCGCCGTCCGCCGCGAGGCGGCGGAGGAGATCGGCGTCAGCGACGTCGACCTCGTGGCGTGGTGTGCCATGCAGCGCACCGGTCAGGGTCGAGGCCGTCGACGAGCGGGTCGACTACTTCTTCACCGCGACGTCCTGGACGGGCACGCCCCGCATCGTCGAGCCGGACAAGTGCGCCGACCTGCGGTGGTGCGACCTGGACGCGCTGCCCGAGCCCGTCGTGCCGCACGAGCTGCAGGTGCTGGCCTCGATCCGGGACGGTCGACGCCGCCGATCCTCGACGCACGGCTTCGGAGGGCCGCGACCTCAGCGGACCAGGCAGCCCTCGCTGGGCGGCAGCGGCGTGGGACGCCGACGGTGGGCAGGCCGAGCAGGACGCCGGCCGGCTGCCGGCGTGGTCCGGCGGGCCTCCCACGCGTCGCCGGCCCGGGTCCGGCGGTACGCGACTGCACGGGGCCGTCGGCGACCAGGTGGTGCGGCGCGGCGTAGGTGATCTCGACCTCGACCATGTCGCCGGGGCGGACGGCGACCGGGCCCGTCGACCGACCGGGGTGAAGTGCACCAGCCGGTTGTCGGGGCCGCGGCCGGACAGCCGCTGGGTCGCGGCGTCCTTGCGGCCCTCGCCCTCGGCGACCATGCAGCTCGACCGTGCGACCGACCAGACGCTTGTTCTCCTCCCAGGCGATCTCGTTGACCAGCGCGACGAGCCGCTCGTAGCGCTCCTGGACGACCTCCTTGGGCACCTGGTCCTCCAGCGTCGCGGCCGGCGTGCCGGGCCGCTTGGAGTACTGGAAGGTGAACGCGCCGGCGAACCGGGCCAGCTCGACGACCTTCAGGGTCTCGAGGAAGTCCTCCTCGGTCTCGCCGGGGAAGCCGACGATGATGTCGGTGGTGATCGCGGCGTCGGGCATCGCGGCCCGGACCCGGTCGATGATGCCGAGGTAACTTCGCCTGCCGGTAGGAGCGCCGCATCTCGCGCAGCACCTTGTCCGAGCCGGACTGCAGCGGCATGTGCAGCGAGTGGCATGACGTTCGGCGTCTGCGCCATCGCCTCGATCACGTCGTCGGTGAACTCCGCCGGGTGCGGGCTGGTGAACCGCACCCGCTCGAGGCCCTCGATCCCGCCGCAGGCGCGCAGCAGCTTGGAGAACGCCTGCCGGTCGCCGAACTCCACGCCGTAGGCGTTGACGTTCTGCCCCAGCAGGGTGACCTCGGTGACGCCCTCGGCGACCAGCGCCTCGACCTCGGCGAGGATCTCGCCGGGACGGCGGTCCTTCTCCTTGCCGCGCAGCGCCGGCACGATGCAGAACGTGCAGGTGTTGTTGCACCCGACCGAGATCGAGACCCAGGCCGCGTACGCCGACTCGCGCTTGGTCGGCAGCGTCGAGGGGAAGACCTCGAGCGACTCCAGGATCTCGACCTGGGCCTCCTCGCTGCACCCGCGCCCGCTCGAGCAGCACCGGCAGCGAGCCGATGTTGTGGGTGCCGAAGACCACGTCGACCCACGGGCGCCCTCTCGGTGATCGTCGACGCGGTCCTTCTGCGCCAGGCAGCCGCCGACCGCGATCTGCATGCCGGGATGCGCGGCCTTGACCGGCGCGCAGGTGGCCGAGGTTGCCGTAGAGCTTGTTGTCGGCGTTCTCCCGCACCGCGCAGGTGTTGAACACCACCACGTCGGCCTGCTCGTCGCTCCGGTGCCGCGACGTAGCCGGCGCTCCTCGAGCAGACCGGTGAGCCGCTCGGAGTCGTGCACGTTCATCTGGCACCCGTAGGTGCGGACTTCGTAGGTGCGCGGCGTGGGAAGGGTGCTGGGTGCAGGCTCATGACCGCCCCAGCCTACGACCCGGGCGGCCCGAGGTCCCGTCAGCCCTTGTCGTGCTCGGCGGCCTGCTGCTGCGGGCTGGTCCTCGCGGGCGGTGGCCTTGCGCGGCGTCGTCTTCGCGGCCGGCTTCTTGGGCCGGCTTCTTCGCGGCCGCGTCTTCTTGGGCCGCCTGCTTGGCGGGCAGCCGGTCCCCTGGGGTGTCGTCGCCGCGCTGTGCCGGGTGCGGGGCGATCTTCTCCGCGACGTCGGCGGGGCTCGGTGCCGCCGGCCTTCTTCGTCGGCCGGCTTCTTCGCCGCCGGCTTCTTCGCGCCGGCTTCTTCGCCGCCGGCTTCTTCGCTGCCGGCTTCTTCGCCGCCGGCGCCTTCGTGGCGGGCGCCTGCACCGGAGGCTTGGCGACCGCCGTCTTCCTCGCGGGCGCCGGCGCCGGGGCGCCTTCCTCGCGGGCGGCCACGGGGTCGCCCGCGACCTTGACGGAGGCGTCGGCGGGGACGGCCGACGGTGCGGTCGAGGCAGCCGGCTGGCGGTGCCGCGTGCGGCGCGCTCGTCTTGGCCCGCTTGCCGCGGCCGCTGACGGCCCCGGCCGTGCGGACGCGGTCGAGACCGCCGTACGCGTGACCTGGCCGGCGACCATCTTGCCGATCGCAGCGGTCCCCTTGGCCTGCTCGACCGCCTTGCCGGCGGCGCCGACCGGGTTCTTGATCGCCTCGCGCGCTGCGTCGGTCAGCTTGCCGAGCGGGTTCTTCCTGCGGGCCACGTCGTTCCCTTCGTTTTGAGGTGATCTCCCGAAACGCTCCGTGGGTCGGATGCTACGTCGGCCGCCCCACGAGGGCGCTGTCACCCCGCTGTCATCCGGGATCACCCCGGGCTGGTCGCGGCGACGCCGTCGTCGGGCCGGGGCCGGTTCGTTATCAACCAGCAACCCGCGCGAGCCATCCGATGATGGTCAGGAACCCGCGTTGATGACTACGTTGACGTGATGAGCGCCCTCCCCGACGACCGACCTGCGCCCTCGACCGATGCCCTGGTGGTCCTGGACCACGTCGACAAGTGGTTCGGCGAGCTGCACGTGCTGCAGGACATCAACCTCTCCGTCGCCCGCGGCGAGGTCGTCGTGGTGATCGGACCGTCCGGCTCCGGCAAGAGCACGTTGTGCCGGGCCATCAACCGGCTCGAGACGATCGACAAGGGATCCATCCTGCTCGACGGGAAGCCCCTTCCGGCCGAGGGCAAGGCGCTGGCAAACCTCCGCGCCGAGGTCGGGATGGTGTTCCAGAGCTTCAATCTCTTCGCCCACAAGACGATCCTCGAGAACGTCACGCTGGGGCCGATCAAGGTGCGAGGCATGTCCAAGTCCGACGCGGAGGCCGAGGCCGCCCAGCTGCTCGACCGGGTCGGTGTCGGCCAGCAGGCCGCGAAGTACCCCGCCCAGCTCTCCGGCGGCCAGCAGCAGCGCGTCGCGATCGCGCGGGCGCTGGCGATGGAGCCCAAGGTGATGCTCTTCGACGAGCCGACCTCCGCGCTCGACCCGGAGATGATCAAGGAGGTCCTCGACGTGATGGTCGACCTCGCCGAGGGCGGCATGACCATGGTGGTGGTCACCCACGAGATGGGCTTCGCGCGCACGGCGGCCAACCGGGTCGTGTTCATGTCCGAGGGCCAGATCGTCGAGGAGAACGAGCCCGAGCAGTTCTTCACCAACCCACAGTCGTCTCGCGCTCAGGACTTCCTGGGCAAGATCCTCAAGCACTGACGCACATCCCCACCGGCCGGGCGATCCGGGCCGAACGAACAGGAGAAAGTCATGCGATTCACCCGATCCAAGCCATTGCTCGCCGCCGTGGGGCTGGCGTTGTCCGTGAGCTCGCTCGCGGCCTGCGGCAACGCCGGCGGCGACGACTCCGAGAGCGTCGACGTCGAGGTCGCCGACGACGCGGCCAGCAACTTCGAGGACGGCACCAAGATGAAGGAGCTGGCCGAGGCGGGCAAGATCACGATCGGCGTGAAGTACGACCAGCCCGGCATCGGCTTCAAGGGTGCCGCCGACGACGCCCCCAAGGGGTTCGACCCCGAGATCGGGAAGATCCTGGCGGCGTCGCTCGGCATCGAGGCCGACAAGATCACCTGGAAGGAGACGATCTCCGACAACCGCGAGCCCTTCCTCGAAGGTGGCGAGGTCGACCTCGTGATCGCGTCCTACTCGATCACCGACGAGCGTCGTCAGGTCGTCGGTCAGGCCGGCCCCTACTACGTGACGGGTCAGCAGCTGCTGGTCAAGAAGGGCGAGCGAGATCCAGAGCGTCGACGACCTCGAGGGCAAGGAGGTCTGCTCGGTGACGGGCTCGACCTCGCTGGAGAACGTCGAGGCCGAGGGCGCGAAGCCGCGCGGCTTCGACACCTACTCCGAGTGCCGCGACCAGGTGCTCGACGGCACCGTCGACTCGATGACGACCGACGGCGCGATCCTGCTCGGGTACGCCGCGGAGAACCCCGACGAGCTCGAGGTCGTGGGCGACACGTTCTCCGAGGAGCGCTACGGCGTGGGCTACTCCAAGGAGAGCCCGGAGATGTGCCAGTGGATCGTGGACACGATCACCAAGGCCGAGGAGGACGGCGGCTACGGCAAGGCCTTCGAGGCCACGCTCGGCAAGTCCGGCGTGGACACCCCGGACCTGCCCGAGATGGACGCCTGCTCCTGACCTGACAGGGGGCCCGGCCCGCCATCGTGCGGGCCGGGCCACCCCTGAACCCCCTCCGGCCGCACGAAAGGGACGAGTGCTCACCTCATGAGTGACGTCTTCAACCAGTTCGACCTGGTGCTGAGAGCCTTCGGCCTCACCCTCCAGCTGTTCCTCCTGGCGGCGGTCGGCTCGTTGGTGCTCGGCACCGTCCTCGCCGGCATGCGGGTGGGGCCGGTGGCGGTGCTGCGGCGCGCGACGGCGACCTACGTGACCATCGTGCGCAACACCCCGCTGCTGATGATCTTCATCTTCGTGTTCGTGGCGCTGCCCCGCATCGGGGTGAACTTCGAGTTCGTCACCAAAGGCACGCTGGCGCTGACGTTCTACACCTCGACGTTCGTGTGCGAGGGCATCCGCTCCGGGATCAACTCCGTGTCGCTCGGGCAGGCCGAGGCAGCCCGCGCGATCGGGATGAGCTTCGTCGGGACCATGCGTGAGGTGGTGCTGCCGCAGGCCTTCCGGGCCGCGGTCCCGCCCCTGGCCAGCGTGCTGATCGCGTTGGCGAAGAACACCTCCATCGCAGGGGCGTTCGGCCTCCTGGAGGCGACGGCCCGGATGAAGTACTTCACGAACCGCAACAACGACGACCTCTACATCTTCTTGCTCTTCGGCCTCGGCTACGTGCTGATCGTGGAGATCATCTCGTTGCTGGCCAGCGGACTCGAGCGACGATGGCGGGTGACCGCGCGATGAGCGCCAGCGTCCTGTTCGACCTCCCTGGGCCGCGCACCAAGGCGCGGCACCGGATCTACAACCTTGTCTTCCTCGTGCTGCTGCTGGCCGGGATCGCCCTGGTGGCGCTGCGCCTGAACGAGAAGGGCCAGTTCGCCTACCGGCTCTGGGAGCCGTTCCTGACCCCGACCTACCTCAACGCGATCCTCGGCGGCGTCCTGGACACCGTGGCGATGGCCTTCTTCTCGGTCATCTTCTCGGTGGTCTTCGGGGTGCTGTTCGGCGTCGGCAAGCTCTCGGAGCACGGCTGGCTGCGGTGGCCCTGCTGGCTGGTGGTGGAGTTCTTCCGCGCCGTGCCGGTGCTGCTGATGATGATCTTCCTGTTCTTCGCCTACGGCGTCGGTGCCGGCGGCCTGGACGCCTTCTGGTGCGTCGTGATCGCGCTGACGCTCTACAACGGCGCCGTGCTCGCCGAGGTCTTCCGTGCCGGCATCAACGCCGTCCCCGCGGGTCAGGCCGAGGCGGCGTACGCCATCGGCATGCGCAAGACGCAGGTGATGACGATCGTGCTGCTGCCGCAGGCGGTGAAGATCATGCTGCCGTCTCTGATCAGCCAGTGCGTGGTGGCGCTCAAGGACACGTCGCTGGGCTACGCCATCACCTCGCCCGGTCTGACCTACGTCGGCAAGTCGATCTGGACGGAGTTCCAGAACCAGGTGCCCGCGGCGATCGTGATCGCCTCCATCTACATCGCCATCAACCTGGTGCTGACGGGCATCGCCACCTGGGTGCAGCGCAGGCTGGTGGGCGAGAAGCGACAGATCGAGGCGCCGGCGCCTACCGGCGGTCCGGCTTCGGGGTGACCCAGAGCCGGATGACGCCCTCGACCACGACCGTGCCGTCGTCGCGCACCCCGCGCACGTGCACGGGTACGTCGGGGTCCTCGCCGGTCCACCGGTCCGGGTCGGTCTCCGCGATGCAGGTGATGTCACTGGTCGCCTTGGCGGTGTAGGACACCTCCATCCCCTTGGGGATCCAGCGCCGGTCCGCCGGCACCGTGGACTCGGCCAGAGCACCCATGGCCGCCTCGAGACCGTTGCAGATCGCGATCACGTGCACGGTCTTGAGATGGTTGTGCACCTTGCGGCGCTTGCGCACGACGAGCTCGGCATAGTTCGGGCGCAGCTCGACGAAGCGCGGCCGCACCGTCGCGAAGTAGGGCGCCTTGAGGCTGAAGAGCCGCGAGAAGATCGCGTGGCCCCGGGGCAGCTTGGTGACCTGGCGGTAGAGCGAGAGGACCTGAGGCATGCCGGCAGTGTATTACCCGCTGGTAACAAGTCAGCGGGCGGTCTCCGTGGCCCGCGACTCGCGGATCACGGTGACCTTGATCTGTCCGGGGTAGGTGAGCTGGGTCTCGAACTCCTTGGCGATGTCGCGGGCGAGCACCTGCGCCGCCAGGTCGTCCACGTCCTGCGGCGCCACCATCACCCGGACGTCGCGGCCGGCCTGCATGGCGTAGACCTTGACCACGCCCGGGTTGTCCAGGGCGATCTCCTCGAGGCGGCGCAGCCGCTCGGCATAGGACTCCAGCGACTCGCGTCGCGCCCCCGGCCGGCCACCGCTGATCGCGTCCGCCGCCTGGGTGATGACCGCCTCGACGGTGCGCGGCTCGACCTCGTTGTGGTGCGCCTCGATCGCGTGCACGACGTCCTCGTGCTCCCCGAAGCGGCGGGCCAGATCGGCGCCCACCAGGGCGTGCGATCCCTCGACCTCGTGGGTCAACGCCTTGCCGATGTCGTGCAGGAAGGCACCCCGCACGCACGCAGCCCGGTCGAGCCCCAGCTCGTCGGCGAGCAGCCCGGCGGCGTGCCCGGACTCGACGAGGTGCTCGAGCACGTTCTGCCCGTAGGAGGTCCGGTAGCGCAGCCGGCCCAGGGTGAGCACCAGCTCCGGGTGCAGGTCGAGGATCCCGAGACCCAGGGCGGCGTCCTGGCCCGCGCGCTGGCAGAGCCGGTCGACCTCGAGGCCGGCGCGGGCGTGCACCTCCTCGATCCGGGTCGGGTGGATCCGGCCGTCGGCGATCAGCTCCTGCAGGGCGATCCGCGCCACCTCGCGCCGTACCGGGTCGAAGCAGCTGAGCAGGACCGCGCCGGGGGTGTCGTCGATGACGAGGTTGACCCCGGTGACCTGCTCGAACGAGCGGATGTTGCGCCCCTCGCGCCCGATGATCCGCCCCTTCATGTCGTCGGCGGGGAGCTGGACGACGGTCACGACCGTCTCGCTGGTCTGGTCGGTGGCGAGCCGTTGGATGACGGTCGCGAGGACGCGCTTGGCCCGGACATCGGCCTCCGCCTGCGCGGTGCGCTCGATGTCGCGCGCCAGGAGGGCGGCGGTCCGGTGGGCCTCGTGCTCGACCGCAGCGAGCAGCTCGACGCGGGCCTCGTCGGCGCTCAGGCCGGCCACCTGCTCGAGCACGCGTCGGCGCTCGGTCTCCAGCTGCGTCAGCTCGCCTCGCCGGATCTCGAGGTCCTCCTCGACGCTTCGCAGCTCCTGCGCCCGGTCGTCGAGACCGCGCCGATCGGTGTCGAGACGGACCTCGCGCTCGCTGAGCCGCTGCTCGCGGTGCTCGATGTCCAGACGCTGCTCGTGCAGGTCACGCTGCTGCTCGGCGTGCAGGTCCGGCCCGTCGTCGCCGCGACGCAGCACCACCGCCACGGTGACGACCAGCGCGGTGAGGACGCTCGCAGCGAGGACCCCGAACAGCAGCAGCTCGACGATCCCGAGCCCCAGCGCGTGCGGCAACGGCATCGAGCTCTCCTCCAGGTGTCTCCCGAAGCCGGGTGCGGCTCCGGGGGTCGTGGAAAAGGCTAGTCGACGTCCGGGGGCTCGACCTCGTGACCCAGCCGCTCGAGCTCCTCGCGCACGACCCGGAAGCAGACCCCGGCCGGGTAGCCCTTGCGGGCGAGCATCCCGGTGAGCCGACGCGTCGCGGTGTCGCGGTCGAGCCGGGCCGCCGTCCGCAGCTTGCGCCGGACCAGGGCCCGGGCGGTCTCCACCTCGTCGTCGGGGTCGATCTCGTCGAGGGCGACGGCCGCCGTCTCGTCGTCGACGCCCTTGCGACGCAGCTCCTGGGCCAGAGCACGCCGGGCCAGCCCCTTGCCGGGCTGCCGGGACTGCACCCAGGCCCGCGCGAAGGCCTCGTCGTCGACGAGGCCGACCTCCTCGAACCGGTCGAGCAGCCGCGCGGCGACGTCGTCGGGAACGCCCTTGCGAGCGAGCCGGTCGGCGAGCTCGCGGCGACTGCGCGCCTGCCCGGTCAGCTGGTCGAGCAGGAGCTTGCGGGCCACGGCCTCGTGGTCGGCCGCCGGCTCCGGCTCGCGGTCGCCGATCCACGCCTCGACGCCGGCACGCACCGAACCGCCCGTCCGGTCCCCTGGGAGGTTGGCACCGGACGGGCGGCTGCTCGGGAACGGTGACACAGCTGCGCCGTCCTTGGTGTGCGATCTCGAAAAGTCGGCCCGATGGGGCGGACTAGAAGTCGATGTCGGTCGGCTCGAGGTCCACCGGGGCCTCGACGTCGACCCGCGGACCGACCCCGAGCTTCTCGAGGATCCTCTTCTCCAGCTCGTTGGCCAGGTCGGGATTGTCCTTGAGGAACGACCGGGCGTTCTCCTTGCCCTGACCGAGCTGGTCGCCCTCGTAGGTGTACCAAGCGCCGGCCTTGCGGACCAGGCCCGCCTCGACCCCGACGTCGATCAGGCCGCCCTCGCGACTGATGCCCAGGCCGTACATGATGTCGAACTCCGCCTGCTTGAACGGCGGGGCGACCTTGTTCTTGACGACCTTGACGCGGGTGCGGTTGCCGACCATCTCCTGGCCGTCCTTGAGCGTCTCGATGCGACGCACGTCGAGTCGGACCGAGGAGTAGAACTTCAGCGCGCGGCCACCGGTCGTGGTCTCGGGCGAGCCGAACATCACGCCGATCTTCTCGCGGAGCTGGTTGATGAAGATCATCGTGGTGCCGGCACCGTTGAGGGCACCGGTCATCTTGCGGAGCGCCTGGCTCATCAGCCGGGCCTGGAGGCCCACGTGGCTGTCGCCCATCTCGCCCTCGATCTCGGCGCGGGGCACCAGCGCCGCCACCGAGTCGACGACGATCAGGTCGAGGGCGCCCGAGCGGATCAGCATGTCCGCGATCTCGAGCGCCTGCTCGCCCGAGTCGGGCTGCGAGACCAGCAGGGCGTCGGTGTCGACACCGAGCGCCTTGGCGTAGTCGGGGTCGAGCGCGTGCTCGGCGTCGATGAACGCCACGATGCCGCCGGCCCGCTGCGCGTTGGCGACCGCGTGCAGGGCCACCGTCGTCTTGCCGGAGGACTCCGGCCCGTAGATCTCGACCACGCGACCGCGCGGCAGGCCGCCCAGGCCGAGGGCCACGTCGAGAGCGATCGCCCCGGTGGGGATCACCTCCAGGGGTGCGCGCGTCTCGTCACCGAGGCGCATCACCGACCCCTTGCCGAACTGTCGCTCGATGTTCGCGAGCGCGGCGTCGAGCGCCTTGTCGCGGTCCCCACCAGCCATGGAAGTCGTCCGTTCGTCTGTCCGCCTCGAAGCGGAACCTGCTGTCTTCTTCATCGCGAGTGACACTAGATCGACCCTCCGACAATCCGCGATCCCGATGTCGCTACCTGGGGACAGCCCCCAGATGAGTCGGTGATCTCTGTGCGATCCTCAGCCTAGACCGAACAGGTGTTCGATCCCGCTCAGGACACGCCGGGACGCGGCCGGCGCACGAACGAGGCGACCGCGACGGCTGCCACGACCAGCACGACCAGCACCAGCCACCACAGCAGGTAGGGCCGGGGCAGCAGCCCCGGGTCGTCGGGCTTGGCCCCGAACCGGCCCAGCACCGGGATCGCGAGCAACGTCACCGAGCCGAGGACCACGAGCCCGGCGACCGCGGGGGCGCGGACGTGCGCGGGAAGCCGCGGAAGCAGGCCGACGCCCAGGAGCACGACGAGCGGCGCGAGCACCGCGTCGTGCACGACCACGCCACCGGCGAGCCAGAGCGCCGCGGAGACCAGGTCGGGCGCGTCGAGCCGACCGCGCAGCAGCAGGTGCCACAGCCCGACGAGGACCAGCACCACTCCCCCGGCTCCGAGGACGATCCGCAGCACGCGCACCTAGATCGTCTCGATCCGGCCGAGCCACTTGGTCTGCAGGACCCCTGGCCGGTTGGGCGCGATCAACCGGCAGGGGTAGCCGTGGTCGAGCGCGAGCCGCTCGCCGTTGAGGCGCAGCGCCACCAGCGTCAGGTCGTCCTCGACGAGGTTGTCGCGCACCTCCGAGGACCGGAACGGACCGTCGGGCTGCAGGGACACGACGCGCACGTCCGAGCCGCGGGGCGCCTGCACCAGGTCGAGCAGGTCGCGCAGCCGCACGCCCGTCCAGTCGCCCGAGGCGCTCCAGCCCTCGACGCAGGCGATCGGCAGCCGCTCGGTGTGCTGCGGCAGCGCCTCCAGGTCGGCCAGCGCGAGCCGACGCGTCGCTCCCGCGTGCCGCACCTCCAGGGCGTACGACGGGGCGAGCGCGATCTGCGTGACCCCGGCCCGTCGAGCGGACTTGTTGATCGGCAGGTCCTGCGGACCGGTCCCGTCGTGGGTGCCGAACACCGACACCCGGCGCAACCACGGGACGGTCTGCCCGGCGGTCAGCAGCACGGCGAGGCCGGACGCTCCGAGCGCGGAGCGCACCAGGCCACGGCGGGTGAGGCCCGCTCCGGGGTCCTCGCCGTCGTCGACGGGGCGGGTGAAGACGTCACGGATCACCGGGAGCTTCACCGCGATGTGCAGCACCAGCGAACCGATCGCGACGTAGGCCAGTGCGTAGTGGGTGGACCGGAACGGGAACGACCAGGGATACCACTGGGCGGAGTTCGCCAGTCCCGTGACGAGCTGGAAGATCGCGGAGGCGACGAGCACCGCGATCGAGCCGCGCTCCAGGACGTGCAGCAGGAGCGTCCGCAGCCGTTGCCGCGGAAGGTCCGCGAACAGCTTGGGGTAGACCGCGTAGAGCTTGGCCAGCAGCAGCGGCACCGCCGCCGTGCCGGACAGGTAGTGCAGGCCCTGCGTCACCTGGTACAGCCGGGCAGGGCGGGCCGGGATCGACAGCCAGGCCGGCTGGTCCTGGTAGAGGTGGCTCCAGACCCCGGTCAGGAACGCCACGCCGAAGCAGATCCCGAGCCAGACGCCCACGCGTGCGGCGACCTCGGGGCTGCGCAGCGTGGAGGTGAAGCTGCGCTCACGGGGGCGCAGCCGGTGCAGGAGCGTGCTCATGCGGTCTTGACGAGCACGACGAACCACCGGCCGTCGTACTCGTGCAGGCTGCCGACGCGCAGACCCGCGGCGGCGGCCACGTCCCGGATCGCCTCGGGACCCAGGATGGACCAGTCGAACGGCTGCGAGAAGGCGCCTCCGCACTCCAGGGTGACCGAGCGCGTCTCGAGGGCCGTGCCGGGCGGGGCGAGGTCGGCGACCACCCGACCGCCCGGGGCGAGCAGGGCGGCCACGCGGCGCAGCAGCTGCACGGGGTCGCCGCCGATGCCGATGTTGCCGTCGGCCAGCAGCGCGCACGTCCAGGCGCCCTCGCCGGGCAGCAGGTCGAAGACGTCGCGATGGAGGGCGCTCGCCCCCCGGGCCCGGGTCGAGGCGACGGCCTCCGGAACGATGTCGATGCCGAGGACGCCGACCCCCCGTTGGGCCAGGTGGGCCGACATCCGGCCGGGGCCGCAGCCGATGTCGAGGGTCGGCCCTTCGCAGAAGGACAGCAGCGCGGCGTCGCTGCTGTCGGCGGCACGGTTCCAGCGCGACATCGGCAGACGGTGCGGGAAGTCCTCGAACCCGTGGACGACGCAGTCCGCACCGCGCATCGCGGCACCGAAGAACGGTGAGCCGAACGCCGCGGAGTCCTGGACGCGAGCGGCGCGCTCCAGCTCGAGGGTCATCGGGCACTCACCTCGCTCCATAGTCGCGCGAAGCGCGTGTCCGGCGCCGCGGCAGCAGCGGCAGCGGCGTCACTGATCGTATCCACGTCGGCGAGCGGTCCGGCAAGGTGCACGGTGACCCCCAGCCCGCGGAGGGCGGCCAGGGTGTCGACCCCGGTGTGGTCGGTGGACATCTCGACGTCGGCGAGCGGGGCTGCGAGGCGGGGGGCCGTGACGGCCAGGACCCACCAGCCGCCGTCCTCGGCCAGTCCCAGCACCGCGTCGTTGCCGACGCCGACGGCGTCCGCGACCGCGCGCAGCTGGGCCGCGCTGACGTGCGGGGTGTCCATGCCGATCTGCACCACCGGCCGGCCCTCTCGCGCCGCATCGGCGTGGGCGTTCGCCAACCGCTCGGCGAAGCCGTCCCCCCGCTGCGCGTGCATCCTCCACATAACGAGGTGTTCGCGCAGCTCGGCCTCCCGGATTGCTCCGCTCAGGTCCCCCGCCAGGGCCAGGTGCCGCTCCTCGAACACCTGCTCGCACACCGAGAGCGTGTCGAGCAGAGCAGCCGCCGCCAGCTCGGCGGCCACTTCCAGCCCGACGTCCGCACCCAGCCGGGTCTTCACCTGCCCGGCCACCGGTGCCTTGGCGAGCACCAGCACGGCACGGTCTCACGAGAGCACCCGGGCGAAGTCCTGGGCGGCCCGCAGCGTGCCCCGGACCGAGCCGGAGACCTTCGAGCGGGTGCCTTCGGCCCGGGGGTGGTAGGCGACGTCGCGCTCGGTGAACCGCCAGCCGGCGAGCTGCGCCTTCTGGAGCAGCTCGACGGGGTAGCCGAAGCGCCGGTCGCGGACGTCGAGTGCGAGCAGGTCCGCCCGGCGGCACACCCGCATGGGCGCGATGTCGTGCACCGAGACGCCGATGCGGCGGCGCAGCCACCACAGCACGAGGACGTTGCCGGCGCGGGCGTGCCAGGGCCACACCCCTCGCCGTACGGGGCGGCGGCGACCGGTCGCCAGGTCGGCGCGTCCGGCGACGACGTCGTCCACGAGGGCGAGCAGGTCCGCGGGGTCGAAGGAGCCGTCGCCGTCCATCACCGCGACCAGGTCGGCCGTGGCCGCCTCGATGCCGGCGTGCACGGCGGCTCCGTAGCCCGGGCGGTCCTCGGTCACGACCGTCGCCCCCAGCGAGCGCGCGACGGCAGCGGTGTCGTCGGTCGAGCCGTTGTCGACGACGACGACGTGGAAGGTCGACGGCACGGTCGGCAGCAACGCGCGCAGGGCCGGCCCCTCGTCGCGGCAGGGAAGCACCAGGTCGCACGCTGCGCGCACAGGTTCGACGCCAGGGGCCATGCACTCCTCCTTCCCGGTGCGGGGGTGCGGTAACCCATCTACCTCGCCCACAAGACACCGACTTTCGGCGCGTCCCCCTATCCTTCCCGCATGGCGACGACCGTCCGGCACCGGCCCGGGGCCAGCACCCGGTCCCGCGGCGCAGCGATCGGCCTCGGCGTCGCCGCGGCGCTGATGGTGCTGGCGATGGCGGTGCCGGCCGTCTTCGACTGGAACGTCCGGGTCAACTCGTTTCCTCCCCTGCACGCCGAGTGGGGCCCGCGCCTGGGCCCCGGATCCCTGCCCGCCCTGCTGCTGGCCGTCGCGGCGGCGCTGTACGCCGGGACGGCTCTCGGAGCGGCTGCGCTGGCGCACCCTGCTGCTGGTGGTCTTCGTGGCCGGGCTGGCGTGGCTGCTGGCGCTGGCGTACGTCGACGGCAACGACGGCATCGGGAAGATCCTCGGGGACCCCTATGAGTACCTCCGCACCGCCCGTCGCACCAGTGACCTGCACGCCACGCTGCAGGAGTACGTCAGCCGGATCCGCTACGACGCGATCCCCAACAACTGGCCGGTGCACATCGCCGGCCATCCGCCGGGAGCGCTGACGTTCTTCGTGGTGCTGGTGCGCATCGGGCTCGGTGGCGGGCTGGCCGCGGGCTACGTCGTCACCGTCTTCGCGGCGACCACCGCCGTCGCCGTGATGGTGACGACCCGCACGCTCGGCGCCGAGCGCCTGGCGCGTCGTGCGGCGCCGTTCCTGGTCTTCGGTCCGGCCGCGGTGTGGCAGGCCGTCTCGGCCGACGCGCTCTTCGCCGCCGTCGCCGCCTGGGGCATGGCGTGCCTCGCACTCGCCGCCACCCGCCGTACGCGCTCGTGGCTGGGGTGGTCGGCACTCGCCGGCCTGCTGCTCGGCTACTGCGTGATGATGTCCTACGGCCTGCCGCTGCTGGGCGTGCTCGCGCTCGCTGTGCTCCTCACCGCCCGCTCGTGGCGGCCGCTGCCGGTCGCCGCCCTGGCCGCGCTCCTGGTCGTGGCGGCGTTCTGGATCGCCGGGTTCTCCTACCTCGAGGCCCTCCCGGCGATCCACGACCGCTACTGGGAGGGCGTCGGCGGCCGGCGCCCGTTGTCCTACTGGTGGTGGGGCAACCTGGCCGCTCTCGCCTTCAGCGCCGGCCCGCTGGTGGGAGCGGGTGTCGGGCACCTGCTCGCCCAGGGTCGCGACCTGGCTCGGGAGGCGCAGACCCGCACCGTGGTGCTGCTCGCCGGCGGCGGGGTGGGCATGGTGGCCCTGGCCGACCTCTCCATGATGAGCAAGGCCGAGGTGGAGCGGATCTGGCTGCCCTTCGTGCCGTGGCTGCTCCTCTCGTGCGCGTTGCTGCCCGAGCGCTGGCGGCGGGCCGGCCTCGTCCTCCAGGTGGTCGCCGCGCTGGTGATCGCGCACCTGCTGCGCACCGGCTGGTGAGTCAGCCCCGCACGCTGCCGCGCAGCGGCGCCGTGGCGAACTCCTCCAGCCCCCGGTCGGGGCCGATCGCGGCCTCGAAGCCGAGGTCGGCGCGCGCCTTCTCCGCGGAGGCCACGATGTGGCGCACGTCGCCGAGACGGTAGCGACCGCTGACCTGTGGCGCGAGGTCTCGACCCGTCCCCCGGGCGACAAGCTCGGCCACGCGCAGGATCGGCACCGGCTCGCCCGAGCAGACGTTGTACGTCGTGAACGACTCGTCCTCGGCCTCGACCACCTGCCGCAGCGAGAGCACGTTGGCCCGCGCCACGTCGTGCACGTGCACGAAGTCGCGCATCTGGCCGCCGTCCTCGAAGACGTTCGGCGCCTCGCCCTGCTCGACGGCGGAGCGGAACAGGGCGGCCACGCCGGAGTAGGGGGTGTCGCGCGGCATCCCCGGCCCGTAGACGTTGTGGTACCTCAGCCCGACCGCGGCGCCGGGTGCCTGTCGCGCCCACGCCGCGACGTAGTGCTCCTGCGCGACCTTGCTCGCGGCATAGCTGCTGCGCGGGTCCAGCCGGGCGTCCTCGTGCACCGTGCCCCAGTCCAGCGGCCGGTCGCACGCGCCGCAGTGGTTCTCGAAGTCGCCGGCGTCGAGCGCCCGGGTGCTGCGCGGACCGGGCACCTGGTCGCCGTGCTCGGGGCAGGTGTAGCGGCCCTCGCCGTAGTTGACCATCGAGCTCGCGAACACGATCCGGTGCACCCCGGCCTCGTGCATCGCCGCGAGCAGCACGGCCTGCCCCAGGTCGTTGTGCGAGGCGTACGACGGCAGGTCGGCCACCGTGACGCCGGCGCCGACCATCGCCGACTGGTGGCAGACCACGTCGACGCCGCGCAGCAGCGGGACGAGCGCCGCCTGGTCCCGGACGTCGACCCGGTGGGTGCCCGCGGGAGCCTCGGCGCCGGAGGGGTGGGCCTCGGGGATCAGCGCGTCGACGCGCACCACCTCGTCGCCGGCGGCCTCGAGCTGGTCGGCGACGGCGCTTCCGATGAATCCGGCCGAGCCGGTGAGCAGGACCTTCACGGGGTCGGCACCTCGTAGGGCAGCTCGAGACCGTCGGCCCAGCTGACGCAGGCGCAGCCCGTGCCCGGCTCGGGCAGGCCGGTGACGACCTCCGCGAGGATCGCCTTGAGGCGGTCGATGTTGCGCGCGAACATCGCGAACACCTCCTCCTGACCCACTCCCTGCCCGGACTCCACCCCGGCGTCCATGTCGGTCACCAGGGCCACCGCGGCGTAGCACATCTGGAGCTCTCGGGCGAGCACGGCCTCGGGGTGCCCGGTCATGTTGATCAGCGACCAGCCCTGCGCGGCGTAGTGCCGGGACTCCGCACGCGTCGAGAAGCGCGGTCCCTCGATGACCACCATCGTCCCGCCGAGGCTGACGCCCTCCGGCGCGGCCGCTGCCTTCGAGAGCACCGGGCAGTAGGGGTCGGCGAACGGCACGTGCACGGCGCCACGGTCGACGTAGGACTGCACCCGCGACAGCGTGCGGTCGACGAGCTGGTCCGGGACCACCAGGTCACCCGGAGCGACCTCGTCGCGCAGACCGCCGACGGCACACGGGGCGAGCACCTGGCGGACGCCGAGCGAGCGCAGCGCCCAGAGGTTGGCGCGGTAGTTGATCAGGTGCGGCGGATGCTCGTGGCCCTTCCCGTGCCGGGGCAGGAAGGCCACCGGTGTGCCGCCGACCTGCCCCACGGCGATGCTCGCCGACGGGGCGCCGTACGGGGTGTCGACGTCGCGCTCCTCGACGTCGTCGAGGAAGGTGTAGAAGCCGGAGCCGCCGATGACGGCGACGCGAGGAGTTGGGCTCATGCGGGGAGTCTGCCAGCGAACCTAGAATCGCCCGCGTGCGCACCGCCCTGACCTTCTCGATGCTGATGCTGCTCGTCGCAAGCGGGTGCACGCAGCCCGGCGCCAGCACCGCCACCGGGGATGAGCCGCCGGGATGCGGCCTGGTGCCGGAGTCGCGAGTGGTCGGCCTGCTCGGCAACGGCGTCACCTCGACAGCCCGAGGCTCGACCGCAGCGCTCCGCGCGCGCCACACGGTGGCCTCGTGCCGCACCGTTGTCGTCGGCAGCGCGGACCGCTACGTCGAGGTCGTCGCCCGCTACCACCCCGACCCGATGCCCCTCCCCACGGGCGCCTGCAGTGACGGCTGGGTCTACGCCGGGACGCCCGAGAAGTTCGCGCCGGCCTGCCAGGAGTCTGCCGACGGACGTGCGACGACCCGTCTGATCGTTCGCTGGCAGCCTTATGTCATGGATCTGACGATCGGTCGCGAGGACCGGAACTGGGGTGGCGACCCGGAGCGGGCGCTCGCGATGAGCCGGTCGCTGGCCCAGCTCCTCGGTGTCAGCGAAGCGCGGGGTGCCGGTTGAGCCGGCGGTCCGAGCCGCCGAGCCACCAGGCCGCAACACCTCCGCCGACCGCCCCGAACAGGTGACCCTGCCAGGAGATGCCGGGCTGGCCGGGCAGCACGCCGTAGAGGATGCCGCCGTAGAGGAAGAGCAGGATCACGCCCAGCGCGATCTGCCACGCGATCCGGGCGAAGACCCCGCGCAGCAGCAGGTAGACGAGCCAGCCGAACGCCAGCACGGACGCCCCGAGGTGGATGCTGTCCGGGGGCGCGGTCAGCCAGGTGCCGACGCCTCCGACGACCCACACCACGGCCGTGACGGTCGCCCAGCGTGCGACCCCGCCGAGCAGGATCAGGAAGCCGAAGACCAGCAGGGGCACGGTGTTGCCGACGAGGTGGCCCCAGCCGGCGTGCAGCAGCGGGGCGAAGGCGATGCCGTCGAGGCCCTCGGTCGAGCGGGGCACCACGCCGTACAGGTCGAGCCGCTGACCCAGCAGGGTGTCGAGGAGCTCGATGGCATAGAGCAGCGCCACGAAGCCGATGACCACCTGGGCGGCCACCGTCGCCCGGTGCCGGTCACTGTCTTGCCGCTGAGTCTGGAGACGCACGCCTCCGAGCCTACGTCGGTGCTCAGAGCGGCACCGGCTCGTCGGCGGGCGCATGACGGGCGTACTCCGCCGCGGTGGCGATGCCGGCCACGAGCACGCCGGCGAAGAGCGCCAGCGAGGGATAGCCCAGGGTGCCCACCACCACGCCGGCCAGCGCTCCGCCGACCGCGGCGGTGAGGTTCATGACCAGGTCCGCCGCCCCCTGCACGTCGGTGCGCGCCTCGATCGGCGAGGCCTCCGACAGGAGCGTCGAGGCCGCCACGGTGCACATCGACCAGCCGAGGCCGAGCAGGAACAGCCCCACGCCGAGCCGGTACGACGCGCCGGTGGGCGCCGTGCCGGACAGCACGAGCGACATGAGGAGCACGACGGCGCCGGAGGACAGCACCAGAGGCCGACCGAACGTGTCCGCGGCCCAGCCGACCAGGGGCGAGAAGGCGAACATGCCCAGCACGTGGCCACTGATCACGACGCCGATGATCTCGAGGTCCGCGCCGCCGTGGTGCATGTGCAGCGGCGTCATGACCATCACAGCGACCATGACGGCGTGGGCGAGGGCCAGGGCCGCGACCCCGCCGGCGACGGCCGGCCGGGTCCGCACCACGTCGCGCACCCGGGACCACGAGGTGCCCGTCTGTCTGCTCGCCCCCTGGGAGACAGCGGCCGCGCGGGCGACCAGCAGCGGGTCGGGGCGAAGCCGGAACCAGACGACCAGGGCGGCGGCCAGCATCCCGACCGCCCCGAAGACGAAGGGGCCGGTGAGCACCGGCAGGCCGAAGCGGGCCCCGGTGTCGCCGGCGACGCCGGTCAGGTTCGGGCCGGCGACCGCGCCGATGGTGGTCGCCCACATCACCAGCGAGAGCGCCCGCGCCTTGCGTCCCGGGCGGGCCAGGTCCGTCGCGGCGTAGCGGGACTGGTAGTTGGCGGCGGTCGTGGCGCCGATCAGTGTGGCGCCGGCGAGCATCAGCGGGAACGACCCGACCACCCCGGCGACGACGCAGACCACCGCGCCGAGGGCGCCGAGCAGGTAGCCCAGCGTGAGCCCCAGGCGTCGTCCGTGTCGCCCGCTCAGCCGGGCCAGGAGGTACGACGCGCCGGCCGCGCCCACGACCTGCATCGTCTGGGCGAGGCCGGCCAGGCTCTCGCGCCCGGAGAGCTCCTCGGCCAGCAGGGCGGTGACGGCGATGCCGATGCTCATCCCGATGCCGCCGAGCGCCTGCGAGGCGGTCAGCGTCCGCATCGTCGTGCGCTGGACGCGCTCCAGCTCCTCCTCGGACCACCGGACGCCGCCCAGGAACCCGCCGACGACGCCTCCGAGCCAGCCCAGCGACCGGCTCACCGCAGCGAGACCGGCACGTCGAGCCGGACTGCCACCGCGCGCCAGACCAGCTTGGGGGCCTCTCCCTGGTCGAGCGCCTCGACGACGGTGCGGCCGCCGAGCTCGGCGATCACCTGCTGCTCGGCCCAGAAGCGGGCGTAGGAGGTCCCCAGCGCCTGCTCCATCCGTGCCCAGAACTCCGTGTGCCGCATGAGCGCGAGCCTACGTGCGTCAGCCCGAGACGTCGTGCAGATGGTGCTCCACGTCGTGCAGCTGGTAGCGCGCCAGGGACTCCACCGTGAACACCGAGCCGTTGCTGCGCCGGCCCGGGCGCTCCCACTGCTCCCCCTCGACCCGGGCGTACGTCGCGGACACGGCGTTCGCGGCCTCGAAGAGCTCGGCGGCGACCGTGCCCGGGTCCTGCTCGCCGTACCCCGCGGCCACGGCCGCCTCGTCCTGGTCCCAGTCGGCGAACAGCGGGTCGTCCTCGCCGAGCATCAGCGCGACCCGCTGCCCGAAGACCCGGTGGACGTCGCGCACGTGGCAGGCGTACTCCAGCGGCGACCACACCTCCTCGCTCGGCCGCGCCGTCGCGGTCTGCCGCGCGAGGACCCCCTGCCAGGCGCTGGCGTTGGCGTAGACCCGGTTCTTGACCTCCTCGCGGCGCACGGCGCGTGCGTCGAAGCCGCACTCGGGGCAGGCGCGTTCGAGCACCCAGGTCCAGTCCTTCGTATCCGGCGCACTCATGGCCGCAGTATGCCGGTCGTCACGCTGGCCGGACGCTCCCGCCCGGCACCGAACCGGGCTGGAAGAATGTGGGGTATGGCCCCCGACGTCACCATCCGGCACGCCGTGGACGACGACCTGTCCGACATCGCCACGATCTACAACCACGAGGTCGCCAACAGCCACGCCACCTTCGACCTCGACCCGCCCACGATCGGCTACTGGCGCCAGCGGCTCGCCGGTGCCCAGGCGGGCGACCACCTGCTGGTGGCGGTCGACGCGGACGAGGACGTCGTCGGCTATGCCTACTCCTGGTCCTACCGGCCACGGCCGGCCTACAACCTGACCCGTGAGACCTCGATCTACCTCGATCCCTCGGTGCGCGGCCGCGGTGTCGGACGCGCGCTCTACCCGGCGCTGCTCGACGCGATGGCGCAGTCCGGCGTGCACACCGCCGTGGCGCTCGTCGCGATGCCCAACCCGGGCAGCGTCAGGCTGCACACGGCCTGCGGGTTCGAGCACGTCGGCACGATGCGCGAGGTCGGCTTCAAGTTCGACCAGTGGGTCGACGTGGCGTGGTACCAGAAGATGCTGGGCTGAGCCGCTCCCCGGGCAGCCGCGGGTCGACGGCCACCGCGAGCGCGAGGATCGCCGCGAACAGCGCCGCCACCCCCACGCAGGTGGCGGCGACGGCGACGTACCCCCGCTCGCCGACGTCCAGGAACGGGTAGGGGTACCACCCCGTCACGGCGCCGGCGGCCAGCGTCCAGGCCAACCAGGCGACCGGGTAGATCAACGATGGCAGCAGGTCCGTGCGCCGAGCCAGACCGCGCGGGCCGTAGGCCAGCCAGCCGGCCACCGCGAGCAGCGGGACCACCACGTGCAGCAGCTTGTCCGCGACGTACGACGCACCGTCGAGGTCGAGCAGCGGCCGCAGCAGCACGACGTGCACGAGGCCGGTCACCGCGATGCCGGACAGGCTCGCCAACCGCAACACCCGCCAGCTCCGCACGTCCGGCAGTCCCCGGGCCGCACGTCCTGCGGTCACGGCGATCAGCACGTTGCTCAGGATCGTGAAGTAGCTGACGAAGCGCAGCAGCCTGGTGGCCAGCGACGGAGCCTCGTCGGGCAGCAGGGTGGCGGCGCCGTTGATGACGAGCACCAGCTGGAACACCACCGCGCAGGCCGCCACGACAGCGGTCAGTGCGTGCCAGGCTCTGCCGCGCACTGGCTCCTCGTCGCGCGTACCCATGCCGCTCACTGTGGCATCTCGGCCCTCCCGACCCAGACACCCGCGCCGGGCTCACCGCGACTGTGCTTGGCTCGTGCGCATGGACGAGGTGCAGGAGTGGACCGCCGCGGTCGGGCGGGTGCGCGCGCTGATGTCGGCGGTCGACGACGAGCAGGCTGCGCGGCGGGTGCCGTCCTGCCCGGACTGGACGGTCACCCAGCTGCTCGCCCACATGGTCGGCCTCGGCGCCGACGTGGTGCGCGGCGACGAGCCGGACGACCACAACAGCGCCTGGACCCAGCGCCAGGTCGACGAGCGCCGTGCGGCGTCCGTCGGCGACCTGCTCGCGGAGTGGGACACCCTGCTCGTCCCGCTGCAGCGCTGGATGCGCGAGCACACCACCCGCCCGCTCGGCGACGTGGTGATCCACGAGCAGGACCTGCGGGGCGCCCTCGGTGTACCCGGCGGGCAGGACTCGGACGGCCTGGCTGCGATCCGCGACCGGATGGTCACCCGGTTCGCGACGCGGCTCGGCGCCGCGGAGGGCCTCGGTCCGATCGCGCTCGTCGGGGACACCTGGACCTGGGTCTCCTCAGGTGCGGTCGCCGACGCCGACGTCGTCGTGCGTGCGAGCGACTTCGAGCTCGCCCGGGCGGTGATCAGCCGGCGCTCCGCGGACCAGCTGCGGGGCTGGACCGAACGGGGGGACATCGAGCCCTACCTGCCCGCGTTCGAGGTGCTCGGCCCGCTGCCGACCGGGGCGCTCTCGGAGTCCTAGCCTCCCGCCCGCGCTGCGCGGGGTCGGCGCTCAGGTCAGCAGCAGCTTGTCGAAGCGCCGCGCCGCGATGGCGAGCCCGACCAGGCCCATCACCGCGAGGTAGACCACGGAGAACAGCGAGTCGACCGACACCGTGCCGGTGGTCAGCTCCCGGACCAGGGCGACCCCGCGGTAGAGCGGCGTCAGCTCGACCACGGTCCGCAGCGGGCCACCGTAGGCCGTGACCGGGAAGAACGTCGCAGAGAACAGGAACATCGGCAGGATCGCCAACGAGATGTACTCGAAGTCCTGCCACGACGTCATGAACGTCGTCACCGCCATCCCCACCCCGGCGAAGGCCAGGCCGATCAGCCAGGTCGCGGGCCAGGCGAGCACCGCCCACCAGGACTCGACCAGCCCCATCGACACCATCACGAGCAGGAAGCCGAGCGAGTAGACCGCAGAGCGCATCAGGCACCAGGCCAGCTCGCCACGGGCGATGTCGACGGTGCGCATCGGGGTGGCCAGCACGCCTTCGTAGACCTTGTCGTAGCGCAGCTTGAAGAAGATGCCGAAGGTGGCGTCGAGCACTGCGCCGTTCATCGCCGAGGCGGCGAGCATGCCGGGGGCGACGAAGGCGGCGTAGCTGACCATGCGGCCGTCGAGCTCGAAGCCGTCCACCAGCTGCCCGACCCCGACCCCGATCGAGAACAGGTAGAGGACCGGCTCCAGGAAGCCGGTCAGGAAGACCAGCCAGCTGCCCTTGTAGACGGTGAAGTTGCGCGCCACGATCTCCCAGCCCGTGGTGTGCGGCCGGGCGACCGAGCGGACCACGGCCGAGGTGAGGAGCGACATCAGAGCGCCATCCGCTTCTGCAGCCGCCAGACGGCCAGCCACCAGCCGGCCAGCGCGAGCACCAGCAGGTAGGCCAGGTGGACCGCGGCCGGACCGGGCTCGAGGGTGCCGAGCGTGAGCATCCGGGTGAGGTCGACGCCGTGCCACAGCGGAGTGAGGGCGGCCACGGCCTCGAGACCGGGCGAGAGGTTGGAGATGGGGAAGAACGCCCCGGAGAACAAGAACTGCGGGATGACCAGCAGGCGGTAGATGATCGCGAAGCCGGACTCGTTCTTGATCGTTGCGGAGTAGGCGAAGAACATCCCGGCGAAGCCCAGGCCCACGAGCGTCAGGACCGGCCAGGCCAGCAGTACGCCGACCCAGGACGTGAACACGCCGAAGGGCGCCATCACCAGCAGGAACACTCCGCAGCCGACCGCCACCCGGAACGTCGCCCAGAGCAGGTGGGCGGCCACGACGTCGGGGATGCGCAGCGGTGTGGCCACCATGGCGTAGTAGGTCCGGTGCCACTTGAGGTTGCCCAGCACCGGCCAGGTGGTCTCGCCGGTGGCGGTCTGCATGGCGTGCGCCGCGACCAGTCCGGGAGCGACGAAGGCGAGGTATGACGGAGCCCCCTGGAGATCGGCGCCCCCGGCGTCGACGAATCCACCCAGCAGCACGCCCATCGCCACCACGTAGAACAGCGGCGTGACGAACGAGGAGACCACCGAGCCGCGCCACGTGCGGGCGTAGGTGGTGAGCCAGTAGGACCGCTGGCGGCGGACCATCTCCCAGGACGGCAGCGGTGACCTCGGGTGGCCGGCCTTCCCCGGCGCCATCAGTCGACCAGCGTGCGGCCGGTGAGCCTCAGGAACACGTCCTCGAGGGTGGAGCGCCGCACCAGCACCGCGACCGGGTCCAGCCCCCGCTCGTGCACCTTGGCCACGGTCTCCTCGCCGTCGTCGGTGTAGAGCAGCAGCCGGTCGGGCAGCACCTCGACGCGCTGGGCCAGGTCGGCGACCCGGTCGGCCAGCGCCTCGTGCTCGCCGACGCCGAAGCGCAGCTCGGCCACCTCCCGGGTGGAGTGCTCGCGGACCAGCATCATCGGCGACCCCTCGGCCACGATCGCGCCGCCGTCCATCACGACCAGCCGGTCGCACAGCTGCTCGGCCTCGTCCATGTAGTGCGTGGTGATCACCAGCGTCACGCCGCGCTGCTTGAGCCGGAACAACCGGTCCCACAGCAGGTGGCGTGCCTGCGGGTCGAGGCCCGTGGTCGGCTCGTCGAGCAGCAACAGGTCGGGGTCGTTGATCAGCGACCGCGCGATCGTGAGCCGCCGCTTCATCCCGCCGGACAGGTCGACGACCCTGGCCTTCGCCTTCTCGGTCAGCTGGACGAAGTCCAAGAGCTCCTCGGCGCGCTCCCGCGCCGCGGCCTTGCGGATCCCGAAGTAGCTGGCGTAGACGAGCAGGTTGTCGCGGATGTTGAGCTCGAGGTCGAGGGTGTCCTCCTGCGGGCAGACCCCGAGTCGCGCCCGGATCGCGGACCCGTCGATCGCCGGGTCCATCCCGAGGATCGCGAGCTCGCCCCCGGACGGCGGCGACACGGCCGCGACCATCCGCATCGTCGAGGACTTGCCGGCGCCGTTGGGTCCCAGGAACCCGAACGACTCCCCCGGACGCACGTCGAGGTCGATGCCGCGGACGGCCTCGACGGCGCCGTAGGACTTGCGGAGGCCGCGCGCCCAGATCATCGAGGTGGCGCGCGCCTCGTCGAGGGTGCTGGCGGGGTCAGGCTGGACGGGACTCCGAGAGGTCGACGACACCCCCCGAGACTAGGTGCTGCCCCCGACAGTCCGGCAGGTGCCCGATCCACCGAGCCGGGTTGTCGGTGCCGTCCGGCAGACTGGTGGCATGCCTGGCAGGGACGCACGCAAGGACGCCGTGCGCGACGTGCTCGCCTCCTTCAGCGCCCCCACCCGCGCCTGGTTCGAGGCGTCCTTCGCCGAGCCCACACCGGCCCAGGTCGGCGCCTGGCAGGCGATCAGCGCCGGCCGCAGCGCCCTGGTGGTGGCACCCACCGGCTCCGGCAAGACGCTCTCGGCGTTCCTCTGGTCGATCGACCGGCTCGCGACGGCGCCGCCGCCCGACAAGCAGCAGCGCTGCCGGGTGCTCTACATCTCCCCGCTCAAGGCCCTCGCGGTCGACGTGGAGCGCAACCTCCGGGCCCCCCTCACCGGCATCCGGCACACCTCCGACCGGCTCGGGGTGCCGGCGCCCGACATCACCGTGGGGGTCCGCTCCGGCGACACCAGCGCCGCCGACCGCCGCAGGCTCTCGTCCACCCCGCCGGACATCCTGATCACCACGCCCGAGTCGCTCTTCTTGATGCTCACCTCGCAGGCCCGTGAGTCCCTGCGCGGCGTCGAGACCGTCGTCGTCGACGAGGTGCACGCCGTCGCCGGCACCAAGCGCGGCGCCCACCTGGCGCTGTCGCTGGAGCGCCTCGACGAGCTGCTGCGGCGCTCCGAGCGCGAGCCCGCTCAACGGATCGGCCTGTCCGCCACCGTCCGACCGGTCGAGGAGGTCGCCCGGTTCCTCGGGGGGTCCCGGCCCGTCGAGGTGGTGGCGCCGCCCTCCACCAAGGAGTGGGACCTCCGGGTCGTCGTGCCGGTCGAGGACATGACCGAGCTGGCGCTGGCTGCGGCCGCCGACGACGGCGTGTCAGAGGGGTCGGCCGCGGGAAGCGCCGAGCGGCGTGGCTCCATCTGGCCGCACGTCGAGGAGCGCGTGGTCGACCTGATCGAGCAGCACCGCTCGACGATCGTCTTCGCCAACTCCCGCCGGCTGGCCGAGCGGCTGACCGCGCGGTTCAACGAGATCGCGACCGACCGCGCCGAGCGCGCGCAGGCGGGACCCCCCGGGCCGGCAGGGCAGGTCGAGCCGGCGGCATCGGCCTCCGACCCCGTCATCGCCCGCGCCCACCACGGGTCGGTGTCCAAGGAGCAGCGGGCGCTCATCGAGGACGACCTCAAGCGCGGCCGGCTGCCCTGCGTGGTCGCGACGTCCAGCCTCGAGCTGGGCATCGACATGGGCGCGGTCGACCTCGTGGTGCAGATCGAGTCGCCGCCCTCGGTCGCGTCCGGGCTGCAGCGGGTCGGGCGGGCCGGTCACCAGGTCGGCGAGGTCTCCCGTGGCGTGCTGCTGCCCAAGCACCGGGGCGACCTGGTGCAGACGGCCGTCGCCGTCGAGCGGATGCGCGCCGGCGCCATCGAGGCGATGCGGGTGCCGACCAACCCGCTGGACGTGCTCGCTCAGCACGTGGTCGCCGCCACCGCGCTCGACGAGTGGGGCGTGGAGGAGCTCTTCGACCTGGTCCGCCGCTCGGCGCCGTTCGCGACGCTGCCGCGCTCGGCGTACGACGCGACGCTCGACCTGCTCAGCGGCCGCTACCCGTCCGACGAGTTCCGCGAGCTGCGACCGCGCATCGTGTGGGACCGCGTCGCCGGCACCCTCGCCGCACGCCCGGGGGCCCAACGCCTCGCGGTGACCAGCGGCGGCACGATTCCCGACCGCGGGCTGTTCGGGGTGTTCCTGGTCGGCGAGAAGGCCTCCCGCGTCGGCGAGCTCGACGAGGAGATGGTCTACGAGTCCCGGGTCGGCGACGTCTTCGCGCTGGGCGCGACCTCGTGGCGGATCGAGGACATCACCCACGACCGGGTGCTCGTCTCCCCCGCTCCGGGCCAGCCCGGGCGGCTGCCGTTCTGGAAGGGCGACCAGCTGGGGCGGCCCGCCGAGCTCGGCAAGGCCGTCGGTGCCTTCACCCGCGAGCTGTCCGCGCTGCCGACCGCGCAGGCCAAGCAACGCTGCGCCGACGCCGGCCTCGACGCGTGGGCGGCCGACAACCTGGTGGCCTTCCTCGACGAGCAGCGGGCGGCGACGACCACGCTGCCCAGCGACAAGACGGTGCTGGTCGAGCGGTTCCGAGACGAGCTGGGCGACTGGCGGATCGTGATCCACTCGCCCTACGGCGCCCAGGTGCACGCGCCCTGGGCCCTGGCGATCGGGGTGCGGCTGCGCGAGCGCTACGGCATCGACGCCCAGGCGCTGCCCGGGGACGACGGCATCGTGCTCCGGGTCCCCGAGACCGACCAGGACCCGCCCGGCGCCGACGTGGTCGTCTTCGACGCCGACGAGATCGAGGACATCGTCACCGCCGAGGTCGGTGGGTCGGCGCTGTTCGCCTCCCGGTTCCGCGAGTGCGCGGCGCGCGCGCTGCTGCTCCCGCGCCGCGACCCCGGTCGGCGCTCGCCCCTGTGGCAGCAGCGCCAGCGCAGCGCGCAGCTGCTCGAGGTCGCGGTGAAGTACCCCTCCTTCCCGATCGTGCTGGAGGCGGTGCGCGAGTGCCTCCAGGACGTCTACGACGTGCCGGCCCTGCTCGGCATCATGCGCGACCTCGCCGCACGCCGGATCCGGGTCGTCGAGGTGTCCACCACACAGCCGTCGCCGTTCGCACGGTCGCTGCTGTTCGGCTACGTCGCGGCCTTCATGTACGAAGGCGACTCCCCCGTCGCCGAGCGGCGTGCCGCGGCCCTGTCGCTCGACCAGGGCCTGCTCGCCGAGCTCCTGGGCCGCGCGGAGCTGCGCGAGCTGCTCGACCCGGACGTGCTCGCGGAGCTGGAGCGCGAGCTGCAGCGACTCGTGCCGGACCGGCGCGCACGCGACGCCGAGGCGGTGGCCGACCTGCTGCGCCTGCTCGGACCTCTCGCGACCGACGAGATCGCGGAGCGGTCGGTCGACGGCGCCGACGTGACGTCCTGGCTGCGGCTGCTCGCCGACGCGCGTCGCGTGGTGACGGTCCGGATGGCCGGCACCGAGCGCTGGACGGCCGTCGAGGACGTCGCGCGGCTCCGGGACGGTCTCGGCACACCTGTCCCGCCGGGGACCCCCGAGGTGTTCACCGAGCCGGTCGAGGACCCGCTCGCCGACCTGGTCGCCCGGTTCGCCCGCACGCACGGCCCGTTCACGCCCGCCGACGTCGCCGAGCGACTCGGGCTCGGGGTCGCCGTCGCGCAGCAGACGCTGTCCCGCCTGGCCGCACAGGGCCGGGTGCTCGAGGGCGAGTTCCGGCCGGCCGGTGCGGGCGCCGAGTGGTGCGACGCCGAGGTGCTGCGCCGGCTGCGGCGACGCTCGCTGGCCGCGCTGCGCAAGGAGGTCGAGCCGGTCGAGCCGGCCACCCTGGGCCGGTTCCTGCCCGCGTGGCAGAACGTCACGGGTGGCGGCAGCCGAGGGGTCCGGGGCGTCGACGGCGTGCTCAGCGTGGTCGACCAGCTGGCCGGGTGCGCGGTCCCCGCGTCCGCGCTGGAGCCACTGGTGCTCGGCAGTCGGGTGGTCGACTACGCACCCTCGATGCTCGACGAGCTGACCGCCACCGGTGAGGTCGTGTGGGCCGGTCACGGCACGCTGCCGGGCAACGACGGCTGGGTCTCGCTGCACCTCGCCGACACCGCCCACCTGACGCTGCCCGATCGCTCTCCCCTGGCCGAGCTCGACGCGACCCCGCTGCACGAGTCGGTCATCGAGGCCCTGTCCGGCGGCGGCGCCTACTTCTTCCGCCAGCTCAGCTCCACGGCCGGCTCCACCGACGACAAGGCGCTCGAGGCCGCGCTCTGGGACCTCGTCTGGTCCGGCTGGGTCGGCAACGACACCCTCGCGCCGGTGCGGATGCTCACCTCCGGCGGCCGCACCACCCACCGGTCCCGTCGCGCGGCGCCACGCGCGCGTCCCGCGCGCCGCGGGGGGCTGGGGCGCCCCGGTCGAGCGGATCTCCCCACCCGCGCCGGGCCGCCCACGACCCCGGGCCGGTGGTCGCTGCTGCCCGACCTGGAGACCGACCCCACCCGACGCGCGCACGCCTCCGCCGAGGCGCTCCTGGAGCGACACGGCGTCGTGACCCGCGGCGCCGTCACCAGCGAGCGGGTGCCGGGCGGCTTCGCGGGCGTCTACAAGGTGCTGGCTGCCTTCGAGGAGACCGGACGCTGCCGTCGTGGCTACTTCATCGGCTCCCTGGGCGCGGCGCAGTTCGGTGCTCCCGGGGCCGTCGACCGGCTGCGCTCCTACTCCCGGGAGCTGAGCGCCGACCTGACTCCCCGCGAGGACGACGATGCCAAGGTGCGCGCGGTCGCCCTGGCAGCGACCGACCCGGCCAACCCCTACGGCGCCGCCCTGCCGTGGCCGGAGCGGGTCGTCGACGAGGCGTCCGGCTCCACAGGTCACCGTCCCGGTCGCAAGGCCGGGGCCCTCGTCGTGCTGGTCGACGGCGAGCTGGCTGTCTACGTCGAGCGCGGGGGCCGCACGCTGCTGACGTTCGGCGACGACGAGCAGCTGCTCGGCCCGGGCATGCAGGCGCTGGGCACCGCCGTCCGCCAGGGCGCGCTGGGACGGCTCACGGTCGAGAAGGCCGACGGCGAGACGATCCTGGGCGCCGGCGAGCGGGCGGGGGCGCTGCGCACGGCACTGGAGAGCGCCGGGTTCGTGACCACGCCTCGCGGACTGCGGATCCGTGCCGGAGGGTGACACCGTCTGGCGCACGGCGCTGCACCTCGACCGTGCCCTGAGCGGCTCGGTGCTCCTCGAGAGCGACCTGCGCGTGCCGTCGTACGCCACGCTCGACCTGGCCGGCCGAACCGTCGAGACCACGCTGGCCCGGGGCAAGCACCTGCTCACCCGGATCGGCGACGTCACGCTGCACACGCACCTCAAGATGGAGGGCTCCTGGCACCTCTACCGCTCCGGGACGCCCTGGCGAAGGCCGGCCTACGACGCCCGCGTCGTGCTGCGCACCGACGGGTGGACCGCCGTCGGGTTCGCGCTCGGAGTCGTCGAGGTCGTGCCGCGCGACCAGGAGCACACCGTCGTGGGACACCTGGGGCCCGACCTGCTCGGACCCGACTGGGACGAGGCCGAGGCGCTGCGCCGACTGCTCACCGACCCGGCTCGTCCGGTCGGCGAGGCGCTGCTCGACCAGCGCAACCTGGCCGGCATCGGCAACCTCTACCGCAACGAGCTCTGCTTCCTCGCCGGTGTCCACCCTCTGCTCCCGGTCGGCGACGTGCCCGACCTGACCCGGCTCGTACGACGGGCGCGGACGGCGCTCGAGGCCAACAAGGAGCGCGTCGAGCAGACGTTCACCGGCGACACCCGACGGGGTCAGCAGACCTGGGTCTACCGCCGCGAGCGGCAGCCGTGCCGGCGGTGCCGCACCCGGATCATCGTCGAGCAGCACGGGCCGCAGACGCAGGAGCGAGCGTCGTACTGGTGCCCGTCGTGCCAGCCGCCGCCCTAGCCGGCGATGTCGCGCCGGGACGCCGGACCCAGCTCGTAGGAGACCGCGACCGAGACGGTCAGGGCCGCGGCGAGCAGCACCGGCACCACGCCGAACCACGCCACGTCGACCGACCGCAACGTCACGAAGAACAGCGATGGACAGGTCAGCACGACGGCCGTGGCGGCGGCATCGATGCCGGCCAGCGGATCGTGGTGTCGCAGCAGCCGCCGCGCCCGCACGGCGTGCGGCATCGGCAGGGCGATCAGGAACAGCGCGCCGACGAAGGTCAGCGGCACGGGGCCACCGATGCCGACGCCGCAGACGACGCATCCGACGGCGACGCACGCGGCTCGCAGCATCGACGCCATCCACCGCACCGGCACACCCCCCAGGATCTAGGAGGATTCTCGCTCACGACGCCCGGCGGTGCGGCGCTTTCGGCGATCCCGCCGCTGCGAGGTCGTGGCCGGTCTGGGCCCGAGGCTCAGGCCGCGGAGGCGACCACGTCGCCGGAGCGGGGCCTGCCGCCGGAGGGCGCGGTCCGCAGCGACGCGGCGTCGAGGCGGACGTCCTCGAGCTGCATGGCCAGGGCCGCCTCCTCGAGGGCGACGGCGTCGCTGACCTCGGAGAGGATCTCCGAGAGCGGGACGTCGAGGGCCGCGCACAGCGAGGCGAGCAGCTCGGAGGAGGCTTCCTTCTGGCCGCGCTCGATCTCGGAGATGTACCCGAGGCTGACGCGGGCGTCGGCACTGATCTGCCGCAGCGTGCGCCCCTGGCGCATCCGCTGGGCGCGCAGCACCTCACCGAGCAGGCGACGGAAGATCACCACGAGCGCCGTTCCTTCCCTGAGGGTGGTCGAGAGATCGAGCATCCAGCAGGGCCAACGCTACCTGGCGGGAGAAACTTCCCGTGGGGTGGACTCGGCACAAGCTCAGTCGGTCCGGCTCAGGGCGTCGAGCAGGCCGGACAGGGCGGCCCGACAGGCGGCCCGGCGCACCCGGGCGCGGTCGCCGTCCAACCGCAGGGCGAGCGCCTCGACTCCGAGCGGACCGGCCAACCCGACGAACACGGTGCCCGCTGGCAAGCCGTCCTGGGTGTCCGGCCCGGCAACCCCGGTGGTGCTCACCGCCCAGTCGCTGCCCAGCAGCCGGCGCGCCCCGAGCGCCATCTGCTCCGCGCACGGACCCGACACCACGCCGTGCGTCCGGACCACCTCGTCGGTGACACCGAGCAAGCGCTGCTTGAGCTCGGTGGCATAGCTGATGACGCCGCCGCGGTAGGTCGCGCTGGCCCCCGGGGTGCCGGACAGCAGGTCGCCCAGCGACCCACCGGTCAGCGACTCGGCGCTCGTCACGGTCTCCGCACGCGCCTGCAGCCGGTGGTGCACGCGCCTCGCCAGCTCCTCGACCTCCACGTCGGCGATGGTAGACGCGGCTAGGTTGTGGAGCATGCCGCTGCGGATCGAGGACTACGCCGTGCTCGGCGACACCGGGACGGCGGCCCTCGTCGGCAACGACGGGTCGGTCGACTGGCTCTGCCTGCCGCGCTTCGACTCCCCCGCCTGCTTCGCCGCGCTGCTCGGGACCCCGGACCACGGTCGCTGGCTCATCGGGCCGGCCGACGAGAGCGCCACCTGCGCGCGGCGGTACGTCGGCAACAGCGCCATGCTCGAGTCGACGTACACCACCGACACCGGGGTCATGACCGTCCTGGACCTGATGCCGCTCAACGACCTCCGCGCCGACATCGTGCGCCGGGTGGTCGGCATCGAGGGCACGGTGCGGGTGCGGCACGAGTGGGTGGTCCGGTTCGGCTACGGCAAGGTCCGCCCCTGGGTGCGCCGCGAGGACATGCACGGCATGGAGGTGATCACCGCCGTCGCAGGACCGGACCGGCTGATCCTGCGTGGCCCTCGGCTGCCGCACGCCGTCGACGGCCGGCACGCCGAGGAGTTCGACCTGCACGCCGGGGAGGAGCTGACCTTCTCGACCACGTGGGTGCCCTCCCACCGTCCGCTGCCGGAGCCGCTGCAGTTCGAGCAGCGCATCGAGGACACCGTGCAGGCCTCGGAGCTGTGGTCGGACATGTGCTCCTACGACGGCCCCTACCGCGAGGCCGTCGTGCGCTCGCTGCTCACGCTGCGGCTGCTCACCCACGGCGGCACCGGCGGCATCGTCGCCGCCGCCACCACCTCGCTGCCCGAGGAGATCGGCGGCGAGCGCAACTGGGACTACCGCTTCTGCTGGCTGCGCGACGCCTCGCTGACCCTGGAGGCGCTGCTGGAGTCCGGCTACGCCGACGAGGCGCGGCTGTGGCGCAGCTGGCTGCTGCGCGCGGCCGCCGGTGACCCGCAGGACCTGCAGATCATGTACGCCGTCGACGGCGGTCGTGACCTCCCCGAGCGAACGCTGGAGCACCTCCCGGGCTACGAGGGGTCGACGCCGGTGCGCATCGGCAACGGTGCCGTCGACCAGCGGCAGACCGACGTGCTCGGCGAGGTGATGATCGCGCTGGAGATGGCGCGTGACATCGGGCTCGACGAGACCGCGGACTCCTGGTCGCTCCAGCGCAAGCTCGTCGAGGCGCTGGCCGACCACTGGGACGAGCCGGACAACGGCCTGTGGGAGGTGCGCGGGCCCCTGCGGCACTTCACCCACTCCCGCGTGATGGTCTGGGTCGCCTTCGACCGGGCGATCGCCGCGGTCGAGAAGCACGGGTTGGAGGGCCCCGTGGACCGGTGGCGCGAGCTGCGCGACCTGGTGCGCGAGGAGGTCCTGACCAAGGGGTTCGACACCGAGCGCAACACCTTCACCCAGCACTACGACACCGACGAGGTGGACGCCTCGCTCCTGGTGCTGTCCGATGTCGGCTTCCTCGAGGGCGACGACCCGCGCATGCTCGGGACGATCGAGGCGGTCGAGGCCGACCTGATGCGCGGCGGGCTGCTGCTGCGCTACCGGACCCAGTCCGGGGTCGACGGCCTCTCGGGCGACGAGCACCCGTTCCTCGCCTGCTCGTTCTGGCTGGTCGAGGCCTACGCGCTGGCCGGCCGGGTCGACGACGCGCACGCGCTGATGCGACGGCTCCTCGAGCTGCGCAACGACGTCGGCCTGCTGTCGGAGGAGTACGACGTCGGCCAGCGTCGCTTCGTCGGCAACTTCCCGCAGGCGTTCTCGCACCTGACGCTCGTCGGCGCCGCCAACCGACTGCAGCGCGCCGACGGCAAGATCGCGACGGACACGCGCCCGTCGCACTGACGAGGCATCAGCCCTCAGGCTCGGGTGGCGCCGCGGGATCGGACGCGACCGGGGTCGTCTCGAGGGGCGCGGCCACCCCGCTGAGCAGCACCGACGGGAACTCCAGCACCGGCTCGAGTCCGTGCTCGGTGCGAAAGAAGCTCACCTGCTCCCAGCCGAGGCGGGCGTTCGCACCCAGGCTGTTGCGAGACCGGGCCAGGTAGTCCAACCCCTCTCTGACGTCCTCGTCGGCTCGCTCGGCGCGCCGGAGGGCCTCGAGCCGCCCCGTCACCTCGAGGTCGAAGAACTGCACCAGCGTCCGGCAGAAGTAGGCGAACGCGACGTACTCCCCCGCCAGGCGCAGAGTCGTGCGCAACTGGCCCAGCTCGGACTCCTTCACCTCCGGCAGGTCCAGCTCCGCGACCCCGGTGAACGCCTCCGGACGGACCAGGCAGCGGTCGCCTCCCGGTTTGTGCTCGGGGCAGGAGTCGATGCGGTAGAGCACCTTGATCAGGTCGGTGACGTGCGGCTCGAGCGGGATCGGGCGCAGAGCGCCGAGGACGGCGTTCCACCTGCCGCGCAGCTCGCGGTGCACCGTCGAGACGGTGACGGCCGCCAGCGTGCCGTCGTCCTGTCCGGAGGCCATCCGGTCGATCGCACGCACCAGATCGCGCGGCAGGCCGCCGGAGAGGCAGTGCCCGAGCGCCGCGAACGGCGGCGGCACGTCGAGTACTTTGCGCTTGAGCACCTCGGTCGACTCGGCGAGCGAGAGCTGGGGCAGGTGCAGGATCTCGTCGAAGGAGCTGTCAACGGCGTCCCGGAAGGCCAGCCCGCGCCGCTCGAAGCTGGCGAGCGCATCGTCTGACACCGAGACCAGGAACGTCACGCCGGGAGCGTCGAAGATGCCCTTGATCTCGTTGAGGAAGTCCCGGGCCCCGGTGTCTCCTTCCAGCTTGTCGAGCTCGTCGATGACCACGAAGATCCGCACGTCGGCGCCCAGGTCCTCCCGCGCGTCGACCATGTCCGCGCGGATCGCCTCCAGCAGCGCGCAGATGAGCGACACGACCTCCGGCGTGGTCAGCTCGGACTCGCTCCGCGTCCGAGACCGGCTCGTGGTGTGGTCGACGCCGACCGGCAGGAAGCCCGACGCGCCCAGCTTGGCGGCGGTGCTCCAGCCGGAGGTCGCGGACTCCTTGAACTCCACGCGCCGGATGGCCTCCGCGGCCAGCCAGAGCGCCCGACCCGTCTCCTCCCGGTCGTCCGCGTAACCGGGGGCCGCGAGCACCCGCAACGCGGACACCGACACGCCCGCTGCGAGCGTGCCTGCCCCGACCAGCAGCGGCCCGTCGAGCACCACCGAGTCGACCAGCAGGCGGAGCAGGCCCTGCGCACCGACGGCCAGCGCCGCGGACAGGCCCGCGACCGCGAGAGTGGTCGCCGCCGCGGTCGACTCACCGACCACCGTCAGGTCGAGGGTCGCGCGCACCACCGCGAAGGTGGTGGCAGCGATCAGCAGCAGCAGCACGGCAGCCAGCTGACCAGCCGACCCCCACGTCAGGACCAGCTCGAAGGCGAAGTCGAGGAGCACCAGGCAGCTCGTCAGCAGCACCGCGACGACGCCGAGCAGCAGGATCCGTGCGGTGCGCGCACGCGGCAGCAGCAAGCCCGGTCGGGCCGCTGCGCCGGAGACGATCCGGGCGGCCACCTCTCCCCCGCGCAGCTGGTCGCGGAGCCGTCCGCCGGCACTGGCGGTGACCAGCAGCCCCGCGAGCACGGTCGCCAGCGCAACGACGAGGGGCAGCGAGCGGCCGGCCGTGCTCAGGTCGTGGCCGATGCCGTAGGCCACCAGGAGCCAGCCCCCCAGAGCCGCCGACAGCAGCGGAAGCACCGTGCCGAGTGCGAACACGGCGCCGCTCGGCAGGGTCCGGCGCTGGGGTCCGCCGCCGCCCAGTGCCTCGGCGCGTGCGGCGCTCGCGTGCAGCACGCCGCTGTCCTCGATCCAGGTGTGGGCGATCTGCCGGAGCAGGTGCAGCAGGAACTCGCGCGGCACGTAGGCGCTCGGGGCGGACACCGGCACCGTCAGGACGCGAGTGCGCTTCTGGGCCTCGGGCGGGAGCAGCGCCACCAGGTTGTGCAGGGCCGTGGACTTGCCGACGCCGCGCGAGCCGGCGATGCCGAAGCTGCCACCCTCGCTGCGGCCGAGCAGCTCGCCGAGCTCAGCGAGGCGACGAGTGCGGAAGAACGACTGCTGGTCGGCACGGGCACGCAGCCCGCTGACGTCGACCCCCGCCAACGGCTGCCGATAGAGCCGTGACACCTCGTCATCGCTGCGCGCCTGCTGGCGCAGCGTGCCGACGTAGGAGCGGATCTCTGCCTTGCACTGCTCCAGCAGTGCCTCGTCCAGCAGCCTGCCGGTCCGCCGTACGCGCTCGTCGAGCACCTCGAGGCCGGCGCGCTTGGTGACCTCGGCCGCGGGCCGAAGCAGGCTGGCGAGGCCGTGCATCGCGCTGCCGCCCGCATCGTCCGACGAGCCTGTCGTCGCGGTCGCGGACGGGCTCGCTGGCGCTGCTGAGGACGCCCCCGAGGACGTGGCCGCGCGCGCGGACGACTTCGACCGGCCGCTCGACCCGCCGACCTCGACACCGAACGCCTGCTGCGCCCGGCGTACCTGGTCGACGTCGCTCACAGCCTGCTCGGCGCGCGCCACGATCAGGGTCTGCCGTGCTTCGAGGAAGTCGCGCAGCCCACGCACGTCGTCCGCCTCGATGTCGGCGGCGAAGCTCGCGAGCGCCAGGTCGACCGAGCGGGACAGCGCCGCGGTCACGTCCGTCTGCGTCTGCTCGAGGAGTGAGGGATAGGAGCGCATCGTGGGCCTCCGGCCGACCCGCCGGGTCGGTCGCCCGCCGAGCGTCGCTCCTTCCTTGGTAGAGCCACGGCCGCGGCGCCACCAGACCCGTTCGGACTAGTCCCGTGGGCTCGCGGCCCCGGT
The DNA here is from genome assembly GCA_963845655.1 of uncultured Actinomycetota bacterium. Classification (GTDB taxonomy): domain Bacteria; phylum Actinomycetota; class Actinomycetes; order Propionibacteriales; family Nocardioidaceae; genus Nocardioides_B. Next base: position 332,426 of record CAWJTB010000003.1, on the reverse strand, counting down.
CCCCCGCTCACGCAGGGGTCAGGGACGCGCTTCGACCTGGGCCCGTCCGTCTCGGCGGACGGCCAGCGCCTTGACGACGTAGTCGAGCCCGGTCAGCACGGTGATCGTCACGGCGGCCGCCATCAGGGCCACAGCCACGACCCACAGCACGTCGCCGAAGACTCCCCAGTCGTCCTGCAGGATCCGGATCGGCAGGATGAAGAACGCGAGCGCGACGGTCTGCAGCACGGTCTTGAGCTTGCCACCGGAGCCGGCCGCCATGACGCCGTAGCGGATCACCCAGAGACGCAGCAGCGTGATCCCCCACTCGCGCACCAGCACGAGGGCCGTGACCCACCACCACAGCTCGCCGATGATCGACAGGCCCACGAACGCCATCCCTGTCAGGGCCTTGTCGGCGATGGGGTCGGCGATCTTGCCGAAGTCGGTGATCAGGTTGCGGCTGCGGGCGATGTCGCCATCGACCTTGTCGGTGATCATCGCCGCGACGAACAGCGCCCAGGCGACCGAGCGCCACAGCAAGGACTGGCCGTCGTCCGCGAGCAGAGCCCAGCCGAAGAACGGAACCATCAGGATGCGCAACGTGGTGAGCGCGTTGGGGAGGTTCCAGTTGGAGGGCTTGGACCCGCTCGACGGGGCCACCGGCTGCTCGCTCACGCGATCCCCCGGGCGATCAGGTCGACGCCGTCGGTCTCGATCACCACGGCACGCACCAGGTCGCCGACCTTCGCGTCGCTGTCGGCGAGGTACGTCGTGCCGTCGACCTCCGGGCCCTGGTGCTCGGCGCGCCCTGCGACGTCCTCGTCGGTGCTCTCGACGAGCACCTCGACCTCCTCGCCGATCCGCTCCTCGGCACGCTGCGCCGTGAGCTCCTCGACCAGCCGCGTGACGTGCTCGAGGCGCTCGCGGACCTCGTCCTCGTCGAGCTTGGTGGACTCGTCGAAGGCCGCGGCCTCGGTGCCGTCCTCGTCGGAGTAGCCGAACACGCCGACCACGTCCATCCGGGCCCCGACCAGGAAGTCGCACAGCGTCTGCAGGTCCTCCTCGGTCTCGCCCGGGAAGCCGACGATCACGTTCGAGCGGATACCGGCCAGCGGGGCCTGCGAGCGGATCTGCTCGATCAGGCCCAGGAAGCTCTCCGGGTCGCCGAAGCGACGCATCCGGCGCAGCACGCTGTGGGACGCGTGCTGGAACGACAGGTCGTAGTAGGCCGCCACGCCTGGCGTCGACGCGATCGCGGTGACCAGGCCCGGCCGGGTCTCGGCGGGCTGCAGGTAGGACACCCGCACCCGGTCGATCCCCTCGATGGCGCCCAGCTCGGGCAGCATCGTCTCGAGCAACCGCAGGTCGCCGAGGTCCTTGCCGTAGGACGTGGAGTTCTCGCTGACCAGGAACAGCTCCTGCACGCCCTGCTCGGCGAGCCAGCGGGCCTCGCCCAGCACGTCGCTGGGTCGGCGCGACACGAAGGATCCGCGAAACGACGGGATCGCGCAGAACGTGCACCGGCGGTCGCAGCCGCTGGCCAGCTTGAGCGGCGCCATCGGTCCGCCGTCCAGCCGGCGGCGTACGGCGCGGGGGCCGGAGGCCGGAGCCAGGTCGCCGTCGAGGTCGGGCGCCGCGATCGTGTGACCCGGGACCACGACGTTGGTGGCGTGGCCGCGGGCGGCCGGGCTGATCGGGAGCAGCTTGCGACGGTCCTGCGGCGTGTGCGGGTGGTGCGCCTCGCCGGCGAGGATCGAGGTCAGCTTCGCGGCGATGTCGGGGTAGTCGTCGAAGCCGAGCACCGCGTCGGCCTCGGGCAGCGACTCAGCCAGGTCCTTGCCGTAGCGCTCGGCCAGGCAGCCGACCGCCACGACCGCCTTGGCGGAGCCCTGCCCCTTGAGGTCGGCGGCCGCCAGCAGCGTGTCGACGGAGTCCTTCTTGGCCGCCTCGACGAAGCCGCAGGTGTTGACCATCACGGTCTCGGCCTCGTCCGGGTCGTCGACCAGCCGGAAGCCGCCTGCCTCCAGGCGGCCGGCCAGCTCCTCGGAGTCGACCTCGTTGCGGGCGCAGCCGAGCGTCACCAGGGCGACGGTGGCCAGGGGGTTCGGGGTGGTGGTGGAGTCGTCGAGAGTCGTCATGCCGTGTTCGAGTATGACGGCCGGGTCCCTCCCGGGGCTAACCCGTGCGCCCGGGAGGTGCTCAGTCTCACCGTCAGGAGTCTCGTCCCGGTCAGTCGGAGCCGGGGCGGTCGAAGGTGCGTCGAGCCGGCGCGTCGGCCTCGCCGAGAGGTCCGCGGCTCTTGCCGTTGACCCGCACCTCGACAGCGCCGCCGTCCTTGGCGCGGACCGTGACGGGCGGCGTGGCCCTCACCAGCCGCTTCTCGCCGAGCACGATCTCACCGGCCCAGACGACCGTACGGTCGGCGTCGCGCACGACCACGTCGGTGTCGCCCTGGGCGCCGACGAGCAGCACCTTGAGCGGCTTGGCGGCCGGCGCCGGAGCGCTCTGCGCAGGCGTCTGATCGAAGTCGCGGTCCACCCCGGCCGAGCCGTTGAGCACCGGCGTCGAGGGCTGCAGCAGCTCCGGCGGCTCGGCCGCGAACAGCCGGATCACCCCCCAGGTCATCACGAGCGCGAGTACGACGCCGATCAGCAGGGTCCAGTTCGGCCCGCCGCGGGTGCTGCGCATGCTGCCGGTCATCCCGGTCGCCAGCTCGGCCTCGAACACCCGGCGGGCGTTGATCGGCGCAGTGGCGTAGCGAGCGTCGAATTGGGCCAGCAGCGGCACCGGGTCCTTGCCCAGCACCCGGCACAGCGTGCGCAGGTGGCCTCGCGCATAGAAGTCGCCGCCGCACGGCGCGAAGTCGTCGACCTCGATCGACTCGATCACGTGCGGGCGGATCCGGGTGCGCTCGGCCAGCTCGTCGACGCTGAGCCCCACCCGGGTGCGGGCGGCCGCCAGCTCCGGGCCGATCACCGGGTCGTAGGCCGGCTCGGTCTGGAAGCCGTCGATCACCAGCGGCTCGACCGGCTCGCCCAGGGTGGAGATCGGGCGCACCCGACCCGAGTCGAACCGGGGAAGGTCGTAGTCGTCGCCGATGCGGCGCAGCTGGTCGCTCTCGGGCAGCGTCGGGCGGCGACCGAAGGTGTCCTCGCCGGGAAGCAACGCGGCGTTGCCGAGCACCGTCGCGGGCTCGTCGCGGGTGATCTGCGCCCGCAGGCCCCGCCGGGCGGAGCGCATCATCGGGACCGCGGAGTCACGGGCGGCCGGCGTCGCCACCTCCTCCTCCCCGTCGACCCGGGTCTCGTCCCCGTCGAGTCGGGTCTCGTCCCCCTCGAGCCGGGTCTCGTCCCCCTCGAGCCGGGTCTCGTCCCCCTCGAGCCGGGTCTCGTCCCCCTCGAGCCGGGTCTCGTCCCCCTCGAGCCGGGTCTCGTCCCCGTCGACGTCGTGACTGCGACCCCGCGCGAACCGGGACACGATGGTGCCCAGGCCCCCGAGCGAGATGCGACGTGGAGAGGGATCGGACGCCTCGATGACACCGACGTCCGCCGGCTCCTCGGCCTCCAGCACGTCGATCTCGGCGCTGCCGGTCGCCGGCACGGGCCTGGTCATCGGGTCGGCCACGACCAGTGACTCGGGCTCTTCGGCGGGCGCTGTCTCTGTGTCGGTCTGGCGGCCTGGCCGACGGAACACGCGCGAAGCCAGCACGTCGCGCACGAAGCCCGGCTCAAGCGGGACAGGACCCGGGTCAACCGAGACGGGACCCGGGTCAACCGAGACGGGACCCGGGTCAACCGAGACGGGACCCGGGTCAACGGGGACGGGACCCGGGTCGACGGAGACGGGACCCGGGTCAACGGGGTCGGGGTGCACGACGACGACGTCGGTGCGTCCCTCGGCCAGGGCGGCGATGCTGTCGGAGAGCGCCTCGGGCGAGCCCGGCCCGGTGATCCGGGTGGTCAGGCCCATCGGGACGGCGAGCGCCGCGCCGTACATCTTCTGGTTCAGGGCGGCGGCGCGCCGGCCGCGGGCGTCCAGGCCCTCCAGGGCGCGCGCCATGCTGTGCGGCGAGAACGCCAGACGACCGTCGCGCACCAGTCCGCGTCGCGGCACGATCCGGACCTGGCCGACGGCGTCCCAGGGCAGCCCGCGCCACTGGTTGCCGAGGCGGATCCGGACCCCGAGGTGGTCCGCGACCAGCAGCGGCGTGCGGGCGTCCACGAGGTTGGCCAGGTAGAGCGCGGCGATGCCGGCCATGACCGCGCACAGCGCCCAGTCGAGCACCGACCCGGTCTGGCTGGCGCGCCACAGGTAGGCGATCGCGACCGTGGAGGCGGCCGCCCCGATCAGGGCGGCCAGCACGGCGTTGCGGCGTACGACGACCGGGCGTTCCAGGTCGTCGGGCTCGGGCACCTCGTCGCCGCTCGGGGAGACGGACGGACGGGTCAGGGCTGCGCTCACGGAGTTTCTCCTACTCGCCTACGGCTGGTCCTGCAGGGTGGCGATCACGCCGTCGAGGTCATCGGGCTTGATGAGCACGTCTCTTGCCTTCGAGCCCTCGCTCGGACCGACGACGCCGCGGCTCTCCAAGATGTCCATCAGCCGGCCCGCCTTCGCGAACCCGACCCGGAGCTTGCGCTGCAGCATCGAGGTCGACCCGAACTGGGTGGAGACCACCAGCTCGATCGCCTGCACCACGAGGTCGAGGTCGTCGCCGATGTCGTCGTCGAGGTCGCGCTTGGCGGCGGCAGGAGCGGTGACGTCCTCGCGGTACGTCGGGGCCAGCTGCTCCTTGGTGTGCTTGACGACCTGGTGGATCTCGGCCTCGGTGACCCACGCACCCTGGACCCGGACCGGCTTGCTCGCCCCCATCGGCAGGAACAGGCCGTCGCCCTGGCCGACGAGCTTCTCGGCACCGGGCTGGTCGAGGATGACGCGGGAGTCGGCCAGCGACGACGTGGCGAACGCCAGGCGCGAGGGCACGTTGGCCTTGATCAGGCCGGTGACGACGTCGACCGAGGGCCGCTGGGTGGCCAGGATCAGGTGGATGCCGGCGGCGCGGGCGAGCTGCGTGATCCGGACGACCGCGTCCTCCACGTCGCGCGGGGCGACCATCATCAGGTCGGCGAGCTCGTCGACGACCACCAGCAGATACGGGTACGGCGCCAGCACGCGCTCGCTGCCGGGGGGCACCTGCACCTTGCCCGCGCGCACCGCCTTGTTGAAGTCGTCGACGTGCCGGAAGCCGAAGGCGGCCAGGTCGTCGTACCGCATGTCCATCTCGCGCACGACCCAGGCGAGGGCCTCGGCGGCCTTCTTCGGGTTGGTGATGATCGGCGTGATCAGGTGCGGGACACCCTCGTAGATGTTGAGCTCGACCCGCTTGGGGTCGACCAGGATCATCCGGACCTCGTCGGGCGTCGCGCGCATCAGCAGCGAGGTGATCATCGAGTTGACGAAGGACGACTTGCCGGAGCCGGTCGCACCGGCGACGAGCAGGTGCGGCATCTTCGACATGTTGGCCACGACGAAGCCGCCCTCGACGTCCTTGCCGAGCCCGACGATCATCGGGTGGTGGTCGTTGCGGGCCGTGGGCGAGCGCAGCACGTCGCCGAGGGTGACGATCTCCTTGTCGGTGTTGGGGATCTCGATGCCGATCGCGGACTTGCCGGGGATCGGCGACAGGATCCGCACGTCGGCGGACGCCACGGCGTAGGCGATGTTCTTGCCGAGGGCGGTGACCTTCTCGACCTTGACCGCGGGACCGAGCTCGACCTCGTAGCGGGTGACCGTGGGTCCGCGCGTGTAGCCGGTGACCTGGGCGTCGATGTCGAACTGGTCGAGCACCTCGGTGAGCCGGTCCACGACGGCGTCGGACGCCTTGGAGCGGGACTTGTGCACCGACCCGGCCTTGAGCACGTCGTTGCCCGGGACGGCGTAGGTGATGTCGCCCGACAGGGCGAGCTGCTCGACGCGCGCGGGCAGCGGGGAGTGCGGCGGTGGCTCGGACCGCTCGCCTGCCGTCCCCTGCTCGGCGGCGTCGGCCGAGACGGGCACCCCGGCCTCGTCGGGCTCCTCGGGAGTGGCCGTGGCCTTGCGGCGCAGCGCGCGCGCCTCGAGCACCGGGGTCTCGTAGGGCTGGTCGCCGGCACTCGGGTCGACGTCGTCGGCCATCGCGCCGACACGGCGGCGGGGCCGGCTGCGCGTGAGCGGTGCCGTCCCCTCCTCGGGGGTCGCCTCGGACTGCTCGGGGGCTGTGCGCCCCAGCAGCTTGTCGCGCGCGGCGCCGAGGCGCGTCGGCACCTGGTAGAGCGGGGTGCCGGTGATCACCAGCACGCCGAAGAAGGCGATCAGCAGCAGGAGGGGGACGACGACCAGGGTGCTGCGCAGCAGGTCCAGGAACAGCGAGGACACGACGAAGCCGATGGCTCCACCGGCCTGCTGCAGCGCCTCGGTGTCGCCGCGGCCCGGCTTGGGCATCCCGTTGGCGATGTGGACCAGGCCGAGCACCCCGAAGACCAGGGCCGCCCACCCGATCAGCTGCCGCCCGGCGGGACCGTTGCTCTGCGGGTCGCGCAGGTTGCGGAACGCGATGAAGACCAGCAGCAGGGGCACGAACCAGCCGAGCAGGCCGACCGAGCCGTTGACCACGGTGCGGATGGTGTCGCCGACTCCTCCGGGCAGCTGCCACCAGACGGCGGCGGCCACGACGACCGCGAGGCCGAGCAGCGCGAGCCCGGCGCCGTCGCGGCGGTGCTCGGGCTCCAGCTCGCGCGCGGTGCTGCCGACCCGGCGCACCGCGGCGCCGAGGACGTGGGCGAGGCCGAGCCAGAGCGCGACCAGGGAGCGGCCGAGCGTCAGGGCAAGCTTCGCGACGGGGCCAGTCCCGCTGCGGACCGCTCGCGGCGCGGGGCGGGTCGACTTCTTCGTCGACCGGCCCTTGGACGCGGGCTTCCTGCGGTTCTGGCTACCGGACGACCGGGTCGTGGAGGTCGACGTGCCCCCCTTGGTGCTGGTGGGGGACTTGCCCTTGCTCCGCGACGCCGGCGGGGAAGACGTACGGGTCGCCATGGTCACGAATCTAGGGGATCGTCACACCAGTCCCACGCTTCACACGCCGGGGGGCGCGCCCCAGCCCGTCGAACGGCGTCAATCGCGGCGTTCCGCCCCGCTCCCCGCCCCGCTCGGTCACAATCTGGCCGTGCACGTGCTCGATACCGCGGCCGAGGTGATGGGCCTCGCCCAGGACGGCTCGCCCGAGGATGCCCTCGCGCTGGCCGACTTCGCACTGCCCACGGCCACGGCCGCCAGCCCCTCGGACCAGGCCGCTCTCTGGTATGCCAAGTCGGTCGCCCAGCACATCCTGGGCGACAACATCGGGGCGTACGCCGCCAGTGACCGCTGCGTCGCGCTGGCCGAGGCGGCCGGCAACTCCGGGTGGGCCTCGAACGGGCTCTCGATGCGCAGCATGGCGCTCTCCCGGCAGAACCGCATCGAGCCGGCCCTGATCGACCTGGCGCGCGCAGAGGTCGCCCTGGCGGCCACCACCGACGACGGCCTGCGCTCCTGGGCGCACACCGGGCTCGGGTACGCCTACCTGGAGCTGCGGCTCTACGAGCTGGCGGCACCGCACATGATGCTCGCACAGGAGCTGGACGCCAGCCCGATCCCGCTGGACCAGGCTCCGGTGATCGACCTGATGAACATCTCCGAGATGCACCTGCGCTGGGCCGACGAGCTCGAGCGCGTCGACGACGGTGACGGGTCGGAGGAGATCCGCGGGCACCGCAAGGAGGGGCACGTGTTCGCCGAGCGGGCGCTCGGCCTGGCCCTCGAGCGCGGCAGCCACCAGTTCGTCGCCACCTGTCGGGCGTTGGAGCTCGTGGCCCGTCCGCGCACCGACGGCGCCGAGTCGCTGGCGGAGCTGCAGGCGGCCTACGACCAGCCGGACCATCCCGACTACGGCGGCACCCGGGCCGTCGTGGGCGGTGCCATGGCCCGCACCCTGTGGAACCTCGGTCGCCCCGACGAGGCGCTCGCGGTCGCCACCGAGGCGGCCTGGCTCTCGGAGACAGCGAGCGACTGGCAGGTCACCGCGAGCGCCCAGTGGCTGCTCGTGGAGCTGCAGGCCCGCAGCGACATGCCCGGCGCCGAGTCCGGCCGGGCCTACGCCCGGCTGCTGTGCCAGATGCTGTGGCGACAGCGGCTCAGCACCCTGCAGGGCGCCCAGGCCGCGCTCCAGGTCGAGATGCTCAACCGCGACAAGCTGCAGGCTCAGCAGGCGGCCAGCGAGGACCCGCTGACCGGGGTCAGCAACCGGCGGGGGTTCGACGAGGCGCTGCGCGCCATCTCGGCCGAGGTCGTGGTGGCGGGGGCAGCGGGTCACGCCTACTCCCCCACCAGCCTGCTGCTCATCGACCTCGACGAGTTCAAGGCGATCAACGACACCTACGGTCACGTGGTCGGCGACGAGGTGCTGCGGGCCGTGGCCGCGGCCATCCGCGGGGTGGCACGGGCCGACGACGTGGTGGCCCGCCTCGGCGGCGACGAGTTCGTGATCCTCGCCCGCGGCGCGGACGTCGAGGCCGGCACCCGGCTCGCGGCCCGGGTGGCCACCGCGGTCTCCTCGCTGCACGTCGGCACCCGGCGCGGCACCGTGTCCCTGCAGGCCAGCGTCGGCGTCGCCACCACCGGCAGCGCCGACGACGTGACGACCCTGCTCGCCGACGCGGACGCGGCGATGTACGACGACAAGCACCGCGGCCGGTCGCGCTACCGCCACCGGTAGCCGCTCAGCTGCGCAGGTAGGACGCGCCGTTCACGTCGATGATCGTCCCGGACGCGAAGGACGCCTGCGGCGAGGCCAGCCAGAGCACGGCGGCGGCAACCTCCTCGGGGCGTGCGACCCGGGCGTACGGCGACTGCGCGCGCACCGCGTCGCCGCCGGGACCGTCCAACACCTCGCGGGCCATGTCGGTCTCGACGAAGCCGGGCGCGACCGTGCCGACGGAGATGCCGTGCGGTGCCAGGGCGAGCGCCATCGACTGCCCGAACGCGTTCATCCCCGCCTTCGACGCGCCGTAGGCCGGGCACTCCGGCTCGCCCCGGAAGGCGCCCCGGCTCGAGACGTTGACGATCGCCCCACCGCCGGCGGCGCGCAGGTGCGGCAGCGCGCAGAACGTCGCGTTGGCCGCGGCCGTGAGGTTGGTGGAGAGGGTCCGCGACCAGGCCGACTGCCAGTCGTCGTACGACGTGGTGAGAGGTGGGTGCGCCAGGAACACCCCGGCGTTGTTCACGAGCACGTCGAGCCTGCCGAGCCGTGCGGCCGCGGTGTCGACGCCCTCGCGGACCGCGTCGGGGTCGGTGAGCTCGGCCTGCACGACGACGTGCCCGTCGCCCGGCAGGGAGTCGCGCACGGCTGCTGCCTCGTCGGCGGAGCTGCCGTAGTGCACCGCGACCAGGTCGCCCTGCGCCGCGAACGCGCGAGCGATCGCGGCGCCGATGCCGCGCGACCCACCGGTGACCAGGACGGCGCGCCTGTCGTCGACGGGACTCACGCCTCGACGACGACCGGGATGATCATCGGGCGACGGCGGTGGGCGTTGCTCACCCAGCGGCCGATCACGCGACGGATCGTCTGCTGCAGCTGGTAGCTGTCGACGCCACCCTCGCCGGCTGCGGAGTTCAGCGCGTCGATGATGGGCTGCTTGATCTCGTCGAAGATGGTGTCGTCCTCCGCGAAGCCGCGGGCGTGGATCTCGGGTCCGCCGGACACCTTGCCGGTGACGGAGTCGATGACGACGACGACCGAGATGAAGCCCTCCTCGCCGAGGATCCGGCGGTCCTTCAACGACGACTCGGTGATGTCGCCGACCGAGGAGCCGTCCACGAAGACGTAGCCGCAGTCCACCTTGCCGGCGATCCGGGCCCGGCCCTTGACGAGGTCGACGACCACGCCGTCCTCGGCGATGACCACCCGGTCCGCGGGGATGCCGGTGGCGCGGGCCAGGTCGGCGTTGGCGCGCATGTGCCGGATCTCGCCGTGCACCGGCAGCACGTTGCGCGGCTTGACGATGTTGTAGCAGTAGAGCAGCTCGCCGGCCGACGCGTGACCGGAGACGTGCACCAGCGCGTTGCCCTTGTGCACGACGTTGGCGCCCCAGCGCGACAGGCCGTTGATGACCCGGTAGACGGCGTTCTCGTTGCCGGGGATCAGCGACGAGGCCAGGACGACGGTGTCGCCCTCCTCGATGTGCACGAAGTTGTGGCTGCGCTGCGCGATCCGCGACAGCGCCGAGAGCGGCTCGCCCTGCGAGCCGGTCGAGATCAGCACGGTCTTGTGCGGCGGGTGGTTGGCCAGCTCCTTGGCGTCGACCAGGGTGTTCGGCGGGACCTTGAGGTAGCCGAGGTCGCGGGCGATCCCCATGTTGCGGACCATCGAGCGGCCGACGTAGGCGACCTTGCGCTTGTGCTGCGCGGCGGCGTCCATCACCTGCTGCACGCGGTGCACGTGCGAGGCGAAGCAGGCCACGATGATGCGCTGATCGCGGCTCTGGTGGAAGACCCGGTCGAGGACCGGGGTGATGTCCTTCTCGGACGTCGTGAAGCCGGGGACCTCCGCGTTGGTGGAGTCGGTCATGAAGAGGTCGACGCCCTCCTCGCCGAGCCGGGCGAACGCCCGCAGGTCGGTGACCCGGCCGTCGAGCGGCAGCTGGTCCATCTTGAAGTCGCCGGTGTGCAGCACGAGACCCGCCCCGGTGCGGATCGCGACGGCGAGCGCGTCGGGGATCGAGTGGTTGACCGCCACGAACTCCAGGTCGAAGGGCCCGAACGAGATCCGGTCGCCCTCCTTGACCTCGTGCTGCGCGGTCTCCTTGAGGCGGTGCTCGCGCAGCTTGGACATCAGCAGCGCCAGGGTCAGCCGGGAGCCGACCAGCGGGATGTCGCGTCGCTCGCGCAGCAGGTAGGGCACGGCGCCGATGTGGTCCTCGTGGCCGTGGGTGAGGACGAGTGCCTCGACCTTGTCGAGCCGGTCCCGGATGGAGTCGAAGTCCGGGAGGATCAGGTCCACGCCGGGGTGGTGGTCCTCGGGGAACAGCACCCCGCAGTCGACGATCAGGAGACGGTCGTCGAACTCGAAGACGGTCATGTTGCGACCGACCTCACCGAGCCCTCCGAGCGGGGTGACCCGCAGACCGTTCTTCGCCAGCGGTCCGGGGGTGGATAGCTCGGGGTGGGGGTGGCTCATCGAGTGGTGTCCTCCGTAGACGGGGTCAGGTGGCCCGCGGCGATCAGCTCGCCGCGCAGCAGGCCGACGAGCGTGTCGTCGGCGGGGACGAGGGGCAGCCGCACGGTTCGCCGCGGCAGCACCCCCATCAGCTCCAGGCACGCCTTCGCGGTCATCGCGCCCTGAGCGGTGGTCATGATCGCCTCGACGAGCGGGACGAGGCGGCGGTACGTCGCCAGCGCGCCGACGAGGTCGCCGGCCTCGACGTCGCGGACCATCGAGGCGTAGTCGTCGCCCGCGACGTGGCCGACGACCGAGACGACGCCGCAGGCGCCGTGGGTGAGCCAGCCGAGGTTGAGCACGTCGTCGCCGGAGTAGAACGCCAGACCGGTGCGGTCCATGATCCGCACGCCGCGGAAGAGGTCCCCGACGGCATCCTTCACCGCGACGATCCGGTCGTGCCCGCAGATCCGGGCGTAGGTGTCCTCCGCGATCGTGACGCTGGAGCGTCCGGGGATGTCGTAGAGCATGACGGGCAGGCCGCTGGCGTCCGCGACCGTGCGGAAGTGCGCCTCCAGGCCCTCCTGGGTCGGCTTGCTGTAGTAGGGCGTCACCAGCAGCACGCCGTGCGCGCCGACCTTCTCGGCCTGGACGGCCAGCTCCACCGAGTGCGCCGTGTCGTTGGTGCCGACGCCCGCGACGACGTGGAGCCGGTCGCCGACGGCCTCGAGCACGGCGCGCAGGACGTCGCCGTCCTCCGCGGTGCTGGTGGTCGGCGACTCACCGGTCGTGCCGGAGACCACGACACCGTCGTGACCGTGGGCGGCGAGGTGCTCCGCGACCCGGGCACACCCGTCGAGGTCGACGCTGCCGTCGTCGAGGAAGGGGGTGACCATCGCGGTCAGGACCCGCCCGAACGGCGCCGGAGGAAGCTGCTGCGACGTCATGGCGCCCAGGCTATCGGTTCACGCGGTCGGTGCCGACGCCGCCGCCGCGCGCTCCAGCCACACCCGCTCATAACCCTCGAACGCCTCGCGCCGGGTCTCGCGCCACTGCGCGCCGTCGTACGACGGGTAGTGCACGTCACCGGGGGGCTCGAGCGGCACCTCGCTGATCACCTGGACGTCGGCGTGCTCCATCGCGGCGGCGTAGACCTGCGCGCCGCCGACCACCATCACGTCGCCGACGAGGTCCGCGGCCAGGCGGAGCGCCTCGTCGAACGACCGCGGCCACCAGCACGCCGTCGGCGGCCCAGTGTGGGTCGCGGGTGAGCACGATGGTGGTGCGACCGGGCAGCGGCCGCCCGATCGACTCGTACGTCGTCCGCCCCATCACCAGGACGTGGCCGAGCGTCAGCCGCTTGAACTCCGCCTGCTCCCCCGCGATCTTCCACGGGATGTCGGGCCCGTTGCCGATGACGCCGTTGCGGGCGACGGCTGCGACGAGGACGACCGTCATACCGCGATCGGGGCCTTGATGCCGGGGTGCGGGTCGTAGCCGTCGAGACGGAGGTGCTCGAGGTCGAAGGCGTCGAGCTCGGTGACCGACGGGTCGAGGTGCAGCGTCGGGCAGCGGCACGCGGCTCGCGGGTCAGCGGAGGCGGGCCTGATCGAGGTGGTTGGAGTAGAGGTGGGCGTCGCCGAGCGTGTGCACGAAGTCGCCGACCTGCAGGCCGGTGACCTGGGCGACCATGTGCGTGAGCAGGGCGTAGGACGCGATGTTGAACGGCACACCGAGGAACACGTCCGCGCTGCGCTGGTAGAGCTGGCACGACACACGGCCGCCCTCAGCAGACGGCGCGACGTAGAACTGGAACAGCGCGTGGCAGGGCGCGAGCGCCATCTGCGGGATGTCGGCGACGTTCCAGGCCGAGACGATGTGCCGACGCGAGTCGGGGTTGGTGCGCAGCTGCTCGACGACCTGCGCGATCTGGTCGACGTGCGCACCGTCGGGGGTCGGCCAGGAGCGCCACTGGTGGCCGTAGACGGGGCCGAGGTCGCCGTCGGCGTCGGCCCACTCGTCCCAGATCGACACCCCGCGCTCCTGCAGCCATCGGACGTTGGTGTCCCCGCGCAGGAACCACAGGAGCTCGGCGAAGACCGACCGGGTGTGCACCTTCTTGGTGGTCACCAGAGGAAAGCCCTCGCGGAGGTCGAACCGGAGCTGGTGGCCGAACACGCTGCGGGTGCCGGTGCCGGTGCGGTCGCTCTTCTCGACGCCGTCGTCGAGGATCCGGGTCAGGAGATCGAGGTAGGCCTGCACCGGGTCACCCTAACCGGGCACAAACCACCCGATCGGGTCTGACCCGCGGCCTGCGGATGCCTTTACTCTGCGACGCAGGTCGTCCGCGTCTTCAGGGGGGTCGTCGTCATGCCGGGGATGCTCAGCCATCTCGCGTCCAGTCCCGTGCCCACCGAGGAGATCCGCTTCGGGGTGATCCTCAACGGCGGCGTCAGCCTCGCCGTCTGGATGGGCGGCACCGTCCACGAGCTGGACCGGCTCACCAAGCAGCGGACTCCGGCCTACGCCCGGCTGCTGGCCCTGGCCGGCTGCACCGCGCGCGCCGACGTGATGGCCGGGACCTCCGCCGGCGGCATCAACGGGGCCTGCCTGGCGCTGGCCCAGGTCAACAGTGGCGCCGACCTCGGCATGCTGCGCGACCTCTGGGTCGAGCAGGGGCGGCTCGAGACACTGCTGCGCCAGCCGTTCCGGGGGTCGCCGTCCTCGCTGCTGCGTGGCGACGAGTACTTCCTGCCGGCGTTGAACGCGGCCCTGACCCGGCTCGCCGCACCGGACGGGTGGCGGTCCAAGGCCGAGGCGCCGATCGACCTGACGATCACCGCGACGGTCCTGGGCGGCAACCAGCTGCTGACCGTCGACTCGATGGGCCAGCCGCTGCCCCAGAGCGTCTACGCCGGGCGGTTCCAGTGGCGTCGGATCCCGGGCACCGGCGAGGCCGACCCCTTCAGCCAGCGGGCCCTCGAGCGGACCGCCGCACGGCTGGCCCTCGCGGCCCGCTCCACGGCGAGCTTCCCGATCGCCTTCGAGCCGTCGTTCGTGCCGGTGGACTCCCCGGACTTCGCGGAGCCGTCCGGTGGGCCGGCGGGCGGGACGCTGACGGACGCCGTACGCCTGCGGCCGGACATGAGCAGGGTGGTGAAGTCGTGGGGCGGATTCGCACGGGACAAGGACCGCTCGCGCTTCGTCGTCGACGGAGGTGCGCTGGCCAACACGCCTACGCTCGCCGCGCTGCAGGCCGTGGAGGCGATGCCGTCGCGCGGGCCGGTACGACGCGTGATGCTGCTGGTCTACCCGCACGCACCGGCACCGACCGACGACCCCCCGAGCAGCCTGGACCGGCCGCCGACGACGACCGGGGCGATGTCGCAGCTGATGGGCGCCCTGACCGGCCAGGGCAGCCGGACCTACGTCGACGCGCTGGAGGAGCACAACCGGCTCGCGGCCGGCCGGCGCGGCACCCGCGACGACGTGCTCGAGCTGGTGCAGGCACCCGAGGATCCGCCCGCTCCCGGTCCCGACGAGGCGCCCGATCCACCGCCTCCCCCGCTCCCGCCCGGCACCCCCGAGGACCCGGCCGAACCGGACGTGCCCGCGACCACGCTGGAGAATCTCGCCTTCACGCTCTTCCCGCACTACCGACGGCTGCGGATGTGGCGGGCCGGGCGGGACCTGTCCGCACGGCTGCTCGGCAAGGACCCGGCGCGGGAGCAGACCGCAGCCGCTCCACCGGGGTGGAGCTACGAGCGCACCCGGCAGGCGGCGCAGCGGGCGCAGTTCGACTGGGACGGTGCCCGCGACCGGGACCAGGACGGACGTCTGGACCGTCCGCGGATCCCGTTCGTGCCCGACCTGTCTCCGCGCGAGCGCACCGCCGACCAGGACGCCGCCCAGCCCTGGAGCTGGGGCGTCACCACGGCGGTCGACGTCACCGAGAGCGCCGCCGACCTGGTCCGTCGGCTGGTGCGGGTGCTCCCCGTCGGCCCGGACTACGACCTCGTGGCCGATGCCCGCAAGACGATCTCCGACCTGCACACCGACATCGGCATGATCCGCAGCGAGGTCGACCAGGTGTGGCGCGAGCTGGCGCAGCTGATGCTGGACCCCAACGACGACTACTGGCAGCTGCGCCTCGCGGTCTACGACGACCAGATGGTCGGCAAGGTCGCGCCGAGCACGATCGCCGACCTGATCGACACGGTGGCCGCGCACCATGGCGCGCGGCACGGCGACAGGGCCCAGGTCGTCGAGGCACAGGTCCGCGAGCAGCTCACCGCGGCACTGCTGCCGCAGCCCGGGACCGGCACGCCGGACCAGACCGTGGTCGCCGGGGGTGGGGCGATCGGGGTGAGGGTGACCGGGCTGGTGCACCAGGTGCTGGCCGCTCTCGAGCCGGCCCTCCCGGTGCTCCGGCGCTACTGCGAGACCGCGGCCGACCCCGATCACGGCCTCGAGCTGTGGTGGACCAAGCTGGTGCGTGAGGTCGACGTGTCCCGGCCGGTGCTGCTGTGCCGCCTCCTCCAGATGGAGGTGGCCAGCACCTGCCTCGGTGACGAAGTCACCACCGGCGCGACGCTGCCGGTCGAGCTGGTGCAGCTCTCCGCGCAGACGCCCAACCTCTTCGCGCAGCACAGCCGCACGGCGGACGACAAGCTCGGCGGCTGGTCGGTGAACCGGTTCGGCGGCTTCCTGAAGCGCTCGTGGCGGATGAACGACTGGATGTGGGGCCGGATGGACGCCGCCTCCTCGCTCTCCCGCACCGTGCTGCACCCGCAGCGGGTGCGCCGCACGGCGCTCCTGTCGGGCTACCTCGCGACCGGCACGCCGGCCGACCTGGCGCGGGACACCGTCGAGGAGCTGGTCTCCACGCTGCACCTGGGCGACACCTTCGACGAGCAGTCCCCGACGGTTCTGGCGGCGAGGCAGGAGCTCACCACGGTCTTCGAGCTGGAGCCGTCGGACAGCCGCTTCCCCTCGGCGCTGCCGGCGACGTCGGACCTGTTCGCGTGGGCGCTGCACGAGGGCGTCGTCGTCGAGGAGCTGCCCGTGCTCGCGGCCAGCATCCGGGCCGACCGCGTCGAGGGCGCGAGCGCCCGCTCCCACGGCGAGCGCTTCCTCGCCGAGTGCTCCGGGCTGCTCACCACCCTCGAGCAGGCGCCACCCCCGAGCGCGAGCGTGCCGGAGCCGGTCGCCGCCGACGTCCGGGTCCGCGCCCTGGCGGCCTTCGACCGTGCGGGAGTCGGCCGGGAGCCGATGCGGGACGAGTCCAGCAGCGACCTGATGATCCGCACGTCGACCACGGCCGCCGCCGTCCTCGCCACGGTCGCCAGCTCGACCCGGTCGGGGCTCAAGGCGATCGGTCCGGTCACCAAGGCGCTGCGCGGAGGCATGCTGCTGCCGTTCTGGGTCGTCACCGGGCTGACGGCGCGTGCCGGCATCGCCCGCAACCTCGCCCTGCTCGCGCTGTCGCTCGGCGGCACGATCCTCGCGCTGGCGCTCTTCGGCGTGCTGCCGGAGTCGCTCGCCGGTCCCGGGGCCGCCGTGGGGGCGAGCGCGCTGCTGCTCGCCCTGGCCTACAGCGCGCTGCGCACCGGCACCCTGCTGCACGGCATCGTGCTCCTCGCTCCCGTCATCCCCCTGCTGTCCTACGCGGTCGTGGCGGCACGCGCGGCGGGCAAGGCGCAGGACGACGCCGCCGCCCAGGGCGCGTCCACGTTGCTGGTCGTGCTCGCCCTCGCGGTCGCCCTGATGGTGCTGGGCAGCTTCGGTGCGGCCTACGGCAGCGTCTTCGCCGCCATGCACCGGCTCGCCGACCGCCGAGGAGTGCCTGCGGGCACCGGCGGCCTGCGGATGGCGCGCGGCCTCGTGCTCACGGCGTGGCCGGTGCTGCTGGGGCTGGTGCTGGCCGCCTTCGCGGTCTGGGCCTTGGTGCTCGCGATCGGGGTCGACTGGGTCGAGCGGTTCCGCACGCTGCCGTGGTGGCTGGCGTGGCTGGGGGTCGCAGCGGCGCTGTTCCTGCTCTTCGGCGCCGGTGCCCGCACCGCGGAACGCGGCGGCCGCTCGCTGCGGCTGCTCGGTCCGTCCTCGGACGGCGGCGACCCGCCGAAGGTGATCTGGCGAGAGCTGCCGTTGACCAACCCGCGCGGGGTCGCGGCCGGCTGGTCGGTGATGTACGGCGTCGGGGCGGCCGTGGTCGCCGTGCTGTTGCTGGCCGACCCGTTCGGCTGGCACCCGCAGCTGTGGCACCGCTCGGCCCTGCTGACCGCCGTGGGCTTCGCAGTGGCCCTGCTGCTGCCGGTGCCGTGGGGGCTGATCCGCCGGGAGTACGCCAGCGTCACCGACGTGGAGGTGGAGCGCGGGGCCAGCGGGGTCCCCGTCCCGGAGTCCTACGCTCTCGATCTCGCGGTCCGGGGGCGCGGCTACGTGCGGTTCGTCTCCGGCGGCGAGACGCCGACCCTGACCCCGCACGGGGAGCGGCTGCGGCAGGACGTCGAGGACGCGCGACCGTCGGCGCCCTAGGGTCACCGGGTGCAGTGTGACTACTTCGACGCCGGGCTGTGCCGGTCGTGCAGCTGGATCCGCACGCCGTACGACGCGCAGCTGGACGCCAAGCAGCAGCACGCGCGCGACCTGCTGACCTCGGTCGCGGTCGCGGCCTGGCTGCCCGCCGTGCCGAGTGCGGAGGCGGGCTTCCGGACCAAGGCCAAGATGGCCGTCGGCGGCACGGTCGAGCGGCCCACCCTCGGGCTCGTCGACCCGGTCACCGGCGGCACCGACATCCGCGGGTGCGGGCTGCACGTGCCGGTGCTGCACGATGCCCTGCCGGTGCTGGCGGACTTCGTGACCCGCGCCGGCCTGACGCCGTACGACGTCCCGCGACGGCAGGGCGAGCTCAAGCACCTGCTCGTCACCGCGTCCCCCGACGGCGAGCTCCTCGTGCGCTTCGTGGTCCGGTCGACGGAGCCGCTGGCGCGCGTGCGCAAGCACCTGCCGTGGCTCACGACGCAGCTGCCGCACCTGCGGGTCGCCTCGCTCAACGTGCAGCCGCGGCACGCGGCCGTCCTGGAGGGCGAGCACGAGGAGCCCCTGCTCGGCGACACCCTCCCGGTGCGCGTCAACGCGGTCACCCTGCACCTGCGACCGCAGGCGTTCTTCCAGACCAACGGCGCCGTGGCCGCCGCCCTCTACCGCGAGGCGGTCACCTGGACCGAGGCGCTGCCGATCGCGACGGTGTGGGACCTCTACAGCGGCGTGGGGGGCTTCGCGCTGCACCTGGCCGGCCCGGGGCGCCAGGTCACCGGCGTCGAGGTGAGCCCGCAGGCGGTGGACGCCGCCGCTCGGAGCGCCGTCGAGGCCGGACTCACGCAAGTGCGCTTCGCTGCGGCGGACGCGACCTCGTGGATGAGCGGACGCGCCGCCCCCGACCTGGTGGTGGTGAACCCGCCGCGGCGCGGCATCGGCGCCGACCTGGCGGCCTGGCTGGAGCAGTCGGCGGCGTCGTACGTCCTCTACAGCAGCTGCAACCCGGCCTCCCTCGCCCGCGACCTGGCGGCGATGCCGTCGTGGCGAGCCGTGCGGGCACGGACGTTCGACATGTTCCCGCACACCGCGCACCAGGAGGTGCTGGTGCTGCTCGCCCGCTGAGCGCGACTCAGTCGGGGACGAGGCCGCGGCGGTCGTGCACGGCCTCCGGCCAGGGCTCGCGCGCCCGGGCCAGCAGCGCCGTCACCACTGCGTGGATCTCCTCGACGACGTCGGCGGGGACCTGCTCGTCGAGACGCGTCAGGAAGCTCCGCAGCCAGCCGGCAGGATCCGCGACCATCGCCGGGTCGAAGGTGCGCTCCCCGGCTCGCCGTCCCGCATGTCGGGGTGCCAGTGCATCCGGTCGGCGGCGTACGGCGCGGACTCGAGCAGATCGACGCGCACGGAGCCGGGCGCCAGGGACAGCGCGGGTGAGGAGTACACCGACCCGGTGTCGTCCCACCGCGCCGGACGCACCTCGACCCGGACGCCGCGCTCACGGGCGTCGGGCCGGTCCGCCAGAGCCGGGTCGAGGAAGTCGACCAGCGCGACGGCGACGGCGACGGTGCCGTGCGTCCAGATGCGTTCCATGACTGCCTCTCAGGCGTCGTAGTCGAGGACGAGGGTGTCCGACGTCGGGTGCGACTGGCAGGTCAGCACGTAGCCACGCTCGACCTCCTCCGGCTCCAGGGCCCAGTTGGTGTCCATCACTACGGACCCCTCGCTGACCTTGGCGCGGCAGGTGCCGCAGACCCCGCCCTTGCAGGCGAACGGCGCGTCGGCGCGCACGGCCAGCGCGGCGTCGAGGACGGCCGGGCCGTCCGGGGCGAGCGTGAACGACGAGGTGCGCCCGTCGAGGGTGATCGTGACCCTCGCCCCCGCTGCGTCGCTCGTCTCCACCGGCGTACGGCGGGGCGGCGGCGCGCTCTCGACGTGGAAGACCTCGGCGTGGATCGAGCGCTTGGCGACGCCCTCGCGCACCAGCAGCGCGCGCAGGTCGGAGACCATCTCGAACGGCCCGCACAGGAACCATTCGTCGACGGTGTCCGGGGGCAGCAGCCCGGCGAGGATGCGGCCCATCCGGTCGGCGTCGAGACGACCCGAGAACAGCTCGACCTCCTGCGGCTCGCGGGAGAGCACGTGCAGCAGCTGGAACCGGTCGGGGTGGCTGTCCTTGAGGTCCTCGACCTCCTCGAGGAACATCACCGTCTTGTGCGTGCGGTTGGCGTAGACCAGGGTCACCGACGAGTGAGGCTCGGCCTCCAGCGTGCTCGCGACGATGGAGAGGATCGGTGTGATGCCGGAGCCCGCCGCGACGCAGACGTAGTGCTTGCGGTGGCTCGGGTCGAGCTCGGTGAAGAACCGACCGGTCGGCGTCATCACGTCGAGCACGTCACCGGGCTCGAGGACGTCGAGCGCGTGCTCGGAGAAGGCACCCCCCGGCAGTCGCTTCACCGCGACCCGCAGCACGCCCGACGACGCCGGAGAGCAGATCGAGTAGTTGCGGCGCACGTCGTCGCCGGCGAGCTCGGTGCGGACCGTGAGGTGCTGGCCCTGGCGGAAGGCGTAGGCCTCGCGGAGGTGATCGGGCACCTCGAAGGTGATCGCCACGGAGTCGTCGGTCAGCGGCTCGATCGTCCGGATGGCCAGCGGGTGGAAGACCGCGTGCGACGTCGTCATCAGATCGCCTTGAAGTGGTCGAACGGCTCCGCGCAGGCCTTGCACACCCACAGCGACTTGCACGCGGTGGAGCCGAAGCGGGACAGCTCACGCGTGTCCGGCGAGCCGCACTGCGGGCAGCGCAGGGTGAGGGTCAGCGCCACCGAGTGGCCCGCCGCCCGGCGCTGCGGCGGCACGATGCCGTAGTCGAGGAGCTTGCGCTTGCCGGCGTCGCTCATCCAGTCGGTGGTCCACGCGGGCGCCAGCACGAACTCCACGCGCACGTCGGTGCGGCCGGCCGCGGCGAACGCCGCCAGCAGGTCGTCGCGGATCGCCTCCATCGCCGGGCACCCGGAGTAGGTCGGCGTGATCGTCACCCGCAGCCCGTCGCGGTCCTCGTCGACCGAGCGCAGGATGCCGAGGTCCTCGATCGTCAGCACCGGGACCTCCGGGTCGAGCACCGAGGCCGCGACGTCCCAGGCACTCACCAGGTCGCTCCGGGGTGGGAGCGCGCGAGGTGCTGCATCTCGGCGAGCAGGAAGCCCATCGCCTGCGAGTGCACGCCGCGGCGGCCACCGGTGACGGCGGGCGTCACCTGCGGCAGGGCCAGCGTCGCCTCCTCGAGCACGGTCGCGATCCGGTGGTCGAACGCCGCGCGCAGCGACGACGGCGCGACCGCGACGCCGGACTCCAGCAGTCGCGGGTCGACGTACGCGTCGTCGAAGAGCTCGGGCACGAAGCGCCACTCGGCGTCGAGCGCGGCCTGCATCCGCTGGTGCGACTCCTCGGTGCCGTCGCCGAGGCGGATGACCCAGACGGTCGCGTGGTCGCGGTGGTAGTCGACCTCCTTGACGGCCTTGGCGGCGACGGCCGCCAGCGTCTGGTCCGTGGAGTCGGCCAGGTGCGCGTAGAGCTCGCAGTGGTACGTCGACAGCGCGAGCAGCCTCGCCATCGCGCACCCGAAGTCGCCGTTCGCCCGCTCGACGAGGTGCACGTTGCGGAAGTCGCGCTCGTCACGCCAGTAGGCCAGGTCGTCCTCGGTGCGCACCGGGTCGCTCAGCGAGCCGGCGTAGGTCAGCAGCGACCGGGCCTGGCCGAGCAGGTCGAGCGCGATGTTGCCCAGCGCGACGTCCTCCTCGATCTGGGGGGCAGCGGCGATCCACTCGCCCATCCGCTGGGCGGAGACGAGCGCGTCGTCGGCGAGGGCGAGGGTGTAGTCCTGGAGCCCTGCCTGGCTCACAGGTGCTCCACCCCGTCGGGGATGTCGTAGAACGTGGGATGCCGGTAGATCTTGTCGCCGGCCGGGTCGAAGAACGCGTCCTTCTCCTCGGGGCTCGACGCGGTGATGTCCGCGGCGGCGACGACCCACAGCGAGACGCCCTCCTGGCGTCGCGTGTAGACGTCGCGCGCGTTGCGCAGCGCCAGCTCGGCGTCGGGTGCGTGCAACGAGCCGACGTGCACGTGGGAGAGTCCGCGACGCGCCCGCACGAAGACCTCGTAGAGCGGCCAGCCCCGCCGATCGGCGCTGCCGGTCGCGCTGCTGGGCTCGCTGCTCACGCCGCCCCCGACGTACGGCGTCCGGACTGTTTGCGGGCGTAGGCGGTCGCGGCCGCCCGGACCCACGCGCCGTCCTCGTGCGCGGCCCGCCGGTGCGCGATCCGCTCGGCGTTGCAGGGGCCGTTGCCCTTGATCACCTCGAACAGCTCACTCGAAGTCGATGTCGCCGAAGTCGTGGTGCCCGCGCTCGTCGTTCCACCGCAGGTCCGGGTCGGGCAGCGTCAGGCCCAGCGCCTGCGCCTGCGGCACGGTCATGTCGACGAAGCGCTGGCGGAGGTCGTCGTTGGCGAAGCGCTTGATGCCCCACGCCATGGACGTCGCGGTGTGGCCCTGGTGGGCGGCCTCGCCGGAGTCGTGCGGGCCGAACATCATCAGGCTCGGCCACCACCAGCGGTCCACCGCGTCCTGCGCCATGGCGTGCTGCGCCTCGGAGCCCTGTGCCAGCGTGTGCAGGATCTCGAAGCCCTGCCGCTGGTGGAAGGACTCCTCCTTGCACACCCGCACCATGGCCCGGGCATAGGGGCCGTAGGAGCAGCGGCACAGCGGGACCTGGTTGACGATCGCGGCGCCGTCGACGAGCCAGCCGATGGCGCCGATGTCGGCCCAGGTGAGCGTCGGGTAGTTGAAGATCGAGGAGTACTTCTGGCGACCGTCGTGCAGCATGTCGAGCAGGTCCTCACGGTCGGCCCCGAGGGTCTCGGCGGCCGCGTAGAGGTAGAGCCCGTGCCCGGCCTCGTCCTGCACCTTGGCCATCAGGATCGCCTTGCGGCGCAGGCTGGGCGCCCGGCTGATCCAGTTGCCCTCCGGCTGCATGCCGATGATCTCGGAGTGCGCGTGCTGCGCGATCTGCCGGATCAGGCCCTTGCGGTAGGCCTCGGGCATCACGTCGCGCGGCTCGATGCGGCCGTCCTCGCCGACGATCCGCCAGAAGTCCTCGAGGTCGGGCTCGGTCTCGGCCCTCTGGTGAGCCGGCCCCTGGGCGGACGCCGTGGAGACTGCGTCGGGCTGCGTGAAGTCGTTGCCGTACATGCCCCTCACCCTACCCCAACCGATGTGACACTCTGCTCGTCGTTGTGCGGCCGAAGTGTCACAACTGCGGCGGCTTGCGAGACTGGACCGGTGAGCGAGCACCCGAACCACCCCGGCAAGCCCACCGCCGACGTCTCCGTGCGCGTCGGATGGGCCGACGACGCCGCCGGCATCGCGGCCGTGCAGGTCCGCGCCTGGCACCGGGCCTACGCCGGCCTGCTGCCCGCCGAGGTGCTCGACGCGCTCGACCCCGACGACTTCGCCGCCGCCTGGACCGCCTCGCTCAACGCACCGCAGGACGCCCGCAACCGGGTGCTGGTCGCACTCGAGCGCAACACCATCCGAGGCTTCGCGGTCACCGGCCCGACCGCCGACCCGGACGCCGACCCGGTGAGCGACGGGGAGGTCGCCGAGCTGACGGTCGACCCGGACCACACCCGGCACGGGCACGGGTCGCGCCTGGTGCAGGCGTGCGCCGACACCCTGGCGGCCGACCGCTTCGCCACCGCGCTGGTCTGGCTCAACGCGGACGACGACGTGCGGCGCGGCTTCCTGACCGACGCCGGCTGGGCTCCGGACGGCGCCCACCGCGAGCTCGACCTGCACGGCGACGGCTCGGTGCGGGTCAAGCAGGTGCGGTTGCACACGGCCCTGTGAGCCGGCGGTTCGGGCCCGACACGCCGTCGACACGCCGACACAGGTGGGAAAATCTGCGTTTGGGGCACCGAAAAGCAGCCGGACGACGTCATACTCGGTAACACGTTGACCGGCGCCGGGGGCTCCAGAAGCAGGGCCACCCACTCGCCACGAACGACTCGGAGGGACTCGTGCTGGGTCCGCTTCCCATGATCTACCGCTGGATCGTCGGCGCTCTCGCCCTGCTGGCGTGCGTCGGTGTCGGCGCCTGGCTCGCCTTCGCCCTGCCCGTCCCGCTGCTCGCCCCTGCCGGGGCAGCCATCGGCGGTGCGCTGGGCGTCCTCGTCGTGGTCGCGCTGCTGCACGGTGCGGCCTCCCGCGAGACCGCCCGCGCGCGCGACACCCGGCACTCCTGAGCAGTCACCGTCAGATGTCGCGCAGCCGTGGCAGCACCTGCTCGCACAGGCGCGTCGTCCAGCCGGCCGGGTCCGGGCCGCCCGGACCCACCCAGACCTGCTCCACCCCGAGCCCGGCGTAGGCCTCCATCCGGGGCAGGAACGCCGACCCGAAGGGGTCGTCGCCGGTGATGACGGTGCGGGCGATCTCCCGGGGGTCGCGTCCCACCTCGGAGCAGTGCCGCTCGAGCACCTCGAGCTTGTGCGCCAGCTCGTCCGGCTCGACGGCGAACAGGTTGCAGGCGTCGGCGTACTGCGCCACCAGCCGTAGCGTCTTGCGCTCCCCCATGCCGCCGATCAGCACCGGCGGGTGGGGTCGTTGCACCGACTGCGGCACGTTGATCGTCTCCGCCAGCTGGTAGTGCTTCCCATCGAAGCGGCCGTCCTGCTCGCTCCACATCTGGAGGCAGATCGCCAGCGCCTCCTCGAGCCGCTCGAACCGCTCGGCGACGGGCGGGTAGGGCACGCCGAGGGCGAGATGCTCGCGCTCGTACCAGGCGGCCCCGAGCCCGAGGAACGCGCGCCCCCCGGAGAGCACGTCCAGCGTGGTCACGATCTTGGCCAGCAGCCCCGGGTGCCGGTACGTGACGCCGGTGACGAGCAGACCCAGCTGGACCCGCTCGGTGTGCGCAGCCAGGAAGCCGAGCCCGGTGTAGCCCTCGATCATCGGCCGGTCCGGACCACCGAGGGGCTCCATCTGGAAGTAGTGGTCCATCAGGGTGAGGGCGGCGATGCCGCCCTCGTCGGCGGCGCGGGCGGTGGCGGCGAGGGTGCCGGCGAAGGCCTCGGGCCCGCCGAACGGGGTGAGGTCGGCGACGTGGAGGGCGAGTCTCATGGCGTCGAACGTACTGCGCGGTGCCGGGGACGCCGCGGTGTCAGGTGGGACAGTGGTGGGGTGGCGGAGCGAGACGACACGGGGTTCACGGGCGGCGGCGACCGCGGCGCGCACCTCGTCGACGGGACCGTACGGCGGGCGACCGGACCGTGGACGCCGGCCGTCCACGCGCTGCTGCACCACCTGGCCTCGCACGGCTTCCGGGGCGCGCCCCGGGTGCTCGGGATCGACGCCCACGGGCGGGAGGTGCTCACCCACCTGCGCGGTCTCACCGTCGCCGACGCCCGCCCGTGGCCCGACTGGACGCACTCCGAGCAGGCGCTGCACGAGGTCGGCCGGTGGCTGCGCCGCTACCACGACGCAGTCGCCGGCTTCGTGCCCGCCGACGACGCCGCCTGGCGCGAGGGCGGCCGTTGGCAGACCGGTCTGGTGATCGGGCACAACGACGCGGCGCCGTACAACGCCGTGTGGGACGAGGGGCTGGTCGGCTTCGTCGACTGGGACATGGCGGGGCCGGTGACCCGCGAGTCCGACGTGGCCTGGGTCGCCTTCGCGTGGGTGCCGCTGCACGCGCGGGCCGTCGTCGAGGCCGAGGGGTTCACCGACTTCGCCGGCCGGCGCGGCCGACTCGAGACCTTCCTCGGGGCCTACGGGTGGGACGGATCGGTCGACGAGGTGCTCGCACACCTGACCGAGCGGTTGACCGCCCAGGTCGCGGTGCTGCAGGCGCGCGCGGCCGACGACCCGACGTACGCCCGGATGCTGGCGGCCGGACGCGACCGCGACCTGCTGGCGGCTCGCGAGGGACTCGGCGAGGTGTAGGGCCTAGGCCGGCGTGCGGAGCTTGTCGAGCCGCGCCCGCAGCAGGTCCTCGCGGTGCGCGTTGCCGTGCAGCCCGAGGTAGCGCGTGCCGAAGATCGCCAGCAGCGCGTCGTCGAGACGCCGGACCGCACCCGGCGGGTAGCGGTAGTCCATGCGCTCGTTGAGCACGCCGCTGTCCACCGAGGTGAGCAGCCCGGCGAGCTCGTCGAGGGAGGTGACCCCGAGCTCGAGCAGCAGCCCGGAGACCCAGGCGTAGTGGTCGGTGCGCGACCAGCCCGCGTCGGCGTACTGCGCCGCCAGGAAGGCCGCGAGGTCCTCGGAGCTGATCCGGGGATCGTGCGCGTCCTGCTCCGGCACGTCGGTGACCGAGGCCTGCAGCCGGTGCCGGATCTCGGAGAACTCGCGATCCGCGAGCTCGAGCAGACCCGCGGCCAGGGTGAACCTGCGGTCGAGGTCGGGGGCGTACTCGGCCGGGATCGTGCCCTTGTAGCGGATCGCGTGCTCGAACTCCGCCCAGGCGTGCTGCAGGACGGTGCGCACCTGGACCTGGGCGCGCCGCCCCACCAGCGGGTCGTACGACGTCTCCTCGCCCGCGCGGGGCGTCACCAGCAGGTGCCGGCTCGCGTAGCCGAAGCGACCCTCCCGCGCCGTCTCCTGACCCATGTCGCGGTCGTCGAGGACCGTCAGCGCATCCCCCAGCAGGTGTGCGACCGCCTCGACGTCGCTGTGGATGTAGGTGATGACGCGCAGCCCGATCTGGTCGGTGATCTGCTCGAGGGGGTCGGCGAAGAGCGGCACGCCGTCGAGCTCGCGGTCGGCCTTGGTCGCGAAGGAGGCGACGCTCTTGGTGCGGCCGGTGACGCTGAGGTAGTTGATGCCGGCGTCGTCGAGCAGCGTCGTCACCAGGGCCACGAACCGGTCCGTGACGTCGCGCAGCTGCGGGTGCAGCGCGGCGTAGGTCTGCACGGCGCGACGGACCGGCCCCTCCTGGACGGGCGCTGGAGCGGAGACCGGCTCGGCGAGCGGTGCGCGGCGGCTCCGCGGCGACGGCAGGTGCCCCTCGGGCAGGGTCGGCGTCACGATCGCACCGGTCGCCGCGTCGCCGTAGACCGTCGTGTCGTCGGGACGGGCGGTCGCGAACATCGCGACGTAGGCGCACACCACCGCGTCCACCTGGTCCTCGACGCGACGCAGGTCGCTCTTGCGCTGCGCGCCCTCGACCTGGGTGAGCAGCGACTTCCACTCGTGCTGGTGGTCGACCTGGCAGCGACGGCACGCCGTTGCGCAGGCCCTCGACGCTCCTGCATCAGCCGCAGCAGCTCGGCGCGCAGGTCCTCCAGGCTGCGGCCGGGCTTGTTCTTGTACTTCAGCGTGCGCCCGAGCCGGAACAGCGCGACCGTCGCGGCGTGCGGGTAGACCTCGATCGCGCGACGGTCGGCGGTGGACGCCGGATCCAGGTCGAGGTCGAGGGTCGTGCGCGAGCACGCCCCCGCGGGTGCCGTCGGCGAACTCCGGCTTGCCGGTGTTGGACGGGTGGGCGCCGGCGTCGAACCGGGCGAAGTCGCGGTTGAGCGCGGCCTCTGCGGGCCGGTTGCCGGTCGGGTTGGTCACGACGAGCGGTGCGTCGATGCCCACGACGCACGGCCCGTCGACGTACGGCTCGAGGGCGCCGGCGATCGAGGCGTCGTCGGTCTGCGCCGAGACGTGCAGCAGCACGCCGTCGGCCTGGAGCACCGCGACCCCCGTGGGCCGTCGGTGACCCCAGGCGAGGTCGATCCCGACGTAGTACACCGCGATCAGGCCGTGGGCAGCTCACGGTGCAGGAAGGTGAGCGTGCGCTCCCAGGCCTGCGCCGAGGCCTCCGCGTGGTGCAGCGCGAAGTCGGGGTTGTCGAAGGCGTGGTTCGCGCCCGGGTAGGTGTGGAACTCGGTGTCCGGCCGGTCCTGGGTCACCACGTCGCGGACCCGGGCGACCACGTCGCCGGGCAGGTAGTCGTCGGCCTCGCCGAAGTGGTGCAGCGAGGGCGCGGTCACCATCGGGGCGAGGTCGAGCAGGTCGGGGATGCTCGACCCGTAGTAGCTCACCAGCACATCAGGCTGCTCGAACGCCGCGACGTTGAACGCGAGGCCGCCGCCGAGGCAGAAGCCGAGCACGCCGGTGCCGCCCCGCACCTCCTCGCGAGCGCGCAGGTGCTGCAGCGCGTGCACGGCGTCCTGCACGGTCGTCGGCCAGTCGAGCCGCTGCGCCCGGCCCATCGCCGCCTCGATGGCGCCGTCCTCGGACTCCACGAGCGGCTCGACGTCGTCGCCGAGGCGCCAGTACAGCTCCGGGGCGAGCACGACGTAGCCCGCAGCCGCGAGGTCGGCGGCGCGGCGCTGGATGTAGCGGCTGACGCCGAAGATCTCCTGGAGCACGAGCACCCCGGCACCGGTCCCGCCCTCGGGCAGCCACAGGCGGGCGGGCATCTGCCCGGCGTCGGTGGTCACGGTGACCGGCGTGCCGCCGGTGGTCTCCTCGCTGGCTGCGCTGGCGTTCATGCCCCGAGTATGGCGGGTCAGCCCGGACCGGGGGCGCCATGCAGGTCGAGGGCGTAGCGAGCCGCCTCCCGGGCGCGCGTGCGGTCGCCCGCCGCGTCGTAGGCCAACGCCAGCCGGAACCACGAGCGCCAGTCGTCGGGCTGCTCCTCGGCCTGCGCGCGCATCCGGGCGAAGTGACCGTCGGCCGCGGCCCGGTCGACACGCCCCGACGGACGGCGCGGCAGGTCGTCGAGCGGCAGGCCGCCCTCGTGCTCGAGGGCACGTGCAAGCACCGCGGTCCGGCGACCGAACTCGACCTCGCGCCAGACCAGCAGCAGGCCGAGCAGCGGCAGCACCAGCAGCGCCACCCCGAGCACGACCGGGACCAGCGAGCCGCTGCCGAGCAGCGCGACGCCCTTGAAGCCGATCAGGGCGGCGTAGAACGCGATCACCGCGACCAGCACCCCGATGGTCGCCTTGGTCCGCACGTCGTCCAGCCTAACGACCGCACCAGTCGGAACACGATTCAGGCTATTGCTGAACTTCGTCGAAGTTCAGTACATTGCTGAACATGACTGTCGTGCTGTACACCCTGATCGGGGACCTGGTGGGCTCGCGTCGCGCCAGCGTCGAGCGGGCCGCGCTCCAGGATCGCTTCGGCGCGGTCCTGTCGGAGGTCACCGCCATGCTGGGACCGGCCCAGGCGCTCGAGCCGACCCGTGGCGACGAGCTCCAGGGGGCGTTCACCACCGTTGGCGACGCACTGACCGCGGCGCTGCTGGTGCGGCTGGCGCTGCTGCCGGACGCCGACGTCCGGTGCGGGGTGGGGTTCGGCGAGGTGAGCGTGCACGACGCGGACCGCACCCCGGTGCTGCAGGACGGACCGGGGTGGTGGTCGGCCCGGAAGGCGATCGAGGAGATCAGTGGCAAGAACGACGACCGACGGACCTGGTACGACGGGCGCGACCCCGTCGAGACGGGGCAGGTCAACGCCTTCCTGCTCTGTCGCGACCAGCTCATCGCCCGGCTCAACGACCGGGGCCTGCGGATGCTGAGGCTCGGCCTGGGCGGCACCTCCCAGAAGGAGATCGCCCGGCTCGAGGGCGTGTGGCCCTCGGCCGTCTCCCAGCAGTTCAGCCGCGGCATCGGCGCCGTCCTCGAGGCCCACCGGCAGGTCGCCACCGAGGCACCGTCATGACGGCGGGCACCTGGCTGCTGGTCGTGGGCCTGTGCGACCTGCTCCGCGCCGCCCGCGACACCACGACGACGCGACGGCGGGTGCTGCTGACCCTCGTCGGCGTGCTGCTGCTCGTCGTGGTGGCTCTGCTGGCCGACTTCCCCGCCCGCTGGTGGGCCACCGTGGGAGCGCTCTGGGTCGTCGGGCTGGCCGCCTGGGTGGCGACCTCGAGCGCCGCGCTCGACCCCGCCTCGCGCCGGCCCGTCGTGTGGCGCACCGCGGCCTTCGCATCGTTCGGCCTCCCGCTGGCGGCACTGGCGCTCGTGGCGCCGCGTGACTTCTCCGCCTCCTGGCTGCCGGCGACGCTCGAGGACGACGCGAGCCGGACGGTGCTCGTGCTCGGTGCGCTGGCCGTGATGGTGAGCACCAGCAACGTCCTGGTCCGGATGCTGCTCGACGCCATCGGGGTCCCCGCGGCCGTCAACGAGAAGCGGCTCAAGGGCGGCCGGGTCCTCGGGCCGATGGAGCGGGTCTACCTGCTGCTGATGGCTCTGCTCGGCCAGGTCGGCGCGGGTTCCCTGGTCGTCGCGGCCAAGGCACTGCTGCGCTACCCCGAGCTGCGACGAGCCGACGACGCCCCGGTCGGCGGCAGGCGGAGCGGCGAGTCCGGGGACGCCGCGGCCACCGACACCTCGGAGTACTTCCTGGTCGGCAGCTTCGCCAGCTGGCTGCTCGCGACCGGCGCCTGGGGTCTCGTCCGGTATCTCAGCTAGGTCAGCGCTGCGCTGAATCGCGCCGAAGTTCAGCTCTGCGCTGACCTAGGCGTCCAGGCCGAGGAAGCCCTCCAGGCCCACCGTCAGCCCGGGACGTCGGCCGATCTCGCGCAGCCCGAGCAGGACCCCCGGGGTGAAGGACACCCGGTCCAGGGAGTCGTGCCGGATCGTGAGGGTCTCCCCCGCTCCCCCGAGGATCACCTCCTGGTGTGCCACAAGGCCGCGCACCCGCAGCCCGTGCACCCGGATCCCGTCCACGTCCGCCCCGCGAGCCCCGTCGAGGGAGGTGCTGGTGGCGTCGGGAATCGGCCCCGAGCCGGCCGCGCGCCGGGCCTCGGCGATCAGGGACGCCGTACGCCGTGCGGTCCCGGAGGGCGCATCGGCCTTGTCCGGATGGTGCAGCTCGACGATCTCCACCGACTCGTAGAACGGCGCTGCCTCGGCTGCGAAGCGCATCATCAAGATCGCGCCGATCGAGAAGTTCGGGGCGATCAGCACGCCCGTCTCCGGGGAGTCGGCGAGCCAGCCGCGCAGCCGGTCGAGCCGGTCGTCGTCGAACCCGGTCGTGCCGACGACCGCATGGATGCCGTGCGCCACGCAGAACTGCAGGGTGTCCATCACGACGTCGGGGTGCGTGAAGTCGACGACGGCCTGCGCCCCGCGGGCGACCAGGTCGTCGCGGGTGTCGTCGCCGTCGCCGGTGTCGACGGCCGCCACCAGCGCGAGGTCCTCCGCCGCCTCGACGGCCCGGCAGACCTCCTGCCCCACCTTGCCGCGGGCACCCAGGACGCCGACCTTCATCTGCTCGCTCACGGGCGCCAGCCTAGGGCCGGGCCACCCCGGACCCGCCGACGGCAGAGCACAATCGGCTCCATGACCCCCACCGACCCGATCCGCGTCTTCCTGCTCGACGACCACGAGGTGGTCCGTCGGGGGCTGCGCGACCTGCTCGAGGGGGACGGCGACATCACGATCGTCGGCGAGTCCGGATCGGCCCAGGAGGCGACGGCCCGGATCCCGGCGCTGCGACCGCACGTGGCCGTGCTCGACGCCCGGCTGCCCGACGGCAGCGGCATCGACGTGTGCCGGGACGTCCGGTCGGTCGACCCCGCGATCAGGGCGCTGATCCTGACCAGCTACGACGACGACGAGGCGCTCTTCGCCGCGATCCTCGCGGGTGCGGCCGGCTACCTGCTCAAGCAGGTCGGCGGTCAGGACCTTGTGGACGCCGTACGTCGGGTGGCGGCCGGCCAGTCGCTGATCGACCCGGCCCTGACGGCGCGGGTGCTGGAGCGCCTGCGGCACGGTCCCGCCGAGCACGCGGAGCTGGCCTCGCTCACCGAGCAGGAGCGCAAGGTGCTGATGCTGATAGCCGAGGGCCTCACCAACCGGCAGATCGGCGAGCGCCTGTCCCTGGCCGAGAAGACGATCAAGAACTACGTGTCCAGCCTGCTGGCCAAGCTGGGGCTGGAACGCCGCACGCAGGCGGCGGTGCTGGCCTCCAAGCTGCTCGGCTGAGCGCCGCCTCCCCGACCGGCGCAGGGACGAAGGTCCCGTCAGGTGGTGCCCGAGGACCCTGCCGCCCGGCGGGCTGCACGCGACAGCCTGGGGCTGCCATCACACCGATGGTCACCCCCAGGAGGCACTCCATGAGCACACTGCACAAGGCCGCGCACGTCGACGGTCCCGCGACCACGACCGCCCACGGTGCGCCCGACACGAGCCTCGACGGACCTGCCCGCAAGGCGCTGGCCGTGCTGCGGATCGGCTTCGGCCTCACGTTCCTGTGGGCCTTCTTCGACAAGCTGTTCGCGCTCGGCTTCTCGACCGGGGCGGTCACGAACGCCGACGGCGCCAAGACCGGCATCGACTTCTTCTCCCAGGACGCCTGGATCAACGGCGGCAGCCCCACCCTGGGCTTCTTGAAGTTCGGCGCGGACGGCCCCTTCCAGGGCTTCTACAACAGCCTCGCCGGTGACGCCTGGGTCAACTGGGCCTTCATGCTCGGCCTGCTCGGCATCGGGGTCGCGCTCACCTTCGGCATCGCGATCCGCATCGGCGCCGCGGCCGGCTTCGTGATGTACCTGATGATGTGGACCGTCGCGTTGCCGCCGGCCAACAACCCGGTGCTCGACGACCACGTCCTGGGCGCCCTCGCCATGGTGGTCCTCGGCCTCACCCTCGCCGGCGACACCTGGGGTCTGGGCAGGGTCTGGGGCCGTCAGCACCTCGTCGAGTCCCACCCCGTCCTGCGCTGATCTCGGCCCGTATGGGGCTCAGGACGGCGTCACAGCGAGCAGCGGCACCCGCCACTCCAGGCGGGTGCCGTGTGGTTCCGCGGCCTGCAGGCGCACCGTGCCGCCAAGGTCGCCGGCCCGCCGGCGTACGTTGCGCAGGCCGCTCTCGGCGCGGACGGCCGGAAGACCGTGGCCGTTGTCGGTGACCAGCAGCCGCACGTGCCCCGCCGACGTCTCCACCTCCACCACAGCCGCGTCGGCCTCGGCGTGCCGCGCGACGTTGGACAGGGCCTCGCGCAGCACCGCGAGCAGCTGCGCACCGGTCGCCGGAGAGACGGCGGTGTCGACCGGACCGCTCGTGCGCACCACCGGCGTGAAGCCCAGCACCGGGACGTACTCCGTGACCACCTCGCGCACCTCGGCCCGCAGGGACTGGTCGTGCGAGAACTGCAGGTCGAAGATGGTCGAGCGGATGTCCCGGATGGTCACGTCGAGGTCCGCGACCGCGACATCGAGCCGCGCGCGTACGTCGTCGGTCGCCGTACGACGCGCGCCCTGCAGGTGCAGCCCGGTCGCGAAGAGCCGCTGGATCACCAGGTCGTGCAGGTCGCGCGCGATCCGGTCGCGGTCCGTGACGAGCAGCAGCTCCTCCCGGTCGGAGACGGCCTGGGCACGGTCCAGCGCGAGCGAGGCCTGGTCGGCGAACGACGCGACCAGCTCGGCCTCCTCGGCGGGCAGCGTCGCGCGACCCTCCGCGAGCACGAGCAGAAGCACCCCGGTGTCGACCAGGTGGGCGCGCAGGGGGACCAGCACGACCGTGCCCAGGTCGCCGCGGGGAACGACGGCCAGGGCGGCCTCGTGCTCCGAGCGCCGGATCTCCTCCCCCAGCTCCTCGACGAGATCGCCCAGGAGCGCCGTGTCGGGCCCGTCGGCGGCCTCCACCAGGTAACGGTCCTCGCGGTCCTGCAGCACGGCCACCGCCACGGCACCGGAGACCTGACGTGCCCCCCGCACGATCAGCCCGAGAGCCGCGTCGAGCTGCACCGGGGGCTGCAGCGACTCGACGATCTCCGCCGAGGCCTCGAGCCACTGGCGGCGCCGCTCGCTGCGCGCGAAGGAGCGGGCGTTGTCGATCACGAGGCCGGCCGCCTTGGCGAGCGCGTCGACCAGCTGCTCGTCCTGCTGGGTGAAGTCGCCGCCGTCCTGCTTCTCGGTGAGGTAGAGGTTGCCGAACACCGTGCCGCGGATGCGCACCGGAACACCCAGGAACGTCTCCATCGGCGGGTGACCGCTTGGGAAGCCGTACGACGCGGGGTGGGCCTGGAGCGGGCGCAGTCGCAACGGCCGAGGCTCCTGGATCAGCAGGCCGAGGATCCCCTTGCCGCGGGGCAGGTCGCCGATCGTGGCGCGCTGCTCGGCACTCAGGCCGTGGGTGACGAAGTCGACCAGGTCGCCGCTGTTCCCGAGCACCCCGAGGGCGCCGTACCTCGCCCCCGTCATCCGGCATGCGGACACCACGATCCGCTCCAAAACGCTGTGCAGGTCGAGGTCGGAGCTGATGGCGACCACCGCGTCGAGCAGCGACCGGGACTCGGCGGGCAGGTCGGGTCCAGCGTCGGGGGTCACACCGTGAGCCTAGGCCTCACAGGCTCCGGCGGACCGGCATCATCGGGCGACCGGACCAGTCGTTGCCGATCCGCACGCCGCTCAGCTCACGCCAGACGAGCTTGACGTAGAGGTTGCGGGTCCCCGGCGCCCACGGTCGCGGATTCCACGCTTCCCGGATGCGCTGCACCTCGTCGGGGTCGTCGACCACGTGGGCCCGCCCGAGCGCGACCACGCTCCACCCCTGGTGCGCCTCGTAGTCGAGATGGTCGATCTCGAAGGCGAGCTCGGTGTCCCAGCCGTAGGTGCTCAGCTCGCTGTACGGCGCGGTGCGGAAGACGATCGCCTCGCCGTGCACGCTGTAGTTGACCGGCACGATGCGAGGGCCGACGGGCGTGGCCATCGCCACCCGGCCCACGACTCCGGCGGCGAGCAGCGCGCCGCATGCGGAGGCGTCGAGCGGGACCGATCCGTTCATCGCCCGGCCCCTCGGACCACGGCGACCGTGCAGTGCGCGTGCTCGACCACCGAGCGACTCACCGAGCCCAGCAGCAGCTGGGTCAGGGCACCCCGGCCACGGGCGCCGACCACGACGGTCGCGGCACGCTCCGAGCGCGACACCAGGGCGGCGACCGCCGAGCCCTGCATCACGACGCTGGAGACGGTGACGTCGGGGAACTTCTCACCGTAGCCGGCGACCGACTCCGCCAGCAGCAGCTCCCAGTCGCTGGAGATCACCTCGACCATCGAGGCGCCCAGCTGGTCCGGGACGGGGAACATCCACGGCTCGCCCGCCGCGTGCACGACCTCGACCGGACGGCCCTGCGCGGACGCGAGCTCGAAGCCGAAGGTCAGGGCCGCGGCTGCGTCGGCCGTGCCGTCGATGCCCACGACGACCGGCGCCGGTGTCACCGACCCGTGGGTCACCGAAGGGCGGACCACCACGACGGGGCACGGCGCGTGCGCGGCGAGCGCGACGCTGACCGAGCCCAGCAGCAGGCTGAGGACCGCACCGTGCCCGCGGCTGCCGACGACGAGCAGGTGGGCGTCCCGCGCCGTCTCGGCTAGCAGGGTGCGCGGGTCCGTGGTGTCCACCAGCACGGTGACCTCGAGCGCGTCGCTCACGCCCAAGGCCACCTCCCGAGCCTGCGCGACCACCCCTCCGCCGGCGATCCGCAGGTCGTGCAGTGTCGCGCTGAGGTCGATCCCGAAGTCGGTGACCACCGGGGCGCCGGTGCCGTGCACGATCGTGAGCGGTCGACGATGGGTGGAGGCGTAGGCGGCCGCCCACTCGACGGCGGCAGAGCTGGCCTGCGACCCGTCGGCGCCGACCAGCACGGACCCAGGACTCACGATGGTGTTCATGACCTGAGTCTCCGGCGGGCGTGTCCTCCTCGGCAGGGCCCGAGGTCACGACCGGCCGGGACCTTCGTCCCGGTAGGCCCACGGCCCGGTCAGTCCAGCAGCCCGAGGGACCGTCCCTCCTCCTGCAGCTCGTCCCTCGCCCGAGGGTGGGCCGCCTGCGAGACCAGTAGCGCGGCCTGCTCCCGGTCCGAGCGCCCCCACAGCTCGGCCGTGCCCTGCTCGGTCACGACGGCCGAGGGCTGGAAGGACGTGACCGGCTCGTCGACCATCGCGACGATGGTCGACACATCGGCGCGCGGGTGCCAGGACCGCAGCGCGATCACGGCCTGTCCCCGCGGGGCGTGCAGGGCTCCGACGATGAAGTCGGTCTGGCCCCCGAAGCCGCTGTGCGGACGCCCGTGCATCCGGGAGGCGTTCACCTGCGCGTAGAGGTCCACCTGGAGGGCGGTGTTGACCGAGATCATCGCCTCGTGGCTGCTGATCAGGCTCGGGTCGTTGGTGACCTCCGTGCGGCGCAGCCGCAGCCGCGGGTTGTGGTCGGCCCAGGCGTAGAGCTCGGGTGACCCGAAGAGGAACGAGCAGGTGATCACGGTCTCGGCGTCGAGGGCGCCGGCCTTCTCCAGGTCCAGGACGCCGTCGCTGATCATCTCGCTCCAGAAGCGCAGTCCCCGCCGGTCGTGCAGCGCGGAGAGGACGGCGTCGGGGATGCTGCCGATGCCGGTCTGGATCGTCGCGCCGTCCTGGATCCGGCAGGCGACGTTCGCCGCCACCCCTTGCGAGGCGTCGTCGGCGACCGACGGCACCGGTGAGCCGGGCGGGTCGGAGGCCTCGATGGTCGCGTCGAGCCACGACTGCGGCAGCACGCCGTCGCCGTACACATAGGGCATGGCGGGGTCCAGCTGCGCGACGACGAGGCCACCCCGCCGTCGTACGGCCTCCACCGCCGCCGGCAGCACGTTGACCTCGGTGCCGAGCGACACCGTGCCGTCGTGCGGCAGCGAGGTGTGCAGCAGCACCACGTCGGGGCGCAGCCGGTCGGCGTACAGCAGCGGCACCAGGGAGAGCCGGACCGGCAGGTAGGACAACCGGGGACTGCGTCGCGCGCCCGGCCCGACGAACGGCGTCTCGAGCCGCACCCCCGGCCGGTCCGGGACGCCGGGCTGCGGGTTGAGCTGGTGCAGGACGTAGCTCTCCACCGCCGCGTCGAAGCGACGCAGCAGCGTCCACGGCGTCGCGGCGTTGCCGCTGACGACCACACGCGGGCAGGGCGGGAGGGTGTCCAGCAGCCGTTCGAGATCTCGGGTCACCGGCCCCAGCATGG
Source organism: uncultured Actinomycetota bacterium (assembly GCA_963845655.1). Taxonomy (GTDB): domain Bacteria; phylum Actinomycetota; class Actinomycetes; order Propionibacteriales; family Nocardioidaceae; genus Nocardioides_B. Next base: position 295,691 of record CAWJTB010000003.1, on the reverse strand, counting down.
CGGGTCGACCACGCGCACGGGAGGGCCGAACGTCCCGTTGGCGATCGCCGAGGAGTGCGTGCTCACGCCGTGAGGACGAACCGGTCGAACGAGAAGTCGGTGCGGGCCCGGACCGGCGGAGCTGGCGGTGACCAGGAGGGTGGTGCGCTGAGGTAGCGGTGGTCGGTGGGGGTCGTGGTCCGCACGGCGTCACCCACGGTGCGGGCGGTCCAGCCGAGGGCCTCCTTGGCGTGGTTGCAGGCCTCGCACAGTCCTTGGGCGTTGGCCGCCGCCGTGGCGCCTCCGTCGGCGGCGCGGCGGACGTGGTCGACGTGCCGGATCGGCGCCCCGCACCACGGGGTGCGGCACGTCTGGTCGCGCAGGACCACGAACCGGCGCAGCCGGCCGGTGAACACGCGCCGAGCGGAGTCCATCGCGACCAGGGACCCGGTGCCCGGCGCGGCGTAGAGGCGGCGCAGCCACACCTCGGCGTCGGTCTCGCGCACCCAGGACCGCGCCACCCCGGCCGGGACGACTCCCCCGCCCTCGACCTGTGCCGGGGTGGGCTCGCGACCGAGCAGTGCCCCCGCTGTCATCACGACGTGCACCTCCATCGGCACGGCGTCGGCCGTCGCCTGTCCGGTGACGCGCTCCACGAGCAGGTCGGCCATGATCTGGGCGCGACTGCGGCGATCGCCGGTGGCGCGCAGCCCGTCCGCGGCACGGGTCAGCGAGGCAAGCACGGCCACGCCCTGACGGACGGGCAGCAGCCCGGTCAGCAGCGACATGGTGTCCGGCGCCGGCCGGAGCGTCACCCGCCGCTCGGACTCGGCCCTGCTGGTGCGCCGCACCGCGGCCTGCGGGTCGAGCCGGTAGGCGAGGCGTCGGGTCTCGGTCTCGGTCTGCCGGTCCCCCAGCGCCTCGAGCCCACCTGGGCGCTCCGAGAGCTCGACATCCACGCGGCCCCTGTCCCCGCGGGTCAGGCAGGCGGTCTCGCGCGCCACCAGGGTCGCGCGCCACTCCGAGGTGCCACCCTCCCTCAGGGCCTGGAACGTGCGGGGCATCTCCTCGACCAGCACGTGAGCCAGGCCGACGTGACGAACGCCCTTCGCGGGACTGTCCCGACGAGCCAGCGCGACCTGGGCCGCGACCCCCGCGCCGAGGTCCCGCTCGCGCACGCCCGCCTCGCGCTGCGCCTGACGCTGGGAGTCGTCGAAGTCGACGGTGAGGCGGGCCTGCGCCGCTGCCGCGGCACCCTTGAGGCGCTCCAGCTCACGGATCAGCTCGATGCGCTCGCGATCCACCGCCGCACCGCTCTTGCCTGCGTCGGCAGTCATCAGATCGCGCAGCTCACCGATCCAGGCACGAACGGCCACCGCTCCGGGTGCCGGGGTGTGCGTCGCCATACCGTATGCTATTCGAACACCTGTTCGACGTCAAGCGCCTGCGTCGCTGAGCTTCTCGGCAGGCCTGATCGTGCGAGCAGGCGTCCCTCCTCATGCTGCCAGGGCGCCATGCCTACGATCGGGGTGGCAGCACGACGACCAAGGAGCGGAAGGCACGCGTGATCGCAGGCAGGTACACCCTGGAGCGTGAGATCGGGCGCGGCGGCATGGGCCCGGTCTACCTCGCGACCGACGAGGTGCTCGGCCGCGAGGTGGCGCTCAAGCGGATCGGTCTGCTGCCCGGCGCCGACAGCACCGACCTCGCGCGCGCCGAGCGGGAGGCCCGGCTGGCCGCCCGCCTCAACCACCCGCACGTGGTCGCGATCTTCAACCTCGTCGTCGACGAGGACACCGACGCCCACTGGCTGGTGATGGAGCACGTCGAGGGCACGACGCTGTCGGAGCTCGTCAAGCAGCACGGGCCGCTCTCCCCCGACGACGCGGCGCCGTTGCTGCAGCAGGCCGCCGACGCCCTCGTGGCGGCGCACGCCGCGGGCATCGTGCACCGTGACGTGAAGCCGTCGAACATCCTGGTCGACGAGCGCCGCCGCGCGAAGCTGACCGACTTCGGCATCGCCCGGATCTCGGCCGACCCGTCGCTGACGCAGACCGGCATGGTGACGGGGTCGCCGGCCTACCTCGCACCCGAGGCCGCGCTGGGGCAGGGCGGGGGCGAGGCCGTCGACGTGTGGTCGCTCGGCGCCACGGTGTTCCACGTGCTGTCCGGGCGGACGCCGTACGACATGGGCGACAACGTGATCGCCGGGCTCTACCGGATCGTGCACGAGGAGCCGCCTCGGCTGGCCGACGCGGGCTGGATGGGCCCGCTGCTGGACGCCACGATGGCCAAGGACCCCGCGGACCGCTGGACGATGACGCAGGTCCGCGACTTCCTGGCCGACCGCGGCGCCCACGCGACCGAGTCGACGCTCCTCGCCCCGGTGCCGGCCCCGGTGGCCGCTCCGGTCGCCCCGACACCGACACCCACACCGCACCGCGCACCGGTCCCGCCGCCCGTCCCTCGGCAGCAAGGGCACGGACCCCGGCGTCTGCCGCCGGCCGGGATCCTCGTCGGTCTGGCCGTGGCCCTGGTCCTGGGGCTGGTCGTGGCGACCGTCGCCCTGCTGCGCGACGACGCGACCTCGGCCGGGGACGCCCCGGCGGACACCGCCACAGCGGGGGCGTCGCCGACTCCCTCGTCGAGCACGTCGGCGTCCGCGCGGCCCGCGGCGAGCCGGCCGACAGCGCGCGGGATGGAGTCGTTCATCCGCAGCTACGTCGCCGCCATCGCGGCCGACCCGGCGCAGTCCTTCGAGATGCTGACGCCGAAGTTCCAGCGCCAGAGCGGCGGGGCACGGACCTACCGCGACTTCTGGGACGGCGTCGGTGAGCCCACCGTCCTCGACATCACCGCCGACCCCGACCGCCTCGTCGTGAGCTACCGCGTGCGGTTCGAGAACTTCGGCACCGGCAAGCGCCCGACCGTGCTGGACCTGACGTTCGACGACGGGCGCTACCTGATCGACGGCGAGCGCACCGCAGGCTGAACCGGGTCAGCCCGGCAGCGAGGAGAACGGCCCGACGACGGCCAGCGTCTGCTTCTGGCCGAACAGGGTGCGCGCCAGGGTGTCGACGTCCTGGATCGTCACGTCGTCGACGCGCCGCAGCACCTCGTCGAGGGAGGGCAGCTCGTCGTAGAGCAGCTCGGCCTTGGCGATCCGCGACATCCGCGAGCCGGAGTCCTCGAGCGCCAGGACCAGACCGCCCCGCAGCTGCCCCTTGCCCCGGGCCAGCTCCTCGGCGGTGATGCCACCCGCGGCGAGCCGGGCGAGCTCGGCGCGGACCACGTGCAGCACGTCCGTGACCTTCGAGGGCAGGCACCCGACGGCGACCGCGAACGTCCCCGCGTCGGCGTAGTGCGAGGCGTAGGAGTAGACCGAGTAGGCCAGTCCGCGCTTCTCGCGGACCTCCTGGAACAGCCGGGACGACGTCCCGCCACCCAGGGCCGCGTTGAGCACGCCGAGCGCGTAGCGCCGCCCGTCGGTGCGCACCAGTCCGTTGACGCCGAGCACCAGGTTGACCTGCTCGAAGGACCGCTTGACCACGACGTCGCCGGGCGTCGTACGACGGGCGGTGGCCGCGCGACGCACCGGGAGCGGCGCGACGCCGGTGTCGGCGAGGAAGTCGTTGCGCGAGAACGCCGCCCGCACCTGGCGCACGACGCTCGTGTGGTCGACGTTGCCGGCGACCGCGACGACCATGTTCTCGGGGACGTAGCGGGCGCGGTAGTAGCGACGGATCTGCGCCCGCGTCAACGCCTTGATGGTCTCGACGGTGCCGGCGATCGGACGGCCGACCGGCGAGGAGCCCCACGCCTTCTCGGCGTAGAGGTTGCCCACGACGTCGTCGGGGTCGTCGTCGTGCATGGCGATCTCGTCGAGGATGACCTCGCGCTCGGCCTCCACGTCCTCCGGCTCGAGGGTGGAGGACGTCACCATGTCGCCGAGCACGTCGACGGCGAGGGCGAGGTCCTCGTCGAGCACCCGCGCGTGGAAGCAGGTGTACTCCTTGGCGGTGAAGGCGTTGAACTCACCGCCGACCTCGTCGAGCGAGACCGAGATGTCCAACGCGGACCGCGAGGGCGTGCCCTTGAAGAGCAGGTGCTCGAGGAAGTGCGAGGCCCCCGACAGCTGCGGGGACTCATCGCGCGACCCGACGCCGACCCACACCCCGATGGAGGCGGACCGGACGCCGGGCATCGCCTCGGTCACGACCCGCAGCCCCCCGGGGAGCACGGTACGTCGTACCAGTGCTCCCCCGTCCTTGACGGACAGGAGGGTGCGGGTCGTGCCGGGCCTCTGCTGTGCGGCGGGGACTGCCACCTACTCGGCGGCGTCCTCGTCGGCCTGCTGGGCCTCGTCGAGCACCGGGACCAGCGACAGCTTGCCGCGGTCGTCGATCTCGCCGATCTCGACCTGGATCTTCTGGCCGACCGAGACGACGTCCTCGACGTTCTCGACCCGCTTGCCGCCGGCGAGGCCACGGAGCTTGCTGATGTGCAGCAGCCCGTCCTTGCCCGGGAGCAGCGAGACGAACGCACCGAAGTTCGTCGTCTTGACGACCGTGCCGAGGTAGCGCTCGCCGATCTCGGGCATCGTCGGGTTCGCGATGCCGTTGATGATCGAGCGGGCGGCCTCGGCCGACTCGCCGTTGGTGGCGCCGACGTAGATCGTGCCGTCGTCCTCGATGGTGATCTGCGCGCCGGTGTCGTCCTGGATCTGGTTGATGACCTTGCCCTTCGGGCCGATCACCTCGCCGATCTTGTCGACCGGGACCTTCATGGTGATGATCCGGGGAGCGTTGATCGACATCTCCGCGGGAGCGTCGATCGCCTCGGCCATCACCTCGAGGATCGCCGTACGAGCGTCCTTGGCCTGGCCGAGCGCGGCAGCCAGCACGTCGGCGGGGATGCCGTCGAGCTTGGTGTCGAGCTGCAGCGCCGTGACGAAGTCGGGCGTGCCGGCGACCTTGAAGTCCATGTCGCCGAACGCGTCCTCGGCGCCCAGGATGTCGGTGATCGCGACGTACTCGGTCTTGCCGTCGACCTCACCGGAGATCAGGCCCATCGCGATGCCCGCGACCGGCGCCTTCAGCGGCACACCGGCCTGCAGCAGCGACAGGGTCGCGGCACACACCGAGCCCATGGAGGTCGAGCCGTTGGACCCCATCGCCTCCGAGAGCTGACGGATCGCGTAGGGGAACTCCTCGCGCGTCGGCAGCACCGGCAGCAGCGCACGACGCGCGAGCGCACCGTGACCGACCTCGCGACGCTTCGGCGAACCCACGCGGCCGGTCTCACCGGTGGAGTAGGGCGGGAAGACGTACTTGTGCATGTAGCGACGCGTCTTCTCCGGGGAGAGCGTGTCGAGCTTCTGCTCCAGCGTCAGCATGTTGAGCGTGGTGACACCCAGGATCTGGGTCTCGCCGCGCTCGAACAGCGCCGAGCCGTGCACCCGCGGGATCACGCCGACCTCGGCGGACAGCGTCCGGATGTCGGTGAGGCCACGGCCGTCGATGCGGACCTTGTCGCGCAGCACGCGCTCGCGGACCAGCTTCTTGGTGACGGACCGGAACGCAGCGCCGAGCTCCTTCTCGCGACCCTCGAACTCGGGCGCGACCTTCTCGAGCACCGCGTCCTTGACCTCGTCGAGGCGCGACTCGCGCTCCTGCTTGCCGGCGATCGTCAGCGCCGAGGCCAGGTCGGCCGAGGCGGCCGACTCGATGGCGGCGAAGACGTCGTCCTCGTAGTCGAGGAAGATCGGGAAGTCCTTGATCGGCTTGGCGGCCTGCTTGGCCAGCTCGACCTGAGCCTCGACGAGCTGCTTGATGAACGGCTTCGCCGCGTCGAGACCGCCGGCGACGACCTCCTCGGTCGGCGCCTGGACGCCGCTCTGCACGAGCTCGAAGGTCTGCTCGGTGGACTCCGCCTCGACCATCATGATCGCGACGTCACCGGTGTCGGTGACCCGACCGGCGACGACCATGTCGAACACCGCGCGCTCGAGCTGCGAGTGCGACGGGAAGGCGACCCACTGGCCGTCGATCAGCGCGACCCGCACGCCGCCGACCGGGCCGGAGAACGGCAGGCCGGAGAGCTGGGTGGACATCGACGCGGCGTTGATCGCCAGCACGTCGTAGGGCTGGTCGGGGTCGAGCGCCAGCACGGTGATGACGACCTGGACCTCGTTGCGCAGACCCTTCTTGAAGGTCGGGCGCAGCGGCCGGTCGATCAGGCGGCAGGTGAGGATCGCGTCCTCGCCGGGACGACCCTCGCTGCGGAAGAACGAGCCGGGGATCTGCCCCACGGCGTACATCCGCTCCTCCACGTCGATGGTGAGGGGGAAGAAGTCGAAGTGGTCCTTGGGGTGCTTGCCGGCGGTGGTGGCCGACAGCAGCATGGTCTCGTCGTCGAGGTAGGCGGTCACCGAACCGGCGGCCTGACGGGCCAGGAAGCCCGACTCGAACTTGACGGTGCGGGTGCCGAACGAGCCGTTGTCGATCACGGTCTCGACGGCGTGGATCTCGGGTCCCTCAGTCATGGGGTCCCCTTTCTTGTTCGCGGAGCGATCACGCGAAAGCGCCCTGGAAGGCCTGCCGGCCTTCTGCGCACAGGGTGCCGGTCTTCGATCGAGGCCCGCGGCGGGCCGCCCAGAGGGCGGCTCCCGAAGGCCACTACCGAGGACCGGGCAGGACGCCTGCTCCTCGCTCCAGTGGATGAGTTTTCAGTTGTCTCGATGGTGCAGCGTGCGGTCCGACCCTAGCGGCGGGACGGGGTGGAACTGAGCAGGGGCGGCCCCTCCGGCGAGTGCCGGTGGGACCGCCCCACAGCTCATCGGCGCAGGCCGAGACGCTCGATGATCGAGCGGTAGCGGTTGATGTCTTCCTGCTGCATGTAGTTCAGCAGGCGACGACGCTGACCGACCAGGAGGAGCAGACCACGACGGCTGTGGTGGTCGTGCTTGTGCTCCTTGAGGTGCTCGGTCAGGTGAGCGATGCGATGCGTGAGCAGCGCGACCTGGACCTCCGGCGAACCGGTGTCGCCCTCGGTGGTGGCGTAGTCGGCGATGATCTTCTTCTTGGTCTCTGCATCGGTGCCAGTGGACACGCGCAGCTCCTCTCATAAACATGCTCGTTGCGCGGCGCGCCGGGGCCTGTTCACCCGGGCACTCTCGATCCGCGGCCGTCGTACGGCGTATGACGATGCCGCCCGGCTCCGTCGAAGGGGGCTGGGCAACCGCCCCAGACTAGCAACGAGACGTCGCTTCTCCGAATCGGTCCCCTGATTCGTCTGCGATCCCCCCGCCGAGTCACCCCGCACGACCGCAGACGAATCGGGAGGGGGGACGTGCGAAGGTGACCCCATGGTGGAGAGGCGCGGCGTGTGCAACCTGTGCGAGGCGATCTGCGGGCTGCTGGTCGAGGTCGAGGACGGCCCCGACGGGCCACACGTGACGGCGGTGCGCGGCGACCCGGACGACCCGCTCTCGCGCGGGCACATCTGCCCCAAGGGGGTGGCCCTGCCCGACCTGCACGAGGACCCTGACCGGCTGCGACGGCCGGTCCGGCGGATCGGCGACCGCTGGCAGGAGATCGCTGGGACGAGGCGCTGGACCTGACGGCCGCGGGCCTCGCGGCGGCGGTGCGCGACCACGGCCGCGATGCGCTCGCGATCTACCTGGGCAACCCCAACGTGCACAGCCTCGGCTCGATGACCCACGGCACCGCGCTGGTGAAGTCGTTCCGCACCCGCAACAAGTTCAGCGCGACCTCGGTCGACCAGCTGCCCGCGCAGCTGGCTCGCCTACCTGATGTACGGCCACCAGCTGCTGGTGCCGGTCCCCGACCTCGACCGCACCCAGCACTTCCTGGTGCTCGGGGCCAACCCGATGGCGTCCAACGGCAGCCTGATGACGGTCCCCGACTTCCCCGCACGGCTGCGGGCCCTCAAGGCGCGCGACGGCCGGATGGTGGTGGTCGACCCGCGGCGCACCGAGACCGCCGAGCAGGCGCACGAGCACCACTTCGTGCGGCCGGGCACCGACGCGCTTCGTGCTCCTGGCGATGCTGCAGGTGCTCTTCGCCGAGGACCTCGCTCACTCCCCCGTCGTACGTCGACGGCCTGGACGCCGTGCGCAGCGCGGTGGAGCCGTTCACGCCGGAGCGTCGCGGCGGCCCGGTCCGGCCTGGAGGCCGACGTCGTACGACGCCTGGCGCGCGACCTGGCCGCGGCACCGTCGGCCGCGGTCTACGGACGGGTCGGCGTGTCCACCCAGGAGTTCGGGCTGGTCGCCACCTGGGCGGTCAACCTGCTCAACCTGGTGACCGGCAACCTGGACCGGCCCGGCGGCGTGATGTTCACCGACCCGCCGTCGACATCGTCGGCCGTGGGCTGATCGGCCGCGGGCACCACGACCTGTGGCGAGTCCCGGGTGCGCGGGCTGCCGGAGTTCGGCGGCGAGCTGCCGGTCGCGACGCTGGCCGAGGAGATCCGCACGCCCGGCAACGGGCAGGTGCACGCCCTGCTCACCCTGGCCGGCAACCCGGTCTCGTCGACGCCGGACGGCGTCGCAGCCTGGACGAGGCGATCGCCGGGCTGGACTTCGTGGCCGCCGTCGACATCTACGTCAACGAGACCACCCGGCACGCCGACGTGATCCTGCCGCCGACCACGGCGCTCGAGCGCGACCACTACGACCTGGTCTTCCACGCGCTCGCCGTCCGCGACACCGCCCGCTTCACCCCGGCGGTGCTGCCCAAGCCCGGACGGCGCGATGCACGACTGGGAGATCTACCGCGAGATCGTGCTGCGCACGCAGCGGCTGCTGGCCGCCAGGCGACCGCTCGAGGAAGCGGCTGCTGCAGCAGGCCCGGATGCGGCCTGGCGCCGACGCGCACGATCGACCTGCTGCTCCGCAGCGGGCGGGCCCGCCTCTCGGTGCGCCGGCTCGCGACGGGGCCCGGTCGACCTCGGTCCGTTGAAGCCGTGCCTGCCCGGGCGGCTGCCCACCGGCACCGCGTGGACGCGGCGCCGTGCGCGGTGCTCGAGGACCTGGCGCGGCTCGCGGCGGCGTCCCGCGCCGTCCGACGGGCTGCTGCTGATCGGCCGGCGGCACCAGCGCGACAACAACTCCTGGATGCACAACCAGCCGCGCCTCACCAAGGGACGGCCCCGGCACCAGCTGCACATGCACCCCGAGGACCTGCCCGGCGCGGGATCGCCGACGGGGACGTCGTACGCGTCGCCTCGGCGGTGGGCGCCGTCGAGGTCGAGGTGCAGGCGAGCGACGGACATGATGCCGGGCGTGGTGAGCCTGCCGCACGGCTACGGGCACCGGCGCGACGGCGTCCTGCTCTCGCATGCCACCGACCTGCCCGGCGCCTCGGTCAACGACCTGACCGACCCCGCCGTGCTCGACGTCAGCGGCAACGCCGTGCTCTCCGGCGTCCCGGTGACCGTCTCCGCCCTTCCCGGCCTGAGCTCAGGCGGTGATCACCGCGCGCACGGCTTCGCGTGCGGCCATCGGGTCGGTCGCCGCGATGGCCGCCTCGGCAGCCTGCTCGCAGACGTCCATGGAGACGGCCGCCAGCTGCGCACCGACCGGGCGTACGGCGGCCAGCGCCATCGACAGCGACGTGATGCCCATGCCCACCAGGGCGGTCGCCAGCATCGGGTCGGCGGCCGCCTCACCGCACACGCCCACCGGCTTGTCGGCGTTGCGGCCGGCCTCGGCGGTGATCGCGATCAGCTGCAGCACGGCGGGCTGCCACGCGTCGGTGAGGTGCGCGAGGTCGGTGGCCATCCGGTCGGCGGCCATCGTGTACTGGGTCAGGTCGTTGGTGCCGATCGAGAGGAAGTCGACGACCTCGAGCATCTGGTGCGCGAGCAGCGCGGCGCTCGGGATCTCCACCATCACCCCCGCCTTGAGGCCGTGGGCGCGCACCTGCGCGGCGAAGTCGGCGGCCTCGGCGACGGTCGCCACCATCGGCGCCATCACCCAGGTCTCGGTGCCCGTGCGCTCGGCCGCGGCGGCGATGCCGGCGAGCTGCCGCTCCATCAGGCCGGGGTTGGAGAAGGACAGCCGCAGGCCGCGTACGCCGAGGGCGGGGTTCTCCTCGCCCTCGTGGGTGGCGAACGCGATCGGCTTGTCGGAGCCGGCGTCCAGCGTGCGCACCACGACGTAGCGCTCACCCGTGAACGGCGCGAGCACGTCGCTGTAGATGTCGGCCTGCTCCTCGACGCTCGGCTCGTCCTTGCGGTTGAGGAAGCACAGCTCGGTGCGGAACAGGCCGACGCCCTCGACCGGCCCCTCGCCGGCCGACGCGGACGACGCGCCGTCGGCGACGTTGGCGAGCAGCTTCACCGGGGTGCCGTCGGACGTGGCGCCCGGACCGGTCCACCGGGCGAGGGCCTCGCGTGCGGCACCGGTCTCCGCGACCAGGCGGGTGGCGGTCTCGGCGTCCGGCTCGAGCGTGATCTCGCCCGTCGTACCGTCCACCATCAGCGCGGTGCCGGAGCGGACGCTCAGCAGGTCGTGCACGCCGACCACGCACGGGATGCCGAGCTGGCGAGCGATGATCGCGGTGTGGCTGGTGGGCCCGCCCCGCTCGGTCACCAGCGCGACGACGGTGCGGGCGTCGAGCCCGGCGGTGTCGGCGGGAGAGAGGTCCTCGGCGACCAGCACCGAGGGCCGGTCGGGCGTGGGGACGCCGGGCTCGGGCTCGCCGACCAGGCGGGCGGTCACCCGCCGCTCGATGTCGCGCAGGTCGGTGACCCGCTCGGCCATCAGCCCGCCCATCGAGGTGAAGATGCCCGCGAACTGGTCGACGGCCGCGTGCAGCGCGACCAGCAGCGGGTCACCCGCAGCCAGCCTCTTCTTCACAGCGGCGCGCAGCCCCTTGTCGCGGGCCAGGCCGGCCGTCGCGGTCAGTACCTCGGCGGCGGCGCCGCTCGCGCTCGCGGCCCGCGCCGCGAGCCCGTCGGCGGTCGCGCCGGCGGCGGTGTCGAAGGCGGCGAGCGCGGCGTCGGTGTCGGCGAAGCCGACCGCCTCGAACGCGGTGAGGGCGGCGGGGGCGACCTCGACCGTGGCGACCACGGCGGGGGCGTAGGCGACCCCGGGGACGACGGGGGTGCCGTGCAGGACGCCGGAGCCGGCCGGAGCGGGCGGGGCGACGGGGGTGACCGGAGTGGATGCATGTGACATGCGTCAAACCATAGGGGCCCTGGTGCTTGACAGTCAACAGATTCGGGCGTAGAACAACACATACAAACTTTCAATCCCAATCAAAGCAACTCAGGACGGGACGGAGACCGGGTGTACGCCGAAGAACGCCAGCAGGCCATCGCCGAACGAGTCGCCCAGGGCGGCCGGCAGTCGGTCAACGCCCTCGCCGCGGAGTACGACGTCACCACCGAGACGGTCCGCCGCGACCTGTCCGCGCTGGAGCGCGCCGGGGTCGTCCGCCGGGTGCACGGCGGCGCCGTGCCCGCGGCCTCGCTGAGCGTGCTGGAGGCCAAGGTCGGGGACCGCGACCTGGCCAACGCCGACCAGAAGGACCGGATCGCCAAGCGGGCCGTCGACCTGCTGCCCGCGAGCGGCGGCAGCGTCCTGCTCGACGCCGGGACGACGACCGCTCGGCTGGCGATGATGATCCCGCGCGACCTGCAGCTGACCGTCGTCACCAACGCCGTCCCGATCGCCTCCCGGCTCGCCGGCGCCCCGCACGTCGCCTTGCAGCTCCTCCCCGGACGGGTCCGCCCCACCACCCACGCCGCCGTCGGCCAGGACACCGTCGCGGCGCTCGCCCTGCTGCGCGCCGACGTCGCCTTCATCGGCGCCAACGGTCTCAGCCTGAGCCACGGGCTCAGCACCCCCGACTACGCGGAGGCCGCGGTCAAGCGCGCCATGGTCACCGGCGCCCACCGGGTGGTCGTGCTGGTCGACTCCTCCAAGATCGGCCAGGAGCACACCGTCCGCTTCGCCGACCTGGCCGACGTGGACGTCGTCATCACCGACAGCGGCATCGCCGCTCCGACCTGACCGCCCTGGAGCGGCTCGACATCGAGGTGCTCGTCGCATGATCGTCACCCTGACCCCCAACCCGAGCGTCGACCGCACGGTGGCGCTGGCCGGCCCGCTCGAGCGCGGCGCCGTGCTGCGTGCCGAGTCGGTCACCTCCCAGGCCGGAGGCAAGGGCGTGAACATCTCCCGGGCCGCGGTCGCCGCCGGGGTGCGCACCATCGCCGTGCTCCCGGCCCACAAGGACGACCCGTTCGTGGTCGAGCTGCTGCGCGACGGCATCGACTGCCGCCCCGAGGCGCCCGCGGGCGACGTACGCGTCAACCTCACGCTCACCGAGCCCGACGGGACCACCACCAAGGTCAACAGCCCCGGCGCCGTCACCGGCCCGGCCGACCTCGACCGGCTCGCCGGCGCCGTCGCGCTGCGCGCTCGCACGGCCACCTGGGTCGTCCTCGCCGGCTCGCTGCCGCCGGGTGCACCCGACGCCTGGTACGCCGACCTCGTCGCCGCCCTGCGCGACGCCCCGGCCCGGGTCGCGGTCGACACCTCGGGCGGCCCGCTGGTCGCGCTCGCCGCCGCGCTGGAGCAGGCCGCGCCCGCTCTCATGAAGCCCAACGGGGAGGAGCTCGCCTCGCTCACCGGCGGGGACGCCGACGCCATCGAGGCCGACCCCCACGCGGCGGCCGACGCCGCACGGGTGCTCGTCTCCCGCGGCGTCGAGACGGTGCTGGCCACGCTCGGCGGGTCCGGCGCCGTGCTCGTGACCGCCCAGGGCGCGTGGCACGCCACCCCGCCCCCCACCACCGTCGTCAGCACCGTGGGTGCCGGCGACTCCAGCCTGTTCGGCTTCCTGCTCGGCGACCAGCGGGACCTGGGCCCGGCCGAGTGCCTGCGGCTCGCCGTCGCCTACGGCAGCGCCGCCGCGGGACTACCCGGCACCACCATCCCCACCCCGTCCGACATCCACCCCGAGCTCGTCGACGTACGCGCGCTCACCCCGACCACCGCAACTGTGGAGAACTGAGGAGACATGACCGACTCAAACGGCACCCCGCCGATGATCACGCCCGGGCTCGTGCGCCTGGACGCATCACTCGGCACCGACAAGACCGACGTGATCCGCGCCCTGGCCGCCCTGGTGGCCGAGGCGGGCCGCACCGACAACGCCGACGGCCTGGCCGAGGACGCACTGGCCCGTGAGGCCACGTCCGCGACCGGTCTGCCGGGCGGCATCGCCATCCCGCACTGCCGCACCGAGCACGTCGACGTGCCGACGCTGGCCTTCGCCCGCCTCTCGCCGACGACCGACTTCGGCGCCAAGGACGGCCCGGCCGACCTGGCGTTCCTGATCGCCGCTCCCGCCGGTGGCGACGCCACCCACCTCAAGGTGCTCACCCAGCTCGCCCGGGCCCTGGTCAAGAAGGACTTCACCGACGGCCTGCGCGGCGCGCAGACGCCCGAGGCGGTCGTCGAGCTCGTCAGCGGCGTCGTGAAGCTCCCGGCGGGCTCCCCGCCGGCCCCTGCCGCCGCGACCAGCCCGGCTCCCGCGGCCGCGCCGACCAGCCAGCCCACGGAGCCCGCCCCGGCGGCTCCCGCGGCGTCCGCCCGCCGGTCGATCGTCGCGGTCACCGCGTGCCCGACCGGCATCGCGCACACCTACATGGCCGCCGAGGCCCTCGAGGCCGCCGCCCTGCGCGCCGGTGTCGACCTGGTCGTCGAGACCCAGGGCTCGGCCGGCTCCACACCGCTGCCGGTGGAGACCATCCGCAACGCCGACGCCGCGATCTTCGCGGTCGACGTGGGCGTCCGCGACCGCGGCCGCTTCGCGGGTCTCCCGCTCGTCGCCTCCGGCGTCAAGCGGCCGATGGACGACGCCGACTCGATGATCGCCGAGGCGCTGCGCTACGCCGACGACCCCAACGGCCCCCGGGTCGAGGGCGCGGCCGGCGGTGCCGGTGCAAGCACCTCCTCGAGCAACACCGGTGACGAGTCCTGGGGCCTGCGCGTGCGCCGCGTCCTGATGACGGGCGTCTCCTACATGATCCCGTTCGTCGCGGCCGGCGGTCTGCTGATCGCGCTCGGGTTCCTGCTCGCGGGCTACGAGATCGCCCTCGAGGGGATCGTCGACAAGGTGCTCGCCGAGAACACCCTGTTCAACCTGCCCGACACCGGCGCGCTCGGCCTCGACCACGCCGCCGGTGGCCTGGGCGCCTACCTGGGTGCGGTCTTCTTCAAGATCGGCGCCACGGCGTTCGGCTTCCTGGTCCCGGCGCTGGCCGGCTACATCGCCTACGCGATCGCCGACCGTCCGGGCATCGCGCCGGGCTTCGTGATGGGCGCGCTGGCCGCGTCCGTGCTCAACGCCGGCTTCCTCGGCGGCATCGTCGGTGGTGTGCTCGCCGGTCTGATCGCGCACTGGATCGCGCAGCGGAAGGTCCCGACCTGGGCCCGCGGCCTGATGCCCGTCGTGGTGATCCCGCTCGGCGCCACCCTGATCGCCGGTGTCCTGATGCTCGTCGTCCTCGGCAAGCCGCTGAGCGCCCTGATGACGGCCCTGTCCGACGGCCTGAACAGCCTCAACGGCGGCTCCGCGGTCGTGCTGGGCATCGTGCTCGGCCTGATGATGGCCTTCGACATGGGTGGCCCGCTGAACAAGACCGCCTACACGTTCGCCACCGCCGGTCTCGGCGCGGCAGCGGCGGCTAGCGGCAACTCCCCGCAGCTGAAGGTGATGGGCGCGGTGATGCTCGCCGGCATGGTGCCCCCGCTGGCGCTGGCCCTGTCCACGCTGGTCCGCCCGCGGCTCTACACCCCGCTCGAGCGGGAGAACGGCAAGGCGGCCTGGCTGCTGGGTGCCTCCTTCATCACCGAGGGTGCGATCCCGTTCGCCGCGGCCGACCCGCTGCGGGTCATCCCCTCGATCATGGCCGGCTCGGCCGTCACCGGCGGCCTGTCGATGGCCCTCGGCGTCGGTCTGCGCGCTCCTCACGGTGGCATCTTCGTGATCTTCGCGGTGCTCAACATCATCGGCTTCCTGCTCGCGCTGCTCGCCGGGGTGCTCGTCGCCGCGGCGGCGGTCACCGCACTCAAGACGGCTGCCGCCCGCAAGACGTCCGTGGACGAGATCACCGTCGCTGCCTGAGACTGACCCCACCTCCCCCACCCCGAACCAGGAGAACCGCATGCCCACCAAGACCGTCACCGTCGGCTCGTCCGTCGGCCTGCACGCCCGACCTGCCGCGATCATCTCCGAGGCAGCCGGCGAGCTCGACTCCGAGGTCACCCTCGCGGTCGCCGGCGAGGAGCCCGTCGACGCGGCCTCGTCCCTGCTGATCATGACGCTCGGCGCGTCGCACGGAGACAGCGTCGAGGTCTCCGGCGACGACCAGGACGCGGTCGACAAGATCGCCGCCCTGGTGGAGCAGGACCTCGACGCCTGACCCGTGGCGTACGACGCCCCTCGGCCCTCGTGGGCCGGGGGGCGTTCGTCGTACGCAGCGGCTCAGAGGTCGCGGAGGCTCCGGTAGACCGCCCGCACGGCAACGGCGCGCTCGAGCTCCCGCGTGATGGAGGTGAAGAACTGCTGCCGGTAGGACTCCTCGGTCACGGCATAGACCGTGAAGTAGAGCCCCGAGAAGCCGGCCAGGAACACCGACACCTTGACCAGCGGTGTGGTGACGCCGGTGCTCTCGTCGCCCAGCCACGCGGCCACGACGTCCTGCTGCATCACGACGCTGCCGAAGACCAGGAAGAACAGCAGCACCGCCAGCGAGAGCAGCAGCACCTGGAGGAACTGCGCGACGAGCAGCACCAGCACCAGGTTCCACTTCTGCAGGCCGGTCACCTCCACCACCTCGCCGAGGTGGTGGTCGGCGCGCTCGAACACCTCCGCCGCGCTGCTCGCGACCGGGGTGCCCTCGCAGCGCTCGACGAGGCGCTGGGGGTCGACGTCGTCGTCGACGCGGTCCATCTCCTCGGGCAGTCGTGCGAGGAGGAAGACGATCGCGATCGCGGCGAAGAACATCACCGCCAGGGCGAGCACGCCCGGGTCGAGGGAGTCGGCGACCATCCAGACCTCGGTGTTGATGAACAGGAACGTGATGAACAGCAAGAGCAGCGGCAGCGCCCGGGTGACGAGCGGGAACAGCATGCCGAGGCTGGCGAAGGTGCGCCGTCCCGCCCAGGTCGCGATCACCCGCAGCCGCAGCGTCGTCGCGGCGTAGAACAGCAGCACCGCACCGGCTCCCAGCAGCCCGAGGACCAGGCCTCCGGAGACGTCGCGCCACCACAGCCCGAGCGACACCCCGGCCGCGGCGCCGACCAGCAGCGCGAGCCCGACCACCGGGAGCAGCCGCGCCCGGGACAGACCGCGTCTCACCTCCGCGTGCTGGTCAGCGACGAAGTAGGGCAGTCCGTGCCGCAGGAACCACTGCTCGGCGTCGTGCAGCGTCTGGTCGCGCTCGACCATGGGGCGTCTCCTCAGCCCACGCCGAGGACGGCGCGGGTGCTCTCCACGTCACCGGCCATCGTCGCGACCAGCTCCTCGACGCTGTCGAAGCGGAGCATGCCGCGGATCCGGCTCACGAAGGACACCTCCACCTCGACGCCGTACAGCTCGAGGTCGTCGCGGTCGAGCACGTAGGACTCGACGCGACGCTCGCGCTCGCCGTCGAAGGTGGGGTTGGTGCCGACGCTGATCGCGGCGGGCAACGATCCCTCCACGCCGTCGAGCCGCCGCAGCCACCCGGCGTAGACACCGTCGGGCGGGAAGGCCTGCATGCCGCGGGTGGGCACGTTGGCGGTCGGGATAGCCGAGCTCGCGGCCACGCTGCTCGCCCGGGACGACCACGCCACGCACCGTGAACGGATGGCCGAGCGCCTGCGCGGCGCCCTCGACGTCGCCGCTGAGCAGACACTGACGGACGTAGGTGGAGGACCACACCTGCGGACCACCGTCGAGCGCGATGCCCTCGGCGGTGAAGTCGTGCACCCGGCCGAGCTCGACCAGCGTCGCCACGTCGCCCCCGGCCCTCACGCCGAAGCGGAAGTTCGCGCCGACCACCACGGCCTGCGCGTGCACGGCCTCCACGATCACCTCGGTGACGAACCGCTCCGGCGACCAGCCGGCCACCTCGCGGGTGAAGGGCAGCACCAGGACGCCGTCGACCCCGGCCTCCGCGAGCAGCGAGACCCGCGTCGCGATGCTGGTCAGAATCGGGGGTGCGTGCTCGGGCCGCAGCACCGAGATCGGGTGCGGGTCGAAGGTGACGACGACGACGGGCAGCCCGCCCAGGGAGTCGGCGACCTCCCGCGCCCGCTGCAGGACGTGCTGGTGACCCAGGTGCACACCGTCGAAGTTGCCGACCGTGACGACGGTCCGGCCGAGCTCCGCGGGCACCTCGTCGGGAGATCGCCAGGTCTGCACGCGCAAATGTTCCCACAGGGCCACTAGACGAACACGGCCACCGGGGCCGCGACGTCGCCGCGCTGCTCGTAGAGAGCCAGGAACGTGCCGTCGGGAGCGAAGAGCGCCGCCGGCCCGGCCCCCAGGGCGAGGGCCAGCCTGCGGCCGTAGCCGACGTCGCGGGCCTGCGCGTCGTCGAGGTCGTACGACGGGAAGCAGCGCCGAGCGACGTCGGCGATGTCGACGACGTCGAAGGACTCGGCGAGTGCGTCCAGCGTGCGCGCCTCGTCGAGGTCGAACGGCCCGACCGCCGTACGCCGCAGCACCGTGAGGTGGCCGCCCACGCCGAGGGCGTCGCCGAGGTCGCGGGCGATCGCGCGCACGTAGGTGCCGCTGGTGCAGCGCAGCGCGACGTCGACGTCGACGTGCTCCTCGCTCGATGCGCACGGCGGTGACGTCGAGGGCGTGCACGGTGACCGCCCGGGTGGGCAGGGCGACCGCCTCGCCGGCGCGCACCCGCGCGTAGGCGCGCTTGCCGTCGACCTTGATCGCGGAGACCGACGAGGGTCGCTGCTGCAGGTCACCGACGAACGCGCCGGCCGCGGCCCGCACGGCGTCCTCGCCCAGGTGCGCGACCGGGGCCGTCGACACCGTCTCCCCCTCGGCGTCGTCGGTGGTCGTCGCAGCGCCGAGCCGCACCGTCGCGGAGTAGGCCTTCTCGGTCAGCGCTCAGGTGGCCGAGCAGCCGGGTGGCCCGGTTGATCCCGACCAGCAGCACGCCGGTCGCCATCGGGTCCAGCGTGCCGGCGTGGCCGACCTTGCGGGTGCCGGCCAGTCGGCGGACCCGGGCGACCACGTCGTGCGAGGTGAGGCCGCCGGGCTTGTCGACGACGACGAGCCCGTTCACCTCTCGTCGGGCTCGGGCTCGAGCTCGTCGTCCTCGTGCGGCTTGCGATAGGGGTCGGCCTCGCCGGCGTAGGTCTTGCCGGCCGCGTCGGCCGCGACTGCCGCGTCGGACTCCCGCGCCCTGGCCAGCAGCTCGTCGATGTGCCGTGCCGTGTCGGGCAGCGCGTCGTGGATGAACTCCAGCGTCGGCACGTGCCGCATGCCGAGCTGCTTGCCGACCTCGGAGCGGATCAGCCCCTTGGCGGACTCGAGCGCGGCCGCCGTACCGATGAGGTCGTCCTCCTCGCCCAGGACCGTGTAGAACACCGACGCCTGCTGGGTGTCGCCACTGACCCGGACGTCGGTGACCGTGACGAAGCCGAGCCGCGGGTCCTTGACCCGGCGTTCGAGCATCTCCGCGACGATCACCTGGATGCGGTCCGCGACCTTGCGAACCCTGGGACTGACCACTTGCTCATCTCCTGCGTCGTGAACGGCGGGGGGTGATGATTACCAGGGGATGTCGAGAATCTTTCACTCCCCACGGGAAGGTTCCCGTGGGAAGCGAAAGATTCGCTGCATCCCCTGGTAATCAGTCGGCACGCACTACGCGCGCGGGATCTCGCGCATCTCGAAGCACTCCACGACATCGCCCTGCTTGATGTCGTTGAAGCCCCGCAGCGTGAGGCCGCACTCGAAGCCCTCACGGACCTCCGAGACGTCGTCCTTCTCGCGGCGCAGCGACGACAGGTCCAGGTTGTCGGACGCCACGTTGCCGTCGCGGATGAGCCGCGCCTTGGCGTTGCGTCGGATGACACCACTGGTGACCATGCAGCCGGCGATGTTGCCGATCTTGCTGGAGCGGAAGATCTCGCGGATCTCGGCCTGGCCGAGCGAGATCTCCTCGTACTCCGGCTTGAGCAGGCCCTTGAGCGCCGCCTCGATCTCCTCGATCGCCTGGTAGATGACCGAGTAGTACCGGATCTCGACACCCTCCTTGTCGGCCATCTCCGTCGCCTTGCCCTGCGGGCGCACGTTGAAGCCGATGATGATGGCGTCGGAGGCGGCCGCGAGGTCGACGTTGGTCTCGGTGATCGCACCGACGCCGCGGTCGATGACGCGCAGGTTGACCTCGTCGCCGACGTCGATCTTGGCGAGGGAGTCCTCCAGCGCCTCGACCGAGCCGGACACGTCGCCCTTCAGGATCAGGTTGAGCTCCTGGCTCTTGCCCTTCTCCATCGAGGCCATGAAGTCCTCGAGGGTACGACGCACGCGACGCTTGGCCTGCATGGCCGCACGCTCACGCGACTCGCGCCGCTCGGCGATCTGCCGGGCGATGCGGTCGTCCTCGACGACGATCAGGTTCTGGCCCGGCGCCGGGGACGGCGGTCAGACCGAGCACCATCGCGGGGCGCGACGGGTCGGCCTCCTCGATGTTGTCGCCGAACTCGTCGAGCATCGCCCGGACCCGGCCGTAGGCGGGACCCGCCACGATCGAGTCGCCGACGCGCAGCGTTCCGCGCTGGATGAGCACGGTCGCCACCGGTCCACGACCCCGGTCGAGGTGCGCCTCGACGATGAGGCCCTGAGCGTCCTGGTCGGGGTTGGCCCGCAGGTCCAGGGACGCGTCGGCGGTGAGCACGACCGCCTCGAGCAGCTTGTCGAGGTTGAGCCCGGCCCGCGCGGAGACGTCGACGAACATGGTGTCGCCGCCGTACTCCTCGGGGACCAGTCCGTACTCGGTCAGCTGGCCGCGGACCTTGGTCGGGTCGGCGTCGGGCTTGTCGATCTTGTTGACCGCGACCACGATCGGGACGCCGGCGGCCTTGGCGTGGTTGAGCGCCTCGACCGTCTGCGGCATGACGCCGTCGTCGGCCGCGACCACCAGCACCGCGATGTCGGTCGCCTGGGCACCACGGGCACGCATGGCGGTGAACGCCTCGTGGCCCGGGGTGTCGATGAAGGTGATCCGACGCTCGTTGCCGTCCACGTCCGTGTGGACCTGGTAGGCGCCGATGTGCTGGGTGATGCCACCGGCCTCCTTGTCGACGACGTTGGCGTTGCGCAGCGCGTCGAGGAGCTTGGTCTTGCCGTGGTCGACGTGACCCATGACCGTGACGACCGGCGGACGGGCCGCGAGGTCCTCCTCGGTGCCTTCGTCCTCGCCGAACTCCAGGTCGAAGGACTCCAGCAGCTCGCGGTCCTCGTCCTCGGGGGACACGACCTCGATGACGTAGTTGAGCTCGTCGCCGAGCAGCTCCAGCGTCTCGTCGTTGACGGACTCCGTCGCGGTGACCATCTCGCCGAGGCTGAACAGCATCTGCACCAGCGAGGCGGCGTCGACGCCGATCTTCTCCGCGAAGTCGGTCAGCGAGGAGCCACGGGCCAGCCGGATCGTCTCGCCGTCGCCCTTGCGGACGCGCACGCCACCGATCGTCGGGGCCTGCATCGCCTCGAACTCCTGACGACGTGCCCGCTTCGACTTGCGGCCGCGACGCGACGGACCGCCGGGGCGACCGAAGGCGCCCTGGGTCTGTCCGCGCTGACCGGGACGGCTGCCACCGGGGCGACCGCCGCCACCGGGACGGCCGGCGTAGCCACCGGGAGCTCCACCGGGAGCACCGCCGGGGGCGCCACCGCGGCCGGCGCCGGGGCCGCCACGAGCGGCACCCGGGCCACCACGGCCCGGTGCGCCACCGCGGCCGCCAGGGCCACCGGGGCCTCCGGGGCCGGGACGTCCGCCGGGTCCGCCACCGAAGGCGGCCGGGGACTTCGGCATCATCGCCGGGTTGGGACGCGGCATGCCGGGACGACCGGCGCCACCACCGGCGGGAGCCCCGCCGGGACGGGTCGGGGCGCCACCGTCACGACCGGACGGCGGACGCGGCGGCCGGTCGGCCGGGGTCTCGGGCGCGGCACCGGGCCGCGGGGCGGGGCGACGGCCCATGCCCTGGGACGAGGCGAACGGGTTGTTGCCGGGACGCGGCGAGCCGGGTCGGCCACCGGCGGCGGGACGGCCGCCGGCCGCTCCTCCGGCTCCACCGGCACCCGGGCGCGGGCCCGGACGGCTGGTGGGGCTCGAGGAGGTCGCCGCGGTGGACGCGTCGGCGCTTGCGGCCGGCGCCTCGGGGGTGGCCTCGGCTGCGGGCTGGGACGGCTGGTCGGCCGCCGGGCTCACCTCGGGGGCAGCCGCGACGGGCTGCTCCTGCACCGGGGCGGGCTCGGGCTCGGCCGGCCGCGACGGACCGGGGCGGGGTCCGGGCCGGGGGGCTCCGGAGGTCGCGGCGCCGGGCTCGGAGGCGTCGGTGGACGCGGCGGGCTTGGCCGGCGCGGCCTTCTTCGCCGGGGTCCGCGTGGCCGCCGCAGCGGACGCGGAAGAACCGCCCGCGGCGTCGCCGCCGTCGGTCTTGAGATCGCCGCCGAACTGCTTCTTGAACTTCATCTCGACGGGGAGCTCGATCGTCGACGATGCCGACTTGACGAACTCGCCCATCTCTTTCAGCTTCTCGAGAACGACCTTGCTCTCGACGCCGAGCTCTTTAGCGAGCTCGTGGACTCGGGTCTTAGCCACGCTTCTCCTCCTGGCCCGGGTCCTCGTTCCTGGCGGAGGAGGGAGATCGGACCGTTAGCTGGTGTGCATGCTCATCGGGAAGTACTCATCGAGTGCTCATGAGCTGCTGCTCCCACTTCTCTTGGTCGGTCGGTCACGGTGTGCGGGGGTCGTGCTGCGCGTGCGGTGCCTCGGCGGCCCGTCGTACGTAGGCCTCCAGCTCCGTCGTGGACAGCCGGCCCTGGTCCCCCGTCACGCGGAGGGCCCGGGGCAGTGCCCGGCGGCGGAGCGCGAGCTCGAGACACGCGGCCGTGGGGTGCAGGTGCGCCCCGCGGCCTGGTGCTCGTCGCGCCGGATCGGGGAGGACCTCGAGGCCCGGACCCCGGCCGTCGGCGACGACTCGCAGCAACTCTCGTTTCGTGGTCCGCTCCCGGCACCCCACACACGTGCGCATGCTCTCGTGACGTGAGTCGGAGGGCATGGCTGCTCGTGCTTCCTGCTGGGACGCGGGGCGCGGTGGCGGACCGTCGGTCAGTCTACCGGCTCGGGGCCGGTACGCCGAACCCGGTGGGCGCCGGGTCGGCCACGGGTCAGACGCCCGACTCCTCCAGCGGCGGCGCGACCGGGACCTCGGGATCGCCGGTGGCCGAGGCCTCGTCGGAGCGGATGTCGATCCGCCAGCCGGTGAGCCGCGCGGCGAGCCGGGCGTTCTGGCCCTCCTTGCCGATGGCGAGCGAGAGCTGGTAGTCGGGCACGATCACCCGGGCCGAGCGGGCTTCCAGGTCGACGACCTCGACGCTGCTGACCCGCGCCGGCGACAGCGCGTGCGCCACCATCTCGGCGGGATCGTCGGAGTGGTCGACGATGTCGATCTTCTCCCCGTGCAGCTCGCTCATCACCGCACGCACCCGCTGGCCCATCGGGCCGATGCAGGAGCCCTTCGCGTTGACGCCGGGGACCGTCGTACGCACCGCGATCTTGGTGCGGTGGCCCGCCTCGCGAGCGATGCCGCAGATCTCCACGGTGCCGTCGGCGACCTCGGGGACCTCGAGTGCGAAGAGCTTGCGGACCAGGTTGGGGTGCGAGCGCGACAGCATCACCTGCGGCCCGCGCATGCCCTTGCGCACCGAGATCACCAGGCAGCGGATCCGGGTGCCGTGCTGGTAGCGCTCCCCGGGGACCCGCTCGCCGGACGGCAGCAGCGCCTCGAGCCGGCCCAGGTCGACCATCACGTCCTGGGGGTCGTGGCCCTGCTGGATCACCCCGGAGACGATGTCGCCCTCCTTGCCGGAGAACTCACCGAACTTGATGTCGTCCTCGGCGTCGCGCAGCCGCTGCAGCATGATCTGCTTGGCGGTCGTGGCCGCGATCCGGCCGAAGCCGTCGGGGGTGTCCTCGTACTCCGCGACCGTGTTGCCCTCGTCGTCGGTCTCCGTGGCGAAGACCGTGACGTGCCCGTTCTTGCGGTCGAGCGAGACCCGTGCGTCGGGCCGCGCCCCCGCGGTCTTGTGGTACGCCGTGAGCAGCGCCTGCTCGATCGCGTCGACGAGGATGTCGAAGGAGATCTCCTTCTCGCGCTCCAGCGCTCGCAGGATCGTCATGTCGATGTCCATGCCCTCAGGACTCCTTCCGGTTGAACTCGATCTGGACCTTGGCCTTGGACACGTCGGCGAGGCCGATCTCGGTCGGCTCGCCGTCGACGTCGAGGACCACCTGCGCGTCGTCACTGCGGGTGATCCGGCCGGTGAGGGTGCGGCCGTCGGTCGTCGTGACCTTGACCAGACGGTCCTGGTTGCGGCGCCAGTGCCGCGCGTGGGTGAGCGGCCGGTCGATGCCGGGCGAGGTCACCTCGAGCGTGTAGGGCTGCTCCCCCATCGTGCCGTGGTCGTCGAGGATCTGGGAGACCTGCTTGGTGGTGTCGGCGATGTCGTCGAGCGAGACACCGCCGTCCTTGTCGACGGCCACCCGCAGCAGGCGGCGCCGGCCGGCGGGCGTGACCTCGACGGCCTCGACATCGAGGCCGTGCGCAGCGAGAGGCTCCGTCAGGACGTCGGCGAGCGCCTCGGCAAGTCGGTCCCGGCTCTGATCGGTGCTCACGGGCGTCCTCCCTGCTGTGCTGTTGTGGTTGCCCACCCTAGCGTCCCTCGCGGGTTAGCCTCAGGCATGGCCCGCACGCTGCCGTCCTGGACGGCCTCCCTGGCGCTGTCCGTCGCGCTCCTCGCAGGCTCCGTCGTCCTGGGCGGCTGCAGCGGCGACGACGGCGCGTCGTCGTCCTCGAAGCCGAGCCCAGCCGCGAGCGGCAGCCCCGCCGACGGGACCGGCAGCGAGGCGGCCGACCCGAGCGCCGCACCCAGCACGACGGCCGATCCGGCGCCGACGACGGGACCGACGACCGAGCCGGCGCCTACCGCGCCCGCCGCGCGAAAGGGCCGCGCGGGCCAGGTCGCCTTCGCCAAGCACGTGATGGACACGTGGGCCTACGCCCTGCGCACCAACGACCCCGAGCCGCTGTCCGACCTGGGCGCGCAGAACACCTGCCGGGGCTGCAAGCCGTTCGCCCGCGAGCTCGCCAAACGGCGCACCCAGGGGTGGTCGGTCGACTTCCCCGGCGTCGAGGTGCGGAAGGTGAAGGTGACCCGGGACGGCGACGCGTTCCGGGCCCGCGCCACGGTCGACCTGCCGGAGAGCGACTCCTTCAACAGCGACGGCACCTTCCGCAACACCAACCGGGCGCGCGCACGCTCGACGTTCGAGGTGCGCATGCGCTTCACCCCGAAGGGCTACCGGCTGCTGTCGTTCACCGTCTCGTAGGCTCCCAGGCGTGCCGCCCCCTCCCGACGCCGTACGCCGCCCCGCCGGCGTGAGCCGTCGTACGGCGGTGGGCGGGTCGTTCGCCGCGGCGGCCCTCACGGTGGCCGGGTGCACGTCGGGCTCCCCCACCCGGCCGGTCGGCACACCGCGCGAGACCGTCACGTCCGGGGAGCAGGACCCCGACGTCGCCCTGGCCGCGACCGTGCTCGGGGACGAGCAGCGGGTGCTGGATCTGGTGCGGGCGACGACCGAGCGGCACCCGCGGCTGGCGACCGTGCTGTCGGCCGTGCAGGCCGCCCACCGGGCGCACGTCGACCTGCTGACCGAGGCCGTCCCCGAGGAGCAGCGCCCCACCGCCGCTCCCGAGCCGACGGTCCCCGACGACCGCGTGGCCCCTCGTCCCGCGGCAGCGCTGGCGACCCTCGTCCGCCAGGAGGACCGGCTCGCCCTGGTCGGCCGTCGTGCGGCCCTCGGGGCGCGCAGCGGGGCGTTCGCCCGCGTCCTTGCCAGCATGGCGGCCGGTGCGGCCCAGCACGCCAGCGTGCTCCGCTCCGCCGGGAAGCCGTCGTGAGCCCCCTCGAGGCGCTGCAGGCGACGCTGGCCGCGGAGCATGCCGCGGTCTACGTCTACGGCGTGCTCGGCGGCCGGGTGCCCACCTCTCGCGAGCCCGGCCTGGCCTCCCAGCTGTCTGCGGCCTACACCGCCCACCGGGGGCGGCGCGACCAGCTCACCGCCATGATCCGGGCCGCGGGCGGCCAGCCGGTCGCCGCGGAGGTCGGCTACGTGCTTCCCGACGACCCCACCACGCCCGCGCAGCTCTCGCTCGTCGCCCGGGGCACGGAGGAGCGGTCCGCGCGGGTCTACGCGCAGACGGTCGGCAGCACGTCGCGCGGCGACCGTCAGTGGGCCGTCGACGCCCTGAGCGATGCCGCCGTGCGTCAGCTGGCGTTCGGTGGCCGACCGACCGCGTTCCCGGGGGCGCCGGAGCTCTGAGTTCGGCCGAGGTCACGCCGAGGTGGCGGCGGCCGGACGTGCGACGACCCCCCACACCTCGGCTGGGAGGTCCGAGGTGGAGAGGGTCGTCGTTGCCGTGCCTGCCCGAGAGGTGTCAGGCGCGGTACGCGGAGTACATCTGCTGCATCCGCGTGGTCTGACCGGAGGTGAACTCCGTGTAGCAGCTGTCGTAGCTGTAGTCCATGTAGTTGTGGATCGGGTCGAGGCCCGGGAGTGCGCAGGAGTCGCGGCCGACGGGGCACCCGTTGGTGGGGCTGCCCTGGGCCGGGGTGTCGCTCACGCTGTCGTTCGTGCTCGTGCAGCCGCCCTGGAACGTGTGGTAGAGCCCGAGCCAGTGGCCCGCCTCGTGGGTCGCGGTCTCGCCGAGGTTGTAGTTGGTGGCCGAACCGCCCGGGACCGAGGTGTACTGCACCCGGATGCCGTCGATGCGGGGGTTGCGGGCGTAGTCCCACGGGAAGGTGGCGACACCGAGGTAGGCGAAGTCGACCAGCCAGATGTTCAGGGCGTTCGGTCCGCCCTGACGCGTCTTCGTGCGGTACGTCGCGCTGGACTTGTCCTGGTGCCACTTCGTGTTGTAGTACCGGTCGGTCCCAGCGAGGCCGAACGTGAAGCCGGTGTCGGAGGCGGTGCCGGACTCCTGGCCGCCGTACGTCTTGTTCAGGACCGCGACCTGGCTGGCGATCTGGGCGTCGGTCACGTTGCCGTTGCCGTTCGCGTCCATCATGACGTGGACGTAGACCGGGATCGCCGCACGCGCCGACTCGCCGCCGCCCGCCTTCCGCTTGTCCGCGAGGATCTGCCGGGTGCGCCTGTCGATGGCGGCCTGCTGCTCCGCCGAGACGT
This sequence comes from uncultured Actinomycetota bacterium, assembly GCA_963845655.1. Lineage (GTDB taxonomy): Bacteria > Actinomycetota > Actinomycetes > Propionibacteriales > Nocardioidaceae > Nocardioides_B. Next base: position 269,180 of record CAWJTB010000003.1, on the reverse strand, counting down.
CGCGGTGGTCCGCGCCCGAGCGGCCACCCCGCGCCGAGGCGCTGGCCGCGCCGGCGTCCTCGGGCTCGAAGCAGGCGGTCCTCTCGACGGCGGGCATCCGCGCCTGCGCGGGCGCCATGGCGCCGGTGCAGGTGAGCCCGGCGACGAGAGCGGTGGCGCCGGTGACGGCGGCCAGGCGGCGGAGGGAGAGGCGGGTCATCGGCTGCGCGTCCTTCGGGTCCAGGCCGGACGAGTCGTCCGGTGGCTCGACCCTGCCCGATCGGCCGACCCGGACGGAAGACGTGCGGGTCCGGGGGTTGTGCATGTTTGCGCAGATGCCGGATCGTGCAGCCCCCGATCGGGCCCGCGCTCAGCCCCCGATCCAGGCGGCGACGACGTCGTGCACGTGGGCCAACCGCTCCACGACCGCGTCCGGCTCACCCTCGGTGTGCCCGACCTGCTCGCGGGGAATGTCGCTGTGCGGCACGTGGATGGTGCGCATGCCGGCGTTGGCGGCACCCCAGATGTCGTCGAAGAGCCGGTCGCCGACGAACACGCAGGCAGCGGGGTCCTGCACGCCGACGGAGTGCATCGCGGCCCGGAACGCCTCCGGCGCCGGCTTGGTCCACGGCACCTCGCTGGTGTAGACGGCACCGTCGACGAGGTCGAGGACGCCGTCGCGCCGGAAGAACTCCTCGTGCCAGTCGCGCGGCCACAGCGTGTTGGACAGCACGCCCACCTTGATCCCGGCGGCCCGCAGCCGGCTGAACAGCGGGACCACGTCCTCGTCGGTCGTGGTGTGCGGCTCCCAGAACTCCCGGTAGGCCGTCAGGAGGCGGTGGTCGTGGGCGAGCCCGGCCTCCGCGAACAGGTCGGCGACCGTCCCGCTGGTGTGGTGGTCGCGCGACCGGCCCCAGACGACGTCGGCCGCTGCCCGCAGCATCCGGGCGGCCGACGCGTCGGCGTCCACCGCGGCGGCGGCCAGGGCCTGCGCCTCGAGGTCGAAGTCGATCGAGCGCCAGGGGGTGAGCGTGCCGCCCCAGTCGAAGAGGACGGCCTCGATCGGCTCCCCCATGCTCAGTCCTCGTTGATGGGGTTGCCGACGGGCTCGCGAACGGTGGAGAGCACGTGCGCGACGGCGTCGCCGAGGGCGACGTCCTCCCGCTCGCCGCTCGCGCGATCCTTGACCTCGACCTTGCCGTCGACCAGCCCCTTGCCCACCACGACGATCGTGGGTACGCCGATGAGCTCGGCGTCCTTGAACTTCACGCCCGGCGAGACCTTGGACCGGTCGTCGTAGATCACGTGCAGACCGTGCCCGGTGAGCTCGACGGCGAGGGCCGCGGCGGCGTCGTAGACCGCCGTGTCCTTGCCGGTGGCGACGATGTGCACGTCGGCGGGCGCGATCTCACGCGGCCACACCAGGCCGAGCTCGTCGTGGGTGTTCTCGGCGATCGCCGCCACCGCCCGGGAGACGCCGATGCCGTAGGAGCCCATCGTGACCGTGACGAGCTTGCCGTTCTCGTCGAGCACCCGCAGGCCGAGCGCCTCGGCGTACATGCGGCCGAGCGCGAAGATGTGGCCCATCTCGATGCCGCGGGCGGTGTGGAGCGTGCCGGTGGCTCCCGGCCCGTGGTCGCGGGGGCAGGGGTCGCCGTCGCGGACCTCGGCAGCCTCGATCGTGCCGTCCGGGGTGAAGTCGCGCCCCGCTACGAGGTCGAGCACGTGCGAGCCGGACACGTCGGCACCGGTGACCCACCGGGTGCCCTCGACGATGCGCGGGTCGACCAGGTAGCGGATGCCCGAGGCGTTCTTCTCCCCCAGGACGCCGGGGCCGATGTAGCCCTTGGTCAACGTCGGGTGCTGGGCGAAGTCCGCCTCGGTGAAGGCCTCCACCTCGGTCGGCTCCAGCTGTCCCCCCAGCCGCTTCTCGTCGACCTCGCGGTCGCCGGGCAGACCGATCGCGACAGGCTCGCGGGTGCCGTCGGGGTGCTTGAGGACGACGATGACGTTCTTCAGCGTGTCGCCGGCGTGCCAGGGCCGGTCCTCGCGCGGGAACGCGTCGTTGAGGTGGTCGACGAGCGTCTCGATCGTGGGGGTGTCAGGCGTCTGCTCGGCGTGCGCGGCGGGCGCGGCGTCGTACGGCACGGGCGCGGGGGGACGCAGCTGCACCGCCTCCACGTTGGCGGCGTAGTCGCAGCTCGAGCAGCGGACGTAGGTGTCCTCGCCGTTCTCGGCCGTGGCCAGGAACTCCTCGGACATCGAGCCGCCCATCGCCCCCGAGGTGGCCTTGACGATCACGTAGTCGAAGCCGAGCCGGTCGAAGGTCTTGACGTAGGCCGCCCGGTGGGCGGCGTACGACCGCTCCAGGCCCTCGTCGGTGGTGTCGAAGGAGTAGGAGTCCTTCATGACGAACTCGCGGCCGCGGAGCACCCCGGCGCGCGGGCGCGCCTCGTCGCGGTACTTCGTCTGGATCTGGTAGAGCCAGACGGGCAGGTCCTTGTAGGAGGAGTAGAGGTCCTTGACCAGGAGCGTGAAGAGCTCCTCGTGGGTGGGGCCCAGCATGTAGTCGGCACCCTTGCGGTCCTGGAGCCGGAAGACGCCGTCGCCGTACTCCGTCCAGCGGCCGGTCGCCTCGTAGGGCTCACGGGGCAGCAGCGCGGGGAACTGCAGCTCCTGCGCGCCCATGGAGTCCATCTCCTCGCGCACGATCTGCTCGACGTTGCGCAGCACCCGCAGGCCCAGCGGAAGCCAGGTGTAGATGCCGGGGGCCACGCGACGGATGTAGCCGGCGCGGACGAGCAGCCGGTGGCTCGGCACCTCGGCGTCCGCGGGGTCGTCGCGCAGCGTGCGCACGAACAGGCTCGACATCCGCAGGATCATCGCGGGGCTCCCGCGGGGGTGTGCGCGACGCGAGCGGAGTCGGGGGGAGCGGTCATGGGGTGAAGGCTAACGGCCGCGCCCGGCTGACCGTCATGCGGCAACCCACCGCCCTGGCTCGGCGGCGACCGCTCAGAACATGACCGTGGAGAAGGTGCCGCTCTGGACGAAGCCGGCCCGCTCGTAGGCCCGGCGGGCGGCGACGTTGTGCTCGTTGACGTAGAGCGAAACGACGGGCGCGATGTCCCTCAGCGCGATCTCGATCACCGCGGCCATGCCGGCGGCGGCCAGGCCCTCGCCACGACGAGCCGGGTCGACGTACACCCCCTGGATCTGGCAGGCGTACGGCGATGCCGCGGCGACCTCGGCCTTGAAGACCACCCGGCCCTTCTCGATCCGCGCGAAGGACCAGCCCCGCGAGACCAGCTGCAGCACCCGGGCCCGGTAGAGGTCGGCTCCCCCGCCCACCTCCGGCGAGACCCCGACCTCCTCGGTGTACATCGCCACGCACGCGGGGTAGAGCACGTCGACGTCGGACTCCCGGGTGCGCCGGACGTCCGGGTCGGGGGTCACGGCCGGCGGCCCCGAGGTCTCGAGGTGCGGCTGGTCCCAGCGGACCTCACGGGGCCGGGGCCAGTGCGGTGCGAGCTGCTCCCACATCGGCCGGATCGTCTCCGTCGGCCCCACCACGGTGGCGCAGCGACGGCGCTGGCCGACGGCCCGCGCGACGAAGGCCTCGATCGCCCGCGGCGTGGCCTGCACGGGCACCAGGTTGGCGGCGGCGTGACAGGCCGACACGAGGCGGCCGTCCTCGGCGTACCCCCACATCTCCCCGCCGAGCCAGCGCGGGTCGAGCTGGGTCAGCCGGCTGCGGTAGTCGGCGAACACGTTGACGACCGGGTCGCAGGCCGCCAGCTCCAACATCGCAGGGAGGTCGGAGGGGCCGAGGAGGCGCAGGCCGGTGTCTGTGCCGAGCACAGCCGGAGCCTACGCGGTCCTCGACCCCTCGCGACGGCTACCGGGAGGGCTGCGTCGGCCCCCAAACCGCCGAGTCGGCGCGTCGGCTGGGCCCAGACCCGCCGAGTCGGCGCGTCGGCTGGCCCAAACCCGCCGAGTCGGCGCGTCGGCTGGGCCCAGACCCGCCGAGTCGGCGCGTCGGCTGGGCCCAAGCCCGCCGAGTCGGCGCGTTCGACTGGGCCCAGACCCGCCGAGTCGGCGCGTGCCGTGTTGCCGGGGGTCGCACGCGTCGCGTACGTCGTCGGTCCAGTCCGCCTCCGGGCCCGATCGCACGGCGCCGTCGAGTCGTCGCGTGTGCCGTGTCGCCGGGACGGGATGCGGTGTGTACGCCGTCGGTCCAGCTCCCTCATCGGGCACCGAATCGCACGCTCACTCCGCGCAGAAACTTTTCGAGATTGCCCTTGTGGATAACGCGATTCGGGGTCGTTCTCGACCCGAAACTGTCGGTGCTCGATCGTAGGCTTCGAGCATGCTCGACACGACCACCCCGCACCCGCAGCCGTCTCGTTGTGCCGCTGCCAGCGACGTGCCGGACGTCGATCTGCGAGCGCTCGACGACCGCTCCGTGTTGACGTTCGTGGTCGATGCCCGCCGGTCCGCGGATCGTGAGGAAGCGAACCTGTTGGCCGGGGTGGTGCACTGGGCCGACCTGCACCCCGTCACCCCCACCGCAGCCGGCCACCCCCGACAGGCGGCGCCGGTGATGCGGGTGCTGCGGGTGACGCGGGTGCTGCATCGTGGCCGGTCGACCGCCCACTCGGCGGGATCCTGCCCCCCGACCCAGACGACCAGGGATGTCGCCTAGCCGGGATCGGTGCACCCGAGGTCACCGAGGCCGCCGTGGTCGACCTCGCCGCCGCCCTCGGCATCACCTACCGGGCCGGTCTGCAGCTGGTCGCCGACACCCTCGAGCTGCGCTACCGCCTCCCACGCCTGTGGGCACTGGTGCAGACCGGCACCCTGGCCGCCTGGAAGGCCCGCCAGCGTCGCCGCCCAGACCACCCACCTCTCCCGGCCGGCGGCCTTGTTCGTGGACCGACACCTGACCGTCCTGGCCCGCCGCGGTGACCTGCCCCCCAACAGGGTCCGGCCCCTGATCCACGAAGCACTGCTCCAACACGACCCCGACACCGCCGCCGGCATCGAGGAAGCCGCGTTGACCAGACGCGGCGTCTGGTTCGACCACCGCGACTCCACCGCCACCACCACCCTCACCGGCGTCCTGGACACCCTGGACGCGATCGACCTCGACCACGCCCTGGGCGACATCGCCACCCAGATGAAGACCCTCGGCGACACCGACCACCTCGACACCCGCCGCGCCCACGCCCTCGGCCTGCTCGCCCACCCCCAACGCGCCCTGGACCTCTTCACCCACCCCACCACCACACACCGACAGCCACACCCGCCGCGACCGGCAGCCGACGGGCCAGGCGGGGCAGGCCGCCGGCACACGCGCCGACTCGACCACCAGTCCGTTCCGGCGTACCGGCGCCACGGTCTACCTGCACCTGGACCTCGCCGACCTCGCCACCACCCCCACCACAGGCGGCACCGGATGCGGCGCCGGTGCAGCAGCAGGCGCTCGTGCTGGTCGGGTGGAGAAGCTCGGCCCCGCAAGCCTGCAGCTCCTCCAGGACTGGCTGACCCGGATCGGGTTGCACGGCGCCGGCGTCACCATCCGCCCCGTCCTCGACCTGGGCCGCACCGACCCCCGCACCGACCCCCGCACCGACGCGGTCGACCGGCACGACCCACCCGAATGGATGCGCGAGCTCGTCATCCTGCGCGACCGGCACTGCGTGTTCCCCGGCTGCCACGTCGATGCCCGCGCCTGCGACCTCGACCACATCAACCCCTACGTCCCACCCGAGACCGGTGGACCACCCGGCCAAACCCATCCCGACAATCTCGCCGCCCTATGTCGCAGACACCACCGCGCCAAGACCCACCGCGCCTGGACCTACCGACGACGACCACCCGACCCCGACGACCACCCCCGACACGGAGACCACGACTGCGACCGCGACCTCGGTCCCGCCTACACCTGGACCAGCCCCCACGGCTGGACCCACACCACCCGCCCCCTCTGAGACGGGCGCGACCCGCACGAGCGCGCGACCCCGAGCGTCACCTCTAGCTCCACAACCACCCCGGCAGATACCTCGACCAGGCACGCCCCTGGCCGAGGCACCTGCACGTCCGCAGCCGCTCAGACCCCACGTCTCCCAGAACCCGGAGAGTGCCCGGCCGCACCGCTGCGAATCAACTCGCCCTCGCGCCTCGCCTTGGTCGCTGAGCAGCAGCTACCGGCACCGCGCAGAAGCCAGTGACAGCACGACCGGCAGGGCGTGGTTGCCAGGGCTCGCCACCCCATGACGGTCGGCGCACGACCGCGCCGCACGACCGGCGATGCATGGTTGCCAGGGCACCGTCGCGCTACACCCGTCCGCCCACGACCGTCCGCTCACGACCGCGCCCCACGACCGTCCGCCCACGACCGCGCCCCACGACCGTCCGCCCACGACCGCGCCGCACGACCGTCGCCCAGCGGCCGAGGCCGGCGCGAGCGCCTCGGCGTCGTGGTCCTCGACGGCGGGTCGCTTCCGGCGCCACGGCCGGTGGGTCTCGTCGATGTGGGTGTTCACCAGCACCCGGCGGGGGTAGGCGACTGCTGGTCCTGCCCCTCGCCGCGGCGGACCCGCGGCCAGGCGACGTACAGCTTCATCAGTGCGGTCTGGACGAGGTCCTCGGTCCGATGGACGTCCCCGCACAGCAGACAGCCGGTGCGTCGCAGCGCAGGACGCCGCGCTGCGACGTCGTGGCTGAACTCCGCCTCGCGGACCGACCTGCGGATCCGGCCCCCTCTCGTCGTCGCGAGGACAGTCCAAAACGGGGGGCGCGCGCGGCTCAGCCAGTTCCCGCCAGTACGCCGGGCAGGGCCGCCGAGAGCATGGCGAGCAGGTCGTCCCTGGTCACGCCGCGGTCGTCCTGCACCCAGGCGATCACCACGTCCTCGCACATCGCGCTCCAGCCGCGCACCATCAGCCGCACGGCGGGGGTGTCGGCGGCGGTGAGCAGGTCGAGGACGCCCTCACTCTCGGCGACGTCGAAGATCCGGTCGGTCAACGCCGCCCGGGCCTCCTCGTAGATCTGCCGGAGGTCCTCGTCGCCGCCGGCGGCCCCGCGCACGAGCGAGGTGTACCCGGCGAAGTTGTGGGTCACGTAGTCGACGTAGGCATCGAGCGACGCGGCCAGCCGCTCCAGCGGAGCCCCCTGCGAGACGGGTGCGGTGACCTCGATCAGGTCGTCCGCGGCCCGTCGTACGACGGCGCGGTGGAAGTCCCGCTTGTTGCCGAAGTAGTGGTAGAGCAGCCCGCGCGAGATCCCGGCCTCCTCGGCCAGCATCTCGATCGAGATCTCGTCCAGGGAGCGCGTGGAGAGCAGCCGAACCCCGAGGTCGAGCAGCTGCTCACGGCGGGTGGAGGGCGCCAGTCGCGTGCGTCGGGCGGCGCTCCCGTGTGGACCACTCATGTGACGGATACTACTGAACTACGTTCAGCAACACTATTGACGCTCGTTCAATACCGTCGGTAGGTTCGACCCATGACCGCATCCGGCGCTCCCTCACCGCTCCCGAGCCACGTCCACACCTTCATCGTGGGCGCAGGGTTCGCGGGCCTCGGCATGGCCATCAAGCTCGACGAGGCCGGGGAGCGCGACTTCCTGGTCGCCGAGCGCGGAGACGACGTCGGCGGCACCTGGCGCGACAACACCTACCCCGGTGCCGCCTGCGACGTGCCCTCGCAGCTCTACTCGTTCTCCTTCGCACCCAACCCGACCTGGTCCCGCTCGTTCTCCCCCCAGCCGGAGATCCAGGCCTACCTCAAGCGCGTCGCCGACGAGTCCGGCGTCCTCGACCGCTGCCGGTTCCGCACCAACCTCGAGGACGCCCGGTGGGACGAGGACGCCCACCTCTGGCGCATCCGTACGTCGACCGGCAGCCTCACCGCCGACGTGCTCGTGTCGGCCGCCGGCGCGCTCTCGGACGCGAAGCTGCCCGACATCGACGGCATCGACACCTTCGCCGGCGAGGTCTTCCACTCCTCCCAGTGGCGCCACGACTACGACCTCACGGGCAAGCGGGTCGCCGTGATCGGCACCGGCGCGTCCGCGATCCAGATCGTCCCCGAGATCGCCGACCGGGTCGCGCACCTCGACGTCTACCAGCGCACCGCCCCGCACGTCATCCCGCGACGCGACCGCGCCTACACCCGCCTGGAGCAGCTCGCGTTCCGGCACCTTCCCGGCGTCCAGAAGGCCTACCGCAGCGCGATCTACTGGGCCCGCGAGGCCTTCGTGCCCGCCTTCGTCGTCGACCCGCGGATCGCCGCCCCGGCCGCCAAGGCCGCCCAGCTCAACATCCGCAAGGGCATCAGCGACCCGGCGCTGCGCGAGAAGGTGACTCCCGACTTCGCGATCGGCTGCAAGCGGATCCTGATCTCCAACGACTGGTACCCCACGCTCGACCGCGAGGACGTCGACCTGGTCACCGACAAGATCAGCAAGATCACCCCTCGGGGCATCGTCACCGAAGACGGTCACGAGCGCGAGATAGACGTCCTGGTCGTCGCCACCGGGTTCCTCGCCACCGACCTCCCCATCGCGCAGGTGATCCACGGGCGCGGCGGCGTCCGGCTCGCGCAGCGGTTCGAGGAGGAGGGCATCACGGCGTACAAGGGCGCCACCGTGCACGGCTTCCCCAACCTCTTCTTCGTCGTCGGTCCCAACACCGGACTGGGTCACTCCAGCATGGTGTTCATGATCGAGTCCCAGGTGGCCTACGCCGTCGACGCGCTGCGCCGGATGCGCGCCGAGCAGGTCGCCGCGGTCGAGCCGACCGCCGCAGCCCAGAGAGGACTGGAACGACGACCTCCAGCGCCGCATGGAGCGCACGGTGTGGAGCTCGGGCGGATGCTCGAGCTGGTACCTCGACTCCCACGGCCGCAACGTCACCCTCTGGCCCCGCACCACCTACACGTTCCGCCGGCTGACCGCCCGCTTCGACAGCGAGGCCTACACCGCGGTCCCCCGCCGCACCCAGGACGACGACAGGATGGTCTCGGCATGAAGACTCTCGACGGCAAGGTCATGGTCATCACCGGAGCCGGCTCCGGCATCGGCCGGGCGCTCGCGCTGCGCGCCGCCGACCTCGGCGCCGTGCTCGCGCTGTCCGACTGGGACGAGGTCGGCCTCGTCGAGACCGCCCAGCAGGTGCAGACGCGCACCCACCGCGAGGTCCGCACCGACAAGCTCGACGTCCGCGACCGTGCCGCCGTCGCCTCCTACGCCCGCATGCTGAGCACCGAGCTGGGCGGCGTCAACGTCCTGGTCAACAACGCGGGCGTCGCTCTGCACGGCGACTTCGAGGAGGTGTCCTACGACGACTTCGAGTGGGTCATGGACGTCGACTTCTGGGGCGTCGTCCACGGCACCAAGGAGTTCCTGCCGCACCTGATCGCGTCGGGCGACGGGCACCTGGTCAACATCTCCAGCCTCTTCGGACTGATCTCGATGCCCGGGCAGACTGCCTACAACTCCGCGAAGTACGCCGTGCGCGGCTTCACCGAGGCGCTGCGCCAGGAGATGCTGATCGCGAAGCACCCGGTGCAGGTCACCTGCGTCCACCCCGGCGGCATCAAGACCGGGATCGTGCGCAACGCGCGCACCACCGCCTCGCACGACGTGGCCGCCGTGGCCAAGCACTTCGACACCAAGATGGCGCGGATGACCCCCGACCGGGCCGCCGAGATCATCCTCGACGGCGTGCTGAGGAACAAGCCGCGCGTGCTGGTCGGCGCCGACGCCAAGATCCTCGACCTCGTCGCCAAGGTTCTCGGCGCGCGCTATCAGCGCGTGTTCGCCTTCGCGGCCCGCTGGGCGGGTCCCCGTCGCCGCCCGCACGAGGTAGGTCTCAGCCCCGGCGGGCCGTCACCGACCGGAACAGCGCGGCCGCCGCCGCGTGACCGAAGTGGTTGAGGCGTCGGTCGGCCGGTCCGCGGCCGGTGTCCCACCAGCCCAGCGGCACCCCGAGCTGGTACCACGCCTGCACCACGACCGAGGCCCGGTCGAACGACCACGTCCCCCGAGGTGGGATGCCACTTGGCGGCGAGCACGTGGACCAGCTCCTCGGCGACCCGCCCCGGGGTGAACGAGCGGGCGCGGATGCAGCGACGCCGCCAGCACCCCGAGCGCATCGAGCTCGAACGCGTGACGCCACCGCGGCTCGGGCGCGACCATCGCCCGCCACAGCAGGCTCAGGTCGTCGGTGGCGGCGACCCCCGACGGGGTGCGGACCAGTCGCCCGTCGGCGCGCGCCAGCAGCCCCTGCGCCCGCAGGTGCTCGTGCAGGAAGTGCAGGGGAGACACGTCGGTCTCGGCGTCGGAGCGCATCCACGGGAACTCCTCGGTCCACCGGAAGCGATCGTCGAGGGACCGCACGGTGGCCGGCAGCAGGTGCCCGTCGACGGTGACCTCGACGCCGTCGCCGACCTCCACGAGCAGCGCGGTCGTGCTGGCCAGGGAGTGCCGGACCCGCGAGGGCACGCCGATGTCGAGCCCGGCCATCGCCGGCTGCCAGAACGCGGACGGCACGGCCGAGAACGCCGTCGTCCAGCGCCAGGCCGCCAGGCGTGCGTGGACGGGCGCGGCCCGGCACAGCGCCCCCAGCTCGGACAGGCCGGCCGCCTCGAACAGGTCGCCCAGGGACCAGGCCACCTCGTGCGCCTCCCGCCCGTCCGCCCCGGCGGTCGGCAGCACCTCGCCGAGGTAGCCGCCCACCAGCGCGGCGGACGGCGCGTCAGGTGGGACGGCGCCATGCTCGGCGAACCACGTCAGCGCCGGTTGCACGAGCGCCCGGGTCGGCGCGTCGAGGTCGATCAGCGCCGCGGCCAGGGACGGGTGTGCCATGGGGCATTCTCCGCCCCCTCGTGGTTATGCTGCGAACGAGCCCCCGAGGCCCGACGACGCGGAGCCGGCCTCGAGGTCGGTCGGGTTGGCGAGGGGAGGCCCAGCATGACCAAGCAGGACGCGCCGGGCGCCCAGCGCGCCGCGCCGGCGTGTCGAGCAGATCACGGCCGACGGGCCCCGAGCGGCGCCCTCGGTCCGGGACGGTCGCACCTGCGACCTCTACGCGCCCGGCCACCTCATGCACTATCGCCACCAGGGGGAGGCGGTACGCTCCCCCTCGCACCAGGTCACCAACGCCATCCTCGACGGCCGGATGGTGATCCTCGTCCTCGACGACGGCCGCGAGCTCCGCTGGCTGCACCACGATCCCGACCGGCTGCAGCGGATGCTCGAGGCGGTGCCCGGCAAGCGGGTGGCCTATCCCGACCATCACGCGCTTCGCGTCGGGCCCTACTGGTTCAACTGCGCCCCGGCCTCGCGACCGCTGGCAGGACTGCGTCACGTCGTGAGCGCGCCCGCACCGGTCCGGGTCGTCGCCCGCAAGTGGCCCGACCAGCCGCACTGGGAGTACGACGGCCTGCTGCTCGGCCACGACGCGCACGGGACCTGGGTCGGCGCGGTCACCCGGCACGCTGATGAGCTCGACCGGGCGCCGCCTTCCACACCGACCGTCCGCAGGTCAGCCTCTTCCCGGTCGACGGGCACGTTCGTCGCCACCTTCTACGAGCGCGGCGGGCAGGTGCCCTGCGACGTGTACGTCGACATCGCCACCGCTCGGCGTCCGGCGAGGCGACGCGATCACGTCCATCGACCTCGACCTCGACGTGCTGCGCGGATGGAGCGGACGGGTCTGGGTCGACGACGAGGACGAGTTCGCCGCAGCACCGGTCCGCGTTCGGCTACCCCGAGGACCTGGTGCGCACCGCGACGCGGTCGTGCGAGTCGGTGCGGGCCGCCCTCGCCGCCGGCCGGGCGCCGTACGACCGGGTGGCGGCCGAGGGGTGGCTGCGCGTGCTCGCCCGTGCCACGGTGGTCACGTGAGCGAGGACGAGGTCGCCCGTGCGGTCGTGGTGCACGGTCGCGTGCAGGGCGTGTTCTTCCGCGACTCCTGCCGGGCGCAGGCCGACGCCGCCGGGGTCGCCGGCTGGGTGTCGAACGAGCCCGACGGCACCGTGCACGCCGTCTTCGAGGGCCCGCGCGAGCGCGGTCGAGTCGCTGGTCGCGTGGACCCGGCACGGCCCGCCGCACGCCCGGGTGGACCGGGTCGAGGTCAGCGAGGTGGCCCCCGCGGGCCACGCGTCCTTCACCGTGCGCTGAGCGGGCCCGGCCCGGTCAGCGCGGGTCGGCCGGGGGGTGTCGACGCTTGACGGTCCGGGCTCGCAGCGGTCCCACCAGCCGGGGGCCCGAGAGCCGGCTCTCGAGCCGGCGCGCCTCGCGCTTGAGCGGCTGGGCGATGTACTCCCCCAGGATCACCCCGGACGCCAGGGCGATCGCGATCGCGGCCGCGTTGATGATCGAGAGCAGGCCGTTGCCGCCCTCGGACAGCAGCGTGAGCCCGCGGTAGATCGCCAGTCCGGGCAGCATCGGCACGATCGCAGAGACGACGACCACCAGCGGCGGCACCCGGACCCGCCCGGCGACCGCATAGCTGACCATGCCGATCAGGACCGCGGCCACCGCGGCTCCCCAGGCGACGCCGAACCCCTGGTCGGAGACGACCGTGTAGACCGCCGGTGGCGACCGCGGCGATCAGGGCGATCGGCAGCAGCGAGCGCAGCGGCGCGTACGACGCGAAGGCGAACGCGGCCGCCGTCACGGCGGCGCCGAGCGTCACCAGCGGCAGGTCCTGCAGACCGGTCGCACCGGGGTCGAGGCGGCCGAGGTTCACCCCCAGCATCCGCCCGACGGTGAGGCCGCCGCTGACCCCGGCGATCACACCGGCGGTGGACAGCATCGCCTCGAGGATCCGGGCACCGGCCGTGAGGGGGAAGCCGGTCAGGGCGTCCTGGATCGCCCCCATGAAGTTGACGCCGGCCAGCAGCAGGATGATCCCCGCCGTCACCACCAGCGACGGGTTCACCTCGACGCCGACGGCGACGGTGCCGACGGCCAGCAGCGTGGCGAGCAGACCGCCGGCGACCTGCTGGTAGAAGCCGGGCAGCCGTCGGCGCGACAGCTGGCGCTGGATCAGGTCGACCCCGATCGCCGCGACGAACGCGATCACGACCACCACCGTGTCGCCGCCGAGCACGCAGGCCGACCCCGCCGCCCATCACGCCGAGGCCGAGGGTCACCGCCCAGCGCGGCAGCCGGTGCCCGGAGGACACCACGCGGGCGAGCCGGGAGCGGGCCTGCGTCGCGGTCGATCTCGCCGGCGATCAGGTCCCGGACGAGATGGTCGACGAGCGTGAGGTCCTCGTAGTCGATCTCGCGGTGCCGCACCTGCCGGATCTGGATCATCGCCGGCTCGTCGTAGCTGGTCTGGTAGCTCATCGCGAGCTCGGTGAACGTCACGTCGGCGGTCGCGCCCCGCAGGCCGCAGCCGTGCGCGACGTTGAGCATGGTGGCGCCCACGTCGGCGGCGCCCGCACCGGAGGAGAGCAGGACCTCGCCGACCCGCAGTGCGAGGTCGAGCGTCTGGTAGACCTCGCGGTCGGCGTCCCTGTCGGGGGGTCCTCCGTCCCTCATGTCGTCTCACCCGTCCCCTGGTGCCCGTCTGCGCGGTGGCCCTGCCCAGCAGGGGCTGCTCCACCGCGCCCGACCAGTGTGAGCTCGAGCGTCCCCGCGGCGAACCGTGCGCCCGTCGGGCCACCGTGGCGTTGCTCACCGTGGTGGCAGGTGGCACGACCAGGGCACGGCACCGGTCGCCGGGTCAGTCCGTCGGTGCGGTCATCTCCGCGCGGACGCCGACGAGCCGGACGGCACGAGCATGGTCGAAGCGCCCGAGCAGCTCCAGTGCGGCCGCGGTCAGTTCGCCGACGTCGCGGGTCGGCGCGGGCAGGGTCAGGCTGCGGGTGCGGGTCTCGAACGGCGCGTAGCGCAGCTTCATCGCGACCCGCACCGCCGGGCGTCCCTTCGGCACCGATGTCCGCGCCGACCTGGGCGGCCAGCTCGCGCACCGCGTCGGCGACCAGGTCCCAGTCGTCGAGGTCGGTCTGGAAGGTGGTCTCGCGGCCGTGACCGCGCGCGACGTACGGCGTCGGGTCGACCGGCGAGGAGTCGACGCCGCGCCCGAGCCGGCGGTACCACGGCCCCATCGTCGGGCCGATCGCCTCCGCCAGCACCGAGGGCCGGCGTCGCGCCCAGCTCGGACACCGTGTGGATGCCGAGGTCCGCGAGCCGCCGGGCGGTCTTGCGACCGATCCCCCACAGCGCCTCGGTCGGTCGGTCGCCCATCACCGCCGCCCAGTCCTGCGAGGTCAGCCGGCCGACACCCCGCGGCTTGCCGAAGGACGTGGCGATCTTGGCCTGCAGCTTGTTGTCGCCGATGCCGACCGAGCAGTGCAGCCGGGTCTGCGCGAGCACCGCGGCCCGCACCCGCTGCGCGAGCTCCGCCGGGTCGGCCTCCGCCGGCAGCTCCACGCGCGAGGAAGGCCTCGTCCCAGCCGAGCACCTCGACCGGCACCCCGAAGGAGCCGCAGGGTCTCCATCACCTGCGCCGATGCCGCGTCGTAGGCCGGGTGGTCCGAGGGGAGGAACACCGCGTCGGGCAGCCTGCGGGCCGCCGTGCGCAGCGGCATCCGGAGCCCACCCCGTGGACGCGGGCCTCGTAGGACGCGGTCGCCACCACCCCCCGCTCGGTCGGATCGCCCCGCCCGCCGACCACGACGGGGAGCCCCGCCAGCTCGGGGCGGCGCAGCACCTCGACGGCCGCGATGAACTGGTCGAGGTCGACGTGCAGCACCCAGGCCCGCAGAGCCTCCCCGGGCACGGATCAGTCGCCTGCCCGGCGGGCCCGCAGCTGCCCCGCGAGGTGATCGAGATGGTCGTCGACCTCGGCCATGTCGTAGCCCTGCCGCATCCGCACCGTCCGGAACAGCGCGGCCTCGACCTCCGCGGCTCGCATCGGTGGCGGGTCGATCTGCAGCGCCGCCTCGACCTGGTCGAGGAAGTCCTCGACCTGGGCGCGGTCGTAGCCCTCACGCAGCCGGACGAGCCGGAAGCGTGGCGTCGGTGCCTCGTTGGTCATAGGCGCATTGTCGCCCATGGCCCCTTCAGCGGGCCGGAGTCGGCGGCCTCGTCGTCGGTGAGGTTGGCGATCGCGCACACGTCGGCGTCCGCGAGCCGGCAGGCTCGCTCGATCCACGTGCCCACGATCGATGCGAGGTGCTCGCCCATGTCGTCTCCCAGATCCGTCCTGATTCGTACAGGGTTGCCCGGCCCTGTCCCGGCGAAACAGTCTGAGAGGCTGCGCGCATGGACCTGAGGATCTTCACCGAGCCGCAGCAGGGTGCGACGTACGACGACCTGCTCGCCGTCGCGCGTCGCAGCGAGGAGCTCGGCTTCGACGCCTTCTTCCGCTCCGACCACTACCTGGCCATGGGAGCCTCGGGCCTGCCCGGCCCCACCGACGCGTGGCTGACCATCGCGGCGCTCGCCCGCGAGACGTCGCGGATCCGGCTCGGCACGCTCGTGACCTCGGCGACCTTCCGGCTGCCCGGCCCGCTGGCGATCTCCGTCGCCCAGGCCGACCAGATGAGTGGTGGCCGGGTCGAGCTCGGCATCGGCGCCGGCTGGTTCGCCGCCGAGCACGCCGCCTACGGCATCCCCTTCCCCGACACCGGGGAGCGCTTCGACCGGCTCGAGGAGTCATTGGCGATCGTGACCGGGCTGTGGAGCACGCCCCCGGGTGCGACCTTCGACTTCTCCGGGCGCCACTACACCGTGGTCGAGTCCCCCGGTCTGCCCAAGCCGGTGCAGTCCCCGGTGCCCGTCATCATCGGCGGCAAGGGGAAGCGGCGGACCCCGGCGCTGGCTGCGCGGCACGCGGCGGAGTTCAACGTCCCGTTCGACTCGGTCGAGACGACGCGCACCCTCTTCGAGCGGGTCGGTGCCGCCTGTGAGGCGATCGACCGGGACCCGGCCGACCTGGTGCGCTCCAACGCGCTGGTGCTCTGTGTGGGCCGCGACGAGACCGAGCTGACCCGTCGGGCCGAGGCGATCGGCCGCGAGGTCGGCGAGCTGCGCGCCAACGGTGTCGCCGGAACGCCGCAGGAGGCGCTCGACACCCTGGCCCGCTACGCCGCGGCAGGCTCGACCCGGGTCTACCTGCAGCTGCTCGACCTTGCCGACCTCGACCACCTCGACCTCGTCGCCGCCGAGGTGCTGCCGCACCTGTGAGATCAGCGCCGCACAGCCACCTGGCCGCTGGTCGAGCCGCCGAACGAGCTGGACCCGGCGTAGGTCCACCGGTAGTAGGTCAGCCGACGCGGCCGGACGGCGACAGCGACCTGACCGGTCGTGCCGGTGCGCGCGCTGGTCAGGTAGACCCAGCGGGACGTCCCGGACACCCGCTTCCGGAGCACGACGGACGCACCGCCGACCCGCTCGCCGGTGCTCGTCGCGAGCGTCGCCCCGACCACCTTCCGGCGGGGTGAGCCGGCCGACACCGCGGTGGCGACCTTGACGAAGGTGTCGGCCGAGACCGCTGCCGACGCGGAGGCGCCGCCCGCAAAGGCGAACCGGAAGGATCCGGCACGGGGGTAGTCGGGACGAGCCGAGGCCACCCCGGCGTCGTCGGTGCTGACCGTGGCGAGGTCGACATAGGTCGACTCGCCACTCCAGCGTGCCTGGAGGACGACCGGGGTCCGGGCCATCGGCGCGCCTGCGGATCGTAGGCCGGCCGTGAGCACGCCGCGGGTCAGTGCGGGCGCGGTCCAGCTCGAGGCCGCCGGCTCAGGCGTCGGCGGCGTCGAGGCGGAGGCCGCCAGGTCGACGTACGACGTCCGGCTGGTGCTCTGGGCGTCGGCCTGGCTGACCCGCACGGTGACGGGGAGCCGCTGCGCGGGCGCGTCGGCCGGACAGGTCACCGTGGTCGACGCAGCGGACGGGGCGGCCACGGTGCAGCCCTCGACGGTCCACGCGTAGCCGAAGGGCGCCTTCCCGGACACCGAGACGTCCACCGGGAACGACGTCCCCGCCGTCGCGGAGGACGGGGCCGTGAGCACGGGGGTGGGGGCGGCGGCCTGCGTCATCGACACCGACGCGCTGCCGGTGCCGCTCTGCCGGGTGCTCGAGTCGGTCGCCGTGGCGCGGACCGTGACGGTGCCGGTCACCGTGGCGGGGCACAGGACGGTCGCGGTCCCGGGGCTCTCGGGCGTCAGCGTGCACCCGGTGGCGCCGCTCCACTGCCACGTGGAGGCCGTGCTGGCACTGGCCGTGAAGGTGACTCGATCGCCGGTCTGCGCGGCGTCGCTCGACGCCGTGACGGTCACGACCGGCGGCGCGGAGGCGGGCGGCTCGGTGAGCGTGCGGTCGAGGAACCCCGAGGAGGCGACGTTCCAGTTGGTGGCCAGGTAGCTGTTCGCTGGCGGCGCGGTGCTGAAGTAGTCGTCCTTGTTGCAGTCGAGGAGGTCCTCCTGTGCGCCGGCGCAGACCTGCTTCATGGCGACACCGGAGCCGTCGTCGTAGCACATCAGGTCGGACTCGTCGTAGCAGTGACCCTTGACCGTGGCGTGCGGCGCCGACCCCTGGACACCGCCCAGGTTGTGGGTCAGCTCGTGGGCTGCGAGGGAGTGGGACGTGCTCCAGCACGGGGTGTCGATGCGGGCGTAGCCGCCGTACACGTTGTTGTGGTTGGTCGCGCTGCTGCTGCTGTCGGCGTAGACGCTGCCGATCCCGCACAAAGCCTGGGCGTCGGCGAACATCAGATACTTGCGGTCGTTGGCCTTGTAGCCGGCGGCACTCATCGCCGAGACCGTCGTCCGCCACTCGGCACCGAGCGAGCCGGCCGGCAGCACGACCTCCTCGATGACCGGGGCGCAGTCGGCGTCGTGGACCCAGCGCACCCGGCGCAGCCCACCGGTCTGCTCGGCCGACACGGCCACGACGTCGTCGACATTGGCCACCTCGTTGCGCAGCGCGGGCAGCACGCTCGTGAACCGCGAGGGCGTCGTCGTCTCGCGGACGTAGAGCACCTGCACCCGCTTGCCGTCGACGCCGGTCCCGGAGCAGGACGGGGTGACGTGGGCGGTGAGCGTCCCCACGGTGCTGGCTCCGGCAGGGGTGACGCCCGCCGCGGCCGAGGGGGTCGGTGCCGCAGCCACGCCGGCGTTGCGCAGCAGGGTCGCGGTGTCGCTGGGATCGTCGAGGTCGAACGCCCTCCGGCAGGGGGTCCACGTGCACGGGCCCGAGGGAATCGGCACGCGGCACCACCGCGTCCAGCCCCTCGACGGAGACCAGGCCGCCGGTCTCGGGGTCGACCCGGTGGGCGTGCGGCCGGGTCTCGTCGACGGGCGGCGACGCCGGCAGGACGCGGGCCGGGGACGGGACGAGGCCGCTCTCCAGGGCGCGTCGGGCGCCTGCGTCCGCGGCGTACGACGACGGGCCGGCGCTCACGCCGACGCCCCCGCGGCGGTCGCGGGGACCGTCGTCGGCCAGGTGCAGGGCGACGGCAAGCAGACCGATCGCCGCGACCGAGCCGGCGGCCAGGCGCAGGGCAGCACGCAGTGCCATCGAAAAGCCCTCCCAAGCCTTGCCATGGTTGACATCTGGATCATCGGCGCCGCGTGGCCGTGACTTGAGGAGGCGATAGCGGATCGGCGCAGTCCGGTGACTGCCGCTCGTTTGGCGCGGGGCTGGGCGGGTATTCCCTGGTGACCTGTGATGCGCGCGAAACCCGCGCCGGAGACGGAGACACCATGAACGACGACCAGAACGGCCTCTCCGCGGAGGAGCTCGGCGCCCAGGGGGTGACGGCCCTCCCGGACAAGGAGGTCGTCTCGATCCTCGACCTCAACGCCGACATCGACCTCGCGATCGACGCTGCCGCGCCGATCGACCTCGCGGTGGCCGCCAACGCCAACGTCGCCGCACCCATCGACGCGGCCGTCGGCGCCAACATCCTCTCGGTCGACTCCAGCGCCCAGGCGCTGTCGGACCAGGGCGTCATGATCAACCAGGGCATCGACGCCGACGCGGTCGCGAACGCCAGCCAGGACAGCGTGATCGACCAGGGCAACGACGTGGTCGACGACGGCGCCACCACCGCCGCCGGGACCCCGGAGGCCGCCGGCACGGTCGCGGCCGACCCCGGCTCGCTCGGCGGCACCGGCGACGCGCTCGGCGGCACGGTCGACAGCACGACCGGCACCGTGGGCGACACCCTCGGCGACACGGTCGACGGCGCCACGGGCACGGTCGGCGACACCGTCGGCGGTGCCACGGGCGGGGCGACCGACGGGGTCACCGATGGGGCCACGGGCGGGGCGACGGACGGCCTCGGTGGCACGGTCGGCGACACCGTCGGCGGCGCGACCGACGGCCTCGGCGGCGCTGTCGGCGGCGCGACCGACGGCCTCGGCGGGGTGGGCAGCGGCGCCCTCTCCGGCGACCTGCTCAACGTCGACGTCAAGCTGGACGCCGACGCCGACATCTCGGCGCCGATCAACGGCGCGGTCGCGGCCAACGCCAACGTGGCGGCTCCGATCGACGCGGCTGTCGCCGCCAACATCGGCAGCGTCAACAGCGACGCGGTGGCGGTCTCCCAGCAGGACGCGATCATCAACCAGGACATCACCGGGTCCGCCGAGGCGAACTCCGACCAGAGCTCCGAGATCAAGCAGTAGGCAGGTAGCCCTCCTCTATGTCCGTGATCCCCGACGCCGGCGCCACACCCCGGCCGGCCGCAGGACGCGACGACTCCTCGGAGTCGTCGCGTCCTGCGGCGTCCGCCGAGGTTCCTCGTCGTGCCGACGACGTCGAGCTGATCGGCGAGATGGCCGGATCCGGCTACCGCGAGCCCCCGGCGCTGGCCCGTCGCTCCGACGGACAGACCATCCAGCTGTCCCCGCTGCTCTACCTCGTGCTCGCCGCCGTCGACGGCGAGCGCACCTACGACGAGGTGGCCCGCGACGTCAGCGCGTCGTTCGGGCGCACCGTCACCCCGGACAACGTCCGCAGCCTGGTCGAGAACCAGCTGCGACCCTCAGGGCTCCTCGTCGGCGAGGACGGATCCCAGCCGCAGGTGGAGAAGTCCAACCCGCTGCTCGCGCTGCGGTTCAAGTACGCCGTCAGCGACCCCGAGCGGACCCGGCGTCTGACGTCGCCCTTCGCACGGCTGTTCAACCCGCTGCTCGTGCTCGTGGTGATGGCGGTCTTCGCCGGCGTGACGTGGTGGGTGTTCTTCCGCAAGGGGCTTGCCTCGGCGACGTACGAAGCGTTCGACAAGCCCGGTCTGCTGGTGCTCGTCTTCGCCGTCACGGTCTTCTCGGCGGGCTTCCACGAGTTCGGGCACGCGGCCGCAGCCCGGCGCGGTGGCGCGACCCCGGGCGTCATGGGCGCGGGCATCTACCTCGTCTGGCCGGCGTTCTACACCGACGTCACCGACTCCTACCGGCTCGGCCGCGCCGGCCGGGTGCGCACCGACCTCGGCGGGCTCTACTTCAACGCCATCGTCACGGTCGCCATCGCCGGCGCCTGGTGGGCGAGCGGGTACGACGCGCTGCTGCTCGTCGTGGCCACCCAGATCCTGCAGATGGTCCGGCAGCTGATCCCCCTGGTGCGCTTCGACGGCTACCACGTGCTGGCCGACGTCACCGGTGTCCCCGACCTGTTCCACCGGATCAAGCCGACCCTGCTGGGCCTGCTCCCGTGGCGCTGGAAGCACCCGGAGACCACGATCCTCAAGCCGTGGGCCCGTGCGGTCGTGACGGCGTGGGTGCTGCTCGTGGTGCCGCTGCTGGCCTTCGCGCTGTTCAGCATGGTCGTGGCGCTGCCGCGGCTGATCGGCACCGCCTGGGCGAGCGCCCAGAAGCAGAGTGCGATGCTCGGTCAGGCCTGGGGCGAGGTCGACCTGCTCGCTGTCGGCGGCCGGGCGCTGGCCGTGGTGGCCGTGATCTTCCCGGTCTTCGCCATCGTCTACATCCTGTTCCGCCTGGTGCGCCAGATCTCCACCGGCGTGTGGAAGCGCACCGAGGGGCGTCCCGATGCGCCGCGGCGTCGCCGGTCTCCTCGCGGTCGCGCTCGTTGCCGGCCTGGTCTACATGTGGTGGCCGCGCGAGGGCAGCTACCGGCCGATCCAGCCCTTCGAGGGCGGCACCCTCACGCAGGTCTCGGCCGCCGTACGCCCTCCGGCGGCGGGTGTGCAGGCCGGTCAGTACGGCCGGTTCACCACCGGATGGGCGGAGGGGGACGCACGCCCGACGGCGGACAAGCCACAGCTCGCGATGGTGCTGCTCCCCCGCAACGGCGACACCGCGGCGGCGGCGCCCGCCGGAGCGGCCGAGGGCACCGGCAGCGGGTCCCCCGACGCGCAGCCGTGGGTGTTCCCGTTCAACAAGCCGCTGGACCCCGGCGCGGGCGACAACCAGGCGATGGCGGTCAACACCCGGGACAACACGATCCAGTACGACGTCGCCTTCGCGCTCGTCTGGGTCGAGGACGACTCGCCGGCGCTGAACAAGAACGAGGCCTACGCCTTCGCCAGCTGCAACAACTGTGCCGCCGTCTCGATCGGCTTCCAGATCGTGCTGGTCACCGGCGACAACCGGGTGGCCGTGCCGCAGAACATCTCCGCCGCCGTCAACTACGACTGCGTCAACTGCCTCACCTACGCCCTCGCCACCCAGCTGTTCGTCACGCTGGACGGCCCGCTCACCGACGCGGGCATGGCCGAGCTGTCCAAGGTCTGGCAGGACATCGCCGCCTTCGGCTCCACCATCACCCAGGTGCCGCTGTCGGAGATCCGCGACCGGTTGACGGCCTACGAGCAGCAGATCCTCGGCGTGATCGAGAAGGACCAGGGCCCGCTGACCCCGGGCGGAACGACGACGGACGAGGCCGGCGACGAGGCCGGCACCGATCCGAGCGCGAGCCCGACCGGCTCGGCCAGCGGAGCGGCGACGCCCACGTCCGGCGCCTCCGGCGGCGCGGGCTCCTCGGCCGGTGGCACTCCCAGCGCGGGCAGCAGCCCCAGCGGCAGCGGCAGCACGGCCGGTGCGGGCGGCGCCGACGGCGGGAGCACGAGCACCACGACGAAGCCGTCCCCGACCGCCCAGGCGAGCCCGACGGCCACGGCGTCACCGACGGCCGGAGCCTCTGCCACTCCCTGAGCCTGTGGACGCCGGGCTGACACCTGCGGGTGCTCCGCGCTAGCGTCTGCCGGTGCGATCCGCCCCCCGAGAGAACGTCGCGACCGTGCTGGTCGATCCGCGCGTCCTCGCGGACGTCGAGCTCGAGCTGATGGCGCTGGACCTCCGGGTGTGGCCGGTGCGCACGGCCCCCATCTGCCTCGACGGCCCGCGCCAGGCGTTCCAGCTGCGGCACCGCCTGCTCGAGAGGCACCGGGGCGCCTGGGACCTGGCCGCCGACTGGACACCGGTGTGGGTCAGCTTCGGGCCGACCTGGCACGACGGTGACGAACCACTGCCCTGGGCGGCGCACGCCACCCTCTGGCGGATTCTGGACGCCCATGCCGACGCCGTGCGCTTCCACCGCCGACTGGGCGGCGTCCCGCAGCTCAGCGTCCCCGACGACCTACCGCGCTGAGGGCCAGGCCCTCAGCGGCGGACCCGCAGGACCATCGCCTGTGACACCGAGGAGCTCAGCTGGTCGTTGCCGTAGTACACCGCGGTCACGGTGTGCCTGCCCCTGCTCAGCCGCGGCACGCTGACGGTGATCTGCCCGTCGGCGGCCTCGGTCAGGCTGGCGCCGGCGCGCCAGCGACCGTCCACGCGGACGCCCACCCGCCCGGTGCGGGGCACGTCGGGGTCCGCCACGGTGAGCGTGACGCGCGGGCGCACCCGCTGGCGGATCGTCGGGTCGGCGAGGCGAGCGGTCGTGGCGGTCGCGAGCTTGGGCATGGCGAGGCCGTTGGACGTGGTGGTGCCGGTGCGGTAGCCGGACAGGCTCGCAACCACCTGCAGAGTCACGGCCTTGCCGGCGTCGGCGGGCCGGACGATGTACTTCGCCCGGTTGGCGAGGGGGATGACGGCACCGTTGCGCAGCCACTGGTAGTCCAGGTCGGCGCCGGCCTTGTTCCAGGTGCTGGGCGTCGAGACGAGCTCCGAGCCCGTCGTGGTCACGGCGTCAGCGGCGCCCCTGGCGTTCGTCTCGACGGCGGGCTTGATCACCGGCTTCACGGTCGCCGTCAGCTGCGGCATCGGCGCGGCAGCACCCGGCAGGGAGCCGGGGAACTTCCACGCGTCGACCTGCACGTCGCTGGTGATCACCGGGTGGTCCGTGGTCTTGTCGACGAGGTCGCCGCGGTCCTCGTTGTAGTTGGAGAAGCGCACCGCCTCGGACCCGAAGATCCAGTCCACCGACCGGGGCCTGCGCGCGTCGCAGACGCCGTCGACGACGGAGCCGCCGCGCGCCGCCTTCAGCGACGTGCCGCCGACCAGCTCGCAGAAGAAGATCTCGCGCTCGTTGAAGTCGCCGGTGAAGAAGACCGGGATCCCGGTCAGCTCGAGCTTGTTGGCCAGCGCGATCTCGATGCGGGTCGCCTCGCGGCGGTAGGCGGTGGCGTTGCCGTACTTCGAGATCGACGCCGGGTTGTGGAAGTTGGCGAAGTAGGACAGCACGCCGGTGGACTTCTCACGCAGGAGCACCACCGGCATCTTGCGCGGGTTGCCGTTGAAGTAGGGGATGTTGATCGTCTCGGCCTTGACCAGGCTGAAGGTGTCGGTGCGCCAGCCGATCGAGTTCTCCGAGTCCTTGCGCGCCAGCTGGAGGCCCGGGTACGCCGCCCAGCTGCCCGCGGTCATCTCCATGAACCGGTTGTACTGGTCGGCCTGCAGCTCCTGGAAGCCGGCGACCTCGACGTCGTGCTGCTCGAGCAGCTGGTTGACCCCCGTCATCCGAGCCACGCCCGAGGCCCGCTTGCCTCCGGGCGGTGTGTGCGAGCTGCCGAGCACGTTGAACGAGCTGACGGTGAACGACGAGGTGACCGGGGCCGGGGCGGGGCGGGGCGCGGAGGCGGCCGGAGACGCGACGAACGCCACATTGGCCACTCCTGCCAGCAGCATCGCAACTGACGCGGCAGTCACAGAGGTAACTCGACTCAACTTCTCTCCCATGGGTGAGAAACATAGACGGAAAGACGGCGTGTTGGGGCAAAACCTGGGCACGGATCTGGTATCGGCTGGTTGCGGGCGTGACTTGACCCCTGTCCCGCACGTCCCAGACGTTGCCGGCGAGGATCGCTCAGCGCACGCGGACCGTGACCCGGTTGGAGCGGGCCCCGACGTACCACAGGGTGTCGGCGCTGACCGCCTGGTAGATCCGGGACCGACGGGGGCGCAGCGACACCGACCACCCGCCGGCGGGCGCGAGACTGGTCGTCGTCCGCACCAAGGCCCACGATCCGCCCCGAAGCGGCTTCTTGTAGACCCGCACACGCTGGCCGGCAAGGCCGCCCTGAGGTGACGTCAGGAGTCCGGAGAGCCGGACGGCGCCGCCACGGCGGACCCGGACCCGGCTGGCGCGCTGGTCGATCTGCGTCAGGACCCGGGCCGGAGTGGTCACCCGCACGATCGGCGAGCCGGCGGCGGCGTACGCCGCGTCACCGACCGAGCGCACCGAGAAGTCGCTGGAGCGCGGCACCCGCGCCGAGAGCGCGAAGTGACCGGAGGGGTCGGTCGTGCCGTTCGCGACGCGAGTCCAGGCTGTGGCGCCCGCCGAGCGCGACCACAGGCCCACGGCTCGGCCGGCCACGGGGAGCCGGTCCACGGTCCCCGTGACGTCGCCGCTGAATGTCATCGCGTCGTTGATGGCCGCCGTCGCAGCGGGCGCCGTCATCGTGACGGTGGCGCTCGCGGCGGTGGGCAGCGTCGGGCCGGCGGGCACCGGGGCGGTCGTTCCCCCTGTCGTGCGGGCCAGCGCCGCGAGCTGCGCGGAGGTGCCGCCGAACCGGTTCTTGTCGACGTTGCCGGCGATGCCGCTCACGCGCCCGGTCGAGGTGTACTGCCAGAACGTGTACCCGCTCCAGCCACCCGGGATCCGCGGCGCCCCGGTCGTGTAGTGCGCGATCCACAGCGGATAGCGCGAGAAGCCCCGGTCGTTGCCGAGGTTGCTCTCCCAGAAGGAGGGTGAGAAGTAGAGGATCGGCACGCGACCGGTGAGGTTCTCGACCGTGCTCAGCCACGTGGACACCCAGGTGCGCAGCGCCGACCGGCTCAGCCCACCGGTGGCCTCGAGGTCGAGCACCGGGGGCAGGCTCCCGGCCTCGGTGAAGGACGGCACCTTCGAGACGTAGTGGCGCGCCTGCGCGGCTGCCGACCCCACGCTCGGCCGCGCGAAGTGGTAGGCACCGCGGTAGATCCCGACCGCCTTGGCGCCGGCCCAGTTCCGGCTCAGCGTCGGGTCGCTGTAGGTCGACCCCTCGGTCGCCTTCATGAACGCGAACTGGGTGCCGGCGGCGTCCACCTTGCTCCAGGCGACGGTGCCCTGCCAGTGCGAGATGTCGATGCCGTCGGCGGCGGCCAGCGTGGCGGCGGCCATCGACGCGAGCGCGGTCACCAGGACGACGAAGGTTCTGCGGACCGGGGCCAGAGGGGAGCTCACGGCTACGAAGGCTAGCCGTGCGGATCGGACGTCCGGGGCAAAACGGCTCAAGCGGAGCGCGGGTCAGTCCCGGGAGCCCAGGATCACGACGTCCCCGTGGCCGCCGTACCCCATCGTGTCCTCGGCGAACTGCGTGCCGTCGAAGGAGACCATCAGCCAGTCCCCCGGCCCACGCCGCAGCAGCTGCGGGTGCGGGATGTTGGTCGGGTACGGCGCATCGAGCCGCCCCACGCGCACCATCTCGAGGTCGAACACCGGGTAGTGCCGCGCGTCGCCGTCGCTGGCCAGGAACCACCATGTCCCCTCCACCTCGGCCAGCACCGGACCTTCGCACTGGTCCAGGTCGTCGGCGGCCCCCACGCGACGCAGCCCGGTCCACGGGTCGTCGGCGTCGGTGCGCGTGAGGGCGGGGTGGAAGACGAAGGGGTCCTGTGACGGGCTCTCGACGAAGCCGAGCCGCCAGGTGCCGTCGATCCGGGTGAACCCGGGGTCCCACGAGCCCACATCGGTCGGCAGGTCGGTGCGCTCGGTCTCGAGCAGGTGGACGCCGCTGAGCAGGTCGGCGGTGGTGCTCAGGTGGCGCACGTGCACGCCTCCGCCGGCACGGCCGGCCTCGAAGTCGCCCCACGAGGAGGTCGCCACCAGCCAGCGGTCGCCGTCCCGGACGACCTGCCCGGCGTGGTCGCCGAGCACCAGCCCGTCCCGCCGGCTGTAGAGCTGGGCGACCTGCTCCAGCCGGGTCGGGTCGGCGAGATCGAGGGTGAACACCCCCCAGTGCGCCTGCTGGAAGAAGCCGAGCCCGGCGCAGGTCCAGGTGAGGTAGGCCTTCCCGTCGCGGACGTACGGCGTCCCGTCGGCGTCCTGGACGACGTGCGGGTCGCGCAGCCCGGTCATCCCGAAGGGGCCCGCACGCACGGCGCCGAGGGTCGCCGTGCCGGAGCGGACGCCCCAGGCGTAGCCGTAGCGGCTGAGCACCGACGGGTCGCGCAGGTCGACGACCGCCGAGACCTTGGTGCGCTCGGTGAGCAACGGGCGCCAGGTCCCGTTGACCCGGGCCAGAGCGGTCAGCTGGTTCTCGCAGATTGCGACCCCGAACGTGAACGTCGCGGGCAGGTCCACCTTCGCGCGCCGCAGGACGTGCGTGCGCCCATCGGCGCGCACCTCGAGGGCGACCGTGCGCGAGGACGGGCTGTAGGTCGCGACGACCCGGTCGTCGCCGGCGACGAGCCCGGCCACCACGATGCCGTCGAGCCGCTCCACCTCGACCTCGACCGCCGCGAAGGGCGCCGGCGGCGTGGCGTCGCTGAGGGTGATCGAGTCCACCGCGCCGCCCAGGCGCTCGTCCTGCACGAAGCCGGGCGCCACGACCTGGAACGGCCGGTAGCGGTGCTGCTCGGTGAGCGAGAGGTCGAAGATGGCGGCGTCCTTCCGGGAGGGCGAGGCGTCGGGCCGGTCGGTCGAGGGGGTGCACGCGGCGAGGACGCCCGCGGCACCGCCGAGCAGGAGCGTGCGGCGCCTCACCCCTTCAGGCCGGAGCGCGAGACGCCCTCGATGACGAACCGCTGCGCCAACGAGTAGAGGATCAGCACCGGGACACTGGCGATCACGGCGCCGGCCATCAGCAGGTCGTAGCGCACGGCGTTGGCCGACTGCAGGGTGGAGAGACCCGCCTGCAGCGTCTGCTGGTCGGGGCTGAACAGCACGTAGACCGGCCAGAGGAAGTCGTTCCAGTTGGTCAGGAACGCCAGCAGCGTCAGCGTCGCCAGAGCGGGACGCGACAGCGGCACCACGATCCTGGTGAACACCTGCCAGGTGTTGGCGCCGTCGAGAAACGCCGACTCCTCGAGCTCGGCCGGGATCGAGATGAAGAACTGCCGCAGGAAGAACACCCCGAACGCGTTGGCCGCGGTCGGCACGATGACCGCGATCAGCGTATCGAGCCAGAACAGCCGTCCGACGATCTCGTAGTTGGGGATCACCAAGATGACCGGCGGCACGAACAGGGTGGCGACGATCAGGCCCATCATGACGCCGCGGCCCCGGAAGTCCATCCGGGCCAGGGCGTAGGCCGCCAACGCGGCGGTGACGACGACGATCGCCGCGTTGGACGTCGCAGCGAGCATCGAGTTGGCGAACCACCGGAACACCGGGGTGTCGGTCGCCGACAGGATCTGCCGGTAGGCGTCGAGGGTCGGCTCCTGCGGGAAGATCGTCGGCGGAGTCCGCCCCGACTCCTGCCGGGTCTTGAAGGAGGTCGAGACCATGAACAGCAGCGGGCTCACGAACAGCAGCGTGAGCAGTCCCAGCAGCGCGTAGCGCAGCGCCTTCGTCGAGCCCCTCATGCGCGCGACCTCGCCTTCGCCGGCGTACGACGACCCGAGCCGTCGCGCTCGCGGAAGACCAGGAACACCACGACGGAGAGCACCATCAGCGCCACCGTCAGGACCCACGAGGCCGCGGCGGCCGAACCCATCTGGAAGTTCTGCAGCCCGGTCTCGGCGATGTAGTAGATCGAGGTGCGGGTCTCCTGGCCGGGCGCGCCCTTGGTCATGATGAAGGACTGGCCGAACATGTTCGCCGAGGCGATGATCGTGATCATCGTGACGAAGGTGGTGACCGGTCGCAGGCTCGGCATCGTCACGTGCCGGAAGCGGGCCCAGACCCCGGCCCCGTCGACCTCCGCCGCCTCGTAGAGCTCAGCGGGCACGTCCTGCAGTCCGGCCAGGAAGATCACCGCGTTGAACCCGAGCGTCCACCAGACGGTCACGAGCACGAGCGAGACCCAGGCCGCGGGCAGCGAGGTGAGCCACGCGGTGCCGTCGGGCAGGCCGACCGCCCCGAGGACCGCGTTGACCACCCCGATGTTGGCGTCCAGCAGGAACCTCCACAGCACCCCGACCACCGCGACGCCCAGGACGTAGGGCGCGAAGAAGATGCTGCGGAAGACGTTGCGCCCGCGGAAGCGCTGATTCATCACCAACGCCACTCCGAGCGGGATCACCAGGAGCAGCGGGACGCTGAACAGCGTGAAGATGCCCGTGGCCTGCAAGGAGCTCCAGAACGGCTCGAAGGCCAGGGAGTCGCGGTCGAGCAGGGCGGTGTAGTTGTCCAGGCCGACGAACGGCTTGCCGGGCAGCGTGAAGTCCCAGTCGTGCAGGCTGATCCACAGCCCGAGCACGATCGGGAGCAGCACGAAGGTGACGAAGAGCGCCAGGTAGGGCGCCAGGAAGGCCCAGGGTGTCCAGGCCCTCCGGCTCGCGGAGACCGACACCGCTCAGGCCGATCCGAACTTGTCGAGATTCTTCTCCATCAGCTTGCTGGCGTTGCCCGCCGACTTCGACAGCGCGGCCTCGGGCGGCGTCTTGCCGAGCACCGCCTCGTTGACGGCGACCTCGAGGGTCTGCGGCTGCACGTCGCCGAGCCCGGGGACCGGCGGCAGGAACCGCAGGTTGGGCAGGAAGTCGGCGAACACGCTCTGCGGCGAGTCGGTGAAGGCGGCCTCCTCGCGCGCCGAGTTGCGGGCCGGGATCATGCCGGCCTCGGACCAGGCGGCGGACTGCTTGCTCATCCAGCCGATGAAGGTCTTGGCGGCGTTGGCGCGGTTCGCGTCCTCGGCAGCCTGCTCGGTCAGGAAGAAGTGGTGCGAGTTGGCCCAGACGGCCGGCTCCTTGCCCACGGCGGGCACCGGCGCGACCCCGAAGGGCAGACCGGAGGCGGCCAGGTCGTTGAGCTGCCAGATGCCGTCCCAGGTGATCGAGGTCTTGCCGTTCTTGAACGCGGTGTACTGCGCGTCGATGTCGACGTTCGGCGGGCTGTACCCCTTCGCCACCTGGTCGACCATCCAGGCCAGTGCGTCGGTCCCGGCCTGGTCGGCGTAGGTGGCCGACGAGCCGTCCTCGGCGTAGGGCGCGCCGCCGTTCTGCCACAGGATCGAGAGGAACATCAGGTGGCCGGGCCACTGGTTCGGCATCCAGAACGGGGTGTCGAAGCCGGCCTTCTGCAGCTTCTGGCACGCCTCGTCGAAGCTGGCGGCATCGGTCGGCGCCTCGGAGATGCCGGCCTTGGCGAAGTGGTCCTTGTTCCAGTACATCGCCAGGCAGTGGACGTCGAGCGGGATGCCGTAGCGCTTGCCCTGGTAGATGCCCGGTCCCCAGACCTCCTGGGTGAAGTCGGACTCGGAGAGCTTCAGGGAGGAGGCCAGGTCGTCGAGCGGCACGATCACCTTGCGGGCGGCGTTGGACGCGAGCTGGTCGAGGTGCATGGCGCCCACGTCGGGACCCTTGCCGGCCTGCGCCGCGGCAGGCAGCCGCTGGTAGAAGTCGGCCCACTGCACGGTGTTGGGCTTCACGGTGATCTTCGGGTTGTCGCCGTTGAACTGGTCGACGAGCGCCTTCATCGCCGGACCGTCGCCCCCGGTGAAGCCGTTCCAGTAGGCCAGGTCGAGCTTCGGCCCGTCGTAGGAGCCGGTGAAGCCGCCGACGCCCTGCGCGCCGGTGTCGCCGACGCCCTTGCCGCCCCCGCAGCCCGCGAGCAGGCCGAGGGACCCGGCGGCCGAGAGGGTCAGGAAGCCGCGCCGGCTCATCGGCGTCGGCAGCGTCAGCGGCGAGGGGGTGCCGTTGCGGGGGAACGTGGGGAACATCATGGGGTCTCCCTGTCGTGGGTCATCGTGGTGGGCTTCGGGGGCAGCTTCTGGGCGGATTCAGGGGCGCGTGGTCGACAGGCGCAGCACGGACCAGGACACGGGTGGCAGCACCGCCGAGACGTGGCCGTCGCGGACCTCGACGCCCGGCAGCGGGCGAGGTCGGACGGCGTCGGGCCGGTCCTCGGTGTTGGTGGTCGTGGGGTCCTCGTGCGCGAGCACGGTCGCCTCGACCAGGGCGAGCCCGGCGAAGGCACGGGCCGTCACCTCGAGACGAGCGTCCTCGTGCCCGGACCGGTTGACGCACAGCAGCGTGAGCGCCCCGGTCTCCTCGTCGTAGGTCGCGACGCTGTCGACGAGCGGCACGTCGTCGTGGTCCGCGGTGGAGTGGTGCTCGGTGCGGGTCTCGACGCGCAGCACCTCGCCCCGGGCGTGCCGGCTGGCCTGGGCGAACGGGTGGAAGATGCTCTGCCGCCAGGCGGGACCGCCGGCGCGCGTCATGATCGGTGCGATCACGTTGACCAGCTGCGCCTGGCAGGCGATGCCGATCCGGTCGGCGTGCCGCAGCAGGGTGATCAGCAGCGACCCCACGACCACGGCGTCGGCGACGTCGTAGACGTCCTCGATCAGCGCCGGCTCCTCCCCGTCGTAGGCCAGCTGGTCCTGACCGGCGAAGCGGGACTGGTGCCAGACGTTCCACTCGTCGACCGAGAGGCGCAGCCGCTTGCGGGACCCCAGGCGGGCGCCCACGTGGTCGGCGGTGGCGACGATCGTCTCGATCATCCACTCGAGGTCGAGCGCACTCGCCAGGAAGCTGTCCCGGTCGGTGGGTCGCGGGTCGTAGTAGGTGTGCAGCGAGACGTAGTCGACCAGGTCGTAGCACTGCTCGAGGGTGGTGGCCTCCCAGGAGGCGAAGGTCGGCATCGAGCTGTTCGAGCTGCCGCAGGCGACCAGCTCGATGCGGGGATCGACCATCCGCATCGCTCGGGCCGTCTCGGCGGCGAGCCGGCCGTACTCGTAGGCGGTCTTGTGCCCGACCTGCCAAGGTCCGTCGAGCTCGTTGCCCAGGCACCAGACCGCGATGTCGTGCGGCTCCTTGGCACCGTGCGAGCGGCGCAGGTCCGACAGCGCGGTGCCGCCGGGGTGGTTGCAGTACTCCAGCAGGTCGGCCGCCTCCTGGACCCCACGGGTGCCCAGGTTGACCGCCATCACCGGGTCGAGGTCGGCGCGCTTGCACCAGGCGGCGAACTCGTCGACGCCGACGGCGTTGGTCTCGACGCTGCGCCAGGCCAGGTCGAGGCGGCGCGGCCGGTCCTCGAGCGGCCCGATGCCGTCCTCCCATCGGTAGCCGGACACGAAGTTGCCCCCCGGATAGCGCACCACGGTCGGTCCGAGCTCGCGGACCAGGGCGAGCACGTCCTCGCGGAAGCCGTCGGGATCCGCCTGCGGGTGGCCGGGCTCGTGGATGCCGGTGTAGACGCAGCGCCCCATGTGCTCGACGAAGGTCCCGAAGAGGCGACGGTCGACGGGGCCGACCCGGAACGCCGGGTCCACGGTGAGTCGGGCTCGAGGCATGCGGCCCTGTCTACCCGGCTTTTACATCGTTGTAAACCCCTACGGGCGCACTACGCTGGTCCCGGTGCGGAGACCCGGGCCAGCCGGTGCGGGGCAGCAGGGAGGTCCGGATGCGAGTCCGCTTGCGCGACGTCGCCGACCACGCCGGCGTCTCGGTGAAGACCGTCAGCAACGTCGTGAACGGCTACGTCCACGTCTCGCCGGGCATGCGCGAGCGCGTGCAGCTCTCGATCGAGGAGCTCGGCTATCGCGCCAACCTCTCGGCGCGGTCGCTGCGCCGGGGTCGCTCCGGTGTCATCGCCCTGGCCGTGCCCGCGCTGGACATGCCGTACTTCGCCGAGCTGACCCGATGCGTGGTCCAGGAGGCCGAGCAGCTCGGCTACACCGTCCTGGTCGACCAGACCGACGGACTGCGGGACCGCGAGGAGATCGTCGCGACCGGGGTGCGCAGTCACCTGATCGACGGGCTGATCCTCTCCCCTGTCGCGATGGGCTACACCGAGCTGAGCGAGGTCGGCAGCGAGACCCCGATCGTGCTGCTCGGCGAGAAGGTCGGCGGCGCCGACATCGACCACGTCGCCTTCGACAACGTCGCGGCCGCCCAGGCCGCCACCGAGCACCTGCTCGCCCAGGGCCGCACCCGGGTGGCCGCGATCGGCTACCAGGCCGGCGGGGAGGCCCGCTCGGGGGTGGCCGCGGTGCGGCGGGCCGGCTACGAGCAGGCCCTCGCCGCGGCCGGGTTGGTGCTCGACCCGGCCCTGACCCGATCCGTGCCGGCCTACGAGCGAGCGGCCGGAGCCGACGCGATGGCGTCCCTGCTCGACCCACCGGGCAGCGAGCCGCCGGACGCGGTGCTCTGCTTCAACGACCAGCTCGCGCTCGGGGCACTGCGCACCCTGGCCGTCCGGGGCTTCCGCGTCCCCGACGACATCGCGGTGATGGGCATCGACGACATCGAGGACGGACGCTTCTCCACTCCGACCCTGACCACCATCGCCCCCGACAAGGCGGCGATCGCCCGGGAGGCGGTCCGGCTGCTGACGGACCGGATCGTCCGGCCCGCAGCCCCCACCCGCGAGGTCAGCGTCGGCTTCACGCTCGTGCCACGCGAGTCCACGCTCGGCGCGCCCCGGGAGGCGCGCGCGGGGGCCTGAGCGACCGCTCAGTCCTCGAAGAGCGCCCGCACGTCGTCGGCGCCGAGGGGTGTGCTCATCAGGGCGTCGCCATCGACCACCTGGGCGAACAGCGCCGCCTTGCGAGCCTTGAGCGCCATCACCTTCTCCTCGATCGTGTCGGAGGCGACGAGGCGGTAGATGTTGACCGGACGCTGCTGGCCGATGCGGTGCGTGCGGTCCACGGCCTGCGCCTCGACGGCGGGGTTCCACCACGGGTCGAGCACGAAGACGTAGTCGGCCTCCGTCAGCGTCAGTCCCACCCCTCCGGCCTTGAGACTGATCAGGAACACCGGGTCGTCACCCTCGCGGAAGCCGCGCACCACGTCCCCGCGGTGCCGCGTCGAGCCGTCGAGGTAGGAGGCGGCGATGCCTTCGCGCTCCAACCGGGCCCGCACCCGTCCCAGGAACGACGTGAACGAGCTGAACACCAGCGCGCGGTGCCCCTCGGCGGTGATCTCGAGCAGGTGGTCGACCAGGACGTCGACCTTGGCCGAGCCGATCCCGTCGTAGGCCGGGTCCACCAGCGCCGCGTCGAGACTGAGCTGACGCAGCCGGGTCAGGGACCGGAAGATCGCGATCCGGTGCTTGGCGAAGTCCTCCTCGACCAGGCCGAGGACGGTCTGCCGCTCGCGCTGCAGATGGGTCTCGTAGACCGCGCGGTGCCGCGGCGTCAGCGACACCTCGAGCACCTGCTCCTGCTTGGGCGGCAGGTCGGCCGCGACGAGCTCCTTGGTGCGCCGCAGCAGGAACGGCCGGATCCGGCGCCGGAAGCCCGCCAGCGCCTCGGCGTCACCGAGCCGCTCCACCGGCACCGCCACCCGCTCGGTGAACCGCTGCGGCCAGGGGTAGAGGCCCGGCGCCACGATCGAGAGCAGCGACCACAGCTCCATCAGCCGGTTCTCCATCGGGGTGCCGGTCAGCGCCAGCCGGAACGGCACGTCGAGCCGGCGCACCGCCTGGTAGGTCTTGCCCTGGTGGTTCTTGACCATCTGCGCCTCGTCGAGCACGAGCCCGCCCCACTCCTGGCCGACGTAGTCGGCGGCCTCCAGCCGGAACAGGGTGTACGACGTCACCACGACGTCCGCACCCGCGCACAGCGACGCGATCGACTCACCGCGCCGGGCCGACGACTCCGAGACCACGCGGACGTCGAGCCCCGGGGTGAACTGCGCCGCCTCGTGGGACCACGTCGACACCACGCTCGTCGGCGCGACCACGAGGAACGGCCGGGCCCCCTGGTCCCGGGCATGCGCCAGCAGGGCGAGGGTCTGCATCGTCTTGCCCAGCCCCATGTCGTCGGCCAGGATCCCGCCGAGCCCGGCCGACCACAGGTAGGCGAGCCAGCGGAAGCCGTCGAGCTGGTAGGAGCGGAGGTCGGCCTCGAGGCCGACCGGCTTCACCTCGGGCAGGCTCTCCAGCGAGCGCAGTGCCTGGGCGGACCGCACCCACCGGGCCGCCTGCTCGTCGACGATGCCGACCTCGGCCAGCTCGTCCCACAGGCCGAGGTCGTGGTGACCGACCCGCACGCCCCCCTCCGGCTGGTCCCGGATCTCGGCGGCGGCCTCGACGAGCCGCGCCAGGTGGGCGAACTCCGGTCGGTCGAGGCGCACGTGCCGGCCCGTGCGCACGATCACCCGGTCGCGACCCTGGGTCAGCGCCTCGAGCACCTGGGCCAACGCGATCGGCACGCCGTCGACGGTGACCACGACCTCGAGGTCGAGCCAGTCGGTGCGGTCCTCGACCCCCGCGGAGCCGTGCGCGTCGGTGCGGGTGGCGAAGTGGACCACCGGCGCGCCATGCAGCTCCTGGTAGGCCGGCTGCTGCCCCGTCTCGTCGACCTCGACCTGCTCACGCAGGCCGGGCAGCAGCTGCTCGGCGAAGAGGATGGCGTCGGCGTGGCGGAACACCACGCGGTCCTCCAGGCCACCGTCCCGACGATGCGCCCGGCAGAGGTGGTAGGCCTGCTCGTCGTCCAGCACCAGCCCGTCGAGCAGCGCCTGCTCGGCGTCCGGCGAGCGCACGCCGCGCAGTCCGCGGACCTCGCCGAGGTCGTAGACCCGGTCGTCCGAGACCGACCCGGTAGCGCCAGGTCCAGCCGATCCGCACCTCGTCGACGGCGACCCAGTGGCACGGCGAGCACCAGCCGCGGGGTGGGTGTCTGCGGCGGCTCGACGGAGCCGTCGGAGGAGATGACCGGGACGTGGCGGTGCAGGCGGGGGAGGTACTCCGCGACCAGGTCGTCACGGTCGGCGGCGGGCACCACGACCGAGTCGCCCTGCCGCAGCAGCCGGCGCACCTCGGGGCCGGCGGGCGGGGTGAGCGCCGCCAGCGTCACCGCCCAGGCGCCGCCGTCCGCCGTCCAGAGCGCGACCGCGTGACCACCGTCGCCGAGCACGTCGAGGTCGGCCGCGGGGAACCACTCCTGCCCGAGTCGCACGCCGAGCTGGAGCCGGGCGTCCTCCCCGGCCGGGGCGTTCACGTCGAGCCGCAGCGTGACCGGGTCGGCCAGGTCGACGGCCGACAGGCCCGCGCCCGGGCACCAGCGGCATCCCGCTGTCGGCGGCCTGCCGGAGCAGGGCGACCTCGCCCGGCCCGAACCCGCCGAGCGAGATGTGCGCGTCGGCACCGAAGTAGAGCTGCCGGCTCGCGGTGCGGTGCGCCGCCAGCAGGTCGTTGAGCGCCGCGACCTGGGCGGGGGGGTGGCCCCTGCGGTCGAGCTGGGGCACGTCGGTCCAGGCGATGCCGGTGCGCACCCAGTTGTCGCGGGCCCCCCTCTGCAGGGGTCGCAGTCGCAGGACGCCGCGCGCTGCCGGGGTCGCGGACCACCCCCGGAACGTCCCGGCCCGCTGCGGTGGCTTGAGGTCGACCTGCAGGGCCAGGGGCTTGCCGGGCAGGGCGGTCCGCTCGGCGCGGACGTCCAGCTCGTCGAGCAGACCGGACAGCTGCCGCTCCCAGCGACGCCGGGCGTCGGGTGAGTCCCGGCTCTGCTCGTCGCGCACGGTGATGAGGAGCGCCAGCACGTGCTTGCAGCCCTCGTGCACCGGGCAGCTGCACCGGCCGAAGACCCAGACGCCTCGCTCGTCGAGCCCGACGCTGATCGTCACGACGTACGGCACCCCGGTCGACCCGCTCACGCTCCCCCGGATGTCGAGGTCGCCGTCCCCGTCGAGCTCGTGGGTGCAGGCCAGCACCTTGCCGCGGCGGACGTAGTCCCAGGCCCGGTCCAGCGTCGGGGTGCCGTAGCGCAGGCGCAGATCCTCGTCCGGGAGCGACGAGGAGAGGTCCACCATGTCCTCGACCCTACGGTCGGCCACCGACAGGCGACCCGCCGCCGGACGGCCGCGCGCTTGACGGGGCCATGATGGGGGAACGGTGTCATGCGGACACCACTGCCGAAAGGGAGGTCGATGGTCACTCCCATGGATCCCACGTCGTCCGCGTTCCTGCTCGCCGAGAACCGCGCGCAGCCGATGCACGTCGGAGGGCTGCAGCTGTTCCGCAAGCCGGAGGGCGCCGGGCGCGACTTCACCAAGCAGCTGTTCGAGCAGATGAGCGACGTCGACGAGATCGCCCCGCTGTTCCTCAAGCGGCCGCACCGCTCGGTCGCGACCGGCGGTCAGTGGGTCTGGCAGGAGGACGAGGAGTTCGACCTCGAGTACCACGTGCGGCACAGCGCGCTGCCCAAGCCGGGCCGGGTGCGCGAGCTGCTGGAGCTGGGCTCGCGGCTGCACAGCACGCGACTCGCCCGCGAGCGGCCGCTGTGGGAGGCGCACGTCATCGAGGGGCTGCGCGACGGCCGGGTCGCGATGTACACCAAGATGCACCACGGTCTCGTCGACGGCGTGTCCTCGATGCGACTGCTGCAGGCAGTGCTGTCCACCGACCCGAACCGCACCGACATGGCCCCGATGTGGGCCAAGGGTGCGGCCGCCTCACGCGCCGCGACGCCCCAGCCGGAGTCCGATGCCGGGCTCCTGGACCTGCCCATAAGCGTCTTCCGCACCGCCCTGGGCGTCAGCGCCGAGGCGGCCGGTCTTCCCGGGGCGCTGGTCCGCACCCTGACGCGCGGGGTCCGCAACGAGACGTCGGCGGTGTCGCTCTACGCCCCGCGCACCATCTTCAACACCCGGATCACCGGGTCCCGTCGGTTCGCCGCCCAGGACTGGCCGATGGAGCGGATCGTCGGCATCGGCAAGGCGAGCGGGACGACCGTCAACGACGTCGTGCTCGCCATGACCAGCGGCGCGATCCGCCGCTACCTGATCGACCTCGACGCGATGCCGGACACCTCGCTCGTCGCGATGGTTCCCGTCGGCCTGAAGGCCAAGGACTCGCAGAGCGCGTCGGCCACCGGCGGCAACGCCGTCGGCAGCGTGATGGTCCGGCTCGGCACGCAGCTGGCCGACCCGGCGGACCGGCTGCGGAGCATCCATGACTCCATGCAGAGCGGCAAGCAGGCCCTCGGCTCGATGACGCCGTCGCAGATCCTGGCCATGAGCGCTCTCGGGATGGCGCCGGCCGTCCTCGCGCCGATGCTCCGGCTGCAGGGCATCACCCGGCCGCCGTTCAACCTGATCATCTCCAACGTGCCCGGGCCCAAGGAGCCGCACTACTACAACGGCGCTCGGCTCGAGGGCGTCTACCCCCTGTCGATCCCGATCCACGGCATGGCCCTCAACATCACCTGCACGTCGTACGCCGACGTGATGGGCTTCGGGCTCACCGGCTGCCGCCGTACCGTCCCGCGCCTGCAGCGGCTGCTCACCCACCTGGACGACGAGCTGACGGCGCTGGAGAAGGCGACGGGGGTCTAGCCGGAAGCGGTACCACCAGTAAAATCGCGGCGGCAACTCGTCGCTCGCCGTTCGCCCTGGCACACTGCCCCCATGTCGTCCGACGCACTGCGCCTCCGGCTGTCCGGGGCGGAGCTCGAACGACTGGCCGCCCTGCACGGGCTCGCGATCCTGGACCAGCCACGCAACCTGGACCTGGACGGCATGGCTCGGCTGACGTCGTACGTCTGCGGCACCCCGGTCGCGGTGGTCAACGTGATGGACGCCGACCGCCAGTGGCAGGCGGCTGCCTACGGCACCGAGCCGATCCAGGTCACTCGCTCGCAGTCGATGTGCGCGCGCAGCTTCGAGTCGACCGACGTCACCTACGTCCCGGACGCCACCATGGACGAGCGGTTCGCCGACAACCCGCACGTGACCGGCGAGCTGGAGAACATCCGGCTGTACGTCGCGGCACCGCTGGTGCTCAGCAGCGGTCACTCGATCGGCACCCTGTGCGCCTACGGCCCCGAGCCCGCCGAGCTCACCGGACTGCAGATCGACCGCCTGCGGGACCTGGCAGCCATGACCGTGCGGATGCTGGAGCTGCGCAAGGCGGCCGGTGCCCTCGCGCTGGCCGCGGCCCGGGACCCGCTGACCGGGCTGCCCAACCGCACGATGTTCGAGGACGCGCTGCACCGGGCGTTCGAGCGTCGGCTGCGGGGCGGCACCGCGCCCGGGGTGCTGTTCTTGGACCTGAACGGCTTCAAGAGCGTCAACGACCGCTTCGGCCACGCAGCCGGCGACGCCGTCCTGCGGATCGTGACCGAGCGGCTGCTCGACTCGGTGCGCGCCACCGACGTGCTGTCTCGCTACGGGGGCGACGAGTTCGTGGTGCTGGTCGAGGATGCCACCGCGGAGTCGCTCGACCTGCTCGCGCACCGGCTGCACCAGGCCCTCAGCCAACCGGTCGAGGTCGCGGGCGAGCAGGTGGGTGTGGTCAGCGCCTCGATCGGCATGGCGGTCCCGGAGGGGGCGCAGGACACGCCGGCCGCGCTGCTCGCTCGCGCGGACGCGGAGATGTACCAGCGCAAGCCCGCGGCGGACCAGGGCGCCTGACCCGTCAGCCGGCTGCGGTCTGCTCGCTCCGCTCGACCTCGGCGTTCCACTCCCGCTTGCCGGACCGCCACCGCTCGTCGTCGTCGCCGCGCCGCCAGTACCCCGAGATCGACAGCGCGGCGAGGTCCAGACCGAGCTCGAGGCGCAGGTAGCGCCGCAGCTCCCGGACCGCGCCCGCCTCGCCGTGCACGAAGGCGTGCACCACGCCCGCGGGCCAGGGCAGGCCGCGGACGGCGTCCACCAGTCCTCCCTCGTCGACCCACGTCGTCGCCACCCCCGCCGGCGCCTCGAGTTCCAGGCGGTCGCCCTCGTGCGCCTCGATGAGGACGGCACCGGACGCCCCCGCGGGCAGCCGCTCGAGCGCGACGGCGATCGCGGGCAGTGCGCTGAGGTCGCCGACGAACAGGTGGAAGTCGGCCGTCGGATCCGGTGCGTAGCCGCCACCCGGTCCGAGCAGCAGCGCCTCGTCTCCCGCGGCCGCGCGGGCCGCCCACGGCCCGGCGACGCCGTCGTCCCCGTGCACCACGAAGTCCAGCGTCAGCTCGCCGTCCGCGAAGGAGCGCACCGTGTAGCTGCGCATCCGGGGCGCCTGCCGCGGGTCGTCGGTCAGCTCGTCGACCGCGACCCGGCCGTCCTCGGTGCGAGCGAACGGCCGCGGCACGTCGGGGTGGACGAACACCACCTTGACGTAGGAGTCCGAGCACGCGGACGGCTCGAAGTCCGCGAGGCCGTCGCCACCGAGCACGACCCGCACCAGCGAGGGCGACAGCTGCTCGGTGCGCACGACGGTGGCCACCCGGGCGGTGCGCCGGCGACGGGGTTCGGTCATGCTCGCAGCCTAGAGAGCCCATCCATGGCCTTGACGTGCGTCCCTCCGTTCCGCGACGGTCCCGCTATGGCCATCGACCGCACCCGCCTGACGTCCCTGCTCGGCGCCGAGCGGGCGACGTACACGTCCTCGCACCCGCGCTCCAAGCAGCTGTACGACGACGCCGACCACCTCTTCGGCCGGGTGCCGATGACCTGGATGAACATGTGGTCCGGCGGCTTCCCG
This sequence comes from uncultured Actinomycetota bacterium, assembly GCA_963845655.1. Lineage (GTDB taxonomy): Bacteria > Actinomycetota > Actinomycetes > Propionibacteriales > Nocardioidaceae > Nocardioides_B. Next base: position 229,280 of record CAWJTB010000003.1, on the reverse strand, counting down.
CTCTACCTCGACCGCGCCTGGGGCAACCGGGTCGTCGACGTCGACGGTCACGAGTACGTCGACTTCGCCATGGGGGACACGGGAGCGATGGCGGGTCACAGCCCGGCGGCCACCGTCGAGGCGGTGACCCGTCGGCTCTCCGAGCAGGGCGGGATCACCACGATGCTGCCGACCGAGGACGCCGAGTGGGTCGGCGCGGAGCTGTCGAGCCGGTTCGGCCTGCCGCTGTGGTCGTTCACGCTGACCGCGACCGACGCGAACCGCTGGGCGATCCGCATCGCCCGCCTGGTCACCGGACGGCCCAAGATCCTGACCTTCGCCTACTGCTACCACGGCTCGGTCGACGAGGCCTTCGCGGTGCCGGGGCCCGACGGGCGAGGCGGTCGCACGACCCGGCCTCGTCGGGCCGCCCGTCGCCCTCGTCGCAGACCACCCGGGTCTGCGAGTTCAACGACCTGGCCGCCGTCGAGGAGCAGCTCGCGCACGGCGACGTCGCGGCGATCCTCACCGAGCCGGCGCTGACCAACATCGGGATCGTGCTTCCCGCGGACGGTTTCCTCACGGGCCTGCGCGCCCTGGCCACGCAGTACGGCGCCCTGCTGATGATCGACGAGACGCACACCTTCTCGGCCGGGCCGGGCGGCGCCACCGCCCTGTGGGACCTGTCCCCCGACATCCTCGTGATCGGCAAGAGCATCGGCGGCGGGATCCCCAGCGGGGCCTACGGCATCACGGCCGAGCGTCGCCGCGGCGGCGTCGTCCGACCCGTCGGCGGACCTGGTGGACGTCGGCGGTGTCGGCGGCACCCTGGCCGGCAACGCCCTGTCGGTCGCTGCGATGCGCGCGACCCTCTCGTCGGTGCTGACTCCCTCGGCGTTCGCCCGCATGGTCTCCTTGTGCGACGCGTTCACCGCCGGCGTAGCAGCCACCCTCGAGCGCACCGGCGTGCCCTGGTCGGTGAGCCAGCTCGGCGCCCGCGCGGAGTACCGCTTCGCCTCCCCCGCGCCCACCTCCGGCTCGGCGTCTGCGGCCGTCCGCCGACGACGAGCTCGACGAGTACCTCCACCTGTTCATGGCCAACCGAGGCGTGCTCATCACGCCGTTCCACAACATGGCGCTGATGTGCCCCGACACCACCCAGCCCGACGTCGACCTCCACACCCGGCTCTTCGCCGATGCCGTGGACGCACTGGTCTCCGCTGGTTGATGCGGCTGGGCGCCGGGTCGAGTCGGCGCGTCGGCTGGCCCCAGACCCGCCGAGTCGGCGCGTCGGCTGGGCCCAAACCCGCCGAGTCGGCGCGTCGGCTGGCCCCAGACCCGCCGAGTCGGCGCGTCGGCTGGTCCCAAACCCGCCGAGTCGGCGCGTGTGCTGCTGTCGCGTGGTCGCGCTCGCTCCCGGTCGAGTCGGCGCGTATGCCGTGTTGCCGGGACGGGATGCGGTGTGTACGCCGTCGGTCCAGCTCCCTGTCGGGCCCGGGATCGCGTGCTCCACTCCGCGCAGAAACTTTTCGAGATTGCCCTTGTGGACAACGCGATTCGGGGTCGTTCACGACCCGAAACTGTCGGTGCTCGATCGTAGGCTTCGAGCATGCTCGACACGAACACCCCGCAGCCCGGCCATCGGTGCCGACGCCGGCGCGCCCGCTGGTGTGGTCGATGTGCGGGCGCTCGATGACCACTCGGTGCTCTCGTTCGTGGTCGCTCAGCGACGCAGCGCGGACCAGGCCGAGGCGGACCTGTTGGCCGGGGTGGTGCACTGGGCCGACCTGCACCCCGTCACCCCCCAACCCGGCACCGACCACCGATACGGCGACAACTCCGGTGCCGGCGACAGCGATGCGGCGACGTGGCCGGTCGACCGTCCCATCGGGATCCTGGCCGCCATCGGCCCCGGCGGGCCGGGCAACCAGGGATGCCGGTTGGCGGGGGTCGGTGCCCCCGAAGTCACCGAGGCCGCGGTCGTCGACCTCGCCGCCGCCCTCGGTGTCAGCTACCGGGCCGGTTTGCAGCTGGTCGCCGACACCCTGGAGCTGCGCTACCGCCTCCCACGCCTGTGGGCGCTGGTCCAAACCGGCACCCTGGCCGCCTGGAAGGCCCGCCAGGTCGCCGCCCAGACCACCCACCTCTCCCGGCCGGCAGCCTTGTTCGTGGACCGACACCTCACCGTCCTGGCCCGCCGTGGTGACCTGCCCCCCAACAAGGTCCGGCCCCTGATCCACGAAGCACTGCTCCAACACGACCCCGACACCGCCGCCGGCATCGAGGAAGCCGCGTTGACCAGACGCGGCGTCTGGTTCGACCACCGCGACTCCACCGCCACCACCACCCTCACCGGTGTCCTGGACACCCTGGACGCGATCGACCTCGACCACGCCCTGGGCGACATCGCCACCCAGATGAAGACCCTCGGCGACACCGACCACCTCGACACCCGCCGCGCCCACGCCCTCGGCCTGCTCGCCCACCCCCAACGCGCCCTGAACCTCTTCACCCACCCCACCACCCCACCGACACCCACGGCCACACCCACGGCCGACACGACCAGGCGCGACAGCCGGTGCCGGCACACGCGCCGACTCGACCGGCGACACACGCGCCGACTCGACCGGCACCGCCACCGCCGCCGACGCCGACGCCGACGCCGGGACAGGGTGCAGGCGGCGGCACACGCGCCGACTCGACCACCAGTCCGTTCCGGCGTGCCGGCGCCACGGTCTACCTGCACCTGGACCTCGCCGACCTCGCCACCACCCCCACCACAGGCGCACCGGATGCGGCGCCGGTGCAGCAGCAGGCGCTCGTGCTGGTCGGGTGGAGAAGCTCGGCCCCGCGAGCCTGCAGCTCCTCCAGGACTGGTTGACCCGGATCGGGTTGCACGGTGCCGGCGTCACCATCCGCCCCGTCCTCGACCTGGGCCGCACCGACCCCCGCACCGACCCCCGCACCGACGCGTCGATCGGCACGACCCACCCGAATGGATGCGCGAGCTCGTCATCCTGCGCGACCGGCACTGCGTGTTCCCCGGCTGCCAGGTCGATGCCCGCGCCTGCGACCTCGACCACATCAACCCCTACGTCCCACCCGAGACCGGTGGACCACCCGGCCAAACCCATCCCGACAATCTCGCCGCCCTATGTCGCAGACACCACCGCGCCAAGACCCACCGCGCCTGGACCTACCGACGACGACCACCCGACCCCGACGACCACCCCCGACGGTCACGCAGCCACGGCACCGCCGACTGAGACCACGACCGCGACCTCGGTCCCGCCTACACCTGGACCAGCCCCCACGGCTGGACCCACACCACCCGCCCCCTCTGAGACGGGCGCGACCCGCACGAGCGCGCGGACTAATGGCCTGTCCGTGAGCCCCGGCTCACAACCACCCCGGCAGATACCTCGACCAGGCACGCCCTGGCCGAGGCACCTGCACGTCCGCATCCATCAGCGGCCCTCCGGCTCGGTGCGACGAGTCCTGACCCGCCGTTGGCCACAGTGGGGGCCGCTGCGTAGGGCTGTCTTGTTGACCTGACGGAGCCAAGGAGCCCTGCGGTGCTGTTCGCTGCTGACGGTTCGGCAGCAGCACACGCTCGGGTGCGGCGGCCGCCGAACACTTCAGCCGAGACCCGTGGAGAGAAGAAGGCCCAAGCTGCTCGACATCGCGCTGGCCACCCGGACCCCCGCCGTACATAGCCAAGCCACGCCCGTCACACCCCGCCATGCCCCGCCTCGGCATGCCACGCCACGCCACGCCTAAGTCCTGCCACGCAGACCCCGCTACCCCGAGCCCGCCCAACCCGACCGAACACCGGCGATCAACACGCCCGCGACCGAGGAGCGACGCACACCCCCGCTCAGACAGACCGAGCGACGTGCGGCTGAGCCGGGCCCCCGCCCGCCCACAAGGACAGGTGCGGCGAGGACCGGGCCCAGCCCGGCCGTACCTGTGGATAACGGCCGACGCGCTGCAGCAGATCGGAGCAGGCTAGTGACATGGACGAACAACTCGAACTCCCGACCGTGACCTCGCAGACTGACCTCCACGCCCTGTGGAGTCTGTTGATGCAGCCGTTGGGCACCCTGCGCCCCCGTCTCTACCTGCTCTTCGTGGCCGACGACGGGACAGTGATGCCGCACATCAGCGACTTCGTCGACCTCCCGAGCCGACCGTCGGCGCGCAGCGTCGACGAGCTGCTCGCGACCTGCCGCCAGCTGATCGACATGGAGTTCCCGGAGGACTCGCGGGCAGCGTTCCTCTACATGCGGCCCGGCGACGCGGCACTGCGTGAGGAGGACGTGGTCTGGACGCGCGCCCTGTACGACGCCGCCCAGCGCCATACGGTCCCGATGTGGCCCACCCACGTCGCGGGCGACGACACCATCAGGGTCGTGGCTGCCGACGACCTCGCGGCGTAACGACGCGCAGCACGACCAGCGGCCACGCCCTCACGCGTCGTCGTCGCGGGGTGGGGTCTCGTCGAAGGACACCCGCACCTTCTCGAAGCCCTTGTGCCGCTGTGCCTTCGCATAGCCGACGTAGGCACGCCTGTCCGCGTCGGTGAGGTCGACGTCGTCGGTGAACGGGGTCAGCAGCGCTCGCGGGTAGAGGTGCTTGCGCAGCACCACGTTGACCTCGAGGCCGAGGACCGCCGACAGCGCGGCGGCGAAGAGCAGCGCGAGCAGTCCGAGCACCACGGCGAAGATGGCGTTCATGTCCGTGGCCCGGCCGACGACGTTGCCGACGTAGGTGCCGCCGACGAGCTGGAGCAGCTGCCACAGCACCGCGACGGTCACGGCCCCCGGGAGCACCTCCCTCATGCTCTCGCGACGCACGGTCGCGAGTCGCATCAGCACGCTGATCACGAGGGCGACGAGAGCCAGCGACACCAGCCAGAACAGCCAGCGCAGCCCGGTGTGCACGTCCGCGGACCCGAAGACCTCCAGGTGGCTCGCAGCCGAGGCGAGCATCGCGACCAGCAGCACCGCGACGCCGGCGACGGAGAGCAGGAAGAAGCTGCGCAGCCGGCTGGCGAACGGGTTCGCCCTGCTGTTGCGCGGCACCGACCACGCGACGTTGACGGCGTTCTGCGCGGCCTGGCCGAGCCCGAGGACGCCGTACAGGGCCGCCACCGCGCCGACCACCACCGCCGACGTGCTGCCGGTGAGCCCCTCCGGCTGAACGAGCTGGGTGCCCACGATCGGGAACTGGCTCATCGCCGAGGTCAGCACCGCCTGCCGGAGCTCCGCATTGCCCTGCAGCAGGAAGCCGAGCACGGAGGACGCGATCAGCAGCAGCGGGAAGATCGCGATGAACGCGTAGTAGGTGACGATCGCCGCCAGGTAGGTCCCCTGGTCGTCGATCAGCTTGTAGACCACCGCGAGGGGGAAGCCCACGACGGGGTGTCGCCGCTGGTAGTCGTCGACGCGGGAGACGGCGTTGGTCACGAGAGCACGCTACGGCCCTGGAGGGGACGTGCGGGCTCAGGACCGACCTCGACGCACATCGTTGCCGAACTGGTAGACCCCGCGGTCCGATATCGGGCGATCGTCGGGGGTGGCGTACGGCAGACTCGTCCTCGTGCTGAAGATGACCTGGCGGAACCTGTTCGCCCGCAAGCTGCGCCTGGCCCTCAGCGCGTTCGCGATCGTGCTGGGCGTCGCCTTCGTGGCCGGGTCGTTCATCTTCACCGACGCGATGGGCCGGGCCTTCGACGGCATCATCGAGGGCTCCACGACCGACGTCGAGATCGCCCCCAAGGGTGCCGGCGACTTCGAGTCGCAGCAGGACTCCCGCACCATCCCACGCACCGTCGTGGACGAGCTCGGGCAGCTGCCGGGAGTCCGGTCGGTGCACCCGAGCACGCAGCTGCAGTCGGTCTACGTGATCGGCCGCAGCGGCAAGGTGGTCGGCGGCAACGGACCGCCCGGCCTGGCCTTCAACTACACCGGCGCGACGAACCTGCTCGGTGAGCCGATCATCAACCTGACCGAGGGCGCCTTCCCCGACGGTGCCGCCGAGGTCGCGCTCGACGTCGACACCGCCCGCAAGGCCGGCTACGGCGTCGGCGACACGGTCACTCTCGTGACGCCCGGCAAGCCGCCGACCATCAAGGTGCGGATCACCGGCCTCGTGGAGTTCGGCAACGGCGGCCTCAACGGCGCGACGCTGACGCTCTTCGACCTGGCCTACATGCAGAGGACGTTCTTCGACGGCCGGGACGTCTACTCCGCCGTCAGCCTCGACGCGGCCCCGGGGACCAGCCGGCGCAGCTCGCCGACGCCGCCAACGAGATCCTGCCGGAGGGCGTCGTGGCCCGCACCGGGGACGCGGTCGTGAAGAAGAACCAGGAGAGCCTCGACGAGGTGCTCGGCTTCCTGAACACCTTCCTGCTCGTCTTCGCGGCGATCTCGCTGGTGGTCGGCACGTTCCTGATCATCAACACCTTCTCGATCCTGGTCGCGCAGCGCAGCCGCGAGCTCGCCCTGCTGCGAGCCCTCGGCGCCTCCCGCCGGCAGGTCAACGTCTCGGTGCTCATCGAGGCGGTCGTCGTCGGACTGTTCGGGTCGACCATCGGCCTCGGGGTCGGCTACCTGCTGGCCCGCGGCCTGCAGGCGCTGTTCGGGACCTTCGGTCTCGACCTGAGCCGGGCCGAGTTCGGCATCAACCTGCGCACGATCGTCGCGTCGTACGCCGTCGGGCGTGGTGATCACGGTGATCGCGGCCTACCTGCCCGCCCGACGTGCCTCCCGGATCGCGCCGGTCGCTGCGCTCGGCGACGACGTCGCGCTGCCGGAGTCGTCGCTGCGCAGGCGCGTGCTCGTCGGGCGCCGGGCTGATCGCGCTCGGCATCGGCGCGATGGTCGTCGGCTTCATGCGCGAGGACGACGTCGGCCTGCTGCTGATCGGGCTCGGGATGCTCTCGATCCTGGTCGGTGTCTCGCTGCTCAGCCCGTGGCTGGGCCGCCCGCTCGTGAAGGCTGTTCTCAGATCGGCTACCAGCGCGCCTTCGGCACCGTCGGGCGTGCTCGCCGCGCAGAACTCCACCCGCAACCCGCGGCGCACGGCGGCCACCGCGAGCGCGCTGATGATCGGGCTGACCCTGGTCGCCCTGATGTCGATCCTGGGCCGCTCGGCGACGGCCAGCACCGACGCCGCGGTGGAGCGCACGCTGACCTCGCAGTTCGTGGTGTCCAACCTCGTGGGAGCGCCGTTCTCCACCGAGATCGCCGACCAGATCCGTCAGGTCGACGGGGTCCGCAGCGTCGCCTCCCTGCGACAGGCCTTCCCGACGATCAAGGGCGACGGCGCCTACGTCGCCGCGGTCGATCCCGAGGATCTCGGGCTGGCGCTGGCGATCCCGATGCAAGCAGGGCTCCCTGCTCGCGCTCACGCCCGGGACCGTGGTGGTCGGCGAGCAGACCGCCCAGCGCGAGGGGCTCGAGGTCGGCGACACCGTCCCGATGAAGTTCCAGGCGCGCACCCTCGACCTCGACGGTGGTCGCGATCTTCGGCCGGGCCGGCGCCGTTCCGGGCAACTACCTGGTCACCCAGGACACCTTCGCCAAGGGCGGGCTCGCGCCGCTCGACTCGATGCTGTTCGTCACCAAGACGGGGGACGCCGACGCGGGCGCCGTACGCCGTGCCGTCGACCGGATCATCGAGCCGCTGCCGACCGTCACGGTCAAGGACCCGGCCGAGTTCGCGCAGGAGCAGCGCGAGCAGATCAACCTGTTCCTGTACTTCATCTACGCCCTGCTCGGGCTCGCCGTCGTGATCGCCGTGCTCGGCATCATCAACACGCTCGCGCTGTCGGTGATCGAGCGCACCCGTGAGGTCGGCCTGCTCCGCGCCGTCGGCCTGTCCCGACGCCAGCTGCGTCGGATGGTGCGCCTCGAGGCCGTGATCGTCGCGGTGCTCGGCGCGACCCTCGGGGTCGGCATGGGGCTGGTGTTCGGCGTCGCGCTGCAACGGGCGATCGCCGACGAGGGCATCGACGTGCTGGAGATCCCCTGGCTGCAGCTGGTGGTCTTCGTGGCACTCGCCGCCGTCGCCGGCATCCTGGCCGCGGTGCTTCCCGCACGCCGCGCCGCCCGCCTCGACGTGCTCGAGGCGATCAGCACGGAGTGACGGGCCCGGGCGGGCCGTCAGTGGGTGGGCGGAGCCGCGTCCCTACGATCGACGCCATGCGCGCCGTCCAGTTCTCCGCCTACGGCGAGACCCCGACCCTGGTCGAGCTGCCCCCGCCGGCCTGTCCCGACGACGGTGCGGTGATCGCGGTGGAGGCGACCGGGGTGTGCCGCTCGGACTGGCACGCCTGGCAGGGCCACGAACCGGTGGCGCTCCCCCACGTGCCCGGGCACGAGCTCGCCGGTGTGGTCGTCGAGATCGGCGCGTCGGTCGTACGACGGCAGGTGGGCGAGCGCGTGACGGTGCCGTTCGTGTGCGGCTGCGGCCGCTGCGCCTACTGCCTCGCGGGGGACGCCCAGGTCTGCCCGGACCAGACCCAGCCGGGGTTCACCGGCCCCGGCTCGTTCGCCGACCTCGTCGCCGTGCACGCCGCCGACCTCAACGTCGTACCCCTCCCGGACGGGCTCGACGCCGTCACCGCCACCTCGCTCGGCTGCCGGTTCGCGACGGCCTTCCGAGCGCTCACCACGCACGCGCGGGTGCAGCGCGACGACCACGTGGTGGTGCACGGTTGCGGAGGGCGTCGGACTGTCCGCGGTGATGATCGCGGTCGCGCTCGGCGCCCGGGTCGTGGCCGTCGACCTCGCGCCCGCCGCCCGGCGACCTGGCGCAGTCCCTCGGCGCCGTCACCACCGACGACCCGGCGGAGATCCACCGGCTGACCGACGGCGGCGCGCACGTCTCGCTGGACGCGGTCGGCTCCCCCGCCACCGCCGTGGCGTCGGTGACCTGCCTGCGTCCCCGGGGCCGGCACGTGCAGGTGGGTCTGCTGCTCGGCGACGACGCGACCCCGCCGCTCCCGATGGACCTCGTCGTCGCCAAGGAGCTGTCCGTGCACGGATCGCACGGCATGCCGGCCCGCGACTACCCGGCGATGCTCGAGCTCGTCGCCTCCGGCGTGCTGCGACCGGACCGGCTCGTCGGCCGGGTCGTCGGGCTCGACGAGGCCGGGCCGGCGCTGGCCGCCATGAGCGGCCCCGCCACGCAGTGCCGGCATGACCGTGGTCCGACTCTGACCGGGACGATCCGGCAAGATGGGGCCATGACCGAGTACAACCTCTTCGGGACGCCGCTGCAGCCGTGCGGCACCGAGCCGCTTGACCGGCTTCTACCGCGACGGCTCGTGTGCGTGCGGCCCGGAGGACGTCGGCCTGCACACCGTGTGCGCGGTGATGACCGCGGAGTTCCTGGCGCACCAGAAGGCGGTGGGCAACGACCTGTCCACCCCTCGCCCGGAGTACGGCTTCCCGGGCCTGGTGCCCGGTGACCGGTGGTGCGTGGTCGCCGCCCGGTGGGCGCAGGCCTACCGCGACGGGGCCCCTGCCCCCGTGGTCCTCGGCTCCACCAACCGGCGTGCGCTCGAGGTGGTCCCGCTGGAGTGGCTCGACGAGCAGTCGTGCGACATCCCCGACGACCCGGGCTGGCTCACGACGTAGGGCCGCGGCGGCGCCGCACCTTGCCGCTGGCGGTCCGGCCCGCCCGTCGCAGACGCTCGCGCACCTGTTGCTCGCGGTGCTCCTCGGGCGTCACCCGCTTGCTCAGGTCGCGCTTCGCGATGAGTACGTCGAGCGGCTGCGTCACCTCGGGGTAGGACCCCACCGGCTCGTCGCCGGCGAACACGACGAACACCGCGTCCCCGTGGTCGACCACCCGCAGCACCGACCCGTCGAGCGTGCTGGCGGCCTGGTCGAACGCCCGCCGCCGCAGCCCGGCCTCGTCCATCCGGGTGCGCACCGCGGCCTGCACGTGCTTGCCGCCCGTCTCCCAGGCGACCTTCGCGTGGGGACCGTACTTCACGCCGTACTTCGCGGCGCTCTTCACTACCGGACCGACCCAGGACATGCCCCCACGATAGCCACCCGGTCCGCGCCGAGGAATCCGGTCACGACTCGTCTCAGGCCCTGTGCGCGGGTGCGACTGTTTGCCATGCTGGACCTGTCGCGGGCGCAGAGGGGCGCCTTGCCGGCAGGGACGGGGGTCTCGGTGCAACAGGTCTTCAGCTGCGAGGCGTGCCACGCTCCGGTGCGGGAGGATGAGGCGTTCCTCCGCTCGGTCAACCTCCGCTCGGCGGCATGGTGCCGGGCCTGCTGGTTCGACCTGCATCCGGAGCTTCCGGTGCCCGCCCAGCGGACCGCGTCCACGCCGGCACAGCCGCGGCGACGCTGGCTCTCGCGCCACTGATTCGACGGCGGGTCGTGGAGTCTCCTGCCCGCTCGCCCCGACCCGGCTACGGTGCAGCGAGGACAACCACCGGGAGGGCTACGTCGTGCTGTCAGACATCGAGATCGCCAACGCCGCAGAGATGCGGCCGATCGCTGAGATCGCCCAGGGCCTGGGCATCGGCGCCGAGCACCTGGTGCCCTACGGCCACACCAAGGCCAAGGTCGACCTGACCTACCTCGCGAGCCTGGCCGACCGGCCGCTCGGCAGGCTGGTGCTCGTCACCGCGCTCTCCCCCACCCCGCCGGGCGAGGGCAAGACGACCACGACCGTCGGCCTGACCGACGCCCTGCAGGGCCTCGGCGAGAAGGCGATGGCGTGCCTGCGCGAGCCCTCCATGGGTCCGGTGTTCGGCATGAAGGGCGGCGCCGCCGGTGGCGGCTACGCCCAGGTCGTCCCGATGACCGACATCAACCTGCACTTCACCGGGGACTTCGCGGCCATCGCGGCGGCGAACAACCTGCTCTCCGCCCTGATCGACAACCACGTCCACCAGGGCAACGCGCTCGACATCGACGTGCGCAGCGTGACCTGGAAGCGCGTCCTGGACATGAACGACCGCGCGCTGCGCGAGATCACCGTCGCCCTCGGCGGTCACGCCAACGGCTTCCCGCGCCAGGAGGGCTTCGACATCGTCGTGGCCTCCGAGCTGATGGCGATCTTCTGCCTCACCGAGTCGTGGGCCGACCTCAAGAAGCGGATCGGCGACATCGTCATCGGCTACACCCGGGCGATGAAGCCCGTGACCGCGCGCGACCTGGAGGCGCACGGCGCGATGGCCGCGGTGCTGCGCGACGCCCTGGCCCCCAACCTCGTGCAGACCCTCGAGCACGCCCCCGCCTTCGTGCACGGCGGACCCTTCGCCAACATCGCCCACGGTTGCTCCTCGGTCACCGCGACCCGCGCCGCCCTGCGCCTGGCCGACATCGTGATCACCGAGGCCGGCTTCGGCGCCGACCTGGGCGCGGAGAAGTTCGTCGACATCAAGTGCCGCAAGTCCGGGCTCCGTCCCGATGCCGCCGTGCTCGTCGCGACGGTCAAGGCGCTGAAGTACCACGGCGGCGTCGCGCTCGCCGACCTCTCGACGCCCGACGTCGACGCGGTCGAGGCCGGCATGGTGAACCTCCGTCGCCACCTGCACAACGTCCGCCAGGTCTACGGGATCCCCTGCGTGGTCGCAGTGAACCGCTTCCCCACCGACAGCGACGAGGAGGTCGCCCGGGTCGTGGAGCTCGTCGCCGCCGAGGGCGTCCAGGCCTTTCCCGCGACGCACTTCACCGACGGCGGCCTCGGCGCGCAGGACCTCGCCAAGGGCGTCCTCCAGGTGCTGCAGGAGCCCTCGCCGTACGCCTTCTCCTTCACCTACGCCGACGACCTCAGCCTCACCGCGAAGGTCGAGCGGATCGCCAGCCGCATCTACGGCGCCGGCGAGGTCACCTGGGACGCGCGCGCACGACGGCGGCTGCAGCGCATCGAGGCCGACGGGTACGGCGGCCTCCCGGTGTGCGTCGGCGAAGACGCAGTACTCCTTCTCCACGGACCCCAAGGCCCTCGGCGCGCCGTCGGGGCACGAGCTGCACGTGCGGGAGGTCCGGCTCTCCGCCGGCGCCGGCTTCGTGGTGATGGTGTGCGGCGACATGATGACGATGCCGGGCCTGCCCCGCGACCCGTCCGCCTCCCGCATCGACCTCGCCGACGACGGCACCATCCTCGGCCTCTCGTAGGGCCTCGCTCTCACGGCTGCTCGCCTGGCCCGACTCGGCCACGGCCCGTGCCTGCGACCCCAGTGACGAGCGGGCGACAGGCGCGCCGGAAGGACACGCCTACCGGTGAGTCACTTGTTGCGCGCGCCTGCCAAGATGCAAGCAGCCATCTACCGGAGGTACGTCGATGCAGCTGGAGCTCTCCGCCGAGGACGCCGCATTTCGCGAGGAGATGCGCACGTTCTTCACCACCCAGGTCCCCGCAGGACGTCCGCGACGCGGTGTCCGCGCGCCAGGAGCTGACCAAGGACCAGATCGTGCGCAGCCAGCAGGCGATGAACGCCGCCGGCCTCGCCGTGCCGCACTGGCCCGAGGAGTGGGGCGGCCGGGGCTGGTCGCAGCTGCAGCGGCACATCTGGCACGAGGAGATGCAGCGCGCCTGCGTGCCCCCGCCGCTGGCGTTCAACACCTCGATGGTCGGCCCGGTGATCGCCGCCTTCGGTTCGCAGGCGCTGAAGGAGCGCTTCCTGGCCAAGACGGCCAACCTCGACATCTGGTGGAGCCAGGGCTTCTCCGAGCCGGACGCCGGCTCGGACCTCGCCTCGCTGCGCACGACCGCGGTCCGCGACGGCGACGAGTACGTCGTCAACGGACAGAAGACCTGGACCACGCTCGGTCAGTACGGCGACTGGATCTTCTGCCTCGTGCGCACCGACCCCGACGTCAAGAAGCAGGCGGGCATCTCGTTCCTGCTGATCGACATGACGAGCCCCGGCGTCACGGTCCGGCCGATCGAGCTGATCGACGGTGGGCACGAGGTCAACGAGGTCTGGTTCGAGGACGTCCGCGTCCCGGCCGACAACCTCGTCGGCGAGCTCAACAAGGGCTGGGACTACGCCAAGTTCCTGCTCGGCAACGAGCGCGTCGGCGTCGCACCGGTCGGTGCCACCAAGCGGGTGCTCGCTCAGGCCAAGGACTACGCCACGTCGCTCGGCCTCCTCGACGACCCGCTCACGGCGGCCCGCATCGCCGAGCTCGAGAACGAGCTGCTCGCCCTCGAGCTGACCGCACTGCGCGTTGTCGCCAACTCCGCCGACGGCAAGCCGCACCCGGCCTCGTCGGTCCTCAAGCTGAAGGGCACCGAGCTGCAGCAGGCGGTCAGCGAGCTGGTCGTCGACCTGGCCGGTCCGGCCTCGTTGGCCTCCGGCGCCGACCAGGACTCGGACCTGCCCGCCTGGACGCGGCGCGCGGCGCCCGTCTACCTGAACCTCCGCAAGGCGTCGATCTACGGCGGGTCCAACGAGATCCAGCGGCAGATCATCGCGAAGACGATCCTGGGACTCTGAGGGGCTGACATGGACTTCACCTATGACGACGAGCAGCAGGCGCTCCGCGAGGCGGTCCGCGGACTGGTCGGCAAGGCCTACGGCGACTTCGAGAACCGTCGACGCGCCGTCGCCGACGAGCCCGGCTTCGACGAGAAGCTGTGGACCCGGCTGGCCGAGATGGGCGTGCTCGGCCTCCCCTTCGACGAGGCGTACGGCGGCATGGGGGCCGGCCCGGTCGAGGTCGGGATCGTCGCGCAGGAGATGGGTCGCGTGCTCGCACCCGAGCCGTTCCTGACCTCGGTCGTGCTCGCGGGCGGCGTCGTCGCCGCTGCCGGCAGCGAGGAGCAGAAGGCGACCCTGCTCGAGGGCGCTCGCGTCCGGCGAGACGCGTGCTGGCGTTCGCGCACGCGGAGCCCGGCGCGCGCTGGGTCACCGACGGCGGCCGTCAGTACGCCACGGACGGCGACGGCTGGACGCTCTCCGGCGTCAAGGAGCCGGTGCCGCACGGCGCGCGCGCCGACCTGCTCGTCGTCAGCGCCGCGCTGCCCGACGGCGGCACCGGGCTGTTCCTGGTCGACGGGACGCCGCCGGGCTGACCCGCATCGGGCTACCCGACCTTCGACGGCGGCCGCGCGGCGCGGGTCGCCCTCGACGGCACCCCGGCCGTACCGCTCGGCGCGGGTGGGGACGCCACGGCGCACATCGCCGCGGCGCTCGACGCCACCCGGATCGCCGCCGCCAACGAGGCGGTCGGTGCGATGGAGGTCGCCCTGTCGTCGACCTCGGCCTACCTCAAGAGCCGCAAGCAGTTCGGCGTCACCGCTCAACACCTTCCAGGCGCTCACCTTCCGTGCCGCGGACATGTACGTCTCGCTGGAGCTGGCCCGCAGCGTCGCGCTCTGGGCCACGATGGTGCAGACGTCGGGCACGCCCGACGAGGTCGCCGAGGCCGCCGCGCGGGCGGGGCTGCAGGTCAGCCGGGCGGGCCGGCACGTCGGCCAGGAGGCGATCCAGCTGCACGGCGGCATCGCGATGACCGCGGAGTACAACGTGGGCAGCTACACCAGCCACCTGACGGCCCTGGACCACCTGCTCGGCGACGGCACCTTCCATCTCGGCGCGCTCGCGGCATCGGTCGGCACCTACGACGAGGTCGACCCCCTCCGGTAGCAGGTCGACCGAACGGGGGCGCGATCCAGCCGCGTGGCTGGACGGCCGGGCGCGACACGGCGAGAATCCCCGATGACCACCCGTCCCGATCGAGGAGCCCTTCCCCATGCGTGCACGAACCCTGCTGTCGTCCGCCGCACTCGCCGTCGTCGCGCTGGTCGGCACGGCGCTGACGGTCGCGCCGGTCTCCAGCGCGACTGCCGGCGGAGCTGCCTGCGAGCCCGGCGACGCCACCTCGGGCGCGCGGCTCGCCAAGGGCGCCACCGCCAAGGAGCCGGCCCTCTACGCCCCCAAGGACGCCAACATGTACGGCGTGCTGCCCGACGCCCCCCGTCTGGCGAACGGGTCGGTCCGCATCCCGACCGTCTTCCACGTCATCACCGACCGCACCCTGGTCGGCGCACAGCGGACCAGGATGGAGGCGATGATCGCCAAGCAGATGACCGTGCTCAACGACTCCTTCTCCGGGCGCACCGGCGACGAGCACCACCCCCGCGGCGAACACGCCCTTCCGCTTCGACCTCACCGACACGACGTTCACCGTGAACCAGGTCTGGTCCCACGTGGCGCCCGGGAAGGACGAGCGCGACATGAAGCAGGCGCTGCACACCGGGGACTCCGAGACCCTGAACATCTACGCGGCCGACATCGGTGGCGGGCTGCTGGGCTGGGCCTACTTCCCCAAGGGCTACAACAACGGCCGCGACTACATCGACGGCGTCGTCCTCCTCGACGAGTCGATGCCGGGCGGCACCGCCGGCAAGTACGCCCTCGGCGACACCCTGACCCACGAGGTCGGCCACTGGCTGATGCTCGAGCACACCTTCTTCGCCGGCTGCTCCGCCCGCGGCGACAGCGTGGCCGACACGCCCGCGCGAGGCGCGTCCGCAGTTCGACTGCCCGATCGGCGCCGACACCTGCACGGCCCCCGGCAAGGACCCGATCCACAACTTCATGGACTACACGCAGGACTCCTGCATGAACATGTTCACCGCCCGGCCAGGCCGACCGGATGAGCGACGCCTGGGTGGCCTTCCGCGCCGGAGGCAACGGCTGAGCGCCGACCGGGGGCTGCCTCGGGCCGTCGATCTGCACGGACGCGTCGCACTCGTCACGGGGGCCGGCTCCGCCGACGGGATCGGCTTCGCCATCGCCACCCTGCTCGGTCAGCTGGGCGCGTCCGTGGCGGTCGCCGCCACCACCGACCGTGCGCACGAGCGCGCGGGCGACCTGGAGGCCCTCGGCGTGCGCGCGACCGGCGTGGTGGCGGACCTCACCGACGAGGAGCAGGTGGCCCGGGTGCGAGACGAGGTGACCGCGGCGCTCGGGGCCCCGGCGGTGCTGGTCAACAACGCCGGGATGACCAGTCTCGGAGGCGACGCCGAGGGCGAGTCCGGGATGCTCGGGGACCTGTCGCTCGCCGCGTGGCGGCGCTCGCAGGCACGCAACCTGGACACGGCCTTCCTCTGCACCCGCGCCCTGCTGCCCGCCATGGTGGCGGCCGGCTGGGGCCGGGTCGTGATGGTCTCCTCGGTGACCGGTCCCGTCATGGCGATGCGCGGGGAGACGGCCTACGCCGCGGCCAAGGCCGGGCTCCTGGGGCTCGCGAGAGCCGCCGCGGTCGATCACGCCGGCGACGGGGTCACCGTCAACGCCGTCGCGCCGGGATGGGTGTCGACGCCGAGCCAGTCCGCCGACGAGGCGGACCAGGGACGCCGTACGCCGATGGCGCGCAGCGGACGACCCGACGAGGTGGCGGCCGCCGTGGCGTTCCTGTGCTCACCGGGCTCCTCCTACGTGACCGGGCAGTGCCTGGTCGTCGACGGTGGCAACTCGATCGCCGAGCAACGCGGCTAGCCACCGCTGCGTCGCGACGACGTCACCGCCGGCCTCACCGGCCGCCGCCGAGCGGAATACCGTGCCCGGCCCGCGGGTTGGTCCGATGACCCCGACGCTCCTGAGGTGACCCGCGTGACTTCGTCCGCTCCCCGCTCTCCGTGCTGGACTTCGTCGGCATCGAGTACGGCGAGCCCGCCTCGGCCGCCCTCGCCGGCGCGGTCGACGTCGCACGCGCCGTGGAGGAGGCCGGCTACCGGCGCTACTGGGTCTCCGAGCACCACAACATGCAGAGCCTCGCGTGCAGCGCCCCGGAGCTGCTGACCGCGCACATCGGGGCGCACACCTCGCGGATCCGGGTGGGCGCGGCCGGGATCATGCTGCCCAACCACGCGCCCTTCAAGGTCGCGGAGATGTTCCGCACCCTGCTCGCGATGCACCCCGGCCGGATCGACCTCGCCCTGGGCCGTGCTCCCGGCACCGACCCGCTGACCGCCCACGTGCTGCGTCGCGGGGTCGCTGCCGACGTGCAGCGTGACTTCCCCGGCCAGGTCGCCGAGCTGCTCGCCTTCCTCGGCGAGGGGTTCCCCGCCGACCACCCCTACGCCCCGCTGGTCGCGGCCCCGGTCGTCGACGAGATGCCGGAGATCTTCCTGCTCGGCTCCAGCGCCTACGGTCCCTCCTTCGCGGCCGTCAACGGGCTCAGCGCGGCCTTCGCCCACCACCAGAGCCCGGACCTCGCGGTGGAGGTGCTCCGCGGCTACCGGCGGGCGTTCCAGCCGCGTCGCGCGCAGGACCAGCCCTACTCCGTGATGTCGGTGCTCGCCTTCGGCAGCGACGACGAGGACGCCGTGCGGGAGTTCGAGGCGGCCTGGGCGCTGACCATGCGCAACCTGGCCCGCAACAAGCGCGAGCCGCTGCGCCCGGAGGAGGTCGTGGACTACGCCCGGTCTCCGGAGTTCCGCAACGGTCGTCGCGAGCGGGATCCCCGGATGGCCACCGGCCCGGCCAAGCAGGTCGCCGAGCGACTGCTCGAGCTGCGCGAGCAGGCTCAGGCCGACGAGATCGTGGTCGTCACGCCGAGCCTGGACCGGGGCCGGCGCATCGCCAGCTACCGCGACATCGCGGCCGCCTGGATGGACCAGGCATGACCCGCCCCGACACGAACGGTGCATTCGTCGTACGTTGTGTACATGCCTGACTGGAACCGCGTCCACCCCGAACACGTCCACGCCGCGATCGCCGAGTGCGACAGCCTGGGGTCGCGGGAGTTCATGGCGCGCTACCGGTTCCCCCGGACCAAGGCCTACTCGCTGTGGCAGGGGGGCCAGGAGTACGACCCGCTGGCCATCCTCGGAGTCGCCTACCTGCACGCCACGGGCCGCACCGCGATGAGCGACGAGTTCACCGGCGCCGGCAAGGACGGTGCCGCCAAGGCGCTCGAGGCGCTCGGCTTCGACGTGGTCGTCGACGAGAACGAGCTGGAGCTCGCCACCGCCCGCGCCAAGGCCGCTCCCAAGCCCAAGGCCCGCAGGATCGTGGAGCCCCCGGCCCCGAACATCTGTCCGAACTGCTTCATGGCGATCCCGGCGACGGGCGTCTGCGACAACTGCGGCTGACCCGCGACGACCGGGCTAGGTCTGCAGGAGCCCGGCACACAGGTCGCTGCCACACCGGATCGTCCCGCAGCGCCGACTCGTGCGCGGCGGCGAGCGCGTCCAGTCGCGCCAGCAGGGCGTGTCCCTGCCGCGACAGGTGCACGGTCGACCTTGCGGCCGTCGTCCTCGGAGGCGCGCCGGTAGACGCAGGCGCGGTCGGTCAGCCCGTCGACGAGCCGGGTGAGCGTCGGCTGCGGCACCGCGAGCGCGGCCGCCAGCTCCCCCATGGGGTGACCCTCGCCGTCGCCGAGGGTGCGCATCAGCCGCCACTGGTCCAGCGTGCAGCCGTCGTCGCGCAGGGCCCGCGCGAGTCCCCGGGCCGCATAGCGCTGGGCCCGGGTCAACCGGTCCACGAGCGGCGTCGCCGCAGCCACCACGTGCTCCACGACGCTCGCCTCCTCCACACCCGCAGGGTTGGAGCATACTCATGCCGGTGAACATCGAGGCGCGCTTCTGCGACCCGCTGGCGGCCCTCCTGGCCGCGCGGGCCGAGCGCGGTGTCCGGCATCGGTCTGGTGGTGCCGCAGTCGGGTCCGCTCGGCATGATCGGCCCCTCCGCGGTCGACGCGGCCCTGCTGGCCGTGCACGAGGTCAACGTCGCCGGCGGCGTCCGCGGAGCGTACGTCGACCTGGTGCTCGTCGACGGCGGCGCCCGGCCGGCCGATCGTCGGGCGCGAGGTCTCCGCGCTCTGCGAGGCCGACGCCGTCGACGCGCTGGTCGGCTTCCACACCAGCGACGTGCACCGGGCGGTCGAGCGCACGGTGGCCGGCCGGACGCCGTACGTCTTCACGCCGCCGCACGAGGGCGGCAGCCGTCTCGACGGCGTGGTCTGCATCGGCGCCGACCCGACGCAGCAGCTCGAGCCGCGGTCGCGGTGGCTGACCGAGCACCACGGGCTGCGCCGCTGGGCGCTGGTCGGCAACGACTACATCTGGCCGCGCTCGGTGCACGCCAGCGCCCGCCGGCTGGTGACCTCCCACGGATCGGAGGTCGTCGCTCGGACGAGCTGGTGGCGCTTCGGCGACGTCACCGCCCGGGTGGACCGCCTGGTGGACGACCTGCGCCGCACCCGTGCCGACGCCGTGCTGCTGAGCCTGGTCGGCCGGGACCTGGTGACCTTCCACCGCGCGCTGCGGCACTCCGACCTGGACCGACGCCTGGTGCGGCTGTCCGGCGCCCTGGAGGAGAACGGCCTGCTGGCCGGGGACGGCGAGCGCGCCGGCACGTTCTACGCCGCCATGTCGTCCTTCGCCTCGATGACCGACGAGCGGCACACTGAGACTCGCGGAGCGGCACGCCACGGTGCTCGGCCCCGAGCGCCCCGGTGCTGGACAGCTATGCCGAGGGCGTCTACGACGGCCTGCACCTCGTCGCCCGCCTCGCGCGGCGAGGGGCCCTGCGGCCGGCCGGGCTGGCCCGGGCGGCGGCGGGTGCGATGGACGTGCACCGGACGCGCAGCGTGCACCTGGCGCGGGCCGAGGGCCTCGACCTCACCGTGGTGGACGGCGTGCGCGTGATGAGACGCACTACTTCCATTTGGAACTAAATGGTCTTAGAGTCTCCTCCGTCCTGACCGGGCACGACGAAGCGAGGGCCCCATGAGCGAGACCCGCAACCAGCACCACGACGTCGAGCGCTTCGGCTACCGCCAGGAGCTCAAGCGCTCGCTGAGCTTCACCGACCTGCTGGTCTACGGACTGGTCTTCATGGTGCCGATCGCGCCGTTCGGCATCTTCGGCGGCGTCTTCAACGGCTCCGGCGGCATGGTCGCCCTGGCCTACGTCATCGGCATGGTGGCGATGGTCTTCACGGCGCTGTCCTACTCCCAGATGTCGCGGGCCTTCCCGATGGCCGGGTCGGTCTACACCTACGCCGGCCGCGGCATCGCACCGCCGGTGGGCTTCCTGGCCGGCTGGATGATCCTGCTCGACTACGTGCTGATCCCGGCCTGCTCTACCTCATCGCCGGCGTCGCGATGAACTCCTTCGTCACCGCCGATCCCGGTGTGGCTGTGGCTGGTCGGCTTCGTCGCGCTCAACACCGCCGTCAACTACGCTCGGCATCGAGATGACCGCCCGGGTCAACAAGATCATGCTGGTCGCCGAGCTGGTCGTGCTGGCGATCTTCCTCGTCATCGGCGTCGTCGCGCTGGCGCAGGGCAAGGGCCGCGGCTTCGACTTCACCCCGCTCTACAACGCCGACACCTTCTCCCTGCGGCCTGGTCTTCGGCGCGGTGTCGATCGCCGTGCTGTCCTTCCTGGGCTTCGACGGCATCTCGACGCTCGCCGAGGAGAACCAGGAGGCCGCCGACGCGATCGGCCGCTCGATGGTCGCCGCGCTCGCTGCTGGCCGGCGTGCTGTTCATCGTGCAGACCTGGGTCGCGGCGCTGCTCGTGCCGAACCCCGACCGGCCTGATCGCCAAGGGCGACCCGGGCGGCACCGCGTTCTACGACGCGGCCGGGGTCGCCGGCGGGGACTGGCTGTCCATGCTCACCGCCGTGGCCACCGCGATCGCCTGGGGCTTCGCGAACTCCCTGGTCGCCCAGGCCGCCACCTCGCGGCTGCTGTTCGCGATGGCCCGCGACCGGCAGCTGCCGTCGTTCCTGGCCAAGGTGCACCCCACCAAGGGCGTGCCGACCAACGCGACCTTCCTCGTCGCGGTGGTCTCCCTGGTCGTCGGCCTGCTACATGGCCCAGCTGCGACGACGGCATCACGCTGCTCAGCACGCTGGTCAACTTCGGCGCGCTCACCGCGTTCCTGGTCCTGCACGTCTCGGTCGTCTTGCACTACGTCGTGCGCAGCGGCAGCCGCGACTGGCTGGCGCCACCTGGTGTCGCCCGGCCTCGGCTTCGCGATCCTGGCCTACGTGATCATCAACGCCAACGTCGCCGCCCAGTGGATCGGCCTGGTGTGGCTCGGCGCTCGGCGTCGTCGTGCTGGTCGCGCTGCTCGTCACCGGCCGCCGGCCCGAGCTCACGCTCGACGACTCCGCACCCGCGACGCAGGAGGTCCGGTGACCGACGTCCGCACCCTGCGGCCCACCCCCGACCAGTACGCCTACGCCTTCGGCGGCCGCGACCCGCTGCTGACGGGTGGCACCGGGCACGATCGTCGAGCTGTCCACCGAGGACTGCTTCGGCGGGCGACGTGCGCGGCGTCGACGACCTGCCCTGCGCGGTCTGCGAGTTCCCGTACCTCAACCCGGTCACCGGCCCGTTCGCACGTCGAGGGTGCCGAGCCCGGCGACACGCTGGCGGTGCACTTCGTGGAGATCGCGCCGGCCCGCGACTGGGCCGTGTCGAGCACGTTCCCGCACTTCGGTGCGCTGACCACGACGCACACAGACGGCGATGCTGCACCCGGCGCTCGAGGAGCGGGTGTGGATCTACGAGATCGACCGTCGCCGCCGGCGTGTGCCGCTTCCAGGCCCGCCGCTCCGACTTCACGCGTCGAGCTGCCGCTGGACCCGATGCACGGCACGGTCGGCGTCGCGCCCGCCGCCGGCGAGGTGCTGCATGTCGATCACGCCGGCCGCGCACGGCGGCAACATGGACACCCCCGAGCTGCGCGCCGGCGTCACCGTCGTACTTCGCGCGTCAACGTGCCCGGCGGGCTGCTCTCGCTCGGCGACGGGCACTGCCCGCAGGGTGAGGGCGAGGTGTGCGGCACCGCGGTCGAGGCGGCGATGAACACCGTCGTCGTCGTCGACCTGATCAAGGGCGGCGGACCCCCGTGGCCGCGCATCGAGAGCGACGACGTTCCTGATGACCACCGGCTCGACCCGGCCGCTCGAGGACGCCTACCGGATCAGCCAGCACGACCTGGTCGCCTGGGCCGGCGGCGCTGCTCGGGCTCGACGAGCTCGACGCCTACCAGCTGGTCAGCCAGGCCGGGCTGGCGCCGGTCGGCAACGTCGTCGACACCAACTACACGATGGTCGCCAAGCTGGCCAAGCTGCTGCCGGCTCGGCCTCGGCGTACGACGGCGTGCACGACGCGCCTGCGCGACGTCGGGGCCGACTACCTGGCGCACCGGTAGTCGTCGACGGCCTGCGCCCGCGACTCAGAGCCGGTGCCGCAGGCCGGACGCCCGCAGGGCGCGGCGCTCGACCGCCGCCCGCACCGACTCCTCCGTGCCGACGACGCGCACCAGCACCTTCGCGCGGGTCACCGCGGTGTAGAACAGCTCGCGGGTCAGCAGGCGTGAGTCGGGCGGCGGCAGCAGCACGGTGACCTCGTCGACCTGGCTGCCCTGGCTCTTGTGGATCGTGGTCGCGAACATCGTCTCGACGTCGCTCATCCGGCTCGTCGAGAAGTCGGCCAGACCGTGCGACCCGTTGACGACCGCACGCTTCCCCTCGGCGGTGTGCACGACGACGCCGGCGTCGCCGTTGTTGACCCCGAGTCCGTAGTCGTTGGCGGTGACCAGCAGTGGCCGCCCGACGTACATCGGCTCGTAGAGCGGGTCGCCGGTGGCCTCGGACAGCCAGTGCTCGACCTGACGGTTCCAGTGCTGCACGCCGTACGGTCCGTCGCGGTGGGCGCAGAGCAGCCGTTGCCGGTCGAGCTCCGTCGACGGCGGCCCGCGAGTCCCCCGCCTCCGCCGACGAGCGCAGCGCGACCGCGTGCCGCACGAGTCCGTCGCGCAGCCGGGCCGCCGGGTCGTCGCTCTCCACGAACTCCACGCCCTCGGCCCCGGAGCGAAGCACCGCGAGCACCTCCTCGGCGGAGCCGACCCGCAGCGCCTCGGCCAGCCGCCCGATCTCGGCGCCGAAGCGGTGCACGGTCTCGAGGTGGGCCACCGGGGACGACGCGCGGTCGCCCAGACCGGCCACCAGGTCCGACGAGCACGGCGCCCGCCTCCACGGACGCGAGCTGGTCGGGGTCGCCGACGAGCAGCAGCCGGGCGTCCGGACGCACCGCCTCCACCAGCCGGGTCATCATCGTCAGCGACACCATGGACGACTCGTCGACCACCACCACGTCGTGCGGCAGCCGGTTGCCGCGGTGGTGGCGGAAGCGGGTGCCGTTGTCACGTCGGGTGCCCAACAGCCGGTGCAGCGTCACCGACCGCAGCTCGCCGAGCCGGTCGCGGTCCTCGGCGGCGAGCCGCGCCGTCGGCCTGCACCACGGCCTCCTGCAGCCGGGCGGCCGCCTTGCCGGTCGGCGCGGTCAGCGCGATCCGGGGAGGCGCGTGGCCGGCGCGCTCGGCCTGCTCGACCAGCAGCGCCAGCACGCCGGCGACGGCGGTGGTCTTGCCGGTGCCCGGTCCGCCCGGTCAGGACGGTGGTCCAGCGCGGTCGCCGCCTGCCGTGAGGCGGTCCGCTGCTCGGCGTACGACGCGTCGGGGAAGACCCGCGCCAGCCCGGCGTCGAGGGAGGCGGCGTCGACGCCGGGCGGTGCCTGCTCCAGCCGCGCGCGGAGGTCGGCGGCCAGCTGGCCCTCGAGCCGCCAGTAGCGGTCGAGGTAGAGCAGGCCGTGCTCGTGCCGCAGCACCCCCTGCCGCACCAGCGGGCTCTCGCTCACCCGCTCGACCCAGTCCGCGCAGACGGCCAGGTCAGCTCCGGGGCGAGCTCGGCGACGGTGGCCAGGTCGACGCCCACCGAGCCGTGGCGGACGGCGCGCACGGCCAGGGCGGCCGCGAGCAGCACGTGCTCGTCGGACTCACCGGCCAGCCGGCCGACCCGGGTCGCCGACGAGCACGTCGGCCGAGGTCAGCACGCCCGCCTCGTTGAACACGCGCAGCAGCCCGCTCGCCCCCAGGGCGAGGCGACGGTCCAGCGGGTCGGTGTGCTCGTCGCGCTCGGTCATCTGGGGTCGCTCCCGTCGAGCAGGTCCGACAGCGCCTCGACCAGCGCCACCGGGGGCCGCCACGCGAAGACCCCGCACGGGTGGCCGTCGACACGGGGGGTCTCCGGTCCGCACATGCCGCGCAGGTAGAGGTAGAGCACGCCGCCGAGGTGCACCGACGGGTCGTAGCCGGGCTGCCGCCAGCGCAGGAACCGGTGCAGCACCACCGCGTAGAGCAGCGCCTGCAACGGGTAGTCGGAGTGGCCCATCGCCGCGTCGAGCGCCTCGGGCCGATAGTGCTCGGAGCTCAGCGGCGGCCCCTCCCCCGGCGTCGCGCCCAGCCAGTTGGTCTTGTAGTCCACGACCAGGTAGCGGACTCGCCTCACCGTCGCTCACCCGCAGCACCACGTCGACCGACCCGGTCAGGTAGCCGCGCAGGTCCTGGGTGGCCAGGGCAGGGACCGAGAGCGCGTCGGCGTAGGGCAGCAGCGGGTCACCGGGTGGCAGGTGCGTGCGCAGCAGAGGTGCCAGGTCGCCCAGGGTGACCTGAGCGGCGTCGTAGCCGCTCACGTCCCCTCCGGCCAGCGGCAGCTCGAAGTCCATCTCGCGCAGCCGGTCGCTCGCGGCGATCTCGCGCAGGGTCCGCTCGCCGGCCAGCGGCCCCAGCGGACTGTCGTGGATCGCAACGAGGGCGTCGGCGAGGACGTCGACATCGGCCGCCACCGGCCAGAGGACGAGCTGCTCGCGGATCCGGGCGAGCAGCTCCTCGCGCAGGTCCGGCGCCTGCGGGTCGGCGTGCTCCAGCACCGCGTGCACGAGCGAGCCGAACGTCGCCCCCACCGGCAGGTCGCGCATCGGCGACGGGATGCCGCCGGCGCTGTCGGGTGCCCCGGCGGGCGCCTCGTCGCCGAGCGCCAGCACCTCGTCGTCCTGCGGACGCTCCTCCGGCTCGCTGCCGACCGCGCTGCGGACCGGGTCGCTCTGCCCGGCGGCCGACAGGGCGGAGTACGACGTGCGGCGCCAGGCCGTGTCGACGCGCCGCGTGAACCGGCGCACGTCGAGCCGCCGCTCGTCGGAGGACAGGTCGACCGTGGGCAGCTGCGGCAACGCCGACATCTCCGGCCACGGGCCGCCGGCGTCCCGCCACGCCGCCGAGGATCCGGACCACGTCGTCCTCGCTGTGCACGGCCTGCTGCGGTGGCACCTGCGACCAGCCGGGCTGGCGCCCGAAGAGCATCCGTTGCAGCGACGAGTGCGGGGTGTTCTTGGCCGTCGGCGCCCACCAGGCCACCACCTGCGAGCGGGCCCGGGTCATCGCGACGTAGAGCAGCCGCAACAGCTCGCCGTCGTCCTCTTCCCGGGCAGCGCTCAGGTGCGCGGCCCACTGCGGGCCGCCCTGACCGACGTCGATGCAGCGGTGGTCGTCGGCGTGGAAGCGCGGCACGGTCGGCTCCTGCGGGAAGCGGTCCCACAGCGTCGGCAGGTAGACCACGGGGTACTCCAGCCCCTTGCTGCCGTGGATCGTCACCAGCTGCACGGCGGCCGCGTCGCTGTCCAGGCGGCGGGTGCGCTCGGTGGCGACCTCCACCTTGTCCTCGGCCATCTGACCCCGCAACCAGGTCAGCAGCGCGACCAGCCCGAGACGCTCGTCGACGGAGACCTGGTGCAGGGACTGCCCGACGTGGCGCAGGTCGGTGAGCAGGCGCTCGCCGTCGACGCGCGCGAGCACCCGCGCGGTCAGGCCCGCGGTGACCGCGGCCTCGAGGACCGCCGCCACGCCACGGGTGGCCAGCAGCTCGGCCCAGTCGCGCGCCGTCGACGCGATCCGGTCGGTGAGCTCGTCTCCCCCGGCGTCGAGCTCGGTCGCCGTCCGTCCGAAGAACGACGTGAGCGCCGCACTCCGCACCCGGGCCGACCGGTGCGGCTGCTCCAGGGCCTCGAGCAGCCGGAGCCACTCGGTCGCGGCCGGGGTGGCGAAGACGCTGCCGCTGCCCGCGACGACGGCGGGCACCCCGATGTCGGCGAGCGCCTGCTGGATCGCCTGCAGGTCGTTGTTGCGGAACGCGATCACGGCGAGGTCGCGCGGCTGCAACGGCTCACCGTCGAACGTCGCCCCGGAGGTGAGCAGCCGCACGATGTCGCGCGCCACGTCGTCGTACACGTGCGGCCGCACGGTGCCGATGGTCAGGCTGCTGCCGGGACTGCGTCCGAGGACGTCCTTGCGCACCACCCGCAGCCGGAACGGCGGCCCCGCGCCTGCGAGGCGGCTGCCCTCGTGGTGGGCCGCGACGTCGCGGACCACGATCGCCTCGTCGCCCAGGGCGGCTCCGCGCATCATCGCCTGGAGCGAGTCCAGCAGCGCCGTGTCGCTGCGCCAGTTGGTGGTCAGCGTCTTGCGGGTGGTCGCGGTGGCAGCCGCCTGGAGGTACGTCGTCACGTCGCCGCCGCGGAAGGCGTAGATCGCCTGCTTCGGGTCGCCGATGAGCACCATCGTCGCGTGCCCGGTGAAGGCCCGGTCGAGCACCTGCCACTGCACCGGATCGGTGTCCTGGAACTCGTCGACGAGCACCACCTTCCACCGCTGCCGCATCCGCTGACGTGCCGGCGCCGCGTCGTCGCTGAGGGCGTCGGCCAGCTGTGAGAGCAGGTCGTCGTAGCTCAGCACGCCGAGCCGTCGCTTGCGCCGCTCGAGCTCGCGTCGTACGTCGTGGGCGAACGCCACCCGCAGGCCGGGCCCGCTGCCGGGGTCGGCGTCGGCCGGCTCCAACCGGGCCTGCGGGTCGGAGACGACGGATCGCGCGAGCGCCATCGCGTCTGCGTGCTTCAACGGGGGCGCACCGTCGGAGTCGGCGAAGCGACGCAGGTAGAGGTCGTCGACGACCTCGCCCAGCAGGTCCTCGAGGTCCTCGACGAGGGTGGCGCTGGAGTCGGTGTCGCCGGCGACCCCCAGGCTGCGCAGCACCAGGTGGCAGAACTGGTGGGTGGTGGCGATGGTGGCCCCGTCGAAGGCACCGAGCGCGTCGCGCAGCCGTCGCCGCCGCTCCCGGAGCAGGTCGGCGCTGCCCTCGAGGAGCAGGGTGATCAGGTCGCTCGGGTGGCTCACCTCCTCGGGGGAGGCGAGGGCCCGCTCGGCCTCCACGAGCTGGGTCCGGACGCGCTCGCGCAGCTCCTGGCTGGCCGCGCGACCGAAGGTGACGATCAGCATCTGCTCGAGCGTGACGACGCCCTCGGCGACGTAGCGGGTGACCAGCGCGCCGATCGTCCAGGTCTTGCCCGTGCCCGCGCTGGCCTCGAGCAGCGTCGTGCCCGTGGGCAGCGGGTCGCGGATGTCGAAGGCCCTCACAGGTGCCCCACGCGCTCCGCGCCGCCGAGCAGCGGACTCCACAGCCGGACCGCGAGCCGACCGAGCCGGTGCGGTGCGGTGTTCCAGTCCTCATCGTCACGCGGGGTGGTGGTGAGCACCGTGAACGGCGCGTGCTCACCGAACACCTGCACGTGCGAGGCGTCACCGTCCTCACCCGGGATCCCGGCCCGGTTGAACCGGTCCGTCTCCCACATCCGGCGCGCCTTGAGGTCCGCGTCGACGTGGGCACCGCGCGCGCTCTGCTGAGCGGCCTCGGCGTAGGCCAGCGCGGTCTTGACCGGGCATTGGCAGCGGCTCGCGCAGCCCGCGGTCGTAGAGATCGACGATCTCGCGCAGCCAGCCCTCTGCCCGGTCGTCGGGAGGCGCGACCAGGGCGTGCGCCGTGCCCGCTCGTCCTCGACCCAGCGTGTGCCCGGTCCAGCTCTCGTCGGGATGGCCCAGCGTCAGCGCGAGCAGGTCGAGCCAGCCCTTGAGCCGGTGCTTCGCGGCCAGGCTGGAGTAGCTGACGTTGACCAGCCGGTTGCCGAACACCGACGGCACCGTGCCGGTCAGCCGGCGTCCGTCGCCCAGGTCGATGTCGACCGTGAGCGTGCGTGCCTCACCCGAGCGCAGCGACCAGGTCTGCGCGATGAGACCGGTGAGCTGCCCGCGGATCTCCTCGAGGGCGTGACCGCCGAGCGGACCCGGCGGCAGGTTGCCGCGCAGCACCTCGGCGTCGCACCACGTCGGGCGGCGACTGCACCGTCGAAGATCGCGCCGAGCATCCGGTCGCCGATCTTCCACTTCTCCAGGCCGTCGAGCGTCAGCGGGATCGCGTCGAGGACCTCCTCGGCCTCGAGCGGCGCGGTGACGTCGAGGCGCTGCCGCAGGAAGGCCCGCACCGGGTGCGCGAGGAACGCGTGCAGGTCAGCGAGTGCGACGTCGCCCAGCTGCCGGTCGGCCGGCGAGCGGTCCGGCTGCACCATCGCGGTCGCCGGGATGCGGGCTCCACGAGCGGCGCGCGCCCCGTCGAGGGAGGACCGGTCGAAGCTGAACGGTTGCCGCCCCATCAGCTCCCCCGGCACGAGGTTGCGGACGTCGAACGGCTGCAGCGGGTGGTGCACCACGACGTGGTCGCGGACGGCGCGCGAGGTGGTCGGGCCCGCCCCCGGCCGGCCTCCCGGCCGCCGAGCCCGCCGTCGTCTCCAGCGCGTCCAGCAGCTCGCCGAGCGGCACGGCGGGCGGTCTCGGGGCACCGGTCTGCTCGTTGGCGCCGGTGTAGGTGACGACCAGCGTCTCCGCGCGCGGCCAGGATGGCGTCGAGGAACAGCTGCCGGTCCTCGCTGCGCACGTCACGCTCGCCGGTCATCGGGGCGCGCGCGAGCACGTCGTCGCCGTCGACCGAGCCGGCACGCGGGAAGACGCCGTCGTCGAGCCCGAGCAGGCAGACGACCCGGTGCGGCACCGACCGCATCGGCACCATGGTGCAGACGGTCAGGGTGCCGGTGCGGAAGTTCGCGCGGGTCGGCCGGCCGCCGAGCCGGTGTGCCAGCAGGTGGCGCACGTCGGCGAGCATCATCGTCCGGGTCGTCCCCGCTCCCGCGCCGGTCGCGGAGTCGCCGATCCGCGCCAGCTCCCGGTCGAACTGCGCCTGCTGCCAGATCTCGCGCGGTGCCACCTGCGCGATCTGGGCCACTCCCGTCGAGAGCGCGGCCACCCAGTCGCCCATCGTGGTCGCCGCCTCCGCTGCCTCGACGAACCGGCCGAGCCGGTCGACGTACTCCCCGAAGCGGCCGGCGAGGTCGATGTCGTTGCTCGCCACGTCGTCCACGGGCAGCGTCGCCCCCACGAACCGGTGGTCCTCGGCGGCCATCGCGACCCCGAGCAGGACGCGGTCGAGGCCGGCCCGCCAGGTGTTCTCCGCGTGGGTCAGGCCGTAGGACCCCCGATGCCGGACGTCGAGACCCCATCGGATCGCGGCGCCGTCCACCCACAGCGCGAGCTGGTCCAGGTCGTCGTCGGAGAGGCCGAACCGTCGGCGCACCGGCTCGGACGAGGCGAGGTCGAGCACCTCGGTCGCGCGTCACCCGGCCCCCGGCGAGCTCGACCAGCCGGGCGGCCAGCGCCAGCAGCGGGTTGGTGCTCGACAGCGCGCGGTCCGCGAGGCGCAACCGCAGCCGATGACCGGGATGACCCTGGTCCCACTGCTCGCTCGCCGGGTCGACCAGCCCGAAACCGGCTTGGATCAGCGGTGCGAAGGTCTCGATGTCGGGGCACATCACCACGATGTCGCGCGGCTCGAGCGTCGGGTCGTCCTCGAGCAGCCCGACGAGCACCTCCCGCAGCACGTCGACCTGACGGGTCGGTCCGTGGCAGGCGTGCACCTGGACCGAGCGGTCGTCGGTGCCGACGACGCGGGCCGCCCTGGTCGCGGCGTCCGGCTCCGCGTTGCCCCGCAGGTCGTCCTGCAGCCATCGCAACAGGGAGGGCGCCCCGGCGTCCTGCGCGGCCGCAGTCGGCGCGGGGCGTGCTGCCCGGCCCGACCCCGCCGCGATCCGCCCAGTGTCCGCTGCAGCTCCCGCGCGTCCCGGCCCAGCGATCCGAGCAGTGGGTGCCCCACCTGCCGGATCGACACGTCGCTCGCACGCGGCACCGGCCCGCCTGTCGCCTGCGACAGCGTCTGCCACAGCGGCTCGGAGACCTGCGGCAGCCACAGGTGGACCGCTCGCAGCTCGCCCAGCGCCCCGAGCAGCTCGACCTCGGTCACCGGGAGCCGGGTGTGTCCGAACAGCGACAGCCGCGGCGGCAGGTCGAGCCCGTCCCCGCCCGCGCGCAGCCGCGCCAGCGTCGCGGCGTGCCGCACGTCGGGTGGTGCGGCGTCGACCCGGTCCACGAGCCGGCGCCACAGCTCGGGCTGCCAGGCCAGGTCGACGTCGACCGGCGCACCGGTCCCGTCGGTGTCGCGGCCCTCGCGCCAGTCGGTGACCAGCGCGGGCCGCTGCACGGCGTACCCGGCGAAGCAGGCCGGCCAGGCGACGCGCCACGGCGTAGCGCCGGCTCGCGCGCAGCCGCCCTCCTCGCCCTCGACGCCGTGCCCGAGGTGGGCTGCCAGCGGGGCGCACCACGGCTCGTCCAGCGACTCGTCGATGACGTCGAGCAGCGGCCACACCATCCGGTCGGGCTCCCAGGGGTCGTCCCGCTCCCTGCCGAGCAGCATCGCGACCAGCGAGTGCGGGCTGAGGAACCGCACGCCCGCGCACACGCCGTCACCGCCGCGCGGTCCGTGCCCCAGCCGGTGCGAGAGCCGCTGGGTCAGCCAGCGCTCCACGCCGCGCGCCGGGACGACCACGACCTCCTCGGCGAACGGGTCGTCGAGCGGACGCGCCAGCAGCTCACCGAGCCCCTCGGCGAGCAGGTCGGTCGACTCCGCTCGATGGATCTGCACCGTCACGCTCCGAGGCTTTCACGACCGACCGACAGTTCCGCCGGGCGCGGCAGACTGCGGACGCGGACGTGCACAAGGTCGCCAGGAGCCCTCATCGGCGCCCTCACGAGGCGTTGTGCACGTCCGCGTGCGATCAGCTGCAGCCGCTGGTGCTGCCGCAGCCCTCGCAGACGTAGCAGCTACCGGCCGGGCGCATCTTGGTGCCGCACGTGAAGCACAGCGGGCTGTCGACGGCGGTGCCGGTGATCGCCTCCATCAGCTCGGCCGAGGTGTGCACGCCCTGCGGTGCCTCCTGGACCCGAGCCTCCTCGGTGGCCTGCGTCGAGACGGGCCCCGCGGGCGCCGGAGCGGCCGGGGCGACGTCGACGCGGTCGCTGACCAGGGACTCGGCCTCGGGGATCTCGTCGGCCTGGGCCTCGTAGGAGCCCGTCTCGAGCTGACGCTGCCGCTCCTCCGCGGTGTGGATGCCCATCGCGGCTCGCTTCTCGAAGGGCAGGTAGTCCAGCGCCAGACGACGGAAGATGTAGTCCATGATCGACTGCGACATCCGCACGTCCGGGTCGTCGGTGAGGCCGGCCGGCTCGAACTTCATGTTGGTGAACTTCGAGACGTAGGTCTCCAGCGGGACGCCGTACTGCAGCGAGATGCTGATCGCCATCGAGAAGGCGTCCATCACACCGGCCAGGGTCGAGCCCTGCTTGCCGAGCTTGAGGAAGACCTCGCCGAGACCGTCGTCGGGGTAGGAGCCCGCGGTCATGTAGCCCTCGGCGCCGCCGACGGTGAACGAGGTGGTCCGCGACGGACGGGACTTCGGCAGGCGCTTGCGCACCGGGCGCTCGACGACCACGGTCTTGCTCGCCTCGGCAGCGGCGGCCGCGTCGGTGATGGCGTCCTTGGCGGTGCTGCCACCGTCGGAGAGCGGCTGGCCGACCTTGCAGTTGTCGCGGTAGATCGCCGTGGCCTTGAGCCCCAGCTTCCACGACTGCATGTAGACGTCCTCGATCTCCTCGACCGAGGCGCTCTCGGGGAGGTTCACGGTCTTGCTGATCGCACCGGACAGGAACGGCTGCGCCGCGGCCATCATCCGCACGTGGCCCATCGGCTTGAGGGAACGGGCCCCCATCGCGGTGTCGAAGACCTCGTAGTGCTCGGTCTTCAGGCCGGGGGCGTCGATGACGTGGCCCTTGTCGGCGATGAACTCGACGATCGCCTCGACCTGCTCCTCCTGGTAGCCCAGCTTGCGCAGCGCGCGCGGGATCGTCTGGTTGACGATCTGCATCGAGCCGCCGCCGACCAGCTTCTTGAACTTCACCAGCGAGAAGTCCGGCTCGATGCCGGTCGTGTCGCAGTCCATCATGAAGCCGATGGTGCCGGTCGGCGCGAGCACCGAGGCCTGCGCGTTGCGGTAGCCGAACTTCTCGCCCGTCTTGACGACCGCGTCCCAGGCCTGGGTGGCCAGGACGTGCACGTCGCGGTCGTGGCTGTGGACCGACCGGATCGCGTCGTTGGCGGCCTGGTGCTTGCGCATCACGCGCTTGTGCGCGGAGGCGTTGCGGGCGTAGCCGGCGTAGGGGCCGACGACGCCGGCGAGCTCGGCGGAGCGCTTGTAGGACTGGCCGGTCATCAGCGACGTGATCGCGGCCGCCATCGCGCGGCCACCGTCGGAGTCGTAGCCGAGCCCCATCGCCATCAGCAGGGCGCCGAGGTTGGCGTAGCCGATGCCGAGCTGCCGGTAGGTGCGGGTGGTCTCGCCGATCGACTCGGTCGGGAAGTCCGCGAAGCAGATCGAGATGTCCATCGCGGTGATGATCAGCTCGACGGCCTTGGCGAACAGGGGCGCGTCGAAGGTGTCGTCGTCCTTGAGGAACTTGAGCAGGTTCAGCGAGGCCAGGTTGCACGAGGAGTTGTCGAGGGACATGTACTCCGAGCAGGGGTTGGAGGCCGTGATCCGGCCGGTCTCGGGGTTGGTGTGCCAGTCGTTGATCGTGTCGTCGTACTGCAGGCCCGGGTCGGCGCACTCCCAGGCGGCCACCGCGATCTTGCGGAACAGCTCGCGGGCGTCGACCTCCTCGATGACGGCGTTGTCCTTGCGGGCCCGCAGGCCGAACGACGTCCCCTCCTCGACCGCACGCATGAACTCGTCGCTGACGCGGACGGAGTTGTTGGCGTTCTGGTACTGCACGGAGGTGATGTCGACGCCACCGAGGTCCATGTCGAAGCCGGCGTCGCGCAGCGCGCGGATCTTGTCCTCCTCGCGCGCCTTGGTCATCACGAACTCCTCGATGTCCGGGTGGTCGACGTCGAGGACGACCATCTTGGCGGCCCGACGCGTCGCGCCGCCGGACTTGATGGTGCCCGCGGACGCGTCGGCGCCGCGCATGAAGGAGACCGGGCCGGACGCGGTGCCGCCCGAGGAGAGCAGCTCCTTGGAGGAGCGGATGCGCGAGAGGTTCAGACCGGCACCGGACCCACCCTTGAAGATGAAGCCCTCCTCCTTGTACCAGTTGAGGATCGAGTCCATCGAGTCGTCGACCGACAAGATGAAGCAGGCGGAGACCTGCTGCGGGGCTCTGCGTGCCGACGTTGAACCACACCGGGGAGTTGAAGGAGAAGTACTGGTTGACCAGGAGCCAGGTCAGCTCGTGCTCGAACAGCTCGGCGTCCGCCGGGGACGCGAAGTAGCCGGCGTCCTCGCCGCCCTTGCGGTAGGTGTGCACGACGCGGTCGACCAGCTGCTTGAGGCTCCACTCACGCACGTCGGTGCCGACCGCGCCGCGGAAGTACTTGGTGGTGACGATCGTGGAGGCGTTGAGCGACCAGAACTGCGGGAACTCGACCGCCTTCTGCTCGAACACGGTCTCGCCGGTCTTCCAGTTCTGCTGGAGGACGTCGCGACGCTCCCAGGTGATCTCGTCGTAGGGGTGCACGCCCTCGGTGCTGAAGACGCGCTCCATCTTCAGGCCCTTGCCGCCCTTGCGTCGCTGCGAGGCCACCTGTGCTGCGCCGCTGACCGTCTCCGTCATGCCTGTCTCCTTGATCCCCAGTGTCGCCGAAATGGTCGTGAAGTGCGGGTGTTGCCTGATCGTTCGTGGCCGGTGCTGCTCGTCCGGCTGCACCAGCGAGGTGGTGTGCCCGGACCGCCGCTTCCCCACGACGGCCCGGGGCAGATCGGGTCAGCCCGTGCGGGCTGGGTGTGGATCCGGCTCCATCGCTCGCGCGGGCCGCTCGGCACGCAGGACGGCGATCTCGGCCTCGAAGTCGTCCGCCGACTCGAACGCGCGGTAGACGCTGGCGAAACGGAGGTAGGCGACCTCGTCGAGCTCGCGCAAGGGCGCCAGGATCGACATGCCCACCTCGTGGGCCGGCACCTCGGCCCAGCCCTCGCAGCGCAGTGCGTCCTCGACCTGCTGTCCGAGGCAGGCCAGGTCGTCCTCGGTGACCGGGCGGCCCTTGCAGGCCTTGCGGACGCCGGCGATGGCCTTCTCCCGGGTGAACGGCTCGGTCGCGCCGGAGCGCTTCACGACGACCAGCTGCATCTGCTCGACGGTGCTGAACCGCTTGCCGCACCCGCCGCTGTCGGCCGGGCAGGAGCGCCGGCGACGGATCGCGCCGCCGTCCTCGGTGACCCGGCTGTCGAGGACCCGGGTGTCGGTGTGGCGGCAGTACGGACAGTGCATGTCGCCCACTCCTCTCACCCTGGTCGTCGCCGCTCTCGCGCGGGTCCATCTGTGTGCTTCAACACCCCCGACTCCCCGATTCGTCCCCCACCGGATGCCTCCCGGAGCCGGCTCGCTGGCCCCGGTCGGGGGCGGGCCTGGGGACGAGTCTGTGGGTAACGTGGGGACAACCAGCAGGTGGCCTGTGCAGAAGTGACCACTATCTGTGGAGAACTACACGGATGTAACTACTAGATGTAGTGGTAACCCTAGGACCGGACCCGCAGGGACGCAAGCGGGTGGGGGCAAATCGCCGCACTGTTTTTGCGACCGTGGTTAAACCCCAGGTCAGCACGGCTTAAGCCGCCACGGGTGGGCGTGTCGGTCGACGTGCGTCGGCGTGTCGGGGACACCGGCTCCCCACCGGGGAGTCCGCAGGCGCCGGAGGCGCTCAGGGGGCGAGCCAGGCTCCGGACGGGGTGTTGCGCAGCACCGCGAACAGCAGCGCGAGGACGACGAAGGCGACGGTCGCGGGCACTGCGCGCCGCGCGGTCAGCGGTCGTACGACGCCCCGCCAGCGGTCCTGGACGGTCCTCACCCACGCCATCGCCACGAACGGCAGCGCGGCGAGGAGCAGGAGGTTGCTCGAGGCCGCGGCCGCCAGGTCCCCGCGGGTGAGGTCGTTGACGGCGCGCAGACCCCCGCAGCCGGGGCAGTAGGTGCCGGTCAGGAACAGCCAGGGGCACAGGCCCCAGGACCCACCCTGGTGCGGGTCGCGCAGGTGCAGGGCGACGCTGACGGCGAGCACTCCCCCGGCCAGCAGCAGCGGCCCGGCGACCCGTTGCCCGCGGGCGCGGGGGTCCCGGCTCGTGCCCGGGGTCCCGAGGAGCGTGGCCGTCACGAGCTCATCGGTGGTCGGCAGTGGCCAGCGGCTCTGCGCCCATCCCCATCTTCTGCATGACCTTGCCGACGATCGGGCCGACGACGCCCAGGACGACACCGATCCAGAACACCGGCCAGCTGCCGATGACCAGGCCGATCCCGCCGACGGTGAAGCCGAGCAGGATGATGACCACACCGGCCCAGGCGGCCGGGGTGTTGCCGTGGTGTGCCATCGCGGGAGCTCCTCGGGGTCGGGTCGTGCCAGAGACGAGTCGAAGCACATCCTAGGGGCCTCGGGCGAGATCTCAGGCGGTCGGGTCGCGGCCCTCGTCGAAGGCCTTCCACAGGTCGCGCTCGTCGGCGGTGGACAGGTCCGGTGCACCGCCGGTCGCCTCGGTGGTCTGGCTGGCGGGGGCGTCGTACCGGCTGCTCATGGTGGGCCACCCCGGAGCCAGCCGTACGGCGGCCGCGAACGCCAGCAGGGTGAGGGTCGCGGCGAGCAGCGTGGCCCAGTACCACCCGGACAGCGAGCCGGACACCCCGTCGCCGGACGCACCGCGGGCGACCAGCGCCTCGACGGCGTCGGCTCGCGCGCGGGAGAGAGCCACGAGCGTGGCCGCCACGACGCCGACCGACGCGCCGGCGCCTACGATCGCCATCACCTGACGGGCGCGGCCCCGGACGACCAGCACGACCCCCCACGCCGCGAGCGCGACCAGCGCGAGCGCGACGGCCAGGGGCGCGGAGTCCGACCCCTGGACTCCTTCGGTGACGTCGGCCCCCCCGGCTCGGCCACTCGCGGAGGCCCACTCCTGCCCGGCGGAGACCGCGGCGAGCGCGGCGCCGCCGAGCCCGGCCAGGACCGTCGGCCCGAACGAGCGGCGCGGCTCAGCCATCGGCGGGCAGGCCCGCGTCGAGCAGGCCGGCGTCGAAGCAGCTGCGGTCGCCGGTGTGGCAGGCCGGGCCCTCCTGGTCGACCTGCACGAGCAGCGTGTCGCCGTCGCAGTCGAGGCGGACCTCACGAACGTGCTGGCGGTGGCCGGAGGTCTCGCCCTTGACCCAGTACTCCTGGCGCGAGCGGCTCCAGAAGGTCGAGCGCCCGGTGGTCAGCGTGCGGTGCAGCGCCTCGTCGTCCATCCAGCCGACCATCAGCACCTCACCGGTGCCGTGCTGCTGGACCACGGCGGGGACGAGCCCCTGGGCGTCGCGCGTGAGGCGCGCCGCGATGGCCGGGTCGAGAGAGCTGCTCATGCCTCCAGTGTGCCGACCCGCTCCGATTCGTCTGCGACCGGTCCGCCACGAGGACCCGCCAGACCGCAGACGAATCGGGGGGTCAGCGGACGGACTGCTGCGCCACCCAGCTGGCGTGCAGCCGGCCGTAGACGCCGCCCTCGGCCACGAGTGCGGCGTGCGGGCCGCGCTGCACGACCCGGCCACGGTCGACGACGACGACCTCGTCGGCGCCCTCGGCGGTCGACATGCGGTGCGCGATCGTCACCGACGTGCGGCCCTTGGTGAGCCGTTCCAGGGCCCTCGCGATCCGCATCTCCAGTGCCGGGTCGACGGCGCTGGTGGCCTCGTCGAGCACCAGCAGGTCGGGGTCGGCCAGGTGGGCACGGACCAGCGCGACCAGCTGCCGCTCCCCCGCCGACAACG
This sequence comes from uncultured Actinomycetota bacterium, assembly GCA_963845655.1. Lineage (GTDB taxonomy): Bacteria > Actinomycetota > Actinomycetes > Propionibacteriales > Nocardioidaceae > Nocardioides_B. Next base: position 192,401 of record CAWJTB010000003.1, on the reverse strand, counting down.
ACTCGCCCCGCTGCCCCACGCGGGTGTCGAGGCCGCGCGGCAGGGTCTCCAGCCAGTCGGAGAGCCCGAGCTGCTCGACCGCGGTGAGGATCTCCTCGTCGGTCGCGTCGAGCTTGCCGTAGAGCGCGTTGGCGCGCAGCGTGCTGTCGAACAGGAAGCCCTCCTGCGGCACCAGCACCACCCGCTCCCGCAGCGAGTCGAAGGGCACGTCGCGCAGGTCGATGCCGTCGAGCCGGACGGCGCCGCTGGTCGGGTCCATCAGCCGGGTCAGCAGCTTGGCCAGCGTGGTCTTGCCGGAGCCGGTCTCCCCGACCACGGCGAGCCGGGTGTTCGGGGCGATCTCGAGGTCGATGTCGTGCAGCACCGGGACGCCGCCGGGGTAGGCGAAGCCGACCGCGTCGAACCGGATCGTCACCGCCTCGCTCGGCAGCGGGGTGCCCTGCGCTCCGGGGTCGACGACGTCGGCCGGGGTGTCCAGGATGCCGATCACCCGGCGCCAGCCGGCGATGGCGTTCTGGGCGTCGGTGAGCACCTGGGTGCCCATCTGCACGGGGCCGACGAACAGGGTCACGAGGAACGCGAAGGCCAGCACCTTGCCGACGGTGATGTCGCCGTCGACGCCGAGCAGCACCCCGATGATCAGCACACCGGCGTTGGCGAGGCCGGCCGACAGCCCGCCGAGCGAGAAGGAGAAGGCGGTCAGCCCCTGCGCCCGGGTGCTGGCCGCCTTGTAGCGGTCGATCGCGGTGTCGATGCGCTCCTGGGTGCGCTGCTCGATGGCGTAGGACCGGACGGTGGCGGCCCCCACGACGGGCTCGGACACGGCGCTGAGCATGTGGCCGACCTGCTGGCGGACGACGCCGTAGGCCAGGGACAGCTTCTTCTGGAAGAACCGCAAGGACACGAACAGCGGGAGGAAGCAGACCCACACCACGATCGTCAGCTGCCAGCTGTAGATCGCCATCACCAGGGTCGCGACCAGGATCTGACCGACGGACACGACCGCGATCACGCCGCCGAAGATGAGGAACTGCGAGACCTGGTCGACGTCGCTGGTGACCCGGGAGACGAGGGCACCGCGCCGCTCGGTGTTCTGGGTGAGCAGCGGCAGGTCGTGCACGTGCCGGAAGGCCTTGATGCGCAAGGTGGCCAGGCCTCGCTCCGCGCTGGTGAAGAGCCGGTAGGTCATGGCGTACGACGCCGCGCCGGTGACCATGACGGCGACGAGGGCGAGCACTGCCACGAGGGCGACGAAGCCGAGGTCCGGGCCATCGGAGCCGCGCAGGCCCCTGTCGAGGGTCTGCTGCACCGCGACCGGGACGACGATCCGGCCCAGGGTGGAGAGCAGGGCGAAGGCGAGGGTGCCGCGGAAGCCGTCCTTGAGCTCCGGCGACAGCTCGATGCCCCGGGCGATGGTGCGCAGCGCGGAGATGTCCTCGCCGGTGTCCATGCTGGTGCCGGCGTTGCCGAGGCTGCTCATCGAGACACCTCCTCCGCGGCTTCCTGCTCGTAGGCGTTGACCAGGTCGGCGTAGGCCGGGTTGCGCTCCAGCAGGTCGGTGTGGGTGCCCTGGTCCTGGACGCGGCCACCCCGCAGGAAGACCACGTCGTCGGCGAGCGCGATCGTGGCCTTGCGGTAGGCCACGACCACGACGGTGCTCTCGTCGCCGCCGGACCGGAGCGCGGCGAGGATCCGGGCCTCGACCTCGGGGTCGACCGCGGAGGTGGCGTCGTCCATCACGAGCAGCCGGGGGTGCCGCACCAGGGCACGAGCCAGGGAGAGTCGCTGCCGCTGGCCGCCGGACAGCGAGGTGCCGCGCTCGCCGAGTCGGCTGTCGAGCCCCTGGGGCAGGGCGGCGACGAAGCCGTCGGCCTGGGCGGTGCGCAGGGCGGCCCACACCTCGTCGTCGGTGACGTCGCCACCGAGCGTGACGTTGCCGCGGACGGTGTCGTCGAACAGGAAGGCCTGCTGCGGCACGAGTGCGACCTGCTCGGCCAAGGCGCCCGGAGCGAGGTCGCGCAGGTCGCTGCCGTCGACCCGGATGGTGCCGGAGACGGGGTCGAGCAGCCGCAGCAGCAGCGCGGCCAACGTGCTCTTGCCGCTGGCCGTCGCCCCGACGACCGCGACCGTGCGTCCGGGTGCGAGCCCGAAGGTCACGTCGCGCAGCACCGGCTGGTCCTCGTCGTAGGCGTAGGCGAGGTGCTGGACCTCGAGACGCGCACCGTGCGACCCCGGGGCCAGCCGCTGCTCGCCGTACGGCATCTCGCCGGTGGCGTCGAGGACCCGGTGCACCCGGTCGAAGCCGACCACGCTGCGCGGGAACTCCCCCACGAGCCAGCCGAGCGATCGGATCGGGAAGGACACGATGGTGAGGAGATAGCTGACCGTGACCACGTTGCCGGGGTCGGTCAGGCCCTGGTCGACGCGGTAGACGCCGACCACGAGCACGGCCAGCACGCCGATGCTGGGCAGCGCCTCCAGGATCGGGTCGAAGGCCGCGCGGATCCGGCCCGCCTTGATGTTGGTGTCGCGCAGCTGGTGGGCCTTCGTCGCGAAGCGGGCGGTCTCCTCGGTCTCGCGACCCAGGGACTTGACGACCAGGCCGCCGTCGAAGGACTCGTGCGCGACCTCGCTGACCTCGGCGCGCAGCGCCTGCGCCCGCGTCATCAACGGCGACTGGAGACGTTGGTAGATGACGTTGACGGCGATGACGACCGGGAAGACCAGGATCCCGACGACCGCCAGCACCATGTCGGTGAGGAGCATCTGGACGACGGCGATCACCATCATCGCGACGGTGCCGACCGCCATCGGCAGCGGTGCGATCGGCGCCCACGCGGCCTCGACGTCGGAGTTGGCGTTGGACAGCAGCTGGCCGGTGGGGTGCTGCTGGTGCCAGGACATCGGGAGCTTGAGGTACTGGCGGGTGACGTCGCGGCGGTAGTGCGCCTGCATGCGGTACTGCATGACACCGGCGCCGAGCCGGCGCGCGACGATCCCGACGGCACGTCCGATCGCCACCGCGACGAACAGCGCCAGGATCGCCCACAGGCCGCTCGCGTCGACGTCGCCCGTGCGGAAGGCCGGCAGCACCACGTTGTCGGTCGCCCAGCCGAGCACCCAGGCGTCCGCCACCGTCATCGCACCGAAGACCAGGCTGCCGAGCGTCGAGAGCGTGAAGATCCACGGCTCGCGCCGGATGGCGACGCCCAGCACCGCGAACCCGTCGCGCAGGGTGCCGCGCTTGTCCCGCGCCGGATCGGAGGTGGTCACGGGCCAACCCTACGAGCGGGGTACGACAGCCCCGACCCGCGCGCCGGCGCGGGCGGCTCAGCGACGCGGGCCGGGCCGCCCGGGAGTGGCACGTCTCACGTGCGCCCGCCTCGGTCCGCGGCCCGCGGAGGCGACTCCTAGGCTGGGCGCATGAGCGCCTACCTCGAGCTGCTGCCCGCCGTCGACATCGCCGGCGGACAGGCTGTGCAGCTGGTGCAGGGAGTCGCCGGCTCGGAGAAGCGGTTCGGCGACCCGGTCGAGGCCGCGCTGAACTGGCAGTCGCGTGGCGCGGAGTGGATCCACCTCGTCGACCTGGACGCGGCGTTCGGCCGCGGCCACAACCGCGACCTCCTCGCGCAGATCGTCGGCACCCTGGACATCTCGGTCGAGATGAGCGGCGGGATCCGTGACGACGCGTCCTTGGAGGCGGCGATGGCGACCGGCTGCCGGCGCGTGAACATCGGCACGGCGGCCCTGGAGCAGCCGGAGTGGTGCGCGAGCGCCATCGCGTCGTACGGCGACCGGGTGGCCGTCGGCCTGGACGTCCGCGGGCGCACGCTCGCGGCGCGCGGCTGGACCTCCGAGGGCGGCGACCTGTACGACGTCCTCGCGCGGCTCGACTCCGAGGGCTGCGCGCGCTACGTGGTCACCGACGTCAACAAGGACGGCATGCTCGCGGGCCCCAACCTCGAGCTGCTCCGCCAGGTGTGCGCGGCGACGGACCGACCGGTCGTGGCGTCCGGCGGCATCACCGAGCTGAGCGACCTCGAGGCGCTCCAGCTGCTGGTGGGCGACGGTGTGGAGGGGGCGATCATCGGCACCGCGCTCTACGAGGGCCGGTTCACGCTCGAGGACGCGCTGGCTCTCACCCGGCCGGTCTCATGACGCTCGCGATCCGGGTGATCCCCTGTCTCGACGTCGACGCCGGACGGGTGGTCAAGGGCGTCAACTTCTCGAACCTGCGCGACGCCGGCGACCCGGTCGAGCTGGCCAAGGTCTACGACGCGGACGGCGCCGACGAGCTCACCTTCCTCGACATCTCGGCCTCGCACGAGGGTCGTGCCACGACGCTCGAGATCGTGTCCCGCACGGCCGAGCAGGTGTTCATCCCGCTGACCGTCGGAGGCGGGGTCGGCAGCGTCCAGGACGTCGACCGGCTGCTGCGCGCGGGGGCCGACAAGGTGGCCGTGAACACCGCTGCGATCCGGCGCCCGGAGCTCGTCGCGGAGATCGCCGACCGGTTCGGCAACCAGGTGCTGGTGCTGTCCGTGGACGCTCGCCGGGCGGCCGGCACCGACAGCGGGTTCGAGGTCACCACCCACGGCGGACGCACGAGCACCGGGCTGGACGCCGTGACCTGGGCGCGCGAGGCGGCCGAGCTCGGTGCCGGCGAGATCCTGCTCAACGCGATGGACGCCGACGGCACCCGGGACGGGTTCGACCTCGAGCTGATCGGACTGGTGCGGCGGGAGGTCTCGATCCCGGTGATCGCCTCCGGCGGCGCCGGACGCGTGGAGCACTTCGCGCCGGCGGTCCAGGCGGGTGCGGACGCGGTGCTCGCGGCGTCGGTGTTCCACTTCGGGACGCTGGGCGTCGGCGACGTCAAGGAGTCCCTGGCCGCTGCCGGTCACCCGGTGCGCTGACGCGCCGTCAGGGGGCGGGGTGCTTGAGGTCGTACAACCTCAGGTCCGCCAGGCGCAGCAGCCGGCCGAACTCCGCACCGTCGTCGGGGAAGACGCTGACCCCGACGCGGCCCACCACGACCACCTCCGCGTCGCCGACCCGGATCGGCTCTCGAACCGCGGCCGCGAGCACGTCGGCGATGTTGTGCGCGCGCTCGTGCGCGTCCGCGGGATCCAGGCCGGTGGCGGCGACCAGGAACTGGTCACCGCCGAGCCGGGCCACGAAGTCGCTGCGCCGGATGCTCCCGCTCAGCCGCCGGGCGGTCACCTTCAGGACCTCGTCGCCCCCTGGGTGACCGAGTGAGTCGTTGACGGCGGCGAAGTCGTCGAGGTCGAGGAGCAGCAGCGCGAGGGCGCCGTCTCGCACCCGGGTGTCCCAGAGCTCGACCTCGACGCGCTCCTCGAGCCGACGCCGGTCCCAGAGGCCGGTCAGCGGGTCGACGGAGGCACGCGGCTGGCCGGGTCGACGGAAGCCGGTGGAGGCCGCCGGGGCCGGGGTTGGCGGGGCCGGCGGGTCCGATGTCTCCGCCCTCGGCACCACGCGGGACAGCAGCTGGCGCGTGGCCGCGATGACGGTGTCGCGCTCGTAGGTGAGGGCGTACTCGAAGCGTCGCTGCATGTCCGGTCCGGTGTCCCCCAGGTCGCGGGCCAGCAAGGCCGCGCTGAAGTGCGGGCCGAGGACGGCGACGTCCCACTCCCCGAGCACCGGGTCGTCGGGCCGGAGCGAGGCGCCACGCAGACCGGGCACGGGCTCCTCCGGGAGGTCCTCGCCGATCGCGCACACGAAGAACGCCCGGTCCACGAGGTCGCGGTAGCGCTGGGCGGTCGCCGGGGTGAAGTGCCGTCCCTGCTGGAAGGTGGAGGCCACGACGCAGGTCTCCCCCACCCGCATGGCCTCCCGCTCGAGCTGCTTGCTGAGCTCGACGAGCAGCCGCTTGGACGCCGTCCGCAACGGGGTGCCGACCGGCAGGCACGCGAAGGGAGACCGGTGGGCGAGGTCGACCGTCGGGCCGTTCCGCGGCAGCAGCAGCGGCTCCCTGATCGCGGTGACGTCCGGGTCCGCGGTCGGGCGGCCGAAGAGCCAGCCCTGCCCGAGCGTGGCGCCCAGGCCGCGGGCCGTCTCCAGGTGGGTCTCGTTCTCGATGCCCTCGGCCAGGATCAGCGCGCCGGTCGACTCGGCGTAGGCGTTGACGGCGTTCATGATGTGCGCCACCTCAGGGGTGGCGCGTCCCTGCACCAGCCGCAGGTCGAGCTTGACCACGTCGGGACGCAGCAGGGGCATGAAGGCGAGCGAGGCGACGTCGGCGCCGACGTCGTCCAAGGCCACGCCCCAGCCGAGCTGCCGGACCCGCTCGACCGACTGCAGCAGCTCGGCCGGCCGGGCGGCCAGCGCCCGCTCGGTGATCTCCAGGACTACGGTGAGGCCGCCCGGCACCTGGTCACAGAGCTCGCGCAGGCGCCGCAGCGCGGCATCCTCGAGCACCTCCGGCTCGATGTTGACGAAGATCGTCGCCGGAGCAACCAGGCCGTTGCGAGCCGCGCCACGCAGCGCTGCTTCGCCGCAGGCCAGGTCGAGCTGGGCCAGCAGGTCCTCCTCGCGAGCCGCGGTGAACAGCGCCGCCGGGCTTCGCCACGGCCCCTCCGGACCGCGCGCCAGGGCCTCGAAGGCCGCCACTCGTCCGGTCTGCAGGTCCACGATGGGCTGGAAGACGCTGGTCACCAGCTCCGCCCTCAGCAGCGACTCGAGCGTGGTGTGCTGCTGGGAGCGGTCCGACCTCGAGTCGGTCGCCGGCGTCATGGTGCCCTCATCTCGTTGCTGGCAGGCGCGATCTGCTGCACGCCGGGCCCTCAGCCTAGGAATGATCGCCCTGCTTCGGGCTCAAAACGGATAAATCCAGCCGTTCGGTCGCCGCGGGCAGGAGCTGCTAGCGGCGCGGGAGCAGGAGCACATGCAGGACCGGAGCGGCCAGCACGCTCACCACCAGGGCCGCGAGCCGGGCCTCCCAGTCCGGTCGCAGCACCCAGACGAGCACGTTGAGCGCCCCGAGCGCGGCGAGCAGCAGGGACGTCTGCCGGCGTCGACGGCGGGCCAGGCTGCCCGGTGTCGCGACCGACGTGCGTGCGGCCCGGGCAGCCGGCCGGTCGTGCGCCGTCGTACGGCGTGGGCGCGCGCCGCACGCCGCTCGCGCCGCTCCACCTCCGGCGGCCCGGGCCGCTGCCCGGAGCGCCGCCTCGTGCTCCCGCGCGGCACGACGCCGCGCCCGCTCCTTGCTCAGAGCGACCCGACCCAGTTGCGGAGCAGCCGGCGCGCCGGCGTCCCCGGACTTCTCCGGGTGGAACTGCGTGGCGCTCAGCGGGCCGTTCTCGACGGCGGCGACGAAGCGGTCGCCCGCCGTGGGTCGCCCAGGTCACCTGGGGCGCGCGGGTGCGGCCGTTGGTCCGCAGGGTCCAGTCGCGGACGCCGTAGGAGTGCACGAAGTAGAACCGCTCGCTGCTCGACGCCCTCGAACAGCGCAGTGTCCGCCGGCGTCTCGACGGTGTTCCAGCCCATGTGCGGCACGACCGGCGCCTGCAGCCGCTCCACCACCCCCGGCCACTCGTCGAGACCCGGGGTGTCGACACCGTGCTCGACCCCGCGAGCGAACAGCACCTGCATGCCGACGCAGATGCCGAGCACCTTGCGGCCGCCCGCGAGCCGACGGCCCACGACCTCGTGGCCCCGCACGGCGCGGATGCCCTCGACGCACGCCGGAAGGCGCCGACGCCCGGCACCACCAGGCCGTCCGCGGCCATCGCCGCGTCGCGGTCGGCGGTCAGGGTGACCGCGGCGCCGGCGCGTTCGAGGGCGCGCACCGCGGAGCGGAGGTTGCCGAAGCCGTAGTCGAGGACGACGACGCTCGGGCTCCCGCTGTCCTCGGCTGGGCTCGCCGGCCCCGCTTCGAGTCGGCGGCTGCGCTCACAGGGTGCCCTTGGTGCTGGGCACGCCCGTCTCGCGCGGGTCGAACGCCACGGCGTCGCGCAGTGCACGGGCGACGGCCTTGAACTGTGCCTCGACGAGGTGGTGCGGGTCGCGGCCGGAGAGCACCCGCACGTGCAGGGCGATCTGGGCGTGGTGCGCCAGCGTCTCGAACACGTGCCGGGTCAGCGAGCCGAGGTAGCCCACCGAGCTGCCGCCGATCGTGACGAACGCCTGGGCGTCCGGCTCGCCGACGTGCACGCAGTACGGCCGGCCGGAGACGTCGACGGCGCACTGCACGAGCGCCTCGTCGAGCGGCACCAGCGAGTCGCCGAAGCGACGGATGCCGGCCTTGTCGCCGAGCGCCTCGCGCAGCGCGTCGCCGAGCGCGATCGCGGTGTCCTCGACGGTGTGGTGCGCGTCGATGTGGGTGTCGCCGTCGGTCTGCACGGTCAGGTCGATGAGCGAGTGCCGCGAGAAGGCGGTCAGCATGTGGTCGTAGAACCCGACCCCGGTGGAGACCTGGCTGCGCCCGGTCCCGTCGAGGTCGACCTCGACCAGCACCTTCGACTCCTTGGTCGCGCGCTCGATCCGTGCGGTCCTGCTCATCGGAGTACCTCCACTAGTGCCTGCTCGAACGCCGCCATCTCCGCCGCCGTGCCGATCGAGACCCGCAGCCAGCCGTCCGGCCCGGTCTCGCGGATCAGCACGCCGCGGTCCAGGAGAGCCTGCCAGACGGCGTGCCGGTCGGCGAACGTGCCGAACAGCACGTAGTTGGCGTCGCTGTCGGCGACCGTCGAGCCCCCGCTCGCGCAACCACGTGACGGTGCGGTCCCGCTCGGCCGCGCAGGTCGTCGACCCGGGCCAGCAGCTCGTCGGCGTGCCGCAGCGCCACCCGCGCGACGGCCTGGGTGACCGCGGACAGGTGGTAGGGCAGCCGGACCACCCGGATCGCGTCGGTGATCTCCTTCGCCGCCGCCAGATAGCCGAGGCGGGCACCGGCGAGCGCGAACGCCTTGCTCATCGTGCGGGTGACGATGAGGTTCGGGGTGTGCGGCAGCACCTCGAGCGCGGACGGCGTGCCCGCGCGACGGAACTCGCCGTAGGCCTCGTCGATGACCACGACCCCGCCGTGCTCGGCGGTCGCGGCGCAGACCGCGACGACCGCGTCCGGCGGCAGCGCGGTGCCGGTCGGGTTGTTCGGCGAGGGCAGCAGCACGACCGTCGGGCGGTGCTCGGCGATCACCGCGACGCGCGTGGTCCAGGTCGAGGCGGAAGTCGTCGCTCGCGGTGGCCGGTGACCCAGCCGGTCATGGTGTCGCGGGCGTACTCGGGATACATCGAGTACGTCGGCGCGAACGACACGGCCGTGCGGCCGGGGCCGCCGAACGCCTGCAGCAGCTGCAGCATCACCTCGTTGGACCCGTTCGCCGCCCACACCTGGTCGGCGGTGCACACCGTGGCCGAGGTAGGCCGCGAGGTCCTCGCGCAGGGCGGTGAACTCCCGGTCCGGGTAGCGGTTGAGCGTGCGGGCGGCCTCGGCCACCGCCACGGCGACGTCGGCGACGACGGCCTCCGAGGGCGGGTAGGGGTTCTCGTTGACGTTGAGCTGCGACCGGGCCCGTCGAGGACTGCGGCGCGCCGTACGGCTCGATCCCGCGCAGCTCCTCCCGCAGGGGCAGCCGCATCAGGACTCTCCGGACCAGCGCGCGAGGCGTACGTCGATCGCGGCGCCGTGCCCGGGCAGGTCCTCGGCGTTCGGCGAGGGCGACCACGTGCGGCGCGACGTCGCGCAGCGCCTGCTCGTCGTACTCGATGACGTGCAGCGGCCTTGAGGAACGACGCGCACCGACAGCCCGCGAGCTGTGGCACGCGCAGCCGGCGGTGGGCAGCACGTGGTTGGAGCCGGCGCAGTAGTCGCCGAGCGAGACCGGCGCGAAGGCGCCGACGAAGATCGCGCCGGCGTTGCGCACCCGGCGGCGCCAGCGTCGGCGGCGTCGCGGGTCTGGATCTCGAGGTGCTCGGCGGCGTAGGCGTCGACCACGGACAGCCCCTGCTCGAGGTCGTCGACCAGCACGATCGCCGACTGCTCGCCCGGACAGCGACGGTCCGGATCCGCTCGACGTGGCGGGTCGCGGAGACCTGCTTGTCGAGCTCGGCCTCGACGTCGTCGGCCAGCGCGGGCGACGTCGTGACCAGCACCGCCGCGGCCATCGGGTCGTGCTCGGCCTGGCTGAGCAGGTCGGCGGCGACGAAGGCCGGGTCGGCGGTGTCGTCGGCCAGGATCGCGATCTCGGTCGGGCCGGCCTCGGAGTCGATGCCCGACGACGCCCTTGAGCAGCCGCTTGGCCGAGACGGTGTAGATGTTGCCGGGACCGGTGACCAGGTCGACCTTGCGGCACGGCCCGGCGCCGTAGGCGAACATCGCGATCGCCTGGGCGCCCCCGACGGCGTAGACCTCGTCGACGCCCGAGCAGCGCGCAGGCGGCCAGGATCGTGGGGTGCGGCAGGCCGCTGCCCCGGCCGAACGCGGTCCGCTGCGGGGACGACGTGAGCGCGATCGACTCGACGCCGGCGACCTGGGCGGGGACGACGTTCATGACCACGCTGGACACGAGCGGCGCGATGCCGCCGGGGACGTAGAGCCCGACCCGCTGGATCGGGACCATCATCTGGCTCACGGTGCCGCCCGGCACGACCTGGGTGGTGGTGTCCTGCTCGAGCTCGGCCTCGCAGGTCATCCGCAGCCGGCGGATCGACTCCTCGAGGCCGGCGCGGACGGCCGGGTCGAGCTCGACGAGGGCCTGCGCGAGCGCCTCCGCCGGGACCGCGATCTCGCTCTGCCTCGCACGCCGTCGAACTCGCGCCGTGAACTCCAGCGACCGCCTCGACGCCCCGATGGCGCACGTCGTCGCAGATCGGGCGCACGACGTCGAGGGCGGCCTCGACGTCGAAGTCGGCGCGCGGGACGACGGCGCGGTAGTCGGCGGCGCTCTCGCCCCGGAGGTCGATACGGCGGATCATGCGCGCGATTCTAGGTGTGAACGGTCGCGGCGCGTCCGGACGGTGGTTCCCGCGCAGAGACCCCGGACACATGGGTAGGTTGAGGTCCGTGCACGAGCAGCTCCCGATCTTCCCCCTGAACACCGTGGTGTTCCCGGGTGTCACCGTGCCGCTGCACGTCTTCGAGGACCGCTACCGCGCGCTGGTCCACCACCTGCTGACCATCCCCGACAAGTCGCTGCGGCTGTTCGGGATCGTGGCGATCCGGGAGGGCTACGAGGTCGGCGAGCGGTGGAGCTCCACCGTGCACTCGGTGCACCGCGTCGGCTGCGTGGTGCAGATGACCTCGGTGGAGCCCTACGAGGACGGTCGCTTCGACATCGAGGTGGTCGGACGCAAGCGGATGCGGCTCGACGGCCTGGACACGTCCGGGGAGTACCTCGTGGGCGACGTCGAGTCGCTGCCCCCGCACCGCGCGCCGTCCGGGCAGCGCCCCCGAGGCGACGGAGGCCACCCGGACGCTCGCCACCTTCCAGGAGTACCGCCGCCGGCTCTCGGCGATGCGCGGCGGCGACGTCCTCGACGGCGACTTCCCCCGCGACCCGGAGTACCTCTCCTACAGCCTCGCCGCGACCTGTCTGCTCACCCTCAAGGAGCGGCAGGAGCTGCTCGAGACGAGCACCCCGCTCGACCGGCTGATGATGATCCGGCACCTGCTGCGCGAGGAGATGCGGGCGATGCGGGCGATCCCGTCCCTGCCGGCCACCGAGGTCGCGCGCACCAGCTGGTCGCCGAACTAGGTCCGGCTCGATGGCAGGAGACGAGTCGCGGGCAGTACGCCGGCCACGGTCGCCCTCACCCGGGCCGGCGTGCCGTTCACCGAGCACCCCTACGCGCACGACCCGGCCGCGGCGTCGTACGGGCTGGAGGCCGCCGAGGCGCTCGGCCTCGACCCGGCGCAGGTGCTCAAGACCCTGCTGGCCTCGGTCGACGGCCGGCTGGTCGTGGGCGTCGTGCCGGTCGCCGGGCAGCTCGACCTCAAGGCCGTCGCCGCCGCGGTCGGGGGCAAGCGGGCGACGATGGCCGACCCGGCGGAGGCCGAGCGGGCCACCGGGTACGTCGTCGGCGGCATCTCACCGGTCGGGCCAGCGGCGCGCGCACCTCACGTGCTGGACGCCTCGGCCCTCGCGCAGCCGACGTGGTCTACGTCTCCGGTGGACGGCGCGGCCTCGACCTGGGGCTCGCGCCGGCCGACCTGGTGCGCGTCACCGACGCGACGGTGGCCCCGATCCGTCGGTGACCCGTCTCAGACGGTGTCGCGCCAGTCCCGGGTGGGCGAGCGCAGCACGCTGAGGACGCAGAGCACGGACGCGAGCAGCAGGGGCGGTCCGATGGAGAGCACGGTGAGGAAGCCGAAGAAGAAGATCACCATCGCGCAGACCACCAGCACGGCGCGGCGCAGGGGCGAGGTGCGCCAGGCGGCGTACAGCACGCCGCAGGAGGCGCCGGCCAGCGGCCACACCGCCCACATCGTCGGGGCGCCCCCCTCCAGCCGGGTCAGCACGAGGTAGAACCCCAGCACCGCGCTGGTCAGCAGCGCCGCGGCGAGCGCGAGCAGGTCGAGACGGCGGAGAGAGGGCACGCGCACAGTCTGCCGGGACCAGCAGACGCGCCGACTCGGCGGGGTTGCGGCCAGCAGACGCGCCGACTCGGCGGTCAGCCGGTGCGGCGGCGCAGCTCCTCGTTGACCGCCGGCACGATCTCGTGCAGGTCGCCGATCACCGCGTAGTGCGCCTTGGTCACCATCGGCGCGTCCGCGTCGGTGTTGATCGCCAGGATCGTCTTCGAGCTCGACATGCCGGCCCAGTGCTGGATCGCGCCGCTGATGCCGCAGGCGACGTAGAGGTCCGGCGAGACCCGGCTGCCGGTCTGGCCGACCTGCTCGTGGTGCGGCCGCCAGCCCAGGCTGGTGACCACCCGCGAGACGCCGAGCGAGCCGTCGAGCAGCTCGGCGAGCTCGAGCAGGTCGGCGAAGCCGTCGGCGCCGCCCGGCCCCGCGGCCGGCGCCCGACCACGACGCGGGCGGACTTCAGGCTGCCGGACTCGTCGGGCTCCCCCGGCTCGGTGCGGACCACGCGCGCCCGCAGGTCGGCGTCGGTGACGGCTCACGTCGAGCGGCGGACGGCTGGGCGAGGTGGCGGCGTCCGCCGGCGCGGGTCGCAGGCGTGGCCGGCCACGGTGAGCACCGCGACCCGGTCGTCGAGCGCGCAGCTCCTCGAGCGCCGAGCCGCCGAGCACCTGCCGGCGAGACGACCAGCGGCGACGTCGCCGTCGACGGCGACCACGTTGGCGGCCATCGCGACGTCGAGCCGGCAGGCGACGTGGGCGAGCACCTCGTTGCCGCGGGGCGATGCCGGCGACGAGCACGTCGGGCCGGTCGGCGGCGGCCGCGACCACGGCCGCGGCCCAGGCCGCCGCCGCGTAGGACGTGAACGCGTCGCCGTCGGCGTGCTGCACCGACGACGACGCCGTACTCACCGAGCTGGTCGAACAGCCCGGTCGGCCCGTCCCGACGACGAGCGCGTGCACCGTCGCCCGAGGTCGCGGGCGAAGGTCAGCGTCTCGCGGGAGACCTCGATCGCGCCGTCGTCGTCGGTCTCGACCAGCACCAGGACGTCTCATCGCGTCACTCCCAGCTTCTCGCAGCAGGTCGACCACGCGCGGGTGCGGCGTCGGCGCCCGTGCCCAGCATGGTCACCTGGCTGGGCTGCGCCTCGGGCAGCTTGAGCCGGACCCGGCCCGAGCCGGCCGGCTGCAGGTCGGCTCGACCTGCTCGACGGCGACCTTCTTGGCCTTCATGCGGCCGGGGATCGAGGGGTAGCGCGGCTCGACGCCGCCCTCCATCACGGTCACGCACCGCGGGCAGCGGCAGCTCGAAGACCTCGGTCCCGCCGTCGGGGCTGCCGCCGCGCGCGATCACGCGTGTCCCCGTCGACCTCGAGCGTCGAGATCCCGGTCGACCACCGGGCGGTCGAGCAGCGTAGGCGAGCCGGACGCCGACCTGGAAGTCGCCGGTGTCGGAGGCGTCGTTGCCCAGCAGCACCAGGTCGTACGTCGTCCCGCGCGGCCTCGTGCGCGCGGACCACCTCGGCGATCGCGGCGGCCACGTCGGCCGGTCCGTAGCCGCACGGGTCGGCCTCGACGAGCACCGCGCCGGTGCAGCCGAGGGCGAGCGCGTTGCGCAGCTGCTCGACCGCGTCGGACGAGCCGAGCGTCAGCACGGTCGCCTCGCCACCGGTGTCCTTGGCGACCGGATCGCCAGCTCGACCGCGCACTCCTCGTGCGGGCTGACGGTGTGGCCGAGCGAGGAGTCGTCGACCGCCATGCCGTCGGCGGTCAGCGAGATCTCGCCGCCGAGGTCGGGCACCCGCTTGATGCACACCAGCACGTTGCTCATGCGTGGCCCCCGGTCGAAGCGGAGCGCAGCGAGCATTCGGCTGGGCGTTCATGAGCGGATCCGGTCGTTGGCCGGGTCGAAGAGCGACGTCGCGTCGACGGAGCCGACGGTCACGGGGTAGAGCTCCTCCATGTAGGAGACCGCGAGCTCGGTTGCCGAGCGTCGCCGGCGTCCGGCGGCAGGTAGGCCAGCAGCACGTGCGTGCCGAGCGAGGGCGCCGATCCGGCCGTCGTGACGTAGGGGTGGTGGCCGTGCCCGTCGACGAGGGCCGCACCCTCCCGCGTCAGGATCGGCTCGCCGCCGAGCATGTAGCGCTTCGTGCCGCTCGCGGACGTGTGGTCGTCCACGGTCAGCGTGCACAGCACCGAGGCGGGGCCGACGCGCGCTGGGCGAGGTAGGCCTCCCTCCCGACGAAGTCCGCCGCCTTGACCTTGGGGCGCTGCCATGCCGGCCTCGACGATCGTGCGCTCGCCGTCGAGCTCGGCGCCGTAGGCGCGGTAGCCCTTCTCGATCCGCCCGGTGGTGCCGTAGACGCCGATGCCGACCGGGCGGCGCCGTGCGGCGCGCCGGCCTCGAGCAGCTTCTCCCACAGGGTCGCGGCGTGCTCCAGGTCGGCACGTACAGCTCCCAGCCGAGCTCGCCGACGTAGGAGATGCGCGAGGCCAGGACCGGTACGTCGGCCACCGTGATCTCCCGGCAGGACAGGAAGCCGAAGCCCTCGTGCGAGACGTCGTCTGCCGTCAGCGAGGAGAGGATGTCACGCGCGCGGGGGCCCCAGAGACCCACCGTGACCACCGAGTCGGTGTGCGCGGTCAGCGCAGCCGAGCCGTCCGAGGGCAGCTGACGGCGGAACCACTGCTCGTCGGCACGTCCGTGGGCGCCGCCCGTGACGACACGGAAGTGCTCGTCGCCGAGCCGCATCACCGTCAGGTCGGAGAGGAAGCCGCCCTTGGCGTCGAGGACCGGCGTGTAGACCACCTTGCCGACGGCGACGTCGCACTGCGAGACGCAGGTGCGCTGCACCGCGTCCAGCGCACCGGGGCCGGTGATGTCGAAGATCGAGAAGGCACTGAGGTCGATGATGCCCGCGGCCTCGCGCATCCGCAGGTGCTCGGCGTTGACGATCGGGCTCCACCAGCGGGAGTCCCACTCGTGCTCGCGGGGCATCACGCGGTCGCCGTACTCCTCGACCAGGTCGGCGTTGGACTCGTACCACTGCGGGCGCTCCCAGCCGGCCGCCTCGAAGAAGCGGGCGCCGAGCTTGACCTCGGAGTCGTGCATCGGCGAGAGCCGCTGGTCGCGGTCGGACTCGTACTGCTCGGCGGGGTGGATGATGCCGTAGGTCTTGATGAACGCCTCGGTGGTGCGTGCCCGGGTGTGCTCGCGCCGCATCTGGTGGGGGTGGAACCGTGCGATGTCGGAGTGGTGCACGTCGATCTCGGGGTGACCGTGCGTCATCCACTCCGCGACCGCCCGTCCGACGCCCGGGCCCTCCTTGATCCACACCGCGGCCGCGGTCCAGAGACCCGAGACCAGGCGTCTCGCCCAGGATCGGGTTGCCGTCGCAGGTCAGCGAGAGCAGGCCGTTGATCGCGTAGCGGATCTCGGCGCCCTCGGCGCCCAGCAGGTCCGGCATCAGCTCGAAGGCCTGCTCCAGCTGGGGGTCGAAGTCGTCGGAGGTGAAGGGCATCTCCGTCGGCGACAGCTTCGCCTGCTCGATCGAGGGGATCTCCTCGGGCTCGTGCAGGATCGCGCGGTGGGCGTAGGAGCCGACCTCCATGTCGGCGCCGTGCTGCCGCTCGTAGCAGTAGGTGTCCATGTCGCGGATGATCGGGAAGGAGATCTCGCCCTCGCGTCTCCGCCAGCTGCGGGCACGGGTCCGACGCTGATCATCTGGTGCACGGCGGGGGTCAGCGGGATGCTGATGCCCGGCCATGTCGCCGATCTTCGGGCTCCACACGCCGCAGGCGATCACGACGGTCTCGGCCTCGATGTCGCCGCCGGTCGTGCGCACCCGCCGGATCGCGCCGTCCTCGACGTCGAGCCCGGTGACCTCCACCGTGGGGACGACGGTGAGCGCGCCGGTCTCGAGCGCGCGCTCGCGCATGATCGTGCCGGCGCGCAGCGAGTCGACGACGCCGACCGACGGGGTCCAGAACGCGCCGATGATCTGGTCGGCCTCGAGGAACGGCACCTTCTCCACGACCTGCGCCGGCGTCACCAGCTCGGCCTCGATGCCCCAGGCCCTGGCCGAGGACATCCGGCGCCGCAGCTCCTCCATGCGCTCCTCGGTGCGCGCCACCTCGAAGCCACCGGACTCGGTGAAGACGCCCATCTCCTTGTACTGCTTGACCGAGTCGAGCGTCAGGTCCGCGATCTCCCGGGAGTGGTCCACGGGGAAGATGAAGTTCGACGCGTGCCCGGTGGAGCCACCGGGGTTGGGCAGCGGCCCCTTGTCGATCTGCACGATGTCGGTCCAGCCCAGGCGGGCCAGGTGGTGGACGAGGCTGTTGCCGACGATGCCGGCGCCGATCACGACGACGCGGGCGGTGGCGGGGACGGTGGCCATGAGAAGTCCTTGATCCGTTGCGTATGACGCAACTACGTGCGCTATTTGAAACAGGCCTCCAGCATGCGTCTCCCCCGCCGCGACTGTCAACCAGGCGCGACGGGGGAGATCGGTGGGCTGCTACTTCAACCAGGCCTCGACCTTGTCAGGGTTGGCCTCGACCCACTTCTTCGCCGCCTCGTCGGGGTCCATGCCCCCCTCGGCGATGTCGGTGGAGACCAGGTTCTGGTCGTCGTTGGTCCACTCGAAGTTCTTGATCAGGTCGACCGCGGGCGAGCCCGAGTCCTCGAACTTCTTGGAGATCAGCTTGTTGAGCTTGTACGGCGGGTAGTCGCAGGCGACCTTCTCGGCGTCGGCGTCACAGCCCTCGGTGTAGGCGGGCAGGTCGACCTTGACCAGCTTCATCTCGGAGAAGAAGAACTGCGGCTCGTAGAAGTAGGCGAGCAGCGGCTTCTTGTTCTTCTCCGCCGTCCGGAAGCTCTGGATGAGCGCGGCCTCGCTGCCGCCCGTGACCACCTTGTAGTCGAGGTCGAGGTTCTTCACCAGGGCCTCGTCGTTGGTGACGTAGGACGGGTCGCCGTCCAGGAGCTGACCCTTGCCGTCCGACTCCGAGGTCTTGAACATGTCGGCGTACTTGTTGAGGTTCTTCCAGTCGGTGATGTCGGGGTACTTCTCGGCCATCCACGGCGGGACGTACCAGCCGATGATGCCGTCGTTGCCGTGAGCCCCGCGTCCTCGACGGTCTTCTGCTCGTCGATGTACTTCTTGATCAGGTCGTCGTGGCCCCAGTTCTCCACGATCGTGTCGATCGTGCCGGTGGCCATCCCCTGCCAGCCGACCTCCTCCTTCACGTCCTGGTAGGCGACCTTGCACCCGAGCTCGGTCTCCGCGACGTAGCCGATCACGTGCGCGTTGGAGACGTAGCCGGTCCAGGGGTTGACGGCGATGTTCAGCTCGCCGCAGTCCTTCCCTCCGGCCGACGACGTGTCGCTCTCCTCGATGTTGCCGCCGCCGCAGCCGGCCAGCGCGAGCGCCGCGACCGCGGCGAGGCTGGCCAGACCGAGGATCCTCGGCCGACGTGTTCCTGGTGCCATTGCGTGTCCCTTCGTGTGACTTCGTGGGTGCTTCCTGGTGCTTCTTGGGTGACCGGGTGCTGCCTAGGCGCGGCCGTGGCGCGCAGCGGCGTACCGCGCGGTCCGGTCGAGCATGACTCCGAGCGCGGTGATCGCGATGCCGGCTGCGAGTCCCTTGCCGAACAGCTGGGACTGGGAGAAGCCGGACACCACGATGTAGCCGAGACTGCCGGCGCCGACCATGCCGCCGATGACGACCATCGACAAGACGTAGAGCAGCCCCTGGTTGGTCGCGAGCACGAGCGCCTCCCGCGCCATCGGCAGCTGCACCTTGCGGATCATCTGCCAGCGGTGATGCCCTGCGACCGGGCGGCCTCGACCGTGGCCGGGTCGACCCCGCGGATGCCGTCGGCGACCAGCTTCGTCGCGATGGGTACGGCGTAGGCCATCGCCGCCACGATCGCGGTGAAGCGGGTGGCCCCGAAGAGGGCCAGGGCGGGCACCAGGTAGACGAAGGGCGGGATCGTCTGGAAGGTGTCGAGGAACGGACGGATCAGCGTGTCCGCGCGCTTGCTGCGCCCCATCCACACACCGAGCGCCATCGCGACGAGCATCACCATCACGGTCGCGACGAGGGTCATCGTCAGCGTGACCATCGCGTCGTGCCACAGCCCGGTGCCGAAGATGACCGCCTCGCACACGACGGTCACCGCTGCCGGCCGCCACCCGCCCACCAGGAAGGCCGCCACCACGAGCACCAGGGCCATCAGCCACCAGGGCGTCTCCCCCAGCAGCGACTGCAGCGGGTTGAGCAGGCCGTAGGTGACGGCGTCCTTGAAGGCGCCGCTGACGCCGTCGATCGCGTTGACCAGGCTGTCGGTGCCGTCCGAGATGGCACCGGCCAGACGGCGGCCGACGTTGAGACCCTCGGGGAACGTCGCGAGACCGAGGTAGGTGCGCGAGAGGTAGATCGCGACCAGCACCGGCACGAGCGTCACGCCCAGCAGGGCACGTCGGAAGGCCGGCGTCGGGCGGGGCCGGCGACCCTTGGTCTCCTCGCTGGCCCAGCGGGGCAGCCGCTCGAGCATCACCCGCATCAGCACGACGCCGGGTCCTCCGACCGCGCCGATCCCCTGGTGCCGCTCGGTCCTCTCACTCGCCGCCGTCGTGGTGCGGTCGAGCATGATCGCAGCCAGCACGATCGCCAGTCCCGCCACGGCGGCGGTGCCGACGTCGAGGTTCTGCAGGGCCGCGACCACCGGCTTGCCGAGGCCGGGGCTGTTGACGAAGGCCGCGATGGTGGCCATGGAGAGCGCCGCCATCGTGCACTGGTTGATGCCGACCACGATGGTGCGGCGGGCCATCGGCAGCTGCACCTGGCGCAGCAGCTGCCGCCGGGTGACGCCGAGCGAGCCCGCGGCCTCGATCGTCGACTCGGGCACCGAGCGGATGCCGTGCTCGGTGATCCGCACCAGCGGCGGCAGCGCATAGATCAGCGTGCACACGACCGCGGCCGAGGCGCCGATGCCGAAGAACAGCGCCAGCGGCGCGAGGTAGGCGAAGGCCGGCATCGTCTGCATCAGGTCGAGGACCGGCGTGACGGCGGCCGAGACGGCGCGACGGCGCGCCATCGCGATCCCGAGCGGCAGCCCGATCAGGCAGCAGATCAGCACGGCCACGACGGTGATGATGAGGGTGTCCATGCTGTCCTGCCAGTAGCCCAGCACCCCGAAGGCGAGGACGGTGCCGAGCACCAACAGGGCCGAGCGGGCTCCGGCGAGGGCGAAGCCGATCCAGGTCATCAGGGCGGCGACGCCGAGCCAGCCGATGTCGGGGACCGGACGCGGGAAGGCCGGAGCGCTGATCAGCTCCTGCGCCTGCGCCACCACCGCGTTGAGGACGTTGGAGATCGAGCCGATGACGCCGTCGAAGAACCAGTTGCCGCGCGAGGCGGCGAGCTGGATGTCGTCGCGCAGGTCGTTGAGCCAGCGGTGGAGGTCGGTCTGCTCCTGGAACCCGAGGGCCAGCGTGCCCTGACCGCGCAGGACCGCCCACCCGGCGACCCACACCACGAGGAGCACGACGAGCAGGAGCCCCGTGCGGCGCGGCTTGCTCGGCTCGACGTACGGCTGCTCCTCCTTGCTGCTCAACGGAGTGGCCGGGCGGTCCTGCAGCGCGGTCATGACGGCGCACCCGCCGCGGCGGGCCGGGTGCCGGACTCCTCGGCCACCACCACCCGCAGGATGTCCTCGTCGTCGACGATCCCGACGAAGTCGTCGCCGTCGAAGACGCGCACCGGCCCGTGCGCGGCCAGCACCTCGCGGGCCGCGTCGCGCACGATCCGGTCCGACTGCAGCGCAGGTCCGGACTCGGCCTCCCCGGGGCGGGGTGGTCGCATCACCCAGCGCAGCGTCAGGACGTGGGACTTGGGCACCTCACTGACGAAGTCCTTGACGTAGTCGTCCGCCGGCGCCCCGACGACCTCGTCCGGGCGCCCGATCTGGATGATCTCGCCGTCCCGCATGATCAGGATCCGGTCGCCGAGCTTGAGCGCCTCGGCGAGGTCGTGGGTGACGAAGACCATCGTCTTGTGCACCTCGTGGTGCAGCCGGATGACCTCGTTCTGCATGTCCCGCCGGATCAGCGGATCGAGGGCCGAGAACGGCTCGTCGAACATCAGCACCTCGGGATCGGCCGCGAGCGCGCGGGCCAGACCCACCCGCTGCTGCATGCCTCCGGAGAGCTGGTCGGGGAAGGAGTTCTCATAGCCCGACAGCCCGACGAGGTCGACCATCTCCTGGGCCCGGTCACGCCGCGACTTCTTCTCCTCGCCGCGGACCTCGAGCCCGAAGGCGATGTTGTCGATCACCTTGCGGTGCGGCAGCAGGCCGAAGTGCTGGAACACCATCGCGACGTGCTTGCGACGCAGCTCGCGCAGCTCCGCGTCGCCCGCGGTGGAGATGTCCTGGCCGGCGATCCGGATGCTGCCGTGGGTCGGCTCGATCAGCCGGGTCAGCAGCCGCACCAGGGTGGACTTGCCGGAGCCCGAGAGACCCATCACGACGAACACCTCGCCGGGCGCGACGTCGAACGACACGTCCTTGACCGCCGTCACGCAGCCCGTCTTGGTCTTCAGCTCCCGGCGGGGCAGGTCCGCGTCGGGGGTGCCGATGATCTTGTCGGCGCGGTCGCCGAAGATCTTCCAGAGGTCCTGGACGGCGAGGGCGGGCTCCGCCCCGCCGCCGGCCTGCTGCGAGCTGGCTGTCGTGGTCATCGCTGGTCCTCGCGTCCCGTGGGCGGATCGAGCGGGTCGTTCTCGCGGAAGCGGTAGTAGGGCGCGTACGACGGCGGCAGCGGCGTGTTGCCCAGGATCAGGTCGGCCGCCTTCTCCGCGAGCATCATCACCGGGGCGTAGATGTTGCCGTTGGTGACGTAGGGCATCGAGGAGGCGTCCACGACGCGCAGGCCGTCGACGCCGTGCACGCGCATCGTCTCGGGGTCGAGCACCCCGGTGTCGTCGACGCCCATCTTCGCGGTGCACGAGGGGTGCAGCGCGGTCTCGGCGTCCTGGGCGACCCAGTCGAGGATCTCCTGGTCGGTCTCCACCGACGGCCCGGGGGAGATCTCGCCGGCGTTGAACACGTCGAAGGCGGGCTGGTTCAGGATGTGCCGCGCGGCGCGCACCATCTCGATCCACTCCCGGCGGTCGTTCTCGGTCGAGAGGTAGTTGAACCGCAGGGCGGGGTGCTCGAACGGGTCGCGCGACTTCAACGTCACCGATCCCCGCACGTCGGAGTACATCGGACCGATGTGGACCTGGTAGCCGTGCTCCGCGGCCGGCTGCGACCCGTCGTACCGGATCGCGATGGGCAGGAAGTGGAACATCAGGTTGGGATAGTCGACGGAGTCGTTGCTGCGGATGAAGCCGCCCGCCTCGAAGTGGTTGCTCGAGCCCACTCCGCTGCGCAGGAAGAGCCACTCCGCGCCGATCCGCGGCTTGTGCCGGTGCTTGAGCCAGGGACCGATCGAGACCGGCTGCTTGGAGGCGTACTGGATGTAGACCTCGAGGTGGTCCTGGAGGTTCGCGCCGACGCCGGGCAGGTCCGCGACCACCGGGATGCCGAGCTTCTCGAGGTCCTCGCGCGGTCCGATGCCCGCGAGCAGCAGCAGCTGCGGGCTGTTGATCGCACCGCCGCACAGCACCACCTCGGCGGCGTCGACGCGGCGGTCCCGGCCGGCGCGCTTGTAGTCGACGCCCGTCACCCGGTTGCCTGCGAGCCGCAGACCGGTCACGGTCGAGAGGGTGTGCACGGCGAGGTTGGGTCGGCTCCGCACCGGGTGCAGGTAGGCCCGCGCCGCGCTCAGGCGGCGGCCGCGATGCACGTTGCGGTCGAACGCGGCGAAGCCCTCCTGCCGGTAGCCGTTGACGTCGGCGGTGAGCGGGTGGCCGGCCTGCTGCGCGGCCTCGAAGAACGCGCCGAAGAGCGGGCTGGTGGCCGGACCGCGCTCGAGCACCAGCGGCCCGCTGCCGCCGCGCCACTCGTCGGCGCCGGCGAGACAGGTCTCCATCCGCTTGAAGTAGGGCAGGCAGTGCGCGTAGTCCCAGGACTCCATGCCCTTGTCGCCCGCCCACCGCTCGAAGTCGAGCGGGTTGCCGCGCTGGAAGATCATCCCGTTGATGCTGCTGGAGCCACCGAGGACCTTGCCGCGCGCGTGGTAGACCGTGCGGCCGCCCATGTGCGGCTCCGGCTCCGACTCGTACTTCCAGTCGTAGAGCCGGTTGCCGATCGGGTAGGGCAGGGCGGCCGGCATGTGGATGAACGGGTCCATCCGGAAGTCGCTGCGCCCGGCCTCGAGCACCAGGACCGACGTACCGCGGGTCGGCGCTCAGCCGGTTGGCGAGCGCGCACCCGGCGGACCCTCCCCCGACGATCACGTAGTCGTAGCTGCTGCGCCCGCTCATCTGTCGCCTCTCAGTCCCGGGCCGAGGTCCCGGAGTCGCGCCCGTCGAACCACCGCTGCGGCTCGGGCCGGATGTTGTGCCAGACGTGCTTGGTCTCGCGGTACTCCTCGAGGCCCATCCGGCCGAGCTCGCGCCCGACACCGGACTGCTTGTAGCCGCCCCACTCGGCCTGCGGCACGTAGGGGTGGTAGTCGTTGATCCAGACCGTGCCCATCCGCAGCCGGGCCGTGACCCGCTCCGCGCGGCCGGCGTTCTGCGTCCACACCCCGCCGGCGAGCCCGTAGACGCTGTCGTTGGCGATGCGTACGGCGTCGTCCTCGTCGGTGAACGTCTCGACGGTGAGCACCGGGCCGAACGACTCGTCCTGCGTGACCGACATCGTCGGTGTCGCAGCCGTCGAGCACGGTGGGCGGGTAGTAGAAGCCGTCGGCCAGCGACGCGTCGTCCGGGCGAGCTCCCCCGCGTGCGGAGCACCGCGCCCTCGGCGACCCCGCGGGCGACGTACTCCTCGACCTTGTCGCGGTGGGCTGCGGAGATCAGCGGACCGGTCTCGGCGTCCTGGTCGAACGGCCCGCCGAGCCGGATCTGCTCGCGCGCGGCGTACCAGCTCCTCCACGAACTCGTCGTGGATCGTCTCCTCGACGACCAGCCGCGCCCCGGCCGAGCAGACCTGGCCGGAGTGCAGGAAGACCGCGGTCAGCGCGAAGTCGAGCGCGGCCTCACGGTCGGCGTCGGCGAAGACGATGTTGGGGTTCTTGCCGCCGAGCTCGAGGGCGACCTTCTTCACCGTCTCGGCCGCGCTCGCCATGATCCGCCGGCCCGTGGTCAGGCCCCCGGTGAACGAGACCAGGTCGACGCGAGGGTCCTCGCTGAGCAGCGCACCCACGCGCGGACCCGCGCCGAGCACCAGGTTGGCCACCCCCGCGGGCAGCCCGGCCTCCTCGAGCAGCCGCATCAGGTGGATCGCGGTGTGCGGGGTCAGCTCGCTGGGCTTGAGCACGAAGGTGTTGCCGGCGGCGAGCGCCGGGGCGACCTTCCAGGCGGTCTGCAGCAGCGGGTAGTTCCACGGGGTGATCAGGCCGCAGACGCCGACCGGCTCGTGCACGATGCGGCTGACCACGTCGCGACGTCCGGTGTCGACGACCCGGCCGGCCTCCTCGGCCGCCACGTTGCCGTAGTGGTGGAAGACGCCGACGACGTCGTCGACGTCGTACTCGCTCTCGACCAGCCGCTTGCCGGTGTCCAACGACTCGGCGCGGGCCACCAGGTCCTTGTCGCGCACCAGCAGGTCCGCCACGCGGTGCAGCAGGGCGCCGCGCTCCAGCGCACTGGTCCCGGGCCATGGCCCGTCGTCGAAGGCGGTGCGGGCCGCCGTGATCGCGGCGGCGGTGTCCTGGGGACCTGCCTCGTCGATCTCCGCGACCAGCGAACCGTCCGCCGGGCAGCGGATCTCGCGCCGCTCACCCTCGGTGGCGCCGACCCACTTCCCCCCGACGTAGAGCTCAGCCACCCTCGTCGTCCGTCCTGTCTACCTGCCGGTTGTTGCGTATGTCGCGACCTGTTGTGCCCCACGCAACGCTAATGCCACGTGGGTCGGTCCTCAATCACTAACCCGAGCCATATCCCAGCCGTCGCGACACTTCCTCGGCGGCGTCCGAGACCAGCGCGACCAGCTCCTTGACCCGGTCCTCGCCCATCCGGAACGTCGGCCCGGACACGCTGAGGGAGGCGATGACATCGCCCTGCGCGTTGTGCACGGGTGCCGCGATGGCGCTCAGCCCGACCTCGAGCTCGTCGACCGCGACGGCGTACCCCGCGCTCCGCACCTCGGCCAGCTGGCGGCGCAGCTTGGCCCGCGAGGTCACCGTCTCCGCGGTGTACGACGGCAGCCGCGGCAGCCGGAGGTCCACCTCGTCGCCGGACAGCCCGGACAGCAGCACCTTGCCGTTCGACGTGGCGTGCAGCGGGATGTGCTGGCCGACCCAGTTGTGCGACTGCAGCGCCGAGCGGCCGGCGACCTGGTCGAGGTAGAGCGCGGACCGGTCCGAGAGCACCGCGATGTTGACCGTCTCGCCCGAGTCGGCCGCCAGCTTGCGGCAGATCGGCCGGGACTCCTGCACCACGTCGAGCCGGGCAGTGGTCGCCCCGGCGAGCCGGAGCACGCCGACGCCGAGCCGGTACTTGCCGCGGTCCTCGTTCTGCTCGACCATGCCGTGCGACTCCAGCGTCGCCACCAGCCGGAACGCCGTGGACTTGTGCACGCCGAGCTCGGCGGCGATCTCGGTGACGCCGGCCTCGCCATGACGGGCCAGGATGGCCAAGATGGTCAGGGCACGGTCGACCGACTGCACGCCCCCGGGGGCGTGGGACGGATCTTCGAGGGCCGCCTGCATGGCCTGACCGTAGCGCACCCGTGTTGCGTATGACAGGACGAGTTTCGGTGGGCGCAACGCGCCTCGTTGACCCGGGGGGCGTCGGACTGGTCCCATGACGCCATGAACTACGTGCTGACCATCGTGTGCCCCGACCGCCCGGGCATCGTGCATGCCGTCACCGGGCTGCTCGTGGAGCACGGCGGCAACATCTTGGAGTCCCAGCAGTACGACGACGTGGCGGAGGACCGCTTCTTCATGCGGGTGAAGTTCGCGATCTCCGATGATGCGGTCGACCTCGAGGTGCTGCGTGCGACCTTCGCCCCCATCGCCGAGCGCTTCTCGATGACCTACGAGCTGTGGGTCGCCACGGCGCCGTACCGGACGCTGATCCTGGTCTCGAAGTTCAGCCACTGCCTCAACGACCTGCTGTTCCGGTGGAGCAAGCAGGCGCTGCAGATCGACGTCCTCGGGGTCGTCTCCAACCACACCGACTGCCAGCAGCTCACCGAGTCCTACGGCGTGCCGTTCCACCACGTGCCGGTCACGCCCGACACCAAGGCGGAGGCCGAGGCGACGATCCTGGAGATGGTCGACGCCCACGGCGTCGAGCTGGTCGTGCTCGCCCGCTACATGCAGGTGCTCTCCGACGACATGTGCCGCCGGCTCGAGGGCAAGGCGATCAACATCCACCACTCGTTCCTGCCGAGCTTCAAGGGCGCGCGCCCCTACCACCAGGCCTTCGACCGCGGCGTCAAGCTGGTCGGCGCCACCGCGCACTACGTGACCGGCGAGCTCGACGAGGGCCCGATCATCGAGCAGGACGTGATGCGCGTCGACCACCGCCTCGACCCCGCCGAGCTCGCCGCCGCCGGCCGCGACGTCGAGAGCCAGGTGCTCTCCCGTGCCGTGCGCTGGCACGCCGAGTCGCGGGTGCTGCTGAACGGCCACAAGACGGTCGTCCTGCGCTGACCGTTTACCAGGGGATGCAGCGAATCTTTCGCTGCCCACGGAGATCTTCCCGTGGGGAGCGACAGTTCTCCGTGGGAAGCCAGGGCCCGGGCGAGTGACGCGTACGGCGCCGGTCTGCCTGTCCAGCGCCGTCGGCGACCCCCAGGAGCCAGCCGTGACACCGCAGCAGCTCGCCAGGCCTTCTCGGGCCACCGATTCACCGAGACCTACGCCCACCTGGCCGACGACGTGCGGTGGGTGCTGCCAGGCCAGGACACGGCCGAGGGCACAGCCGCCGTGGTCGCTGCGTGCGAGGCCTCGTCGGCGGAGCTCGCCCGGCTCCAGCGCAGCGGCTTCATCCGCTTCGTCCCCGTCGGGGACGCCGGGTCGCGGCCGTGGACGCCGTCGAGCTGCACGCGCCGACGCGCGGCGAGCAGCGCCAGCACCCGGGTCGAGGATGGCCGGCTCGATGCGCGGCGTCGGCAGCGTGTGCGGCGGCGGCCATCAGGTCGTCCAGCTGCGTCGCGGCCCGCACGACTGCCGCGCGGTCGACGACTCGGTGAAGGTCAGCGTCACGGGTCGAGGGTGGGGCGTCGCGGAGGCTGCGCGCAGTGGCCGTCGTACGGCATGCTTCGTGCTCCCGTCACAAGTGAGGCGACGATGGACGACTCGGCCCTGATCAGCATCGGCCTGCCGGTCGCGCTCGCGATCATCATGTTCGGACTGGGTCTCTCGCTGACCTGGGGCGACTTCCAGCGGGTCGCGCGGTCACCGCGAGCGGTCGCCGTCGCCCTGGGGCTCCAGATGCTCGTCCTGCCGGTCGTGGCGTTCGGCCTGGTCGAGGCCTTCGACCTCGACCCGTTGCTCGCCGTCGGCGTGATGCTGCTCGCCGCGTCGCCCGGCGGCACGACGGCCAACCTGTTCAGCCACCTGTTCCGAGGGGACGTGGCGCTGAACGTCACGCTGACCGCCATCAACTCGGTACTCGCCGCAGTCACCATCCCGCTCGTCACCAACCTCGCCATCGCGCACTTCGACGCGGACGGCGACCTGGGACTGCAGTTCGGCAAGGTCGCGCAGGTGATCGCGATCGTGCTGGTCCCCGTGGCGATCGGCATGCTCGTACGGCGCCGCCTACCCGAGCTGGCCGCGCGCTCCGACCGCCCCGTCCGGATCTTCTCGATCGTCGTGCTGGCCGTCGTCGCCGTGGGCGCGCTGCTCGGCGAGCGGGACACGATCGGCGGCTACGCCCAGCAGGTGGGGCTGGTCACGGGTCTGTTCTGCCTGATCAGTCTCAGCCTCGGGTACGCCGGGGCGCGGCTCTTCCGCCTCGACGAGCGTCAGGCGATCGCTTGCTCGATGGAGGTCGGCATCCACAACACGACGATCGCGCTGACGATCGCGCTGAGCGTCCTGGGCAGCACGGAGGTGGCGATCCCCAGCGCGGTCTACTCGATCCTGATGTATGGGCTGGCCACGGCCTTCGGCTTCGCCATCACCCGCGGCAAGCATCGCGAGGATCACACGTCGCTCGGCACCACGAGGGAGTAGGTCGCCTCCGCCCTGGTAGATCCGGACCGCGCCGCTTCCGATTCGTCTGCGACGGCCGCGCGGAGCGGACCCGCCAGATCGCAGACGAATCGCGGGGGGAGGTCAGTCGCCGAGCTCGGCCCGGCGCCGGATCACGTACTCCTGCAGCTCGGCCCGGATCGCGTCGTCGAGCGGCGGCGCGACGTACTCCTCGAGCTTGGCCTGGTAGATCTGCGAAGCGCGCGCGTTGGCGTCGAGCGAGCCGTTGCGGGTCCAGCGCTCGTAGTTGTCCGAGGACGACAGCAGCGGACGGTAGAAGCAGGTCCGGAACCGCTCCATGGTGTGCATGGCGCCGAGGAAGTGACCGCCGTGGCCGACCTCCTCGTGCGCGCCGAACGCGAGGCTGTCGTCGTCGATCTCGAGGGGCGTGAACTCCGCCTTGAGCATCTGCAGCAGCTCGACGTCGACGATGAACTTCTCGAAGCCGGCCACCAGCCCGCCCTCCAGCCAGCCGGCGGAGTGCATCACCCAGTTGGCGCCCGCGAGGAACGTCGGCAGCATCGTCATCAGCGCCTCGTAGCCTGCCTGCGCGTCGGCGACCTGCGAGGAGGTCAGGCCGCCACCGGAGCGGAACGGCAGCCCGAAGTGGCGGGCGATCTGACCCGTGCAGAACAGCCCGATGGCCGACTCCGGGGTGCCGAAGGTCGGCGAGCCGGACTGCATGTTGATGTTGGACAGGAACGACCCGAAGATCACCGGTGCGCCCGGCCGGATCAGCTGGGTGAGCGCGATCCCGGAGAGCGCCTCCGCGATCTGCTGCACGAGCGCGGCCGGGATGGTGACCGGCGACATCGCGCCCATCAAGATGAACGGCGTGACGACGCAGGGCTGGCCGGCGAGGGTGTACTCGAAGAGCGACTCGAGCATCCGGTCGTCCCAGTGCAGCGGCGAGTTGCAGTTGATCAGCGAGATCGACACGGGGGTCTTCTCGATCGCCTCGCGACCGCCGAAGAGGATCTCGCCCATCGCGATGGTGTCGCGCGCGTTGACGCCCGAGACCACGTTGCCCATGTAGACCTTGTCGGTCAGCGTCTGGAGCGTGTAGGTCATGTCGAGGTGCCGCGAGTCGAGCGGGGTGTCGTTGGGCTCGCAGATGACGCCGCCGGCCGAGTCGAGCACCGGGAAGGTCTGCGCGAGCTTGGTGAACCGCTCGAAGTCGTTCATCGTCGCGTCGCGGCGTACGTCGCCCTCGCGCACGAACGGCGGCCCGTAGACGGCGCCGAAGGCCATCGCGTCGCCGCCGATGTGGATGTTGTGCTCGGGGTTGCGGGCCTGGACGTCGAACTCGCGCGGCGCCTTGGCCACCTGCGCCAGCACGAACTCGGGGTCGAGGAAGACCGTCTGACCCTCGACCTTCTGCCCGGCCTGCCGGAACAGCTCGAGTGCCCGCTCGCTGTCGAACTCCACCCCGATCTCGGTCACCAGGCGACGCCAGCCGGCGTCCAGCTTGGCCATCGCGTCCTGGGACAGGACCTCGTAGCGGGGCATCGTGTTGCGGAACATGCAAACCCTCCATCAGACGTGTCAGCGATGTGCTTGACCGGCGCTCGTCGGCATCTTAGCCTCATCATGTGGAACCCGGTTCCACATCATGAAACACTTTCGCACCATGTCGTGGCAAGGGATCTGATGGGCACCTCCCCCGGTGGCACACAGGCTGTCGGTCGCGCCGCCGCGCTGATCGACCTCGTGGTGCGCGCCGACGAGCCGCTGACGTTCACCGAGCTCTGCGACGAGACCGGGTTGGCCCGGTCCACCACCTCCCGCCTGCTGGCAGCGCTCGAGAGCACCGACCTGATCGAGCGCGACGCCGGCGGCGGGTACGTCGCCGGGCCGCTGTTCGCGCTGCACGCCGCGGTGCACGACCCGTGGCCCCAGGTCGCGCGGATCGCCCGGCCGGTCCTCGAGATCGTCGGCGCCGCCACCGGCGAGACCGTCCACCTCGGCGTCGCGCGCGGCGAGGACGTCGTGCACATCGCGCAGGTGGAGTCGACCTTCCTCCTCTCGGCGCGCGACTGGAACCAGGTCGACGTGCCCCCCCACTGCTCCTCGCTGGGCAAGGTGCTCTACGCCTTCGGCTGCCTGCCGGTCCCGAGCGGCCGGCTCGCGACCCGCACCTCCCGCACGGTCTCCTCGCACAACGCACTCGAGGCCGAGCTGCGCGACATCCGGCGCACCCGCATCGCCACCACGGTCGACGAGCTCGAGACCGGGCTCAGCGCGATCGCGGCTGCTGTCGAGGGCCGCGACGGCGTCGTCGCCGCACTCGGCGTCTCCGGGCCCACCGCCCGGCTCCAGGACCGCGTCGAGCCGGTCAGCCGGCTCCTCGTGGAGCAGGCCGACGCCCTGTCGGCGCTGCTCAACGCGCGCAGGCGCAACCAGATCCCGTCCACGCACCGCACACCCGGAAAGGAGGGCGCGGCATGACGCCTGAAGAGCTTCTGCAGCGCATGTACGACCAGACGCTGGTCGGCAACGCACCTGAGGTCCTCGAGCTCACGCACACCGCACTCGAGCAGAACATGGAACCCCAGACCCTGCTGTTCGACTCGCTCATCCCTGCCCTCGAGGAGGTCGGCGCCCGCTTCGAGCGCGGCGACTTCTTCGTGCCGGAGATGCTCATCGCGGGCCGCGCGATGGCCGGTGCCATGGAGGTGCTGCGTCCGCTGCTCGCCGACACCGGCGTGCAGACGATCGGCAAGTTCCTGATGGGCACCGTCAAGGGCGACGTCCACGACATCGGCAAGAACCTCGTCAACATCATGCTCGAGGGGGCCGGCTTCGAGGTGATCGACCTCGGCGTCCAGGTGGCGCCGGAGAAGTTCGTGGAGAAGATCCAGGAGCACAAGCCCGACATCGTCGGGTTCTCGGCGTTCCTCACGACCACGATGCCGATGTTCAAGGCCAACCTCAACGCGCTGGAGAAGGCCGGTCTGCGCGACCAGGTCATCGTGATGGTCGGCGGCGCGCCCGTCACCCAGGAGTACGCCGACGCGGTCGGCGCCGACGGCTATGCAGCCGACGCCTCGGCCACGGTCAAGCGCGCCAAGGACCTGCTGAAGAAGAAGCGCGCCCTGGTGGACGCATGAGCACGCCCCTCGAGACGGTCCTGCGCTCCACCAGCAACGGCGGGGCCGAGGTGGTCCTCGGCCACCATCGCCGCTTCTGCCTGATCGGCGAGCGGATCAACCCGACCGGTCGCAAGATCTTCCAGCAGCAGCTGCGAGCCGGTGACATGTCGGCGATCGAGCGCGACGTGATCGCGCAGGTCGAGGGCGGTGCCGACGTCCTCGACGTCAACATGGGACTGCCCCTGGTCGACGAGCCCGAGCTGCTGGCCAAGGCGATCACGCTGGTGCAGAGCATGACCGCCACCCCGATCTGCATCGACTCCTCGGTCGTGGAGGCCCTCGAGGCCGGTCTCGCGGTCTACCAGGGCCGCGCGCTGGTCAACTCGGTCACCGCCGAGGACGAGCGGATGGAGCTGATCTTGCCGCTGGTCAAGAAGTACGACGCCGCGATCATCGCCCTGCCCAACGACGCGGAGGAGATCCCGATGGAGGCGGAGCGACGCCTCGAGCTCGTGCAGCACATCGTGGAGGTGGCGACCAAGGAGTACGGCATCGCCAAGCAGGACATCGTCATCGACCCGTTGGCGATGCCGGTGGGCGCCGACACGGCGTCGCTGGGCGTCACGCTCGACACGATGCGCCGGATCCGCGACGAGCACGGGCTGAACATGACGTGCGGAGCCTCCAACGTGTCCTTCGGCATGCCGGACCGGCACACGCTGGGTGCAGCCTTCTTGCCGATGGCGATGACCGCGGGGCTGACCAGCGCGATCATGGACACCCGCACCGCGCAGATCGTCACCGCCGTCAAGGCGGCCGACGTGCTGATGGACCACGACGAGTGGGGCATGGCGTGGATCGCGGAACATCGCAAGAAGCAGGCCGTCGCGACCTGATGACCGATCACCAGAGCCGGCCCCCCGACGTCGAGGTCGACGGTCTTCGTCGCGAGGGCCTGATCGAGCCGCCCGACGGGCCGGGTTCGGCGACGCACGACGGCTCGGGCCGCGTGCAGCTCGCCTTCTCCCCCTCCGGGCGCGACGTACGCGTGCCCACCGGGGTGACGGTCTTCGACGCGGCCAGCTGGAACGGCATCGCGATCGACTCCACGTGCGGCGGGCACGGCACCTGCAAGAAGTGCAAGATCCAGGTGCTCCCCTCCTCGTCGGGCAGCGTGCCGGTGCACCGTCTCGACCAGCGGTCGTTCACCCAGTCCGAGCTCGACGCCGGCTGGCGGCTCGCCTGTCTCGCGCAGGCGACCGCCGACCTCTCCATCGAGGTGCCCCCGCTCACCACACGCCCCAAGGCCGCGACGCTCGGCGTGGGGCGCCAGGTGATCCTGCGACCCGCGATCCAGAAGCGCTACGTCGAGCTCGCGGAGCCGTCGCTGTCGGACCAGCGCAGCGACCTGCAACGGCTCAGCGAGGCGATGGACGACCTCGCGCTCACGCCCGACCTGTACGCCCTGCGCCGGCTTCCCACCGTGCTGCGCGCCGCCGACTACAAGGTGACGGCCGTGGTGGTCGACGAGGTGCTCGTGGACGTCGAGCCCGGTGACACCACCGCTCGTCGCTTCGCGGTCGCCTTCGACCTCGGTACGACGACCGTGGTCGCCACCTTGATCGACACCTCGACCGGCACGCCCGCGGCGGTGTCGTCGATGCTCAACAAGCAGCAGCCGTTCGGTGGCGACGTGATCACCCGGATCAGCGCCACGATGATGGACCCCGAGGCCGCCGGCCGGCTGCGCGACCTCGCCCAGTCGACGCTGTCGGAGCTGACCAGTGACGTGCTCAGCGAGGCCGAGGTGCTGCCGGAGGAGGTCTACGAGGTCGCCCTCGCCGGCAACGCGACGATGACCGCGCTGGTGCTGGGCATCGACCCCGAGCCGCTCGGCGTGGCGCCGTTCGTGATGTCGGCGCGGACACTGCCGACCCTGATGGCCTCCGACCTCGGGCTGACCCTGCACCCGGGTGCCCGCGCGGTGCTGTTCCCTGCGCTCGGTGCCTACGTCGGCGGCGACATCGTCTCGGGCATGCTCGCCACCGGGATGGACCGCGACAAGCGGGTGCGGCTGTTCATCGACGTCGGCACCAACTGCGAGATCGTGCTCAGCGACGGCGACACCATCGTCTCGACCGCAGCACCGGCCGGTCCCGCCTTCGAGGGGGGTGCCATCCGGTGCGGCATGCGCGCGGCCGACGGCGCGATCGAGGTGATCAAGCTCGACGCCGACGTGGAGGGCGGGGTGAGTCTCCAGGTGATCGGCGACGTCGAGCCCCGTGGCCTGTGCGGCTCCGGGCTGGTCGACGCGGTCTCCGAGCTCGTGCGGATCGGCCTGCTCGACACGACAGGCCGGCTGGTGCCCGACGACGTGGCCAAGGAGCTGGCGCCGTACGTCGCCGACCGGATGTCGTCGGTGGGCCAGGAGCGGGTGTTCATCCTGCACCGTCCCGAGCCGGACGCCGCCACCGAGGACTGCGTCTACCTCTCCCAGCGCGACGTGCGCGAGCTGCAGTTCGCCAAGGGCGCGATCGCGACCGGGTGGGCGCTGCTGCTCGAGGGGCTCGGCCTGGAGCAGGAGGACGTGCAGCAGGTGCTGCTGGCCGGATCGTTCGGCAGCTACCTCTCCCCCGCGGCCGCCATCCGGATCGGCCTGGTGCCGAAGGTCCCGGTGCTGCGGATCGTCTCGGCCGGCAACGTCGCGGGCGAGGGCGCGAAGATGAGCCTGCTCAGCGTCCGCGAGCGCGCCGGGGCCCTCGCCCTGCTGGAGGAGGTGACCTATGTGGAGCTCTCCGACCGCACCGACTTCAACGACCGGTTCGTCGACCTCCTCGCCTTCCCCGGCTGACCCCCACCCCGATTCGTCTGCGATCCAGCGGGTCGCCCCCGCGGGGCGGTCGCAGACGAATCGGAGAGGGCGGGTCGCCCTGATCGCGTGCGGCGCGATCGCCCAGCCGTGCGCCGAGATCGCGGCGCGACGCGACTGGCCGCTGGACGTCGTTCCCCTGCCCCCGCTGCTGCACAACCACCCGCAGCGGATCGCGGGCGAGGTCGAGCGGCTCGTGGACGACCTCGAGCTGCGCTACGACCGGGTCGCGGTGGGCTATGCCGACTGCGGCACGTACGGCGCGCTCGACGAGCTCTGCGAGCGACGTGGCCTGGCCCGGCTGCCGGGTCTGCACTGCTACGACGTGTACGGCGGCGCCGACCGGATCGCGGCGATGTTCGAGGCCGACCCGGGCACCTACGTGCTGACCGACTTCCTGGTGCGCTCCTTCGAGCGGAGCGTGATCGCCGAGCTGGGCCTGGACCGCCACCCGGAGCTGCGCGACGACTACTTCCGGCACTACACGCGGATGGTGTGGCTGGCCCAGCAGCCCGACGGCGAGCTCCACGTCGCCGCGCAGCGGGCGGCGGACCGGATCGGGCTGCCCCTGACGGTGGTGGAGACCGGACACGTCGGACTCGAGCGCGCCCTGGCCGAGCTGTCGGGCGCCGAGCTGTCGGGCGCCGAGTTGTCAGGCGGTGACGTCGCTCTGGCGACGTCAGCGCCTGACAACTCGGGCTAGCCCGCGACCATCAGGCGGTCGAGGAACTCCCGCCGCCAGGCCTCGGTCTCGGCGACCTGGTTGAACGTGTAGACGTGCAGCCCGGTGACCAGCGCCTCCGGCTTCGCCAGGGTCGGCGCACAGCGCTCCAGGAAGCGCTCGCCGGTGAAGCCGCCGGGGGCCGCCAGGCGCGCGAACGTCCCCTTGTGCTTGGCCAGGAAGCGCGTGGAGTCACCGACGCCGATCTTGGTGGCCATGGTGAGCAGCTTGGCGCGGTCGATCGGCCCGGGGACGCCGAGCAGCATGGGCATCGTGATGCCGCGCGTGCGCAGCCGCTCCAGCCACACCCGGATCGTCTCCGGGTCGAAGGACAGGTTGCTCACGACGTGCGTGGCGTGCCGCCGCTTGTCCCACATCGCCTGCACCGTCAGGTCGTCGCTGATCGTGGGATGCGACTCCGGGTAGCCGGTGATGCCGACGCCGGCGAACGGGCGGCCGAGCGCGGTCAGGTCCTCGAGCAGGTCGAGCGCCGAGAGGTAGTCGCCGGCCGGCGGGTCCTGGTCGCCTCCGGGCACGAACACCGTCCGCACGCCGGCCGCGACCATCCGCTCGGCGATCTCCGCCAGCTCGGTGCGTCCACTGATCATCCGGGCGGCGAGGTGCGGCACGGCGTCGTAGCCGTGCTGCGCCAGCCGCTCGGCAAGGTCGAGCGTGGCCTCGATCCCCTTCGCCGGCGAGGCGGTGACCGTGAGGGTGCGGTCGAAGGGGACGTGCGCGAGCAGCTTGTCCTCGATCGTGTTCGTGGGCAGCACCTCGAAGCGAGCGGAGGTGAGCATGTCAGCGAGGATCCGGCCGTGCGTCTTGTTGCGCATGAAGCAACTCATTTCGCGATACGCAATTCTGTCTGCAGAGCGTATCGCCGCGGAGCCATCGAGAACAAGACCGGCCCGCCGTCGGGCGGACCGGTCTTGACACTCTCCGCGCGCGCCGTACGGCGCTCAGTCGGTGGTCAGGCGCAGCAGCGCGTGCTGCTCGTCCTGCCCCTCCTGCCAACCGCTGATGCCGAGCGCGTCCAGGGGCTCGAGGTTCGCCGTGACCTCGGGGTCGCCGTCGGAGACCAGGTCGCCCAGACGCACGGCCCAGCCGTCGCCGGCGTCGAAGTTCACGAAGAAGGCCGCGGTGGACTTCCCGGCCTCGGGGACGACGTCCTCGAACGCGGCGCTCGACCCCAGGGCGCCCTGCTCCAAGAGCGCCGCGGCGTAGTCCGGGCTCAGGCTGACCGCGACCTGGCCGTCCCCGGTCTCGACCTGGACCAGGTCGCCGTCCGGCCCGGCCAGCGCCGTGAGCTTGTCGATGATCGGAGTGATCTTCTCCGGGTCGCCCTGGATCCGGA
The DNA here is from genome assembly GCA_963845655.1 of uncultured Actinomycetota bacterium. Taxonomy (GTDB): domain Bacteria; phylum Actinomycetota; class Actinomycetes; order Propionibacteriales; family Nocardioidaceae; genus Nocardioides_B. The sequence goes on along the minus strand of CAWJTB010000003.1, from coordinate 156,497 downwards.
TGCCGGCCGGCACCTGCGTCGGGTCGGGTGCCTCGGCGAGGGCCTCGAAGTCGGTGCCGGCGTCGATCGAGAGCGTGACGCCGTCCCCGAGCAGGGTCTCGATGTCCTCCGGCAGCTGCAGGCCGGAGACCTTCTCTCCCTGCCGCATCAGGTCGTCGAACTCCTTGCCGTCGCCGGTCTTCTCGGTGGCCTCGAGGTACTCCGCGAGCCACCCGTCGCGCAGGGCGACCGAGACAGCGGCTGCCGTCGTGGCCGGCAGGCTGTCGACCGACGAGCCGCCGTCACCGGTGCTGACCGCCAGCGGGACCCCCCGCACCGCGAACTCCGCCTCGACGGCGCCGTCGCGGAAGCGGACCACGCCGGCCGCACCCTCGAAGTCCTGGTAGGTCGACTCGATGTCGCCGAAGGGCGATCCGCCGAACAGCTCCTCGCCCCCGCCCTGCGACTTCATCGCCGTCGCGATGGCCGACGGAGCGTCCTTGGAGGCGTACATCGCCACGATCCCGGGGTCGCCGGCCGCGTCCATCGTCTCGGTGAAGTCCGAGGAGTCGGCCAGTGAGCCGGCCTCGACGTCCTGGGCGATCGTGTCGGCGAGCTTCTGGGTCTCGGCCAGCACGGCGTAGTCCCCGACGAAGGCATGACCGCTCAGGCCGTCCTGGTCGCTGGAGTCGCAGCCGTCGAGAGCCTTGAACCCGGCCGCGGCCTTGGTCTCGTCCTTCACCTGCAGGGCCAGGACCGGGAGGGCACCCTTCGCGTCATCGGGTACGGCGGCCACGGCGACCCGCTCGCCGATCCAGGGCTCGATGTCCCGGGCGTAGTCGAGGTCCTTGCACTCCCCCTCCTTCTGGATCTGCTCGAAGACGGCGCGACGCAGGTCCTCCTGCGAGCCCAGCTCCTTCTTGATCCCGGGGAACTTGCGCAGGATCGTGAATGCCTCCACCTTCTGCGAGGCCGAGGGGTCGAGGTCGAGACTGAGATAGGCCACCGTGTTCGCCGGCAGGGCGGTCGCGGGCGAGTCGCCTCCCGCCATCAGCGCGACGACGCCGTAGGCACCGACCCCGACTGCGGCGACGACCGCGACGGCGGCACCGGCGACCAGCGCGGTGCGCCGACCACCACGTCCGGAGCCTCCCGCACCGCCGGAGGCCTCGCCGCCCGCGCCCGCGGCGGGCCCGGTCGGGGTGCCGGACCCGAGGAACTCGGGCTGACCCGGCTGGTTGTCGTTCGGTGTGGTCGACATCTGGTGGTGCTCCCCCTCTGACGGTGCTGCGTCGCGAATGCGGACACAGGGCGGTCGCGGGCACCTCGAACGTGCCAGCGACCGGATGACCCGCTCGCGAGTTTAGTGCCGACCGGCACCCTGCATCCGGTAGTTCTCCAGACCCGATGCCGACCGTGCTCGAAGCGTTATGCGTGGCTGCCGGGTGCGGGATCGGCGGCACCATCCGGGGAGGGCTCGGGACCGAGCAGCACCACGAGCGCACCGAACAGCACCGCGACCGGCCAGGCGAGGTAGGCGGTGTGCGCGGTCAGCGAGAGCACGTCGGGCACGCGCGCACCGACCGCGGCGCCCGCGAGTGCCTGAGCGGGGTCGCCGGGTCCCAGCAGGGTGCCGAGCCGGTCCATGACGAGCGCGGCGACCACCGATCCGGCCAGCATGGCGGGCAGCACGACCAGCTCGTCGCCTCGCCGCCAAATAGTCAGCGCCATCAGCACCAGCCCGCTGAGCAGTCCCGCGGCGCCGGCGACCACGACGTACCAGCCGTCGGCGTCGAACTGCCGGCCGAGGTCGACGTCCCCCATCCTGCCGCTGCCGTCCCCGAGCTTGACGAACTCCGCGGTCGGGGCGAGCTGCCACCAGACGAGTCCGGCGACCAGACCGAGCCCGAGGTAGAGCCCCAGCACCAGCAGCACGGGGCGCGCCACCCCGCCGCGCCGTAGGCGGCCGGACGCCTCGGATGTGCCGTCCGTGGCGGAGCGCGTGAAGAGCTGGCTCATCCCTAGCCGGCCAGACAGTGCGGCCCGAGCAGCGCCTTCAGGTCGGCGAAGAGCGCCGGGCTGGCCGACACCCGCAGGCGGTCGTCCAGCTTCATCACGGTGGTGGCGTGCCTGGTCATCAGTCGCAACCGTACTTCGGTGACCCCGGGATGGGTGCCCAGGACGTCCTTGAGCTGCTCCACGACCGGCATCGTGCACCGAGTCGACGGCATCGAGATCACCACAGGCCCCGACGGCCCGTCCGAGAGGTCCGGCACGCTGACCTCCTGCCCGTGCAGCTCCGGCTGGTCCTTGGAGCGCGACAGCCGGCCCTTGACCGTCACGATGGCGTCCTCGTTGAGCAGCGTGCTGGCCAGCTGGTAGGCGCTCGGGAAGAGCAGGACGTCGATCGCGCCCTCGAGGTCCTCCACGCTCACCATCGCCCAGGCGTCACCCCGCTTGGTGATCTTGCGCTGCACCGAGGTGATCAGGCCCGAGACCGTCACCGTCGAGCCGTCGGCGCGCTCCTCGTCGGTCAGGAGCTGCCCGATGGTGCAGTCCGCGCTCGCCGACAGGACGTGCTCGAGGCCCATCAGCGGATGGTCGGACACGTAGAGCCCGAGCATCTCCCGCTCGTGACCGAGCAGCGACTGCTTGTCCCAGTCGGCGATGTCCGGCACCTCGACGCTGGTGCCCGCGCCACCCACCTCGTCGAGGCCCAGCATCGCCATCAGCGAGTCCTGGCCGCCGTCGTCGTTGCGCTTGGCGTCGGCGTACTTGTCGACCGCCTCCTCGTGGACCGCGACGATCGCGCGCCGCTTGTGGCCCATGTCGTCGAACGCACCGGCCTTGGCGAGCGACTCGATGAGCCGCTTGTTGCACACGACCAGCGGGACCTTGTCCATGAAGTCGTTGAAGTCGACGAAGCGACCCTTCTCCCGACGGGACTCGACGATCTTGTCGACGACGTTGGCCCCGACGTTGCGGATGGCGGTCAGCCCGAAGCGGATGTCGCTGCCGATCGGGGTGAAGGTGGCCTCGGACTCGTTGACGTCCGGCGGCAGCACCTGGATCTTCATCCGGCGGCACTCGTTGAGGTAGATCGCCATCTTGTCCTTGTCGTCCTTGACGGACGTGAGGACGGCGGCCATGTACTCCGCCGGGAAGTTCGCCTTGAGGTAGGCGGTCCAGTAGGACACCAGGCCGTACGCCGCCGAGTGCGCCTTGTTGAAGGCGTAGTCGGAGAACGGCAGCAGGATGTCCCACAGCGTCTGGACGGCCGCCATCGAGTAGCCGCGGTCCTGCATGCCCTGGGAGAAGCCCTCGAACTGCTTGTCCAGCTCGGACTTCTTCTTCTTGCCCATCGCGCGGCGCAGGATGTCGGCCTGTCCCAGCGAGTAGCCCGCGAGCTTCTGGGCGATCGCCATGACCTGCTCCTGGTAGACGATCAGCCCGTAGGTCTCCCCCAGGATGTCCTCGAGCGGCTCGGCCAGCTCCGGGTGGATCGCGACGACCTCCTCGCGGCCGTTCTTGCGACGGGCGTACTTGTTGTGGGAGTCGGCCCCCATCGGGCCGGGCCGGTAGAGGGCGCCCACCGCGGAGATGTCCTCGAAGGTGTCCGGGCGCATGCTGCGCAGCAGCGCCCGCATCGGTCCGCCGTCGAGCTGGAAGACGCCGAGGGTGTCGCCGCGACCGAGCAGGGCGAAGGTGGCCGGGTCGTCGAGGGTCTTCAGCTCCTCGAGGACGACCTTCTCGCCGCGGTTGTTGGTGATGTTGATCAGCGCGTCGTCGAGGATCGTCAGGTTGCGCAGCCCGAGGAAGTCCATCTTGATCAGGCCGAGACGCTCGCAGGTCGGGTAGTCGAACTGCGTGATGATCGCGCCGTCCTGCTCCCGCTTCATCACCGGGATGACGCCCTCGAGCGGCTCGCTCGACATGATCACGCCCGCGGCGTGCACGCCCCACTGCCGCTTCAGGCCCTCGATGCCGATCGCGGTGTCGACGACCTTCTTGACGTCGGCGTCCTGCCCGTAGAGCGCGCGGAACTCGCCGCCCTCGCCGTAGCGCGCGTGCCCGGCGTCGAAGATCTCCTTGAGCGGGACGTCCTTGCCCATCACCGCAGCCGGCATCGCCTTGGTGATCCGGTCACCCATCGCGAAGGGGTAGCCCAGGATCCGCGAGGAGTCCTTGACGGCCTGCTTGGCCTTGATGGTGCCGTAGGTGACGATCATCGAGACCCGGTCGTCGCCGTACTTGTCGGAGACGTAGCGGATCACCTCGCCGCGCCGACGCTCGTCGAAGTCGATGTCGAAGTCGGGCATCGAGACCCGGTCGGGGTTCAGGAAGCGCTCGAAGATCAGGCCGTGCACGAGCGGGTCGAGATCGGTGATCCGCATCGCGTAGGCGGCCATCGAGCCCGCCCCCGAGCCACGTCCGGGACCGACCCGGATGCCGTTGTTCTTGGCCCAGTTGATGAAGTCGGCGACCACGAGGAAGTAGCCCGGGAAGCCCATCGCGGTGATGACGCCGATCTCGAAGTCGGCCTGCTTGCGCACCTCGGGGGTGATGCCCTCGGGGTAGCGGTAGCGGAGCCCCCGCTCGATCTCCTTGACGAACCAGGTGTCCTCGGTCTCGCCCTCGGGGACGGGGAACCGGGGCATGTAGTTGGCGGACTCGTCGAACTCCACCTCGCACCGCTCGGCGATCAGCAGCGTGTTGTCGCAGGCCTCGGGAAGGTCGTAGGTGCCGGCCCACAGCTCACGCATCTCGGCGGGCGACTTGATGTAGTAGGAGTCGCCGTTGAACTTGAAGCGCTTGGGGTCGGCCATCGTGCTGCCCGAGGAGACGCAGAGCAGGTGCTCGTGGGCCTCCGCGTCGCCGGGGTTGGTGTAGTGGGAGTCGTTGGTCGCGACCGGCGGGATGCCGAGGTCCTTCGACAGCCGGAGCAGCCCGTCGCGCACCCGGGTCTCGATGGACAGGCCGTGGTCCATCAGCTCGAGGAAGAAGTTGTCCTTGCCGAAGATGTCCTGGAAGTCCCCGGCCGAGGCACGCGCCTTGGCGTAGTCGCCGATCCGCAGCCAGGTCTGCACCTCGCCCGAGGGGCAGCCGGTGGTGCCGATGAGGCCGGCGGAGTACTCCGCGAGCAGCTCGCGGTCCGCGCGGGGCTTGTAGAAGAAGCCCTCCTTGGAGGAGCGGGACGAGAGCCGGAACAGGTTGTGCATGCCCGCGGTGCTCTGTGCGAGCAGGGTCATGTGGGTGTAGGCGCCACTGCCGGAGACGTCGTCGTCCCCGCCGTTGTTCCAGCGCACCCGCTTGCGCTCGAAGCGCGAGGTGTTGGGGGTGAGGTAGGCCTCCATGCCGATGATCGGCTTGACGCCGGCGGCCCGCGCCTTCGCGTAGAAGTCGTAGGCACCGAACACGTTGCCGTGGTCGGTCATCGCGATCGCGTCCATGCCCAGCTCGCGGGTGCGCTCGAACATGTCCGAGAGCCGCGCGGCGCCGTCGAGCATGGAGTACTCGGTGTGCACGTGGAGGTGGACGAACGACCCCGACGACCCCGACGACCCGGTGGACCCTGCTGACATCGGCGCTGGACGCCCCTTCCGGCAAACACGCTGCGGACACGACCGAGCAGACCGGAGAAGGCCCGGTCGGGGCCCGCGGTCCTGCTTCGTGGGGAAGAGAAGTCAGCCTACGCGACCCCACGAGAGGATGGTCGCAGGACCCACCGACAGCTCAGGAGCGGGCGGCGCTCCCCCAGCCGTGCCAGGTCTCGACCTCGATCCAGGCGTTCACCCGGGCCCGGTCGCGGGTGGGGTAGGGCCGCCCCGTGTAGTGCGTCGACAGCCGGTCGATGCCTGACAGGTCCGGGTCGGGAGCGATCTCGACGACCTTCCCCTGGACGCTCACATGGGTGTACCAGTCGCCCTCGGCGAGCGCGGTCAGCGAGACCCGCGGGTCGTTGCGCAGGTGGTCGAGCCGCTTGCGGCTCTCGTCGAGGTTGATCAGGATCCGGTCGCCGTCCACGAGGTACCAGGTCGCCACGGTGACGGGCTGGCCGTCGGCGCGCAGGGACGCCATCACCGCCGGGTTGGGCTTCGCGAGCAGCGTGCGGACGTCCTCGGGCAGCGGCGGTCGGGCCATGGTGCTCCTCCTGAGTTGCGGGTCGGCAGTCTGGGAAAGGTCAGGCGGGTCCCCGCCGGGTGGTCGCGGTTCCCTCCGCGGCGTCGAGGCTCTCGCTGATGATCGCGTCCATGATGCGCCCTACCCGGTCGGCGCCGAGCGCCGGCGCGAGCGCGGCCATCCGCGTCACGATCTCCTGCTCCCGCTCACGGTCGCGTCCGGCGTGCCCCGGGACGGGCTTGAGCACCTGGATCGCGGCCGTCAGGCCGGCGCGCTCCTCGAGCAGGGTCGCGAGCCGGTCGTCGATGTCGTTGATGCGGGCGCGCATCGCCGGCAGCGAGGCGGGGTCGGGCCACGCCATCTCGACGTCGGGCTCGCCCTCCTCGTTGCCGTCGGGACCCACGCCGTCGGTGCGGCGCACCTCCACGAACCCGTGACGGGCGTAGAACCGCTGCGCCCGCGGGTTGGACGCGAAGACCCACAGCCCCAGCCCGCCGGGGCGCAGTGTCCGGGCCAGGTCGAGAAGCGCGCCGCCGATGCCCTCACCGGTGCGGTCGGGGGCGACGTAGAGCGAGTGCACCCAGTCGTGCTCGAGCAGCAGAAGCCCGAGCGGAACGCCGTCCTCCTCGGCCTGCCAGATCTCGGCTGCCGGGTCCTCGAAGCGGGCCCGGAACCAGCGGCGTACGTCGTCGGGCGGGTGCACCGAGCGGGGCACGGCGGGGTGCGCCGCGGCCCGGGACATCAGCAGCAGCTCGGCGAGCGCGTCCGCGTCGTCGGGGGTCGCCGGGCGGAGGACGAGGGCCGGCTCAGACGGCATCGCGCAGGTTGTCCAGCGCGCGCTGGAGGTCGTCGGGGTAGTCGGACTCGTACTCCACCCGCTCACCGCTCTCCGGGTGCTCGAACCCCAGCCGGACCGCGTGCAGCCACTGCCGGGAGAGACCGACCCGTGCGGCCAGCTTGGGGTCGGCGCCATAGGTCAGGTCGCCGACGCACGGATGCTTGAGCGCGGCCATGTGCACCCGGATCTGGTGGGTGCGTCCGGTCTCCAGGAGCACCTCGAGCAGGCTCGCGAACCGGTGCGCCTCGAGCGTGTCGTAGTGGGTGACGCTGGCCTTGCCGTCGGCCATCACCGTGAACTTGTAGTCCGCCTTGGGGTGACGCCCGATCGGGGCGTCGATCGTGCCCTGGAGCGGATCGGGATGCCCCTGCACCAGCGCGTGGTAGACCTTGTCGACCGTTCGGTGCCGGAAGGCGTTCTTGAGCACGGAGTAGCCACGCTCGGACTTCGCGATCACCATCACCCCCGAGGTGCCGACGTCCAGCCGCTGCACGATCCCCTGCCGCTCGGCCGCACCGCTGGTCGAGATCCGGAAGCCCGCGGCCATCAGATGGCCGACGACCGTGGGACCGCTCCAGCCGGGACTCGGGTGGACCGCGACGCCCACGGGCTTGTCGATCACCACGATGGCGTCGTCGTCGTGCACGATCTTGATGCCCTCGACCATCGCCGGCACGATCGCGACCCGGTCGATCGGGGCGGGGATCGTGACGTCGAGCATCGAGCCGGACTCCACCCGCTGCGACTTGGAGGGCTCGCCGCCCGTCGACGGCGACGTGGCCGTCGCGGATCAGGTCGGCGGCCCGGGTGCGCGACAGCCCGAACATCCGCGCGATGGCGGCATCGACCCGCTCGCCGGCCAGTCCCTCGGGAACGGTGACGGTGCGCTGCTCGCCGCCCGCGGCCCGCGTCGGTCGCCGTCACGAGGTCGCGGTGGGCCCGCGCCCCGGCGTACGGCGGGAGGCTCGCGCGGGTGTGCTGGTGCCGTCGATGGAGATGCCGCGCACGGCCTGCAGGATGATCAGGCCGGCCGCGATGTTGATGCACACGTCGGCGACGTTGAAGATCGGCCAGTTGCGGCAGCTGCAGGAAGTCCACGACGTGGCCCCGGAGCACGCCGGGCGACCGGAAGATGCGGTCGGTCAGGTTGCCCAGGACGCCGGCCATCAGGAAGCCGAGCCCCAGCGCCCAGCCGGTGCTGCCCAGACGGCGTGCGAACCACAGCACGCCCAGGGCGGCCGCGATCGCGACGAAGGAGAGCACCAGGGTGTACGACGTCCCGGTGCTGAACGCCGCGCCCGGGTTGCGCGCGAGGGAGAGCGTCAGCACGTCGCCGACCACCGGGACCGGGGGCCGACCGGTGAGCTGCTCGACGGCCAGCACCTTGGTGCCCAGGTCGATCGGCGTAGCCGAGCAGCGCGACGGCCGCGAAGATCGTGAGCAACCGGGCACGTCGAGGCGCCGCCCGGTCGGAACGGGCCCCTGCACCGGCCGACGAGGCCTGCGGGTCCGTCTCGTCGGGGGAGGGCTGGTCGGTGTCGCCGTTCAGCGACGCTCCTCGCGCTGCTTGCATGACAGGCACAGTGTCGCACGCGGGAAAGCCATCAACCGCATCTTGCCGATCGGCTCCCCGCAGCTGCTCGCAGACGCCGTAGGTGCCGTCCTTGATCCGCGCCAGCGCGCGCTCGGTCTGCGCCAGCATCTCGCGGGCGTTGTTGGCCAGGCTCATCTCGTGGTCGCGCTCGAAGGTCGTCGACCCGACGTCCGCCTGGTCGTTGCCGGCGCCGTCTCCGGCGTCGCGCATCAGGTCGTGCAGCTCGTGCTCGGCGAGGTTGAGCTCCGAGCGAAGCCGGGTGCGCTCGGCGTCGAGCTCGCCGCGGACCTCGTCGAGCTCGGCCTTGGTCCACGGCTTCTCGTCCGCCTTGACCGCCAGCGCTCGGTGGCCGCCTTCTTCGCGGGCGCGGCCTTCTTGACGGGCGCGGCCTTCTTGGCCGGCGCGGCCTTCTTCGCCGGCGCTGCCTTCTTGACGCCGCTGCGCTGCCTTCTTGGCCGGCGCAGCCTTCTTCGCAGCCACCTTGGCGGGCGCGGCCTTCTTGGCCGGCGCCGCCTTCTTGGCGGGCGCAGCCTTCTTCGCGGGCGCAGCCTTCTTGGCCGGCGCAGCCTTCTTCGCCGGCGCAGCCTTCTTCGCGGGCGCAGCCTTCTTCGCGGGCGCCGCCTTCTTCGCGGGCGCCGCCTTCTTCGCGGGCGCCGCCTTCTTCGCGGGTGCCGCCTTCTTCGCGGGCGCCGCCTTCTTCGCGGGCGCCGCCTTCTTCGCGGGCGCAGCCTTCTTCGCGGATGCAGCCTTCTTGCCGGACGCCGCCGCGGCGGAGCGGCCGGTGACCTTCTTGGCGGCGGCGACGGTCCTGCCGGCCAGCGCTCGTGCTGTCGTGCGTGCCATCTGCCCGCGGCCCCCTATAAGCCGTGTCGAAACACCCAGGAACGTGCGACCTGAGTGTCGTTCGGCCCCACGCGTTGGGTGAGGATATGCCGCACGCACACCCGAGACAACACAGCGCGCCCAAGCACCTGCCGATTTCGGGGCCCTGAATCCGGGGTGATCGCGGCCCGAGCCGTCTGGCAGACTGGGCGCACCGCAAGGCGTGGACGGGACGAGTAGCTCCGAGCACAGCCGGCAGCGACCCGGGGACAGTGAGAGCCCGGGGGTGTTGGCCGGAGCGAAGATCACCCCTGAGCCGCCGGAAGAGCGCCACGACGACCCCTCCCGGGTCGACGTGACGGGTAGACCCGGCTGCGGTGACCTCGAGAGAGGGCGCACGGTGGCGAGCCGCCGTACGCCAAGGAGGGTGGTACCGCGGGACCGACCGGGAGCACCGGACGGACTCGTCCCTTCAGCCCATCGCGCCGAGGCGGCGCACCAGCTGGCCGAAGGAACCCCGTGACCGAGTACCGCCCCGTCCCCCCGCAGGTCGACCTGCCCGCCCTCGAGCACGAGGTGCTGGCCTACTGGTCCGAGCACCAGACCTTCGCCACGTCGCTCGCGCAGTCGCAGGGCGACCCGCGCTGGACGTTCTACGAGGGCCCACCCACGGCCAACGGACGGCCGGGCACCCACCACGTCGAGGCCCGCGTCTTCAAGGACGTGTTCCCCCGCTTCAAGACCATGCAGGGCTACCTCGTCGAGCGGAAGGCCGGCTGGGACTGTCACGGGCTGCCCGGTGGAGCTGGCCGTCGAGAAGGAGCTCGGCTTCTCCGGCAAGGCCGACATCGAGGCCTACGGCGTCGCGCAGTTCAACGACCGCTGCCGCGAGTCCGTGCAACGGCACGTGGGCGCCTTCGAGGAGATGACCGCGCGGATGGGCTACTGGGTCGACACCAGCGACCCCTACCGCACGATGGACCCCGCCTACGTCGAGTCGGTGTGGTGGGCGCTCAAGCAGATCCACAGCAAGGGCCTGCTGGTCGAGGACTACCGCGTCGCGCCCTACTGCCCGCGGTGCGGCACCGGGCTGTCCGACCACGAGCTCGCGCAGGGCTACGAGACGGTCACCGACCCCAGCGTCTACGTGCGCTTCCCGCTCACCTCGGGCCCGTACGCCGGCTCGCCCGGCTCCGGCGGCGCTGCTGGTGTGGACGACGACCCCGTGGACGCTGGTGTCGAACACCGCCGTCGCCGTCAAGCCGGACGTCGACTACGTCGTCGCGAGCAACGGCACCGAGACGCTCGTCGTGGCCGAGCCCGCTGTTCGAGCAGGTCCTCGGCGAGGGCTGGACCGTGCAGGGCACCGTCGCCGGACGCGAGCTGGAGGGGCTGGACCTACCAGCGCCCCTTCGAGCTGGTCGAGTTCCCGCCCAGCGAGGGCACCCCGCACTCCGTCGTGCTCGCCGACTACGTCACCACCGAGGACGGCACCGGCCTCGTGCACCAGTCCCCCGCCTTCGGTGAGGACGACCTGGCGGTCGTGCCGGTCGCTACGGCCTGCCGGTCGTCGTACCGGTGCAGCCCGACGGTCACTTCGTCGAGTCACTCGGGCTGGTCGGCGGCCAGTTCTTCAAGCACGCCGACGCCGACCTGGTCCAGGACCTGGACTCGCGCGGCCTGCTGTTCCGGCACCTGCCCTACGAGCACAGCTACCCGCACTGCTGGCGGTGCCACACGCCGCTCATGTACTACGCCCAGCCGTCCTGGTACGTCCGCACCACCGAGGTCAAGGACGCGCTGCTGCGGGAGAACGGCAGCACGTCGTGGTTCCCCGAGACCGATCCAGTGGGGGCGCTACGGCGACTGGCTGGAGAACAACATCGACTGGGCGCTCTCACGCAGCCGCTACTGGGGCACGCCGCTGCCGATCTGGCGCTGCGCGGAGGGCCACCAGACCTGTGTGGGCTCGCTGGCCGAGCTCTCCGAGCTGACCGGCTCCGACCAGTCCGGGCTCGACCCGCACCGTCCCTTCGTGGACGCCGTCGTGTTCGCCTGTCCGACCTGCGACGAGCGAGGCGCGACGCGTCCCCGAGGTGATCGACGCGTGGTTCGACAGCGGCTCGATGCCGTTCGCGCAGTGGGGCTACCCGCACCAGCCCGGCTCGGTGGAGCGGTTCGAGCAGGCCTACCCCGCCGACTTCATCTGCGAGGCCATCGACCAGACCCGCGGCTGGTTCTACACGCTGATGGCCATCGGCACGCTGGTCTTCGACGAGTCGTCCTACCGCAACGTCCTCTGCCTGGGACACATCCTGGCCGAGGACGGCCGCAAGATGTCCAAGCACCTCGGCAACATCCTGGAGCCGATGCCGCTGATGGACGAGCACGGCGCCGACGCGGTGCGCTGGTTCATGGCCGCGTCCGGCTCGCCGTGGGCGGCCCGCCGGGTCGGACACACGACGATCCAGGAGACGGTCCGCAAGGTCCTGCTGACCTACTGGAACATCGTCGCCTTCCAGGTGCTCTACGCGCGCACGTCCGAGTGGTCGCCCGCCGACTCGGGGCGCGACCCCGCCCCGGCACCGGCCGACCGTCCCGTGCTCGACCGGTGGGCGCTGTCCGAGGCGCACCGGATCGCGCGCGGGGTGACCGAGGCGCTCGAGGTGTTCGACACCCAGCGTGCCGGCACGCTGCTGGCGTCGTACGTCGACGACCTCTCCAACTGGTACGTCCGTCGGTCGCGGCGCCGCTTCTGGGAGGGCGACCCCGCCGCCCTGGCGACGCTGCACGAGTGCCTGCGCATCGTGACCCTGCTGATGGCGCCGCTGACGCCGTTCGTGACCGAGCGGGTCTGGCAGGACGTGTTCGCCTCGACCTCGACGGAGCTGCCGGAGTCGGTGCACCTCGCGTCCTGGCCCGAGGTCGACGACGCGCTCGTCGACGACGCCCTGCGCGACCAGGTCAACCTCACCCGCCGGCTCGTGGAGCTCGGGCGGGCCGCGCGTGCGGATGCGAAGGTGCGCACCCGCCAGCCGTTGCGTCGCGCGCTGATCCCCTCCGCAGCCCATGCGCTGCTGGACGAGGAGCTGCGGGCGGAGGTCGCCGCCGAGCTCAACGTCGGGGTCGTCGAGCCGTTGTCCTCGGCGGGCGCCGACCTCGTGGACTTCTCGGCCAAGGGGAACTTCCGGGCGTTGGGCAAGCGGTTCGCGAAGCAGACGCCGCGGGTGGCGGCGGCGATCGCGCAGACCGACGCCTCCGTCCTGGCCCGAGCTCTCGACGCCGACGGGCCGCGCGGTCGTCCCGGTCGACGGCGAGGACGTCGAGGTGCTGCGCGAGGAGGTGATCGTCTCCGAGCGGCCGCGCGAGGGCTGGTCGGTCGTCAACGAGCAGGGCGAGACCGTCGCCCTCGACCTCGAGCTCACTCCCGAGCTCGTCCGCGCGGGCGTCGCCCGCGAGGTGGTGCGCCTGGTGCAGGAGGCCCGCAAGACCAGCGGGTTCGACGTCAGCGACCGGATCGTGCTGGTCTGGCAGGCCGCCGGTGACACCGCCGCGGCGCTGCGCGAGAACGGCACCCTGGTGTCGGAGGAGGTGCTCGCCGTGGAGATGCGCGAGGGCGAGCCGGAGGGGTCCGCCGTGCGCGACGACGCTCTGGGCCTGTCCTTCTCGGTGACCCGCGTCTGAGCGACGAGCAGACGTACGACGAGGCCGGTGCTCCCCGCGGGGGGCACCGGCCTCGTGTGCGTCGTGACGCGCTTGCGCTAGCTGCTCTGGTCGCCCCGGGACTCCGACTCGTCACCCAGCAGAGACTTCAGCCGCTTCGGGGCGTGGTCGCTGCCGCTGGCGAGCACGCCGGCCTCGCCGGCACCGTCCAGCGCGGTGAGCTGCTGCTGGAAGTACGTCTTGAGGCGGCTGCGGTACTCCCGCTCGAAGGACCGGAGGTTCTCGACCTCCGCGTTGAGCTTCTCCTTCTGCTTCTCCAGGTCGCCGAAGAGCTGCTGGCGACGCTCCGCGGTCTCGGAGTCGAGCATCTGCGAGCGCGTGCGGGCGTCGGACTCGAGCCGCTCGGCCTTCGTCTTGCTCTCGGACTCGAGACGCTCCGCCTTCGTGCGCGCCTCACCGACGACCTTGTCGGCCTGGTCCTTGGCCTCGCCGACCAGCTCGTCGGCGTTGCGGGTGGCGATCTCGAGCAGCCGGGCGGCGGCGCTGGAGGCGTCCGCGACCGTGGTGACCTTGATCGTCTCCGCCGGCGCAGCGGCGGGGGCCGGAGCGGGCTCGGCGGCCTTCTGCGGCTCCGGGGCCTTCTGCTCGGCGGCCGCCGGTGTGGCAGCTGCGGACGAGCCACCCTGCTGGGCGGACGACAGCTTGCTGCTGAGGTCCTCGTTCTCGCGCGTCAGGCGGGCCAGCTCGGCCTCCACCTCGTCGAGGAACTGGTCGACCTCGCCCATGTCGTACCCCTCGCGGAGACGCACCGGAGTAAAGCGCTTGTTGCTCACGTCCTCAGGCGTCAGCGGCATGACTCACCCTTTGCTCGTTCGTAGTCATCAGTGTCTGGTCATCGGTCTCAGGCAGTGGTGCGTTGGTCTGTGGGTCCCGGAGGGTCGTGCTCCCGGGCCCCGGCGCCGCGCCCACCGTACTCCCAGCCGGCCCGGTGGCAGGCCAGCGGGGCAGTCGGCGGGACGGGGCGTCTCCCGACCAGGAGCGAGGATACCCACGGGTGCGGCATCCCTCACAACACGACCGCGGGCGGGCGGTCGCTCAGACCGGGATCTGCAACAACAAGGTGCGCAGCAGGTAGACCACGATCAGCACGATGATGAAGCTCGTGTCCAGCGCGACGGCGCCGATCCGCAGCGGAGGGACGAAGCGCCGGATGAACACGATCGGCGGGTCGGTGATCGTGTAGACGATCTCCAGCACGAAGAGGATCGGGCCCCGCGGGCTCCACGAGCGCGCGAAGACCTGCACCCAGTCCACGACCAGGCGGATCAGCATCAGCACCAGGAAGAAGCCGAGCAGGGTGTACAGGATGAACGCGACAGGTCCCACGACGGCAGACTAGCCAGACCCGGCAAGGAGCCCGGCTGGTCGCCGGATGCGCTCGCTCACGCTAGCTCTGGTTGAAGAAGCCGGAGTCGGCGATCCGCTGCTTGTCCTCGGCCGCCACCGACACGTTGGGCGGCGAGAGCAGGAACACCTTGGCAGTCACGCGCTCGATCGTGCCGCGGACGGCGAAGACCAGTCCGGCGGCGAAGTCGACCAGGCGCTTCGCGTCGTTGTCGTCCATCTCCGAGAGGTTCATGATCACCGGAACCCCCTCGCGGAAGTTCTCCCCGATCGTGCGTGCCTCGTTGTAGGTCCGCGGGTGCAGCGTGGTGATCCGCGAGAGCTCGGCCACCGTGGAGGGCTGCGGAACGGCCTGCGCCGGGACCGGCCGTCGGCGCTCGGCGATGTTGGCGACCGGGGGCAGGACGCGCCGACTCCTCGGCCCGCGTGCGCTGCGGCTGCTCGTCGTACTCGTCGTAGTAGTCGTCCTCGTAGCGCTCGGTGTCCTCGAGCAGGCCCAGGTAGACACCCATCTTGCGCATCGCGCTGCCCATGACTCTTGCCCTTCCGGTACGCCGTCGACCCCCTCGGACGGGGAGCGCTCGGCCACGTGTGACTCGTGGTGCTGCACCTTCGACCCTACCCGTCCGAGGGCCTCTCACCGAGCACCGCGCTGCCGATCCGCACGTGTGTCGCACCCGATTCGACGCCCTGCTCGAGGTCGGCGCTCATGCCCGCCGAGATCCACGTCGCGCCGGGGTCGATCCGCATCACCTCGGCGGCGATGCGGGCGAGCTTCTCGAAGGCAGGCAGGGGATCCGCGGCCCGTGGCGCCACGGCCATCACCCCGCGCAGCCGGAGACCGTCGGTGGCCGCGACCTGCTCGGCGAGCGCGACCACGTCGCCCGGCGCGGCCCCAGCTCGGGCCGAGCCGGCACCCTCGTCAGGGTCGAGGTTGACCTGCACCAGGCAGTCGACGTCGCGCTTGCCGTCGCAGGCACCGCGCCCCAGTCCGCGCAGCAGCTTGGCCCGGTCGAGCGACTCCACCACGCCGGCGTACGACGCCACGGCGGCGGCCTTGTTGCTCTGCAGGCCGCCCACGAAGTGCCAGACCAGGTCCAGGTCGGCGCACTCGGCGGCCTTGGCCTGCGCCTCCTGGTGCTTGTTCTCCCCCACGTGGCGCACGCCGAGCTCGGCGAGCAGGCGTACGTCGGAGGCGGGGAAGTACTTCGTGACCACCGTCAGCGTGACCTCGTCGGGCGTCGCGTCCGACGCGATCGCAGGCATCCGCGATCCGCGCGCGCACCCGGGCGAGGTTCGTCTCGAGCTCGTCGCGGCGGGCGCTCACGGCCGGATCCAGACGAGGCCGGCGAGCCGGCCGGAGTCGCGCCCCTGGCGACGGTAGGAGAAGAGGTCCTCGTCCTCGAGGGTGCACCGCTCGACCCGGGTGGTCGCGACGCCGAGCGCCTGCAGCTGGGCGAGCACGCCGGCGCCGACGTCGACGGCCGGGGTGCCCCACGCCGTCTGCGCCCAGGCCTCGGGCACGACGGACGCGACGTCGTCGCGCAGGTCGGCCGGCACCTCGTAGCACGAGCCGCACACGTGCGGCCCGACCCAGGCCCGCAGGGCGCCGGCACCCGCCTCGCGCATCGCCGCGACCGTCGCCGGGACGATCCCGGCGACCAGGCCGGCGCGTCCCGCGTGCGCGGCTGCGACGACTCCCGCCCGGGCGTCGGCGAGCAGGACCGGCACGCAGTCGGCCACGCGCACCATCAGCACGACACCGGGCACGGCGGTCACAAGGCCGTCACCGGTGGGCGGCGTCTCGGCGTGCGAGGCGTCGACGACGTGCACGTCGCGGCCGTGGACCTGGCGCATCCGCACCAGCGGTGGCGGATCGGGTGCGCCGGCGAACGCGGTGAGCACGACCTCGACGTTGCGACCTACGGCCTCCCGCTCCTGCAACGCGGCGTCGGGGCCGGGCTCGGCGAGGTTGAGGGACGCGAACGGACCGCCACTGATTCCTCCGTGGCGGTCCGTGAACGCGATCTCGACCGGGGAGTCGGTGTCCTGATGGGCGAACACTCCGGTCGCTGCTCCTTCTACTTCAGGAAGTCGGGCACGTCCAGGTCGTCGTCGTCGAAGGCGAACTGACGGTTCGGCCGCTGCGGCGCGGCCTGCTGCTGACCACCAGTCTCCCCCCTCGGATCGCGGGACGGGACCGCACCCTGCTGGGCGCTGGCCTCCTCACGGCTGCTGCGGAACGAGACCGGAGCCTCCTGCTGCCGCGAACTGGCGACCCCGGCCGGGACCGGCTGCCGCTGCGGGGTGGCCGACTGGGTCGGCACCCCCTGCGCGGCGGCCCGCGTCTCGGCCTGTGACTGGCGCTCGACCGGCTCGCGCCGCAGCACGTTGCCGGACTCGCGACGCTTGGGCATGCCGCCGTCGAAGCCGGCGGCGATCACCGTGACCCGGACCTCGTCACCGAGGGCGTCGTCGATGACGGCGCCGAAGATGATGTTGGCCTCGGCGTGCGCGGCCTGGGACACGAGCGCCGCGGCCTCGTTGATCTCGAACAGGCCGAGGTCGGAGCCGCCGGCGATCGAGAGCAGGACGCCGTACGCACCGTCGATGGAGGCCTCGAGCAGCGGGCTGGAGACCGCCATCTCGGCCGCCGCGACCGCGCGGTCCTCGCCGCGGGCCGAGCCGATGCCCATCAGCGCGGAGCCGGCGTTCGACATCACGGACTTGACGTCCGCGAAGTCCAGGTTGATCAGACCCGGGGTGGTGATCAGGTCGGTGATGCCCGAGACGCCCTGCAGCAGCACCTGGTCGGCCTGCTTGAAGGCGTCGAGGACCGACACGTTGCGGTCGCTGATCGAGAGCAGTCGGTCGTTGGGGATGACGATGAGGGTGTCGACCTCGTCGCGCAGGCCGGAGATGCCCTCCTCGGCCTGGTTGGCGCGGCGGCGACCCTCGAAGGAGAACGGCCGGGTGACCACACCGATGGTGAGGGCGCCCAGCGAGCGCGCGATGCGGGCCACGACGGGAGCGCCTCCGGTGCCGGTGCCGCCACCCTCGCCCGCGGTGACGAAGACCATGTCGGCGCCCTTGATCACCTCTTCGATCTCTTCGGCGTGGTCCTCGGCGGCCTTGCCGCCGACGTCGGGGTTGGCGCCGGCGCCGAGGCCCCGGGTGAGCTCGCGGCCGATGTCGAGCTTGACGTCGGCGTCGCTCATGAGAAGGGCCTGGGCGTCGGTGTTGATGGCGATGAACTCGACCCCCTTGAGGCCGACCTCGATCATCCGGTTGACGGCGTTGACTCCACCTCCACCAATACCCACGACCTTGATGACGGCCAGGTAGTTCTGCGGTGCTGCCACGGCAGTGCCTCTCGCTGCTCGGGCTGCCCGGGACCGGTGCCGGGTGACGGCGGGTCCGGTGCGGGCAGACGGGGTGTGTAGTCGGTGGGGAAGTGCGCGAGATCGGCTTCCTCAACCCTTACCCTCAAGTAGAGGGTTATAGTTATGTCAACCTCGTGCTGAGAAAGAAGTTAGGGCTCCTGCCGACGCGATCGGCGCCGACACGCGGCGCGGCGACGACTTTTCGAGATTCGTCTGCGTCGACCCCGTGGCGAGGACCCGCCAGACCGCAGACGAATCGGGAGGGGCGGGTCAGCCCTTGGTGATCGGCTGGCCGGGCACGCTGACGTCGAACAGCGACGACCGGCGGGTGACCCGCTGCTGCAGCAGCACGTCGAGCACCCGGGCCTTGGTCGCGGACTCGTCCGCACTCCCCCAGCGCACCGTGCGCCCGTTGCGCAGTCGCATCGAGATCGTGTCCACGGTGCGCACCTCGACGTACTCCACCCGGCGGGCGAGGTCGTCGGGCAGGGCCCCGGCCACCTGCGCGGCCTCGGCGAGGGCGTCTCGCTGGACGCCGTCGGCGATCTTGATCAGCGGGAGGTTCGGCGGCCGGGCGCCGTAGCGGCGGAACACCACGCCCTCGGTGTCCAGGCCGCGCAGCCGGCCCTCCTGCTCGACCACCGCGACCGGCTCACGCTCGGTGACCTCGATGCGCACCCGGTCGGGCCAGGCCCGCGAGACGTCGACGCTCAGCACCGCCGGGAGGGCCTCGACCCGGCGCGTCACCGCGTCGAGGTCGACGGTGGCCAGCGGCGACCCCAGGGGTACGGCGGCCGCGCTGCGCACCTGCGTCACGGAGAGGCTGTCGGCGCCCAGCACCCGGAAGCCGTTGACGGCCATCGCGGAGGAGAAGAACACCAGCCACGCACCGGTGCCGAGCAGGCCGACGAGCAGGACCGCCACCACGACCCGGCGCCAGGCCAGCCAGCGACGGGCCCACTGCCGGCGCACGAACCTCTTGCGGGCGATCCGGACGGTCTTCTCGGTGTCGTCGGCCCCGTCGGTGTGGTCCTCGGCGTCCCCACCGGGCCCACGGCCGGTGTCCGGGTCGCGCGTGAAGATGCTCATCAGCGCGACGTCTCCCGCTCCCGCAGCAGCTCGAGCACCTCGGGACCGACGAGGGTGACGTCGCCGGCACCGAGCGTCAGGACCAGGTCGCCCGGCCGGGCGCGCTCGACCAGCGCCGCCGGGGTCCGGCCCCAGGACGGCTCGAACAGCACGTGCTCGTCGGCGAGCGGCACGTGGGCCGCGACGAGCGCGCCGTTCACGCCGGGCTCGGAGTCCTCCCGGGCGACGTAGACGTCCATCACCACCACGTCGTCGGCCGCGCCGAGCGCGACCCCCATGCCGGGGCCGAAGATCTTGGTGCGGGAGACCAGGTGCGGCTGGAAGGCGACCACCACGCGACCGTCGCCGGCAAGCGAGCGGGCGGCCTGCAGGTCCCCGGCGATCTCGTTGGGGTGGTGGGCATAGCTGTCGTAGACCCGCACGCCGGCGGCCTCGCCCTTGAGCTCCATCCGGCGGCGGGTGCCGGTGAAGGCCTCGAGCCCCCGGCGCAGGTCGGCGAACGGGTAGCCCAGCTGCAGCCCCGCGGCGAGCGCCGCGAGGGCGTCGAGCACGTAGTGGCGTCCGGGGATCTGCAGGGCGACCTCGCCGAGGCGGCGACCGCGGTCGACCACCGTGAACCGCGACGTGGCGCCCTCGAACTCCAGCGACTCCGCACGCAGGTCGGCCCGTGCCGACTCCCCCACGCCGACGACGGAGAGCCCGCGCTCGCGCGCCTGCTCGGCCAGGTCGGCGGCCCCGTCGTCGTCCACGACGGCCACGAGGAAGCCGGTCGGGTCGATCTGGCCGAGGAACGTCGTGAACGCCTCGTGGTAGGCCTCCTCGGTGCCGTAGTTGTCGAGGTGGTCGGCCTCGACGTTGGTCACCAGGGCACCGTGCGGTGAGTAGACGAGGAAGGCGCCGTCGCTCTCGTCGGCCTCGGCGACGAAGACCTCGCCGCTGCCGTCGTGGGCGTTGGAGCCGGACTCGTTGAGCTCGCCGCCGATCGCGAAGGACGGGTCGGCGCCGCAGTGCTGCAGCGCGACCGTCAGCAGCGAGGTGGTCGTGGTCTTGCCGTGGGTGCCGGCGACCGCGACGACGCGACGGCCCTGCATCACCGACTCCAGGGCGGCCGAGCGCGGCAGCACCCGCAGCCCGCGCCGCAGCGCCTCGACGACCTCGGGGTTGTCCTCGCGCACCGCGGTCGAGACGACGAGCGTGTCGGCGCCCTCCACCTGCTCCGCGGCGTGGCCGACCCAGCAGGTCGCGCCCAGTGCCCGCAGCGACTCGACGGCGCGGGACTCCTTGGCGTCGCTGCCGCTCACCGTCATCCCGCGCGCCAGCATGATCCGGGCGATGCCGGACAGGCCGGCGCCGCCGATGCCGACGAAGTGCACCCGGCCGAGCTCGTCGGCGGGCAGCAGGACGTCGGGGACGGGCACCCTCATCGCGTGCCTCCGGCGGCCAGCACCATGCGGGCGAGCACCTCGTCGGCGTCGCGCCGGATCAGCCCGGACGCCGCGGCCGACATCGCTGCGAGGCGGGCGGGGTCGCCGGCGAGCGCGGGCACGGTGCGCGCCGACCCACTCCGGCGTGAGCGCCCCGTCCTGGACGAGCAGGCCGCCGCCGGCGTCGATGACGGGCCGGGCGTTGAGCTCCTGCTCGCCGTTGCCGATCGGGAGCGGCACGAACACCGCGGGCAGGCCGACCGCCGCCACCTCCGTGACGGTGTTGGCGCCGGCGCGGCACACCACCAGGTCGGCCGCCGCGTAGGCGAGATCCATGCGGTCGACGTACGGGAGCACGACGTACGGCGGTCCGCCGGCGTCGCGGGGCCCGGCCGCCTCGCCCTGCGGGCCCACCACGTGCAGCACCTGGACCCCGGCCGCCGCGAAGGCCTGCGCCGCACCCGAGACCGACTGGTTGAGCCGACGCGCGCCCTGCGAGCCCCCGGTCACCAGCACGGTGGGCAGGTCGGGGTCGAGGCCGAACCCTGCCCGGGCCTCGGCCCGCCGCGCGGCCCGGTCGAGGGTGGAGATCATCCGCCGGATCGGCAGGCCGGTGTAGACGGCGTGGCGCAGCGGGGTGTCGGGGAAGCTCGTCGCGACGTGGGTGGTCAGCCGGGCGCCCAGCTTGTTGGCGATGCCGGGCAGCGCGTTGCCCTCGTGGACGACGATCGGCACCCGGCGGCGGGCGGCGAGGTAGGCCGGGACGCTGACGTAGCCGCCGAAGCCGACCACGACGTCGGGCTGCAGCCGGTCGATCACCTCGCGGGCGGCCCGGACCGACGCCCGCAGCCGGGCGGGCACGCGAGCCAGGTCGGCGTTGGGCCGCCGCGGCAGGGGCACCGGCGGGATCATCTCGAGGGGGTAGCCCGCCTCGGGGACGACGCGGCCCTCGAGGCCGCGCGGCGTGCCCAGCGCGGTGACCTCGACGTCCGGGTCGAGCCGTCGCAGTGCGTCGGCGGTGGCGAGCAGCGGGGAGGTGTGGCCCGCCGTGCCCCCGCCCGCGAGGAGGACCCTCATCGTGGCTGCCTCGCCGGGACGCGGTGGGTGGAGACGCCGCCGCCCGCGGTGACGCCCGCGGAGGAGCGACGCCGGCGCCGGGCCTGCAGGGCGGCCTTCGCCCCCGGCTCGGAGCGGGCGAAGGACACCAGCAGCCCGAGGGCGACCAGGGACGGCAGCAGCGCCGAGCCGCCGTAGGACACCAGCGGCAGCGGCAGGCCGATGACCGGGAGCAGTGCGAGGACCATGCCCACGTTGACCATCATCTGCGAGGTCAGCCACACCGTGATGCCGGCCGACATGTAGCGCACGAACGGGTCCTGGGTGCGCACCGCGACCCGGATGCCGGCGTAGGCGATGGTCAGGAAGAGCGCGAGCACCAGCAGGGTGCCGACGAGGCCGAGCTCCTCACCGAGCACGGCCAGGATGAAGTCGGTGTGCGCCTCGGGCAGGCTGCCCCACTTCTGCTGGCTGGCGGAGATGCCCTTGCCGAAGAGGCCGCCGGTGGAGAAGGCGAACAGGCCGTGCGCGGACTGCCAGCCCGCCCCCTGGTAGTCCTTGAACGGGTCGGCGAAGTTGGTCAGCCGCTCGAGGCGCTCCTGGCTGGTGCTGGCGATGTAGAGCGCGAGGACCGCCACCGTGACCAACGAGCCGGCGAACAGCCGCGCCGGAGCGCCGACCACCCAGAGCATCCCGAGCACGATCGCCATCAGCACGAGGGCCGTGCCCAGGTCGCCACCGAAGAGCACCAGCCCCACGATGACCAGGCTGATGGGGGCCACCGGGATCAGCGTGTGCCGCCAGTCGCCGAGCAGCCTCTCCTTGCGGGCGTAGACGTCCGAGCACCACAGGATCAGCGCGAGCTTGGCGACCTCGGCCGGCTGGATGACCACCGGGCCGAGGGCGAGCCAGTTCTTGTTGCCGTTGATCTCGACGCCGAACTTCGCGGTCAGGGACAGCAGCACCACCGCGGCGATCATCGCGGGCCAGGCCAGCATCCGCAGGATCCGGTGCGGCAGCCGGGTCGCGACGAACGCGATCGGGAGCGCGAGCGCGACCCAGGTGAGCTGTCGCAGGAACCAGTAGTAGCTGTTGCCGTGGTTGACGTAGCCGTCGACGCTCGAGGCGGACAGCACCTCCATCAGCCCGATGGTGAGCAGCAGCGTCGATGCGCCGAGCAGCAGGTAGTACGACGTGAGCGGGCGATCCAGGGTGTGCCTGATCCCGGCGAGCCAGCCGACCTGCGCCCGGTCCCCGGTCGTGGTGGTCACGCGGTGCCCTCCCAGCTCCAGGCTCCGGGGGGTCGGCCTTCAGTCGCGCAGCCGGCGGACCGACTCGGCGAAGGCATCCCCGCGAGCACCGTAGTTCGCGAACATGTCCATGGATGCGCAGCCGGGGGCGAGGAGCACGGTGTCTCCCGGACGAGCCAGGCGTGCGGCCGCCTCCACCACGCGGTCCATGGCTGAAGTCTCCCCGTCCTCGACCTCGACCACGCGGACATCGGGGGCGTGTCGGGCAAGTGCCTCGCGCACCACGGCGCGGTCGCGCCCCAGGAGTACGGCGCCCCGGAGCCGGTCGCGGACGCGGAGCACGAGGTCGTCGAACGACGCGCCCTTCGCCAGGCCGCCCGCGATCCAGACGACCGGGTCGTAGGCGGCCAGCGAGGAGGCGGCGGCGTGCGGGTTGGTGGCCTTGGAGTCGTCGACGTAGCGGACCTCGTCGACCGTGCCGAGGTCGGCGATCCGGTGGCCGTCGGGCACGAAGCTGCGCAACCCCTCGCGCACGTCGGCCGGGCTGACACCGACCGAGCGCGCCAGGGCGGCGGCGGCCAGCGCGTTGGCCACGAAGTGCGGCGCGGAGGACGCGAGGTCGGAGAGCTCGGCGAGCTCGGCGGCGGCGTGCTCGCGCTGCTCGACGAACGCCCGGTCGGCGAGCACGTCCTCGACGACGCCGACCATGCCGACGGCCGGGGTCCCCAGCGTGAAGCCGACCGCCCGCGCGCCCTCGACGACGTCGGCGTCGCGGACCAGCCGCTCGGTCACCGGGTCGGACACGTTGTAGACGCAGGTGTGCTGGACGCGCTCGTAGATCCGCCCCTTGTCGGCGGCGTAGTCGGCCATGCCGTCCGGGCCGGCGTACCAGTCGAGGTGGTCCTCGGCGACGTTGAGGACCGCGGCCGCGTGCGCCGACATCGACTGCGTGTAGTGCAGCTGGAAGCTGGAGAGCTCGACCGCGTAGACGGCGTAGGGCTCGGGGTCCATCACGGCCTCGACGATCGGCAGGCCGACGTTGCCGCAGGCGATCGCGTTGACCCCGGCCGCACGCAGGATCGACTCGAGCATCTGGACGGTGGTCGTCTTGCCGTTGGTGCCGGTCACGCACAGCCACGTCCCGGGGTGCTCGGGGTCGCGCAGCCGCCAGGCCAGCTCGACCTCGCCCCACACGGGCACGCCGCGCTCCCCCGCCGCGACGATCAGCGGCGCGGTCGGCGGCACGCCCGGCGAGGTCACGACCAGGTCGACGTCCTCGGGCAGCGTGCCGCTCGCGCCGACGCCGATCCGGACCTGCGCGCCGAGCACCTCCAGCAGGTCGGCCCTCTCCTGCTGCGCGTCGGTGGCGGACTCGGCGAGCACGGTCACCTGCGCGCCGACGTGCACCAGGTTGTCGGCCGCGGCGAAGCCGGAGACGCCGATCCCGAGCACGACGACCCGGACCGGCCCCCAGTCGCTGCTGCGGTCCAGGTCCGTGACCTGCGTCGTCACTGGATGCTGCCCACGCCCGCGACCCACTCGGCGTAGAAGATGCCGAGGCCCGCGGCGACGCAGATGCCGGTGATGATCCAGAACCGGATCGTGACGGTGATCTCGTCCCAGCCCTTGAGCTCGAAGTGGTGGTGCAGAGGCGCCATCCGGAACATCCGTTTGCCCTTGGTGGCCTTGAAGTAGCCCACCTGCAAGATCACCGACAACGTCTGGATCACGAACAGGCCACCGAGGATCGCCAGCAGGAACTCCGTGCGGGTCAGGATCGCGAAGCCGGCCAGCGCGCCGCCCAGCGACAGCGAGCCGGTGTCCCCCATGAAGATCTTGGCCGGGGACGCGTTCCACCACAGGAAGCCGAAGCAGGCCCCCGTGAGCGCCGCGGCGATGGCGGCCAGGTCGAGCGGGTCGCGGACGTCGTAGCACTTGTTGTTCTGGCTGATCGCGCACCACTGGTTGTTCTGCCAGATGTTCACCAGCGTGTAGGCGCCGAACACCATCGTCGATGCCCCGGTCGCGAGACCGTCCAGACCGTCGGTGAGGTTCGACCGCGTTGCTGGCTCCGGCGATCAGCACCAGCATCAGCAGCACGACCACCACCGCGGGCAGCGTGAAGTTGTCGAAGTCGCGGATGAAGGACAGGTGCCGCGAGGCCGGGGTCTGGCCGCGCGAGTCCGGGCGGGTCAGGGCGAGGGTGCCGAAGATCACCGCCACGAGCGTCTGGCCGGCCATCTTGGCCTTGCTGCGCAGGCCGAGGCTGCGCTGCTTGGCGATCTTGATGTAGTCGTCGAGGAAGCCGACGAAGCCGAGCCCGATGAACAGGAAGAGCAGCAGCACCGCGGAGTACGACGGCAGGTCGCGGGTGAGCAGCTTGGCCAGGAGGTAGGCCACCGTCACCGACGCGATGATCACCAGCCCGCCCATCGTGGGCGTGCCCCGCTTGGTGTGGTGGGTGGTCGGTCCGTCGTCGCGGATCAGCTGCCCGTAGCCCTTCGCCACCAGCACCCGGATCGCGACCCGGGTGCCGAGCAGCGTGAAGATCAGGGACAGTCCGCCCGCGAGCAGGATTGCCCTCATGGACCGTTCTCCTCGTCTGTCGCGTGTGCGGTCTGGTCGGCCAGGACGGCCTCGGCGACCCGGCTCAGCTGGACGGCGTTGGACGCCTTGAACAGCACCACGTCACCGGGGCGCAGGTGCACCCGCAGCCACGCCAACGCGGCGTCGGCGTCCTCGACGAACACCGACTCCCCGCCCCACGACCCTTCCAGGCACGCACCGAGGTGCAGCGGCCGGGCCGCCTCGCCGACGACGAGCAGCTGCTCGACGTCGAGACGCACGGCCAGTCTGCCAACGCCGTCGTGCTCCTCGCGGCTCGACTCGCCCAGCTCGCGCATCTCACCGAGAACGGCGACCGTGCGACCCGCAGGCCGCCCACGGCCGACCGCTGCCAGCGCCTTGAGCGCCGCCCTCATCGAGTCCGGGTTGGCGTTGTAGGCGTCGTCGATGACGGTGACCCCGTCGGCGCGCTCGTGCACCTCCATCCGGCCGCGCGAGGCCGCGACGGCGGCGCTCAACGCGGTGACGACGGTGTCGAGGGGTACGTCGACCGCGAGCGCCGCGGCTGCGGCGGCAGCGGCGTTGCCGGCGTGGTGCTCGCCGACCAGCCGGAGCGACACGCGCTCCCGTCGGTCGCCGACCAGGAGGTCGAACGACGGCCGGCCGAGCTCGTCGAGCACCACGTCGTCGATAGCGGACGTCGGCGCTCGCCGTGGACCCGAAGGTGGTGACGCGGGCCGAGGTCCGGGACGCCATCGCGCGGACCAGGTCGTCGTCGGCGTTGAGGACCGCGACCCCGCCGCGGTCGGCGGGAGGCAGCGCCTCGACGATCTCGCCCTTGGCCACCGCGATCGCCTGCTGCGAGCCGAACTCGCCCAGGTGGGCCTTGCCGACGTTGAGCACCAGCGACACCTGCGGTGGAGCGATCGCGGCAGGACGCTTCGAGGTCGCCGATGTGCCGGGCGCCCATCTCGAGCAGCAGGTGCTGCGTGGTGCGGTCGGCGCGAAGCACGGTGAGCGGGAAGCCCGAGCTCGTTGTTGAAGGAGCCGTGCGTGGCCACGGTGCGGCCGTGCGCCTCGAGCACCTGGGCGAGGACGTCCTTGGTGCTGGTCTTGCCCTGCGAGCCGGTCAGGGCGAGCACCCGGATCCCACCGGCCCGCAGCTCACGCAGCGACGTGCCGGGCCAGGTCCGGCCCAGGGCCGCCAGGACGTCGTCGACCAGCACGCCGGGGAGCCCCGTGTCGCGCGTCGACAGCACGGCCGCCGCACCGGCGTCGACCGCGGTCCGCGCGTAGTCGTGCCCGTCCACCCGCTCGCCCGCCACGGCCACGAACAGACCGCCCCGCTCGGCGATCCGGCTGTCCACGAAGGCGGGGGCGTCGACGGTGCGCGCCGTCGTCGTGCACCACGGTGCCGCCGACCACGTCGGCGATCTCGGGCAGGGACAGCGCGATCATCGCGCCGCTCAGCTCCTCGCGCAGCACGGTCCGGTCGTCGAAGGGGTGCACGGTGCCCGCGACCTCCTGGCCGGTCTCGTGCCCCTTGCCCGCGACGACGACGGTGTCGCCCGCCCGGGCCAGCGACACGGCCAGCCGGATCGCGGCCCGCCGGTCGCCCGACCTCGTGCACGGCGGCGCGCTCGGACTCGGGCACGGCGTCCGCACCTCGGCGCAGCGCCTCCCGGATCGCCGCCGGGTCCTCGCTGCGCGGGTTGTCGTCGGTCACCACCAGCACGTCCGCCAGTCGGGCCGCGATCTCCCCCATCAGGGGCCGCTTGCCGGCGTCCCGGTCGCCGCCCGGCGCCGATCACGACGACCAGCGAGCCGGTCGTCAGCGGGCGCAGCGCGCCCAGGGCGGCCGTGACGGCGTCCGGCTTGTGGGCGTAGTCCACGACCGCGAGGAAGTCCTGTCCGGCGTCCACCTGCTCCAGGCGGCCGGGCACCCCGCGGGACGCACCCATCGCGTCGGCGAGCGCGGCCGGGTCGAAACCGGCCTCGCCGAGACCGGCGAGCGCGCACAGGGCGTTGGCCACGTTGAAGTCCCCGGTCAGCGGCACCCGGGCGCGAAAGGCCACGCCGCTCGGCGGGTGCACGGTGAACGACGACCCGGTGGTCTCGAGGTCGACGTCGCTCGCCCGCCAGTCGGCGGTGCGGCCCTCGGCCGAGAACGTCCGCACCGGGATCCGCCGCCTCGCCGGCCAGGCGGCGGCCGTGCTGCGTCGTCGACGTTGACCAGCGCGAGGCGGGCGCGCTCGGGCGTGAACAGCGAGGCCTTCGCCGCGAAGTACTCCTCGACGTCGGCGTGGAAGTCGAGGTGGTCGCGGCCCAGGTTGGTGAAGCAGGCGACGTCGAAGACCACGCCGTCGACCCGCCCCATCACCAGGGCGTGGCTGCTCACCTCCATCGCGCACGCCACGACGCCGCGCTCGGCCATGACGGCGAAGAGCGCGTGCAGGTCGGGCGCCTCGGGTGTGGTCAGGGAGGTCTCCACGTCGGTGCCGTTGACCCGGGTGCCGACCGTGCCGACGACCGCGGCAGGGACGCCCCCGTCGGTGAGCGCCCCCTCGGCGAGGCGCGTGGTGGTGGTCTTGCCCTGGGTGCCGGTCACCGCGACGAGCCGGATCCGCTGCGGCGGGGTCGCCGTAGACCCGGGCGGCGAGCCGGCCGAGGACGGCCCGCGGCCGCTCCACCACCAGCACCGGCACCCCCACCCCGGCCCCGTCCCGGGCCGCTTCGCACAGGACCAGACCGGCCGGGTCGGTGAGCACCGCGACGGCGCCCAGCGCCACCGCGTCGGCTGCGTACGACGCACCGTGCGCGCTCGCCCCCGCGGGGGCGACGTAGAGGTCCCCGGGCCGGACGCGCAGCGAGCTCAGCGTCACGCCGGTGAGCGTGCCGGACGGGTCTCCGTGCACCTGGACCGCGTCGCTCCCGGACCACTCGCCCAGCCAGGCGACGACGTCCGCGAGCGGCGTCTCCACCGGCCTGTCGGGGCGCAGCGGGATCGGGTCGGACACGCCGCAGAGGGTACCGGTCCCGGTCACCACTCGATGACGGGCGTGGGCGACGCGGAGCCGGTCGGCGCCACGGCGTACTTCTGCAGCAGGTAGCTCATGATCCGGTGGAACGCCGGGCCGCCCACGGAGCCGCCACCGCCGCCCGCGGGGTCCTGCACCACGACGTAGACCAGGAAGCGCGGGTCGTCGGCCGGTGCGAAGCCGCCGAAGGAGACGGTGAAGGTGCCGTCGTAGCAGCGGCACGTCTTGCCGACCCGCTGGGCGGTGCCGGTCTTGCCGGCCACCCGGTAGCCCTCGACGCCCGCCTTGATCGCGGTGCCGGTGTCGGGGTGGGTGACCGCCTCCATCATCTTGGCGGTCTGCGCGGCGGCCTGCTCGCTGATCACCCGGTGGGTCGTGGTGGTGTCGGACCCGATCGTCTCGCCGCCCGAGGTCGTCTCGGCGCCCTGCACCAGGCTGGGCTTGACGTAGACGCCGCCGTTGGCGATCACGTTGACCGCGGCGGCCATCTGGACGGCGTTGACCGAGAGGCCCTGGCCGAAGGCGATGGTGTCCTGGTTGATCTGCTGCCAGCTGCGCCAGTCGTTGAGCACGCCCGCGGACTCGCCGGGCACGCCGATGCCGGTGCGCTGCCCGAGGCCGAAGCCGCGCAGGTAGTCGTAGAGCTCCTGGCGGCTCGAACTGCGAGGCCGCGAGCACCGTGCCGATGTTGGAGGACTGCGCGATCACGCCGGTGAGGGTCAGGCGCAGCTTGCTCGTGCTCGAAGTAGTCGTGGATCACCCGGTCCCCGCGCGGCAGCGTCGACGGGGACGACGATCTTGGTGTCCGGGGTGACCTTGCCGGCGTCGATCAGGGACGAGGCGGTGAGCACCTTCTCCACCGAGCCGGGCTCGTAGACGTCGCGCAGCGCGCGGGAGCCGAGGTCGGCCTTCTTGCTCAGCGTCGGCTGGTTCGCGTCGAACGTCGGGTAGTCGGCGAGCGCGAGCAGCTCGCCGGTCTGGGTGTCCATCACGACCGCCGAGCCCGAGGAGCCGCCGGAGTTCTCCACCGAGTTGCGGAGCACCCGCTGGGCGTACCACTGCACGTCCCGGTCGATGGTGAGGCGCAGGTCCTTGCCGCTGCGCGGCTGACCACGCGCTGTTGTCGCCGAGCGGGATCCGGTTGCCGCCGCCGACCTCGTAGGTGGCCGAGCCGTCCTTGCCCGAGAGCAGTCGTGTCGAACATCAGCTCGGCGCCCTCGCCGGCGTCGCCCTCGGCGTTCATGAAGCCGACCAGGTTGGCGGCGACGTCCTCGGCCGGGTAGGTGCGCACCGGGTCGCGCCGGGTGTCGATGCCCTTGTTGCCCCGGGCCTCGATCGTGTCGACGACCGCACGGGCCTGGGTCGAGGGGACCCGGCGAGCGAGGTACTGGAAGTGCGTGTCCGGCTTGCGCAGGCGGGTCAGCACGTCGAAGTAGTCGACGTCGAGACGTCGGGCGATGATGGTCGCGATCGCGCTGGCGTTCTTCGCGGTCACGGTCGGGTCGGCGACCAGCATCAGGCCGTCGACCGACTCCGCGAGCGGCTCGCCGTTGCGGTCGGTGATCGCGCCCCGGGTGGCCGGCAGCGTGACGCGTCACCACGCCCTCGGCGCGGGCCTTGGCGACGTACGCCTTGGCGTCGACGCCCTGGAGCTGGAACAGCCGGGCGGCGAAGACCGAGACGACCATCGCGATCAGCAGGAAGCCGATCCGCAGCCGGAGCAGCGAGGCCCCTCGCAGCGAGCGCGCCACGGGACGCCGGCGGTCGCTCCGGCGCGTCGCGTGGCTGCCCCGGTCGGGGGCGGCTCGGCTGGGTCAACGCTGACTCCCCTGCTGACGGTCCTGCTCGGTGGTGTCACTTGTACCGGTCGCGGCACCGTCGGACGCGGTGGACGCGCCGTCGTGCGGAGCGGCCGTCCGTCGTCGTGTCGACCTTCGGCCGGACCTCGATCACGATCGGGCGGGGCCGCAGGCTGCGCGGCTTGCGCACCGGCATCGGCGGTGACGCGCATGTCGTCCGCGAGCGTCGCCGGGGTGGGGCTGCCGAGCACCTTGCCGTCGGAGAGCCGGATGAAGGCGGGACGGTCGGGGGCGACCATGCCCTGCTCCTGGGCCCGCTGCGCCACCCGCTGCGGGTCGCGCAGCTCGGCGAGCTCCATCTGCAGCGACTGCTCGTGCGCGTCGAGCACGCGGGCCCGGTTCTCCAGGGCGGTCGCGGCGAACGACGCCTGCTGCATGGAGGTGTTGAAGAAGAGCAGCCCGGCGACGCCCGCGACGAGGACCAGCGACACCAGGGTCACGAAGGGCACCCGCGTCCCCCGGCTGCGCGCCACCCGGGGAACGACGCGTCAGCCGGGCTCGCTCGACCGCGGCCTCCGCGAACTTCGGCACCCGGCTCCGGGCCTGGTTGATCAATGCGCTCATCGCGGTTCCCCTCCCTGGAGATCGGCTGCTGCGGGCGGTGCTGCCCGTGCGGGTCATGCGACGGCCTCGTCCCGGAGCCGCTCGACGGCGCGCAGCCGGACCGACGCGGCCCGCGGGTTGGCGGCGATCTCCTCGGCCGTCGCCTTCTCCGCGCCCCGCGTCACCAGCCGCAGCCGCGGCTCGTGGCCCTCGGGCACGAAGGGCAGGTCGGGCGGGACCTCGGAGCGGGTGACGGCCGTGAAGGCCTGCTTGGTGATCCGGTCCTCGAGCGAGTGGTAGGACATGACGACCACGCGGCCACCGACCCCGATGCGCGTCGATGGCGGCCGGGATCGCGCGGCGCAGGACCGCCAGCTCGTCGTTGACCTCGATGCGCAGCGCCTGGAAGGTCCGCTTCGCGGGGTGCCCCCCGGTGCGCCGGGCCGGGGCGGGGATCGCGTCGTAGAGCAGCTCGACGAGCCGGCCCGAGCGGGTGAACGGCTCGACCTTGCGGGCTCGCGGACCACGGCCTCGGCGATCCGCCGGGCGAACTTCTCCTCGCCGTACTGGCGCAGGACCCGGGTGAGGTCCTCGACCGGGTAGTCGTTGAGCACGTCGGCGGCGGTCGGTCCGCTCGCCGTCGTCCATCCGCATGTCCAGCGGAGCGTCCTCGGCGTAGGCGAAGCCCCGCTCGCGCACGTCGAGCTGCATCGAGGAGACGCCCAGGTCGAACAGCACGCCGTCGACGTGGTCGTGACCCAGGTCGGCGAGCACCGCGCCGATCTCGTCGTAGACCGCGTGCACGAACGTGACCCGCTCGCCGTACGGCGCCAGGCGCTCGCGGCTGCGGTCGAGGGCGTGCGGTGTCGCGGTCGATGCCGACCACGTGTGCCTGCGGACACCGTTGCAGCACCGCCTCGGTGTGGCCGCCGAGGCCGAAGGTGGCATCGACCAGGAGCGTGCGCGCGCCGCTCGGAGGCCTCCAGAGCGGGCGCGACCAGGGCGACGACCCGGTCCAGCAGGACCGGGACGTGGTGAGGACTCGTCATCTCGGCCCGCTCAGCTCGAGGGGCCGGCGAGCTGGACGAGGACGAGCAGGGCGAGTGCCAGGCCGGTGGAGGCGGCGGCCGAGAAGGCGATCACGGCGGCGCCGTCGCGGACCTGGTGGCGCACCCGGCGCACCGGCGCGGCCGTCTCGAGCTCCGCCCGGACCGGGTCGACCAGCCAGCCTCGCCGGTGCCGCGGGTGCGGCGGCGGCAGTGCCGGCGTGTGCGTCATCGGTTCTCGACCCGTCTGTCGGTGGTGCTGGCTGGTGCCGTCGTGCCTGCTGGGGTGCGGCGTGCTGCTGTGTCGGTTCGCCGGGCCAGGTCCTGCGTCCGCCCTGCCCCCGCAGGTCTCCTTCTGGCACCGGGGAAGGTGCGCCAGACGGCCCTGCGGGAGGGAAGTGGGCGGGACGGACGCGAGACCTCGTCCTGCGACTCCTCGACGTGTTCGTTGTGTCTGCGGTCCTGCTGGTGCTGCGGTGCTGCGGTCAGACGCCCGGGAAGACCTCGTCGGAGAGGTCGGCGAAGGCCTGCTCCTGCTCGTCGGAGTAGCTCTGCCACGACCCGGCGTCCCAGATCTCGATCCGGTTCATCGCGCCGATCACGATGCAGTCCTTCGACAGGGAGGCGTACTGGCGCAGCATCGGCGGCACCGTGATCCGGCCCTGCTTGTCCGGCGTCTCGTCCGAGGCGCCGGCGAAGAACATCCGCACGTAGTCGCGCGTCGCCTTGTTGGTGACCGGCGCCTCGCGCAGCCGCTCGGTGAGCTTGCCGAACTCGGTCAGGGACCACACGTAGAGGCAGCGCTCCTGCCCTCGAGTGACCACGAGACCCTCCGCCAGCTCGTCTCGGAACTTCGCCGGAAGGAACAGCCGGCCCTTGTCATCGAGGCGAGGCGTGTAGGTGCCGAAGAACATCCGACCCCTCCCCATCCCGATGCGAAAGAGCTGCCCTCTCCTCCACTGCGCACCACTCTACTCCACGATCCCCCACCGTCAACCATTTCTGGGCGTTTCGCGGGGTGCGTCTGCCTCGGGGACGCCGGTCGACGCGCGGTCCACCTGAGCGTCGGCGAGCGGTGGCGGGGGTCCACCGGTGCGGCGGTGGAGGGAAGTGGGGCGTCGCGGGCGGGGGCCCGCCGACCCCCTCGCCGGGCCCCCTCGCCGACCGGCCCGGTGACATGCCTTGGAGCGATGCGGTTGACTGTCAAGACATCCGGCGCGGCGCCTGAGCGGGGCGCTCGACGCGACGCGGCGAGACGAAGGACACGCGTGACCTCATCGCAGGACCAGTCGACCTCCCTGTCGTCGGGCGCGCGCGGCGCGCCGGAGGGCGGGGCCGACCTGGACACGCTGGCCCGGGTCACCGGACGCATCCGCGCCAACATCGAGAAGGTCATCGAGGGCAAGCCCGAGGTGACCCGGCTGGCGCTGATCGTGCTGCTCGCCGAGGGGCACCTGCTGATCGAGGACGTCCCCGGACGTCGGCAAGACGATGCTGAGCAAGACCCTGGCCCGCTCGATCGACTGCACGGTCCGCCGGATCCAGTTCACGCCCGACCTGCTGCCCTCCGACGTGACGGGCGTGTCGGTCTTCAACCAGGACACCCGCGCGTTCGAGTTCCGCCCCGGCGGCATCTTCGCCAACATCGTCGTCGGCGACGAGATCAACCGCGCCTCCCCCAAGACGCAGTCGGCGATGCTCGAGTGCATGGAGGAGCGCCAGGTCACCGTCGACGGCACGACCTACCACCTCGACGCGCCGTTCATGGTGATCGCGACGCAGAACCCGATCGAGATGGAGGGCACCTACGCCCTGCCGGAGGCCCAGCGCGACCGGTTCATGGCGCGGGTCTCGATGGGCTACCCCGTCGAGGCCGCCGAGATCGCGATGCTCGGCTCCACACCCACACCAACCCGCTCGACGACCTCGAGCCGGTCACCGACGCCGCGGAGCTGCGCAAGCTCATCGACATCGTCGGCCAGGTCTACGTGTCCGAGGCCGTGCAGCGCTACGCCGTCGCGATCACGACCGCGACCCGCGCGTCCGCCGACCTGATGCTCGGCGCCTCGCCCCGCGCGACCCTGCACCTGGTGCGGGCCGCCAAGGCGTCCGCCGCCATCGAGGGGCGCGACTACGTCATCCCCGACGACGTGCAGGAGCTCGCGGTCCAGGTGCTCTCGCACCGGCTGCTCACCACCGTGGAGGCGTCCATGAGCGGGCGCACCCCCCAGGCGGCGCTGCGCCAGATCCTCGACGGCGTCGCGATGCCGTCGCTCAGCGGCCGCCGCAGCGCCGGCTGACCATCCAGCCACGAGAACGGAGGGACCGGATGCGCGACGCCATGCGGGCGCTCACCGTGCGTGGACGGGCCTTCCTGGCCGCCGGGGTCACGGCGTTCGTGTGCGCCCTGTTCCTGGGCTACGACGAGCTGGTGCGCGTCGGCGCGCTGCTGATCCTGCTGCCGGTGGCGACCGCGTTCTTCCTGGGTCGCAGCCGCTACCGGCTCGGACTGGTGCGGTCGATCAACCCGGCTCAGGTCTCGGCCGGCCAGCAGGCCCGTGTGCAGCTCGACCTCACCAACGACGGCCGGATGCCGACCGGGCTGCTGCTGCTCGAGGACCAGCTTCCCTACGTCCTGGGCACCCGCCCGCGCTTCGTGGTGGATCGGATGGGACCGCGGTGGAAGCGCAGCGTCGGCTACCTGGTCCGCTCCGACGTGCGCGGCAGGTTCGACGTCGGTCCGATGAAGGTCCGGCTCAGCGACCCGTTCGGCCTGATCGAGCTGGACCGCACCTTCCAGAGCCGATCGACCCTCGTCGTCACGCCGCGGGTCCACACGCTGCCTGCGATCCCGCTCTCGGGCGCCTGGACCGGCTCGGGCGACAACCGGCCGCGGGCGTTCGCCAGCGGGAGCGCCGAGGACGTCACGGTGCGGGAGTACCGCCGCGGCGACGACCTGCGGCGGGTGCACTGGCGCAGCAGCGCGCACGCCGGCGAGCTGATGGTGCGCCGCGAGGAGCAGCCCTGGCAGTCGCGGGCGACCCTCTTCCTGGACAACCGCACCTTCGCCCACCGGGGCACCGGGGCGGCCTCCTCCCTCGAGCACGCCGTGTCGATCGCCGCCTCCGT
Source organism: uncultured Actinomycetota bacterium (assembly GCA_963845655.1). GTDB lineage: Bacteria > Actinomycetota > Actinomycetes > Propionibacteriales > Nocardioidaceae > Nocardioides_B. The sequence continues at coordinate 121,695 of CAWJTB010000003.1, read as the reverse complement.
CGCGGTCCACCTGGCGCAGCGCGGCTTCCGGGTCCGGCTGGTCACCGCCGGTGGTGAGGAGTCCGGCGTGCGGCTGGCACGAGCACGGGGCCACGTCCGCCGAGACCGCCCCGCTGCTGGAGTCGCTGGCCGTGCTCGGCTCGCGGACCCACCCGCACATCGACACCCGCTGGCTGGCCGAGTCCGGCCACTCCGGGCTGCTGATCGCGGTCCTCGGTGACATCGGCGACCACGACCACCCGGTGCTCACCCGGATGCGGCACTCCGCCTCCGGCGCGATGGCCGTCGTGGTCGACGTACCCGCCTGGACGCGCGGCGCCGACCGGCCCGGCGCGCTCGGCACCGCACGCAGCCTGGCCTGGCTGGGAGCCCACGCCTGGCGCTCGGTGGCCGCTACCCCCGAGACGCCGATCGCCTCGGTCTGGCAGGAGCTCGGGGCTGCGACCCGCGGCGGCAGCACGCTGGGTGCCCCGGCCGTCGCCACCGGCTCGGGGGTGACGACGTGAACCTGTGGAACCGGCTGCGTCCCGCCACCCTGGTCACCACCCTGCTGGCCGGCCCTCACCACCTATCTCACCCTGCTGGCGTGGAGCCGCTTCGCGGAGTACCCCTCCGGCTACCTGCTGCCGATCCTCGGCGGCGTGGTCCTGGTCGCGGCGAGCGGCCTCGTGCTCCGGGCCGGCCGGCTGCCCGGCGGTCGTGGTGCTGCTGCTGCAGGTCGTCGTGGTGCTGGTCTGGCTGCACCACCGCTTCGCCGCGCCGTACGCCGTCGGGGGCTGGGTGCCCACCGGCACGTCGATCCAGGCGATGCTCGACGTCATCGTCGAGTCGGGCACCGCGGCCCAGGCCTACTCCGCCCCGGTCCCCCGCTCGGTGCCGGAGTTCTACCCGCTGCTGGTCCTCGCCGGCGTGCTCACCGCCGTGCTCGTCGACTTCCTCGCGATCGGGCTGCGTCGCGCACCCCTCGCCGGACTGCCGCTGCTCGCGGTGTACACAGCGCCGGTCAGCATCCTGGACGGAGGCGTCTCCTGGCCGAAGTTCGCCGCCGCGGCCCTCGCCTTCCTCTTCCTGATCGCGGCCGACGAGTCGCAGCGGCTGGCGCACTGGGGTCACCAGCTCAGCGGCGGAGGCCGGGTGTTCGACACCCAGGCCACGCCGGTCAGCAGCCAGGCCGTCTGGTCCTCGGCGCGCAAGATCGGGGTCACCGCCACCGGCCTCGCCGTCGTCGTCCCGCTCTTCGTGCCGACGTTCTCCACCAGCCTCTTCGGCGGCGGCAGCGGGCCGGGCGACGGCAACGGCGACTCGGTGTCGATCTCCAACCCCATGGTCGACCTGCGCCGCGACCTCGCCCGCGGCCAGGACGTCGACCTGGTGGAGGTGCGGACCACCGAGAAGGACCCGTCCTACCTGCGGATCTCGGTGCTCAACTCCTTCGACGGGAACGCCTGGCGACCGTCCGGCCGCTCGATCCCGGTCAAGCAGCGCGCCCTGGGCGAGGTCCCCCGGCCGCCCGGGCTGAGTCCGGCGGTGCCGACGACGCAGACCCCGGCCACCCTGCGGATCAGCCGGGCCTTCAAGTCCCGCTGGCTGCCCACGCCGTACCCGGTCGCCTCGGTGCAGGCCGATGGCGACTGGCGCTACGACCGCACCACGATGGACTTCATCAGCGCCGCCGACGGTCAGACGACGGAGGGGCTGACCTACCGGGTCAGCACCCTGAACATCGACCCGGACGCGGCCGACCTGGCCGACGCCGTCCCCGCGCCCGCCTCGGTCTACTCCCCCAACATCCGGCTCCCCCGCGAGCTGCCCGCCGGCGTGCGCCGCCTCGCCCGCGAGGTCACCGAGGGACAGGACAGCAAGTTCGAGCAGGCGGTCGCCCTGCAGAGCTGGTTCCGCAGGGACGGCGGCTTCACCTACTCCCTCAACCGGTCCTCGGGCAACGGCACCGACGAGCTGGTGAGCTTCCTCGGCACCGGGCGAGGCAGCCGCACCGGCTACTGCGAGCAGTTCGCCGCCGCCGATGGCCACCATGGGGCGCTCGCTGGGCATCCCCTCGCGCGTCGCGGTCGGCTTCCTGCGCCCCGAGCGGCGGGCGGAGGACACCTACGTCTACAGCTCGCACGACCTGCACGCCTGGCCCGAGATGTACTTCGGGGGCATCGGCTGGGTGCGCTTCGAGCCCACGCCGCAGGACCGGGCCACCTCCGTCCCGGCCTACACCCGCCAGGACGTGCCGAGCGCCGGCCCGACCGAGTCCCGCAGCTCGGCCTCCGCGGTCGCCCCGCCGCTGAACCGTGCCGACCGGGACAACGCGCTCACCCCGGGATCGGGCGCCGACGACGGGGGCTCGGCCCTGCTCAGTCCCGTGGTCCTGGGGAGCCTGGCTGGTGCGCTGCTGCTGGCCCTGCTCGTGCTGGCACCCCGGGCCACCCGGACCTGGACGCGACGGCGCCGGTGGGCCGACGCGGCCGGCAGCACCGCGCTCGCCGAGGCAGCCTGGGCCGAGCTGCGCGACAGCGCCCTCGACCTCGGCGTCGCCTGGCAGGACCGGCTCACCCTGCGGGGCACCGCCACCGCGCTCGTCGACGGCTTCGCGTCACCGGCCTCCGGCAGCGACGCCGACACCGGTGCCGCCGGCCGTCCCGAACGGCGCGGCCCCGGCAGCAACCCGGAGGCGGAGGACGCCCTGCACCGGCTGGTGCTGATGACCGAGCGGGCCCGCTATGCACGCACGGTGCCGGCCGACGCGGCCACGACCGAGCGCACGCAGGCCGATGTCGGCCGGTGCGTCGCCGCGCTCGAGGCCGGGGCGGGAAGTCGGCGCCGGCTGCGAGCCACCTGGCTGCCTGCCTCGCTGCTCCTGGCCTTCCGCGCCCGTCCCGCGCGGGCGCGTCGCGGCGGCCCGGTGCTGGCCGAGCCCGGCGTCGACCGCGCGGTCTGACCCGCGACCACAGCAGGAAGTCGGTCGAGCGGGGTCAGTAGCCGTTCTGGTCGCGGCGGCGGCGCCAGCGCTCTTCGAACCGCTCCATCATCGAGCCGTGCGACTGCGGGCGCCCCGCACCGCGGGAGCCACGGGCGGACCGCTTCTTGGCGCGACCCCCCTCGAGCACGCTGAGCGACGGGTGCGTCCCGGAGGACGGGGCCTGCGACTGCTCGGTCGGCTGGCCGTTGCCCCGCCACGAGCTGAGCGCGACGTACGCCGAGGCGAGCATCACCACGAAGCCGACGATGCCGACGACGGTGTTCTTGGTGACCGCACCGGTCATCAGCACCACGACACCGACCACGAACACGGCTCCGGCCAGCACGGCACGACGGCGCGCATGAGCCCGGATCCGCGTCCCGCGCATGGTGGATGCGAGCTTCGGGTCCTCAGCGACCAGCGCGCGCTCCATCTGCTCGAGCAGACGCAACTCTTCTTCCGAGAGCGGCACAGATTCCTCCCGCCAACAAGTACTCGTCGTCAGTCTAGGCAGCAGTTCTGGCAATCGGTACCCGAGCCCGGAAATCCACACCCACGAAATGGCCGTCGTGAGATGCGGAGGGCCTCAGGCCGAGTCCAGGGCGAGCAGCTTCTCGCGCAGCGTGGTGGTCGCCCGGCGGTGCACCTGGCTGACCCGGGACTCGGTGACGCCGAGCACCTGGCCGATCTCGGCCAGTGTCAGGCCCTCGAAGTAGTAGAGCGCGATGATCACCTGGTCGCGCTCGGCGAGCTGGTCGACGACCCGCATCAGCGAGGCGTTCGTGTCCCCCTGCTCGACCTTGTGGTCCGCGGCCGAGGAGAGCTCGTCGGCGAGGTCGAAGTCGTCGAGGTTGGCATGGTGGGAGCTCGCCTGACGCGCCAGGTCGCGCAGCTGCTGGACCGGGATCCCGACCTCACCGGCGATCTCGGTGTCCTCCGGGGCGCGGCCGAGCTGCTCCTCGAGCTCGACCCGCGCGCGCTGCACGGTGCGGAGCTTGTCGCGCACCGAGCGGGGCACGAAGTCCATGGACCGCATGCCGTCGATGATCGCGCCGCGGATCCGGGGCACCGCGAAGGTCTGGAAGGACAGTCCGCGAGCCGGCTCGAAGCGCTCGATGGCATCCATCAGGCCGAGCACGCCGTCGGAGACCAGGTCGTCCTGGTCGACGGTGTCGGGCATCCGGGTCCGCAGCCGGCCCGCGACGTACTTGACCAGCGGGGCGTACTGCAGCACCAGTCGGTTGCGCAGGGCGGCGTCGTGCGTGGCACGGAACTCACGCCAGATCTGGTCGAGGTCCTCGCTCGGGGTCATGACATGCCCCCGCCCCGGCCGGCGCCGTTGTGCGGACGCTGGAAGGCGACCAACGCACTGACCGGGTTCTCGCGGTAGCGGGCGATCAGCTCGGCGGTCGAGGCGTCGACGCGCTCGTGCAGCGCACGGCGGTAGTCGGTCAGCTGCTCCTCGGCGACCCGCAACCGGCGTACGGCGGCGGCGACCTCCTCGGTGTCGTGCGGATCGAGCTCGGTCACCCACATGTCGGCGAGCACCGGAAGCTCCGGCAGGGAGTCCTCGGCGCGGACGCTGACCAGGGCGGTGCGGGTGCGGCCGGCCCCGGTGTCACCCAGCACCCGGATCAGCTCGTCGAGACGCAGGGGGCGCTCGTGGTGCGCCTCGGCCTCCAGGACGTCGATCCGCGCGTGCACCAGGCGACGCCAGTAGGAGATCTTCTCCTCCTCGGCGGACAGGATGCGGCGGTAGAGCCGCAGGTCGTCGAGTGTCAGCTCGGACCAGGCATCGGGCGGTCCCGCCACCTGGGCCAGCGCCAGCCCGCCGCCACCTTCGTCACCCCGCACACTCATGAGCTAGCTCTCCGTAGGTCCCTTTACCGTCGCCTCAGGCTGCCACAGCACGCCTGCCGGTACCCGAGATCAGTGCGATTCGTGGGCCGACAAGCCGTCATAAGCGCACATCCGTCCGAAAAGCTTGTCCGAAATAGTCACGCTGGGCTATCAAGTATGGCCCAGTCGGGTGCCGACACTCTGGGTGACTGCCTCACGACGAGCATCGTTTCCTGGGAGAACGGAGCCCGTCCGCAGCACCTCGCGGGATCACGGCACACCCCCCGGCCGCCCGCGAAGCCCGGTCGTCGCCCCCGACGCCCCGGCCCCCAGCGGCCCCCGGTCCATGACCTGGGGCCGCTGTCATGTCCTCGGTGCTCAGCGCCGCCAGCGGGCGAGCGACGCCGACACCTCGTCACCCGGCACGGCGGGGCCCCACAAGAACCCCTGCCCGACCCGGCAGCCCAGCTCGCGGAGCGCCTGGGCCTGCTCCTCGGTCTCGACGCCCTCGGCGACGGTCGTCAGCCCCGTCGCCGCGGCCAGCCCGACGACCGACCGCGCGACGGCGAGCGCCTCCCCGACGGTGGTGAGGTCACCCACGAACGAACGGTCGATCTTCAGGACGCTCAACGGCAGCCGGTGCAGGTCGGCCAGCGAGGTGTAGCCGGTGCCGACGTCGTCGACGGCCACGCGGACCCCGCGCTCGGCCACCCACGTGAGCATGCGCGCGCTGTGCTGAGCGTTGTCCATGAGCGCCCGCTCGGTGATCTCCAGGCCGAGGCACCGCGCCGGCAGGCCGCTGCGGGCGACGACCTCGTCGACCAGGTCGTCGAGCGGCCGGTGCGTGCTGTGCGCGGAGATGTTGACCCAGACCGCCACCTCGTCGGCCACGTCGCCCTGCTCGCGCAGCCGGACCAGGAGGTGGGCGGCGGCGAGCAGCACGGAGCGGTCGAGCTCGAAGGCGAGACCGGCCGACTCGGCGGCCAGCACCAGCTCGATCGGCGGCACGTCGCCGAGCGTCGGATGCCGCCACCGCAGCAGCGCCTCCAGACCGACCAGGTCCCCGGTGTCGAGATCGACCAGGGGCTGGTAGCCGAGCGTGAGGGACTCGCTCTCGAGCGCCGCCTTCAGCGCGTTGACGATCTCGAGCCGACGGTGCAGCACCCCGTCGCCGGCTCCGTCGTACACCGAGACTCGGCTGCGACCCGCCTGCTTGGCGTCGTACATCGCCGCGTCGGCGAGCCGCAGCAGATCCTCGACCGGGTTGGCCGGGGCCAGCGCCACGCCGATGCTGGCAGCGACGTTCAACGGCTCCCCATCGAGGTCGAACGAGACCGCCAGCGCCCGGTGCACCCGAGCGGCCACCATCATCACCTGGGCCTCGTCGGCGTTCTCGCACACGATCGCGAACTCGTCGCCGCCGATCCGGGCGACGGTGTCGGCGTCGCGGACCGCCCCGCGCAGCCGGATCGCCACCTGGGCGAGCAGCCGGTCACCGGCCTCGTGCCCGTGCCGGTCGTTGACGAGCTTGAAGTGGTCGAGGTCCAAGAACAAGACCGCGGCCCCATGGCTGGTGCCACGCGCGAGCCGGGACGCGGCCATCGAGAGCCGGTCCACGAGCAGCGCCCGGTTGGGCAGACCGGTCAGCGAGTCGTGCAGGGCGCGGTGGCGCAGCTCCGCCTCGGCGGCGCGCGACGTCGTCACGTCGGACACCATGCCGAGCGCCCCCATCGCCGTACCGTCGTCGTGGAACAGCGGACTCGCCGCCACGCTCCAGGTGCGGTGGCTGCCGTCGGGGTGCCGGTAGGTCACTTCATACTGCTCGGGCCCGACCTGCTCGCGGACGTCGAGCCGGGCGTGCATCCGCTCCCGCTCGATCGGGTCGAGGAGACCACCGAGACCGCGCTGGTAGATCTCCTCCACCGGCACGCCGGTGAGCTGCGCGAGCTTGTCGTTGACGAACAGCACCGAGCCGTCGGGGGCCAGCGCCACGATCCCCTCCTGCGCCGTCTCCACGATGGCGCGGTAGCGCGCCTCGCTCTCGCGCAACCGCTCCTGGGCCTCGATCTCGGAGGTGACGTCGCGCAGGTTGGAGACCATCCCGCCGATGTCGGGGTCGTCGAGGCAGTTGGTCGTGATCGAGTCGAACCAGCGCCAGTCGCCTTCCGAGACGCGGGCCCGGGACAGCCGTCGTGCCGAGGAGCCGGGCTCGGCGAGCAGCTTCTCGAGGTGCTCCATCGAGGCCGCCACGTCGTCGGGGTGCACGAAGTCGAACCCGATCTTGCCCAGCACCTCGCTGGCAGGCTGGCCGAACACGCCTTCGTAGGAGGGTGAGACGTAGGTCAGCCGGCCGTCCCGGTCGGTGACCACGACGACGTCGGTGGCCCGGCGGTAGAGCGCCTCGAAGAAGTGGCCCTGCGCGGCGAGCCGTCGTCGCGCCTCGTGCACGTCGGTGAGGTCCCGCGCGGACACCACGATCTCGCGCGGGTCGTGGTCGTCGTCGTGGACCACGCTGGCGTCCACCAGCAGTCGTACGTCGCGACCCTGGAGGTGCGCGGTCAGCTCGGTCGACACCGAGCGCCCGCGTCCGGCCCGAAGGTCGGCGAGCAGGTCGTCGACCCGCTCGGCCTCGTGCGCGCCGATCAGCTCGGTCGCGGCGAGCCCGAGGACGGCACTGCGGGTGAGTCCGAGCAGTCGGCAGCCGGCATCGTTGATGGCGACGAAGCGGGTGTCCAGGTCGAGCAGGGCCTGCGGGGTGTCGCTCTGGTCGAAGCGCGCGTCCGCCCGTGCGAGAGCCTCGGTCAGCTCCTGCCGGAGCCGGTTCTCGTCGGTGAGGTCGGCGACCACCGCGCTGATCCCGACCACCCGTCCGCTCGCGTCGTGGCGGACCGCCGGGGTCACCGCCATGTCGAACGTGCCGCCGTCTCGGCGCACCCCCTCCAGCAGCAGCCGCGCGACCGGCTCCCCGGTGGACGCCCGGCGGCGAGCGGCGATCAGGTCGGCGTGGTGGCGGGGGGCGATGAGCGTGGTCAGCGGCCGACCCACCAGGTCCTCGAGGGGGTGACCGAAGATCCGGACCGCGGCCTGGTTGGCCCACTCGACGGAGCCGTCGGCGTCGGCTGCGAGCACCCCCTCGTGCACGGTGGCCAAGATGCCGTGCAGCATGGCGGCCTCCTGGCTCGGCTGCTGGCTCGGCTGCTGGCCCGGCTGCCGGCCCGTGGGGTCGCCGAACTGGTCGGCCATGGTGCCACCTCCCGGTCCGCTCGCCCTTGGAGCCCTGCCCGATCGGCGCGGCTGCGGCCCTCAGCCTGCTCCGTCGGTGTGCAGCAGAGTAGCCGGTCGCACCGCCGCTGCCCCGAACCTGAGCACCGCGCGATCGACGGCGGTGTCGGCCTCGGACCAGCCGCGCTCCCGCTCGCCGAGCACCAGCTGTCGCTGCACGGTGCCCCGGGGCACGAGACCCTCGACCCGGACGCCGACCAGCCGGATCCGGGCCCGCTGCAGACCCAGGCCGGTGAACAGTCGCGTGGCGGTGCGGTAGATCTCCTGGGTGACGTCGGTGGCCTCACCCATCGTCTTGGACCGGGTGATCGTGGTGAAGTCGGCGAAGCGCACCTTCAGCGTCACCGTCCGTCCGGCCACCCCGGCGGTGCGCATCCGGCCGCCGACCTTGGCGGAGAGCCGGAGCACCTCGCGCAGCACCACCTCCGGGTCGTCGGTGTCGCGACCGAACGTCTCGTCGGCGCCCATGCTCCTGTCGGGCTCGTCGTGGCCACGACGCTCGGTCACCGCGCGACGGTCCTGGCCCCACGCCAGCCGGTGCAGCTGGTCGGCCATCGCGACGCCCACCGCTCGACGTAGCGTGCCGACCGGGGTGTGCGCGACGTCCCCCACGGTCATCAGCCCCAGCCGATGCAGCAGGTCGGCGGTCTTCTCCCCCACTCCCCACAGCTCGCCGACATCGAGCGGGTGCAGGAACGTGGTCACCGCCGCCGGCGGCACCACGACGATCCCGTCCGGCTTCGCCCGTCGGCTGGCCAGCTTGGCCACCGCGACGGTCGCGGCCATCCCCACCGAGCAGGTGACGCCCTGCTCGTCGTACACCGTGGCGCGCAGCCGCTCCGCGATGGCGTACGGCGACCCGAGCCGCCGCACCGACCCGGACACGTCGAGGAACGCCTCGTCGAGGGAGACCACCTCGACCAGCGGCGTGACCCGCCGGAACGTCTCCATCACGGACTTCGAGACCACCTCGAACACCGCGTAGTCCGGGGACACCACGACGGCGTTGGGGCACAGCCGTCGGGCCCGGGTCATCGGCATCGCGGAGCGGACGCCGTAGGCCCGGGCGTGGTAGTTGGCCGACAGCACCACGCCGCGGAGGCCGCCGCCCACCACGACCGGGACGTGGTGCAGGTCGGGACGGTCCCGGATCGCGACGGACGCGTAGAAGGCGTCCATGTCGACGTGCAGCACCGGGCAGTCGCGCGAGAGCTCCTCCAGGTCGGCCCGGTGGTCGGTCGTCGGCCGGTCGTGGGTCCGGTCGTGGGTCCGGGCGTGCGGGGGGTTCATCGGCGACCCCACCGGGACGGGGGGGTCGGGTCGGGCGCGGTGGTGGGACTAGCGGCGGACGGCCAGGGCGTGCACCTGGGTCGCGAGGGCGAGGTACTCCGGGCGGTCCGCCACCGCGCGCTCGAGCTCGACGAGCGCGGCCGCGGCACCGGGCTCGAGGTCGACCAGCGAGCTGGGCACCAGGTCGACGAAGACCCGGACGCCCTGCAGCGAGCGGGTCTCGAAGCCCGCGGTGTCGAGCGCCGCGGTGACCTCGTCAGCGGTGAACCGGCGGTTGGCCTGCCCCTGGGCGCTCGGGCTCCCGGTGTCGTCGAGCAGCGTGCGGGCCGCGGTGAAGTGACCGGCCATCGCGCGGGTGACCACCGCCGCGTGCCGCTGGTTGACCAGCAGGCTGAGCATCCCGCCGGGTCGCAGCAGGCCGGCCAGTGCGGTGAGCGCCGCCGCCGGATCGTCGACGATCTCGAGCACGCCGTGGCAGAGCACCACGTCGGCGACGCCCTCACCCTCGGGCAGCAGGTCGGTGAGCTGCTGCAGGCCGCCGAGGTCGCCCTGGCGTCCGGTGACCCGGTCGGCGACACCGCTCTCCTCGGCCCGGCGGGCCAGGATCGCGAGCGCGTCGGGACTGGGGTCGACGACCACGACCCGGTCGCCGAGCTCGGCGACCCGGACCGCGAAACCGCCGGTGCCGCCCCCGATGTCGACCACTGCGGCAGGACGTCCGGTCGCGGACCGCTGCTCGTCGAGCACCGCGCGCAGGGCGTTCCAGACGACGGCGGTGCGGGCCGCGCTGCGCCGCTGCAGGGTGCCCGACGGGCTGCTGGACGAACCCGGCTGGTCCCGCTCGGCTGGCGTGGCTGGCATGGCGCCCACCCTAGGGGGTGCGTCCCGCCGATCCGGTCGCGACTCATCCGCCCGAGCTCCCCGAGGAGGAGTGCCAGAGCTTGCGCGGGGCGGCCGCGGACGAGCCCGGCGTGGCACCGGTCCCCGGGCGGGGTCGCGGCGGCGGATCGGCGGCGGCGTCCCGGTCCGACTGCCGGTCCAGGGGCCGGTCCAAGGGCCGGTCCGGCTGCCGGTCCAGCTGGTCGAGCTCGCCGAGCTGGTCGGGACGCCCCGTGCGCTTGGCGTCCTCACCGGCCGGCTTGATGTCGGCGTAGGGGGACATGGCGAACCCGCTCGAGTGCACCAGCACCCGACGGCGACCCATCCCGCCGGCAGCGCTGCCTGCGGCCGCGGCGCCCCCGCCGTCCTGGGTCTGCCGGTTGCCCTCCCGGTGGTGCGTGAGATCGGGACGTGCCGCGACCGGGCGACTGGCCCGGCTCTCGGCCGCCCCGTGCACCGCGCCCTCCGCGAGACCGGCGGCGCCGAACCCCTCCGGCATCGCCGTCATCAGCTCGTGGACGGCCGCCATCCCCTGCCCCGGCCCACCCGCGCGCCAGGCGTCGTGCAGCACCGGCAGCTCCCAGCACCCGGTGGCGCGCAGCGAGACACCCTGCCGCCCGGTGCGTCGCAGCACGCCCCGGACCACCAGCAGCCAGGAGTGGAACACCGTGGCGGCATAGGGCCCCTGCACGTCCTCGAAGAACGTCGCGTCGACCGGACCGGTCGCGTCGTCGAGGGTCAGGAAGACGACCCGGCGCCCGGAGCGGATCGGCGGGGTCTGGGTGGCGACCTTCACCCCGGCCACCAGCAGCTCGGAGTGGGAACGCCGTGCGAGCAGGTCGACCGAGCGGGTGACCCCCAGCGCGTCGAGGAACGGCGCGTAGAAGTCGATGACGTGCGCGCTGGCATCCAGGCCGAGGATCTCCAGCTCGGCCCGGACCCGCTCGGTGGCGCTCATCTCGGGCAGCCCGCTGACCTCGCCGTCGGTCGGGGTGTCGCCGAGGTCGAGGGCCAGCTGCACCGAGGTCACCGGCGCCGCCTTGCGGGTCGCCTGCGACTGGCGGGCCGCCTGCTCCCAGACCCCGGCCTGCGCCCTGGTCGGGTGCATCCCCTGCCGCCGGTCCCACGGCACCTCGCCCTGCGGTCCCTGGCCGCGATCCTGCCCACCCGGCTGGTCATGGCGAGGCTGCAGCTCGCGCTGGCGGTCCCGGACCCGGGCGTCGGAGCTGTTGCGCTCGGCGGCGTCCGCGGCCCGCGCCGCCGCCGCGACGGCGCCCCCCGGTGTGACGCCGGCGCTGGCCAGCCCTCGGCCGCGGCCCCGGCTGGCCCGGTCGACCGAGCGGGTGTGCCGGTCGAGGTCGCTCACCTGCAGCAGCAGGTCGCGCCGGGTGACGGTGCCACGTCGGCGCACGCCGCCCTGCCCGGCCATCGGGGAGCCGATGCCGTAGACCGCGTCGAAGCCGCCGGCGAGCACCAGCCGCTCGAGCACCGGTCGGGTGACCCGCGCACGCTGCCAGAAGTCGGTCAGCGACTGGTAGGGCCGAGCCGCGACCACCCGATCGACCTCGGCCTCGGAGATCCCCTTGACCTCCGAGAGCGACAACCGGATGCCGTAGGCCCGGCCGTCGGGCAGACCAGGACCGGGAGCCCGCCGCGACGGCTCACCGCAGACCGCCGGCGGCGGCTCGTCGTCGACCCCGACCCGTTCCACGACGTAGGTCTTCTCCGAGGAGTTGACGTCCAGGCCGAGAACGGCGATGCCGAACTGGCGGGCGTCGTCGAGGATCAGGCGCTTGGGGTACATGCCCGGGTCGTGGGTGAGCACGCCGGACAGGAAGTGCGCCGGGTAGTGCGCCTTGAGCCAGGCCGACTGGTAGGTCGGCAGCGCGAACGCCGCCGCGTGCGCCTTGCAGAAGCCGAACGACGCGAACGCCGCGAGCACCGTCCAGATCTGCTCGACCACCATCCGGGGGTAGCCACGGCGAAGGGCGCGCGGGAAGAACCAGAGCCGGGTCTCGGCCATGCCCTCCACGTCGCCGAGCGCGCGGCGGGCCTCGTCGGCCTCGGCCAGCGTGCAGCCCGTGAACTGCGCGATCATCTCGATCACCTGCTCGTGGAAGACCACCACGCCGTGCGTCGGGCCGAGGATCGGCGCGAGGTCGTCATGGAGGTAGCGCGGCGCCTTCCACCCCTGCTTGACCTCGAGGTAGGGCGTGATCATGTCGCTCTTGACCGGGCCGGGCCGGAACAGCGAGATGTCGACGATGATGTCCTCGAACGAGTCGATGCCGGACTTGCCGACCAGCTCGCGCTGACCGGGCGACTCGATCTGGAAGCAGCCGAGGGTCTTCGCCTGCGAGATCATCGAGAACGTCGACTCGTCGTCGAACGGCACCTGCTCCTCGTCGTCGAGATCGATCCGCACCCCCTCGAGCCGCTCGATCTCGTCGACCGCGTGCGCCATCGAGGACTGCATGCGGATGCCGAGCACGTCGAGCTTGAGCAGGCCGAGGTCCTCGACGTCGTCCTTGTCGAACTGGCTCATCGGGAAGCCGGCGTACGACGCCTCCACCGGCGTGCGGTCGAGCAGCGTCGCGTCGGACAGCAGCACGCCGCAGGGGTGCACGGCGATGTGCCGGGGCAGGCCGTCGAGCCGCTCGACCAACCGGAACAGCAGGTCGAGCCGCTGCTCGCCCAGCCCGGAGGCCCGCAGCTCGGGCAGCTCGTTGAGCGCGTTGCGGGCATCGCGCGCGCGGATGTGCGGGAACGCCTTGGCGATCGCGTCGATCTCGCCGACGGGCATGCCGAGCGCGGCGCCGACGTCCCGGACCGCGTGCCGGACGCGGTAGGTGTCCATCATCGAGACGCACACGCAGCGCTCGCCGCCGTAGCGGTCGAGGACCGCCTCGTAGACCTCCAGCCGACGCGCCGACTCGACGTCGACGTCGATGTCGGGCAGCGCGCGGCGCAACGGCGAGAGGAACCGCTCCATCAGCAGGTGGTGGCGTAGCGGGTCGACCCCGGAGATGCCGAGCAGGTAGTTGACCAGGCTGCCCGCACCGGAGCCCCGGGCAGCGCAGCGCACCCCCATCTCCTTGATCAGGTCGGTGACGTCGCCGACGGTGAGGAAGTAGGAGGCGTAGCCCAGCGAACCGATGATCTGCAGCTCGTCGTCGAGCCGCTTCCAGATCCGCTGCCGCGGCATTCCGGGGTAGCGCCGACCGATGCCGGCCTCGCACCGCGAGCGGAGCACCGCGTCGGCGCTGGTCCCCTCGCCCCCGCCGACGATCTCGAACTCCGGGAAGTGCACCTCCCCCAGCCCCAGGTCGAAGCGCGGATCGAGGGCGCACCGCTCCGCCACCGCACGGGTGCGGGCCAGCAGCCGGCGCCCCTCCTGGTCACCGTCGCCGAGCCCGGCGAAGCGGGCCACCTCCTCGGCGACCTCCGCCATCTCCTTGCCGGACTTGAGGAACCCCTCGGCGTTGCCCCTGATCCCGGTCGAGCCGACGTGTCGCAGATCAGCAGAGCCGAGCGGGACCAGCCGGCGAGCGGCGTCGAGGACGTCGACCGTCGGCGCGTCCGACCGGTCGGCGTAGCGCACCGCGTTGGTCAGCACCGACCCGAGACCGGTCGACCGGGCCAGGCCCAGCATCCGGGCAGCGTGCGGCGCCGACCCCGGGCCGGAGCCGGGCAGCCGGTGGGAGACCACCTCGAGGACCAGGTCGGAGCGGTCGACCACCTCGAGCCACGGCCGCAGGGCGGCGTGGGCGAGGTCCTCGCGACGCAGCGTCACCGCCCGGCCGACCTCCGAGGCCGGACCGAGCAGGACCACCACGTCACCGCTGTCGACGCCCGCACCCACGTGCTCGGCGACCAGGTCCAGGGTGGTCACCGGCTGGCCGCGCTCACCCGCCAGGTGGGTGGCCGACACCAGCCGGCACACCGCCGCCCAACCCCGCCGGCTGCCGGCCAGGAACGTCACCCGGGGCAGCCGCTGGTCACGGAAGGCACCCCCGCGCACCGGCTGTCGCGCCTGTCCCTCGCCCGCACGCCGGCCGGACTGCCCTTCGGACTGCCGGCCGGACTGCCAGTCAGGCTGCCGGCCGGACTGCTGGCGGGTCCGGGTGGCGGGGCCGCCGGTGGACCACGGGTGCAGCGGCGCCATCGCCAGGTCCACGCCGAGCACCGGCCGCAGCCCGCCCTGCAGGCAGGCCTTGGCGAACCGGACCGCGCCGTAGGCGCCGTCCCGGTCGGTCAGCGCGAGCACGTCCATCTCCTGCTCGACCGCGCGCTCCACCAGGACGTGCGGGTGTGAGGCGCCGTACTGCAGGGAGTAGCCGGAGGCGACATGGAGGTGGACGAACGGATCAGGCAACGTGGTGCCTTCCCTCGACGTGCCGCTGGTCGCCGGCCCCCTGGTGGGGGAAGGACAACGGCGTCTGGTGGGGAACGTGCCGGGTCATCCCTAGGGACTCCTCGACCAGCCCGAGGAACCGGTCGGCGTCCCGGACCAGGTCGTCGGCCTCCCGCTCGGTGACCGCGCGGACCGACCCGGTCTCGGCCGCGGCCCGCTTGCCGGCGCCCGCGGAGAAGAACGCCGCCCACTCCGCGAACTCGGGCGCCACCTCGGCGAGCAGCACCCAGGCGTTCTTCTGCTGCCGACCGCGACGGGTCGGCACGGCCGGGGTCGCCCGGGCGGCGAGCAGGGCGGCGGTCGCCCGGAGCGCGGCGACGTGCGCCGTGGCGTAGCGCCGCGGCACCTCGGTGGTGGTCATCGCCTCGCGCAGCGACGCGGCCGCGCGATCGAGGTAGGCGTGGGAGGCGGCTGGGAGGTCGAAGGGCTGGAGGTTCATCAGCAACGCCCCTCAGTCCAGGCACCGGGTCAGGCGCCAGCCACCGTCGGCCCAGTCGAAGACCAGGTCGAAGACGCCCCGGCCGGTGCCCATGCCGCGGTCCGCCTCGACCCGCCACACGTCGCGCTCGGCCCCCAGCTCGGCGGGCGAGACGGGGGCGGTCACGGCCATCGCCATCGCCGACAGGTCGGTCTGCTGGGCCTGCTCGTCCTCGGCGCCGAGCACGGCGCGCACGCCGCTCGAGCGCCACCAGGGGCCGGTCTCCACCCAGTGCGCGAGCACCGCCGAGACCTTCCAGAGCCGACCCCGCCACAGGAACTGCTCAGGCCCCTCGACGAGCACCTGTCCGCTGCCGGCTCCCGCCACCCTCCCCCGTCGCACGTCCACCGGGTCGTCGTACCGTCGCATCTGCCCACACCTCTCGAGGTCGCTGCTCACCCACCCACGGCTCGACCCCGCAGCCGTGGCAGGGCGGGGGTCGAGGTCGCCCCGCCACGGCGGTTGTTCGAACACCTGTTCGAACACCACTCACGGTACACCGCCTCGCCGACAGTCCGTCAAGGGCGATCTCGCGACTGTGGACGGCGCTCTGTCTAGGGTGCGGTCATGAGCCAGGAGCCAGACGAGCACGCGACCATCGCCCGGTTCCGGGTCGCGCTGCACCAGCAGGGTGGGACCGGCGAGATCGTGGTGCTGCCGGAGTCGGTGCACACCGCAGCGCTGGCCGCCCAGGCGCTGGGCTGCGAGGTCGGCGCGATCGCCAACAGCCTGCTGTTCGACGCCGACGGCTCCCCCGTGCTGGTGCTGACCTCGGGCGCGCACCGCGTCGACACCGCCAAGGTCGCCGCGACGATCGGGGTGGAGGGGCTCAGGCGCGCGAAGCCGGAGTTCGTCCGCGCCCACACCGGCCAGGTGATCGGCGGCGTCTCGCCGATCGCGCACCCGGCTCCGGTGCCGACCTACATCGACCCGTGGCTGCGCAGGTACGACGTGGTGTGGGCCGCCGCGGGGCACCCGGCCGCGGTGTTCTCCTCGACCTACGACGAGCTGGTCGCGATGACCGGCGCGACCGAGGTCGACGTCGAGTAGCCACCGGTGCCGGAGCCTGCCGTAGCCTCCGTGCATGGCGCGGGTGGTGGTGGTCGGTGGCGGCTTCGCGGGCACAGCGGTCGCCGCCCGGCTCGCGAAGCAGGGACACTCGGTGACGCTCGTCGAGCGGCGGGGCGTGCTCGGCGGGGCGCTCGGGTTCGTGGAGAAGGACGGGTTCCGGTGGGACGCCGGCCCGACGTCGACCGCGCTGCCCGCCGTCGTACGCGACCTGTTCCGCAAGTCCGGTCGACCCCTGGAGCGCGCGCTCGACCTCGTCCCCGTCGAGCCGATGCGCGAGCACCGCTTCGCCGACAAGACCGCGCTCGCGATGCCGTCCGGCAGCCGCTCGGCGCAGCTCGAGGCCGTCACCGCCGCGATGGGAGCCGACCTCGGCGAGCAGTGGGTCGACTACGTGCACGGCTTCGCGCAGACCTGGGACCTGCTGCGTCGGGTCTACCTGGAGCGGCCCTACTCCCCCGAGCACGTCGACCGGGCGACCCGTGCGGTCCTGCACGACCGCACGACGCTGCACAAGCACGTGACGCGGACGTTCAAGGACGAGCGGCTACGCGAGCTCGCGCTGCTCGGGACGCTGCTCGACGGGCACGACGCCCGCAACGTGCCGGCGTGGACGGGCATGTGGTCCTACGTCGAGCAGAACTTCGGCGTCTGGACCGTGCCCGGCGGGATGGGCCGGCTGGCCGAGGCGATGACCGAGCGACTGCGTGAGCGCAAGGTCGAGGTGCTGCTGGACACGAACGCCTACGACCTGCGGCTCCAGGGCCGGGCGGTGGTCGGCGTCGACACCGCGGCCGGCCCGCTCGACGCCGACGTCGTGGTCTGCGCGACCGACCCGCGCCGGCTGCCCGCACTGGCGCCCTTCGTCGCCCGCACGATGCCGGCGATCCCCCCGGTGGTGACGCACCTCGGCCTGGTCGGCGACGTGCCCGACCTGGCGCGCGAGACGATCCTGCACGGGGACCCGACGCTCGTCGTCCGCGTGCACGACACCGCCCCGGACGGCGCCGCCGCGTGGACGGTTCTCGGCCGTGGACGGCTCTCGGAGGACCTGCTGACCGCGATGGCCCGCCTCGGGGTCGACGTGCGACGGCAGGTGGAGGTGCGCGTGGACCGGTCCCCCCTCGACCAGGTCGAGGAGCTCAGCGGGTCGCCGTACGGCACGCTCTGGCAGGGTCGCGCCACCATCGACCGCAAGTACGCCGCCGGCTTCGGGCTGCCCTTCGACGGGGTGTACGCCGTCGGCGCCCACGTCGCGGCCGGAGCCGGGCTGCCGTCGGTCGGGCTGTCCGCCGCGACCGTCGCGGAGCGGATCGGTCGCTGAGACCACCACCTCGACCGGCACTCGCACCTGATCGAGCCGGCACCGGCCCTCGAGGGCGTTCAGTGCCGGTCGTGATGGTGTCAGGCGACGGTGCTGCGCAGGCCGGTGTAGATCTCGCGCGTCGCCTTCGACCGGTTCAGCGTGTAGAAGTGCAGGCCCGGGGCGCCCTGGGCGAGCAGCTCGTCGCACATCTCGGTCGCGAGCGCGATGCCCTCGGCCCGGACGGCGGCGGCGTCGCCGTCGAAGCGCGAGACCCGCTCCACGACCTCGTCGGGCAGCTCGGCCCCGGACAGCTCGGCCATCCGCGTGATCTGGGCGAGGTTCGTGATCGGCATGATGCCCGGGATGATCGCGATGTCGACGCCGAGCGCCGAGACCCGGTCGACCAGCGCGAAGTAGTCGGCCGGTCGGAAGAACAGCTGGGTGATCGCGAACTCCGCTCCCGCCCTGGCCTTCGCGGCGAGGTAGCGGGCGTCGGAGTCCGCGGACTCCGCAGCCGGGTGCACCTCGGGGAACGCCGCGACGCCGACCGAGAAGTCGCCGAGCTCCCGGGTCATCTCGACCAGCTCGACCGCGTTGTTGAGGCCCCCGGGGTGCGGCCGGAACGGCGCGGTCGGCCCCTCCGGCGGGTCGCCGCGGAGCGCGAGCACGTTGCGCACGCCGGCCGCGGCGTAGGAGCCGATCACCGAGCGCAGCTCGGCCCGCGTGTGCCCGACGCAGGTGAGGTGGGCCATCGGCGTGAGCGTGGTGTGCTGGGCGATGCCCTCGGTGATGTTGACCGTGCGGTCGCGGGTCGACCCGCCGGCGCCGTACGTCACGGAGACGAAGGAGGGCCGCAGCGGCTCGAGCTCCCGCAGCGCGGTCCACAGCTGCCGCTCGCCGGCCTCGTCCTTGGGGGGGAAGAACTCGAAGGAGATGGAACGCTCCCCGGCGGCGATCAGGTCGCCGACACGCGACGAGCCGGCCGGGGTGGGGGAGGAGGATCCGAGCGCCATACGCAACAGCATAGGAGGCTGCGGGCCGGGCCCGGCAGGCCGTCCACGCCGCACGTAGGCTCGCGCCCGTGACTGCCGCCTGGGACGCCGACCGCTTCCGCGCCGACATCCGGTCCGCCCTCGACGGCTTCGTCGACGAGCAGGCGATCCGCCTGGCGCCGCTGGGCGACGACGCGGCGCGGCTGCTGGAGGCGGCGCACGCGGCGGTCAGCGGAGGCAAGCGGTTCCGGGCGGCGTTCTGCCACTGGGGCTACCGGGCCGTCGCCGAGCCGTCCGACGAGTCCGCCCTGGTGCGCGCCGCCGCCTCGCTGGAGCTGCTGCACGCGAGCGCCCTCGTGCACGACGACTACATGGACGCCTCCGACACCCGCCGCGGCCGGCCGTCGACCCATCGCGCCTTCGAGGCGGTGCACCGCGAGGCCGGCTGGACCGGCGACCCGCAGCAGTACGGCGCCGCCGCCGCGATCCTGCTCGGCGACCTCCTGCTG
Source organism: uncultured Actinomycetota bacterium (assembly GCA_963845655.1). Taxonomy (GTDB): domain Bacteria; phylum Actinomycetota; class Actinomycetes; order Propionibacteriales; family Nocardioidaceae; genus Nocardioides_B. Next base: position 102,673 of record CAWJTB010000003.1, on the reverse strand, counting down.
TCCTGGGCCGACGAGATGCTGCGCCGCTGCGGCCTCGACCACGACGTCGTACGACGGGCGCTCGGCTACTTCGACACCACCCGCAGCGAGGTGATCACCGGGCAGTTCCTCGACGTCTCGGTGCAGGCGCGCGGCGCCTGCGACGTGGAGCAGGCGATGCGGGTGCTGCGCTACAAGTCCGCGAAGTACTCCATCGAGCGGCCGCTGCACGTCGGCGCCGCCCTCGCCGGCGCCTCGCCGGAGATGATCGAGGCGCTGACCGCCTTCGGGCTGCCGCTCGGGGAGGCCTTCCAGCTCCGCGACGACCTCCTCGGGGTGTACGGCGACCCGACCGTCACGGGCAAGCCCGCGGGCGACGACCTCACCGAGGGCAAGCGCACGGTGCTCGTGGCGCTGGCGCTCGAGGCCGCCTCGGACCCGGACGCGGCGCTGCTCGACTCCTCGCTCGGCCGGCCGCTGTCCGACGCCGACGTCGCGGACCTGCGCCGCGTCATCGACGCCTCCGGCGCGCACGCCGAGGTGGAGCGGCGGATCGACGTGCTCACCTCGACGTCGCTCGCGGCGCTGGACGAGGCCCCGGTGGCGCCGCACGCGCGCGAGGTGCTCCGTGAGCTCGCCGCGGCCGCGACCCAGCGCGCGATCTGACGCGCACCCCGCGGACTTGTCAGGCGGTGACGTCGCCCGGGCGACGTGAGCGTCTGACAACTCGGTGGGCGTCGGCTCAGAAGGCCATCGCCTGCGCGCGCCGCTTGACCTCGGCGCCGCGATTCTCGCGCAGGGCGTCGATCGGACGGCCGGGGATGGTGTCGTCGGCGGTGAAGAGCCACGTGATCGACTCCCGGTCGTCGTACCCGCCGTCGTGCAGGACGGTCAGCACGCCGGGCACGCCCTTGACGACGACGCCGTCCTGGATCAGCTCGGCGGGCACCCGCTGACCCTCCCCGGGGACCGGCACGGCGCCGGCGAGCTGCTGCTCGCGGATCAGCTGGCGGACCTTGCTGACGCTGACGCCGAGCAGCGCGGCCGCACCGGCCCAGTCGAGCCACTCCCCCACGAGGTCGGCGAGGTCGGCGAGGTCGGATGAGTCGGGGCCGGCGGGCGTCTGGGTGTCCTCCACACCCGGAAGTTTCCCACGACCTCGCCCGTACAGTTGCCACCGCCCGGTGGCTCGCAGCAGCGGCCGGGCGCCCAACCCGTCGTGAACTCCGCCCGAAGGGAGCAGCCGTGCCACGCCGCCGCTCACGCACGCGTCGGCTGGTGCCGTCGCTGCCGCTGCTGGCGCTCGTCCTGGTGGCCTGCCTCGTGGCCGGGAGCACCCAGGTGCCGACGGACGCCCCGGTGGACCGGGCTCCGAGCGCCGTCAGCGCGCCACAGCAGTCCGACCCGCCTCTGGTCCGCGGACCCGAACGGCGCGGCGCCCTCTCGATGCGGCCGCTGGTGGGGCGCAGCGACCGGCCCAACGTGGTCGTGGTGATGACCGACGACGCCCGCGACGACGACCTGCGGTTCATGCCGCACGTGCGGCGGCTGATCGGCGACCAGGGCGTGCGGTTCACCAACTCGTTCTCCCCGCAGCCGTTGTGCTGTCCGGCCCGCGCGTCGTTCCTCACCGGTCAGTACTCCCACAACCACCACGTCTGGTCGCACGCCCCGCCGTACGGCTTCGCGGCCCTCCGGGACCGGCGGACGCTCCCGGTGTGGCTCAACCGCGCCGGCTACGACACGGCGTTCCTCGGCAAGTACCTCAACGGGTACGGCGTCCAGCGGGCGCCGGGCGGAGGGTCCTCGCTGCGCTACGTGCCACCCGGCTGGAGCGACTGGAAGGGCTCGGTCGACGGCGGGATCGAGGAGGGCTCGCAGCTCGACGGGGGCACCTACCGCTACTTCGACACCACGCTCAACGACAACGGTCGGCTGGTGCCGCACCAGGGCACCTACCAGACCCGCCTGTTCGGCCGGCTGACCCGCGAGGGCTTCCGGCAGCAGGCCTCGTCCCCCCGGCCGTTCTTCTCCTGGACCTCGTTCGTCGCGCCGCACCACGGCAGCCCCGTCGAGAGCGACGACCCGCGACCGGTGCTGCGCGCGGACGGCACCGAGCAGGTGTTCCGCAACCCGGCCCGCCCGCGGCGGGTCTGGGGCCGCTTCGACGAGCAGATCGCCCGGCCCCCCGGCCATCAGGGCGAGGGCGACGTCTCCGACAAGCCCTTCTTCATCCGCGGCCTGCCGCCGCTGTCCGCGGCGGAGGAGCGAGCCGTCACCGCCAACGCCCGGCAGCGCGCCGAGTCGCTCTGGCTCGTCGACCAGCAGGTCGGCCCGGATGATCCGGACGCTGCGGCGCTCCGGTCAGCTGCGCAACACCTACGTGGTGTTCACCTCCGACAACGGCTACTTCCTCGGCGAGCACCGGATGCGGCAGGGCAAGATCCTGCCCTACGAGCCGTCCCTGCGCGTGCCGCTGATGATCCGCGGTCCGGGCATCCCCCGCGGCGAGACCCGCACCGACCCGTTCTCGATGATCGACTTCGCCCCCACGATCCTGGGGATGGCCGGGGTCCCGGTGCCGCGGTCGGTCGACGGCACGAACCTGCTCGACGTCGCCCGGCGCGGCGACCGGGGCTGGGACCGCGGCATCCTGACCGAGACCGGCCCACGGGCCGTCGGCACGGACACCGCCGAGAGCGACAACTTCCTCGTCGACGCCGACGGCCCGACGCCGCTGCGGTTCTCCCAGGGCGTCCGCGTGGGCGGCTACCTGTACGTCGAGCACGCCAGCCGGGAGCGCGAGCTCTACGACCTGCGGCGGGACCCCCGTGAGCTGACCAACCTCGTCGAGCGACCCGCGCTGCGCCCCGTCGTACGACGGCTGGCGAGGGCGCTCGATCAGCTGCGCGACTGCCGTGGGCGGGGTTGCCGCGAGCCCGTGCACGCCTCGCTGCGGACCGCCGTACCGGCCGCCGCGAAGCCGGACCGCGCACCGGACTGAGCGGCCGCCGGCCCTTGACCGGCTTCGTCCCGATGGGACACAGTCGTTCCCACCAGCCTCTGCTTCCCCAGGAGTCACGGGGCTGGACGCGGTGGCTCAGCCATGCTGCGGGACCACTCGGGGTCCCGGTCGCACCAGGTGGCACCGCCCGGGCAGCCGACGAGGTCGGTCCTGCGCCGGGGGGCCCCGGGCCGGCGCCGACGGCACCCACCGCCGACGAAAGGGAACGCCCGGTGACCTCCCCCAGCCCACGCACCACGGCTCTGCCCGCGCCCGTCCGACGCCTCCGCGGCGCCCGGGCCCTCTCCGTGACGCTGAGCGCCGGCACGGCGATCGCAGTGCTGATCGCCGGCGCCCCGGCCGACGTCGAGCCACGCACCCCCGCCCCCCTGCCTCCTCGCGGCCACCGCGAGCGATCTGGCCCCCGTCGCGGCCACGGGGCGCCCCTGGCCCGGCCACCCCGGTCGCCGGATCGTGGTGCACCGCGTCAAGCCGGGCGACACCGCGACCGGGCTGGCGGTGCGCTACCACGCGTGGACGCGCGAGCTGCGCGCCCTCAACGGCCTCGGTCGGAACGCCCGGCTCTACGTCGGCCGGCGGATCGAGATCCCGGTCGTGGTGGCCGCCGCCCGCCGCGCCCGGAAGGACCGCGCGGCCGCGCCGAAGCCCCGCCGGGTCACGACGTCGCGTGCGAGCGGCCGTCCCTGGGCGCACGCGGACGCCAGCCGAGCCAGGGTCCGCGCGGTGATCGTGCGCACGGCGAAGCGACACGGCGTCAACCCGCGCCTGGCGCTGGCGATCTCGTGGCAGGAGGCGGGCTGGCAGCAGCGCCGGATCTCCTCGGCGGGCGCCATCGGCGCCATGCAGGTGATGCCCGGCACCGGACGCTGGATCTCCACCTCGTACGCCGGCCGGCGGCTCAACCTGCACGGTCTGCGCGACAACGTCACGGCGGGCGTGCTGCTGATCGGCGTGCTGCAGGACCTGACCTCCGGAGGAACCGTGATCGGGTCCTACTACCAGGGCCTCGGATCGATCCGGGCGCGCGGGATGTACCCCTCCACCCGCGCCTACGTCCGCAACGTCCGTGCCCTGCGCACCCAGCTGCGCACCGGCTGGGACCCGGCCTGACGTCGGCACCCGGAGCGCGGGCGCCACGCCGACACCCGGCGCACCGGCCGGTAGCGGTCCCGCGCACCTAGAATCGTGCAGGTCACGCCGGGGGCACCTTCCCCCTCCCCGGCCTGCACCGGAGGTCGAGATCGTCGTGCGCAGCGTGGACCGGACTGTCGCCGACCCGATGATCGGGCGCGTCCTCGACGGTCGCTACCGCGTCGGGCCCCGCATCGCGCGGGGCGGCATGGCCACCGTCTACGAGGCCACCGACCTCCGCCTGGACCGGACCTGCGCCCTCAAGGTGATGCACGCCGGGCTCGGCGACGACGACGACTTCGCGGGCCGGTTCGTGCGCGAGGCCCGCGCCGCCGCCCGGCTCTCGCACCCGCACGTGGTCGGGGTCTACGACCAGGGCGACGACGGCGGCACCCTCTTCCTGGCCATGGAGTACGTCCCGGGGCGGACCCTGCGCGACCTGGTCCGCTCGGAGGCGCCCATGGCCCCGGCCAAGGCGCTGGCCCTGATCGACCCGGTGCTCTCCGCCCTGGCCGCCGCACACGCGGCCGGGCTGATCCACCGCGACGTGAAGCCGGAGAACGTCCTGCTCGCCGACGACGGGCGCGTCAAGGTCGCCGACTTCGGCCTGGCGCGTGCGATCAACGCCGAGACCCAGCACACCGCCACCGGGGGCGTGCTGATCGGCACGGTGTCCTACCTCTCTCCCGAGCTCGTCGTCGACGGCACCGCCGACGCCCGCAGCGACGTCTACGCCGCGGGGGTGGTGCTCTACGAGATGCTCACCGGGCGCAAGCCCCACGAGGGCGACTCCCCCATCCAGGTGGCCTACAAGCACGTCCACGAGGACGTCCCGGCCCCCTCGGCCCGGGTGCCCGGGCTGCCGCCGTACGTCGACGCGCTGGTGGCGCGCGCGACGGCCCGCGACCGGGAGCTCCGCCCGGCCGACGCGCGGGTGCTCCTGCACCAGGTGCGCCGGGTCCGCGCGGCGCTCGACCACGGCGTGCTCGACGACCCCGACCTGGTGGCGGACCTGTCGCCGACCCTGCCGGTGCACCGCGACGACGAGTTCATCGACTACGTCCGTGAGGACGCTGCGGCCGCCTCGAGCCACCGCGTGCCGACCATCATCAGCCCGGCCCAGGCCGCGCAGGGGATGCGCAGCGACGACACGAGCCTGATCGGCCGTGGCTCCGGACACCCGACGACGATCTCGTCGGCATCCGCTCCCCCGGCCCGGCCGGTCCCCGGCCCACGCCGGTCCCGCCGCGGGCCGGCCCTTCTCGTGCTCGTGCTGCTGCTGGCCGTCGTGGCGGGCGTCGGCGGCTGGTGGTTCGGCGCCGGCCGCTACGTCAGCGCCCCCGGCGTCATCAACCTGACCCAGTCGGCCGCGGCGCAGCAGGTCGATGCCGCCGGTCTCGGCTTCCGGGTCGCCGGCCGCGCCTTCTCCGAGACGATCCCGGTCGGCAACGTGGTCCGCACCGATCCGGCCGGAGGCGAGCGCATCACCCGCGACGGCACCGTCGCCGCCGTGCTCTCGCGCGGCCCGGAGCGCCTCGAGGTGCCCGCGCTGCGGGGCATGTCGCTGGACGCCGCGCAGGACGCGCTCCGCGAGGGGGGCCTGGAGTTCGGCCGCGCGACCTACGCGTTCTCACCGAAGATCGCTCGCGGCGTGGTGCTGGCCGCCGACCCGAAGCCCGGCACGTCCCTGCGCCCGGACACCGCCGTCGACCTCGTGGTCTCCCAGGGGCCTCGCCCGATCAAGGTCACCGACCACACCGGCAAGGCCGCCGACGTCGCGGAGCGGGCGCTCGCCAAGGCCGGCTTCGACGTGGACGTCGCCGAGGAGCACGACGACACGGTGGCGAAGGGCACGGTCATCTCGCAGAACCCCCGCACCGGCACGCTGTTCCGCGGCGACAAGGTCGACCTCGTGGTGTCCAAGGGCCCGGTGCTGGTCGACGTCCCCAAGGTCACCGGGATGGGCATCGCCGACGCCGAGCAGCGGCTGCGCGACGCCGGCTTCGCGGTGGACAAGCAGCAGACCGAGCTCTACGTCGGTCTGGAGTACGTCGTGAAGCAGACCCCGGGCGGCGGCGACCGGGCACCGAAGGGCAGCACGGTCACCGTCTTCGTCGTCTGAGGCGTTCCGTAGGCTTCCTCCTCGTGTCCGCTCCCCTCCCCGGCCGCCGGCTGCACAACCCCGCCGGCGTGCTGGCCACGCTCGCGCTGCTCGCGGTGACGGTCATGTGGGGCTCGACGTTCTACCTGATCCGCGACCTGCTCGACCGGATCCCGGTCCTGGACTTCCTGGCGGTGCGCTTCGCGATCGCCGCGGTGGTGCTCGCCGCGCTCGTGCCCCGGGCACTGGGACGGCTCAGCCGGGAGTCCTGGCGGCACGCGAGCGTGCTCGGCCTGGTCTACGGGCTGGCCCAGATCCTGCAGACGGCCGGCCTCGCCCACACCCCGGCGAGCGTGTCGGGCTTCATCACCGGCACCTACGTCGTCGCGACGCCGGTGTTCGCGGCGGTGCTCCTGCGGCACCCGGATCACGTCCCTCACCTGGGCGGCGGTCGCCCTGGCGATGCTGGGGCTGGCGGTGCTGTCCCTGACCGGGCTGTCGATCGGCTACGGGCAGGCGATCACCTTCGTCGCCGCCCTGCTCTACGCCCTGCACATCGTCGGCCTCGGAGCGTGGAGCGACGCCCGCCAGGCGACCGGGATGGCCATCGTGCAGCTGCTGGTCATCGCGGCCGTCTGCTTCGTCGCCACGGCGTACGACGGCGTGGTGCTGCCGAGCACCCGGGCCGACTGGGCCTCGGTGCTCTACATGGCGCTCTTCGCGGGCGCGCTGGCGATGCTCGCGCAGACCTGGGCCCAGGCCGCACCTGCCTCCCGCGCGGGCGGCGATCATCATGAGCATGGAGCCGGTGTTCGCGGCGACCTTCGCGGTGCTGCTCGGCGGAGAGTCGGCCACCGGCCGGATGCTCGTCGGCGGGCTGATGGTGCTCGCGGCGATGCTGGTCGCCGAGCTGCGCCCCGGCGGCGGATCGAGGCCGAGGTGCAGCACATCGCGGTCTAGCGCGACCCGCGTCCCCTGTCCCGGATCGTGGGACGTGCGCCGGACCAGCAGGCCGCGCCGCCGGTCTCTCACGCGCTCCCGCCCCCCACGCCCCTCGCCGTCCGGTAGGGGCGTCTCGCATGCTCGACGGTGGTCCAGGCCCACGAGAGGAAACACACCATGGTCGTCGTCATGACACCGGAGGCCACCGACGAGGACGTCGCCCGCGTCGTCGAGAAGGTCGAGAGCGTCGGCGGTGAGGCCTTCGTCAGCAAGGGCGTCGTCCGCACGATCATCGGCCTGGTCGGCGACATCGAGTCGTTCCACGGCCTCAACCTGCGCAGCCTGCGCGGGGTCGGCGACGTGCACCGGATCTCCGACCCCTACAAGCTGGTCAGCCGCCAGCACCATCGCGACCGCAGCACGGTGTGGGTCGACGGCCCCCAGCACCGGGTGCCGATCGGTCCCGACACCTTCACGTTCATCGCCGGGCCGTGCGCCGTGGAGTCGGCGGCCCAGACGCTCGAGGCCGCCGAGATGGCGCAGGCCGCCGGCGCCACGATGCTGCGCGGCGGCGCCTACAAGCCGCGCACCTCGCCGTACGCCTTCCAGGGGCTCGGCGTCCGCGGCCTGGAGATCCTCTCCTCCGTCCGCGAGGTCACCGGGCTGCCCGTCGTCACCGAGGTCGTCGACGCCCGCGACGTGCCGGTGGTGGCCGAGCACGCCGACATGCTGCAGATCGGCACCCGCAACATGGCCAACTTCGGCCTGCTGCAGGCGGTCGGCGAGTCCGGCAAGCCGGTGCTGCTCAAGCGCGGCATGACCGCGACGATCGAGGAGTGGCTGATGGCCGCGGAGTACATCGCCCAGCGCGGCAACCTCGACGTGGTGCTGTGCGAGCGCGGCATCCGCACCTTCGAGCCGGCCACCCGCAACACCCTCGACATCTCGGCGGTCCCGGTCGTGCAGGCGACCAGCCACCTGCCGATCATCATCGACCCCTCGCACGCCGCGGGCCGCAAGGACCTGGTGGTGCCGCTGTCACGCGCCGGCATCGCGGTCGGCGCCGACGGCGTCATCGTCGACGTGCACCCCGACCCGGAGACGGCGCTGTGCGACGGCCCGCAGGCCCTCCTCGGGCTCGGAGCTCCGGGCGCTCGCGCAGACCGTGCGGCAGCTGCCGCCCGCCGTCGGCCGGGTGGACGCCGGCACCCGGCTGCGTCCGCCGGCGGGACGTCGCCTGACGCAGCCTCAGACCCAGAGCCGCCGGGTGCCCTCGACGGCCATCAGGTCGCCGAAGCGGTGCTTCTGGGCGGGCTTCTTGCCGTTGACCTTGCGCTGCACGACGTAGGGCAGGAACACCTCGATCGCCACCCCCTCGTGGTCCTCGAGCGCGACCGCGATCGCGTCCTCGCCGGCGCCACCGACGTTGGTGACGACCGCCGTGGCGGCGCAGGTCGCCGGCGCGCTCGGTCAGGGCCTGCCAGCACCGCTCGTGGCGTCTCGGCGACGTCGCGGGAGGCGGGCACCTCCGGCTGCACCTGGTCGGTCCCGCCGTCGGTGCGCACGACCACCGCGAACGGGAAGAACTCACCGGCCGCGGTCGAGCTGCTCGCGCCCGGCGGTGAGCGCGGCGTGCAGCAGCGCGTCGAGCCGCTCGCGCGTCTCCGGGCGTCGCCTCGTCGCGCCAGCTGCTCATCCGAGCACCTTGCGCAGCACGGACGCGGCGGTCTCGGTCTGGGCCTCGTCCACGTCGAGGTGGGTGACCATCCGCAGCGCCCGCGGCCCGACGGCCGAGACGAGCACGCCCTCCTCGCGGGCGGCAGCGACCACCGCCGGCGGCGTCGGGTACGTCGACCACCACGATGTTCGTGTCGACGGTGGCGGGGTCCACGCCGCAGGCGTCGGCGAGCAGCCGGGCGTGCGCGTGGTCGTCGGCGAGCCGCTCGACGTGGTGGTCGAGGGCGTGCAGCCCCGCCGCGGCGAGGATGCCGACCTGGCGCATGCCGCCGCCGAGGCGCTTGCGCCACACCCGGGCCTCCGTCGATCGCCGCGGCGGAGCCGACGACGAGCGAGCCGATCGGCGCGCCGAGGCCCTTGCTGAGGCAGACCGCGAGCACGTCGGCCACCGCGCCGTACTCCCGCAGCGGGGTGCCGGTGGCGACGTGCGCGTTCCAGAGCCGGGCGCCGTCGACGCTCGATGCCGATGCCGCGGTCGTCGGCGAACCGGCGCAGCGCCTGCAGGTCCTCGATCGGGGTGACCGTGCCGCCGCCGAAGTTGTGGGTGTTCTCGACCGAGACCGCGCGGGTGGGCACGAAGAACGGGCCCATGTCGGGGGCGAACAGCTCCTCGATCTGGGCGAGGTCGACGGGCCGGCCCGGACCAGGTGCGCATCGTGAGGCCGCCGACCGCCGCGTGCGCCCCGAGCTCGGCCCGGGCGATGTGCGCCGAGGAGTCGCAGAGCACCTCCTCGCCGACACCGACCAGCGTGTGCACGGCGAGCACGTTGGCCATCGAGCCGGTCGGGGTGAACAGCGCCGCCTCGTGGCCGAACAGCTCGGCGACGCGCTCCTCGAGCGCGCGGACGGTGGGGTCCTCGCCGTAGACGTCGTCGCCGACCTCGGCCTGCGCCATCGCCTGCGCGCATGGCCGGGGTGGGGCGGGTGACGGTGTCGGAGCGGAGGTCGACCCAGCCGGTGTCCGAGCTCACGACGTCGGACGCTGCTGAGCATCTCGGCGACCAGGAACGCCAGCTCGAGCGACTGCACCCGGTTGAGGCGGGGGTCGCAGGCCGACTCGTAGCGGCTGCCGAGGTCGCCCTCCAGCAGCGCCTCGCCGCCGCCCACGCACTCGGTGACGTCGTCGCCGGTCAGCTCGACGTGCACACCGCCGGGCCAGGTGCCCAGCGAGCGGTGCACGTCGAAGAAGCCCTGCACCTCGGCGATCACGTCGTCGAAGCGCCGGGTCTTGTAGCCGCTGGACGCCTCGAAGGTGTTGCCGTGCATCGGGTCGCACACCCACGCGACCGTGACCCCGGCGGCGGTGACCTTCTCCACCAGGTTCGGCAGCGCCTCGCGGATCCTGCCGGCCCCCATGCGGGTGATGAAGGTCAGCCGACCGGGCACGTTGTCGGGGTTGAGCCGCTGCGCCAGCGCGATCGCGTCGTCCGGGCTCGTGGTCGGGCCGAGCTTCACGCCGATCGGGTTGCGGATGTGCGAGAGCAGCTCGACGTGCGCCCCGTCGAGCTGGCGGGTCCGCTCGCCGATCCAGACGAAGTGGCCCGAGACGTCGTACGGCTGCTGGGTGCGGGAGTCGATCCGGGTCAGGGCGTGCTCGTACTCCAGCAGCAGCGCCTCGTGGCTGGAGTGGAAGTCGACGCGGTGGAACTCGTCGGGGTCGGCGCCGATCGCCTGCATGAAGGTCAGCGCCCGGTCGATCTCGCCGGCGATCTTCTCGTAGCGCTTGCCGACCGGCGAGCTGCGCACGAAGTCGGTGTTCCAGGTGTGCACCTGCCGCAGGTCGGCGTAGCCGCCGGTCACGAACGCGCGCACGAGGTTCAGCGTCGCGGCGGACGAGTGGTAGACCTCGACCAGCCGCTGCGGGTCGGGGATCCGGGACTCCGGGGTGAAGTCGAAGCCGTTGACGGCGTCGCCGCGGTACGCCGGCAGCGTGACGCCCGTCACGCGTCTCGGAGTCCGAGGAGCGCGGCTTGGCGTACTGGCCGGCGATCCGGCCCAGCTTCACGACCGGCACGGAGGCGGCGTAGGTCAGCACCACCGCCATCTGGAGCAGCACCCGCAGCTTGTTGCGCACGTTGTCGGCGGTGACGCCGTCGAAGGTCTCGGCGCAGTCGCCGCCCTGGAGCAGGAACGCCTCGCCCCGGGCCACCGCCGCCAGCTTGGTGGTCAGCTCGTCGCACTCGCCGGCGAACACCAGCGGCGGGACGCTCCGCAGCTTGGTCACCGCGGCGTCGAGCGCGGCCGCGTCGGGCCAGGACGGCTGCTGGGCGGCCCCGTGGGCGTGCAGCGAAGCGAGGTCGGGAACAGTCGAGTGGCTCACCGATCCAGCCTACGCCGGACGGCCTGCACCAAAGCCGTCGGATCCGGTTGAACGAGGAACTACCCTGGCCCGATGCCCGACGTATCAGTCCGTGACGCCCAGCCGGCCGATGCCGCCGCGATCGGGGTCGTCTGGACGTTCGCGATGCCGCACCTGGTGCGCACCCCGACGCGGGTCGCCTCCGACCTCCGCCAGGACCCGACCCTGACCCGGCGGCACTGGGTCGGCCTCGTCGACGGCGTGGTCGCCGGCACCGCCACCGGTCGCGACCACGGCGACGGTCGGGTCTCGGTCACCGTCGAGGTGCACCCGGAGCTGATCAGCCGCGGGGTGGGCGGCACCCTGCTGCGCACCGCGACCGCGGCGTTCCCGGACGCCGACACCCTGTCCTCGGTCTGCAACGGCGACCCGATCTCCTTGGCCTTCGCGGTGCGGCACGGCTTCCTGCCCACCGGCGAGAACCGGATCGTGCGCGTGGACCCGGCGCAGGTCGCGCGCGTCGAGGCGGACCCGACCCGGCCCGACGGCGGCCCGCTGCGCGCGGTCGGCCTGCTCGAGGTCGGCGACCTGCAGCTGCTGCTCGACGCCCACCACGCCTCGGCGGCAGTCCGACCGGAGCGCACAGACACAGCGCTACACCCTCGACCAGTTCCGCGCGGACTGGTGGAACAACCCCGACAACGCGCCCGAGCTCTCGTGGGCCCTGCTCGACGACAGTGGTCCGCAGCCCCGTCGTGGCGGCGTTCACCAGCGTGATGGTGGACCGCGACCGGCGCCGCGCCTGGAGCGGCATCACCGCCACCCGACCGGAGTACTCCCGCCGCGACCTGGCCGTCTGGTTGAAGGCCGCGGATGCTGACGTCGCTGGCCCACGCCGGCGTGACCGAGGCCTGGGCGGGCGACGACTCGAGCGACACCGCGATGACCGAGGCCAACGACGTGCTGGGCTACCAGCCGGTGGGCACCACGACGGTCCGGGTCTCCCGCCGGATCCCCCGCTGAGCGACCCTCAGCCGCTCAGCGAGTCCACGTCGCGGAACCCGGTCTTCTTGGCGCGCACTCCGCGGTTCATCAGCCAGGTCAGCAGCCACAGCACGATGCCGATGCCGAGCAGGTAGGACGCGATCTCGTACTGCACCCAGTCCTCGCGGTCGCGCGCCCAGGGCCCGGTGAGGAACGCCGAGGTCACCGCCCCGACGACCGGGAAGACGGTCGGCGCCCGGAAGGTCCCGGTGGCCGTGCGGTCCTTGCGCAGCACCAGGCAGGAGACGTTGACGATCGTGAAGACCACCAGCAGCAGCAGTCCGGTGGTGCCGGCGAGCGCCGCGACGATCGAGCTCTCGGCGTCGACGGTGACGTAGGTGATCAGCCCGAAGGCCAGGACCGTGGTGAAGACGATCGCCGCCCACGGCGTACGACGTCCGGGCAGCACCGCCGACAGGCTGCGCGGCAGCACGTCCTGCTTGGCCATGCCGTAGATCAGCCGGCTGGCCATCAGCATGTTGATCAGCGCGGTGTTCGCGACCGCGAACACCGTCAGGAACGGGAACACCGTCCCGACGGGGAAGCCAGGTGCACCGGCCTTCACGACCTCGATCAGGATGCCGGCCTCGCCGTCGTAGTCCTGGATCTGCCCGACCGGCAGCACCATCACGACGGAGACGGCGACGAGCATGTAGATCACGACCGCGATGCCGAGGCCGGTGAGCATCACCTTGGGGAAGATCCGCTCCGGCTCCTTGGTCTCCTCGACCATGTTGACCGAGTCCTCGAAGCCGACCATCGCGAAGAAGGCGACCGCCGTGGCGACCGTGACGGCGGCGAAGACGCCGCGGTCGGCGCCGGAGTCGAAGGTGACGACCCGGCCGACGTCGACGCCCTGCGAGACCATGACGTAGAAGCCGATCAGGATGACGATCGCGAGCGCGGTGATCTCGACCATCGTCAGGACGACGTTGAACTTCACGCTCTCGCCGACGCCGCGGAGGTTGACCAGGGCCAGCACGACGATGAAGACCAGGGCCACGACCAGGGTGGTGCCACCTCCGGTGGGCACGCCTCCGATCGTGGCGTCGAGGCCGGCCAGCAGGTTGGCGGCCAGCAGGTTGGAGGACGTGGACGCGCTGGTGATGCCCGAGCACACCACCGTGAACGCGACCAGGAACGTCACGAAGTGCAGACCGAACGCCTTGTGGGCGTAGAGCGCCGCGCCGGCGCTCTGGGGGTACTTCGTGACCAGCTCGAGGTAGGAGAACGCCGTGAGCGTCGCGATCGAGAAGGCCACCAGGAACGGCACCCAGGCCATCCCGCCGACCTCCCCGGCGATGTCGCCGGTGACCGCGTAGACACCGGCTCCGAGGATGTCGCCCACGATGAACAGCAGCAGGAGCCGTGGCCCCATCACCCGCTTGAGCTCGCCGCCGCCCTTGTCGGAGTCGGCGGTGGGCTCGTCTGCCTGAACGGTCATGGCCATTCCCCTCGGCTCGGTGTCCCTCCCTACCCGTGTGGACAGGGCACCCAAACCTCCGCCGAGCTCAGGGGCGCCGGTGCACGAGCAGGGGCAGCACGACGGCGGCGCCCGCCCGCCGCAGCACGGACGACGCGACGGTCACCGGCCACAGCGACGACGTGGCGTCCACGACCAGCAGCACGCACCGACCGGCGACGGCCTCCGGGGCCGTGCCGTCGAGCGCGTCCCTCCAGAAGGCCGCCTCGTCGGCCGACCCGAGCGCGCGCAGGTCGGGCAGCACGGCCGGCACCGGCAGCGACGCCGCGGTCCGAGCCGGCCGACCTCGGCGAGGTGGTCGGCGACCGAGGCGGTGAGCACCGGGAAGCCGGCGGCGGGCAGGTCGACGACGACCTCCGGACGGGTCGGCCAGTCGCGCCGCCACTGCGACAGCAGCCGCACGCAGCCGTCGCGGACGTCCTGCGGCGCCGGCGCGTCCCGCGCGAACATCGCCGCGATGCTCTCGCGCCACTCGGGCGCATCGGCGAACACCAGCGTCCGGCCCGGGTGGTGTGCCTCGTCGACCGGGATCCTGCCGCGCGCGCCGAAGGCTCCCCCGGGCCACATCTTGCGAGGCTCGAGCACGTGCACCTGTCCCCGCAGGAGCGCGGTCACCGCGGCGACGGTCGCCTCCGACGGCGCGTCCGTCCAGCGCCTCGGGCAGACCCGCCGCGACAGACCGAGCAGCGGCCGCACGGCTCGGCGGCCGGGTCGTCGAGCGAGGCCTGCAGCAGCTCCATCAGGCAGCGCTCGCCGCGCACGTAGGCGCGCATGATGTCGGCCTCGCGCCGGCGTACCGCGACCACGCCGTCGTAGTGCTCGTGGTCGTAGGACCAGTCCTTGCCCGGTGCCGGTCCAGCCACCCTCGACCCGGTCGACCACCCCGTCGACGGCGAGCTGCTTGAGCATCAGCTCGACCCGCCCGCGGCGTACGCCGGTCTGGGCCTCGATCGCCGGCGACGCTCATCGGCTCGCCGTCCGGCGAGTCGAGCCGTGAGCGGTCGAGCACGTCGAGCACCGCGCGGACCTGCTCGGGCACCGGGATCGTGGACGGTCGTGAAGTACTCCCACACGCCGGAGTCGGCGTCGGACGGCAGCAGGATCGCGTGCGCGTGGTCGATGGCCCGGCCGGCGCGACCCACCTGCTGGTAGTAGGACACCGGGGAGGGCGGCGCCCCGACGTGGACCACGAACCCGAGGTCCGGCTTGTCGTAGCCCATGCCGAGCGCCGACGTCGCGATCAGCGCCTTGAGCCGGTTGTCGCGCAGCGCGTCCTCGAGGCGGTGCCGCTCGTCGCCGTCGAGCTTGCCGGAGTAGGCCGCGACCGGCACGGCATCCCCGTGCACCTCGCGGACCGCGGCGGCCAGGCGCTCGGCGTCGGAGACCGTCAGCGCGTAGACGATGCCGGAGCCCTCCAGCCGGGGCAGGTGGTCGACGACCCAGGCGTAGCGCTCCAGCGGCGAGAGCCGGTCGACCACCGACAGCTCGAGGCTCGCGCGCGCCAGCTGACCTCGCAGGACGAGCGTCGCGTCCCCCAGCTGCTGGGCCACGTCCGTCGGTGACCCGCTCGTTGGCCGTGGCCGTCGTGGCGAGCACCGGCGTGGCCGGGTTGAGCCGCTGCAGCACGTCGGACACCCGGCGGTAGTCGGGTCGGAAGTCGTGGCCCCAGTCGGAGACCGCGTGCGCCTCGTCGATCACCAGCAGCCCGAGCCGGCCTGCCAGCCCGTCGAGCACCCGGCGCCCGAAGCCGGGGTTGGCCAGCCGCTCGGGCGAGACCAGCAGCACGTCGAGCTCGCCGGCGCGGAGCGCGGCCTCGACCGAGGACCACTCCTCGATGTTGGAGGAGTTCAGCGTCGCCGCCGTGAGACCGGCCCGGGAGGCAGCCGCGACCTGGTCGCGCATCAGCGACAGCAGCGGCGAGACCACCAGCGTCGGGCCCCGGCCCTCCGAGCGCCGTACGGCCGTCGCGGCCCAGTAGACCGCCGACTTGCCCCACCCGGTGGCCTGCACGACCAGCACCCGGGAGCCGTCCTCGGACAGCGCCGCCACCGCGGTCGCCTGGTCCTCGCGCAGCCGCGCGTCCGGCCCGGCCATGGCGGAGATGACGCGCTCGGCGACGGAGGCGCGGGCGTCGCTGAGGACGGCGGTCGAGGCGGGGGGTGACATGCCTCCACCGTAGGTCCCCGGCCCCCCACTCCCGATTCGTCTGCGATCGCCTCGCGGCGGCGACCCGCAGGAGCGCAGACGAATCGGTCAGCCGAAGAAGACCTCGGCCTCGGCGTACTCCTCGGGCTTCACCAGCTTGAGCTCGCCCGTGCCCTCGGCCAGCGGGACCCGGACGATGTCGGTGCCGTGCAGCGCGACCATCTTCCCGTAGTCCTGCTCGGCGACCGCGGTGATCGCGTGCAGGCCGAAGCGCGTGGCCAGCCAGCGGTCGAAGGCGGTCGGCGTGCCACCGCGCTGGACGTGCCCGAGCACCACCGCGCGGGCCTCCTTGCCGGTCCGGTCCTCGATCTCCTTCGACGAGCCGGTCACCGATGCCGCCGAGCCGCACGTGGCCGAACGCGTCCTTCTCGCCGCTGACCAGCGTCATGTCGCCGCCCTCGACCGGGCACCGCGCCCTCGGAGACCACGATGATCGGGGAGTAGTGCGACTCGAAGCGCTTCTCGACGTAGCCGCAGACCTTGTCGATGTCGAACGGCTGCTCGGGGATCAGCACCACGTTGGCGCCACCGGCGATGCCGCTGTGCAGGGCGATCCAGCCGGCGTGCCGACCCATCACCTCGACGACGAGCACCCGGTGGTGCGACTCGGCCGTGGTGTGCAGCCGGTCGATCGCCTCGGTCGCGATGTTGACCGCCGTGTCGAAGCCGAAGGTGAAGTCGGTGCCGGACAGGTCGTTGTCGATCGTCTTGGGCACCCCGACGACGTTGACCCCGAGGTCGGCCAGGCGCGTGGCGACACCGAGGGTGTCCTCGCCGCCGATCGCCACGAGCGCGTCGACGCCGTTGGCCGCGAGGTTGTCCTTGATCTGCTCGACGCCGCCCTCGATCTTGAACGGGTTGGTGCGCGAGGACTTCAAGATCGTGCCGCCGCGGGGCAGGATGCCGCGCACCTGGTCGACGCCCAGGGGCGTGGTCTTGTTCTCGAGAGGACCGCGCCAGCCGTCGAGGAAGCCGACGAAGTCGAAGCCGTACTCCCCCACGCCCTTGCGGACCACGGCCCGGATCACGGCGTTCAGACCGGGACAGTCACCGCCACCGGTGAGGACTCCGACGCGCATGCGGACACTCCTTCGAGCTCGACTCGTCCCGTCGTGCGACGGGCGTGACGACCCTAGCGAGCCGGACGCCGCCGGGGAACGCGTGCCTTCGATCGTTCCAACAGATGAGCACCGCCACCACGACCGGCACTCGGCGCCGCGCCACGCCGCGGACCTGCGCGACGGGTGGCCGAGTGCCGGTCGGCGTGGCTGTGGACGACGGCCGACGGCCCGCTCCCGAAGCGGGCAGGCTCGACCTGTGCACGTGACCGAGGTCCTGGAGCGCCACGGTGGGGTCGCCGACGCGGCCACCCTGGTCCGGTTGACCTCGCGTGCCCGGGTCCGCGCCGCGTGGGAGAGCGGCGACGTCGTCCGTGACGGCACCGGGCACTACGCCCTCCCCGGCGCGGACGTCTCGCTGCGCCGGGCGCGCGAGCTCTCCGGCGTGCTGTGCCTGGACAGCGCCGCCCGGCACCACGGGTGGAAGCTCAAGCACGTCCCCCGGACCCCGGCGGTCGCCGTCCCCCGCAAGCGCAAGGTCACCGCGACCGGCGCCAGGTGTTCGCCTGGTCTACCTCGACCTCGCTCCCCACGAGGTCGACGGCGTCGCGACCACGCCGCTGCGCACCGTCCTGGACTGCGCGTCCCGGCTGCCCTTCGACGAGGCGCTGGCCATCGCCGACTCCGCGCTGCGCCAGGGCGACGTGACGGCGCGGGAGCTGCGCGAGGCGGCCGCACAGGTGGCGGCGCGCCACCGACGCCGGTGCTCCCGGGTCGCCGAGCACGCGCACACCGCTGGCCGACAACCCCTTCGAGTCCGTCCTGCGTGCCATCGCCCTGGACGTCCCGGGGCTGCACGTCGAGCCGCAGGTCGTCGTCGCCGGCATCGGTCGTCCCGACCTGCTCGACCGGCGGCTCCGGCTGGTGATCGAGGCGGACTCGTTCGAGTTCCACGGCCAGCGCCGGCAGCTCACGCGCGACTGCGCGCGGTACAACGCGTTCGTCATCACGGCTGGACGGTGGTCCGGTTCAGCTGGGAGCAGGTGATGTTCGAGCCGGGCTACGTCGTCGAGGTCCTGGCGGCCCTGGTCCCACCACGGCGACCGGCACCCGCGCCGGCTCGACGCAGCCGGGCCGCCTGAACCGCCCGCGAGTGCCGGTCGCCGTGGTGGCCGGTCTGCTTGGATGCCTGCATGAGCGTGCTCGCCATCGATGCCGGGACGACGGGGGTCACCGCCGTGGTCGTCACCCCCGAGGGGACGATCGCCGCCAAGGGCTACCAGGAGTTCGCCCAGCACTTCCCCGCAGCCCGGCTGGGTGGAGCACTCCCCCGAGGAGATCTGGCAGGCCACCCTCGAGGCCACCCGCGCCGCGGTCGCGCAGGTCGACGCCTCGCAGCTGCGCGGCATCGGGATCACCAACCAGCGCGAGACCATCCTGCTCTGGGACCGCGAGACGCTGGGCTCGCCGCGACGCGCGATCGTCTGGCAGGACCGTCGCACCGCGGCGATCTGCAACCGGCTGCGCGAGGAGGGCCACGAGGAGCGAGTCGCCGAGCTCACCGGGCTGCGGCTCGACCCCTACTTCTCCGGCACCAAGCTCGTCTGGCTGGCCGAGAACGAGCCGCACACCTGGGCGCTCGTGCAGGACGGCCGGCTACGCGGTCGGCACCGTCGACTCCTACCTGATCGCCCGGATGACCCGCGGCACGCTGGCATGCGACCGACGTCTCCAACGCGTCGCGCACGTTGCTGTTCGACCTGAGCAGGGCGACTGGAGCGACGAGCTGTGCGCGCTGTTCGGCGTGCCGCGCGACGCACTGCCGGAGATCGTGCCGTCGTGGGGCGAGATCGCGACCACCGACGCCCGCTCGTTCCTGGGCCTGGAGCTGCCGATCGCGGGCATCGCCGGCGACCAGAACGCCGCCCTGTTCGGCCAGACCTGCTACGACGTCGGCGACACCAAGTGCACCTACGGCACCGGCTCCTTCATCCTCACCAACACCGGCACCGACGTGGTCCGCTCCGACGCCGGCCTGCTCTCGACCGCGGCCTGGAAGTCGCCGAGCGGCGAGCTCACCTATGCCCTCGAGGGCGCGATCTTCGTGACGGGCGCCGCGGTGCAGTGGCTGCGCGACGGCATCCAGATCGTCGGCTCGGCCGCAGAGACCGCGGCGATCGCCTCGACCGTCGACGACTCCGAGGGCGTGGTCTTCGTGCCGGCGCTGACCGGCCTGGGCGCCCCCGACTGGGACCCGCACGCCCGCGGCCTGATCATCGGCATCACCCGGGGTACGACGCGCGCGCACCTCGTCCGGGCGACGCTGGAGGCGATCACCTTCGAGGTCCGCGACGTCGTCGACACGCTGCCGGCGAAGACCCCGCTCACCTCGCTCACCGTCGACGGCGGAGCCAGCGCCAACGACCTGCTCTGCCAGCTGCAGGCCGACCAGCTCGGCGTCCCGGTCGAGCGGCCCGAGATCGTCGAGACCACGGCGCTCGGCGCGGCGTTCCTGGCCGGGCTCGGCACCGGCGTGTGGGAGTCCACCGACGACCTGCGGGAGACCTGGCAGCTGGACCGCCGCTTCGAGCCCGCCGGGCGACCGCGACGTGGCCGACGCCGCGCACGCAGCGCTGGCGCAGGGCCGTCGAGCGGGCCAAGGGCTGGGCCGACTAGGACGAGGTCCTGCAGGGTGGTCTGCGCCTGCTCGAGGGCCTCCTGGGCCGCGGCGTACTTCGCCTCCGCGCGTTCCTTCCTCCGGTCCGCCTCGACCGCCTCGTCGTCGAGCTGCTCGAGCCGGTGCTCCAGCTCGGCCACCCGACGCCGGGCCTCCTCCAGCTCCTCGGCCGTCTGCAGCGTCGCGGCCTGCCCCGGCTCGATCCGCTTGGTCGCCTTGCGCACCTTCTTGCGCGCCTCGTCGGCCCCGCTCTTCGCGGAGGTCACGGCCTGCCGCGCCTCCTCGAGGGCCGCCGCCCGGGCCTCCGCCTCCCGGTCGACCGCGGGCGCGGCCTCCTCGAGGTCGGGTACGACGGACAGTCCGCGTTTCGCCGGGGCCCGAGCGGGGTGGGGTCGCGGTCGCGCCGTGCGCCCGATCGCCTCGGGCACCGCGATCGCGTCGACGTACTCGTCGGGAGCGGAGGCCACCCCCGTCGAGGTCAGCGCGGTGACCAGCAGCCCACACGTCACCGCCTGCGCGGCGGCCTCGTCGACCATCGCCGCGTGCAGGGTGTCCTGCACCTGGTCGGCGACGGCCTCGGTCAGCCTCTGCCCGAGGTCCTTGGCCAGGTCGCGCCCCTGCCGGGTCACCGCGGTCGTCAGCTGGCGCCGCTGCCGGGCGAGGTCGCGCAGCGCCTCGCCGTCGAGGTCGGCCTGGGCCCGGCGCAGCGAGGCGCCGAGATCGAGCACCTGCGCCATCTGGTCGCCCTGGTGCCGCATCAGCACGTTGACCACCCAGGCGGCGGTCGAGGGCTTGCGGAGCTCGGTGACCCGCTTGGCCAGCGCGGCGTCGCCGTCGGCCTTGGTCTGCTTGGCCCAGGCGTTGCGGGTGCCGGTGAACTCCGCCGGCGGCAGGCCGTAGAGCTCCTCGGCGATGCCCAGCAGCGAGCTCAGCAGCGGGTCCCCGTCGGTGCTCACGCCCCGAGGATAGAGGGCTACGCGTCGTCGAGGCCCTGCTCGATCGCGTAGCGCACCAGCTGCACGCGGTTGTGCAGCTGCAGCTTGCGCAGGGTGTTCTGCACGTGGTTCTGCACCGTCCGGTGCGAGAGGAACAGCCGCTCGGCGATCTGCTTGTAGGACAGCCCCTTGGCCACCAGCCGCAGCACCTCCGTCTCGCGGTCGGTCAGCCGCGGGGTCTCGGGGTCCACGGAGGTCTCAGGGGTGTCGGAGAGCCGGCGGTACTCCCCCAGCACCAGCCCGGCCAGTCCCGGTGTGAAGACGGTGTCGCCCTCGGCCACCCGGCGCACGGCGGCGAGCAGCTCCTCGCGCGAGGCCGACTTGACGAGGTAGCCGGTCGCGCCGGCCTTGACCGCCTCGAGCACGTCGGCCTGCTCGCCGGAGGCCGACAGGATCAGCACCCGCACGGTCGGGTCCTCCTTGACGAGCACCGCGGTGACCTCGACGCCGGTCGGGGCCGGGATCTGCAGGTCCAGCACCACGACCCGTGGGCGTACGGCGCGGGCGCGGGTCAGCGCCTCGGTGCCGTTGGCGGCGGTCGCGGCAACCACCAGGCCGGCCTCCTGCAGGTCGCGGGCGACTCCCTCGCGCCACATCGGGTGGTCGTCGACGACCATCACGGTCAGCGGGACCGTTCCGGGCGGACCTGCGGGGCTGCTCACCGTGACTCACCCGCGGCAGGCTAGCCGCTCACGCCGGGCCGGACGTACCGACCGCGCCGGTGCACCAGCGGCTCGTCGGTCGTCGCCGCCCGGCCGAGGCGATCTCCACGTGCTCGACCACGCCGTCGAGCAGCAGCGACCAGCCCACCTCGCGCGGGTCGGGCCCGACCCGTAGCGCCGGTCCAGGCGCTCGACGCCGTCGAGGACCGGCCCCCACGCGGACTCCGTCCAGGTCGCCATCCGGAAGGGCCCGCCGGGGGCGGGCGCGACGCCGGCGAAGGCGTCGGCCAGGTCGCGGTGCTGCCACGCGCAGCAGCTGCACCACCACCGTGCCGGTGCGGGCGACCGCGTCGGCGAGGTCGGAGTCGGGATCGATCAGTCCGAGGACTCGGGCCGGGTCGCCGGGGGCGACCACGCAGCGAGGAGACCGTGAGCCCGGAGCGTGCGCGTCCGGAGCCCGACGTCCACAGGGAGACGGTGCCCCCGAGTCGTCCGCGCAGGCGGCGAACCGGGTCGCGATCGGCCTCCGGGTCCAGAAACGGGTGTTCGGGGTGGATCGTCACGGGAAAACAGGCTAGACCGGTCTCGGCCGGGTCCGGGGTTCCCGTTCCGGATGTGATTGATTGATTACTAAATTTCCGATTCATCCCGTGAGAATCGCTCGTTTTGATGGGTCCGAGGGCCAATACTGGTGCTCGGAGGGGAGTGGCATGGTGTCGAAGCTGGGAAGCCGGGCGTACCTCAAGGCTGTCGTCGCAACCGACGACGCCTTCGTGTACGACGTCTTCTGCACGACCTGGGAGAGCGAGGTCGCGGCTCTGCCCAACCCCAACCTGGCGCGCCACGTGCTCCGCATCCAGCACATCGCCCAGGAGCGTCGCTTCGCAGCGCGCTACCCGCACCACGAGCGCTTCGTGGTCCTCGACGACGGGCGTCCGGTCGGTCGGCTCTACGCCGTCGTGGCCGACGACACGCTGCACCTCATCGACCTCACCCTGATGCCCGAGCACCGCTCCCACGGCCTGGGCACCGCGATCATCCGCGACCTCCTCGCCCACGCCCGCGAGGAGGGTCTGACGCTCGCCCTCCAGGTCCCGCGCCAGAACCGTCGCGCCACCGACCTGGTCGCCTCCCTCGGCTTCGCGCTGAGCGAGGTCGACGACCTCGACCTCCACTTCGTCTCCTCCCCGACCAGCACGAGGCGCCCGCGACGCCGTCGCTCGTCGCGGTCCAGTCGGTGCCAGACCGCAGGTCCCCAGGACCCTCCGCCGGCAAGGAGGGCACCGGACCGGCGGGCTCCGGGCGCAGGGTCGGCGACCAGCAGCTCCGGGCGATGAAGGAGTAGTTCAGGTCCGGACCGGGACGGCGATCTCCCACTCCGTGCCGTGCCCGGGTGCGGTCACCACCTCGGCGGTTCCGCCCAGGTCACGCACGCGGCCACGGATCGACTCGCTCACGCCCAGCCGACCCTCGGCGACCGCCTGGTCCAGCCGCCCGGGCGAGATCCCCGGTCCCTCGTCGCGGACGCTGAGCACGACCGACGAGCCGAGATCCTCCAGCAGCACCCAGGCCGGGGCCCCTGCGCCCACGTGCCGCTCGACGTTGTCCAGGCACGTCCGGACGACGGCGACGAGCTCCTCGACCACCGGCTCGGGCAGCAGCACCGGACTCGCGGGCTTCGCGACCGCGACGCTCCGGGTCTCCAGCGGGGCCAGCGCCTCCGCGAGGTCCGTGCGCCCCCCACCCCGCGGGGCGCTTCCCGCCCGGGCCGCGACCGCATTGCCCTGCACCAGGGCTCGCAGCGCGACCTCCTGATCCCCTGCCATCCGACCCAGGTCGGCCGCCTCGCCGCCCAGCTCCACGCCACGGCGCTGCACCATGGCGAGCACCTGCAGCACGCCGTCGTGCACGGCGCGGGCGAGGCGGGCACGCTCGGCCAGGGCCGCCGCGATCCGCTCGGCCTCGGCCCGCGCCTCCGAGGCCACGCGGATCAGCCCCACCGAGTAGCCCACGATCCCGGCGGCGAGCAGCAGCAGGAAGATGTTGCCCCAGGTGGTCCCGGTCCAGTGCGTGCGCACCGACAGGTCGACCGCCGACATCAGCACAGCCGCTACCAGGCCCGCGACCCAGCCACGCGAGACGGCCCAGGCCAGCACGGCGGCCATCACCCAGAACGACGGCATGCTCGAGGCGTGCCGCTCGAGCATCGCGTCGCTCTGGACGTACGGCGTGGACAGCAGCGTTGCCACGGCGACGGCGAGGTCGGCGACGAGCAGGGGCAGTCCACGCCGACGCGGCGCGTCGTACGCCCAGGCGGCGAAGCCGGTCCAGACGACGATCAGGCCCACGACCGCCCAGCCGGCCACCGGGTGCTCGAACTCCCGCCAGCGGAGCGAGTTGAGGACCACCGCGTAGATCGCGACCACCGCGCGCAGGACCGCCAGGGCGCGGTAGAGGGTGGTGTGGACCTGCTCGTAGACCGGGTCGAGCAGGTCGGTGCGCGCGCGCGTCTCGGGCATGGTGGCCGCCGGGCCTAGGAGGCCTTGAGCCCGTCGACGCTGCCCGGCCCGGCGTCCTCGGGTCCGGCGACCGCGTCGGTGCCACCCTCCCGGGAGTCGGCCTTGCGGGCGGCGTCCCGGGTCTCCTTGTCGAGAGCCTTCGCGCGGGTGGCGTACATGTCGACGTACTCCTGGTCGGAGAGCCGCATGATCTCGTACATGATCTCGTCGGTGATCGAGCGCAGGATGAAGCGGTCGTTCTCGAGCCCGTCGTAGCGGGAGAAGTCGAGGGGGGCGCCGAAGCGCACCACCGGGCGGGTGATCGTGCCGAACTTCTTGCCGGGCGGGCGCCACCACGTCGGTGCCCACCACCGCGCACCGGGATCACCGGGACCTTGGTCTCCAGCGCGAGCCGCGCCACCCCGGTCTTGCCGCGGTAGAGGCGACCGTCGTGCGAGCGGGTGCCCTCGGGGTAGATCCCGAACAGCTCGCCCTGGCCCAGGATCCGCTTGGCCGCCTTCAGGGCGCCCTCGGCGGCCGAGGCGCCGCCCCGGTCGATCGGCACCTGCCCGGCACCGGAGAAGAACTTCTTCTGGAACCAGCCCTTGACGCCGGGCGTCGTGAAGTACTCCGCCTTGGCCACGAACGTCACCCGGCGGGTCAAGGTGAGCGGCATGAACAGCCAGTCGGCGTAGGAGAGGTGGTTGCTGGCGAGGATCGCGGCGCCCTCGTCCGGGACGTTCTCGACACCCTCGGTCTGCGGCCGGAAGACCATCTTCAGCAGGGGTCCGAGGAGCACCCACTTGAGCAACCAGTAGAACAACGAAGCCGACCTCTCTGTGACCTCAGCAGTCCGGGGCGCAAGCCCGGGGCCACCACGTGTGGCGCCGCACCCCGGCCCGATCCGGACCGGTCGCGTGGGCGTCCGTGCGAAACCCTAGCCCCGGCCCGGCCCACATGCGACGATTCCAGGCACCGCCACCCGCCCGTCCCTGGAGCACGCTGTGTCGATCGCCCCCACCGCGGAGCCCTTCTACGCCGACGCCACCCCGCAGCGCGAAGACGGCCAGCGGATCGGCGTCCTGCTGGTGCACGGCTTCACCGGCTCCCCCGCGTCCGTCGTGCCGTGGGGGCGCGCGATGGCCGGGCACGGCTACGGGGTCGCCGTGCCGCGGCTGCCCGGGCACGGCACCACCTGGCAGGAGCTCAACCGCACCCGGCTGGGCCGACTGGTACGGCGAGGTGGAGCGTGCCTTCGACAAGCTGCGCGCCAACTGCGACCAGGTCGTCGTGGGCGGGCTGTCGATGGGCGGCGGTCTGGTGCTGCGGCTGGCGGCCGACCGGGGACGGGACGTCGCCGGCATCGTGGTGGTCAACGCGGCGGTCGACACCGCGCGCAAGGACGTGCTCGCCCTGCCGGTGCTCAAGCACGTCGTGCCCGCCTTCCCCGGCATCGCCGACGACATCAAGAAGCAGGGCGTGGTGGAGCACGGCTACACCAAGACCCCGCTGCGGGCCGCGCACTCGATGATCCGGCGCCTGGAAGAACCTGCGCGAGGACCTGCCGCAGGTCACCCAGCCGCTGCTGTTCTTCAAGTCCACGGAGGACCACGTGGTGGACACCGTCGTCGCTGCAGGCGGTCCGGGCGGCGGTGTCCTCGCGGGACCTGACCGAGCGGATGCTTGAGAACAGCTACCACGTCGCTACGCTCGACAACGACGCCCCGGTCATCTTCGAGGAGTCGGCCCAGTTCGTCCGACGAGTGACAGGACCATGACGCACCCCGACGAGACCCCGCGCGACGGTGACGGCTGCCCGTCGCGACCGCGCGGCCTCGTCGAGCGACCCGTCCGTTCCGGACGACCGCGACGGCCCCGCCGGTGACGACGGGCACCAGACGGGCACCGACGGGGTCGACGACAGCGACGACGGACGCGTCGCGTTCGACGAGGACGCCGCCTGGCGCGCGATCGTGGAGAACTACGACGCCCGTCCCGACCCCGGCGGCTTCCGGCGGCGCCGCGTGGCCGCGCCGGAGCCGCCGCCACCGCCGGCCGCCGCCCTGGCCGGTCCCGGCGTCTTCGACCGCACCTACCTCGAGTCGCTCCCGGGCGGCGACGCCGGCGCAGCGAGCTGGCACGACGAGGGCCACTTCGTCCCGCCGGAGCCGCCCCCGATGCCACGCGCGACCCCCGCCCGGCGGCTCGCCTGGCTCGGCCTGTTCGGGTCGCCGCTCCTGATGCTGCTGGCCGTCGTGCTCGGGTGGAGCTATCCCGGGCTGGGTCTCGGTGCTGCTCGTCGCGTCGTTCGTCGGCGGGCTTCGTCTTCCTGGTCGCCACGATGGAGCGCCGGGGCGACGACTGGTCGGGCGACGACGGCGCGGTTGTGTAGGGTCCGACGCGTCCGTCGCACACCTGCTCGAGCCCCCAGGGGGAACCCGCGTTGAACGTCAGCGAGACCGTCGAGATCAGCGGCCACCTGATCGACACCGGCATCCTGTCCCGGGTGCTCGACGACATCCGCGAGTACGGCGGCGACTACG
Organism: uncultured Actinomycetota bacterium; assembly: GCA_963845655.1. Taxonomy (GTDB): domain Bacteria; phylum Actinomycetota; class Actinomycetes; order Propionibacteriales; family Nocardioidaceae; genus Nocardioides_B. The sequence continues at coordinate 76,294 of CAWJTB010000003.1, read as the reverse complement.
TGATCGACCGGTTCGACGTCGGTCACGAGGCGGCCGACCTGTCCTCCGCGACGATCACCGTGACCACCGCCGGACGACGAGGCGCTGCAGCGGCTCCTGATGCGGCTGCAGACCCGCGGCGTCAACCAGGTCGACCCCGGGCTGGCGGAGACCTCGCTCGCCGAGCAGGACGGCGTCTTCCCCGACGACTTCTACTCCACGACCAACCTCGAGACCCTGGTCCGGCTCGACGGTCGGTGGGTGCGCGTGGACAACCCCGAGATGGACTGCGGCCTGGTCGTCGACGACAGCGGCGACGCGGTGCGCGTCTACACGCTGCCGATGACCGACGTGAAGGCCGGCATGCAGGTCGTGTGCGGCGCCTCCGGCATCCGGGTCGACGTGCCCGCGCTGACCAAGGCCGAGGGCTCCTTCGGCTTCATGGAGTCCGACGTGTCCGAGCGAGAAGCCGCAGGCCGTGCTGGTGCGCCAGGTCGCCGACGGCATGCGCGAGGCCAAGGCCGACGGCCAGAAGGTGCTGTGGGTCGGCGGGCCCGGCGTCGTCCACACCGGCGCGGCGCCGGCGCATGGTCGCGCTGGTCGACGCCGGCTTCGTCGACGTGCTCTTCGCCGGCAACGCCCTGGCCACCCACGACATCGAGTCCTCGCTGTTCGGCACCTCCCTGGGCGTCGACCTGGCGCAGGGCCGGGGCGTCGAGCACGGCCACGAGCACCACATCCGCGCGATCAACACGATCCGCCGCGCCGGCTCGATCCGCGACGCCGTCGACCAGGGCGTGCTCACCGGCGGCATCATGCACGCGCTGGTCACGCACGAGAAGGAGTTCGTCCTGGTCGGCTCGGTGCGCGACGACGGTCCGCTGCCCGACGTCTACACCGACGTCATCGAGGGCCAGCGCGCGATGCGGGCCAAGCTGCACCGACGTCGGCTTCGCCTGATGGTCGCGACCATGCTGCACTCGATCGCGACCGGCAACATCCTGCCGGCGTCGATCCCGCTGGTCTGCGTCGACATCAACCCGGCGACCGTGACCAAGCTCGCCGACCGCGGCTCGTCGCAGGCCGCGCGGCATCGTCACCGACGTCGGGCTGTTCCTCGAGCAGCTGGCGAGCGAGCTGGTCGAGGGCTACACGACCAAGCGGTCCTGACCGAGCGGTCGCCTCACCAGGACAGGACCGAGAGCACCGAGGAGTAGTCGTCGGTCCAGCGCTGGGACGGTCCGGTCAGGTCGGACCACTGGTCGTCGCGCGCGACCCGGTCGACCGCGTCGGCGTCCTCGCCGAGCGCCACCCACCGGGTGGGCGTGGCATCGTCGACCTGCGAGGTGCTGCTGCCGATCGCGGCGTGCAGGTCGAGGTCGTCGGCCGCGCCGCGCAGCACCGGCGCGAGGTCGAAGACCCGGTTGGAGATGTGGAACATGAGCACCCCGCCGGGCTTGAGTCGCGCGACGTACATCTCGATCGCCTCGCGAGTCATCAGGTGCACGGGGATCGAGTCGGAGCTGAAGGCGTCCAGGACGATCATGTCGTAGCGGGCACGGGGGGTGCGGGCCAGCGCCAGCCGACCGTCGCCGATGGTGGTGCGGATCGTCGCCTCGGAGTCGGCCAGATAGCTGAACAGCTCGGGGTCGCGTGCGATGCGCTCGACCTCCGGGTCGATCTCGAAGAAGTCGATCTGCTGCCCGGGACGGCCGTAGGCCGCGATCGACCCGGCCCCCAGCCCGACCGCGGCGATCCGGGCCGGCGCGTCGTCCGGCAGCGCCGCGAACGCAGCACCGACCGGCCCGCCTCGCGCGTAGTAGGTGGTCGGCGTACGACGGCGTGCGTCGTCGAGGAACTGGGTGCCGTGCACCGTGGAGCCGTGCACGAGCTCGTGGGTCGTCCCGGTCTCGACGACGCGGTAGGTGCCGTAGAACGTGCGGGACTGCTCGATCACGCTGCGCACCGGGATCAGCAGCTGGCTGAGCACGAGGACGGCGATGAGCACCGCCGCGGTCCCGGGCAGGCGGCTGATCGCCCAGCCGACGGCGGCGACCACGCCGACCACCAGGAGCGCGAGCGGGTAGCCGGTCAACAGGTGCTGCACCGCCCACAGCAGCAGGCACAGGGCCGTGCCGGCCGCCAGGAACGTGCAGGCCCTGCGCACCGCGTTGGCGGTGACGACCTGGAGCAGGGGTGAGGACGGGCCGCCGCGCATTCCCAGCAGCAGCAGCGGGACCGCCGCCAGGGCCAGGGGATACTCCAGCACGCTGCTGAAGACGAGCGGGGCCACCAGGCCGTTGAGGACCCCGCCGAGGGCGCCGCCCGCCGAGACGGTCAGGTAGAACGCGGTCAGCTGCTCCGGCGGCGGTCGGTCCGCGTGCAAGCGCGCGTGCGCCGCGTAGGCGACGGCCGCCAGCGTGACGAGGCCGGAGACGACGCTCAGCGGCAGCAGGCTGAAGCTCGGTCGCAGCACCAGCAGCACCTCGACCAGCGCCGCGGCCACCGCGATCCGGACCGCGGTCCGCGGCTGCGCACGGGTCGAGCGGGCGAACGCGGCGACGAAGGTGCCGAGGTAGATCGCGAGCGGCACCACCCAGAGCAGCGGGATCGACCCGACGTCGGTGGCCAGGTGCGCCGTCACGCCGAGCATCAGCGTGGACGGCAGGAAGCCGAGCAGCAACCAGGTGGTCAGTCGGCGCGGCGTCAAGCGAGGGGGTGCCGTCCGTGGCCGGGGGACGCAGGCTCCGCGGCCGCTCTCGCAGGGCTCGAGGCCCCTCGGCCGGCGACCTGGCGGTTGCGCCGGATCGCGAGCCCGGCGCAGAGCCCGGTCAGGGCCAGGAAGACGGCGTAGGACAGCGACCACCAGGAGCGCTGCTGGGCCAGCGAGAGGTGGGGCTCGACCACCAGGGGGTAGGCCAGCAGACCGACGAAGCTGCCGAGGTTGCTGGCGGCGAACAGGAAGTAGGGGTCGCGGGAGCGGGCGGAGCCGATCCAGGAGAACCACTTCTGCAGCAGCGGACCGGTCGTGGCGACCACCAGGAAGGGCAAGCCGACGGTGACGGCCAGTGTCCGGATCAGCCACAGGGCGGGCTGGGCGCCCAGCGCGGGGGCAGCGTCCGCGGGCAGGGCGATCGGCAGCGCGACGAAGGGCGCGAGCAGCAGCACCAGGTGCGCACGCGGCTGCCAGCGCGCGCCCAGGACCGTGGTCGACCAGTGGCAATAGGCATAGGCCGCGAGCAGCAGAAGCTGGAAGAACAGCGAGCTGGTGCTCCACACGGTGGCCGAGCCACCGAAGTCGGGGAGCAGGAGCTTGGCGACCAGCGGCTCCACCAGGAACAGCAGCGCGGCCCCCAGGAACGCCGTGACGGTGAACAGCACCGTGGTCGACGTACCCGACGACGCGCCGGCAGGCGGGGTCGGCGGCGCCGGGGTCGGGTCGACCGGACGCAGTCGGTCGACCGGGTCGGCTACGGCCATCGGGGCACATCTCCTCGCAGACGGGGTCCTTCGGGGAAACGGTAGGAAGGGGCCCGGCCGGGCCGCAGCCGATCGGCGCAGAAGTAGCCGAACGGTGGAGGTCAGAGGTCCAGCTCGAGCAGCACCGGCCGGTGATCGCTGGCGGCGGCCAGCAGCCCGGGTGGTACGCCGGGGTCGCCGTGTCGCAGGACGCCGGCACCGCCGCGCACGAGCAGGGCGTCGATGCGCCGCTCGGGCTGGGCGGCCGGGAAGGTCCTCCAGGTGCGGCTGCCGTGGTCGAGGAACCCCGCCGCACGCAGCATCGCCCAGCACGGACCGTCCGGCGGCTCGTTCAGGTCGCCTCCCAGGACGACCGGTCCCCGCAGCCCGCGGGCGGCGTCCAGCACCCGTCGTACCTCCTGGACGCGGCGGTCGCGGTCCAGGCTGAGGTGGCAGGAGATCGTTGCGAGCAGCTGCCCGCGCACCCGCAGCTGGGCGACGCTCACGCCCCGGCGTGGCGCGAGCCACGGCTGCGGCAGGACCTGGTCGTGCGTGCCCTTGACCGCGACCCGCTCCCCCACCGCCACCAGGTTCGACCCCGCCGGCCGGCCCCCCGCCACCCAGCGCAGCTGCCAGCCCTCGGCCAGCCGACGGCAGTCCCGACGCCACAGGAGCGGCCGTTTGGGGCACTCGTTGACGAGGAGCACGTCGGGACGACACCCGCCGGACGACCTCGTGCACAGGACTGCCGCGCGTGCCGCCCAGCAGGATGTTCCAGGTCAGGACCCGGACCGTCACGACGGGGTCACGACGGGGTCACGACGGGGCGACCAGGTAGACCCAGTCGCGGTCGGTCTGCACCCGCTGCCAGCCGCGGTCGCCGAGCGCCTCGCTGAGCGCCGACCCCCGCAGCATCACGGCGTCCCGGGCGCGGCTGTCGGCGACGAAGTCCTTCCAGCCCGGGCTCGAGCGCCCGGTAGCTCTGGAAGTCGGCGATGTAGTCCACCGGGTAGGCGTCGAGCATGCCGTCGATGACCGGGTTCAAGCCGGGCTCGCGCCACTCGATCCAGGCCCCGGTCCCGTCCTCGACCAGCACCGCCGATCCGTCCGGAAGAGCGGCGAGCCGCTCGGCGAACCGGGTCGGCACGCCGGCCTCCCGGTCCGCGCTGCTGGGCACCGCGACGGCGAGCGCGCCCAGGCAGGCGACCACGATCGCCCCCACCGCCCAGGGCTCGACCCTGCGGAAGGCGCCCGCGCCGTCCGGGACCGGGGTGAGTCGGCTGCACGCGGCGACGAACGCGGGGGCGATGAGCAGTGCCCCGAACGGCACCATGCGTACGACGAGCAGCACCCACGCGACGCCGAGGCCGACCTGCAGGAGCTCGGTCCAGTCGGGACGATGTCCGCGGGACCACATGACGATCAGCGCCCCGGCCATCGCGGCGACCAGGAAGGCGTCGACCGCCCGGAAGGACGTCGGCCCCCACTCGATGATCAGGGAGGTCCGGCGTCCGACGGCGAGCTGGGTGGTCACCAGCGAGGGTCCGACCGGTGTCAGGCAGGCCGCGAGCACCGACGCGAGCGGCACGGCGGCCAGCCGCAGCAGACCCCGCAGGTCGGTGCGCCGGTCCAGCGCGATCCCGACGCAGGTGACGACGCCCAGGATCACCCCGAAGGTCCACATGCCGTGGGCGGTGGCCCAGACCCAGGTGAGCGGCACCAGCAGCCATGGCGGCCGCAGGGTGCGGACGGCGCGCTGCCAGGCGAGCAGTGTGAGCGTGAACAGGATCAGGCTGACCACCTGGGGCCGGGCCGACAGCGAGGCACCCGCGGCGATCACGACGACCCCGGTGGCGACGACCGACGGCAACGGAGTCCCCTGGCGGCGGCAGAGCACGTAGGTGAGCACGAGGAAGGCCAGGTAGAGGGCGCCGAAGAGCCATGCCAGTCCGGACAGCCCGAAGGCGGCGGTGGTGGCCGCCATCACGATCTCGGTCGACCACTGGGTCGGCAGCCACGACGAGGTGGCGAAGGCGGACAGCCGACCGGGGTCGCGCAACGACCAGTCGCCGAGGAACTCCTCGCCGAGCCGGAGGTGGAAGAAGGTGTCGCTGTTGTCCAGCGCGTCCGCCGCGTGCATCGTCACCCTGGCCATCAGGATGCCCAGCGTCGCCAGTGCGAGGGGGCCCAGCGCACGTCTCACCAGAGGGTCGCGCCGCCCCTCGCCCGCCGTCACCGTGGGCGGCACGGGCGCAGCGACGGGGTCGCTGTGCTGGAGGGGCGGGTGCACGGGCATACGTCGAGTATCGAGGAGGAGTTCGTGTCGTGGCAGGGAAACGGCCACCTAGGACGGGGAACCGAGCCCCGTCGCCGCTAGGACGGCATCCGCATCAGGCGGATTCCCCCGGACAGCTGCCCGAACGCCGTCTTGAACAGGCTTGCGAGGTCGTCGCCGCTCGCCCCGCAGAAGAAGTAGTCACCGTCGGCGTTCTCCCCGATCCGTCCCGCTGACGTGCTGCAGTCGTAGTCGTAGGTGCTGGGCACCCCGGGCGCCTTGGGCGAGGCTGCCGCGGCGAGCGCCGCCGCCACGGTCGGCGAGGAGATGCCGCTGCCGCACTTGTCGGTGCTCAGGTTGTAGGCGACCGTGACGATGAGGATGTTGGCGTCCTTGGCGTTCTGGGCCACGGTCTTCATGTTGGCGCAGGCGAGGTTGCCGTCGCTGCCGGCCCCGATGTCGGTCGCGCTGCCCAAGCTGGTGGAGCCACCCGTGATGGACTCGTTGGGCTGTCCGTCCGTCTCGAAGATGATCGCCTTGCGCGGCGTACCGGTCCGAGCCGGCAGGGACGAGATGTTGTTGAGGTCGTAGTTCAGCAGGTAGCGCGCGGCCGCCTTCATCGGCGCCGCCAGGTGCGTGCCGGTGCCCGAGGACGTGGTGAGGCAGTTGGTGGCCTTGACCAGGTTGCTGGCGGAGTTCAGCGCCGTCCCGGTGAGGTAGTCGTTGTGAAAGCCCACCGGCACCCACTGGCCGAGCAGCGCACTCGAGCTCGGGTAGGTCAGGCCCTTGGTCGTGCTGTTGCACGCAGCCGTCGAACGGGTGAGGGTGGCGCTCCGACCGATGGAGCCCAGCGAGACGTACTGCTGCGAGGGCGTCATGACTTGGAACATCGACTTGATGCCCGAGACCATCGCGTTGATGTCGGTGCTGCTCATGCTGCCGGTGCGGTCGGCCACCACCGCGACATCCATCGGGTTGGGTGAGACGGTGCCGCAGGAGCCCTTGCAGGCCACGGACTGCAGGGCCCCGGTGGACCCCTTGGTGATGCCGACGACCCGCGCCAGGCTGAACGGCACGTCCCGCTTGGAGGACATCCGCACGGTGTTGCAGGTCTTCGTCGCCGGGCACGGGATGGCGCACCGCGTGGAGTTGCACACCGTGCCCGGGTACTTCGCCACGGTGTACGGCGCCACCCCCGGCTCGCAGGTCGCCGGGATCTGGTTCGTGTCCGGCGTGAAGCTCGGGGCGGTCCCCGAGGAGGCCACCACGCACCAGAAGTCGATGAACGGGGTGTTGGCGCCGGTGGCGCTGTCGTCGTGCAGCGTGGCGAAGCGGAGGGCATCGACCGTGGCGGCCGCGGTGTCGGGCATGCGGAAAGCGCCCGCCTGGGCCGCGGAGTCGAGGGTGACGACGAGGTTCTGCTGACGGTCGGTCTGCATGGTGATGTCGACCGTGAGGGCTCCGGCGAGCAGCAGGCAGGTGGCCAGGGCCGCGACGAGCAGGGCGACGGCACCACGCTCGCCGCGTGGCCGGCGCCACGTTCGGCGCTTCACTCGACCCTCATGCTGGTCTGCTTGGACAGCGTGATCGTGCTGCCGAGGACGGGCTTCATGAACGGCGACATCCAGCGGTGCACATAGTTGATCTTGACGGTCGTCGTGACACCGCTGACCGCGAGCGTGTCGTAGGTGCTGCTCGTCGCGCCGCATGCGGCTCCGGCGACAGTGAGGCAGTCGATGGTCACCGTCGTGGCCGACGCGGGCAGGCCGTAGGTGGCGAGGTCGCGCTGGACCACCGTGCTCACCTCGCTGTAGGTGCCACCGAGGCTCGCCACGCGAGCGGCGTCGCGGCTGACGTTGTTGATCATGGTGTCCCTGTTCAGCATGTAGCCCACGTCGATGATGCCGAAGACGAGCAGCAGCAGGATCGGCAGGACGAGCGCGAACTCGACGGCGACGGCCCCCCGGTCGTCCGCAGCGTGCGTCCTTCGTCGGTTCACGACACTCCCTCTCTCCAGGAGAACTGTAGGGAGCACCGCGTCCGATTTGTCGGGATTTCGGACCCGCCCTCGGCAAATGGTCCGAACACACCCCCTTCGATCACCCGTTCGGCTTGCTGGAAGGGGCCGGGCGGAGGTGGCGCCCACGAGTCGGGCCGCTCGGCTGGCGGCCACGCGGGACGCTCAGGGGCGACGGGCGAGGTCGGCGGCGCCGATCATCCCGGCCTTGTTGCCGAGCAGGGCCGCCCGGACCTGCAGCTCGGGTCGGTAGTGCCGGCCGGTCAGGTTGGCCTTGAAGTGCGCGCGGATCGGGTCCAGCAGCAGGTCGCCGGCCTCGGAGACTCCCCCACCGATGACGACGACGGCCGGGTCCAGCACCGCGGTCAGGCTCGCGATCCCCTCTCCCAGCCACCGCCCCAGGGAGGCGAGCTGCTCGCGGGCGAACGAGTCGCCGTCGCGGGCGGCCTCGGTGATCAACGGACCGGTGATGTCGTCGATCCGTCCTCCGGCCCGGTCGAGCAGCGAGCGCGCGATCAGCGAGCCCTGGCCGGCCTGCTCGCGGGTGTCACGCACCAGCGCCGAGCCGCTGGCGTACTGCTCCCAGCAACCACGGTTGCCGCAGCCGCACAGCAGTCCGCCCGGCATCACCCGCATGTGGCCGATCTCCGCCGCGACGCCGAAGGCGCCCCGGTGCAGCTCGCCGTTGAGCACGATCCCGCCGCCGACCCCGGTCCCGACCGTGACCAGGAGCGAGTCGTTGACGTCCTCGCCGGCGCCGTAGGTGAACTCCCCCCAGGCCGCGGCGTTCGCATCGTTCTCGATCACGACCGGCAGCCCGAGCCGCTCCTCGAGGTCGCTGCGCAGCGGCTCGTCGCGCCAGGCCAGGTTGGGGGCGAAGAGCACCGTCGAGCGCGCGGCGTCGACGAAGCCGGCCGCGCCGACCCCGACCGCCTCGATCGGGTGGGCCGCCTTGAGCTCGGCGACCAGGTCCTCGATGTTGCGCTCGATCGCGTCGGTGTCGGTGGCCGGCGACTCCCGTCGAGCGGTGGCCAGGATCCGGCCCTGCTCGTCCACGACGCCGCCCGCGATCTTGGTGCCGCCGACGTCGATGCCCGCTGTGAGAGCCATCAGGTGTCCTTCCACTCGTCGTCGCTGTCGTCCAGGTCGATCTTCTGCACGCGGCCGTCCCCTGCGGAGTTCCCCGATCCGTGCGTCGGTCCGCGGTCCGGCACGGGCGTCGCGAGGGCGCCGGCTGCCGCCGCCAGCAGCGAGGACGCCGCACTCGCGAGGTGTTCGCGGACCTCCGGGCTGGTCTGCCGCACGACCGCGATCATCTGGCACAGCGGACAGTAGCGGCAGTCCTCGCCCCCGGTCGCGACGTGCTCGTCGATGCGGTGCAACGCCGAGGCCGCGCCGGCTGCGGCCGCCCCGGTCGCGCCGGCGTAGTCGCCGCCGGTCTCCTTGGCCCAACCCTGGAGCGCCGCGAGCAGCTTCGCCGCCTCCTCGCCGACCGAGCCCACCGCGCCGTCGCCCTCCGGCCGCCTCGCCACCACCCGCGTCGCTCATCGGGCCCCCTGCTCGGGCTCGTCCCGGGGCGCGCGGAACCGCACCCGCAGCGCCGCGTCCTCGATGCGGGCGCCAGCGATGGCGTGCCTGCGCAGCGCTGCGGGCAACGCGATCAGCCTCCGGTAGGAACCCACCGTCACCACGAGCTCGTCCCCCTGTCGTTGCCGTCGGGCCAGGTCGATGTCGGACTTCGCGGCAAACGGTAGTGCGATGCTCAAGACCGCCCCCGAGCGCGTTCGGGAGATGGTCATCGGGCCGTCGCCCTCCGGCTTCGCGAGGGGATCGTCGCCACCGTAGGCAGCCTGGGCGAAGTCCGCCAGCGCGTCGACTCCGACCGGCTCCACGGGCTGGTACGTCGAGCGCCAGATCGGCAGCCCCACGAAGGACTGGTCGATCTCGGCGAGCACCGAAGCCTGCGCCTTCGACCACTGCAGCCGCCAGGCGTCGGCGCCCTCGGTGGGGAACACCCGGTTGGCGACGACGCCGTCCACGACGTAGCCGAACAGCGAGAGCGTCGTCAGGGAACGTCGTGCCTCGGCCACCACGACCGTCTCGGGGGTGAGCACGAGGCGCACGCTGGCGTCCTTGCCGGTGAGCAGCTCGTGCACCTCCTCGAGGTCACGGTGCAGTCGCTCGACCGCGTCGAAGACGGTGTCGTGCGGCATCGGCACGCCGGCGGCCTTCGCGAGCACCGGGCGCAGCGCCTTGACGATGCGCCGCTCGGTCGGGAAGACCCGGTCCATGTACCAGCCCAGCGCCTCCGGGAGCGCCAGCAGCCGCAGGGTCTCTGCGGTGGGCGCGCAGTCGACGACCACGACGTCCCAGTCCCCCGAGAGCACCTGGGTGCGCAGCTCGAGCAGCGCGAGCACCTCCTCGGCGCCCGGGACCACCGTCAGCTCCTCGGCGGTGATGGGATCGACGCCGGCGGCGTCGAGGACCGAGAGCAGGTAGCCCGCGATGTCGGCCCACGACCGCTCGAAGCGCTGCTGGGCGTCGACCTGCTGCACGAACAGCCGATCCGCGACCGGCGTCGGCTCCGCCCCGATCGGGACACCGAAGGCGTCCGCGAGCGAGTGGGCCGCGTCGGTCGACAGCACCAGGGTGCGGTGACCGGCACGCGCGGCGCCGGTGGCGGTGCCCGCTGCGGCGGTGGTCTTGCCGACGCCGCCCTTGCCGGTGAACAGGATGATGCGCACGTGAGGGGGAGCCGGCGTCAGCCGAGCGACTCGACGCGCTTCTTGAGGCCCTTGAGCGCGGTGTCGATGATGACCTTCTCGGCCTTGCGCTTGAGCATGCCGATCATCGGGATCGAGATGTCGACCGCGAGCCGGTAGGTGACCTCGGTGCTGCCGTCGCCCCGGTCGTCGAGCTCGTAGGCGCCGTCCATGGCCCGGAGCATCTTCGCCTCGACGAGGGTCCAGGCCACGGACGTGTCGCCCTGCCAGGTGTAGGCCAGCGTGTAGGAGTCCTTGATCGGGCTGGCGTCGAGCTCGAAGGAGACCTTCTCGGGACGGTCTCCGGCGTCGACGGGGTCCGCTCGCTTCACGCCCTGCGCCCACTGCGGGTAGGACTCGAAGTCGGCGATCACGGCCATCACCGACGCGGGGTCGGCAGAGATGACGATGCTCGACGTGGTCTGCTCAGCCATGCGGTCGGCTCCTTGCCTCGGGGAGGACTCTGCGGAGCCTAGCGCCGACGGCCGAGCCTCGCAGGAGCAGGTCGGTCACGACGCCGTGCGCACGGACAGTCGCCGATCAGTCCGCCAGCGTCACGCTGCGTGGCCCGTGGTCGCAGGAGCTGTCGGCCAGCTTGCACTTGAGGTTCAGGCTGCCGACGGGGATGAACGCGGAGTACCTCAGCTGGATGTAGTCGCTCGGGAGCGACACCGGGAGCGCCCCGCACGCCGCGTTGACGGAGCCCGGCGCGGGGCCGGACTTGCTGTTGATCTGGTAGCGACAGGGAGTGACGCTGAGGAACCCGCTGATCGTGTACTTGGCGTTGCTGCCGTTGCCGGTGACCGAGGTGTAGACGGGCAGCACGATGTCCCCGAGCGCCATCATGCTGTTCATCTCGCTCGTGGCCGCATTGACGTTGAAGCCGGGGTCCCCGTCGATCGTCAGGGGGGAGGCCAGCGACAGCTCCTCGTCGTAGCCGTTGAGGATCCATGACTTCACGTCCCCGGTCGGGTTGCTGCCGCCGTCGAAGTCGAGCATGGACCAGTTGCCGGAGGCGGAGCCGCAGCCGGTGTCCGCGTTGGTGATCGGGACCACGAACGTCGTACCAGGCGCGTTCTGGACCGCCTCGGCGAACACGCGGCAGATGGCGAAGGGCCGGACCTCGAGGGCGCTGCCGAGCGGGGCGACGATGGCGCGCGCCTGCTGGGCGACCGGGACCTTGCTCACCCCGAAGAGCCCGCCCAGGAAGCTCGGTGAGTCCTGCTCGCCCTTGACCTTGACCACGGCTGTGCCGCTCGACCCGCCGACCGTCTCGCACGACACCTCGAACCCGGAGGTGCCGGTGGCCAGGGATGCCGTGGTCGCGGCGCTCTTGCGGAAGACACCGAGCGCATAGCTGCGCGAGAGCGCTGTGTTGAACTTCGTGCGGACCAGGGTGCAGTCGTCCGAGGCCAGCGACTCCACGGCGATCTTCTTCGACACGGCGAGGGCCGCCGCGTCAGCGCCGGACTGGATGCGGCGCTGGTTGGCGTAGGCGAAGCCGAAGTCGGAGACGAAGGCCATGATCGAGAGGAGGACGACGGCCAGGATCGCGGTCAGCACCGCGGTCGCCCCTCGCTGGTCGCGTCGTCGCTGCGCGCTGGTCACGAGTAGTACTCACAGATGAAGGAGCTGCTCGAGGACAACGGCACCGACGTGCCCAGGCCTGGGGTGGTGACGATCAGCTTGGTGTCGTAGTCGGTCTTCACCGTGAGCGTGTCCGGGGTCCCGGCGGACTTGCTGCCCCGGGTGTCCGCGCACGGCGGGGTGATGACCGTGCTGCTGGCGCCGGCAGCCGCCTCGCACACGACGAACGACGCCGAGGTCGCGCTGTTGGTCAGCGTGACGGTCACCCGGACGTCTGTCTTGTTCGCCGGAGTGATCCCGAGCGTCGTCGAGCCGTCCCGGGCCTTGTCGATCACGCTCTTGCAGGTGTGCGCGGTGCTGTAGGCGTTGACCACGGCGTAGCGGGCGGCCGAGCGCGCCGCGTTGGCCAGCGTCGCCTTCTGCACCATGACGATGCCGAAGTTGACGACGCCGAAGACCACCAGCAGCAGCAGCGGCACGATGATGGCGAACTCCACGGCTGCCGACCCGCGTTCGGAGTCGCGCCGATGCCCGTCCCGGGGGGACGAGGGCGGGCGACCGACTCGGACAAATGGCACGATCAGATCGTGCCACCTCGGCCCGCCCTGCGGGACGAAAAGGCAAAAACCCAACCGAACGTATGACGCGAGCCGGCTTTTCGTGCCGATCGACGTGGCGGCGGGGCCGATGACTACGGTGGGCCCACGACACCTCGCCGCCGCCAGGGCCACTCGTGGCTCGGGCCGACGGTTGCCCGGGCCGACTGAAGGGAGGCGAGCCGCCACCATGCGTCAGTACGCATCGCCGCCGCTGATCGAGGCGCCGACCACCGGCAGCCTCACCGACGACGTCGTCCGCAACGCCTCCGAGCACGGTGACTCGATCGCGTTCCGGGTCCGGGCCTCGCCCGGCGACGCCGCCTGGCGCGACGTCACCGCCGCCGACTTCCTCCGTCAGGTCCAGGGCGTGGCGAAGGGACTGGTCGCCACCGGGGTCGGGGCGGGCGACCGGGTGGCCCTCATGTCCCGGACGCGCTATGAGTGGACGCTGATCGACTACGCCGTGTGGTTCGCCGGGGCGATCAGCGTCCCGGTCTACGAGACCTCGTCGGTGGAGCAGATCGGTGTGCTCCTGGCGGACTGCGAACCGTGCGCGATCCTCGTCGAGACCCCCGCGCACGGCGAGCGGGTCCGCGAGGCGGGTGCCAGCTGCCCCGTCTGGACGATCGAGGACGACGCCGTGGGGCGGCTGACCACGGCGGGCGCCGGGGTGTCCGACGACGACCTGGAGCGCCGCCGTGCCCAGGTCACTCCCGACAGCGTCGCCACCCTGATCTACACCTCCGGCACCACCGGGCGTCCCAAGGGGTGCATGCTCACCCACGCCAACTTCATGACCGAGCTGGGCGTCGCCGTCGAGGAGCTCGACGCGCTGTTCGACGAGAGCTCCTCGACGCTGCTGTTCCTGCCACTGGCGCACGTGTTCGCGCGGATCGTGCAGATCGGCGCCGTACGGCGACGGGTGACGCTGGGACACACGCCGGGCATCGTGCACCTCGTCGCGGACCTCCGCTCGTTCGCTCCGACGTTCGTGCTGGCCGTTCCCCGCGTCTTCGAGAAGCTCTTCAACACCGCGAGCCAGAGCGCGGCTGCCGATGGGCGCGGGCGCGTGTTCGACCGCGCCGCGGAGACCGCGATCGCCTACAGCCGCTCGCTCGATGACGGCGGACCCGGACTCCTCCTCCGTGCGCGACACCGGGCCTTCGACCGAGTGGTCTACCGCCGCCTGCGCGACGCGCTCGGCGGGCACTGCCAGCACGCCATCTCGGGGGGTGCCCCGCTGGGTGAGCGGCTCGGGCACTTCTACCGGGGGATCGGCGTCACCGTCCTGGAGGGCTACGGACTGACCGAGACGACGGCCGCGGTCACCGTCAACCTGCCCGACGCCCTCAAGATCGGGACGGTCGGCCGTCCGCTCGGGGGGACCGCGATCCGGGTCGCCGAGGACGGCGAGCTGGCGGTCCGTGGCGGGCAGGTGATGGCGGGCTACTGGCGCGACGAGGAGGCCACCGCGGCGGTGCTCACCGAGGACGGCTGGCTGCTCACCGGAGACCTCGGGGAGATCGACGACGAGGGCTTCGTGCGCGTGACGGGCCGCAAGAAGGAGATCCTGGTGACGGCCGGCGGCAAGAACGTCGCTCCGGCCGTCCTCGAGGACCAGCTCCGCGCCCACGCGCTGGTCAGCCAGGCGATGGTCGTGGGCGACGGCCGGCCCTACATCGCGGCCCTGGTGACCCTGGACCGGGACGGGATCGTGGCGTGGGGCCGCGCGCACGGCAAGGTGGGCAACGACGTGCGCGCCGTCGACGCCGACCGGCTGGCGGCCCGGCTGGCCGACGATGCGGATCTGGTCGCGGCCGTGCAGGGCGCCGTCGACGAGGCCAACCGGGCCGTGTCCCAGGCCGAGGCGATCCGGCGCTTCGTCGTGCTCAGCGAGGACTGGACCGAGGAGGCCGGGCAGCTCACCCCCAGTCTCAAGCTCCGCCGCAACGTCGTGATGCGTCAGCTGCGGCGCGAGGTCGACGACCTCTACGCCCGCTGACACCCGTTCGACGACCCCGGTCGGCCATCCGGCCAGAGCGGATAGGACAAGTGGACTATTTCGCCGATTCGCGAGACGCAGGCCTCGATGCTGCGGAACTCTTTACCTCGGGGCCGATGCTGGCCCTCCTTGGGAGATCGACCGACACCGCGTGCTTCAGCACGCGGTGACCCGTCTGCTCCCGCTGCCACCGAGCGAGCCAAGGAAGACAGGCAATGGGACGCAGGACAGTTCTCTTGATCGTGGCGGCCCTGATCGCCGCACTGGGCACCAGCATGGTGTTCCTCTACGTCCGCGGCGCGGACACCCGCGCCGAGGCCGGCCAGTCACCGGTCAAGGTCCTCAAGGCAGTGACCCAGATCGACGCCGGCGAGACGCTGGCTCAGGCGCAGACCGCGGGCAAGCTGCAGGTCGGCACCGTGCCCCGCGCCCAGGTGCTGACCGGCGCCGTGAACTCCGTCGCCGGGCTGGAGGACCAGGTCGCCCTCTCGGCGATCTACCCCAACGAGCAGATCATCACAGGCAAGTTCGGCTCTGCCGGCGACGTGTCCACCCTCACGCTTCCCGACGGCAAGATCGCCATCTCGGTGTCGCTGTCCGACACCGGCCGCGTGGCGGGCTTCGTCTCACCGGGCGCCGAGGTCGCGATCTTCATGAACTCCGCCAACGACAAGGGCGTCGGACAGACCCGGCTGCTGATGCCCCGGGCCCCGGTGGTCGCCGTCGGCGACACCACGGTCGTGTCGACGACGAAGACCACCACCGAGGGCGCGCAGACCACCGAGCAGCTGCCCAAGACGCTGTTCACCCTGGCCCTCGACCAGAGCGACGCGGAGCGGGTCATGTTCGCCGCCACCCAGGGCGAGCTCACCTTCGGGCTCCTGACCGGCAAGTCCAAGGTGGCGGCCGGTCCCGGCGTCACGACCGACAACCTGTTCCGGTGACCTGATGCCGATCATCGTCGAGAGCAGCCGGTCGAACGCCGACCTCTTCACCACGGTCACCGGGAGCAACTCCCACGTGGTCGGCAACCTCGAGGACCTCAAGCGTCTGCTCGCGGAGTCCCCCGACGAGCACGCGGTGATTCTCGGCCCCGGTGTGGATCTCGAGGCTGCCGCCGCACTGGCCGACACCCTGCGGGTGACCCGCCCGGTGGTCAGCGTCATCCTGGTCCGGCGCCGCGTCGACACCAGCGTGCTGGCCGAGGCACTGCGCAGCGGCATGCGGGAGGTCGTCGACGAGCGCGACCTCACCGGGCTCGGCTCGGCCGTCGCCCGGGCGCACCAGGTGTGGAGCGCCCTCACGGGCGGGGTCAAGCAGAGCGACGGCAGCCGCGGCCGCCAGGTCACGATCTTCTCCCCCAAGGGCGGCGTCGGGAAGACGACGCTCGCGGTGAACCTCGCGGTGGCGCTCAGCGACAAGGGCAACCGCCGCGTCTGCCTCGTCGACCTCGACCTCGCCTTCGGCGACGTCGCGATCACGCTCCAGCTCTTCCCTGCGCGCACCATCGCCGACGCGGTCCACCTCGAGAGCGGCCTCGACTTCGACGTCGTCGAGCCTCTCCTGACGTCGTACAAGGACACGGTCTTCGCCCTGGTCGCCCCGGTGCAGCCGGACGCCAAGGACAGCATCCCCGCGGTGCTGGTCGGTCGGATCCTGCACCTGCTCAAGGCGCACTTCGACTTCGTGGTCGTCGACACCTCGCCGTCGTTCGACGAGTTCGCCCTCCAGGCCTTCGACGAGACCGACGAGATGCTGCTGGTGACCACGCTCGACGTGCCGACGCTCAAGAACGTCAAGGTCGCCGTCGAGACGCTGGACCTGCTCAACTTCCCCAAGCCGCGTCGTTGGCTGGTGCTCAACCGGGCCGACGACAAGGTCGGGCTCACCCCCGACAAGGTGCAGAGCACCCTCGGCATGCCGATCTCGAGCTCGATCCCGACCTCCACGCAGGTGGCGCACGCCACCAACTCCGGGGAGCCGATCATCTCGGCGCAGCCCAAGCACGCCGTCAGCCAGGCCATCACGGCGCTGGCCCAGCAGCTGGCCGCCGGCGGCACCGCCGGCGCCGCGGCCGCCGCACCCGCCTCGCACGGACGACGCTCGATCCTTCGACGGAACAGTAGGCAGTCATGACCAGTCTCGCCGACCGCTTGGCCGCAGCATCCCGTGACCGGGCGACCGTGGCCCCCACCACCGATGCCATGGCCACCCTGTCCGAGCGCCGCTCGGGCAGCGAGAAGAAGGTCGAGAACGACTACAGCGCCCTCAAGGCGCAGGTGCACAACACGCTGCTGCAGCAGCTCGGGCCGAAGCTGTACGACGCCGACCTCACCCAGACCGAGCTCGAGCACATGGTCAAGGGGGCCCTCCAGGAGGCCATGGCGGCCGAGGACATCCTGCTGACCACGGCCGAGCGCACCCGGATCTCCCAGGAGATCGCCGACGACATCCTCGGCTACGGCCCGATCGAGCCGTTCCTGCGTGACCCGGACCTCACCGAGGTCATGGTGAACGGGCCGAACAGCATCTACATCGAGCGCAGCGGCCGGCTCCAGAAGGTCGACGGGCACTTCAACGACGAGGCTCACCTGCGGCGCACGATCGACAAGATCGTCTCGCGCATCGGCCGCCGCGTCGACGAGTCCAGCCCGATGGTCGACGCCCGCCTGCCCGACGGCAGCCGCGTCAACGCGGTGATCCCGCCGCTGGCCGTGGACGGCTCCCTGCTCACCATCCGCAAGTTCTCCGCCGACCCGTACACCTCGGCGGACCTGGTCGCGTTCGGCACCTACTCCCAGCGCACGGCCGACTTCCTCGAGGCGTGCGTGCGCGGACGCCTCAACGTGGTCGTCTCCGGCAGCACCGGCGCCGGCAAGACGACCACCCTGAACGTCCTGTCCTCCTTCATCCCCGCCGACGAGCGGATCGTCACCATCGAGGACGCCGCGGAGCTGCAGCTGCACCAGGACCACGTGCTGCGCCTGGAGTCCCGCCCGCCGAACATCGAGGGCAAGGGCGGCGTGGACATCCGCGACCTGGTGAAGAACTCCCTGCGCATGCGCCCCGACCGCATCGTCGTCGGCGAGGTCCGCGACTCCTCCGCGCTCGACATGCTCCAGGCCATGAACACCGGTCACGACGGGTCGATCTGCACCGTCCACTCCAACGGCCCCCGAGACACGCTGGCCCGACTCGAGACGCTCGTGCTGATGGCGGGCATGGACCTGCCGATCCGGGCGATCCGCGAGCAGGTCGCCTCCGCGGTCGACCTCATCGTGCACCAGAGCCGCCTCAAGGACGGCTCGCGCCGGATCACGCACGTGACCGAGGTGGAGCGGATGGAGGGCGAGGTCATCACCCTCCAGGACGTCTTCGTCTACGACCACTCGTTCGGGTTCGACGAGAACGGCAAGACGCTCGGTCGCCTGCGCGCCACCGGCCTGCGCCCCAAGTTCCTGGAGAAGCTCGCCCACGCCAACGTCCACGTCGACCCGATGCTGTTCGCCATGGACGGGGTCTGAGCGTGACACGACCCTCGTTGCGCGCCCGTCTCCTGGTCACGCTCCTGCTCGGGGCGACCGGAGCCCTGGCGACCGCCGGTCCGGCGACGGCGGCGGAGGGCGTCATCGACCACGTGGAGGCGAAGGACGGCACCCTCAGCGTCCTCTACTCCCTGCCCGGGGTCGGCGACAGCGCCCCTGACCTGTCCACCGTCGCGGTGTCCATCGAGGGCACGCCGGTCGACGCCACGGCCACGTTGGCCTCCGACGCAGGCGACGAGTCCGTCCGCCGGACCGCGGTGCTCGCGATCGACGTCAGCGAGAGCATGGCGGCCAAGGGGAAGTTCGCCGCCGCCATGGCAGCGGCCAAGGTCTTCCTCGACTCCGCTCCCGACGACCTCTACGTCGGCATCGTGACGTTCGCCGGCACGGTGACGGTCGCCCAGGAGCCGACGCTGGACCGCGCCGCCTCCACCGCCGTGGTCGACAGCCTCGCGATGTCCCGCGGCACCCGCTTGTACGACGGCCTCAGCCAGGCCGTGAAGACCAGCGGCGCCAGCGGCCAGCGCAGCATCATCGTGCTGTCCGACGGCCGCGACACCTCCGCGACCCCGATCGAGAAGGTCACCGCCCAGACCGAGAAGTCCGGGGTGAAGGTCGACGTGGTCGCGCTCGACCAGTCGCCCCGCGACTCCGCACTGCTCTCCCCCCTCTCCGACGCGGGCGGCGGTGCCGTGATCAGCGCCGCCGACCCGAAGGCGCTCGCCGACGTCTTCGCCGGTGAGGCGCAGACCCTCGCCAACCAGGTCCTCGTCGCCGCGGAGCTGCCCGAGGGCTCCCCGCGCGAGGGCAACATCACCGTGGCTCTGGAGGCCGGCGAGGAGACCTTCACGCGCACGGCCTTCGTGACCCTGGCGGCCGCGACGGTGGCCAAGAAGGCCGGTCCCTCGACCGACCTCCAGCCCGCCACCACCGGCTTCACGCCGTCGCGGGACCTGATGATCGGCGGCCTGGTCGCCCTCGGCCTCGGTGTCCTGCTGGTCCTGCTCCTGCTGATGGGCGGGCTGCGCAGCAAGCAGCCGACGCTGGAGGAGCGGATCTCGGTCTACACCGGCAACGGGCGCGGCCAGCGCGGCCCCCAGCAGGCCCCCCAGGGGGTGGCAGCCTCGGCGGTCGGAATGGCCAGCAAGGCACTCGAGAGCAACCGCGGCTTCGAGGCCAAGCTCGGCTCCAAGCTGGATGCGGCCGGACTGGCCCTCCGCCCCGCCGAATGGGTGCTGCTGTGGGGCGGCCTGGCCATCGGTGGCTTCGCGCTGCTGTTCCTGTTCGGCGGTGGCAGCCTCATCGCCGGGATGATCGGCCTCGCCTTCGGCGTCGTCCTCCCGTGGCTGTACCTCGGCCACAAGCAGTCCCGCCGCCTCAAGGCCTTCAACGCCCAGCTCGCCGGCACCCTGCAGCTGATGGCCGGCAGCCTGCAGGCCGGCCTGTCCCTGCCGCAGGGCATGGACACGATCGTGCGGGAGGGCGCCGAGCCGATGGCCGTCGAGTTCCGGCGCGCGCTCGTCGAGAGCCGCCTCGGCGTGCCGATCGAGGATGCGCTCGAGACCATCGGCGAGCGGATGATGAGCGCCGACTTCAAGTGGACCGTGATGGCGATCCGGATCCAGCGCGAGGTGGGCGGCAACCTCTCCGAGCTGATGCTCAACGTCGCCTCGACGCTCCGGGAGCGGGAGTACCTCCGCCGCCAGGTGAAGTCGCTGTCGGCGGAGGGTCGCTTCTCGGCCTACATCCTGCTGGCGATGCCCCCGGCGATCCTCGCCTACGAGTTCACGACCAACCGCGACTACGTCGACCCGCTGTTCACCACGACCATCGGCTACCTGATGCTGGGCGTCATGGGACTGCTGATGGGCCTCGGATGGTTCATGATGAGCCGCATGATCAAGTTGGAGGTCTGAGTCCGTGGTCACCATCTTGCTGGCGCTGGGAATCGCCGGGATCTTCGCCGGCATCTTCCTGTCGCTGACCGCCGTAGGGGTCTTCACCAACGAGTCCCACGGCGTCTCCAAGTCGCTCGCCGTCCTCGATGCGTTCTCCACCGCTCCCTCGTCGATGAAGAAGGAGCTCGAGCCCGACTTCTCGACCCGCGTCCTCACCCCGCTCCTGGGTCGGTTCACGGGACTGGGACGCCGGCTCACGCCCAGCGACTACAGCGAGCGCGTCCAGGGCAAGCTCAACGTGGCGGGGAACCCGCCCGGTTGGACCGTGGACCGGGTGCTCTCGCTCAAGGTCGTCGGTCTCGCCGGCGGACTGGTCGCCGGGCTGCTGTTCGGCTTCCTGCTCCAGAAGGGCGGCCTGTTCACGCTGGGCAGCGCGGGCGTCGGCACGCTCGTCGGCTTCTTCGGACCGAACCTCTTCCTCTACCAGAAGGGCTACGACCGCACCAAGAAGATGGAGCGGGAGCTGCCCGATGCGATCGACCTGCTGACCATCTCGGTCGAGGCGGGCCTCGGCTTCGACGCGGCGATCCAGCAGGTCGCCCGCAACACCACGGGTCCGGTGGCCAGCGAGTTCGCCCGGGTGCTGCAGGAGATGCAGATCGGACTGGGCCGGGCCCAGGCGATGCGTGCGATGGGCGAGCGCAACTCGCTGCCGGACCTGCGCGCCTTCTGCTCCTCGATGGTGCAGGCCGACGCCTTCGGCATCCCGGTCGGCCAGGTCCTGCGCGTGCAGTCCCAGGAGATGCGGGTCAAGCGCCGTCAGCGGGCGGAGGAAGCCGCCCAGAAGATCCCGGTGAAGATCATGGTGCCCCTGGTCCTGTTCATCCTGCCGGCCCTGTTCGTCGCGGTCATCGGACCCGCGGTCATCGGCATGATGGAGGTATTCGGTGGAGGCGGAGCGCTGAATTGAACCAGCGCGAGCAGATCGCCGTCACCAGTCGGATCTTCTGCCTGGCGGCGATCTTCGGTCTGAGCCTGGTGGCCCGCGACGCGGTGTCCATCCAGACCGTGCTCGCGGTCGCCGTCGTGGGCGCGATGTCGGCCTATCTCTCCTACGTCCTGAACAGCACGACGCTGATCAGTCTCACCGCCGAGACGGTGCTGGTCGGGATCGTGATGGCGCTGACCTTCCCCAGCTCGGTCATCTTGATGCCCTACCTCGTGGTGCTGCCGCTGCTCGCCGGGCTGTTCCGCGGCTTCCCCGGGGTGGCCGTCACCATGCTTGCCCAGGTGGCGGCGGTCGTGGTGGTTCCGCTCGCGACCACGGGCTTCGCCGGCGCGAGCGAGCGGATCATCGCCCTCGCCCCGTGGCTGCTGACCAACTTCGGGGGCGGGCTGCTCGGGGTCTGGTCGCGCAGCCTGGGCCTGTCCCAGGGTCCGCGCGGCAACCAGGACGCCCACTACGAGTCGGCCCGCCAGCTGCTCACCCAGTTGCGCCAGGTCACGCGCCGGCTGTCGGCCGGGCTGGACTCGGACGGCATCGCCGCCCAGCTGATGGCCACGCTCCACGAGGAGCTCGAGGACAGCTACGCCGCCGTCTTCGCGAAGATGAAGGGCTCGATCCTGGTGCCCCTGGGCTATCGCGGGGTCGGTGCCCAGCAGTTCCTGATGCCCAACGACCCGCTCGTCGAACGCTGCTGGGCCGAGATGGAGCCCGTCCTCGGCGTAGTCCCCTCGGGCAACCGGGAGGCTCGCCACCGCGTGGTGCTGCCGCTGCGCGTCGGGAACCGGATGATCGGCGTGGTCGTGTCGTCCTCGTCGATCGCGACAGCCCAGGAGTCCCTGGCGCCGCTGATGCAGCAGGTCGACGCCCACAGTCTGCGCCTGGACACCGCTCTGGTCTTCGACGAGATCCGGTCCATGGCCACCGCCGACGAGCGGCAGCGACTCGCCCGCGAGATCCACGACGGCATCGCCCAGGAGGTGGCCTCGCTGGGCTACGTCGTGGACCACCTGGCCTCCACGACCCGGGATCCCGTGGTAGCCCAGGGCCTGCGCGAGCTGCGCGGCGAGCTGACCCGCGTCGTCGGCGACCTCCGGCTGTCCATCTTCGACCTTCGCAGCGACGTCTCGGCCACCAACGGGCTCGGCTCCGCGCTCTCCGACTACGTCCGCCAGGTCGGCGCCAAGTCCGACCTGACGGTGCACCTCACCCTCAAGGAGGCCGCCACCCGGCTGGCGCCCAGCGTCGAGGCCGAGCTGCTGCGCATCGCCCAGGAGGCGATCACCAACGCCCGCAAGCACGCCTCGGCCCAGAACCTGTGGGTGGACTGCTGGACCGATCCGCCCCAGGCCCGGCTGGTCGTGCGCGACGACGGGCGGGGCATCCACGGGCGACGCGACGACTCCTACGGCATCTCGATCATGCGGGAGCGCGCGGCCCGCATCGATGCCACCGTCGACATCGACAGCGAAACGGGCGAGCAAGCCACCCGGGGGACCGTCGTGAGCGTTAGGGTGGCTGCCAAGCACGCCCTGACCCACGAAAGTTCTCACACCTGATGTCCACAGAGCCCGAGACCATCACGCGCGTCCTGCTCATCGACGACCACGATCTGATCCGGCAGGGGCTCGCGCGCGCGTTCGAGGGTCAGGACGACTTCGAGGTCTGCGGTCAGGCCGCGTCCGTCGGTGAAGGCCTGCGGCTGTTCGCGACCACCAAGCCCGATGTGGTGATCACCGACGTCCGGCTGCCCGACGGGACCGGCTTCGAGCTGGTCAAGGAGGTCCGTCGCCAGGGCCACGACACCGGCATGGTGGTCCTCACGATGTATGCCGGCGACGAGCAGCTCTTCGCCGCGCTCGAGGCCGGCGCCTCCGCCTTCGTCGCCAAGGACGCCCCGGCCGACGAGGTGGTCGCGGCCGCCCGGCACGCCCTGGTCTCCCCCCGGTCGTTCACCGCGGCCGACCTGGCCGGCGCGATGCGCCGCCGGATGACGCCGGCCGGCCCTCAGCTGACCCAGCGCGAGTCCGAGGTGCTCAGCCTGCTGGCCCGGGGCTTCAGCGTCTCCGCCATCGGCCGGTCCATCTTCGTCAGCGACTCGACGGCCAAGACGCACATCTCCAAGATCTACGAGAAGCTCGGCGCCTCGAACCGCGCCGACGCCATCATGAAGGCCGTCCGGTCGGGTCTGCTCGCCGACGACCTGCAGGACGGTTGAGACCCACCCGGTCTGAATAGTCCTTTCGGATGATTCCCGCTCATCCTCCCGGCGTGCGAAGCAGGGCCGTTCACCCGATTCGCACGGAGTGCCCTCGCTGCGAGACTTGTCTTGTTGGATCCACCTGCGGCTCCAGCTCAAGCGCTCACCTTGGGAGAAACCATCATGAACGACCTCGTCACCTACACCCGCATCCGTCTCGCCGGCATGGCCAAGACCGAGCGCGGCGCCTCCGCCGTCGAGTACGGCCTGCTCGTCGCCCTGATCGCGATCATCATCATCGCCGCCGTCTCGCTGCTCGGCAACAACCTCTCGGGCATCTTCAACAAGACCGCCAAGAGCATCGGCAGCTGAATTACCGTCACTGAGCGCTGGTCTCGCCCCGTCAGGGTGCCGAGACCAGCGCTCTGTCGTTTCTGGGGCACGCACCGCCCGCGGGACCAGCGCGGCGCCTCGGCCGTCGAGTACGCCGTCCTCGTGGGCCTGATCGCGATCGTGATCATCGCCGGCGTCACCTTCTTCGGTGGCGCGACGAGTGGCTTGTTCCAGAGGACCTGCGACTCGGTCTCGACGAGCACCCAGTCGGGCAGCTGCTGAGATCCCCCGTCGTCGAGTCGGCACTTCCGCCGAGAAGAAATCTGAAAAATCCAGCAAACCAAATGTCTGAAATGTCATAATTGACACCTGGTTCTCGGCCGGACCACCACCACTCGTACAGGGGAGAACGTCATGAACGAACTGCTGCAGTACACCCGCATCCGCCTCAGTGCGCTGACCAAGACCGAGCGAGGCGCCTCCGCCGTCGAGTACGGCCTGCTCGTCGCACTCATCGCGATCATCATCATCGCCGCCGTCAGTCTGCTCGGTGGCAACCTCGCGGGGATCTTCAACAAGAGCGCGACCAGCATCGGCAACGGAGGCTGACCCGCCGCCGACCGCACGCACGCACGAAGGCCCGACCCGACCGGTCGGGCCTTCGTCGTTCTCGGACCCGGACGACCGGTCCGGCTCAGTCCTCCAGCAGCCGGGCGAGCCGTCCTGCCACGGCATCCCACGACTCGGCCTCCACCCACGCCGGGCGACCGCCCCGCAGCCGGGCCGCCCGGTCGACCGTGCCGAGCGCGCGCAGCAGCGCCGCAGCGACCTCGTCCGGCTCCGGCTCGACGACCTCTCCCGGCCCCCGCAACGTCTCCGGCGCTCCCCCGGACCGCCCGATCACGACCGGCAGCCCGCACGCCTGCGCCTCGAGGAGGACGATCCCCCACGCCTCGGGCTCCAGCCCCGCGAGCCGCGAGCGGCACGGCAGGGCGAACACATCGCCGGCATCGGTGTGGGCCGCGACCTCCTCCCACGAGACGCTGCCGGTGAGCAGCACCGACCGGCGTACGCCGTGCCGGTCGACCAGCTGCTCGATGCGGCGCCGGTCCGGACCGTCCCCCACCATCAGCAGCACCGCGTCGGGGTGCTCGCGCAGCACGCGCGGCCAGGCCCGCACCAGGGTGTCCTGCCCCTTGCGGCGCACCATCCGGGCCGTGCAGACGACGACCGGGGCGGTCGGGAGGATCCCGAGCCGACGGCGTACGGCGTCCCCGCCGCAGCCCGGGTGGAAGCGGTCGGGGTCCACGCCCGGTGACAGCCGCACGAGCCGGTCGCGCCCACGCTCCGAGAGCGCCGGCGCCACCTGGGCCCGGCACCACTCGCTGACGAACGTCAGCACGTCCACGGTGTCCCCGACCCGCCGCAGCGCCTGCCGGGTGCCGGGGACCCGGGCCCACCAGACCTCGTGCCCGTGCGTCAGCGCCACCTGGCGGGTGGCCCCGGCGGCACGCATCCGGGGTGCCAGCAGCCCGAGCGGGACGCTCGCGCCGTAGACCACCTGGTCGCAGCCGTGCCGGCGCATCACCTCGGTGGCCCGCCGCGCCACGGCACGGGTCGGCAGCAGCGTGCGGCTGGGATCGCGGTAGACGGGGAACGGCAAGGTGACGTCGTAGGCACGGTCGCCCGGCATCGACGCCGTGTAGACCACCACGTCGCCGGCCGGCAGCCCGCGGCACAGGGCCAGGACGAACGACTCGATGCCGCCGCGCCGCGTCGGGAAGTCGTTGGTCACCACGAGCACCCGGCTCACGGTCGGCCGTCCCCGACACGCTCCAGCGAGGCAGGCAGCCCCGCCCGCTGCAGCACCGTCGGATGGCTCCCCCACCACAGCTGGCTCCACGCCGGGGGCGTCGGGTCCGCCACCGAGGACAGTGCGAGCTGACGCTGCATCCGCACGAACGTCCCCGCCTCACCGGTCGCCTCCAGCGACGTCCGGTCGGCCCGGGCCTCGACCGCTCGACTCACGGCGTTCTGCGCCGGGCTGACCACGAAGGCGCCGAGGGCCACCAGCACGAGCACGAGGGGTACGACGCTCGCGTCGGCCGGCCCGTCCACGTGGGCCCGGCGCCGCAGCCGGCGACTGTCGAGCAGCAGCGCCAGCAGCGCCACGCCTCCGACCGCACCCAGCGACCCCAGCGTCGTGCCCACCAGCACGTCGTCGTGCTGGGCATGGCCCAGCTCGTGGGCGATCACCACCCGTGCCTCGGCGGGCGTGAGGTCGTCGAGGAGGTTGTCGTAGACGACCACCCGGCGGGTGCCGCCGAGGCCGCTGACGTAGGCGTTGAGCGTGGTGGTCCTCCGCGAGGCGTCCGCGACGAGCACGTCGTCGATGTCGACCCCCTCCTGCGTCGGCCAGCCGCAGCACGGACTCCTTGAAGGGTCCGTCCGGCATCGGCGTGAACCTGTTGAACAGCGGTTCGACCACCACCGGGTAGAGGAACGAGCCGGCGAAGGTCAGCACCAGCGCGGCGGCCCCGGCCCCGAGGAACCAGCGGCGGGGCCAACGCCGGGCCAGCCCGACGAGCACGAGCAGCAGCAGCGACGTGGTCACCCACGAGACGCCGAGCGACTTCACCACGTCGAGGAGCCAGTCGGCGTACCCCTGGTCTGGTGGTGCCGTAGGCCAGCCCGACCTGGTGCGCGGCGACCGCGAAGGGCAGCGTCATCAGCCGCTGGGCGAGCAGCGCGGCCAGGGCCACGAGCGGCACGGCCAGCCACCAGCGGCGCCCCCCGACCACCCGGCCGACCAGCCGTGAGCCGTGTGCCGAGAAGGCCAGCACCGCGAGTACGGCGATCGACAGGGCGTACGACGACCACGACAGCGCCCGTCGCCACGTCGCGAACCGTTCCGCGCGGGCGATCTGCTCGGCCGTGAACAGCGACGACGCGGGCGCGGGGACGAGGGAGCCGCCCGGCACCCAGGACCAGGGCACCAGCCAGGCGGCCAGGGCGACGACGACCGCGAACGACCCGACCGCCGTGACCGCCGCCGTCCTCCGGGACAGTCTGGGTGGTCCCGGTGGTCTCACGCCGCCAGCCTGCCAGACCGGCCCAGCCGCGCTCGGTGCGCGTTCAGGCGGCGGCGAGATCACGCAGGTAGCGCCTCCACGACCGGGTGAAGGCGGCCTCGTCGGTGCCCAGCACGTCCCGGAACGGCTCGACCGCCGAGCCGGACCGCTGGGTGGCGTCGTAGAACTCGATCAGCCGCCGCTCGCCGTACCTCTCCTCCAGCAGCCGGCAGGCCAGCCAGGCCGACTCGTACGTCGCGCCGAGCGCCTTGTTGCGGGAGTCGAAGTCGCCCTGGCCGGGCAGCGCGCGCGGCGGGCCGTCCTCGCGGACCTGCGCGAGGACCTGGCTCGCGGTGACCGAGACCGGCAGGTCGACGTGCGCCAGCGCCACGTAGTCGGCGAACCCCTCGAGCAGCCAGGTGGGCAGCTCGGCCGTCGCGGCGTCCGTCGCCACGTGCGTGGCCTCGTGGCTCATCACGACCTGGGCGCCCTGCGCGCCGAGCGGGTCGAACACCGCGGTGTTGAGGTAGATGTGGCTCGGCGCGGACGTGGTCGTGGTGCCGTCGACCGTCGTGGTGACGGCCGCGATGCCGCTGTAGGCGTCCGGGTCGGCTCCCAGCACCCGACCCAGCGCCTGGGGGGTCGCGGGCACCTCGACGACCAGCTTCCCGCGCCACCGC
Source organism: uncultured Actinomycetota bacterium (assembly GCA_963845655.1). Classification (GTDB taxonomy): domain Bacteria; phylum Actinomycetota; class Actinomycetes; order Propionibacteriales; family Nocardioidaceae; genus Nocardioides_B. Next base: position 48,884 of record CAWJTB010000003.1, on the reverse strand, counting down.
GGCAGCACCTTGCGCACGTCGAGCACCGCCTGGTCCGCGAGCGGGACGTAGCGGGCCGGACGCTGCGAGCCGGCGGTCGCGACGAGGGCCTGCGGCGTGCGCTGCACGCGGACCCGTCCGAGCAGCCACAGCGGCGCGGACTGGCCGGCGTCGTCGCGCGCGGTCACGAACGAGACGCCCTCGTCGTGCTGCACGAAGGTCACGGAGATCTCCCGGCGGCCCGGCCCCTCGTCGTAGCCGGGCATCGTCCAGTCCAACGACACGTCCCCGACCCAGCCACGGTCCCCCAGGGTCCGCTCCCGCTCGGCGCTGAGCCGGCCACCGCCCTCGTCGACGTAGCGCAGGCGCAGGTCGTCGATGCCCATGGCCGCGACGTTGTCGCGCAGGGTCAGCAGCTCTCGGCGCGCGGCCTGGTCGCCGGGTGCGGCGAGGGCCCGGAGCTCGGCGGCGTCACCGGACTCGAGAGCAGGGCCGAGCCGCTCGAGCAGCTCGGCGGCGTCGTCGGCGCGGGCTGCGTCCGGGTCGGCGCTCGGCGCGCCGCCGCTCGGCTCGCCGGGGTCCGGCAGCACCGCCTGCTCGGGACCGCGCAGCAGGACCACCGCGACGACCACGCCCACGATGCCGAGGACGGAGAGCAGGAGGCCGGCCACCCACCAACGGGGACGGCCGGCCTGCGCGGGTCGATCAGCCGGGGCGGACCGCACCGGAGTACGGCATGGAGTTCACCGGGGCGATCTGGACACCGGTGCTGGGGTTGGCGGCGTGCGCGATCTGACCGTTGCCGATGTACATGCCGACGTGGCTGATCGGGCTGTAGTAGAAGACCAGGTCCCCGGGCTGGAGGGCGGACTGGGAGACCTGCGCTCCGCCGGCCTGGACCCGCGAGGAGTGCGCCAGGCTGACGCCGGCCTGCTTCCAGGCCATCATCGTGAGACCGGAGCAGTCGAAGGCGCTCGGACCTGCGGCGCCGTACACGTAGGACTTCCCGACCTGGGCCAGGGCGTACTGCACCGCGGCACCGGCGCGGCCGGAGGCGGCGACGGGGGCGGCGGGGGCCCGCTCGGCGGTGCGGCTCGGCTTGGCAGCCGCACGTGCCTCGAGCGTGGCGAGCAGCTCCTCGGCCTCGGAGGCCTTGGCGTCGATGCGCGCCTTCTCGGTGCCGAGCTGCTTCTTGGCCCCGGCGATCCGGGCGAGCTCGCGCCGGGCAGCGGCCTCGCGCATCTCGAGCTGCTTGGCCTGGACGGCGAAGTCCGCCATCATCTGGGTCTGCTGGGCGTTGTACTCCGAGACCATCGTCATCTGGTCGAGGAAGGCGTCGGGGTCCTCGGAGAGCACGACCTGCGTCGTCGTCGACAGCGCCTGGCCCTGGTACTGGCTCACCACCGCGCTGGCGACCTGCTCGCGAACGCCGGCGACCTTCTCCTCCTGGCGGGTGAGGTCGGCCTGGAGGGCTCCGAGCCGGGTCTGGGCGCGGCCCATCTCCAGCCGGACGTCGTTGTAGCGCTCGGAGGCCTGCTCGGCCTGCTCGTAGAGCGCGTCGACCTTGGTCTGGACGCTGTCGATGTCGGGCTCGGCCTGGCTCGGGGATGCGACCAGCACCGTGCCGCCGAGGGCGGTGATGCTCAGGGTCGCCAGAACACGGGCGAAGCGCTTGCGGCCGTCGATCAAGCGGACGGTCTCCTCTTTGTCTTCACGCCTACCGGGTTAGCTGACGGGTGCGGGCGGCAAAGGAACCCGTCGCGCGGAGCCGGGCCGACCTGCGGCACGGCGATGCACGATTAACCCCAAGGAACATGGTTCCCCGGCTCCGGACTCCGGCAGCCCCCGGCCGTTGTCTGGACTCAACGCGGCGCCTGCGCCGACCGGTCTGGCCGACTGTGACAGGCACCAGCCACCCAGGGTACGGGCCCGCCGCCGCACGGAGCAAACCCCCGAGCGGCGACGCGCACCGTGGTCTGCGCCACATCAGGCCGACGACGCCACGTCCGGACCGTCCAGGGGGGCGACCATCCGCAGCGGCGGGACCAGCCCGGACCCGGCGAGCACGTCGAGGGCCCGTCGCTCGTCGTCGTCGAAGCCCAGCTCCGGGGGTGGCCCCAGCAGCACCGTCACCACGCAGTCGTGACAGGCCAGTCCCCGCACCACGCAGGTGTCGCAGTCGATGTGCACGCTCATCGGTGAACCCTCCCGGGTCGGTCCGTGACGCGCGGACCGCGTCCAGAGCAACGTCCCACCCGGCGCCGACAGTTTCTGCGCGGGGCTCTCAGGCTCGGGCCAGCAGCCGGCTCAGCGCGGTCGAGGACACGACCCTGGCGCCGTCCCGTCGTACGTCGACCGCGACGGCCTGGTCGCCGGTGACCACGACCACGGGTCGGCCGGAGGGCTCGGCCGCGACCAGCTCCCGGATCACGTCGTCGGCGATCACCCCGGGCGGGCTGAACAGCACGCGCACGCCCCGCGGCCGGGTCACGAGGGGACGCTCGGCGGCGTCGGCGGCGTCGAACACGACGCTCACCTCGGTGCCGCGGCGCGCGACCAGCGGAGCCAGCCCGGCCAGCAGGAGCTCACGCTGACGCTCCAGGGTCTGCTCCGGCCAGGCGCGCTTGGTGACGTTGTAGCCGTCCACGACCAGGTGCACCCGCGGCAGGCCGAGCAGCTGGTCCAGCAGTCCCGGGTCGTCGAGGGAGAGAGACCCGTGGCCCGACGACGCCCGGCTGCCCTCGTCGGCGGCCTGCGCCGCCTCCACCAGGTCCGCCGGGGTGCCGTCGACCGCGGGCAGGGCGAGCTCGCGACGCAGACCCTGGGCGGTCTCCAGCAGGGTGTCCAGCAGCAGCCGGGTGCGCATCTGCTCGGCCCCGCGCTCCGTGCGGGCGGCGCGTCGCTCGAGGCCGAGTCCGCGCTCCAGCTCCGCGACCCGGGCGCGCAGGCGTCGTGCCTCGGCCTCCGCGGCGGCCGCGACCGCCGTACCTGCCGCTGCGGCGTCGGCCGCCTCGAGGGACGCGGCCTCGGCCTGCTGCTCGGCCCGTCGCGCCCGGGTCCGGGCCTCGCCCAACCGGTGCCGGAGGTCGCCGTTCTCCGCCTTGAGCTCGGCGACCTGGTCGCGCTGCCGCTGACGGGTGGCGCGCAGCTCCTCGGTCACCTCGTCGAGCCGCCGCTGCACCCGCTCGGCGTGCTCGACGATCCGGCGGTCCTGCTCGCCGGTCCGCTGCTGCACCACGGACTCGGCACCTGCGGCGACCAGGGCGCCCCACCCGTCGGGGCGCAGCAGGTAGGCCAGGGCGGCGATCTCGACGGGGTCGCCCGCTGCGGGCGGGTGACCGGCGTCGAGCGCCGCGGTCACGTCCGCGTGGGCCAGCCGGACCTGGGCGCCGAGCAGGTCGCGGACGACCGGGTCACCCTCGAGGGCCGCGGCGATCTGGGTGGCGGCCAGCCGGGCGCGGCGCTGCGGAGCGAACGTCGAGACCCTCCGCAGGGAGGCTGGCAGCTGGTCGGGGGGCACCCGTCCGAGCGCGTCGCTGGCCAGGGCCACGACCCGGTGCCGCACCGGCTCGGGCAACGGCCCGACCCCGTCGGCCTCGTTCACGTCGGGGACGCGTCGGCTTCCGCGCGGGACACCAGCTCGATCGCGTCGTCGCGACCGCACCAGCGGCAGGTCACGCCGGCCAGGTCCTCCTGCTCGGTCGTGGTGTCCTCGACCCGGTGGTCGCCCGCGAGGTCGAAGTGCCAGAACTCGGTCGTCCTGGCGGTCCGCGTCACGTCGAAGCGCGTGAGGTTGCCGCATCCACCGCAGCGCCAGCGGGTGTGCTCGTCGGGCAGGGCAGCCACGGTCGTCGTACCTCCTGGGCGTTCCGGTCGGGCCCCTCCAGCGTAGGCCGCGTCGCTGGCCGGTTTGGTCGGTGCCCACCTCTAGCGTCAGCACCATGACCCGTCCGACCGTCGCCGGCACCGCGCCCCGCCCTCGCTGGGAGGCGCAGCGCAGCTTCGACGAGCTCGGCCGGTCGCTGCGCGACGTGACCTTCTGCGTGGTCGACCTGGAGACCACCGGCGGCTCGGCCAAGGCGGGCTCGATGATCACCGAGGTCGGCGCGGTCAAGGTGCGCGGCGGGGAGGTGCTGGGCGAGTTCCAGACCCTCGTCAACCCGCACCAGGCCATTCCGGCGTTCATCGCGGTGCTGACCGGCATCACCGACCGCATGGTCGCCCCGGCGCCGCCGATCGAGCAGGTGCTCCCCCAGTTCCTGGAGTTCGCGCAGGGGTGCGTGCTGGTGGCGCACAACGCCCCGTTCGACGTGGGGTTCCTGCAGCACTTCGCCGCCCAGCAGGGACGCCCCTGGCCGCGCTTCGAGGTGCTCGACACCGCCAAGCTCGCCCGCCGCGTGATCACCCGCGACGACGCTCCCAACTGCAAGCTCTCGTCGCTGGCCGTCGCGTTCGGCTCGACGACGACCCCCAACCACCGGGCGCTCTCGGACGCCCGGGCGACGGTCGACGTGCTGCACGGCCTGATGGCGCGCCTGGGCAACCTCGGCGTGCACACCCTGGAGGAGCTGCAGACGTTCAGCGCCCGGGTCTCGACGGCGCAACGACGCAAGCGGCACCTGGCCGAGCAGCTCCCCCACGCCCCCGGGGTCTACCTGTTCAAGGACGAGCGCGGCCGGGTGCTCTACGTCGGGACGTCCAAGGACCTGCGCACCCGGGTCCGCACCTACTTCACCGCCTCCGAGACCCGGTCGCGGATGGGCGAGATGGTGGCGATCGCGGCGACCGTCACGGGCATCGAGTGCGCCACCCCGCTCGAGGCCGAGGTCCGCGAGCTGCGGTTGATCGCGGAGCACAAGCCGAAGTACAACCGCCGTTCGCGCTTCCCCGAGCGGGTGCACTGGATCAAGCTGACCCGCGAGCCGTGGCCGCGGCTGTCGCTGGTGCGCACCGTGATCGACGACGGGGCCGACTACATCGGGCCCTACTCCTCCCGGCGCAGCGCCGAGCGCTCGGTGGCTGCTCTGCACGAGGCGTTCCCGATCCGGCAGTGCGGCGGCCGGATGCCACGGGTGCCGGCCATGAGTGCGTGCGCCCTGGCCGAGATGGGCAAGTGCCTGTCCCCGTGCAACGGCGGGGTGTCGCCGCAGCGCTACGCCGAGGTCGTCGAGCAGCTGCGCTCGGCGCTGGTGGCCAGCCCCGACGACGTGGTGGCGTCGGTGTCGCGTCGCATGCGGGCGCTGGCCGCGACCGACCGCTTCGAGGACGCCGGCTCGTGGCGCGACCGGCTCTCGGCCTTCCTGCGCGGCGCGGCCCGCACCCAGCGGCTGCAGGCGCTGACCCGCTGCCCCGAGGTGGTGGCCGCCCGGCGCGACGACGACCGCTGGAGCGTCCACGTGGTGCGTCACGGTCGTCTGGTCGCCGCCGGGGTGATCCCGTCGGGCGCGCACGCCGGCGACTACGTCCGCTCGCTGACCGCGTCGGCCGACACGGTCCTGCCCGGCGTCGGTCCGGCCCCTGCTGCCACCGCCGAGGAGAGCGAGAAGGTGCTGCGCTGGCTGGAGTCCGACGGGGTGCGGCTCGTGCACGTCGAGGGTGAGTGGAGCTGCCCCGTCGGCGGCGCGACCAAGCACCTGCGGGTGCATGACGCGGTCGAGGAGTCCCGGCAGTCCCTGACGCCCTTCGAGGACAGGCGCTCGCTCCGGCCGGTGCATCAGCCGGTCCGGTGAACGGCCGCAGGTCCCGCCGGCCTGCCGCGCCACGCCCTAGGGTCGGTGTCATGCGGTCAGGGGGTGACGTCACGACCGGTCCGGCGGACGTGACGGAGGTCCGTCGCACACGTGCCTCGGCGCGCCGCGTCGCCGTTCTGGTCCTGCTCGGCTGCGCCCTCGTGCAGGTGGCCTGGATCGCGACCCTGCCGCCCTACCGCGGCACCGACGAGATCGACCACGCCTACCGAGCCGCCCAGGTGGCCGGTGGTGACTGGGCACCGAGCACGCTGACGCTGCCGGGCGGCCGCGGGCAGCTGGTCTCGGTGCCTGCCACGATGGTGCGCGCGGCCCGGCCGGTGTGCACCAGCTATGAGTACATGCAGCCCGACAACTGCTTCCCGGTGCGTTCGCTCGGCGACGACCGGGTGCTGGTCAGCTCCTCCGCGGCCGCCTACAACCCGGTCTTCTACGCAGCCGTCGGCCAGTTCGCGAACGTCTGGGACGGCACCGCCGCGCTCTACGGCATGCGGGCCGCCGCAGCCCTGCTGTGCGCGGTCTTCGTCGCGCTCGCGGCCTGGTGCCTGCGCCTCTGGTCGGCGACGGCGTGGCCCCTGGTGGCCCTGCTCGCGGCCGCCACCCCGATCATCACCTTCAGCCTCTCGATGGCGGCGCCCAACGGCATCGAGATCGCGGCCGCCCTCGCCCTGTGGTGCGCGCTGCTCGGGTGCGCGACCGAGCGCGGCCGGACCCACCACGCCCGCTTCCTGCTGACGGTGGCGATCCTCAGCGCGACGGTGGCCTGCGTCCCGCGCTCGCTGGGTCCGCTCTGGGTGCTGGCGATCGCCGTGACCACCCTCCCGCTGATCGGTCGCGCCGGTCTCGTGCAGCTGCTGCGCGCCCACGCTCGACTGCTCGCCCTCGGTGCTGCGCTGGTGCTGGTCACCGCGCTCGCGTCGGCGGCGTGGACCCGCGCTGCGGGCACCCAGGGACTGGCGCCGTTCGACGCCGGTGTCGACGACCGCTGGAGCGCCACCCTGGAGCAGGTCCCGCTGTGGTTCCTCCAGGGCATCGCCGCCTTCCCCCGACGCAGCGACCCGGCCCCGCTCGGCGTCTACCTCATCCTCGGCGCGATCCTGCTCGTGCTCCTGGTCGCCGGCTTCCGCCGCGCCGGGCGGGGGCTGCGCTGGGCGATGACGGCCTGCCTGGCGTTCGCGCTGGGTGTGCCGTTCCTCTTCACGCTGACCTCCATCACGTTCTCGGGGCCGCTGTGGCAGGGGCGCTACGGCGCGCCGTACCACCTGGGTCTGTTCCTGCTGGCCGGACTGGCTCTCGACCGGCGACCGCCCTCGCTCCGGCTCGACGGCCGCGCCGGCCCCGCCCTGGCCGTCGCCCCGACCATCGTGGTGGCCGTCGCGCTGACCGTCGGGCAGGTCTGGTCGATGCTGCACGTGCTGGCGCGGGAGCGGTCGGTCGGCCCCTACGCCGGGTCGCCCGCATGGAACGGCCCCGCGACTTGGCTGCTCGTCGCGCTGGGGGTGGGGGCGGCGCTCGTCCTCGTGGGTGCCGTGGGCCGGAGGCCCGCCACGGCGGCCCACGCCTCCGACCGACCGGACTGAGCCGGCGCTACCGGTCGCGGACCGGAGTGAGGGGACGCACGCGGGTCGCCAGGGCGGGGTCGCCCACCGCCGCACGCATCTCCTCGAGCACGACGGGGTCGACGACGACCTGCAGCGCGCGGTCGTCACGGAGCAGCCGGCGAGCGAGTGCTGCGGCCTCCTCGACGGTGTCGGCGTTGGTGCGCAGCACGGTGGACCGCGCCGCGACCGTCCCGGTCATGGTCGCGTTGACCGCGTGGTACCAGGCGTCGGGGTAGAAGATCTCCACCGCGTTGCCGGCGCCGACCGCGACGTACGTCGTGTCGAGCGCCTCGGCCCGCGTCGTCGTCCGGGCTGCCGCCACCACACCGCGCGAGAGCGCCTCCCGTGAGTAGGGCGCCCGGACGGCGGCGGTGCCGTCGTCGGTGGTGGAGAACAGCTGGCCACCGGCCCACAGCGGGACGCCGAACGCGAACGTCGCGGCCACGACGCCCGCGGCACTCGCCGCTGTCCGCCACGGGACCCGCTGCCGCGGCAGCGTCCCGGCCACCACGAGAGCGACGACGGCCGGCGCGACGCACGCGAGGATCAGCTCGAAGCCGAGCAGGTACTTCAAGAAGTAGTACGACGTGGTGCCGATCGTCTTGACCTGGAGCACGAGCAGTGTCGCCAGCGAGCCGACCGCCAGCACCACCGCGAGCAGCAGGGCTCGCAGCCGGCCGACCATCGACTCGCCCTCGTCGTCGCGCACGGGGCACCTTCCGGTGAGCACGGCGAGCAGGGCGAGCACCACGGCGAGCAGCAGCGCGAGCGTCGGCAGCGGCGAGGTGCCGTCGAAGCCGCTGACCTCCGAGACGATGAAGCCGACCTCGACCGTGGCGAAGAGGACCAGCAGGGACTTCGCGGCGGCCAGGGCCGCGAAAAGCCCGCCCGCTCCCAACGCGCGGGACGCACATTCGCTCTCCATCATCCCGACTTCAGCCATTCCCTGGCCGGCATTGAACGAGGCGATTCCCACATTGCATTGCGGCCAAGGTTCCGTCACGCTCCCACGCACATGGGCACCCTCCACTCCGCTGCGCGTTGGTCCTCGGCCACTCTCGACCTCCTGCGCCTCTGTGCCCCGGAGACCGCGTTGCGGGCGGGCGCGCGAACCGTCAAGGTGCTCAACTCGTGGATCTCACAGCGCAACGTGGCTTTGCGGCATATCTGAACAACATCCCAACCAACGACTGCTATGAAAAACCATTCCTTGGCACTGCTCATCCTGTGCGCCTGGTCCGGTGCCAGCACCGCTCAGGCGCAATCTCTCGGCGCGGTGGTGGCGTGGGGGAACAACGTTTACGGCCAAACGACGGTGCCCGTGGCGGCGCAGAGCGGAGTGACGGCCATTGCGGCGGGAGGGGTTCACACCGTGGCCTTGAAGACAAACGGGAGCGTGGTGGCGTGGGGAGTCAACGACTACGGCCAAACGACCGTGCCCGTGGCGGCGCAAAGCGGAGTGACGGCCATTGCGGCGGGAGGGCTTCACACCGTGGCCTTGAAGACCGACGGGAGCGTGGTGGCGTGGGGATACAACGATGGCGGCCAAACGACCGTGCCCGTGGCGGCGCAGAGCGGAGTGACGGCCATTGCGGCGGGAGATCGTCACACCGTGGCCTTGAAGAACGACGGGAGCGTGCTGGCGTGGGGATACAACCGCATCGGCCAAACGACCGTGCCTGTGGCGGCGCAGAGCGGAGTGACGGCCATTGCGGCGGGAGGTCTTCACACCGTGGCCTTGAAGAACGACGGGAGCGTGGTGGCGTGGGGAGACAACGACTCGGGGCCAAACGACGGTGCCCGTGGCGGCGCAGAGCGGGGTGATGGCCATTGCGGCGGGAGGTATCACACCGTGGCCTTGAAGAACGACGGGAGCGTGGTGGCGTGGGGAGACAACGTCTGCGGCCAAACGACCGTGCCCGTGGCGGCGCAGAGCGGAGTGACGGCCATTGCGGCGGGAGTCATCACACCGTGGCCTTGAAGAACGACGGGAGCGTGGTGGCGTGGGGATACAACGGCCAGGGCCAAACGACGGTGCCCCCGGCGCAGACGGGGTGACGGCCATTGCGGCGGGAGGTATCACACCGTGGCGCTCGTCATCCCACTGCTCCCGCCATCACCACTCAACCGGTGAGCCAGACGGTGAACGTGGGACAGAGCGCGAGCTTCACGGTGGTGGCCACGGGATCCCTTGAGCTACCAGTGGCGCAAGGACGGGATCAACCTCAGCGGAGCGACGGGCGCCACCTACAGCTTGGAGACGCCGCGCAGAGCGATCAGGCGGGCAGTTACACCGTGGTGGTGAGCATCCTCGGCAGTGTGACCAGCGCCCCCCCGGCGGTGCTGACGGTGAACGCGGCCCTCCCGGCGCGGTGGTGGCGTGGGGAGACAACACCTACGGCCAGACGACCGTGTCCCGTCGCGGCGCAGAGCGGAGTGACGGCCATTGCGGCGGGAGGGGGTCACACCGTGGCCTTGAAGAATCGACGGGAGCGTGCTCGGCCGTGGGGAGACGGTGAACGAGCGAGTGCGAGCTTCACGGTAGCGGCCACGGGACTCACTGAGCTGCCAGTGGCGCAGAGTGGGGTGACGGCCATTGCGGCGGGAGGCGACACACCGTGGCCTTGAAGAACGACGGGAGCGTGGTGGCGTGGGGAGACAACACTATGGCCAAACGACAGTGCCCGTGGCGGCGCAGAGCGGAGTGACGGCCATTGCGGCCGGAGATGATCACACCGTGGCCTTGAAGACCGACGGGAGCGTGGTGGCGTGGGGAGACAACTCCTGGGCCAAACGACGGTGCCCGTGGCGGCGCAGAGCGGGGTGACGGCCATTGCGGCGGGAGGTTATCACACCGTGGCCTTGAAGAACGACGGGAGCGTGGTGGCGTGGGGAGACAACTCCTACGGCCAAACGACCGTGCCCGTCGCGGCGCAGAGCGGAGTGACGGCCGATTGCGGCGGGAGGTTTTCACACCGTGGCCTTGAAGAACGACGGGAGCGTGGTGGCGTGGGGAGACAACGGCGGCGGCCAAACGACGGTGCCCGTGGCGGCGCAGAGCGGAGTGACGGCCATTGCGGCGGGAGAGCTCACACCGTGGCCTTGAAGAACGACGGGAGCGTGGTCGCGTGGGGACACAACGACTAGGGCCAAACGAATGTGCCCGTCGCGGCGCAGAGCGGAGTGACGGCCATTGCGGCGGGATGATTTCACACCGTGGCGCTCCTCGGCACCCGTGTGATTTGAGGTGAGGTCCAGCGGCAATGAACTGATCCTCTCCTGGCCCACGAATGCAGTGGGTTCACCTTGCAATCGACGCTTGATCTAACGCCGCCCGTGAACTGGGTCGATGCCACCACTGCGCCGGTTCTGCTCGGCGAGCAATGGACGGTCACCAATACCCTTTCCGGCAGCGCGCGGTTTTACCGGCTGAGCAAGCCGTAGCTCCTCGCAACACCTAACGCCGGAGCCACGGAATTAACTCGCGGATATTTCGCGGTGTTCTCCGCTTCGAGCGCGCCGACGATTGCGAAGCCCGCGCCGGGCGGCAAGATGCCGCCCTCTACGGCAGGCGGGACGCCCGCCCGCTACGCCGTCTCCCGCCAAGGCTCTGCGCCGCATCTTCATCGGCTGCGCGCGCACGTCAGGTGCGCCCGGCTTCCGGGCTAGCTTCTACCCGAGGAACTGGAGGCATCGGGCATCCCCTCCCCTTCCCGACTGGTGAATGGCTCGCGGCGGCCCCGGTTCTCACTGCCTCCCGCCGCTTCTACGCGCGGGACAATTCCTGCCAGAGATGCGCGCTCATCTCCATCCCTTTGGCGTAACAATCCAGGTCGAACTTTCTCGTTCGGCGAATGCGCGTTGTCATCCGGCAACGCCAACCCCAATAGCAAGGTGTCCGCCGAGGAGTTTTTTGAAATCATTCACGATCGGGATCGATCCGCCTTCGCGTATCAGAACCGGTCTCGTCCGAACGCGGCCTTCAACGCGCGCAGTGCGGCCTGCGCCTGCTCGCCGGTCGGCGAGACGATGTAGGGTTCGCCCCCGTGACCGGACTTCACCTCCATGCGCACCGTCGGCGGGCAAAGCTTTTTCAAATGTTGCAAATCACCGCGCGGACATGTCCGGCTTTTGATTTGGCACGAGGCGGAAGGTCAATTTCGCTTTCGCCCAGGAGGGCACAATGGTTTTGCTGCCTTCGCCCTGATATCCGCTCGTGAGCCCATTGATCTCAATCGTGGGCCGGGCGGAGCGTTGTTCGACCGGAGTGTAGCCGCGCTCCCCAAAAAGTTTCGGCACGCCCAGGAACTTTTGGAAGGCAGCCTTCGTTCAGGCAGTCGCGCAAATTGTTTCCGCTCGTAGGCGGAGAGCGGCGCGACATCCCCGTAAAAACCGGGGATCGCGATCTTGCCATTTTTGTCCCGCAATTGGGCGAGCAACTGCGCAAGTGCCATGGCGGGGTTATCCACCGTGCCGCCGTAGATGCCGGAATGAAGATCGCGCGAGGGGCCGTGCAGGATGATCTCCACGGCGATGATCCCGCGTAACGCATAGGTCAGCGCCGGATTTGTTTGCCGGGCATGCCGGTGTCTGAGACACACCACGCCGTCGCATTGCAATTCCTTTTTGCTCTTAAGAAAGATTCGCGAGATTCTTGCTGCCGACTTCTTCCTCGCCTTCGATGATGAACGTCAGATCGCAGGGCAGTTCGGTCCCGGTCTTCAGGTACGCTTCAACCGCATTCAAGTGGGCGAGGTGTTGCCCCTTGTTGTCGCTGGCGCCGCGGGCGAAGAGCGACCGACCCTAGATGCGTGGCTCGAACGGCGGTGTGTTCCAAAGCTCGAAAGGCTCGGCCGGCTGCACGTCGTAATGTCCATAGACCACGAAGTGCGGACGCTTCGAGCCCGTTTCCTCCGGGGCGTTTTGGCGACAATGATCGGATTACCCGCCGTGGGACAAAGGCGTGTCTCGAAGCCGATCTAGCGGCATTGTTCCTGAAGCCATTGGGCACAGGCTGCCAAGTCCTTTTTGTGGTGCGGCTGCGCCGAAACACTCGGGAATCGAACGTAGTCGCACAGCTCGCTGATAAACCGGGGTTGGTTCTTCTCCAGATAATTCAAGACGGCTTGCATGGCGTCGTTGTATCAGCCGCTCGGGCAGGAAGCAAAGCGTACCTGCAAAATCCCGAGCCGGGCAGGCTTCCTATTTCTTCGGCTTGAAGAGATCGAGCGGGTTGACGGGAACCGGCTTGGTGGGCGCGGGTTGATTGGGAGCCGTCGGCGCCGGTTTCTGGCCACCTAAAACGTCCCGCAAAATATTGCCGGCCTTGCCGCCCACGTTGTCAGGAAGATTGTTCAACACGCCCGTCCCTACCAAGGTCGCGATCACGACGTCATTCCGTTTAACCTTAGAATCGCCGACGGTTCCACTGACGGTGATAAAGTTAGGCAGCGCGACGTAATCCCCGCTAACCAGCGGGCCGGCCGAGCCCAGGCCGGCCTGCATCGGCGATCGACTTCCGCAACGCTATGTTCACGGGCAAGTCGTGCAACACCGAGTTGGTCACGACGGGAGCGAGCGTGATTTGCCCCTGTGCTTTGGCGATGAACATCCCGGACACGATGTTCAAATCCTTCAAGTCCAACTTGCCCTGATTGATGGCCGTATCAGCGGACACCCAGGGTCACCGGCGACTTCGTTCAGATCCGGCAGGCGGAGGGCAAACGTAACCACCTCGATAACCCTTTTCACCGCGGGGCTAAATTCGGTGACTTGAATATTGGCGTTCGTGAAGGCCACGTCCACCTGCCCGCTCAGCGTTCTTCACGAGATTCGGCATCGTTAATCCCGCGCCTTTCACCTCGCACGTTCGCCATAAGATCGCCTTTCGCCAACGCGGCCTTGTCCGGAACAAACGACTGCATGAGCGGTTCGAGCGGAATTCGGTTCGCGGACAGCGCGACATCGTAATTGAAACCGGGGACGCCAAGATTCACATCCGCCGTGACACTGACCGGCGCGCGGTTGAGCACCAATTGGAACGGCTTCACGTTCACCTGCGCCGCCGTCCAGCTTGACCGTGCCGAGCCAGTCGGCGATCTCGACCTGGCGCAGATAGAGACGGCCGATATCCACGTCAAAGGTGAACTGCTCGAACGGCAGCCGGGTGGCCGCCGGCTCGGTCGCCGCTCCGGGAGGCGCAGGCGTCGCGGGCTTGGGCGCGCCCGCGGGAGGCTGGCCCGTGGTGGCCGCGGCGGTTTTCTTGTCCGCAAACAGATCGTAGTAGGGCGTGAAGTCGAGCGACTCGGCGCTGAGCTTCATCTTCCCGGAGAACACATTCGACTTGCCCATGTCCACTTTGCCGATGAGCTGGAAACGGTTCTTCGCGCGCTCCGTCGGCGACAACGCCACCTCAAGCTGCCGCAGATCGAGGATCTGCTTCGCGAGTGAGCCGTCGAGCTTCACGCCCACTTGCAACGGAGTGGTCGGCAATTTGCCCTCGGGATCCTTGACCAGAAACTTGTCCACCGAGATGTCGCCCTTGATGCTCGATTCGCCTTTCTCGTCGTAGCGCGCCACAGTGGTCGCATTGATGGAAATCGAGGTCAGCGTTTTTTCACCGAGCGCCGACGCCAGAACCGGACGGAGTGCATTCTGGTTCAGGTCCTTCACATTCAGGGCGAACTGGCCCACTTTCTTCTTCACGTCGAAGTTGCCGCTCACGTCGAAGGCGCCGCCCGCCTGCCCGGCCTGGGTCAGGCTGCCCGCCAGTTTGCGAATGGTCGCCAACTGCTCCTTCACCTGGAGATCGCAATCGACCTTGGTTTCGAAACGGTCAAAGCGATACTCGGCCAACTGGCCGGTGAGATTTTCCAATTGCAAGGTGCCAACCACGACCTGGTCGAGACTGGGATTGTTCGTCTGCGCGGGCGTCAGATTCTTCTGCGTGATGCGGCCGGTGAAACGGACGACGCCGCCCGACAGCTTAACATCAGGCACCGCCGCGATGGAAACGAGCTTCGGCAAATGCGCTTCGAACTTCGTCTGCACATCCGCTTCCTGCGCCTTCAGGTCGTAAGTGCCCGAGCCATCGACCGCCAACGCTGGCTGATTCTGTTGCGTCAACTGCACGCGGTATTCGCTCAGATTGACTTTGTTCAAATCCGTCGCCTGGCCGCGCACGACGAGCAGCACGCCCGCCTGGCGAATCTGGTTGCTGCCCAACTTTGCGGCCAGATCGTTGATCTCCGTGCGAAGCTCGAAGCTGAGCTTCTGGCCGGAATCCTGGGAGAGCACCTTCGCGTTGACGTTCACGATTCCCGCGGGCGCCAGATCGGGAGCAAACGCTTTCCAATCCGCCAGATTCAAACCGGTGACCGTCAGGTTCAGCGCCGAATCCCCGGCGGCATTCGTGGCGTTGTTGCCCCAGGCGACGCTCATGGGACTGGTTAACTCGGCCCGGAGCAGCGGCTTTTGATTCTGCGCGCCGGTGAGATCAATGACCCGGAGGAGCGCCGATTTCAGCGGCCCGGCTTACCGTCACGTCGTAGTTGAACCGAAGGTCCAGCGCCGGGGTGGTCTGGCCCTTTTGCGACAGGCTGAGGCTGGCCGCGTTGAACGTCCCGACCACCGAAATGACCTGACCGCCATTGGCCAGATCAATCTGATTGGTGGAGTTAATCAGCGTGGAACCAAAATCGACGCCGCTGGCCGCGCCGGCAAGGTTCAGCACCTGCCGATCAATCGAAAGAATTTCCACGTTCAGACGGCCTTCCGTTTTGGCCATGTCCACCGGTCCATGGGCGCGAATCTCGCCCAAAGCCGCTTCGCCGCGCAGAAAACGCACGGCCAGTTTTTTGACCTCCAGGGGAGTCACGTCGGAATCCAGATGGATCGCGAGATCGGCCATGTCGCTCAGGGTGCCGCCGGTCTTCTCCACGTTCACCTGCGAACCGCCGGTGATGCGGATGGGCCGCAGATCCGACGCGAGATCGAACGAAAAGTTCGCGGCAACCCGGGCCTGAAGAGAGGGCATTGGTCGCGGGCGCCGGCAGGTCGCTGCTGAAATGGATGCCGGAGGCCAGCGCGAGCTTGCCCGTCTGGCCGTTCTTCAAGTCGTCTAGCGTGACGTTGACATTCGCCAGTTTGATCCGGTCCTGCCCCCGTTCGGATGGTGCCGGATGATCTGAACGGTGGCCCCGGTGAGAGCCACTTCTTCACGTCAATTTCCGGCGGCGCCGAATCGGCCGGCTCGGGCTTCGCCTCTTCCTTCTTCTGGGATTGAAGGATGGGATCGAGATACTCGTCCCCATCCGCGTTCTGAACAATGTGGACCGTCGGCGATATGAGGACGACTTCCTCCACGTGGATGTTCCCGCCGATGAGGTCCATGAGACTGTAGCGGGCGCGCACTTCCCTGGCCGTCAGCACGGGCTCGGGACCGGTGGTCTGCACTTTGAGATCGCGCAGGATCACTTGGGAAAACGGGCTGATCGACGCATCCGCCACCGTCACCTCCGCCTGAATCGCCTGGCTGACTCGCGGAAGAATAACCCCCTTCAGGAAGGCCGCGCTCGTCACCACAAAATACAACACCACCGACAAAACCAAAAAACCGCCCGCCACCCAGCCGAGTTTGCGCAGCCAACTCCGGCGCTTGCGAGGAGCCTCACCAACAAATGAATCCGTCATATGATTTAGCGTGTTTATTTTCCACGGCCTTCCAGGAAAGCAACGTAGTCCGCGATCCCGGCCGCCGGCGCCCACGCCGATACAAAACCTAATTCCTTTTTCGCCAATGTCATGTCCGCCTCCGTGTGGGGCTGGTAAAACGAGTAGGGATTCTCAAAATACTCCGTCTCCAGTTTGGTCCCGAGGCTCCGGTTGAGTTCGGCGATCACCTCGTTGAACGAAAAGGCGTGTCCCGGAGCCGCAGTTGTAAATGTGACTGGCCGGAGCGTTCAACGCCTGCTGGGTCAGCGCCACCACGTCCTTGATGTAAACGAAATCGCGCTTGTGTTCGCCACCGCGAAAGACCCGCGGGCGTTTGCCGGCCTTCATCTGGCGGTAGAGCTGATAGATCATGCTGGCCGCCGCGTTTTTGTGCGTCTCACCCGGGCCATAGACATTGAAGTAGCGCAACCCGACGATCCGCCAGGATGGATTTCGCCGCGCGTAACTGCGAGCCAGGTTGTCGAGCTGGACGCGTGGAGAAAGCGGACAATCTTCGCCGGCGCGGGAACCTGGTCCTCCTGCATCACCGTGGCCGCCACCCCGTAAGTCGCCGCCGAGGAGGCGTACACCACCGGCGTATGATGCCCCGCGGCAAAATCCAGCAAACGCCGAAATCCCTCCACGTTGTCGTGCGTCTGAAGAAACTGGTCGTGAACCGTGGTGTCCGTGATCGAGGCTTCGTGAAAGATGGCGTCGAAGGTCAAATCCTTGAACTGGACGTTCCAGTCCAGCCGGGAAATATCCGCCGTCACAAAGTCTCCCGGTAACCCTGCAGGTTCTTGAAATCGCCCGAACGAAAATCATCCATCGCGACAAGATGCGCTTCCGGAAATTTGCCCTGCAGGGCCAGCGTGAGGTTTGACCCGATGAATCCCGCGGCCCCGGTCACTAAAATGTTTCGCATGGACCGGAGGTTAGGGGCCGGAGTTCCGAGTTCAAAGTGCAAAATGAGGGTGCGGGAAATTGATCGCTGGCCCGCCGCGCAGACTGATGTTACTTCGATTTTGTGGAGAGGGCTTTGGAGGTGTAGAAAGAACAAGTAACGGAAACGAAAAGCAAATCCTCGCGTCGCTATGATGCGGAGTTTAAATAAAATGCGGTGGCGCTGGTCCAGTCCGGCCGGACGATTTGCGAAGCCTGTCGGGATCTGGGGTGCTCCACGTGGTCGCTCGGCCGCTGGGTCGCCGACATCAAAAACGTCGGCGCTCTCTCCCCAACCTAAAGCGCTCGCTGCTGAAAGCCCCGATCAGCGCGAGATTCGCCGGCTCAAGCAGGACAATGATTGCCTGCGCCGTCAGCGTGACATTTTAAAAAAAGCTTTGGCCATTGTCTCGGACGGCAACCGCAACAGCGCTTCCGACGGATGAACTTTTTAAAAGCCGTTTTTGAGGTAGAGGCCATGGCCCACACGTTGGAAGTGACTCCCAGCGGTTTTTTTTCGCGCATCAACAAAAGCCCAATCGCCCGCGCCGCCAGCGGGACCAAAAGCTTTTGCAGAAGATCCAACCGATCTTCCAGGAGAGCCGCAAAACCTACGGCAGCCCGCGTGTGTGCGCCTCCTTGCGCCAGGAAGGCGAACGCTGTGGTAGAAACCGCATCGCGCGGATCATGCGAGAAAACAAGATGAAAGCGCGGCAGAAACGGCGTTTTGTCCCGCGCACCACGCCAAGCGATCACGACCATCCCATCGCTCCCAACTGGCTCTCCCAAGTGCCCAGGCCCGATAAACCCGATCAAATCTGGGTGGTGGACATCACTTACATTGAAACCACTGAAGGCTGGATTTACCTGGCCGTCATTCTCGATGCCTGCTCGCGCAAAACCGTCGGCTGGGCCATGGGAAATCTCAATGGAAACCACGTTGGTGACAGCAGCCCTGCACCGTGCGCAAAAAGAGCGCCGTCCGGATCCGGGACTGTTACATCATTCCGATCGCGGAGCTCAATATGCCAGTGGCGCGTATCGGGCTTTATTGGCCACGTTTAGAATCACTCCGAGCATGAGCCGTCCGGCCAACCCATAGGACAACGCCTTTGCCGAATCCTTCATGGCGACATTCAAAACCGAATGCTTTGACGAGAAGCCGAACACGCGGGCGGAAGCCCGGCTGCGGGTCTTTGCTTGCATCGAAACCTTTTACAACCCAAAGCGACTCCACAGCGCGCTGGATTACAAATCACCTGTGGAATCTGGAGATCAACTCGGCTAACATTAACCGACAAATTACCTCAAAAGCCTCATCCACGTTTTCGAAGAAAGATCACTTTGCCACACTCGCCACGGTGCGGGCCGATGTCTATGCGTTCTGCGGCACCGCCCGCAACGCCCTCCTGCCCACCTGGGCAAGCGCTTCAGCGCGGCCTGGCTGGCCGTGGGCTTTCACAACTCGCTGGCCATCCCCCGCAGGGAGGCGAACCTGGCCACGCTCGTCCAGGCGCTGCACGACTACCTGGTTGCCCATCCCGCCCAGGAAAACGCGCCCCTGAACGTAACGGCCGCGCGCGCCAATGAACTGATCGGCCTGTTGGGTACGGCCCGCGGAGCCGTGGACACCCAGGAGGGGCTGAACGTGGGCAAGAGGCAGGATCGCGACAAGAAGGTGGTCACTTTGCGCCGCCGCCTGAGCGGGCTGTGCAAGGAGCTGGGCCAGCGGCTGGAGCCGCTCGACCCGCGCTGGCGCGATTTCGGATTGAACATGCCGGGGGCGGCGAGCGTGCCCTCGGTGCCGCAGGAGGTGATGGTTCTGCCCCTGCCGGGCGCCCAGGTGCAGGTGGCCTGCCTGCCTTCTTCCAACGCCGCTCTCTACCGCTTCTTCACCCAGCGTCCGGACCTGGATCCCCAGCCGGTCTTTGGCCGGGCACGCGCAGGAGCCGCTCTTTGTCATTCCGGGGCTCATGGCCGGGCAGCGCTACGAAGTGTTCGTGTCGGCCGTCAACGCGGGCGCGGAAAGCGAGTTGAGCGCGCCCGCACTGATCGTGGCCAGCGCGGTCCAGGCGGCGTAGGGCGGCCGGCGGCGGGAGTCGAGCCTCCCAGCGCGAAAGAGTGATGTGGGGCGGGGCGGCGGCGCCCGCCCTCTCGATCAGGGCAGGGCTCGCGCGGCCGCGCGGCCCTGGATTTCCCGCGCGCTCGCCTTCATTACTCCAGAAGGGCAGCCCATCGCGCCCTGCCCTCCCCGCCCGCGCGAATTATTTCTTCCCTTTTCGCCACCGGCTTTTAATCTTCACTGCTTAAATTTGAAACATTGACTTACGATTGAATTATGGCCGCAGATACATCCGTTGTAAAACCAGTCGAAGCTCCGCCGCTGACGCCGCTCGTCCTCAAATCCACATTGGCGGGCACGCCCGTCCATCCGCCGAAATACTCCGTCACGATCAAGAAATCTGAGCGGGCAGGAAACCGTGCTGGGCGACCCGCGCGCCACGCGCGCGCTGGTGGCGCTGATGGACGTGCATGCGGTCAACGGCGGCGCGGCGTGCCATTGGGGCGGTCCGGCGGCGTTCGCGGAGATCATGGCGGCCATTCACGCGATCATGTTCGCCACGCCAGGGACGGCCGTGGCATGAGGCCTACAATTTCGTCAACGACGCCGGGCCACGCCGAGAACGGCATCTACGCGCTGCGCGCCAACTACGGCTTCGACGGCATGACCTTCGAAGACTCTGAAGGGTTTTCGCAGCATCAAGAGCAAGCTGACCGGCCACGGCGAATCGCACCTGAATCCCGAGGGCGTGCTGCTCAGCAACGGCCCGCTCGGCTCCGCGCTGCCGCAGGCGCAGGGCCTGGCCATCGCGCGACAAAGTCGCCAAGCGCGACCGCGTCACCATCTGCGTCGTGTCGCGACGGCGCGTCGATGGAAGGCGAAGCGAAGGAAGCGTTCGCCGCCATTCCCGGGCTGGCCGCGAAGGATCGGGTGAATCCGTTCGTGCTGATCATCTCGGACAACGACACGAAGCTCTCCGGACGCATCACGAAGGATTCCTTCTCGCATGCAGCGCACCTTCGAGGCGATGGGCGCGCTGGGCTGGAATGTCATTTCCGTGCCGAACGGCCACGATCTGCAGGCGGTCTATCTGTGCCGTCGAAAAAGGCATCGAACAGGCGCAGGCGAATCCCAACTTTCCGGTCTGCCTCTGGGTCAAGACCATCAAGGGCTACGGCGTGAAGGCGACGGAGGAGAACGCGGCGGGCGGCCATGGCTTCCCGCTGGCCAACGGCGAAAAGATCATCGAGTTCGTCAACGAAATTTACGGCGGCCAGACGCCGGAGGAATTCGCGAACTGGGCGAAGGCGTCTGCGCGACGGATTGGGAAAAGAAGGAAGCGGCGAAGAAAGCCAAGGCCGCAGCCGCCGCCGCTCGCCCCGGCGCCGGCCGTGAAGAAGGACAAGATCCAGGCCGGCCTGGCCAAGGCGGCGATCCGGGCGGCGCAGGAAGGCTTGCCGGTGTTACTCGATTTCGTCCGATGTGCAGGGCTCGACCGGCATCAGCCCGTTCCAAAAGACTTTCCCGGACCGCTACATCGAAGTCGGCATCGCCGAAGCCAACATGGTCAGCACCGGCGCGGGCTTCGCCAAGGCCGGCTTCATTCCGATTGTCGATACCTTCGGCCAGTTCGGCGTGACCAAGGGCAATCTGCCGCTGACGATGGCCGCGCTGTCGCAGGCGCCGGTGATCGCGATGTTCTCGCACGTCGGCTTTCAGGACGCGGCCGACGGCGCGTCGCACCAGGCCACGACCTACTTCGCGGCGACGTGCTCGATTCCGCACACCATGGTCATCGCGCCGTCGCTGCTCGGATGAAGCGGAGGCGCTGATGTATCGAGGCGATCAAGCGCATGGCCGACGAGCGCGCGGCGGGCAAGGACGGCGAGACGTTACATCTTCTTCGTCGGCCGCGAAAACTATCCCGCTGAACTGGGTGGAAGACGCGAAGTATCCGTGGGGCAAGGCGCAGGTGCTGCAGGAAGGCACGCGACGTGGTGCTGATCGGCTGCGGCCCGCTCTTGAGCAAAGCCATCGAAGCCGGCAAGAAGCTGGCCGAGCAGGGGTCAAAGCCACGGTCATCAACAATCCATTCATCAACAACGTGGATCTCGAGACCATCGGCGCGGCGGTGCAGAGCCTGCGGGGCGCGTCGTGACGATCGAAGATCACCAGGTCATCGGCGGCATGGGCGCGCAGGTTTCGCACGCGCTTTCGCACGCCGGCATCGCGCACCGCATCAAGTCCCTCGGCATCCACGGCGAATTCGGCCAATCCGCCTACGTCGCGGAAGACCTCTACAAGCATCACGGCCTGACCGCCGACAAGATGATCGAAGCCGCGCGGGAGTTGCTGGGGTCGAGTTCGCAGGAAAACTCTCCTTGAACGGGAGTGATGTCCGACACCGATCCGGCGGCGCGGTGAACGCGTTTATCCGAAAGTGCAGGACGACGCCGGCCTGGTAGGCAGAGCTGCGCCGCGTCCCGCGCCGGCGGAGGCGATCGAAGCCGCAAAGGATGCCGGGCGACACAGGGACGGGTGATGTTGTGGGGGGTGCGTTGTTTTCCCTGGACCGCCAGCCTCTGGAAACGCCCCGGCACCGTCACTCTTTTCGGTTTCAGCGCCGCCGGCCTGAGGACTTCGCGCCCTACCGGGCCACTCGCTGCCGAGGCTCGGATCTGATTTCTCCGTCTCACGAATACTCCAGCGATAGCCGGATGAGGAGTTTTTCAGGGTTGGGCGGCAGATGTCCCACCGGCGACGATAGTCTCACCCGAATGAAGAACCCGATTATTTCATGTGGGGAGAGTTTGCAGGAGGAAGTCATCGCCACGTTTGGCGAAGCCAGGCTGGTGCGAGTCGCCGGGAGGATTCAACTCCGTGAGGGGTCAATGTCCGACCGGATGGAGGCATTGGAATGGATGTCCATTTTCATGCCCGAAGAATCGGTGTGCGTGGGATGATGATGGACTGCGCCACGCCATCCGCAGCGAGAGAGGGAGAGGCCCGGCGCGCCGCGTCTCATCGGGTGCGCCGGGCCGGCGATCTATTTCAGCAAGGCGCGCACGTCTTCGGGATTCTGCGTGGGCGGCTGGCAGGCGGTGCCGGTGCAGACGTAGGCCGTGGGCTTTGCCGTCTTTCGGCGTGCAGCGTCTTTGCGAAGGGTTCCACCGCGCCCTGTGTGCCGAGGATGACTTTGTTCGGCTGATAAACGCGGCGTGCGCCGCGCGCAGCAGCGCGCGTGCCGGCGGGCGTGCCGAACATCTCCGGCGATGACGGCGCGGCGCGGTTCCTCGAGCGAGAAATCGAGCGCGACCAGCATGATACGGCACGGCCTGCGGCACCTGCTGCAGACGATCGGAGAACAGGCTGCAGGCTTTCGTCGGCGGTCTCGCTGGAAGTCCTTGCGCTCGGTGATGGCGGCGAGCTTGCAGCAGCGCGAGGGTGGCCACGGAGTTGCCGCTCGGCTCCGCGCCGTCGTAATCGTCCTTCACGCGCAGGATCAGATCCCTCGCGTCGCCGGTGCTCTGCCAGAAGCCGCCGTCCTTCGCGTCGTGAAAACTCGCGAGTCATGCGTCTCGGCCAGCGCGATGGCGAACTCCAGATGCTTCGGGCTCGAGCGTGGCCTCGTAGAGATCAATCACGCCGCTGAGGAGGAAGGCGTAGCTCTCGAGCAACTGCGCGCTGTCGCGCTCGCCGTCGCGCCAGCGGTGGTAGAGCGTTTTGGTTTTCGCGTCCCACAGCTTGGCTCTGCAGGAACGCGAAATTCTTCTCCGCCGCGGCGAGATAGGCCTCATCGCCCAGCACCGCGCCCGCGCGCGCGAGCGCGCCGAGCATCAGGCCGTTCCACGAAGTGAGCACCTTGTCGTCGAGATGCGGGCGCACGCGCTTGGCGCGCGCGTCGAACATTTTCTTCTTCGCGGATGCCAGCAGCGGCTTCCTTGCCTTTGGCGACGTCCGGATTCGCGATGCTCAAGACATTCTGATCCGGCAACGGATCGGGATCGCTGTGATCGACGAAGTTTCCCTTCTCGGTCACGCCGAAATAATTCGTGGCCACGTCGAATTCCTCCGCCGTGAGCAGCTTCTTCAATTCCGTCGTGGTCCAGCAGTAGAACTTGCCCTCCTTGCCTTCGCTGTCGGCGTCTTCGGCGGAATAGAAGCCGCCGTCCGGATGCGTCATGTCCCGCAGCACGTAGCGAATGATGTCGCGCGCCACGTCGGCATAACGCTGCGTCGCCGCTGACGAGATACGCGTCGAGATAGAGCTGCGTGCAGCTGCGCATTGTCGTAGAGCATCTTCTCGAAATGCGGCACCAGCCACTTCGCGCATCCACCGAGTAACGCGAGAAGCCGCCGCCGAGCTGATCGTAGATGCCGCCCGCCGCCATCTTGCTCGCAGGTGTGCAGCACCATCTTGACGGCCTCCTGGTCATCGTGCGCGCGCGCCGTAGCGCAGCAGAAACGCGGGTGAGCTGGGCGACGGAAACTTCGGCGCGCTGCCCAAGCCGCCATTGCGTCGAATCGTAGCCTTCCTTCAATGCCGCGCCGGCGCTTCGTCAGAGCATCGTCGGGTCGAGCGACCAGGCTTCGCGTCGCTTCGCTGCGCGGTCATATGCTCGCAGCTGCTCGTGCAGCTTCGCCGCGGAGTTCAGAACTGTCGCGTGCCGGGTCTGTCCAGGCGCTCAGCAATTTGCTGCAGCACCTGCAGAAAACTCGGGCCGGCCATACTTCGCTCTCCGGTGGCCAATAGGTGCCGCCGTAGAACGGCTTTCGCTCCGGCGTGAGAAAGACATTCAGCGGCCAGCCGCCGCCGAGCCCGTCATCGCCTGCACGAACGTCATGTAAATCTTGTCCACGTCCGGACGCTCCTCGCGGTCCACCTTGATGCTGACGAAATGTTCGTTGAGAAACTTCGCCATCTCCTCGTTCTCGAACGATTCGCGCTCCATGACGTGGCACCAATGGCAGGTCGAGTAGCCGATGCTGAGGAAGATCGGTTTGTTCTCGTGCCTGCGCTTTCTCGAACGCCTCCTCGCCCCACGGATACCAGTCCACGGGATTGTGCTGCATGCTGGAGCAGGTAGGGCGATTTCTCGCGCGCGAGACGGTTGGTGTGCGTCGTGAGCGGGCGTGGTCGAATTCGTGGGCACGACATTCTTCAGTTGAAGGTTCGTCGTGTTTTGATGGCACGCGGTCACGCCGAAAAACAGCAGCAGCAGCGCGGCACTCCATTCACATCGTGTGGTTTTGGACACACGCTTAACATAAGCCGCGGGGGAAATGGGGCAAAGCTAATTGTGCTCCGGCACGGCCTTGCCGGAGCATCGCGAGCCGTTCCGGTTCGCCGCGCTCCCGACTGACGACGAACAGGGGAAACTGTCCACGATCTGGTCCCTGCGCGCGTGCTGCGGACGGGGACCGTCCGCGCTCCGGCGCGCGCGCGCGCCGGGTTGCGCCCTTCAGGATAGGAGAACGCCCCATATACGCGCCGGGGTTGGAAATTTAGATTGGGCCATGTTCGGTTTCCTGAATCAAATCAAACAAGTGAAAGGTGAAGTATGTTGGTAACCATCGCTATTATTCTGCTGGTCCTGTGGCTCCTGGGCCTGGTCACGTCGTACACGATCGGCGGATTCATCCACATCCTGCTGGTGGTTGCCATCGTCATGATCCTGGTCAACTTCATCAGCGGAAGACGGCCGCCCGTTTAGAAACGGAGCAGGCCCTCCGCATCCGCGTGATGCTCCCTTAGCCGTAACCATTCAGTTCCACCACGAATGGACACGAATGAACACCAATGGAAATCGGGTTTCGCGGCGCTGGACGGCCCGGCAGCAAGTTGCCCAAAAGTGACCCTGTCCGCGAACGGTAAACGGTCGCGGCCCGCTCTTCGTGTCCATTGGTGTTCATTCGTGGTTTTCCACTGCATAATTACGGCTAAAAGAACGAGCGAAAAAATGGAGAAGCTGGAGCGATTCGGGCGGACCCGCTTGTTTCCGCCCCTTCGGCACCTGAACTCTGAAGGCGCAGGCCAACGGCCTGAAACAATCCAGCAGCCTCGGGGCAACGCCCTGGCCGGAAAAAACGGTTCTCCGCTGTTGTCGCTGGAAAGCGGCGTGGGCCAGAAGCTCCAAATCCCAAGCACCAAGCTCCAAAGAAACTTCAAAGCTCAAGCTCCAAACCCGGCGTCACACCGATATCTCGGACGGCGCCAAGCGGTTGCAAGCTAGGTTCTCTGGAGCCTGTGTTTCGCGCTTGGGGCTTTTGTGAAGCTTCCCCTCCACATCACTCCCAGACCGAAAACAGCGCAGAACCAAAAGTCTTGGAGCAGCACTTCGACCCAAGACGACGCTGATTTTCACGCCTGGCTTTTGGATAGATGTTCAAGGAGATCAAGACATCAAACAAGGGAAGTTCAGAAGCAGGCTGGTCCGTGACGAACGCACACCCGGCCGGGTTGCGGTTCGCCGTGGCGGCCTTGTGCGTGCTCGGAGCGCTGGGGCTTCATCTGGTCCTCACGTCGCGGCCCCGCGGTCAATCTCTTCTGATCCCCTTTATTGGGGCGGTTCTGGGGGCCCGTATGGCGGTTTGTGGCCGGGAGTGGCGGCCTTTCCTCGGGAGTCTTCTGATTGTCTATCACTATCTGTTTCCGTCGATCCGCACGCTCGATCCGTTTGGCACGACCGAGTTGATTGTGACGCTCATTTTCTTGAGCACCACGGCTCTGGGCCTGCTGCTGATCGAGACATTGCATCGGGCGGAAGACCGCGCCCGGACACGCCTGGAAGCAAGCCCGGAGCCACGCGGCGCGGGCGGAGCATGAAGTGAACGAACGGAAGCAGACCGAGGAAGCCTTGCGAGCCAGCGAGGAGCGGCTCAAGCTCATGCTGGAGAGCGCCAAGGATTACGCCATCTTCTCGCTGGACGAGCATGGAAACATCACCACCTGGAGCGAGGAGCCAGAAGGATCTTCGCTATTCAAATGAAGAGATTCTCGGACAGTGCGCCAGCCAGCTCTTCACTCCCGAGGATCCGAGGGGCCCGGATCTGGGAGAAAGAAATGGCGTTGAGCGTCACGGACGGTTTCGCCATTAACGAGCGATGGTGGAACATGGCCAGAATGGGACGCGATTCTTTCTCAGCGGGATGCTCTGGCCGACGCGCGACCAATCGGGCCGTTTGCTTGGTTATGTCAAAGTGGCCCGGGACACGACGAACGCATTCGATGGGAGGAAGTGTTTCGCGACAGAGCGAGGAACGTTTTCGCGCCTTGTCGGATGCCACGTTCGACGCGGTGATGATTCACGAGAACGGCCGGGCCTTGGAGGTGAACAGCCGACTCTGTGAAATCCTCGGCTACGAGCCCGCGGAGTCGATCGGCCGCGCCGATTTATCGAGTCGCGATCGTGGAACCGGAGTTCCGCGCCACCATCCTCCGGAATATGCGGACCGGTTCGGAAGAGCCTTATGAAGCGATGGTCCGGCGAAAGACGGCACCAAGTTTGCCGTGGAATTGCGCGCGCGCAACGTGACCTATCAAGGGCGTCCCGTGCGCGTGGTTTCCGCCTATGACATCACCGAGCCAACCATTACGAAGCCGCCTTGCGCGCCAGCGAGCAGGCGGCCCATCGTCATCTGGCCGAATTGGAAACGCTCTACGAGTCGGCGCCGGTGGGCCTCTGCCGATTGATCCTGATCTGCGTTACGTGCGGATCAACCGGCGGCTGGCCGGTTTTTTGGGCCAGCCCATCGCCGAGATTACCGGGACGCACCTACGCGAGATCCTGCCGACCATGGCCGATATGCTGGAGCCGATGTACCGCAAGACCATCGAAACAGGCGAGAGCCGCGAGGAGGGCCTGGAACTCCACGGCGCCACCGGCGCGGACCCGCACACGCCACGCGAGTGGCCGGTGAGCTATGACGTGGTCAAAGATGAAAGCAAGGTCGTGGGGCTGAGCATCGCGGTACAGGACATCACCGAACGGAAGGCGCATGGAAGCCGAACTCCGGGACAGAGAAGCCGACCTGGCCCGCGCCCAGCGCATCGCGCATCTGGGAAGCTGGGCAGTGGAATTCTTTGATCCGGATAACATCCTGAACAGCCAATCGCGCTGGTCCGATGAAGTGTTCCGTATCTTTGGAGTGGCTCCGGGTGAAGTCGAGGCCTCGGTGGCGTCTTTCCTCAAAAGGCCGTTCACCCGGACGACCGCGAAACCGTCGAGGCAGCCATCGCACAAGCCGCGCGGGAGCGGACGCCCTATCATTTGGAGCATCGCATCGTCTGCCCGGACGGTGCCGAACGCTGGGTGCGGGTGCAAGCGGAGGTGGTCTTTCATCCCGACAGTCCGGGGCCAAGGGCATGGCGGGAACGATCGAGCCACATCCCGGAGGCCAGGCGCGCCCAAGAGGCGCTGCGCGCGAGTGAGGCGCGTTTGCAAACGGCGTTCGCCGGCGCGGCGGTCGGAATGGGATTGATGAATCCGGAGGGCCGTTTTCTGGAAGTCAATCCAGCCTTGTGCGAAGATCACCGGATACTCTCAGGAAGAATTGTTGCGGATGGATTTCCATATCGTGAGACCCACCCGGAGGATCTTCCTCGGAGCATGGAGCGGGTGGGCCAACTGCTGGCGGGACAAATCCCCGGCTTTGTCATGGAGAAAAGACTGGTCACCCAGGGCGGCGGGGTCACTTTTGTCCAGACCAGTGTGTCCCTGCTCGCCGACGCCGGCGGCCCGCCGAATATCCTGGCCATCATTGAGGACATCACCGCGCGCCATCAGGCCGAACACGCTCTCAAGGATTCGGAAGAATATTCTCCAAACCTCCCTTGATGCTGTCCCGTCGCACATCGCCATCCTCGACGAGGCGGCCAACATCATCGCCGTCAACGCCGCCTGGCGCCAATTCGCGGACGCGAATGGCCTTGCGGGCCGGGACCATGGGGTGGGCATGAATTATTTCGCGTCTGTGAATCCGCTCACGAGGCCGGGTCGGAGGAGGCGCCACTGGTGGCCCGGGCTCTTCATGAAATGCAGGCATGCGAACGCACAGAGTTTTCACCTCGAATACCCTTGTCATGGTCCTGAAAAAAAGCGCTGGTTTATGGCTCGCTTCAGTTGCTTTTTTACAACCGCCAGGTTCGGATTGTCTCTTCGCACGAGGACGTCACCCCGCTGCAGGACTGGCCCGGAAGATTTGCTGCAAGCCAAAGAACAGGTGAGCCAATACGCCAGGGAACTGGAGACGCGCGTCGAGGAGCGCACTGCGGATCTGCGGCAAAGCATCCAGTCGCTGGAAGGCTTCCTGTACCACGTCGCCCACGACCTGCGCGCGCCGCTCCGGGCGGTCGAGGGGTTGATCGCGCTCCTGATCCGGAACCATGCGCCCGACTTCGATGACACGGGGCGCGATTACGCCCGGCGCGCCGCCGCCGCCGCCACGCGCATGGACCAGTTGATCCAAGATCTCCTGGAATACGGCAGGGTGAGCAAGATGGATGTGCCCGTGGTGGATGTGGATCTCGGGCCGCCTCTGGAGCAAGTGTTCGCACAATTGGCCGGAACGATCCAGGCGAGCCGCGCGCAGATCCAGGTGGATCGTCCGCTGCCTCCCGTCTCCGCCCGCCAGAACATGCTGGAAACGGTGTTTCACAACCTGATCGAGAATGCGTTGAAGTTTGTCGCTCCGGGGGTGGCGCCGCGGATCCATATTTGGGCGGAGTCCGAGGAGAGCCTGGTTCGGGTCTGGATGGAGGACAACGGCATCGGCATCGAACCGGAGCACCAGGAGCGGGTTTTTCGAGTCTTTGAACGCCTGGAAACCGAGGAGGAGTCATTCCGAGGCACGGGCATCGGTCTGGCGATCGTGGCCAAGGTGATGGAGCGGATGAGGGGGCGAGTCGGAGTCCATTCCCAGCCCGGGACAGGGAGCCGGTTTTGGCTGGAATTCCCCAAGGCGACGGGGCGGAAGTGAACCGCGCAGCCCAACCACCCTAAAAACCGCAGTTCAACCACGGATGGACACAGAGGCACCCGGCGCAGGCCATAGGCCGCCACCCCGTAGCGCAGATTTGTAATCCTTGTCAGTACCCAAATCTTTTTTGGCCCGCCCGCGGGAGTTGCGGAGCGACGGGATGAGGGTAGCCGTGGCTTTCAAGCCACGGACCGGGCCACACCCATCCGTCGCGCGTCGCGGAGCGACAACTGAAATTTCGGCAAACAAGTTCAGGCATCGCTCCGCGACGAACACCCGACCCTGTGGGCCGGTGCCAGGACCGATGTGTGGGTAAAGACAAGGATTTGTAATCTGCGCTACGAAGCGGGCGCGTGTTGGAATCTTTGTCGAAACAGCGCGAACCTTTGCCATTGCAGAACGGATACGAAGCTTTGGCGGCGAACCGCCAGCTCACCTTGAAGGAGAAAGGGAACGCCCTGTCAAAATCCGTGTCCATCCGTGGTGGCGAATGCTTCCTCCGAACTCAATTGCGGTATTTAGGCTCACAGGGTCATCCTGGAAAAACGACGCCCCAAAAAGATTTTTGAAAGTATTTGAAAGAAGTGCCCCTCAGCTTACGAGTATTAAGTAGATGGGTAACTGTGCCATGATGGCTGGAAATAAGGAAGACACTGCTTCCATGCGCTTTGGCATGCAGAGCCGGCTGGCGGACTGCGTGGATCAGGGAGGAGGGGGAAGGATCCCCTTGATGCCCGGCGGCCTTTTACCGGCTGGTTGCCCCCAAAAGCGGGCGATCTCGTGGCAGCCAAGGCCGTTTTGGCGGCGAAGGAAGTTCATCCATCAAAGAAGGAAGGATCCCATGAGAACGGCCTTGGACATTCTCCACGTTGATGATGATGCGAATGACCGGCTTTTCCTGCAAGCGGCCTGCGGCCAAGCCAATATATCGGTCAACTCCGAGACCCTTGGCGACGGCGCCAAAGCCATCGCCTACCTGGAAGGATCCGGTACCTATGCCGACCGGGAGCGGTTTCCCCTCCCCGCTTTGCTGTTGCTGGATTTGAAGATGCCCATCAAGAGTGGATTCGAGGTCTTGGAATGGCTGCGGATCCAGCCCGGCCTGAAATACCTGCCGACCATTGTCTTCACTTCCTCGCAACACGACGCAGATATCCAGCGGGCCTATGATCTGGGCGCCAACGCTTTCACCGTGAAACCCAATACTATGGAAGGGCTCGGGGAGGCCGTTGCATCCATCTCCAAATTCTGGCTGAACTGGAACGAACTGCCGGGCTCGTAAGCCGGAACGCATCCCAGCGACCAATCCAGCCGCCTCGGGATGCCTAAGCCGTAACCATTCAGTTCAACCACGAATGGACACCAATCAACACGAATAAACACGGGCCTGTGCAGGACGGGGAGGGCAGCGGAATGGGTTCCCTGCACAGGGACCGAGGGCCAGACCAGGGCACGGTCTCCTCAGCCCTGCTGCTTCGTGTCCATTGGTGTTCATTCGTAATTCTTGACTGCATCGATACGGCTTAGAACCTGCGGAAGAAATGAAGGTCGCTGAAGCGATTGGCTGGCCGGGTTGTTCCGCCGCTTCGGAATTTGAATTCCGAAGCCGCAGGCCAATGGCCTGAAACAATCCCGCCCAGGACCACGCCCCACGGCCATTGAATCAAGGCATTATTAATTCCGAAGGAATTCAATGTGAATAGCCGCAGGTGCAAACTACGGAATGGAGAAGCCACCCTGGCGATCCGACCCGGCAGGGTCAGACTCCACCCAACGGCGCGGCGCTGGGCGTGGAGGAGCGCGCGGCGCAAAAGCGCGTGACCCGCGCGTTGGAAAAGCTGCGCGGCATCTTCACGCAAACGCGGCGTCGTTTCGACCGCCGCCATCATTGCCGGAGCGCTTTCCGCGCATTCGGTGCAGGCGGCCCCGGCCGCATTGGCCACCACCATTACTGCAGACGGCTCTTCAAGGGGTCGCTGTCACGGCGTCACTCTGACCCTCATCAAGGAAACGTTGAAACTTATGGCATGGACAGAAGCAAAGACCGCGGGGTGACTGGCGTGATCATCCTTGCTTGCGATCGGCACGGCGACGGTGTTGGTGAAGAACAGCGACGCATCAGAAGTCGAAGCAGTCGAGCGGCCAGTCGCGATCGAAAAGATCAAGCAGGTGAACACTGGTCTTCCCGAGGCTCAGATTGAAGCCAAGATGCTCATCTTCTCCGCGATGGCGTCAGACGCGAATCCCCGATGCGGCCAACTGGTGCGAAACACTCAACGCCAAAGGCAAGCTCTGGCCGGTCACGCCCACGAATACCCTTTTCGCCATCAACTCGCAGATCGCGGGCCGGGCGTACTCGCGGAAGGAAGTCAACTCCGGGAGCATTCCCGGCAAAACGGTGGTTTTCTTTGAGACCGCCCAGCCAGGATGGAATCAAGCCGGTGGTTCCGAACGGTGCCCAAAAACGCGGAAGCCGTGGCGGTGGCCTTTGCCGACGGCACCGCTTTGATCGTGGCCGCTGGCGGGATGGGCAAGTTGCGCTGGACGCCGTAGCGAAGGGGCCGGGCGGTTTGCCTTGAATGAGAGCGCCCACGTCGGCGCTGTCCGGCTCCAGGTAGTAGAGTTTCACGAAACAGTCCTTGTCCAAACAGAATCACTTCTTGCTTCCCGCCAAAGGAGGAGCCTTCCACTGAACGTTCCCGGTTTTTTGGTTGCACATCACCTGCTCATCTTTCAGTCTTCGCGGCGCACCGACCTGATTTGGGGGTGGTGTGACTCCACTCGACTTCCTAATCCTTACCAAATACAACCGAATCAAGAGCCTGTACGATGTTGCTTAATTTTGAAAGCCTCAGGCGAGCGTCGCTCATCCTGAGCGCGCTTGTATCATATGGGTCGTTCTCATCCTGCTGGCCGGCTGGTTCTCTCAAGCTCCCATCCTCACGACGCTGCTGCCCGGCGGAGCCTCCCTGGCATCTAATTTCGGGGGGGGTTCCGTTCGCCGACGTCTTCGGCAAGAAGTTTTGGGATTGCTACCGGTGGAACTACGCGCCCGAAGTGCAGACGCAATTGCGCAGAGGCGTCGAACGGGCCCCGGCGGGAGAGCCTTCCCGTTATGACGCGCTGGCGCGACTGACCGGAGACCGGATGCTGACGATTAATTTTATGCTACGCCCATGCGCGACGCCCAGGGGCGAATCACCCATCTAATCCCGTCCGCCGTGGACATCACCGAACGCCAACAGGCCGAAAAGGCGCTGCGCGACCGGCGCGGCGGAACATTCTACCCGTAAAGCCCCATGAAAGACTGCCCGGTCCTGCTGGTCGAAGACGATGAGAATGACATTCTCTTCGTCCGTCACGCCTTCAAGCAAGCCCAGATCGTCAATCCGCTCCAGGTCGTCCAAACCGGCGATGAAGCCATTGATTACCTGACCGGAACGGGAGCCTTTGCCGACCGGACGCAGTTTCCCCTGCCGGGTCTGATGCTGGTGGACGTGAATGCCGCCCGCCGCCGCAGCGGGCTGGACGTGTTAAGATGTGTCCGCGCCGACGCGGCGTTGCGCCACATCGTTGTGATCCTTTGGACCTCCAGTGCCGGACCGCAGGCCATCAGCGAAGCCTACCAGTGCGGCGCCAACTCATTTCTCCTCAAGCCGGACAACATAGACGAATTGGCGGAACTGGTCGGACTGATCAAGACGTATTGGCTGGAGCGAAATCAGCCGCCGCCCAAGCACCGCTCACAGGGCTGAAAGCCCGTCTGTGACAGCCGGCGATGAAGCGCCGAGCATTGCCCCAGGTAAACGCACACGAAACCATCTCCGCCCGGAAGGGGACGGGACAACCGCTTTCACCACCTCATCCATCTTGATGAGCAGCGGCCCAAGCTGAGGGACGGCAGGAGTGGTTCATAGCTCGCTTGAATAACGTTTCTTCAGCTCTTCGCCGGCTTTTCCACTGAAAGCAGCGAGGAACCGAAAGTTTACCGTTGAAGGATTGCCCTCCAGGGAAAACAATCCTTCCATACAGCAACTTTGATCCGCCCGGAATGCCTATGAGAATGTTTTCAAACTCCACGTGCTGGCTGGTGATCATTTTGCTGGCCGCCGAACTTCGGGCGGTGGCCCAACCCAAACCGGGTTCCACCAATGCGCCTCCCGCCGGCGCCAGGGGCAAGACCATCGACGACATTGCCGGCAAGGAGGAAGTTCGTGAGCACATCAGAAAGTTTCCCGGGCGCGGGCAAACCGTCGAAGCCGGGCGGGGGCGAAGCCGCTGGCGCCGCAGGAATCGTTGCGCCGGTTCACGCTGGCGGACGGATCTGGAAATCAAGTCTGGCCGCGGCCGAGCCGGAGGTCCGCCAGCCGCTCTACATCAACTTCGACGAGCGCGGGCGGATGTGGGTCGTGCAGTACCTCCAGTACCCGTTTCCCGCCGGGCTTGAAGGTCGTCAAGTACGACCAGTACATCCGCGCGCAGTTTTCGACAAGGTGCCCGCCGCCGCCGCCGAACCATGAGTCGCGGGCGCGACAAGGTCACCATCCTCGAAGACACCGACGGCGACGGCATCGTTCGAGAAGCACAAGACTTTCGTCGACGGCCTGAACATCGCCACCAGCGCGCTGCCCGGCCGCGGCGGGGTGTGGGTGATGAACCCGCCGTACCTGCTCTTCTATCCGGACGCGAACCGCGACGACGTGCCCGACGGCGACCGCCGACGTCCACCTCTCCGGCTTCGGCCTGGAAGACACGCACGCCGTCGCGAACAGCCTGACGTGGGGACCCGACGGCTGGATCTACGGCGCGCAAGGCAGCACCTGCACCGCCAAGGTGAAGCGACCGCGAATCCGAATCGTGATTCTCCGGTCAGGCCAGGCGATCTGGCGCTACCACCCGGAGACGCACGTAGTTCGAAATCTTCGCCGAGGGCGGCGGCAACACGTTCGGCGTCGAGTTCGACGACGCAGGCCGGCGTCTATTCCGGCACCAACTGGGGCAAGCACCGCGGCCTGCACTACGTGCAGGGCGGCTACTACGTCAAAGGCTGGGGCAAGCACGGCCCGCTCACCAACCCGTACGCCTTCGGCTTCTTCGACCACATGCCGCACGCAGGGCGACGAAGCCCGCTTCTCGCACACCTTCATCGTCTACGAAGGCGCCGCGCTGCCGGAAAAGTACCGCGGGCAAGATGCTTGCCATCGTCCCGCTGCAGAATCGCGTGCAGGCGACCGAACTCGATGCCGGACGGGTCTCACGTTCAAGACACGCGACCTCGACCGCGCTGGTTGAAACCGACGACAACTGGTTTCGGCCGGTCGACATCAAGACTCGGTCCGGATGGCGCGGTTTACCTGGCCGACTGGTATGACGTCCGGCTGACGCACGTCGACCCGCGCGACAACTGGGACCGCTCCAATGGCCGCATCTACCGCGTCACCGCCCCAGGCGCGGGACCGATCAAACCGTTTGATCTGTCGAAGCTCTCCAGCGACGCATTGATCGGGATGCTCTCGCATTCGAACAAATGGTTTCGCCAGCAGTCGCTGCGTCTCCTGGGCGACCGCCGTGACGCGTCGGTGATTCCGAAGCTGGCCAGACTCGTCGAAACGGAGAAGGGGCAGCTCGCGCTCGAAACGCTGTGGGCTTTGAACTTGAGCGGCGGCTTCACCGACGCTTTCGCGCTCCGCCAGCTCAGTCATCCGGACGAGCTCGTCCGGATGTGGACCGTCCGCCTGCTTGGCGATGCCAAACGCGTTTCCGATGATGTTCACAAGCGCCTGATCGAACTCGCCCGCTACGAGCGCGACGCCCAGGTGCGCAGCCAGTTGGCCAGTTCCGCCAGGCGCTGGCCCGGTTCGCATGGACTGCCGGTCGTCCACGAACTGCTCCAGCGCGGCGAAGACTTGGGTGACCCGCACATTCCCCTGCTCCTCTGGTGGGCCATTGAAAACAAAGCCGTCTCGGACCGCCCGCGAGTGCTCGCGATGTTCAACCACGCCGCCGCGTGGCAGCAACCGATGATCGCCAGACACATCATGCCGCGCCTCACACAACGCTACGCCGCCGAAGGGACGGAAGCCGACCTGGCCATCGTGGCGCAACTGATCGAGAACGCGCCCAACCCGGCGGAGCGCGAACGTTTGCTCACCGCCGTCGGCGAAGCGTTCAAGGGCCGGCAGATCGAAAACATTCCGCCCGCGTTGCGCCAGGCCATCGCCGGAGTGGGCGGGAAGGCCGATCCCAAGCTCGTGATGCTGAAGCTCCGTCTCGGTGCCGCCAGCGCCCAGGATGCGGCCCTCGCATTGAAGTTGATTCGCAATGACGAGGAGAAGACCCAGGCGCAGCGCATCGAGTTCATTCAGGCTTTGGGCGATTCCCGTCAACCGGACGCCATCGCTCCCCTGCTCCACGCCGCGCGGAACGCCAGCTCGCATTCGGTGCGCCGTGCCGCCTTGCGGGCTTTGCAAGCGTTCGATGATCCGCAGATTGGCCGCGAGATTCTAACGGCTTACTCCACCCTGCCCGCTGACCAGGGCGTGCGCCCGCAAGCGATCGACGTGTTGTCCAAGCGCCCGGCCTGGGCCGTGGCGCTGCTGAGAGAGGTGGAGGCCAAGAAGATTAAGGCCACGGACGTTCCGTTTGAAGTCATCGAGCGCATCAAACTGCACAAGGATTCCGCCATCGCACCCCTCGTTCAAAAACTGTGGGGCCACACACGCCAGACGCCGAAGGAGCTTCAGCAACGGATGGCAGCCGTCGCGAAGGTCGTCACCAGCGGCCAGGGCGATTCGGCCGCCGGCAAGCAACTGTTCACGACCGCCTGCGCCGCCTGCCACAAGCTGCACGGCGAAGGGCAAACCATCGGCCCGGATCTGACCGGTTACGAGCGGGACAACCTGGACTTTCTGCTCCTGGCCATCGTCGATCCGAACGCCGGCCTCCGGGAGGAATACACGAACTTTGAATTGGAGACCACGGACGGCTTGCTCCTCACCGGTTACATTATCGAACGCGCCGCCCAGTCCGTGACCATCGAGGACGGACTGCAAGGCCGCGTCATCGTGCCCAAGTCGAAAATCAAATCACTCCAGGCCTCGGCCACCTCGCGCATGCCGGAAGGATTGCTCGACGCCCTGAACGAGCAGCAGGTGCGCGACTTGTTCGGCTACCT
This sequence comes from uncultured Actinomycetota bacterium, assembly GCA_963845655.1. GTDB lineage: Bacteria > Actinomycetota > Actinomycetes > Propionibacteriales > Nocardioidaceae > Nocardioides_B. The sequence continues at coordinate 12,689 of CAWJTB010000003.1, read as the reverse complement.
GCGCAGCAAGGGACCGGTGGCGGCCAAACGCTAGGGGAAAGAGAAGAGAGGATCGAGGATGGAAGATAGAGGATGGCCAGGAGCGAATCGGTCGGGGAGCGCTTTTAGTTCCCCCGCGGCTTTAGCTGACGCATAGGGACAAGGTTCGGTCCCCTGCTTATTCGCCTGCCCCCATTCGTCTGCCACGGCTGCCGGCTCCTGATGGCTCGAGCAACTGGAGACAAGGCGGCCGGCGCGAACACTCCCTTCTAACGCACGCCCGCCTGTGAAGCCGCCGCGCGGTCGATGATCCACAACGCATAACCGGCGGTGCCGCGAACTTCGTGATTGGAGTCTTGCAGCGCTTTCAATACCGCCGGAACCGCCGGTCGCGCCTGCACACCATACTTCCGCAGCGCCTTGAGCGCGAAGAGCCGGACGGCGACATTGGTGTCACCCAAACGTTCCGCCAGCGCGGGCACCACCGAAGACGGCTCCAGGCCAATGGTGCCCAGGGACCAGATGGCATTGGGCCGCACCGTCGGATCTTGATCGCTGGCGGTGCGAATCAAGGCCGGGATCGCCGGCTGCGCGTCACCGCGAAGTTTTCCAAGCGCGAAAGCCGCCGCGGAACGAACCCCGGCCTGTTCGTTCGTGAGCGCGTGGGCGAGCGGGGCCAGCCCATCCGGACCCATGCTGGACAGGATGGTCGCAACCTCCTGGGCGGCCTGGCCACGGTGCAGCAAACCGGCCAGTTGGGGAATCGCGGCCCGGCCCGTGGTTCCCAACGCGTCAAACGCGAGAACGGCCCGCGCCCGCCTCCCGGACGCGCTGTCCGTATCGTTCGCGCCGAGCAATTCGATCAAGGCGGGCAGCGCATTGGTTCCAATCTCACGCAACGCCGTGGAAACCTCCTGCTGAGTCAGTGGATCCTCGCTGTCCAAGTCTTTCAGCCACGAGCTTAAGGGCTTCCAGTGGTAGAGCGGCTCCCACGGCCGCACCAGGATCGCGAGGCAGCCGACCCCGAGGACTCCGGCCAAAACAATCAATAGAATCCGAATGCGCTTGTTCACGGTTAAGCAGTCAGAGGAGAGTCGCCGGAATCTGGGATTTCACAAGCGCGGTTTGCGGGTCTAATCCGCTGTCATGGTGTGCGCCGCATCCACTCCGGCACGTTCCGGGGGATGCGTTGGGCGCGCGGATCAGGACCACGCGGCGAGGTTTAAACCGACGGGCGGATGTAGCCGGGCGGCTCGGACACCCCATCGGCCCATCAGCAGGTTGAGGCATTGAAAACGAAGTTTCCTTTGGCCCCGGGATAAACAGTGGCGGTGTAGATGCCAGAATGGCCGCCGCCGTCCTGGGTGCTGCCGGTAGCCACGACTTCCAGTCCTGGAATAGGCGCGGGATCACCGTGCCATTCCCAGCCGACCAGGCCGGGGATGCCATCGCCGCGCTTCATGTCCGTGCCTTCAAAAATCCAGTGCTCCGACGCGGCGCAGATCCAATCCGCGCCGCCGGTGATGGACGAAACACTGCGCGCGCCCACCAGCGTGTTGGCGCTTAGGCAGCATCAAGCGACAAGACGTCCGCGGCCTTGCCACACCTTGCGAAACGCGGAACAAGGGGCTTTCCTCCCGTCCACGCCGGCCTAAACTCGGCTGAAATGAACCTTTGCGGAAAGCGGTTCCTCATCGGCGCGCCAAACATCCAGATTGTCCGGGCTTTGCTGTTCCTCGGTTTGGCGCTCTCGGCCCGAGGCGCGGAACTGAAGTTCCGGGACGTGACTCGCGCCGCCGGATTGTACGAGCCGCTCGCCGGGCTGATGGGCCACGGCGGCGCGTGGGGAGATTTCGATGGCGACGGGCTGATCGATTTGTTCGTCGGCGGATTCTGCGATCGCCCGAACGCCGAATACGCGCCGGCGAAGGGGCCGGTGCCGAATCGTCTGTTTCGCAATGTGGGCGGTACACGGTTGAAGCGAGCGATCACCCTGGCATCGCCACGCTCGGACGCGCCAGCGGCGCGGTCTTCGCCGATCTGGACAACAACGGCACGCTCGAACTCTACGTCGCGAACAACGCGAAGAGAACGCCGGGAACCGCGACCAAGAGCCGCAGCGCTCGGCGCAAAACGCAGCACAGCCAGCTCTTCCGCAACGACGGCGGGCCAGCTCGTGGACATCTCCGCGGAGAGCGGCGCGTGCCCGGAGTCGCTTCTCACCGCGCGCAATGTCGGCGTGCTCGACTACGACGGCGACGGGCTGCTCGATCTGTTCGTCGTCGAGGACAAGTTCACGCGCGCGCCGCGCTCGGTGCTGCTGCGCAACATGGGCGGCCTGAAGTTCCGGGACGTCACGCGCGAGGCCGGGCTGCCGGAGGATATCTTCGGGCTCGGGCTCGCGGTCGCGGATGTGAATGAAGACGGGCGCCCGGACTTTTTCGTCGGGCACAGCAACCGGCTCTTTCTCAGCCAGCCGGGCAATCGCTATCGCGAGGCGACGGAACTCGCGCGGTCTTTCGCGCATCGAGCCGCTCGACGGCGAGGACTGGCCGTGCGGCGTGGCCTTCGGCGATCTGAATCGCGACGGCCGGCTCGACCTCGTGGTGATCAGCGCGCACGGCGTCCGCGCGCGCAATCGTGTCTTCCTCAACGAAGGCGTGAACGACGGCGTGCCGCGTTTCCGCGAGATCACGCGCGAGGCCGGGCTCGGCGACATCGTGCCGGCGAGATGTCCGCACGTGGAAATCCAGGACTTCGACAACGACGGCTGGCCCGACATTTACCTCTCCGCCGGCGTGGCTCGAGGACGGCCGAGTGTCACGCCGCTCATCTACCGGAACATGCGGCCTGCGCGACGGCGTGCCGCGCTTCGCGCCGCCGCGTCCGATCGCCGAGCCGATGGTCTATTTCCCGCGCGGGCCCACCGGCGATTTCGACCGCGACGGCCGGCTCGATCTTTTCCTCGTCAATTGGTTTGCCGGAAACCACTCGCGGCTGCTGCGCAACGAAACCGCGCCGCGGCACTGGCTGGAGGTGCGGGTGGCTGGGCCGCGCGATGAATCGCATGGGCATCGGCGCGCAGGTGCGCGTCTTTCCGACGGCCGGCTCGGCGATGGAACGCTGCTCGGCTTCCAGGAAATCGGCACCGGCTACGGCTACGCGAGCGGCCAGCCGGCGATCGCGCATTTCGGACTGGGCGATGCCGCGCACGTGGATGTGGAGGTTCGGCTTGCCCGACGGCGCCGTCGTGAAACAAACGCTAGCGTGAAAGCCGATCAACTCCGACCATTCGAAGAACCATGAACTTTTCTCCCCGACTCCTCGGCTCGCTGACCGGCGTCGCGCTGGTTTGCATGTGCGTCATCTTGCTGGGCGCAGCGAACGAGCGGAGCGACCGCGCCCGGCTCGAACGGCCGGCGTTTCCTCCCACGCTGCCCGGCGGCCGCGAGATGGTGACCGACACTTCGCCGGCATTTCTCAAGCGCCCGCGGCCTTGCAGCCGGAGGTCGCCATCGCGAAGACGCGCCGACGATCGATTTCCGTTTTTATCCCGGGCAGGATTATCCGGGAAACCCGTGGTCGGTGTGGGGCGACAGCGTCGCGGTGAATGGCAAGTATTACTCCGCCATCGGCGATCATCTGGCGCCGGCGGCAACGCCTTCGTCTACGAGTACGATCCCGCGACGAAGAAGCTGCGCCGGCTCGTGGACGTCGAAGAAGCTGCTCGCCTGCCCGAGGGCCACTACACGCCGGGCAAGATTCACAGCCGCATCGACCTCGGCGAGCGACGGCTGGCTCTACTTCTCCACGCATCGCGGCTCGACGCGCGTGACCACCGACGCAGTTCCACTACAAGGGCGACTGGATCATCCGCTGCGATCCGGCACGGGAAAGCGGAAATCGTCGCTGCACGCGCCGGTGCCGAAGCACTGCATCCCGCTGCAGCGTGCTCGATCCCGAGCGGCTGATCTTCTACGGCGGCACCGCGCCCGGCACCGGCGGCGACGATGAGAGGCATCCAGTTCTTTCGCCTACGACGTGCGCGCGAACCGGAAGCTGCTCTACTCCGGCGCGGACGGCCCGGCGCGCTACATGATCTTCGCGAAATCCACCGGGCGCGTTTACTTCACGCCCGGCAAAAGGCGAGGGCCGCTGATGCGCTTCGATCCCCGAACGGTCGGCGCGCCGGAGAAGATCGACGGCCGCGATCGGCATGCGCGCGGCGACCGAGGAGACGCCGCACGGCTTCGTCTACACCGTCTCGTCGCGGCCAGGGCGGGCGAGGCGATGCTCTATGCGTTCAACACGAAGACCGAGCAGGTCGGAAGCGCTCGGTCCGGCGGCGGTCGGCACGCAGCACTACATCACCTCCCTCGATGCCGACCCGACCGGCCGCTTCCTCTACTACATCCCCGGCGCGCACGGCGGCAGCGAACGCGACGGCTCGCCGGTCGTGCAGTTCGACATGACAGACCGCGCAAGAAAAGTCATCGCATTCCTGCATCCGTTCTATGAGGAGACAGTACGGCTGCACGCTCAAGGGCACCTTCAGCTCGGCGCTCGATCCCGCCGGCGACAAGCTCTACATCACCTGGAACAACAGCCGCGGCACGAAAGCGTGGGACTCCTGCGTGCTGACCGTCATCCACATCCCGCTGAGCGAGCGTGAGTGAGGGGGCGCAGCCGCCCGCCTACGACAGGGTTTCGTTTGCGGCATTCCCCCAAAGCGGATTTTTGGTATTGTTCGCTTATACGCTTTGACGCCGCCGTGGCCACGTTCACGATGGTCGCGACGATTGGGTGTCGCATCGTTTAGCGGGCCGGAACAACGGTCAACCCGATGAAGCCAGGATCAGCTTCCGCCCTGGTCGATTCGGGCCTCTATCGGCTCACCTGCAACCCGATGTATCTGGGGTTTCTTTTGGCTTTGCTCGGATGGGCCGTTTTCCTGTCGCACATTCTGGCGCTCCTGCTGCTGCCGGCCTTCATCCTCTACATGAACCGCTTCCCAATTGCGCTTGAGGAAAGGGCGCTCGCGCCGCCTTTCGACCAGCCGTTCGTCGCCTACAAGGCCAGGGTGCGTCGATGGCTCTGAGGCATGACTCCCACCCGGGTGACCGTCCACAAGGGCATCCATCCGGAGAGCGTCATCCCCGTGGACTGCAACTCCGGAGCACGGAGAACTTCCCTAGCATCGGCTGCGACCGGCCCTGCATCGAACGCTGGACGAAGGAACTCGGCCTGCATAGCTTGTGGCAGGAATGCCAGCCATGAACGACACGCCAACCGCAAGCGCCGAGAGGGTGCGCGTCCGCTTGATGGTGCGGATCGCGACCGGCAATACTGGTTGCCGTTGCGCGCGGCATTGGAGAAGCTGGGTCACGCCAAATGAAAACCACTGAAAACGTCCGCAAATACGCCGCGCTCAAACGCGGCATAGAAGAAAAGTCGCAGGAGTTTGGGGAGAAGGGTGCGGAGGTTTACGCGAAGGAGTGGATTTGGTAATTTGCCTTCGCCGATGAAAACCAAAATCTATCGCGATCCAGTGGTTGAAGCTCACATGCCCGGCATTGACCGGACGCTGTTACGCGAGAATTTGAAACTTTCTCCGGCGCAGCGGTTGGAAAAACTTGTCAGCTTCAGTTTGTTCGCCGCGGAATTGCGCCGCGCCGGACAGCGCGCACGCCGGGCGAAGAAGCGATGAGCACGCAATTCGAAAAACTGCTCCCGCTGCTGGTCAACGGCGATATCCAATTCATCCTCATCGGCGGTGTGGCGGGCAATGTTCTCGGTTCGGCGCGGCTCACGTTTGATGTGGACATCGTTTACGACCGGGGCAAAGCCAACCTCGAAAAGATTTCGAAATGGTTGAAGCCGCAATCTCCTTATCTGCGGGGCGCGCCGCCAGGATTGCCGTTCACGCTTGATGTGCCAACGCTTCGCAACGGTCTCAATTTTACCCTCACCACAAAGCTTGGCGACTTGGATTTGCTGGGCGAAGTCGTGGGCGGCGGCGATTACAAGAAACTTTTGCGGCACACGTTCGAGGTCGAGGCGTTCGGTGTGAAATTCCGCTGCGTAAAGCTGCCGACGTTGATAAAACTTAAACGCGCTGCCGGACGCCCCAAAGATTTGGAATCTATTGCCGAACTCCAGGCATTACTCGAAGAAAGGGAGCGATGAAACCCGAGCTCCGTAAATACGCCGCCGAACAAGGCATAGCCGAGGAAGGAGCGCTCAAGCAGGGCATGGAAGCCAAGTCAAAGGAGTTTGTCGAGAAGGGGGCGGAGGTTTACGCGAAGGCGTGACTTTCTCATCCGTGACCGTCCGCAGGAGATGCAAAACGAACTCGACATCGTCCGCGACGTTTCGGCCGCGTCTCGACGGGGCGGGCTCGCCTACATGCTCACCGGTTCGATGGCGATGAACTACTACGCCCAGCCGCGCATGACCCGCGACATCGATCTCGTCGTCGCGCTCACGCGCGCAGGACACCGACACCGTCGTCCGCCTGTTCCACCCGGATTACTACGTCTCCCGCGAAGCCGTCAGCGGCTCCATCGCGCACGAATCCCTCTTCAACCTCATCCATCAGGAGAGCGTCATCAAAGTGGACTGCATCGTCCGCAAGAACAGCCCGTATCGCCTGCGCCGAGTTCGAGCGCCGCCAGCGCATCACCATCGAGGATTTCTCCACCTGGATTGCGAGCAAGGAAGACCTCATCATCTCCAAGCTCTGTTGGGCGCAAGGATTCCCATTCCGAACTGCAACTGCGCGACGTGAAGAACCTGGCCTGCCACCGGCTGCGACGCGCGCCTACATCGAGCGCTGGACGGACGAACTCGGCCTGCATACCCTCTGGCAGGAATGCAAGACCATGACCGACACCCCGCCCGAAATCGCCGAAATGGTGCGCGCCCGGTTGATGGCGCGGTCCGGCGCGGAACGTTTCCGCATGGGCGTGGAGATGTTCGAAGCAGCGCGCCGCATGGTGCTGGCCTCGCTGCCGGCCGACCTGCCGGAACCCGAGCGCAAGCGCCGTCTCTTCGAGCGCCTCTACGGCGAGCCGCTCCCGTTGAACCCATGTCGATGAAGCTACCGAAGACGTCCGCAAATACGCCGCCGAACAAGGCATGGAAACGAAATCGAGGAAGTTCGTGCAAAAAGGCGCGGAGGTTTACGCCAAGGCGTAACAGTGGTCTCTTACAATAAGGTTTGGAGTGTAGGACGCCACAGCAATTCGAAAATTGCAGAATTCACCAATGGCCTACATTAAAGACGAAAAAAAATGCGGCGCAATTGCCGGAAACACTGGGTTCTTGATGAACTCAAAAATTCCTGGCTCGCCCTATTGCTGGCACCATCAGGCGTGGAAAACAACGCTTATGGGTTCCGTAATTAGTCTTCTGATAGGCGCGATTATTGCCGTGAACGTCTTAAGCACTGAGTTCACAGAAAAGGAACCAAGGCTCTTTCCTTCTTTGAATTGGCAACAACTTGCAGCGGGCACCGTTTTTGTTTACCCGACGAATGCAACATACCCGAGCAACGCACCCTGGGTTGATTTCACGTTCTCAGTTCACAACGCCGGCGACATGGATGCAAATGCAATGTTTATGCGGCTCACGGTTCATTCGTACATTTCGAATTTCATTCATGCGCCAAAGTGGAACGTCGAGGAGGCGGGCGGCTTCGGACACACTGATCAAATACAAGTTGTTCTCGACCAGCGCGGCGACCCCCCATTTCGCCGAACTCAACAGCCAAGTTCCAGCCGTTCTTACTCAATTCTGGTCGAGTCGCGGGCATTCGGCGGCTTTTGCGAGTACGGGAGCATTGGTGCCAAAACGAAAAGGGCTCGGCTTCACGTGTTTTTCAATAATCCAGAAGGCATTACTAACATTTTTCGAGATCAGGACGCACGTGAGTATCTCCGCAAGCTGGATAGGACAATTGCCGATAACCCCGATACCGTTACAATGAAGTTCATACTTGAATCAACAAATGAAGTGGCCGGAGTCAAACAGGGAAACTCCGTGGGCCCGAATCCAAGTTGTGAGTGATGAGACGAATTCCGCAGGAAAAACATTTTTGAAAACAAATGTACTGCAGTGATTCCGCTAAAATAATCCCCAACCCCAAACAAGTTTGCATCACCCCCGCCCGCCGCACCAGGAGCACCATTCAACCCCTTCAGGGTTGATGAAACTTCCCATTTCTTACCGAGCGTTGCCGATTTCATCGGCAACGCTGGGCTGAGCGATTCAATTTCTTCGGAATATTCGGAAAGGGCTGCGCTTCTCCTTTCCGAATCACGCGTCCGGTTCAATGACCGCGCATTCTCTGTCTCGGCTGAAATATTTGGGTGTCGTCCGGCCTCCCGGAATCCCAACGGGATTGCGTCCCTCAGCCCAGCAACGGTGTTTACTTGGCAAGGGAGAAGTGGGGATTTTTGAGGAGGTGATTCATCAGCACGATCAACTTGCGCATGACCGCCGTGAGGGCGAGTTTGGCGGGTTTGCCCGCCGCGATGAGCCGGTTGTAAAAGGCCTTGAGCACGGGATTGCTCCGGCTGGCCGACAGCGCGGCCATGTACAGGGCGCAGCGCACTTCGGCCCGCCCGCCGCTGATGTGGCGCTTGCCGGCCCATTGGCCGCTGTCGCGATTGTACGGGCAGAGTCCGGCCAGCGCGGCGGCCTGCCCTCGGTTGAGCTGGCCCAGTTCGGGCAGGGTGGCCAGCACCGTCACGGCCGTGAGGCGGCCCACGCCCATGATGTCATCGAGTCGTTGCGCCTTTTGGGCCAGGGGCTTTTGGGCCTGGAGGAGTGCTTCGATGAGCGCCTCGACTTTGCTGATTTGCTTTTTCACCTGCGTCAGCCAGGCGGTGAAGAGTTTGCCCAGGGCGGGCTCGGCGCAGGTGGCGGCGCGCTGCTCCTCGGCGACACGGAGTTCGAGCAACTGTGCGCGTCGCTTGACCAGCGCGGCCAGTTGGATTTCGACCTGGGTGCGCGGTTCCGTGGCCGCGGGCGCGAAGGCCTGGCCGAAGGCGGTGAGCACGGCCGCGTCGATGGGATCGGTCTTGGCCAGATGGCCGGAGGCGCGGGCGAACTGGCGCCCGCGGGCGGGATTGATCACGCTCACGGCCACGGGGGCCGCATGGAGGGCGGCGACGACGGCCCGTTCGTAGCCTCCGGTCGCTTCGCAGATGACGTGGACGCCCGGCACGGCGGCCAGGCGTTTGTTCAACTGGCTGTGGCCGGCGGGGGTGTTTGGCAGGTCATAGGATTTGCCTTGGAGGTGGAGCTGGAGGCTGGCCTTGGCGATATCCAGGCCGGCATAGACGGGCGATGTTTTTTCAGTCATAAGTGCGGACGTGTTCTGACTCATTCTTGCGGATACGAGCTGGCGTGGTTAAGACGCCGCTCCGGCAACGGTTCGAGTTCGGGACGCGCGAGCGCGGATGGATCTGGCTGGGCTGCGGACTCAAAAGGTCCGAGGGTTGAACGATCACATCTGCGCCGCCGTCGCTCCCCCCTGCAGGGGGGAGCGACGACCCCATCTTCCCGTTCGGCTGTCGCCGAGCAAGGAAGATGGAAAACAACATACAAGGGTTGGCCGAGGCGCGAGCTACCCTGGGTCATCGTGCCACGAATGATCATCAACCCTGAAAGGGTTGAATCAAATCGCCTCATCCCGCATCATTTCGACGTGCCGCAATCCCTCGCCAAAATTCTGGTGCACACGGTCTTTTCCACCAAAGACCGGCGGCCTTTCCTCCGCGACAAACCGTTGCGCGACGAATTGCACCGTTACCTCGGCGGCATCCTGACCAATCTCGAATGCCAGCCCGTCATTGTCGGTGGCGTGGAAGACCATGTGCATCTGCTCTGCGCGTTGTCGCGCACCTGTGACGCGGCGGCGATGGTCAAGGAGGTCAAACGCGGTTCGTCGTTGTGGTTGAAAACCAAATCGCCCGACCTTGCGGATTTCGCGTGGCAGAGCGGTTACGGCATCTTCTCCATCGGGTTTTCGCAGATTGAATCCGTGCGGGATTACATCGCCGGGCAGGAGGAGCATCATCGCAAGGTTTCGTTTCAGGACGAGTTCCGGCAATTGTTGCGCCGTTACGAAATCGAATTCGACGAACGGTATGTGTGGGATTGATTCAACCCTTTCAGGGTTGGTGGGATTGTCGAATGCCTACCCAGCGTAGCCGCTGCGCGTCAACGCTGGGCTGAATGATTTTATCCCGTTGGGATGAACGGAATGGTAGAAATAATTTGAAAGTGAACCGATGAAATCCATCCAAGATTACTATGTCATCACGCCGGGCGATTTGCACTGGCGGTCCCCCAACCTGATGCAGATCCAGAACGTGGATTATCTGGAGCGCACCGAAAGCGAAAACTTGGCCGATGCGCTTGAAGTAAAAGCATGAAGAACATCACGAGCAATAAAAAGGAGTTGTCCCCAAAACAACGCGAAGAACTGCTCAACGCGTTGAAAGCCCGGTTTGAGAAAAACATGAACCGCCATAAAGGTCTGGAGTGGGCCAAGGTGCAGGCAAGGCTGGAAGCCAATGCCGGAAAAGCTGTGGTCGCTCCATGAAATGGAAAGAACCGGCGGTGAACCGGATGTGGTGGGTCATGATAAAAAGACGGGCGAATACATCTTCTTTGATTGTTCGCGCGGAAACTCCCAAAGGCCGCATCAGTGTTTGTTACGACCGTGAAGGGCTGGAATCGCGGAAGGAACATAAGCCGAAAAACACCGCCATGGATATGGCCGCGGCCATGGGCATTGAGCTTTTGACGGAAGAACAATATCTGGAGCTGCAGAAGCTGGGAGAGTTCGACACGAAGACGTCGAGCTGGGTGAAAACACCTGCTGATATCAGAAAACTCGGCGGCGCGCTCTATTGTGATCGCCGCTACGGCCGCGTCTTCGTGGGTCACAACGGTGCGCAGTCTTACTATGCCGCCAGGGCGTTCCGTGGCTCGCTAAGGGTCTAAACGCAGACACGAATTGCACGAATTGACACGAACTTGATTGATGGAAATTCGTGCAATCTCGTGTCTGCTGCTTGCGTTATGAAACCCATCCAAGGTTACCATCTCATCACGCCGGACGACCTGCACTGGCGGCCGTCCAACCTGATGCAGCATCCCGAACGCGGATTATCTGGAGCGCACCGGCAGCGAGAATCATGGGCGCGCGGCTCTGGCGGATGCCGCCCAAGAGCGCGAACACGCTGCACAAGCACATCCGCGCGGAGGAGTTTTATTTCGTGCTCGAAGGCACGGGCCGCCTGCGCGTGGGCGACGAGACCCTGACCGTGCCGCGCTACGGCGGCGTGCTGGTCGGGCCGGACCAGTTGCGCCAGGTGTTCAACGACACCGACGCCGAGGTGCTCTGGCTCATCATCGGCGCGCCGGAGGAACTGGAATTTCTGCAAGGCTCAAAGTCCCAGATGGACCTCTCGCTCATCTACCCGAACCGACCCGACGCAATTGCCCAAGGAACTCGCCGGCGTGGAATGGCCGCCGAAGGCGTGAGCGGATGCTGGTAATCGCCAACTCCAATCGAGTTGTATCACCCCTGATCGCCGTGCCATCACACGCGCGCGGCCGTCAAACCAGTTCGCCCATTTTGCCGAGTTGGTATTCCTCGAAGGCCTGCTGAATCTCGGCGCAGCTGGTCATCACGAACGGGCCGTGGCCGACGACGGGCGCGGCCATGGGTTCACCGTCGCGCGCCCGCCGCCTGCGTCCGAAACCACGCCGCGTCATTCCACTGCAAACAGCGAGGCACGAGCTACCCTGGGGCAGCCGCTGTCCGCCGCACTAACCGGTGGCCTGACCTCATGCCCTCCTGGTGGCAGCCGGCGGACGACGGGGAGCGGCCCGGGGTGGATTACGCCGCCATCTTCGCCACCGCGCCGCTGGGCGGGCCTTCGCCGGCGGCGCCCAGGGCACGGACCCGGAACCAGTAGCGCGTGCCGCCGGTCAGGTTGGTCGCCAGATGGGTGGACTTGGTCACGGCCGCGAGATAGCTCGACGGGCCGTTCACCGGATCCTGAGTGTGTTCGAGGATATAGCCCATGGCACCGGGCACGTGCTGCCAGAGGAGCCAGGCGCTGCCCTCAAAGCTGCTCGGGCGGGTGCGCAGGTTCTGCGGGGCGGCGAGCACCGGCGAGGGGCTGCGCCCGGCGGCCACTTCAAAGCCGGTGCTGACGATAAGGCCCTCGTCGCCCCAGGCTGACGTTCTGCACGGCGGCGGCGACGGCCAGGAGCTGGGCGTGGGCCTGGTCGCCCAGCGCGGACCATTCCGCCTTGAGCGCGGCCAGGCCGGCTTCGGCGGCGGTGATCTCGCGCTGCTTGGCGGTGATCACGGCGGAAAAGGCCTGGAGGGCCGCGGGGGTGGGCTGGATGGCGGCGAACGGGGCGTTCCCGGCGAGATTGACCGCCAGGGTGTCGATTTTCTTCTGCTTGGCCTCCACGGGCGCATCGGTGCGGAGGCCGAGTTTAACTTTGGCCATAATCGTTTTCTCTTGCTGGCGAGCCGCGGCTCCTAACGTTTCCGCAAATTGAGATTCCTCCCGCCCGGACACTAGTGTCCCGTGCGGCGGTCTCGACCCCACCTGCGGCGGGCCTGCGACTCTAACCGGCTATGGAAGCACAGACGATGCCAGGAAGGGCGGTTCCCT